>NZ_JARXWB010000005.1 GCF_029892425.1 Bradyrhizobium sp. BR13661 | reverse complement strand
GGTCCGGACTTCAGGTGAGAATTTGTTCGTCGTCTTGCTTGTCATGGCTCCACCTTCTCAAGAGTTGGAGCCTCCGGCAATCCCGGGGCGGTTCAGCGCCCCGCAATGCTTGATCTAACGTTAATCCAGAGACAGCAGCTGAGGCACCATACAAATATGCAGCAGCGGCCGTATAATTCCCGTTGAACTGACCAATGGCACCATTTGGACGCTGAAGGTCGCCTTGTCCGCCCCATATAAAATTCTGAGCGAGAAAAACATCGGCAGCTACGCCTCCTAACAAAGACCAACTGTATGCAGTATTGATCTGATCTTGAAATGATTGGGCGCTGAATCCGTCGGGGATCAGAATTGGCTGCCCGTCAATAGTAATCGTTTGGCCGTTCAGAACAAGATTTGTCATGAGTATCCTCTGTTTTTATTGATGAGCGGCACTTACAGTTCAAATTCACCTCATTGTGTTTCTTCGTACACAAGCTCGACGCCGTTAAAGGATGCTTTTTTATCAACTATCTTCATCCACTTCGGCACAATGACCTTCAGAGTATTGACATCAATCCATTCGACTTTAGGGACCACAATTGCGGATGGAGTTGTTGAGTCATTAAAAGTCACTTTTCTTTCTGAAAAAGGACTAAAAGGCATGTCCAGATAATAGTAAGAGCCAAACGCCTCTCCGCAGAGATGAATTTCGGCAGTAACCCCTTTAGCGCTCACCGCCTTACTCTGTATTTCGTCGGGGAAACACAAGCCAACGCCTGTCTCTCGCATGAAGTACATTCTTTGCGCGATGAAGACCGCCGATAAAAGCGCAATGCAGGCAGTGGCTCGAAAAGCCCATTTAAATAGTTTTCGCAAAGGCACGTTCAAAGGAAAATCTCCATTAGTTAGAGTTCGTCTTTGTTAGAGCTGCAATAGCGCACCGTATCGGAGCTGCCGAAGTGAACTGTTGGCGACCAGATCCCTCACGGTAGGATCGGCTAGCGTAGCCAGCACAATCGTCAGGCCGCTGAGGCAGGAGGCAATCAAGAACCAAGAGACTATGGTTACCGATAAAGGTCGATTGGTCATCATTGCTCTCATTCGGCATTTTACGGATTGCGCAACCACGATTTCCATCTTCCAACTTCTCCTGAAACCGATGCAGCTCCGCCGTGCGGCAAGAGCAAAAGCGTGTTGTGAAGGCGTAAGCGGGAAAGGATGGCAAAGTCGCGTAGGCGAAGGCACTGCCTGCTGCAATTCACTTCAGCGCCTGGCGCGCTTGTCTTGATTATTTTTCGAACTGCTTTCGCGGGTCTTTATAGCACAACGTCTAGAGGTTGTATATTCAGATACGCGAGGAGACTGAAAGTTCTTACTTGTTTTGAATGAGAAACGATCAACCGCTTGTTACAAGACATAAATATCTGAAGGTTAGCTTCAGTAGAATCGATCACAACCGGCTGTGGGAAAATCTCGTAATACGTGGTAGCGTCGGCGCGTCCATGTTTCGAGTGAATCTCAAGCCACCGCTGTCCTCGCTGAAAAGAAAAAATGCGTCCTTCTGTTCGCGTTCGATGCGGAGCTTGTGCGTCAGCGTTGCCAGCCGGTCACAAAAGGTGACGGCATAAGCGAAGGGCGCGATTTGTTCCCGTGGCGGGACCGGAAGATCCGCGTGCGCGGGCTGCACAAGATAGACGTGGAACGGCTCGCTCGGATCGGATGCAAAGAGCAAGCCGCTTTCGACGTGAAGAAATGTTTTCGTCGTGCGGCTGTGGATATGCACGTGCCAACGTGAATCCTCCCGAATGGCAACGGCTTGCTCGATCATGTCGTCATCGCATTCAGGGTCGTCCTGCGTGAAGGCTCGGCCGACAAGCACATGCGGGGCGCGGCGACCGGTCATGCGCGCACCACGCGCGGTAATTCCGGCGCGTCAGCCGTTAACGCGTCATCAGGTGAGCCATCGCGATAGGCGTAATAAAAAGCGCCTTCGTGCCGCATGCGGCGCGAACGTGCAAAGATACTGGCCATGTCCGCCGCATGGCCGATGATGTGCAGCGCTGGCTCATCAACCGGCAAAGGCTCACAGGGCGATACGACTACGAGTTCACTTTCGCGATAATCGGTCGCAAAGGTGAGGGCGGTAGGGCAATGCCGAATGGTCGATGTCCAGCAATCCCAGGCCTGAAACTGCCAGATTGAACTGAAGGCGGTATCCGAAATAGCCTCGCTCCAGCCATACGCGTAGGTACCCAGACGGAAAGTCACTCCCGTGGAAACAACCGGTGCCGCGCTAGTTCGAAGAGAAGGCACGGTAACACCGGCGGCAACCGCCGCAAGGCTGGTCACAAGCTGGCGTCGGTCGATCATGGTCACGCACCCCGCACAAAGCACGTCGGCAATGAATCACAAGAACGGTCGTGCGTCACGCCCCCTGGCGGTCGATTATCGATCCGATGAGGTTGTAAGGCGCCAAGTCCCTAGAGATAATGAGCAACTGCGTAAAGTCGGCCTAATCGAGCGAAAGGCAGTCCCGCAATGAATGCAATCGATTTGCCGTTTTATCCGGCTTTCGGCTTTGACTTCGAGCTGACCGGGGAAAACATCGAGTTCCTGCAAAAGTTGTACAGCGCCGGAGAATTCGAAAAATACCTGCGCCTGATCCACCCGCAGTTAAGCTGCTTTCGCACCATGCCTTCGCGCGGCGTGGCCGAGGAGCCGAAAGCAAAACACGCAAATTCGCGTTGGCGGCAATGGCGCGACGAATATCTGGCCGAACTCGCCAAAGACTTCCCTGCGAATCCGGCCATCCACGCCGTACAGCGCGAGGTTGATCTAGTATTGGGTTGGCGGGAAGCCGTGCCGGCAAAGCATCGATATTGGATTCACGACTAGAAAATGCCGCGTCTGCGGCACAAGACCCGTTAGGGATGGAAGCAGGACGGCGGAAACCTCGCGGGTTCGGTTCACGACAGCCCGACCACGACGCGCGGGAAGGCAATTCTAAGCCACCCCTTCAACAGGTCGCCAAGTCGGTATAAGTTTCGGGGCATGGCGACGAACAAAACACCAAGCGAAGGAAGTGAGGGCGGCCAGACGCGGCTCGAACGACACCTTGAAGCGCTGAGGAAGCGACACCTTAAGAGGCAGACGGAGCTCGAAGCCGTGTCGCCGTCGCCGTTCGCTCCACGGCAAAAGCGCACTAAATCGACCGACAGCCCCAAGGCACTGCCAAAACCGCGCAAGCCCCCCGCCAGAGAAGCGCGGGACCCCTCCATGCCGGTCGACGCGGCGGGAAAGGTGAAGTGGTTAGGCGTCCAATGGTATGACCCTGCCAAAGGTTTCGACTTCGGGGAACACGGCCAAAAGCCACTGAAAGTAAAGGGAAACGTCCCACTTGAAAGTACGGTCCCGAGGGGTGGTAAGATCGGCTCGGCCGAGATTTTCGGCGGAATAGACGAAGGTTTTTTGAACGATGCGATTGCCGCCGTCCTGACAAGCTTGGGCGTTCCTAAATCTCAGCACCGCGAGACGTGGGCAGAGATGGAACGCATCGCGAGGGCGCGCGCAGATGCCGCGCGCCGTCCGAAATGGGATGAGCGCGGCAAATATGCCGAACTGAAAGACCTCAGCGCGCCGCAATTTTTGAAGCGCGTATATGCCGACGCGATTACCTCTGACGGTTCGATAGAAAAGCAAATGGTCAGAGACATAGATCCGAAATTGATGGCTTCGGTCGAGGTCTATTTGAGCAACCGTAAGTCGCGTCAAAAAGATTTAGGTGATGCAGCCGGATTACGCCTTATCGCGGGACCAACGTCTCCGCTGAAACGGTCCGACTTGGGGTGAAAAGACTTAAGACTTTAGTTGAATAGGCTTAAGTCTTTTCAACATGGTTAACGCGTGCTACTGATCTCCGTGGCGGCACAATTGCCGCTAGGCCCAAACGGAGAACTGGAAATGACCAACGACCAGCCTTCCTCTTACGGTGGTGCCCAGCACGTTGGCACTACCGCTGCACAAAACGGACATGCTCCCCCCAACACGCACGGTTGGGATGACTCGGCGCGGCAAGCCGCTGAAGCGGCCTATCGGTATGCGCAAGAGCAGATGAACAAGAACAAGTAGCTCCTCACCAACGACGCTTCCGCCGGGTGACCGGCGGGAGCGCACGGCGCAAAGACTCCATTTAACATTGGGGGCCTTCGAGATGAGCGAGACACTGATCGAGACCCGTACTGCCACGACCAGCCCGACGATCACAGCGCGTGTGGCAAAAATTCCGCCGATCCTGATTGCGGCTGCAGCGGCGTTCGGAGCTTACGAGACAGCTCCGCTCCTGGTCCAATACGCCCGTCTAACGCGGCCACTCTACGCGACGACGGCTGACATCGAACCAGTCGTCTCGCCGGAGGAGAAACCGGCATCGGCTCCAGCCTCAGAGCCCACTTACAAACAAGCAACGCCGCCGTCTGTCGCACGCCAAGTGCCGGAGGAGGTTGCCGCTCCGCCCGTGCTATTTGTAAATCCGCCAAGGGTTGTAGAGCCGCATGGTGTGGCGGCCGCGTCGCCAAGAATGACAGCGCATCCCCTGCTGCGTGGCCGCCCATTTCAGGTGAGGCTAGCCGCACCTGGCTTCCGTTTCGGTCATGCCTTCTCGGGCGCGCGCGGGGCGCTTCGTATTGGACATGTGATGCCCCTGCTCAATTTTGCCCGTCGTTTCCGTCGCTGAGGAAGATCGCTATGTCCGATTCAGTCAATCTCGACGCGCCAAACCTGCACCGAAACTTTGCCGTCAATCTAGGTCTCGCGACCGTAACAGCGAGCATCTCCGGCTTCACTCTCTGGGGCGCGAACAATCTCGGCGTCAACGATCCACTTTGGTGGCAGGGAGGCAGCCTCGCGGCGGGCCTTGCCGCAGCTCTATTCACGGTCGCCGCCAGCAAGGCGCGACGGTCGATGAACGGCAGTGATCCCTCGGTTCCTTCGCCATCGGCGACTTTGGTCCTACCTACAGCGAAGTCGACAAAGGAAGAGGAGGTACCCATGGCCGACACCAGCGCAACAACGGAACACCTCGTCGAAGCCGAACGCGAGCGGTTGGCGAACTCTGGTTACAGCGAAGCGGAGATCAGCCAAATCCTGATCGCGCGCGAGGCGAGGCTTGGCTTCGGTGCTCAAGGTGCCGCGTCAGGTGTCGTCAGCAACCTGACAGCGGTAATGGGGCATGTCCGAAATTTCCTGCCCGGCCTTAAGGCCGATTTTGAAAGAATGCTGAATACCAGATCCTCCTTCAGCGCGCGGATCGAAGCGGCCGTCGTTGTTGCGCTGAAGGCCTTCGTGGTTGCTGTGCTCTGCTACATCGTCTCGCTGGAATGCGCACAGCTGAAAGCCAGCGTCGACAAGGCGAGAGCTGAAGCCTGCATCGAGCGGCAGAAGAATGCGATCAACTTCAGCACCATGAGCGAATTGATGTCGGGACACGTCAGGGAACTTGAGAAGGATTGCAAGACGCTGTGACCAGCCGCACCGACAGCACCGGCTGGCTGCTGCTCGCGCTGCTGGTGGCGCTCGGCCTCCTCGGGGGCAAGGCTTTGATGGAATACGCGCACTTGACCCTATGGGGTCTGGCGATTGGTTTCTTCATCTGCGTTGCTTTCGTGGTGGTCGGCTTGCCGGCGCAACTCGGCCAGACGCCTAAGAATACGCTTGTGCATGGTGCCGCCCGCCCGGCGACGGAGTCGGAAGCGCAGGCAGCCGCGCGTGGTGGTATCAAAACACGCGACATCCACGACCAACAATTCCCGGACTGAGGCTCGGAGATGGCGGATAGCAGCGAAGGTATCAGCCTTGGACGGCACTACAGCGACTCCACCAAGAGCGCGGGTAGCAAGGTGGCTTACGAAGGCGAGCGGCACCTGCTCCTGTTCGGACCGAACGGTACCGGCAAAGGTACACGATTTTTGATTCCCAATCTGCTCTCGATCAAAGACCGATCCATCGTTGTCATAGATCCGAAGGGTGAGTTGGCCGCCGTCACCGCCGATTATCGCCGCACGCTCGGCGACGTGATCATGCTCAATCCCTTTGATGTGCTTGGCCTCGGCTCCGCCGGGTTTAATCCGCTCGCCTCTCTCGACCCGAAGTCGCCAAACTTTTACGATGACGCGGCGGCGCTCGGCGAGGCGTTGATCAAACTCGAAGGCAAAGACCCGCATTGGTCGGAATCGGCGCAGGGCCTGATCGTTGCGCTCATCATGTGGGAAAAAATGAACCACGGTGACATGGCCAATCTCGAAAATGTGCGCGAGCTGCTGACCGAGCCCGACCGCTGGGAAACCTATATCGGCAACGATGGAAAGCCGCATGAGCGTCTCATTGGCGGACTGCGCTACACCGCGACGCAGATGGCGATCGACGGCGGCTATGAAATCTCAAGCCTGGCCTCGCGCTTCGCCGGACGCGAAACAAACGAGCTGGCCAGCATTCGCTCCACCGGCGACACACAGACCCGCTGGCTGCTGTCAAAACCGATGCGCGACGACCTCAAGAAGCCGGGGGTGGATTTTCGGAAACTGAAGGACCGGCCAACCACGGTCTATGTCATCCTGCCCGCAGATCGCATGCGCACGCATAGTGTATGGTTACGCCTTATCGTCGTTTCGGCATTACGCGCGCTCTATCGGCCGGGCGGTGTGCGGACGCTGTTCCTGATCGATGAGATGCCGGCGCTCGGTCATCTCGGTCCGCTCGAAGACGCTTTCGGCCTCGTGCGAGGGTACAAGGTTCAAATTGCCGGTATCTGCCAGGACCTCGCTCAGCTCAAGGCTCTTTATAAGGAGCGATGGGAGTCGTTTCTCGCCAATGCTGGCGTCGTGCAGGGCTTCGCGCCAAATGATCTGACGACTGCCGACTGGATGTCGCGCCGCGCCGGGCAAACGACGCTGCTTGCGCCTTCGTCAAGTGAGAGCCTAGCGGCGCAAGGACACCGCAGCGAAACGACAGGCTGGCATCAGGTGAGCCGCGCGCTCTACCTGACACAGGAGTTAATGGGTTTCGCCGAAGGCACAGGCCTGCTGTGGCTGGCGGGCATGGCAAACGGCGTTCGCTTCTTCGCGCCGCCTTACTGGAAGATCGAACAAGCCGCTAAGCGCGCCGCGAAGAATCCGTACTATGATGGATGAACTTCGGGTTGCTCTATGGAACGATGACGACCTGGTTCCGAACTTCTTCAAGACGGGCCAAAACCTCTTGGGCCGAATTACCAAACTCGACACCGAGCGTGAGCGGGCTTTGCTGGCTTATCTCATCCCATACAGCCCGACGTTTTTTCGCCGACCTGAAGAGCTCCATTCGTTCGCACAAATAGAAGCCCTTCTGGTGGAAGTCTGTCCAAGCTTTATAGAGATCGGGATGTTCCGTAAAACTGTCCCGCAGCTGAATAAGTTTTTTCTGAAACGGCTCTATTTCACCGGTTTCGTCGCCGAAGGATCTCATCATCTGGACGAGAGAGCGGTACTCGCTGACAGACGAGCGCGCCTCGCTCAGGCGGTTTAGTTTTTCGTCGATCTGCGCACGGGCGATCCCGAGCTTCTGCTGCAACTCCTGACGTTTCGTCTCAAGTTGGCCAGCGAGCGTGTTTTTCTTTTTTTCCAACTCTTCCAGAATTTCGCCTTTGCGAGTTTCGATCCGCAAACTGGCGTTACGCTGCAATCCAACCAGAGCCACCGCAGTGATCGCCGCAACAATGCTGCCGAACATAGCGGCGACGGCCGTAGGCGTTACCTTGAGTAATTCGCGCTTCGTCCCGGTATCGAGGTTTTCCCATGAGCCGAAAAAGATAGGCAACCAGTGCGCAGAGGAATAGTAGACCGCTGCTGCAACAGCTAAAGGGAGAAGAACAACCCATGCGAGATATTTAAGCACGTCTATGTGCACCGGCCATTGATACAAACACAAAGGTCTTGGGCTGCGCAGTCCGTGACGCAGGGCGCTCCCGGCGTAGGACAACTCGTCATTGTCGTGGACAGTTTGCGGGGCACCCATTTGAATGCGATGCAGAAAAAGCCTTGGCGTATACAGGCCTGGTAGGTGATCGGCGATACGACCACCTTTTTGACCGCTCCGAACGCTTCTGAAGTCGGGTCGGGGACTGCAAAGACACCGCTTCCTGGAGTTTGATCGGGGTCTATATTGGCGAGGTCATTTTGATCCGTTTGGTTCTGAACGGTCAGCATGGGGCGGTCCCTCCAATAATCGCAGACTAAACCAAAACGAGTAACCGTACCAGCACTCACCGCCCGCTAAATCACAATGACGGCCCATTTCCTCCTCCCCATTTGCGGAAATATTCAGCCCAAGTGATCTTGCCTTCGATGGCGGCATTCAGATCGGCAAGCTGTGCCAGGCTCATTCCGCCATGCGCCATAGGGCGCAGAGGCATCGTCCAATTTGTGAAATCGTATTTGGCTTCTCTGAACCGGGCGTACAGAGCATCAAAGACAAATCCTCTCTTTGTTAGGCGGCGACCGGCTGGCGCGAAGCCCGGCTTCAAGCGGGGCTGGCTTGCTTTCGGCACCGGCGCTGCCCCCGCGCCGGGCCTGTTACCCCCTGTCGCGCTCTCGCCCTCGATCGCGTTCGATCTCGGCGTCCCTCTCGGTCTCGGATGGAATCTCCCGCGACAATTGACGCATCAGCTCCTGTCGGCGTTGCGACGGCTGGGCAGCTTCCTGCACATGCGGCGCCTTGTCAGCCTCTTTCGGTTTCGGAGCGGGCTTCTCTCCCATCAAAGCGCTGAAGAGGGCGTCCGCCACCTTGACGGGGGAGGGCCGCAAACGAAAGCTGCCCTTTGCCACCTTCGGGCCTCGTGCCTGACCGGATGCCTGGCGCGGCGGGCGGGCTTCGGACACTCGTTGCTTCGTCGCTTGCTTTTCCTGGCCTCCATACCGCTCGCGCTGCACCTGCTTGGCCTCGGCGACACTGCGAAGAGTTTTCGGATCAAGGTCGTCGAAACGCTGACGGACATCGGCGGCTTTCGTCCCTTTGACGCGGCGCGCAATGCTATGGACGCCGCCATGCGGGTCGATCGCCACAAAATCGCGCCGGTCGCCCCGGGCTAGCATCCAGCCTTTCTCCTCAAGCGCCGCTTGAAACTCCTTGCCGTTCTTGCTCGATTGCCAAATCCCGGTCATCAGCTCTTTGGCTTGCTCGGTACTGATGCCCGTCCGTTCGGACTGCAACATCTCGCGGTGGCTCGGGGTTCGCTCGGGCCTGTCCTTGCCCTCCCGTTCGACCAATGCGCCCTGGACGCGCTCATGGCCAAACTCCCGTTCAAGGGAACGCGCCACCTCTTCATGCTTGCGATAATTGTTGCTGTCGCTGATCGCGGCCATGCGGTCGAGGTCGATCCGTGACCAGACGATGTGGCAGTGCTCGCGGCCTTCCTTTTCGTGGATGACGACGACGCGGGCCTGGCCGGTCAGTCCGAGAGCCGCCTCCAGCCGGTCGATGGCGTGCATCCGCTGCTCGTCCGTCAGGCGCTCGTCCGCCCGCGTATTGATCGAACCGTGGTAGAACGGCTTGGTCGTCCGTGCCCCGGCGGCGACGGCCTCCATCTCATGCAGGGCGCCGGAGAGGTCGTCGGCAACGACGCCCCGTATGTCGATGACTTCGGCTCGTTCGTTGGTGTCGGTTCGGGTCAGATGGGTATTGAGGCGGCTCGCCCCGGCGCAGGCTGTGCCCTTAATAATCACCGGACTGCCCCGAGCGACCCAGCGCCTTCATCAGGGCAGCGCGTAGCTCGCCAACGTCGATACGCATCTCCACCAGCTCCGACAAGCCGGGCAAATTCCTATCCCGGTTATAGGCGTGGGCAATCTGGTTAAGGTTGGAGCCGACTTTGCCGAGATGGCCGAGGAGCCGGGCCAGCTCCTTGCGCTCGACCGGCGGGCGGCGGACAGCGCGGGGGCCGGGGCTGCCGAGCGCCGTGGCACGCAGATAGGCGCCGACGGCGAGGCCGGATTTGGCGGCAGCTTCGGTTATCGTCGCACGCTCTTGAGCGGTGCAGCGAACGGCGATAAAGGCTTGCTTCGGATCTTCAACGCGGCGGCGTCCGGGGGCCGCATGTTTCCGGGGCGTTTTGCTCATCACCGCGCGCCTCCTACGCCGGTGGGTCCGGGAGGTCAGAGCCTCTCGGGCCAGGGATGCAACGGGGGCGAAGCCCCCTTGCCAAGCGTGATGTGGAGCGGTTGCCGAAGGCAATTTCCGTGTAACATCACATGGCTTGCCAGCACTCTTAGTACCTTAATACATACCATAGTCATCATTTCAGACCGGTAAAAACTGCACATAGGGGTATGCAGAAAACATACAATCGATAAACCAAAGCCAAGCTCACAAAGCCACAAAACACGCACCCCAAGCATTCGGTTCAGCTGAGAAAATTAAGTCTCGAAAAACGTCACACGGAATCGTCTGAACATCTTGAAGCCTGCCAAGGAAAGGCTGTTGCGACGACCCCAGTTTCTGACCCTCCAGCCAATCAGCATCTCGTCCGGCCTGCCAAATCGGGAATCGCTGCCCATTCCTGGCAGTCCCCGAACGCAATTGGCTGGCCGGGTGACGCCTCCTATTGGTCGTCCCTGAAAATCTCTTGGGCATAAAAAGCCCGCACCGGAAAAATCCGGCGCGGGCAATTCGGTGCTGGATCAATATTCGTCGGGAAGAAGGAAGGTGGTCACGCTCCGGTCGCCCTCGGTGATGATCCAGAGGGTATTGTCGCCGAAGCCTTCAGAGGGCTTTGCCGGATCGATCGGATAAGCCGAGAGGATGCGGTCGCCGTCCTTCACGGCCTCGTCATTGGCCATCCAGTCGTCGCCGGATACGCAACCCCAGTCGCCGATCAAATGCCGCTTCAGGCATTCAAATCGGCGCTGGTCGGTAGTCGCTGCCAGAACCCCCGGCGTGGCGACGATCTGGCCGAGGTGGAGGCTGGGACGGCGTGGGATGCGGATAGTCTTGGTCATGGGAAACTCCTTTTGGTGATGAAAAAGCCCGCGCCGGATCAGCCGGCGCGGGCGGATGGATCGGCTAGTCGTCCTGCGGGAAAAGATTGTCGGCATGGGCGGCAAGGACATCCCAATTGATGCCGATGGTGGCGTCGTGCCGGCGCTTGGCCTGTTCGAGAACCTGCCGGGCTTGGGCGTCGGTCAGGCCGGGTCGAACCTCTTTGACATCGTCGATGTGCCACGAAATCTCGATGGTATCGGCTGATGGTTTTGCTCGTTTGCTCATGTCTGAAATCTCCTTTTGGTGATGAAAAAAGAGGCCGCCTCTTGCGAGGCGGCCTCGAAGGGTCAGGCGGTGACCGCAGCGTCGGCCTCATCGGCCTTCGGCTTGCGAATGACGATCTCCGCGTCGTTGAGCGGGAGATAATCGAGCTTCAGGTTGAAGCCTTCGCCGTCGCTGTGAGCCCAGGCGGCTCCGATCGGCTGCCAGAAATTGCGTTCGCCGTTCTTGGTCACGGCGTAAACACGGTGGCTCGGGCGGTTGGTTGTCTTGCTCATGGGATATTCCTTTCGTCTTGATTTTGAAGCCATGCACCTTGCGCGGCTTCGATGGGGCAACTCAGCCCGCGCGAAAGAGCGGCGCGTTCAAAGGCTGCTGTCAGGCACCGCGTAGCGGCGCGGAGCTGCAGGAGCGCAGCGACGAAGCGAGCGGCCTTGAACGCGGCGCGCGCGCGGGCATAAGCCCCGTCGATACGAAGCCGCCGGTGTTGGCTTCAGGTCGAAAGGATCATCGGTAAATGAGCGGCCAGCCGAACAAATGCCGTTGCAACGCCGAAGAATGGCCGATCGTCTGGCATTCCGGTCGCGGTACGTGACAGGACGCGCGGGGAGGCGACTTGAAGCCGACTTCCTATCGTCCCGCGCTCGCGGCGCAGCGACATTGTTGCGAAGAGGGTCGGTTCGGCGCAGCGGCCAGCCGCCGTCCCTTCGGTCGCCGGACGGCGGTCGGTCTTCAGCTCAAAAAGCTGACTGCTTCCGTACAGTTCGCAGAGGCGTCGCCAGCTAAAGGCGCGTCGCGCCATATCACGCGGCCTCGGTCGCCGATTCCACTGCTTTCGCCGCGCCGTGGATAAAATCCACGGCGCGCTGCGCATGCGATGCGGCGGTAAAGATCGCCCGCTTGTCGTTCTTCAAGACCTTGATCCACGATCCGATATAAGCGGCGTGATCTTCCCGAACCTCGGGCGTCAATTCGAGGTCGGCGGACAGGAAGGCCGAACCAAGCTCGGCGACCAGCTCTTCCATCGCGTAACCCTCATCGCCGAACCGCTTGCGCCCGAATTCGCGGTCAAGGCGGGAAGGGTGCCTCGTCCAGTGACAGGTCTCATGGGCGCGAACAGCGTAATAGCTCTCGGCGTCTCGGAAAAAGTCGATGCAAGGCATATGAATGTTATCGGTGGAGGTGACATAACAAGCCCGGCTGCCGCCGTGAACCACATTTGCGCCAGTCGCAGCGAAGAAGTCCTCGGCATGGGCGACCCGCTGCACGGATTCCATCCGAACTTCCGGCTTGCCGTAGTAATGCTCGGGCAATCCTTCGATCTGCTCGACATTAAAGACGGTGTAACCCTTCATGAAGGGGATCGCGTGTTCGCTCTCCTCACCGGTCGTTTGATCCGTCTCGGTGCGGATGATCCTGTCGGCATAAACGACAAGGCTCCCCTGCTCACCCTTCCTGACATGTGCCTTTAATTCCAAAGCCTGCTTGAAGGTCATCCAGATTGGGGCGGCGTAGCCCTTCTCGATGGCGGCCGACCACAGCATCAAAACATTGATACCTTGATACGGAACGCCGTTCCCGCGCAACGGTCGCGTGATCCGTCCCGCGCTATGCTCGACGTTCCATGGCTGGTGCCAAGGCCTGACGCCTTTCTCCAATTCGGAAACAATCTGATTGGTGATCTTCTCATAAACATCGGTTCTCATCTTTCTCTCCTAGTTTCCCGGTTGCACATGCAACCGGCGCTAGGCGAGCGCCGATGAGCGGGGGTTGGCCGTCACAGGCCGGAAAACGAGCGGGGTGGTGCGGGCCGGAGCCCACCTTTCTTGGGGCGACTACACGGCCCGCCGTTTTTCGCCCGCGACGCGGGTTGCCTTGACGGCCTGGGGGCCGCAGGCCCCTCTTAAATCGATAGATTACTCATCGTTGCGACTTGGAGAGGAAAAGCGTAGGGGTTGAGTCGGTCGGAGCGATCAAATGAACGAGTTGGATTCCATTCTTCAACGGGCGACGGCTGCGATCGAAGCCGGTTACTTTCAGCTACGTGTTGCTGGTGCAGATGCTCAGATTTATCGCGAGCGTGTCTATTGCTACGAGCTCTATCATCAGATGCGCCTGTTTTGGCCGAAGGAAGGATATCCATTCGTCTTAAATGGAGAGGTTGATAAGAGCGGTCATCGAATACTTGGCCCGAGAGGGGTCGGCGGTATCCCGGATTTTCTGGTTCACAGGCCAGGCGACATGAAGGGAAACCATGCAATAATTGAAGTGAAAGCGCCGACTGCCCGAGATCGTCAGATTAAGATCGATTTGGATAAACTGAGGCGCTTCGTCAGAGGTGCTGAATACGAGCGAGCCATTTACCTTATCTACGGCACTGAAGCGGAGCGACTGATCGAGCGGATTTGCGAAATGGCGAGATCGACGCCAGGTCTCGCGCCGATTGAGCTTTGGCTTCACCGTCAAGTTGGCGAGCCTGCGAAGTGTCTGACGGTCTTGCGGGGGTCGAGTCCCAAAAGAATTTCAACGCGATGACGAGCAAACTCAAACCGGATGAGGAATTTGTCGCGCGATCTCTCGCCACGCACTTCGATGGAATATGGTCACCGGGAGAGAACCCGCCCGACATTTATCTGGAGATTGGGAGTGGCGCTGTCGCGGTTGAGATATCGATCCTGACGCAGCATGTCGTTGATGAGCGCGGCGGAACGAAGCCCCGCCTTTCCGAAGATTCGACCGCGTTGTGGCTCGCGAATGAGTTGGAGAAGGAGTTGTCGGCGATCATTTTGGCCGGTCGCGTGTTCGTCCTGACGCTACGGGCTCCAATTTCGAATGCACGTCGCACAAAGGAGGCGCTTAGAACTAGGCTCCTTAGCCTCGCCGCAGGCAACGGGGATGAGACGATTGACGTCGAGGAGACAATCCTCGGCAATCGCATTGGCGTCCATCTCACCTCATACGATGGATCGGATCGAAGGAAAGTGCTCGCTGTAGTCGCTAACCGAAAATCTGATCCGCACATAGGCTCTAACGCTCGCTCCATCTTGGAGGAGAGAATTGTAACGAAGTCGGATAAGTGCAGCTCCTTTGCTGCTAAGACGCCAGTTTGGCTTGCGTTGCTAAATGACTACTTTCTTGCTGATGACGAAACCTACAGACAGGCACTCGCGCAAATATCGGCATCGCATATCTTCGAAAAAATAATCCTGATATCGGGAAACGGGTCTGTAGCAACGTTATACGATGGGACGGCATGAAGCCTATCGCGCAAGGGATCGTTACCGAATGGCCAAGACCCGCTCTCCCGCGCGCGGGATCTTCGGGGCTTGGTGAGCGCAGCGAGTAGAGCCCGTCCGGCAGAGCCGGATGCGTACAAGAAGGCGTGCTATACTGCGTCTAGGAGAGCGCAATGTTTCGCAAAGAACTGCCGCGCATTTACGAGCTTCGCGATCTTTTACCGGACCCGGTGCCGCTTGGAGCATATTTTCAAAATCTCGAAGAGTCCTTGGCGAGGATACCGCAAAAACTAAAGCAATTCCGGGATATCGAGCGCGACCTGGAGGGGCTCGATCCCGAAGCGTGGGAAGCTCTGAAATCAGATTTGAAGCCCCTGCTAGCCGCCAAGCACCCAACGCGAGGTTGGCAGAGCCTCTTCGACAAGCTCAATGAAGCAAAAGCATACAACTACCTAAAGAATGCAGGCTGCAGCGATGTGCGCTTTATTCCCCGTTCGAAGATAAGTGGGCAGCGAACGCCAGACTTGAGCGCGAGCAAGGGCGGAACGAAGACGCTTTGCGAAGTCAAAACTATCAACCATTCGGAAGTCGAGGCGACGCGCCGACACAACGGCGGAGTTGGTGCGGTAACGGATCGGCTTGAACAAGGGTTCTTTGACAAGCTTTCGGCGGACTTAAAAAACGCCAAATCTCAAATGCTCGCCTACGACACGGATGCGTCCACAAGGCGGATCGTGTATGTGATACTCAATTTCGATGATCATCTGCATGAGTATTCCGACCGATATCGGGAGCAGATCGATGAACAATTATCTTCTTGCACGCCCGATGGCCTTGAGGTTGTGCTGGAGAGTAAGCCGCCATTTTACGGGGCAATGATCTGACGCATGATCTTGAGCGACGAAAACACATGGCCGACGGACGTCATCAAATATCTTGAGCGCGAGGAAGGTACGTTCCGTGCTTGGGAGGAGCAAAGCGCCGGGCTTAGCCCCGCGCGCATAGTTAGCGGCCCCGAATACGATGCAGCCCTCTATGGATTGAGAGCGGCGCTCGATGCCTGTGAATTGCGAGGTTATCACTGCACGCGCCTGACGGAATCGGAAATTGGCCATATCGTTGCCAACGGGATGCAATTGCCGAGCGGCTCAATGCTCCGGAAGCGTATTCATGCGCTTCAGGGTGATGGGCTGATCGACGCCACAGTCGCGAAGAGGCTTGTAGAGAAGAACCAAGCCGATGAGGAAAATCGCGCCGGGCGCATTTGGTTTTGCTTTTTCCCACCCTATCTGGCGGGCGAGAGTGGTATTGAATCGTTACTGCGCTATTGGGGGGGCGAGGCCCTTTATAATTTGCATGACCGAGACCCGGAGACTGAGCCGATCCTGGCGCGCATTGGCACGCCGTGCCTGATAGAAGCCGATGTGCCGATCAGTTCGATGAAAGGACCGAGCTTTCTTGACATGAAAGTAGCGCGGCAATTCTTGATGCGGCGCGGCTTTCGGTCGTCGGAACCAGTCGAGCACGAAGATCGTGCCATAAAGGCAATTCCGCCTCAAAATATCAAGCGGATCATCCGGTATCCCGAACGAGATTTCATCAAGCTGACACGATGTGACGAGTGGGAAAAACCGCTGAGCAACGGATGATCCTGCAACTTACCGGATCGCTGGGCCTCGGTCGGTTGCACGCCGCTCCGCGAGAAACTCGTCGAAGATCTGGCGGATGGTCCTATCAACAAAGTCCTTCACGCAACTGCCAGTCAGCTTCGACAACGCGGCAAACCGGTGTTCTCGACTGGCCGATATAAAGAACGACTGGCTGGCGGCAGCAGCGGCGGCGTTGAAATCGAAGGGATTGGGGGGCTGTTCAGGAACCCGGAGGCCGACAAGAAGCTTGTCGGGCGAGAGCGGCATATAGACGGTCCGAAGTTTTTCTAGATCGGCGAGCATCAAAGGCTTCGGGCCCTGATCGTCGTCTTCGGCGAGCGCTATGCAGTCAGGTAACAAGCATCCGCTATCACGGGAAGGCGCGATGCGCCAGAAAAGTGTGCTTAGGAACTCAATCCGTTTGTCAGGCGCCAGCCCCGCTGCGAGCGCCTTATTGTGAGCCAAGCGCGCGCGTTCCGACGCTTCGCTCGAAAGGGATGCGAGGGCAGCCGCCAATTGTGGGATATGGTCGGCGAAGATAGTCTTGAAGTTTTGTTTCACAGCCATATGGCCGAGCTGATAGAGCATTTGAGACGGCAAACCGAGCGCTGCGAGTTGAGGGTTGCTTGCAAACTCCGCGTCGATAGCGTTCTTTAAAGCTGGCGAAGGGGTATTCCCGTCGTAGCCAAGAATGGCACGCAACGTCTCTTCATTGCAAAACATTTCGATTGCGTGACCCAGGATCGCCTGTACCCCCAGCGTGAAGGTGCGCCGCAGATGATCATTCCTGATCGTGAGATGCGCGACAAGCTCCGCTGATATTTGTGGATCACAAGGAGTGTCAGGCGTCAGATTCCTTAACCCTTGGATAGAACGAGCCGCTTTATTTTCGTAATCCGTTATCTCATCATCGAGTGTCCTTGATCCATCCGACGATTGCTCCGAATAGAAGTGCGGTTCCACGGCAACTTCGTCCTTGATGAGAGCTAGGCGCGGCTCTTCGTCTTTCGCATAAAGCCAAACCTGACTCTGCTTTTTGGAGCCGCCGGGTACGCGAAATCCGCGGGTGAGAAATTGTGGAATATGGTGTTGAAGAGCGCCAGCCACTGGCTATTCCCGTGCCGTGAATAGTTCGGCGATTATCTCAGTGACTGCCTTGAAGGGTTCGAGGAACAGAGGCGGGTTGAGCACCGTGTCACTGCCGTGAGCGAACATTTTTCGTAGGTGGTTGATCCAGCCTATTTCAGCCGAGATCAAGCCCTGGGCTTTTGCGGTCTCAAGCAACTCTGGAAGCATAACAGGCGGGCGCGGCTTTCCTTTCCGATCAAGACGTCCTTCGAATTGACTTCCGATGCGTAAGCGGAGGGCCAACTCAAGGCACGGAAAGGTCTGACTGGCGGCGAGCGTGAGCAGATCATAGGAAAAGTAAGAATAGATGTATGCGTGCCGCAGGCCGTCGTGCATGCGTCGCACGCTTTCAGGAACATCCTGCGGAAGGGCTAGAGCAGCCATATCCTGGTGCAATGCCTCCATAGTGGAGCCGATAAAACCGGCGGCTCCGGAGTAATAGGGGTCTGGCAAGTGGAGGCTCTGGATGTCCTTAAGCATGACGTTCGGAATAATCCTTTCGGTAAATACGCAGCAGCCGTATGTGCTGATTTATCTTGACGTGGATATTCGCTCCTTGGTTGCAGTCTTGCGCCGCAACTTCCCAATGTCAAAGCAGGTCGCACGGTTAGGCACAGTTCGGTTCATGTACTGGCCCGTGACGCTTCCTCCACATCCCAACCGGCGTCCATCCCGTCCTTTTTGAGACTACGTCGCACCGTTCGTCGGCTCCATGGCTGCAAGCGCTAAAGCGCTCGTCCTCTGCGTTTCCGTCGCAAGCGATGCATCCGCCTCTCTCGTTGCGGGGGCTCCGTCAGAAAGGCCGCGATTGGCGCGGTCGAAATGATGGAGGAAACGATGAAAGTGCTGACAATCAGCGAACTGTTGCGCCTGACCCGTACCGAGCTTTGCGGCCTCACGGCGCAAATCACGGCCAAGCTACTGACCTTTCGCGAAGGATCGCCTCAACGCACTGCGGCTTATATCAACCTGCGGAACATCCGTGCCATCCTGGCGCGCCGCGACTTCTCTCCCTGATCACGCAAAGCCCCTGCCGGTTTCCGCCGGCAGGGGTTGGCTGCGCCGTCAGAACAGCGGAAGCTGCCGGTCATTTCGGGCATTCTGGTGCGAACGCAGGGATGCGAGCACGACCTCACGAGCATAGTCCTGCGGACTGTCGGCTGCCGTCACTTCGTCCATGGGGGCGAAGTAGCTGCGATAGCCGGTCTCGCTGATGGGTATCCGGCGCGGCGGCTCGTGCGGACTACGAAACTCGAAATGACCCGTGTCGGGCATCCAGTTCGGTTGGTAGGTGACGATCATCTCCTGCGCCTCGACCACGAGGGAGAAAGTGATGACGCTTTTTTTAGCCTTGCGACGGGAAGAGGTGCTCATTGAGCACCTCCGGCTTCTGCCTGCTTGTTGCCCGCCACGCGGACGACGATTTCGGCGTCGTTGAGCGGCAGGTAGTCGATGCGAAGATTGAAGCCCTTGGCATCAGTGTGAGCCCACATGGCTCCGATGGGTTGCCAGAACTTGCTTTCGCCGGTCTTGGTCACCGCATAGACGCGGTGCGTCGGGCGGGGCGCGTTGGTCTTGGTCGTCATAGTCTTGTCCTTTCGATTTTGAGCCCGCCCCAATGGCGGCCTCGATGCCCGTTTCAAGGCCGAGGCGGAAAGGCGGGGCTGTCACAAGCTGTCCGAAGGACACCGGAGGCGCGGAGCTGCACGGAACGCAGTGCAGGAAGCGAGCGGCTTTGACAGGCCCGCGCGCCTCGGCAAAACCGGGCACAAAGAGAGGACGCCTTGCGGGATGGGCTGAATGTTTGAGAAGCTCGACATGACGGAATAGAAGAGCGTCACGGCTAGACATCCCTAACGGGAGGGGATAACGGCCAAACCGGATGCATAACCTCGCCTCTTTCGGCAATGCTATTGCGACAACCGAGCCGCGTTGTTAGCGTGTCGTTCGACCAGAGGTATGGGCGCGAAAGCCGTTGATCGATAAGGTCTCAATGATAGCAGAAGCCGAAGCTGAATTTCTTACTGCCTATAAGTGGGCCATCGTTCGGATGGCGACCTGCATTCCTGCGTCGGCAACACCGAACCCGCCGCTGCTTGTTTTCGCAAGCGTTGAGTTTGTCCATTCTGGCCGCCCGCAGCCGGATAGCACGCCGCTAAATAAGGATGTTCCGCCGCATATCGAAGGCTCATCGGGCCTGCGCGTTTACTTTCGACGGGTAGGAATGAGATCGAGCGAGGCGCTTGGCTGGTATCTCGACGCATCGAAAGGCAAACTGACTGTACCGATACCGGCCGCTCCTGACGAGCGGGGGAGATTCGATGGAGGCCCTCTTAGCGGTCCGCCTGTCATTGAAGAGCCGCGATGGCCGCGCCTTGCGTTTCCGGTTCCGGATCAATCGCTTTTCGGCGGCGTCCTGCGAGCTTATCCAACGCCGTTTCTCGGCGCAGGAGCCGCACCTGCCCGGATTCATCGGTTGATGGCTTCGGCTGATCCATATCTCGACTCTCTCGCCGACGATCTTCGTGCATGCGATTGGTTGGCGCCGCGCATTCACTTTCGCATTGAAGAGTACCCGGAGCTTCTGGGCAGCCTTGTCCTTGTGGCACCTGACCCGCAGGTGGAAAAGGTTTCGCAATATTTTGTTCGGGATGCAGAAAAGAACGAGCGGCTGGTAACCCAGGTGCAGGCGAGGCCAGGCCAAAAGCTCGATCACCTCCAACTGACAATCCTTGAGGAACGCTTTGGAGCGATTTCGACGTTCCGCCAACTAAACATGCCGCCGAACGGCATTGTGGTGACGGAGGGGCCAGCCGAAATCAGGGCCTCGGGATATTTCCTGAGCCATTCCGAGCGCGGACTAATTGACTTTCAAACTCCGACGCCTTTTATCCGCACGGTAGGCTTCTCCATGGAAGTCGCGTCACGGACAGTCAAACTCCAGACCCGCGATAGCAAAAAGAAGAACGCGGACGTAAAGGAACATCAGATAACCGAGCGGATGCCGCCGATCAGTAACCTTATCGGAGATACCGCACGGCAGCCTGATCCTTACACCCGCTTCTGGGACGCCGCAGCTGACCGCAACGTCAGCAATCAAGCGCGTAGCAGCGACCAGCGCTGGATTGACGACCCGAATGAAGGACGAAAATTCATTCGCGGCCTGATCGGAGGTGCGAGGCACGACGTTTTGATTGCTGACGGCTTTTTTGGCGGTGAAGAACTCGGAAGTTACCTGCACTTCGTCAGGCGGCTCAGCGTGAACATCAGGGTGCTCACGTCGCGCGAGGCTTTTGGCCCGGACCGTTCCGCAGCTGTCCAGCAGATGAAAGCGAGTATCGCCAGCTTTCACCAACGCGGCTTCAAGAATGTGATTGTTCGGGTCATGGAAAATAGCGGTGGCATGCCGCTACTCCATGACCGTTTTCTCGCTGTTGATGGGGCTGCCTGGTTCACGGGAAATTCATTGAATGCGATCGGACAGCGCGAGAGCCTTGTTATCAAGCTGCCTGACCCCAAACCGGTCATCAGGCGACTTGAGGAGATTTTCGAAGGCGAGTCCGAAGACTTCTTTTCGTTTGCGGAATCGTAGGCACAGGCAATGGCTTTTAGAAACATCCTTTCCCCGATCGTCGAGACTAAGCCAGCTACCGGCTTGGCTCCGCAAATTCTGTGGCCAACGATGGTGCTGAGAGAGCGAGGCTATGTTGAGGCTGATTTGGAGTTCTTTCCCGAGAACGACTCGTACCATGAGCGGTTCAATCGCGGAATTGGTGGCGCAATGTCGCGCGCCTTCAAGGATGCCGTGCGTGTCGCTCGTGAGCGCGTGTGGCTGCTCGACGAGCAGTTGCTTCGCGACGATCTATCCTACGAGCGGCTTGGTGAGCTGTTCTATGAAACCAGCGCATGGGACCTCCGGGTTGTTACTGCATCGAAAGCGGGCGCGCTTGAACGAGCCGAATTCCTGCGAGGGCTCGAGCCGGACTTGAGGGCGAGAGCACTTGGAACTCCACCTCAAATTAAAGTCTATCTGAACTTCAATAAGGCCGTGAAGGGTGTGCCGGAAGTGCATGATCGTTTCGCGATCGTCGATGACGTGCTTTGGCACTGCGGCGCAACGATTGGAGGCCTTCATAATCAGATCAACGCAATGACGTTCGGATGGTCTGCGCACACGACGCGGGCCGTCGAATTTTTCGAGGATATCTGCAAGCTGCTGGAAGAGAACGATGGCCGAGCCTCTTGAACTTCAATGGCCGTTGGAGGCCCATCCGCGGCAGGACCCCGCGCTCGCGTTTCGGATCAAGGAGTCTGAACGCGTACTTGCTCCGCTCAAAGATGCGGAATGGCGATCGGATTCGATTAACGCTGCCGTAAAGATACTGGAAGAAGCTACCATACCGGGATTTGACCAGCAGAAGCCGGATCTAGATTCGGTTGCTGAAGTGCTTGGTCGCGTTGTTCCGGAATCGGCTAAGTCGAGCGATGTTGCGGTAAACCAGGTTCTCGTCGATTCAGTAATTGGAGAGGCGGTAGGTTGGCTGCTCGTTCGAGAACCGAATCGCGACTCGTGGACGTTGGCTACCGGCTTATGGTCTCACTTCCCCGGCATGCTGGCAGCGCTCGGTGTTGTCCTGAAAGATGCGTACGAAAACGACACCGAGTTTCGAGCGGATTTTGACGATCTAGCAAACGCCGTTTTCGATCAAGCTGCGACGGGCGGTTCAACGGAAGCGGCACCCAGCAAAAGCGATCTCGGACAACTTGCCGACCGTTGGCGGGCTGCCCCTAATTTGCGGGAGGTATGGTCCGGTCTGCATTGGATGAGGCATGAATTTGGTCCAAGCGAGGCACGAATTCTCGCTCACATTTACCTCAAGCTGAATGCACCGGTGCTTGCTGGATTGCTCGACCGTTTCGACAATCCTTACCAGATATGGGACATACTGACGGGTTGGGCAAATCTGGGTCTCGATCGCAATTTTAGTTCCTGGGCCGCAATGCTCCGATGGGCGGAGCCAGCCTTCGGGGAGGATGGAAGCTGGACAGGCAGGACGCTGGAGCCTCTCTTGTTGCAGATCGCTGAGGAAGCTCTGAAGCAGGCGCGTTTACCGAGAGCGACGCCCGAAGACCTGGTCAAAGAGCGCGGTCTGGAATTCGACAATCTCACGAAGGGGATTGCTGAGATCATTGGCCAGAAATCTGAAGGCGGTCCGCTGGCTCTTCGTTGGGGCGCACAACTGTTTCGCTACAGTTCTCAGGGCACTGACGCGGAGCCGTATCCGCGAGACCTTCGGGATGCGGCAACCCCTCTATGGCGGATGCTTGAGGCTCTGGGCCGGTCCGATGCGGCTGCTGCTTGGAACGACATCGCGATCCCGGATGCTGTGCCTGAAGATGCCCTGTGTTTATTGGCGGCCAAGACGGTTGCTGCAGACGAGCGAAGATCGCAACTTCCGGACATGAAGCCGCTGCTCGATTGTTGCCCCGACGGACCGGAAAGCTTCCTAGGCTTTGACGCCATCGGGAAGCGCATGGAGACCATGCCATTCCTAACCCAAAACACGCGGCCCGACGCGCTGAGATTTCGCGTATTCGCGTTGCTCTTTTTTCAAGGCAATCCGGTCGATCTTTATCGAAAACTCTGGAAGCGAACGCTTACGCTTCGCGAGCTAGCCGAGCACTGGCACTCAGGCGAACAGAACGATGGTCGTACTGACGCGCAACGCGTCTTGGCGATGATTTTGGCTATCGGAATGAACCTCCTGGACTTGTATGCCGATGTGCGATCCGCAAGCACCGGCGCTTTCCCGCGAAGCACTGAAGAATTTGGACTGCTTTTCAAGGCCGTCTACGACAGTCTCCGCGAGGTGCAGGCGATTGAGGTTTTCCATCAGCCGTTTTGGTCGATCCTCTTCACGCACTTGCTCGTACGCCGTGTGATCTATGAGAAACCGCAGATAGGCGATCTTGTGTTGGAAGCGCCCTTATCGCCAACGGCACAGCCGATGCTATCGGAAATGCTGGCTGACATTGCGGGCTTGAAGCTGCCGTTCTTTCAAGCGTTGGAGAACCTCCTTCGTAACGGTGTTTCCGCCGATCGTATAGCGATGGAGTTAAAGTCGAGGGGAGTTGATCTTGCTACGTGGATCGATGCCGCCAAGCTTCTCAATGCAATCGATGAGAGGCGCCCGTACCGGATTGAAACGCTTCAGTCGATTTTGTGAGCTATCGTGGTGTTCCAGAGCTGAAACCGTCGTTCAAAAGCCCGATAATGCTCGACGAGCGCGTTCCTGCAAGGCAAGCGCGGCGGGGAGCTGTTTCGAGACCAAGAGTCCGACCAGCGCCAGGAAGGCGTCGCGTGCCGCCGTGTCTGACCGCAACGCTGGTGTATCCTGAGTAAGCGTCACATTAAGAAACTCGGTCAATGCATCGCCCATTGCTGGTCGGTACCAATCCGGTGTCTTGACCGCCTGCTGGAGCCATCCCAATCCCTTCGTGCGCAGCGAACGCGCGCTGGAGGATGCGAGGAAAAAACATAAGCCAGTCACATTGTCGTCTTCGCGCGAAAGCTGCTCGTGCGCCCAGCGCTCGTAGTAATGCGCCATCTGGCTTACAATGTCTTGAAAGGCTGGATTTCCGTCCAAAAGGGCTTGAGACCCGAAACCGAGGATCTGCCGTAGCAAAGTCTGGCCATAATACCAGGGCGTTCCTTTCCCCCATTCTGGTGCATCGAGTGCGTATTCGATCATCGGCTGCCAACGTGCGGCAAACTCGGTAGCTTCGAGGCGCGTCGTCTCAAGAAACCAGCAGGAGACGAAATGCCCAACGGCGTAGTGACCGGCCGCGCCCAATTTGAGGACTGGCTCCCACAATTCCCGGGCCTGAGACCCTGAAGCTCGCACCATCATTTTCGCGATAGTTTGAAGGACGCTGTAGCCGAGCTGATTTGGTAAGGGATCATCCTTGTGTCCGGCGCGCGGCCGGTGATTGAGCCAAACCTCAAACGCCCATAACGAACTTATTATATGCCGCTGCTCTTGAAACGCAGCTTCATCGTTCCACAACGGATTGGGTTTTTCGCCTTGCCACAACAACCAAGCGAATTCGGCCTCCAGAAAATCCCAATCCAGGCCGGCTGTCCGGCGTTCGTCCGGATTCCGGCCACGTAGGGCGTCTCCGCGCCGGAACTCGCGACGCCATTTTACCTTTTCCAAGCGTTCAAGGCGCTTTGCGATCTCGACCGGTTCGATTAACGCGGGAGTCGCGGCGATCCCGTCAAGTTGGCGGCTTCGAAGCCACTTGAGCCATCTTATCCATCGGGTTCCTTCGTCAGCTTGGTAGCCGTAACGCGGCATCAGCACGGAGAGCGCCGACCAGAGCAGTCCAAGATATAGAAGACGCCACCACCGCTCGCCCAGTTCCAGTCGGTACGCAAAGGCTAGGTGGAAGAGGATCGTAACTCCAGCCTTGTTACCGCTGCTTACGATCTTGAGAACTGCCGCTTGCGATTCGGGCGTACCGGTGTCCATCCATTGCTTGAAAACGGCGTGGGCTGCAAACTCCAGTGCGCTGATCGGGTCGAGGCGCGACGCGCGCAAATCTTCCATAGTCGTTGGGATGCCGGCGATGACCTCTTGAATTATGTTCGATGACCGCCCCCGTATGGCGGCGTGAGAGTCGAGCCAATTCGAGCCGCGCGCTAAAAGTGTGCTCGCAACAGCAACGCGCGCTCGCGTCTTAAATTCCTCATCGATGTCTGATGCGGCGTCGATGATGTCGAACATCCGTGATAACGCCTCCAACGCCGCATCGGCCAGCGACGCGCCGCTGTTCAAAACCCGGCTGCACCATTCGGGGATTTGCAATATCTGCTGCCCCGGCACGTTGGCCTTCTGGAACGCCTCGATGTCGCGGGTGAGCTCTGGCGGATACGAGAACTGGTAATTGCCGTCGGTCGTTAGCTGATAGTTGCGACCATCGATCTCTGCGGCAAGGATGCGCAGTTCCAGAGCACGTTTTTGGTCCAAGGGAGCCTGCCACTTTGCCGTAGCTTCGTTCAGGAAAGAGGCGAATTCTGCGTCGGATCGAGCAAGTTCGGCAACCACTTCGCGCATCGATTTCTGGCGGTATGGCGCATTGTGCCACTCGCGCGCCATATTGAAAATCAACTCGCCCTGCCTGGCCCAGTGCGGCGCAACAAACGCAAATTGAAGTTCAGACGATCGCTGGTCGTCCCAACGGTAGATTTGCTCTCGTGTGACGAGTGGTCTTAAGACACCTCGGAACAAGTCCGGCTTGTATTTTCCAACGTTCGTTAGAACGCCAAGCAATCCAGCCGACGTCGTCGTAAGCAATATGCGTTCTAAGTCAGGTTCAACGCTGGCACCTGAATCGATCTTTAGCGTGAGACAGCGCTCCAGTGCTGCCAGCGCGGAGTGCAGTTGACCTGCACTGTTAGTGTTGGTCTGGGACCACGTAAAAGCCCTTGCTCCTCCTAAAAACACATGTTCGGCGTCATCGCTGAGAAAAACGCTGGCCGAAGACGGTGTGGCCGATTGGTGCCGTCGCAATTCGGCGATCCATCGCTCTGTGCAAAAGTCAGTTAATTTGAAGAGCGCTTCAAGCGCGGTATCCCAACTAATCTGTAGAAATGAAAAGAACGGACTTTTCCAGTAAGCAGTTGGATAAGACTGCATATCAGATCGAAGACCAAGCCCGTCATCAAAGCGACCGCTGCTGCTGTAGCTTTCTTCCGGATCGCCCTCGATGAGTGCTGCCAACAACACTTCCGCTGCAACATCAGCGTCCACGCGCATGAGCGGGATTAAAGCGCTTCCGTTGGTGCAGCACTCCGCGAACTGACGGTCGATTACTCCTTTAGGACCGAGAGGCCACGGCGGAAGCCTGCGGCCCGACGAAATAGAGGTTGGAAAATTCCGTCGGCTTTCGAAGCGCTGACGGTATTCCGGATCGTTTTTAAGCTTCTCCTGATGTTCGCGTGACTTCTGCTGCCGATGCTCATCAAGTTTTTGTGCGGACTCGGCGTTGAGCGGTCTGCGCCGCGCCATCTCCAGCGCCCAGGCCGACACTTCGTTCGGTAAATCGGGCGCCCCCGACAGCGCAGCGGGAAAAATCGCCTTGCCGAAATCGCCGACGTACATGGTGTCTCGCTTGAGTTCCTCAAGCTGTAACGTACGGGCGGTCGCTAAGGCCACCTCCGCGAACTCCCTTCTAAAGGGTATCGGCTCTCCCGACGTGAAAGTTGCGGGTAGGCTAGTCAGCCATTTCTGGCACGATGCTGCCACGGTTGTCGAAACCAGCGCCGCAACACGCTCACGATGAGCGCGGAGAAAACGGGCGATCGCTGGCCATCGGGCTACAACGGGGGTGCGGAACTGCGTCTCGATGTAAAGTGTGAAAGACGGATCATTGTTCAGCGCCCCCGCTACGATGCTTTCACCTCCGCCGGGCGTCGTCGCTATGTGCTGAAACCGCTTTAGCAGCCTGTCCAAAAGTCGGCCATGATTTTTGAGGAGCAGATCCGCGCGGGCAGAAAGGAACGTCTCGGCAAGCGGATCGAGGCAAAGCGCGTCGAGTAGAATATCTGCGGCCAAAGTCTTCTTCTGGTTCTCCAGTGTTTCAAATGCCACGTCCCAGGCAGTTACGCTATCGACGATTTCCCGCAGCAAAAAGCTGCCGAGCATCCGGAGCGCGCCGATCCAGAGTGGGCGATCAGCATAGGACGCCCATTGCTCGGGCTGGTCGGCGATCTCCTTGAGTCGCTGAAAGCGGGACCATTCGGCGGCCAAATCGTGCTGGAATTCGATTCGATTGCGAGCATTGATCCGGAGCGGCATTCGCGTAGGCCGCTCGTCCATTGCGGCGGCATCTACGGGATCGAGCTTGCTGACTTCAAAGCTATGCTCGAAGTTTGCCTCGCGCTCGGCGAGGCGAACGAGAAGATTTTGGAATCGGACTTTTCCTTCAGTCCAATAGCGCCAAAGGTGATCAGCGATGGCGGCGGGCGATGCCAAAGCTCGAACGTCGGTTGGCTGAAAGCGAGTGTCGGCTTGTAATACCCAAGCGAGCGTTCTTAGGTTGCTCAAAGCGGCTATGATCTCGTCATGGGATGCTGCCCAGCTAAGGCGCGGCGATGATCTCAAGGCCGCCTTGGTATCGTCCTCTGAAACGGGACGAAGACCGAGAGTTGCCGGTTCGGCCGAGCCGACGATTGCCTGAAACGCCCCCTCGGCCCAAGCTTCCGTTTGGCCGACGACAATCACATGCCATCTGCTTGGTCCACCACCCGCACCAGCTTTCGTGATCGAAGCCAATAGGTCTCGCGCATCGTTGTGTACTTCGGGGGGGAGGCGTTCCGCCGCGTCGATGATCAATACATTGTCCGGCTGGCCCGACGCTTCTAGTACAGCGGAAAGGGGGTGGGTCAGTCCGAGTGCTGCGCGCTCTTTGTAATTGAGCGCAGCCGCAAATTGGTCTGGACCGAACCAAACCTGGCGCCAACCCGTAAACTTCTGATCGAGCACGGTCTTGACGAGCGCCGATTTTCCACTGCCTGATTCTCCGTAGAGAACCGCGATCGCATTTTGCGAGATGACAGTTGCAGCGGCTTCAATTTCTGTTGTGCGATCAATGACGAATTTATTGGGAAGAGTGGACTCGATATTCTTCTTATAGTTCGCAGTGCTCGTTTCAAGGGCTAGCCATGACGACGCGTAGCTCGGATGATCTTTCAGATCGAATTGCTTGGAAAGGCTCTCGATAACGCTGCTGATCTCGATCGTGCCGTGCCCCAATCGGGCGTTGCGCACGATGTCAACCAACGCCAGCCATAGCTTGTTACCATTAGCTAGTGTGCCGTCTTTGAGTAAGTTTCGGCAGCGTGAGATCGATTGCCTGCGATAGTTGGAATCAGACAGGTCAAAATCTGTTGGCAAGACTTCGAGATGACGGATAAACGCGATAAGCTCCTCGTCCCGAACGGTTCCCTTGAGCTTTTTTATTGGCGTCTTGACGCTATCGAAGACGCGCCGATGCCGCGCGGTGCCGGCGATACGGGCGAGAGCTAGTTCGGCATCACCAGACCAAAGTTTGATGTCAGCCCAGAGTGGGGCGAAAGTCGTATGACCAAGCCCTCGTGTTGCAAGCAGCAGGCAATCTTGCCCGCGTATCATTTGACCTTTGCCTTTTTGGCACCATTGCTTCCATGCACTCAGCACGAAGTCTTTGGGCAACCCTGACGCTGAAACTTGCGCGCTGCTCTTGCAAGAGACTGCTACGCGGCGCTGAGGCTCGGCGTCATGCTGGCTCGTCGCAAGCAAATCATCTATAAACCAGCCCAACTCTTTCGTTTGGCTCTGCAAACGACTGCCGATTGCGTCCACGAAGCCCGGCATGGCTTCGCCCATCATCATCTGAAGGAGCAGATACGCGCCGATTTGGTCCTCGAAGGCAAAGCCGGGGCCTGCGCGCGAACGAGTAGTCGCGACGGAGGGCTTGGCCGTTTTCTTTTTAGTTTTTGGCCGTCCAGTTTTCTTGACCGCCATGCAAGGCTTGCGCTCCCTGGCTGTTGGTGCGGGCGGCCGGACTTGAACCGGCATAGCTCTTTCGAACCGAGGGATTTTCTTACCAGCTACGGCTTTCGCCGCCGTGCCTTGGCGCGTTCGCGCTGTCGGCTCGTTTGTGGTCTGGACTATACCTTCACCGTCGCGCGTTCGCGCTTTAGGTGCTGCCCGTCTAGTCTCTACACCTTCGCGGTGGTCGTTCGACCGCTGCGCTTGGCTCGGGATTGCCTGTTACCGGTTTCCCCGAATTTGAGCAGTTCTGCACCTTCGGTTTCCCGGAGGGCACTCAAAAGTTGCTTAAGTCCCTTGCGTCTACCAATTTCGCCACGCCCGCGTACCAAGTTCAGTGTATAGCGAGAGAATCCGTTTGAGCCAAGAACCATCGAATTTCCAAAGGATTAATCGGTGTTCTTCCCCCGTTTTGTTGGGCGTTTCGGCGCTTTCGGCTGCTTCGATCGCCGGACGTTGACGATGGAGGCATCGACCGTGTTCTTGATGTGCGAGGCGTAGAAATCCTCGATCATCTTGACGCTCGTTCGGCAGTTCTTGGCGATCTGGTACACGTCGGCGCCTTCCATCAGGCGCAGGCAGATATAGGTGTGACGCAGGCTGTAGAAGGTCCGACGCTGCCCCTCTCGATCGGCCTTTAGTCCAAGTTCTCCAAGAATGGTGTTGAACAGCTCGTGGTGCGTGCGCGGAAACACGAGGTCGGTCGGCTTCGGGTTTCGTCGCTTGGCGACACGCTGAAACGGCAGCACCGCGCCGGGCATGCTCTTGCAGAAGCCGACACCTCGTTTGCCGCGCACGTCGATTTCAAGAATGCGTTCGCCGCTATCGCGATCATTGACTACTTTCACGTCCCTGAACTCGATCCGTCTGGATTCGTCGGGACGAAGGCCGGTGTTCACCATGAAGAGAACGTAGTCGTGCAACTCCTCATAGTCCTGCTGGAATTTTTTCTTTCGCGGATTCTCCACGCGTTCGCGTGTCGCCTTATAGAGTTCCTTGTATTCGTCCGGGGAGAACCAGGCCCGGTGCGAAATCTTGGCGTTCGTGCGGTAGGGCTGTGAGAGGTCGGGGAGGGTCGAGATGTCGCCATGGCGCATCGCCGTCTTCAGAACCTGACGGAGGGCAACGATCTCCTGATGCATGGTGTTGCGAGCGGGAGGTTTCCCGGTCGCTGCCTTGCTCTCTTCGGCACGGTGAATGCGATATTCTTGGATGAGGCCAGAGGTCACTTGCGACACGGGTTTGTCGCCGAAGAAGGGGATTAGATATTTCCTGATCCGTCGTTCATGCCCCTCAACGTATTGCTTGTTGCGTTGGCCTTCGGTGATGACGGGGAACTCGCGGATGAATTGCTCGGCCGACTGCTCGAAGGTCTTGCCTCGGTCTACCCTGACCAGCTCGCCAAGCTCGCCGCGTTTGAACTTGCCGCGAAGTTCGAGATACCAGTCTTCGGCTGCGTCCTCAGCCTGCCTAAGCTCTTCCTTCTTTGTCGTCGAGCGATGTTGCACGCCGCCGATCGAGGTCGAGCATTGCCAGAAGCGGCCGTCGCCGCGCCGATAGAGCTGGACCTTTCCTCCAAGAATCTCGTGGCGCGCGCTCATGGGGAGAGGCGCCTTGTGCTAGCCGCAGGGGATTTTCCACAGGCGAAGTCCCTCCGGCTTGGAGTGCGGTTTTTGCTGTAAACGAAGGCACAAATCGTCATGGCGTTAGCCTCATGGGACATTCATGTGCTAACCGCTATTATGTGCTAGTTTTGTGCTAAGGTCAAATTTTACTATCTTATTGAAATATATAAGAAATCAGATTTTTAAAGGGATTTTAAGTCCCTTGCGTCTACCAATTTCGCCATGCCCGCTTGATCCAACGAGATCAAACACTTAAGTCCCATCCGGCGGTCTGGAATTGGCGCTCTCGGGCCGGACAGGGGGTTCTTCCTTAAGCGAGCCGGCGGCACAAGGCAAAGCCTCAATCCGGACATCCCGTCCTGCTTTAGGCATTCTCAATTCACGAAGGACTATTCTTCCGCCCATGCCTGCTTCGCATTCCCTTTCCTTCCGCGCCTGCTGCGCGATGGCCGCGCTGGTCGCGGCCGGCTTTGCGCTGTCCGGCTGCGCCGGCATGAGCGAGACAATTGCTCCGGCCTTTGCCGATCCCGCCAAATACGAATTGTACGACTGCAAGCAGCTCGAGGCGGAGCGCAAAGCGCTCGCCAAAAAGACCGCGGATTTGCAGAAGCTGATGGACAAGGCGGAGACCGGGGCCGGCGGTGCTGTCGTGTCGGAGCTTGCCTATCGCAACGATTATCTCGCGGTGCGCGGGCAGGCGCAGATGGCCGAAGACGCCTGGCGCCGCAACAGGTGCCGGGAAACGCCGCCCGACGCGGTGCCGGTGTCCACGACGCCGCAGCGGCCTGACATCAAGCCTGCGCCAAAACGTTAGGGCCGCCAGCCGTAGATCCAGTCCTGCCGCGCCAGCATGCGCTCGGGCCCGAGCGCGCGGATCGCAAGATCGCGCGCGATCGCGAACGGGCCACCCAGATGGTAGATGCGGCCCTGCTGCCGCGCTGTCCGCTGCACCTTGCCGACACGGGCCTGACGCGCGCGGCCGTATTGCTTGAGTGCCGCGGCGACGCTGTTTGCGTCCTCGGCGGTCTCGAGGCTCAGATGCCGGGCGAGCACGGCGGCATCCTCGATCGCCATGCCGGCGCCTTGCGCGGCAAACGGCAGCATCGCGTGCACGGCATCGCCGAGCAGGGCGACCGGGCCCTTGCTCCACGGGCAGCCGTCGGGCACGCCGAACAGCGCCCATTTGCGCCAGCTGTCGACGGTGGCCAGCATCATCCGCGCCGTCGGCGGCCAGCGCGGCGCGGCGAAGGCCTCCATCACCTCGAAGGGATCGCCCGGTGTGCTCCAGCCCGGCCTGTTCCAGGTGCCCGGCAGCACCGCCACGACATTGAGCTGGCGCCCGCCCGCGATCGGATAGGCGACGAGATGCGCGTTCGGGCCCATCCAGAGCTGCACCCGCCGCGCCGTGAATTCCTTCGGGAGCTGCGTGGCATCGAGCGTGCCGCGCCAGGCGATCAGGCCGGAGAAGCGCGGCTGCACCTCGGGGAACAGATGCTGGCGCACCGTCGACCAGATGCCGTCGGCGCCGATCAGCGCGCTGGCGAGATCGCTGCGCCTGATGGTGCCGCTGCGATGGACCACCGTCAGTCCTTTGGCGTGGGGCGCGACATCCTCGAACGTCGCGCCCAGTTTCAGATCGATATCGGGATGGTCGGCGACCGCGCCTGCGAGCGCGGATAGCAGGTCGGCGCGGTGCACCACCCAATAGGGCGCACCGGCCCGCGCGGATGCAGCTTCGCCAAGCGGCATGCGCAGCAATTCGCCGCCGGCGCGCGCGCTCATGATCGAGACCGCCTCGGGGACGACCGCGCGCAGCTTCAGCCGTTCGGCGAGGCCAAGCTCGACCAGCACGCGGCTGGCATTGGGGGAGAGCTGCAGGCCGGCGCCGACTTCCTCGAGCCGCTCGGCCTTTTCCAGCACGACGATGCGAAATCCGCGCTCCGCGAGCGCTAGCGCAGCCGTCAATCCTCCGATACCGGCACCGGCGACGACGATCGTTCGCGGGAGGGCCACGCCTGACCCAACGAAGCGGTCAGGCCACCTTGTCCTTCAAGACACATTCCGGCGGACGGGCTTCGCCCGCCTTCAGGTCCGCGGCGAAGCGGTACAGCGTCGAGCAATACGGACAGATGATCTCGTTGTCGTTGCCGAGATCCAGGAACACGTGCGGATGATCGAACGGAGGATTGGCGCCGACGCACATGAACTCTTGCGAGCCGATCTCGATGACGGGAACACCGGCATCGTTATGGAAGTGCGGGACGACATGGTCGGACATCGTAGTTCATCCTGGAGTGGCAATGGCGGCAGACACAATCAGCAGTGACGCGGCATATGATCGACGCCGCGGACCATACTGATGGGTGCAAGTGATTGCTAGCCCGGCGGAACCGAAAGGTTCGCAATTGCCCCATGCTCATTTGCTCATGCAAATTCGACACAATCTTGCGGCCTGAGAGAAGCCCTTCTTTCGTCGGGGACGTTGTGTCGCAATTTTGGCATACTATCTCTGGGGACACGCGAATTTGCGACGAAAGACGCATCATCGCGCCAGTGATCCCGCGCAAACGAGTCTCCGGATGTCCAGGCTTTCAGCATGAAGTGGCTGCGAATCACCTCGGCTCTGACCGGGATTGCTGCATGCAGCCTTGTGCTCGCGCAGGTAGCGCCGCATGCCCGCGACGCCGGCGCTGTCCTCGCCGCTCAGGACGATCCGGTGGCCCTGTCCGAGCTCAAGCTCGATGCGGTCCTCGCGAACAACGATCGCCTGGTTCAGGACAATATCGAGGCCGCGCTCGCTGCCGGCGATGCCGACCTCGCCGACAGCTTTGTCGCGCTGGCGCGTGACCGCAACATCGCGCTGCCCGACGACCTCCTGAGCCGCGTCAGCGATGCCGTCAAAGTTGAAAATTCCAGCTCGCATTTCGCCAGGCGGTTCGCCACCGGGCTCGTCACCGGCAACGCCGACGATGTCGCGAGCCTGTCGGGAACAGTCGCCGGCGATCTCTTCGTGATCGGCGATATCAGGGACGTCGTCCGCGAGGGCAAGCATCTGGCGATGGGCGAAGACACCGATCGCCTCGTGCTCGGTCTTGCCACCGCGGGCCTCGCCGTGACCGCCGTGACCTACGTGTCGGCCGGCGGCGCTGCGCCTGTTCGCGCCGGGCTGACGCTGGTGAAGGATGCCCGCAAGGTCGGACGGCTCGGCGAAGGTCTCGCCGCATGGGCCGGCCGCTCCGCGCGCGAGGTGGTCGACACGCCGATGCTGCAGAACGCGGTCGCCTCCGGCTCCGTGCTGCGCCCGGGCGAGACCGTGAATGCGATCAAGGCCGCGTTCCGCGTCGAGAAGGCAGGCGCGCTGGTCCGGCTCGGCAAGGACGTCACGCGCGTCGCGGAAAAGACAGGCACGCGCGGCGCGATGGATAGCTTGCGCATCGCCGAAGGTCCGAAGGATGTCGCGCGCGCGGCGCGGCTGGCGGAAGCGCAAGGCAGCAAGACACGCGCGATCATGAAGCTGCTCGGCCGCGGCGCGCTGCTGCTCGTCGGCGGCGCGTTCGATCTGGCGCTGTGGCTCCTCGGTGCGGCGCTGACGCTGTTCGGCCTGCTGTCCTCGATCAAGGCGACCACCGAACGCCTGACCCAGGCCTGGTGCGATCGCAGGCGGTCCCGGCGGCTCCGCCGGGCGCAGATCGCTGCCGAAGCCGCGCTGGCCAACACGGCCGTCACGGCCTAAGATCAGTCTCTCCCACAACACTGCGGAATTGCTGATGCCGAGTTTCCACAACGGCGCCGTTGAAATTGCCTATCTTGACGAAGGCGAGGGCGATCCGATCATCCTCGTGCACGGCTTTGCCTCGAGCAAGAACGTCAACTGGGTCTATCCGACCTGGGTCTCCGAGCTGCGCAAGAACGGCCGCCGCGTCATTGCGCTCGACAACCGCGGCCATGGCGACAGCGCAAAGCTCTACGAGCCCGAGCAGTACTCGATTCCCGTGATGGCCGGCGACGTGCTGGCGCTGATGGACCATCTCGCCATCCCGCAGGCCGACATCATGGGCTATTCGATGGGCGGGCGGATGGCGGCCTGGCTTGGCCTGAACGAGCCGCAGCGCCTGCGCTCGGCGATCCTCGGCGGCATCGGCATCGGCGGCCTGATCGAGGGCACCGGGCCCGGCGAGACCGTCGCCAAGGCGCTGGAGGCGCCCTTGCTCGACGATGTCACCGATCCCGTCGGCCGCACCTTTCGTGCATTTGCCGATCAGACCCGCTCGGACCGCGTGGCGCTCGCCGCCTGCCTGCGCGGCACGCGCGATCTCATGACGAGGGAGGAGGCCGCGCGGATCGACGTGCCCGTGCTGATCGCGGTCGGCTCGACCGATGACGTCGCGGGCTCGGCGAGCGCGTTAGGCGCCATCATCCCCGGCTCGGAAGTGCTGGATATCCCGAACCGCGATCACATGCGCGCGGTCGGCGACAAGGTCTATAAGTCAGGCGTGCTGGATTTCCTGTCACGCCGCGGATGAGGCGATGAGGTTGTCTCGGCTGAGAGCCACAGCCTTATCGAAGTCGATCGGATATTTGCAATTCCGATCCGTCCAACGGCGGACGGCCGGCATCGGCGCGTCGAGCGGCCCGGTAACGGCCGGGCGACTGACCATGATGCCGGTGAAACAACTTCGAAAATGCCGCCGCTGTCTCGTAACCGACCTGGCTGGCAATTCGTGCGATGGACTCATCGCTGGTTTCCAGCAGGAACGCCGCTTCAGCCATCCGACGTTCGATCACATAGCGTTGCACGGACTTGCCGACGAGCTTGGTAAAGCGCGCCGAAAATGCCGAGCGGCCAAGCCCGACGCGACGTCCAAGGCCGCTCAGGGTCCAGGGTCGCTCCGGGTTTTCGTGAATCAGCTTGAGCGCCGGTCCGATATGAGGGTCGGAAATGGCCCCAAGCCAACCGCCTTGTCCTGGACCGAGAGACGAGATCCAGCTTCGCAGGACCTCGACAAACAGCACTTCCGTCAGTTTTGAAAGCGCGACGCGTTGGCCGGGTCGCTCAAGGGCAGATTCACTGACCATGCGACGCAGAATTGCTTCGAGCCATCCGCCGTCGGTCGTCCGCTTGAGCAACAGGACTGGGGGGAGCAATTCGAGCACACTGCCAAAGAGCGGGCGCGACACCGTGAAATTGCCGCAGATCATGGTCGAGCGCGGCTTCACGCGGCCGCCGTGACGAATGACGCCAAACCTCGACGACGCTCGGTCGATATCGATGATGCGCAAGGGCTTGGCCCGGCGATCCGAATAAAACACATGGGGCTCGCCGCGCGTAATGACGACGAGATCACCCTCGGTCATCTGGGTTTCCTGTCCCCGCTCGAGCGCGAGGGTCGCCGATCCTCGGCTGACATAGTGAAACAGCGCGTACGGGCGCGCCGGCAGCTCAAGATGCCAGGGATGTCCGAGCTCGAAGTGAAACAGCAGCGTCCCTCCGAGACGAATGCGATCGAGCATCTGAGCGAGGATGTCCATCGACAATGATTAACGCGGTGGACGATCGGACACAACATCCGGACGATTGATCCCTATCGTCCGGAACGGCTGCGGATTAGGTCATCTCGTGGCGGGCCGGCGTCACGTGCGGCAACCATTTCGCCGACGGCAGATGGAAGAAACCGCGACCTCACGGAAACGCCTGTCCCTTCCTCCGGACTTTGTTCGTCCGACATGCCCATAGGAAAAATCGATGCGAAATATCCTTGTCTCAGCTGTCACTGCACTCCTGGCCGGATCGACATTGGTCGGCGCCGCCAACTCGGCAGAACTGCCCAAGGGAGCAGCCCACAACATCGTGCTCGTACACGGGGCCTTCGTAGACCAGACGAGCTGGCAACCTGTCGCTGATATACTCACGAAGAAGGGCTACACCGTCACGCTCGTGGAAAATCCGCTCACGTCGCTCGCGGCTGACGTCGATGCTACCAAACAGGCGATCGCGAAGCAGGACGGAAAGACCGTTCTGGTCGGCCACTCCTGGGGCGGCGTGGTGATCACTCAGGCGGGCAACGATCCCAAGGTTTCGGCGCTGGTCTATGTGTCCGCCTTTGCGCCTGACATAGGTGAATCCCTTGCGTCGCTGGCAAAGGCAGGCCCGCCGACCGAAGGCGGTAGTGCCATCCATCCTGACGCGAAGGGTGATCTGTACATCGATCCGAAAGTGTTTCCGTCAGCTGTCGCGGCGGATCTTCCTCCTGAAATCGCTCAGCACCTGGCCAACTCGCAGCTTCCGCTGAATCACGTTGCGTTCGAGGCCCCAGTGACCATTGCCGCCTGGCATGACAAGCCGACTTTCTACGTCATCAGCACCAAGGACAAGGTCCTCGCGCCTGAGGCCCAGAAGTCGTTCGCGACAAGGATCAAGGCTCAGACGACGGACGTCGCCGGCAGCCATGCCTCCCTCGTCGTCCATGCGAAGCAAGTCGCTGAAGTCATCGAAAAGGCAGCGCTCGCGAAGTGACGTGATCGCTCCCGGCGCTTCGCGTCGGGAGCGCATGCGCCGCCTCCGTGGCAGCGCGCAGCGCGACGCGCGTGATGGCGACCCGAACCAGACATCAGAAGCGACACTCCTTCATGGACAAGACACTTGCATCACCCCTCATCGCCTTGGCTCTTTGTATGGGAGCTGGTGCGTCCGCTTCCGCCATCGGGAACGATCCGCTCGATGCTGCAACGAACAGCGCGATAAAATCGAAGTTCAGCAAATTGATGGAGCTGGCCAACAAGCACGATTTCAAGGCTCTGCACGAAATGTTTTGGCAATCGCCCTCGGCCCTGTTGGTGGCCAAGAGCGCGATCCCGTCCGAGGGAAACTGGGCCGGCTTTTGGGGCAACGAGGCGATCGATCAAAAGCTGCATGACATCGGTACCTCGGGTCCAGTCCTGCTCGAGCCGGATTATGCGAAGCTCAAGGTCGTCGGCCTGACGAACGACGTTGCGGAGTCCTACGTGCCGATAAACATCACGGTGTCCTACGCGGGACAGGATGGAACAGCCAGGCCGTTCTTGATGATCATCAATTGGCTTCGCATCGGTGACGACTGGAAGGTCGCGTCCGAAATCATTCTGCCCGTGCCGCCGGCCCCGGCCCCGAAGGACTAGGCGCAGTCTCACCGCGCCGATCGCTGCTGGCATCGGCCGGATAGACTCTCCGTTGCGGCTTCACACCGCCTCGTCGCTGAATGCGGCGGGAAGCGTGGCGAGGAACGACATGACGCGTTGTGTGCGCAGGGGCGGGCGGCGGTCGGAGGTGCGCAGCATCCATAGAGGTTCCCCAGACGCGCGCCAGGGCGCAAGCACTTCGACCAGCCGGCCGGCGCGCAGATCTTCATGGACGAGCCACGCCGGCCCCCAGCCGACCCCAAACCCATTTGCGATCAAAGCGAGCGACGCGTGCGCGTCGTCGCAAATGTGCTTGGGCTTGGGCGTGACGCGAATGGGTGCTTTGCCGCGCGGGTCGGCAAAGCGCCAGGTCAGGATCTGACCGCTCGCGGGATTGCGGAAGCCGACGTGGTCGTGCGCGGAAAGCTCGTATGGTGTAGCCGGCGCGCCGCGCGCGTTCAGATAGGCAGGCGAGGCGCAAGCGATCCAGGAGAACTTGCAAAGCCGCCGCGCCTGATGGCCGGGCACGCGGTCGAGGCGTCCTGAGCGGATCGCGACGTCGACCCCTTCCGCCGCGAGATCGAGAATCTCGTTGCGGAATTTGATCTCGATCTCGATTTCCGGCCGTTCCCGCAGGAACGCGGGCAGTCGCGGCAGGATGCAGGCGCGCGCGAACGAGGCGGGGGCGGTCACGCGCACCCGTCCGCCATCGTCGCGCGCGACTTCGCCGAGCGCGGATTGGACACGGGCGAGACTTTCGACCAACGCGCGTCCCGCCGCCATCAGCCTGTCGCCCTCTTCGGTCAGCGCCAACGAATGGGTGGAGCGATGCAAAAGCCGCAACCCGCGAGCCTTTTCGAAGCGGGCGACCGCCTTGGACATCGCCGAGGTGGTCGTCCCCGCCCGCCGCGCGGCTTCGGCAAAGGAGCCCGCCTCGACGACGCGGACGAAGGCGAGGAGACGCGAGAGGTCGGGAGGTAAGGTCGTTGTGGACATGCAGTCCACATGATCATGGCTGCGCAGTCACTACAAGAGTCATTCCCGAACGGCTAAACGGGGAACGTTGGCGCGCATTCTGCGGCGCCGGAAACGCGGGAAGTCCCATGAACCTCATCGAAATCACCCTGCAAGCCCTCGACGCCGCCGAGCGTGCGATTCCACCCGGCCAGCCGGTTTATATGCTCAATCTGCTGCGCTACCGCGCGGTTGCGCGTTACGAGGATGGATTCGACGCCGCGCCCTGCTCGGGCCGCGAAGCCTTTAATGAACGCTATAGGCCGGCCTTCCGGCGTCTTGCGGCGGGCAAGCCGCTCGCGCGGATGTTTTCCGGGCCGTTGCTCGCGAGCCTCGTCGGCTCGCCAGGCGAACGCTGGGACGAAGCGGCGATCAATGAATACGGCGATTTCGCTACCTTCCGCTCGATCGTCGACACCGAGACTTACCGTCGCGAAGTCGCCCCGCATCGGCACGCGGCGCTCGAGGATTTCCGGCTGTTCGCGCTCGCCAGGGCCATGTGAACGCGGTGACGCTTCATCCCAATCTCACCGCGCTTTGCTGTCGTCGCCAAACCGCCGCGCCAGCGCCATCAGCACCACGAAGGTCGCAAGCCACACCATGCGTGCGCCGTAACGGTCGTGCGGGCCCGAGATCACGCCGCAGATGAAGGCGTTGCCGAGCAGCGCCAGCGTCACGGTTGCCGCCAGCAGCGTCAGATCGTCGAGCCTGCGGTTGGCGAGCGCATGTCCGAGCAGCGCGAGCAGCGCCAGCATCGAGATCAGCGCGACCGGCACGTGCAGCCAGTTGACATAGTCGAAATCGAGCCCCCAGTTCTGCTGGCGCGCCGCGCGCATCGGCGCAATCTGCGCCGGGATGTAGCGTTCGATGATGCCGTAGGTGTGGGGAATCCAGACACTGGCGCCTTCGCCGGTTGCCACATGCAGCAATTGCTGGCCCATGGCCCGCAGTGCGGCACCTAGCTGCCAGGCCGGATAGTCGGCGAGCGACCGCTCGACGATGGTGGCCATCTCGTCGTTGAGCCCATCGAAGCGGCCGAGCGTGTTGAACATGCTGCGGCCCCACAGGAACTCGTCGGCGGTCGCCGGCAGTTCGTTGCGATAGGGACAGAGCTTGAAGTTTTCGCGCGGGCAATGGTCATTGAGGAAACGCGCGACGATGCCGTCCTGCATCATGCGGCCGAAGGCAACACCGGTGCCGCCGGGGGTCCACGCCCATTTGCCCGATAGCGCATGGTTGGCCGCGATCAGCATCAAGCCGCCCGCAACGATCGTCAGGCTCGCCTGGCTCAATCCGGCCATCGGCAGGCGACGTCCCAGCAACGGCCGCGCCATCCAGCCGGCGGCGCAGAGCCCGAACAGCACGCCGAGCGTGGCGCTGTGAGTCGCGGCGGCAAAGGCGGTGAAGACGAACAGCGAGACCCTCTCGGCCCGCGAGATACGGCTGCCGCCGACGATCAGGAGAAACAGCGACAGCACCGACAGTCCCGCGAAGATGTCGGTGAGCAGCATGCTGGCAAGCCAGGGCAGCGCCGTCGACACGATCAGCAGCAGGCTGATGGCGGCGAAGCGGGTCGTCTGCATCATCGAGAGCACGCGCAGCGTCAGCTGCAACAGCCACAGCGTCGCCAGCGACTGGACCGCGAGGTTGATCCAGAATCCGGAGCTCTCGCCAAAGTGCAGATAGAGGCCGAACACGGTGGAGCGGCTGGGGACGAGATAGCCTTCGTACCAGCGCGCCAGATAGCCGCCGGTATCCCATTGCAACAGCGGATAGCCGTTCCAGAACGCCGGCGCGATCATGAGGAGGGGCAGAGCCACCGCCGCCAGCCGCAGCCAAAGTGTACCCGCGGCGCGCGCGCGCAATTGATCGGTGGTGATGCTCAAAACCGCTCCGTCCTCGTGCCGGACCATGCCCGCAACAAGGGTTGAGACGAAATTCACCAATAGTTTGACGCCGTCCGGCTTGAATTTGGCGAGACTCTGACCATTTGAAGCCGACCTTGCCGCCTGGGGCGTCCGAAGAACCTTTTGTGTTTCAATGCGTTGGCGTGCGGCCGCGGGGCAAGGCGCTGTTCACTCTCAGGCAAGCCCGTCAGGACTTTGTCGCTTATACTGTGCTATAAACGAAATTCGAAAGAGCAGATCCCAGAGAGAAAATCATGGCAATGCATCAGGTCAATCCGGGAGGAAAGCTCGCAACGCTCGATCCGATCTGGGACCGGATCCGCGGCGAGGCCGAGGACATCGTCCACCGCGAGCCCGAGCTTGCGACCTTCATCTATTCGACGGTGCTGCATCACAGCCGTCTCGAAGATTCGGTTGTTCACCGCGTCGCCGACCGGCTCGATCACGCCGCGCTGTCGGGCGACCTCGTGCGCCAGACTTTCGATGAAGCCCTGCGCGACGATCCCGATCTCGGCAACGCCTTCCGCGCCGATCTCGTCGCCGTCTACGACCGCGATCCCGCGACCTCGCGCTTCATCGATCCCTTGCTCTACTTCAAGGGCTTCCACGCGATCCAGACCCATCGCCTCGCGCACTGGCTCTATTTGAAGGGCCGCAAGGATTTTGCGTATTACCTGCAGAGCCGCGCGTCTGCGGTGTTCCAGACCGACATCAATCCCGCCGCGCGCATCGGCCGCGGCATCTTCCTCGACCATGCCACCGGTTTCGTCTGCGGCGAGACGGCCGTCATCGAGGACGACGTCTCGATCCTGCACGGCGTCACGCTCGGCGGCACCGGCAAGGAGAACGAGGACCGTCACCCCAAGATTCGTCATGGCGTGCTGATCGGCGCGGGCGCCAAGATCCTCGGCAACATCGAGATCGGCCATTGCGCGCGCATCGCCGCAGGCTCGGTCGTGGTCAAGCCGGTGCCGCACAATGTCACGGTCGCCGGCGTGCCGGCCAAGATCGTCGGCGAAGCCGGCTGCGCCGAGCCATCGCGCACCATGGACCAGATGATCAACGCGATGGGTCTTTAAGCTCCCGAGTTAAGGGCCGGAATGACCGACCCTTTTCGTCCCCAAATTCTTTGGCAATTCATGCTGGCGGTTCGTCGCGTCTCGTCCTAAAACCCGCCGACCAAATTTGATCGGAGACTTGCCGTGGATGTCAAAGAAGTCAGAAAGCTCGATGCGTATTTGAAGCGCGTATTCGGCAATCCCAAGATCCGCGTCGTGCCGCGGCCGAAGAAGGACGACAGCGCCGAGGTCTATATCGGCGAGGAGTTCATCGGCGTGCTCTTCGTCGACGACGAGGACGACGATCGCTCGTTCCAGTTCCAGATGGCGATCCTGGAAGACGATCTGGTCGACCAGGAATAGTTTTCAACCGCTCTCGTGTCCCGGACGCGCTGCAGCGTGAAACGCTGCTGCGCAGAGCCGGGACCCAGAACCCAACGACGCATCGCTGCAACATGGGCCCCGGCTCTGCAGCGCACCGTCGAAGACGCGCGTAAACGCGCTTATGGCGTCCGGGGCACGCATTCCACATAGAAGCGCGCTCCCTCCACATCGCCATTGCGAGCGAAGCGAAGCAATCCAGAGTCTTTCCGCCGAGGGATTCTGGATTGCTTCGCGTTTGCGCGGAGAGCATGCTCAAACAACAACCTAAAGCGCGATGACGCTTCATCCCAATCTCATCGCGCTTTAGCCGAAAGGAAGCAAGCGTGTCAGCTCAGCGGAGTCTCTCAGACATGGCGAACTCGGTCCTCCGCTTGCTAGGCCAGTCTCTCCTTTGCTTTTGCTGCATGACGACGGTCCAGGCGGCGCAGCCTGAACACATCGTATTCCCCTACGAAAACGCGGCAGATCTGCGCGGCTTCATCAATTTGCTGACGGCCTTCCGCGCGGCATGTCTTGCGCAGCCCGTTACGCGCGACTTGCCCGCCAACCTCGTACCTGAAGGCTATCAGGTGGTCACACGTGCCGTCCATTGGTGGGGCAAGGAGGACGCTTCATTTCAGGATACGGCGATCCTGTCGAAGACCGGGCGCGAGGACAGCGATCTTGCCGGCGGTTACCCCATCATCGATTTCACACTGCCGAGCGCCAAGATGCCCGACGGCGCTTGCAGTGTCAGTTGGAAACGAAAATGGAGTCAGGACTACGCCGATGGAGCGCCGCGGTTGTCTCTCGACATGGCTGCCTCGCTCCCCGCGCGCGTGTCCTTCTATCTGAATGCGACGCTGATCTCGAAGCCGTCTGACATCTTTGCTGCTGCTGATCGCTATACCGACCTGACCACGTGGCGGACCGATTGCAACCAAACCAGGCGATGTGATTTCGAGGTGAATGCCAGCTTCGATCAGGAAGGCATCGACGTCGCGATGACGTCGCGGGGTGAGGTGAGTATCTTACGGCAGTGAGGCTTCGCTCGGAGCATCGTGCGGCCGCCGCTCAGTCGCACACTTCCATTTGTCCCCCTCCTACCATGGAGACTGCGGAGCCATACTTTTGAATTGATATCCGACAGCCGGGCCTCACCGGCCGGCAGCCTACCGTGGTACAAATAACTTGCCCGGATGCAGACGGCTTCGTGGGTGCCGCTTCGGTTTGCTTCCGCTCCGTGTCTCGCTTCTTGGCATCCTCGCGGGTCGCAACCGGCTTCTTGTCCTGCACCTTCTCGCATTCATTGTCGTCATTGACGCGATAGCCGGCGCGGCAGGCGATCTTCACGCACGCATCGCCGTCGGCCTTGAAGCCGTGCTCGCACACCAGCGGGCAGACCCGGCCCGTCTTGGCCTTGATGGCGTCGAGCGCCTCGAAGCTTGCGAGCTTGGCGTCGAAGTTCGTGCCAGCATATTTGTTGAACAGCGTCAGCGAGCGTTGCGATGGTGCATTCCAGTCGCCGTCGGCCGCGGCCGCGAGACAGCCGACACGACGGAGCTCGGACTGAACGAGCTTTGCGGTCTCCTGTGGTGAGAGGCTGGGCGCCGTCTGAGATGGAGCGACTGCGGCGACCTTCTGCTCACGGTCACGCTGAGCCTTCTCCGCCGCCTGCTTCGCAGCCAGCTCGGCGGCCGCCTTGTCGCTCGCGATCTTGTCGGCAAGCGCCTTCTCGACCGCCTGCTTGTCGGCAAGCGCCTTTGCCACGGCAGCCTCGGCATCCTTTCTACGCTGTTCTGCTGCGGCCGCCTTGGTCTCCTCGATCTGCTTGGTCTTCTCCGCCGCTGCCTTGACGTCCTCAGCAGCCTTTGCGGCGGCAGCCGCTTTGTCCTGCTCGGCCTTCTTGGCGCGCTCTACCGCGAGCCGAGACTTCTCATCCTCGGCCTGCCTGGCTTTCTCCGCTGCGACGGCGCGGGCATCTTCTGCCCCGATCTTCTTCAACTGCACCCGCGCAAGGTTGGCGTAAAAACCCTCAGGATAGGTCTGGAGGAACGCTTCCCATGCATCGCGATCGCCCGCCTGCAGCGCCAGCTCGTAATCGCGGCGAACTGCATCTTGGGGATTGGCTTGGGGGCCGGCGACGGTCGGTTTTGCCGCAACCAGCGCCACGTCATCTCCTCCGAGCGAGCCATAGACATACGGCTCCTGCTTGTTGCCGGTGGCCTTGAGCACGTCGTCGCGAACGAATCGGAAGGCCTTGCCAAGGTCGAGGCCGGGAGTCGGGAGGCGTTCGACCAGCGCTGTGGCAAACGGGCTGTTCTTTGCATCACCATCGGAGGCGGTCGAACCCGCCTTGGCCGCGAAGGCGATCATGGTGTTCGGGCTGGTCGGTTCGACCTTGGCGAGGCCGCGGCCGATGGCGCGGGCAGCGATCGTGCGCTTCATCGTCTTGGCGAAAGGATTGTCCCGGCAGGCATCGAGGATGACGAGGCGCAGTTGCTTGGCCGGCTCGATCGCAAACAGCACCCGGTCGAGTGGGAAGGCCTCGTCGAGAACATCCGTATCGGTTTCCAAGGCGGCATCGGTCGGGATCAGGTAGTTGGTGCCGTCAAGCTCGATGCCATGGCCGGCGTAGTAGATCACCGCGACGTCGGCGTCGCGAACCTTGCTGCCGAACTCGCGCAGCGCCTTGCGCATGTCGACCACGTTGAGGTCGAGCTTGACGTCGACCGTATCGAAGCCGGCCTTCTTGAACATGCCGCCGACCAGCGCGGCATCATTCGTGGGGTTCGCGAGCCGCGCCACGTTCTTGTAGGCCGAGTTGCCAATGACGAGCGCGACGCGTCGCTCGGCCATTGCCGGTCCGCATCCGACCCAGGCAGCAAAAACGATCAGGAAAAAACGAAACGCGCCCATTGCAGCCCTCAGTTGCAGGCCTCCCCCGTATAAGTACCCTTAGCGACGCCAGCGGTCCCGCCCTCCGCCGTTACGAGCCGACAACCCGGCCGGACGGGGCGGCAGCCCAGGTTGTTGCAATAGATCTGGCCGCTCGCCTGCGGCTTCGACGGTGCAGACTCGACCTTCGTCTTGCTGCCGTCCCTCGACTTCGCCTCCTCTCGCGTGGCAACCGGCTTCCTGTCCTGCACCTTTTCGCACTCGTTGTCGTCATTGACGCGATAGCCGGCGCGGCAGGTGATCTTGACGCAAGCATCGCCATCGGCCTTGAAGCCGTGCTCGCACACCAGCGGACAGACGCGGCCCGGCTTGGCTTTGATGGCGTCGAGCGCCTCGAAGCTTGCGAGCTTGGTGTCGAACTTCGTTCCCGCATATTTGTTGAACAGCGTCAGCGAGCGTTGCGAGGTCGCATTCCAGTCGCCGTCTGCGTTGCTCGCGAGACATCCGACGCGCCGGAGCTCTGACTGCACCAGTTTGGCGGTTTCCTGCGGCGAGAGAGAGGAGGGCGATTGGGTTGGGGCGACTGCTGCGACCTTCTGCTCGCCGTCGCGCTGCGCCTTCTCCGCCGCCTGTTTGGCCGCCAGCTCGGCGGCCGCCTTGTCGTTGGCAATCTTGTCAGCGAGCGCCTTCTCGGCGGCCTGCTTGTCGGCAAGCGCCTTCGCAACGGCGGCCTCGGCATCCTTCCTGCGTTGCTCGGCTGCGGCCGCCTTGGCCTCCTCGATCTGCTTGGCCTTCTCGGCGGCTGCCTTGGCGTTCTCGGCGGCCTTGGCGGCGGCCGCGGCCTTCTCCTGCTCGGCCTTGTTCGCACGCTCGGCTGCCAGCCTTGCCTTTTCGTCCTCGGCTTCGCGCGCCTTCGTGGCCGCGGCTGCGCGCGCCTCCTCGGCCGCGACGTTCTTCAGTTGTGCGCGGGCGAGACCCGCATAGAACCCGTCGGGGTAAGCCTGCAAGAATGCTTCCCACGCGTCACGGTTTCCCGCCTGGAGTGCCAGCTCATAGTCCCGGCGAACGCTGTCTTGGGGATTGGCTTGCGGGCCCTGGGGCGCAGTGACCACAGGCTTCGCCGCGACCAGCGGCACGTCGTCGCCGCCAAGCGAGCCATAGACAAAGGGTTCCTGCTTGTAGCCGGTGGCCTTAAGCACATCGTCGCGAACGAATCGAAAGGCCTTGCCCAGGTCGAGCCCCGGTGTCGGCAGGCGTTCGACCAGAGCCGTGGCAAACGGGCTGTTCTTCGCATCGCCGTCCGAAGCGGTTGAGCCCGCCTTGGCCGCGAAGGCGATGATGGTGTTCGGGCTGGTTGGCTCGACCTTGGCGAGGCCGCGGCCGATCGCGCGCGAGGCCACGGTTCGCTTCATCGTCTTGGCGAACGGGTTGTCGCGGCAGGCGTCGAGAATGACGAGGCGGAGCTGCTTGGCAGGTTCGACCGCGAACAATGCGCGGTCGAGTGCTACGGTCTCGTCGAGCACGTCGCCGTCGGTCTCCAGCGCGGCGTCGGTGGGGATCAGGTAGTTGGTGCCGTCCAGCTCGATGCCGTGTCCCGCATAGTAGATCACCGCAACATCGGCATCGCGGGTCTTTCCCGCAAACTCGCGTAACGATCTGCGCATGTCGGCGGCGTTGAGGTCGAGCCTGACATCGACATTGTCGAAACCGGCGGACTTGAACATGCCACCGACCAGGGTGGCGTCGTTCACCGGATTGGTGAGCCGCGGTGCGCTCTTGTAGGCCGAGTTGCCGATCACCAGCGCGACGCTCTTCCCGGCGGCCAGCGCAGAGCCGGTCCCAAGCCAGGTCGAAAGCCAAGTCGCAACAATCAACAAACCAAACAGCCGAAGCCGCATTCCAGCCCCCGAATGCATGTGCGTCAGATTACCCGCAGAATGGCCAAATGCAATTTGCGGTCTGTGACGTCAGTCACACTTCGCTGCAAGCGACCAAACTTTCAGAGAAATGTGCGACCACATCGCTAAAATCGATTGTCCCACGATGACATTATGCGCCTGTTTTGCCCGACGGGTCAGATCGTATTTCGATAAAGGCGAAATACCGAAAATACGAAGTCGTGCCAGGCACATGGCTACTGTGCATGGGGTTGTTTTCGGCCTGTTGTCGCGGCCGGCTCAGCCCTTCGGCCCGCGCAGTTGCGCCGTCAGCCTGTCCATCGCGTTTGCGACATCGCGCCATTGCGACAGCCAGCTGCGCGGAAAGCGGTAGGTGAGGTCGGCGCCGCCGACGCGGCGCTCCGACAGGCACATTCCGGGCGTGGCGGCATCGCGCGTGCAGCGCGCGGTGAGCGCGGGGGATGCCGCGGAATACATATCCTCGCTGCCATAGGGCGTATCGCTGCGGAAGGCGCGCATCGTCAGTCCGTCGTCCGGTGTCGTCGCTGACGGCTCGAGATAGCGCGGGTAGATCGTCGCAGTGCGCTGCTCGGGCGAAAGCGCATCGTGATGCGCAGCGATCGAGAGGAAGATGCGGTCGATCGGCTGCATCGCCGTGTCCACGGTGTCGGCGGTCACATGCGTCGGCCCGTTCGGAGCGTCCAGCGAGGGATAGAGAAAGTCGAGATCGATGCGCTCCTGCGGCCCCGAGTGCCGCTGGATCTTCATCCGGATCGCCTGAAGCGGCAGGTTGAACAGCGTGCCGCCGACGCTGACCGGCAACTTGTCCGGAGCGTCCGCGCCGCCCGTGCTCCAGGTCGGCCACAACAGATAGGCCACCAGCGCGATCGCGCTCGCCGCGAACACACAGGTCAGCGCGATCGGGACGAAATGTGTCCTTGTGCGCGTTCTGGGAGAACGAGGGGAGGTTGCCGAAAACACCGTCATGACGTCGCGCAAAGGACCCGGAGGTCGGCCGGTGGCCGACGAATCACCGGCGAATATGCCACGCGGCGGCAATGTCGCGGAAGGTTCCGGGGCTACCGGGAACGGCAGGGAGCTCTGCGTGGCCCGGGCGGCGCCGTTAACCTTCGCTTAAGGATAATGTAGCGTTAACCGGCACTAGATGTCAGAGGAAGGCTCCAGCGTTGCGTATGGGCGGACTGTTCCGATGACACCCGAAGCTCTCAACACTTTCTTCTCGATCTGCATCGGCTTCGCGCTCGCGGGCGCGCTCGCAAATGGATATCAGGCACTGTCGCAACGTCCCGCCGGTTTCGGACTGTTGCAGGAGGGCGTGGCTGCAAGAACTTTTGCGGCGGTGCCGTTCCTGGTATTTGCCGCGCCCTTCATCATCATGCGCAACACGCTGCGCGGCATGCGGCTGGAAAGCCGCCGCTTGGAATTCGTGATGATGGCGACCGTCATCGCCGGCTTCTGGAGTATGATGAGCGGCACCTTCTTCCTGATGACGCTGCGCGCGACCGGCGTGCTGGGCTGACGCTCTGCAGGGCTGCCTGCTGCGGCGGCCCTTTGCCTCCTCGCCGCCGTTTCGCTATGGCTTGGGTTGACGCGACAGGAGGCCTCCATGGCGATCTACGAGCTCGACGGGCAGGCGCCCGATCTTCCCTCCGACGGCAACTACTTCATCGCGGAAACCGCGACCGTGATCGGCAAGGTGCGCCTGAAGCCGGGCGCGAGCGTCTGGTTCGGCGCGGTGCTGCGCGGCGACAATGAGTGGATCGAGATCGGCGAGGGCGCCAACGTGCAGGATGGCTCGACCTGCCACACCGACCTCGGCTTTCCGCTGGTCATCGGCAAGAACTGCACCGTCGGCCACAACGTCATTCTGCACGGTTGCACGATCGAAGAGGGCGCGCTGATCGGCATGGGCTCGATCGTGATGAACGGCGCGAAGATCGGCCGTAACAGCATTGTCGGTGCCGGCTCTGTCATCACGGAGGGCAAGGAGTTCCCCGAACGCTCGCTGATCATCGGCTCGCCCGCACGCATCATCCGCACGCTCGACGATGGCCAGGTGCAGAAGATGGGAAGCGCTGCAAGGTTCTATGTCGCCAACGGCCCCCGCTACACGAAGGGCCTGAAGCGGATCGGCTAGCTCCCCTCGGACTCGCGGGCTTCGATCGAGCTCGCGACTTTCTCGTGGCCGGCTGCCCACAGCGCGTGCTCGTCACTGCCGTCCGGGTAAGGGTTGGCTTCGGCCGGGATGTTCTCGCGCGCGGCGCGCTCGCCATCCGCAAAGGGATGGCGGTCCGCCATCGTGCGTTTCCTTTCGCATTCTTGCGCGCAGTGTCGAGTCTCAAGCTGATCTGACGGGATTTGTTCCGGAACCTGTCTTTGCCGCGGCCGTTGGTGGGACGAGGAGAGTTTCAGATGATCAGATTGTCCGCGCGCGCTTCGATCAAGACATTGATCGTCATCTTCAGCCTGGCGGCGATGCCCGCGATATCCTTCGCGCAAGGTACTGGCGGGTCCGCCGGGTCGACGGCTGGCGTCGGCAATGCACCGTCGCCGCCGCCCGGCATCAACAGCCTCGGCACGGCGCAATCCTCGGGCGCGAACGCGGCACCCGGCGTCACCACCGGCGCCGCCTCGGGGACAAACCCCGATGCCGATGCGACAGTGAGCGCCGAGAACCGGCTGCTTGACAAGAAGATGAAGAGCATCTGCCGCGGCTGCTGACGCTCGCGCGGAAGTGAGCCACCGCGCCTATCCTCGATGGGCGAGTGACATTAGCTTGGCCCAGTATTGAAGTGTGGAGCGTTTCCACGCGGAGGGTGAGTTGATGTCACGCAAGATGATCATGGCCGCACTGGCCATCGCGGCAGTTGGTCTCGCAGTGCCCCAGGCGGCGCAGGCGCGGGGCGGTTTCGGTGGTGGCGGCCATTGGGGTGGTGGTGGCGGTTGGCATGGTGGCGGCGGCTGGCATGGCGGCGGCTGGGGCCATGGCTGGCACGGCGGCGGCTTCTGGCCGGGTGTCGCGATCGGCGCCGGCATCGCGGGCGCCGGCTATTACGGCGCGTATGGTTATGGCTACGGTTATCCCTACTACGGCGACCCCTATTACGGCGTCGGCTACGAGGACTACGGCGCGCAGTGCTACCTCGTGCGGCAGCGAGTCATGACGCAATGGGGTTGGCGCGTCCGCCGCGTTCAGGTTTGTGAATAGGGGCTGCTATGAGGGGCTGGAGCCCCTCTGAGGCACCTGAATACCGGAGATCAAAAAAACAAGGCCGTTGACGCAATATACCGTCAACGACCTTGCCAGCCCCGGATATTAAAATCGGCTCACGCCATCCGGTGGAGCCGAGCATGGCGCGGAATCATACGGACGAATGTGATCCATTTCACATCTGGCGAAAATAAAGCGTCGCGCCTTTGGATCCGATCAGCCGCGTGAGCGTTTGTGGGCGCTGGCATGATGGGCGCGGTGGCGCGTCGGTTTCCTCGGGGTAACCGAGGGCGTGTCGGTCTCATTGGCGCGGGCACTGGCAAAGGATTGCCGCAGACTGTCGATGGATTCATTCAGACTGGCGACCTGATCCGACAGGCGCTTGGTGTCTGTCTGCTGCGAGGCGAGTAGCCGCTTCATGGTCTGAAGCTGATCCTGCACCACCTGAAGCTGGTCGATCGATTCCTGCTGGGTTGCTTCCAGTCCCTTGGTCTTCTCGACCAGTTGTTCGGAGGCCTGCGCCGCGCGCACCTGGAGCTGGCGCGAGGCGACCACGCGGTCGGTCTCGGGTGCCGCGCCGGTATAGGCGCGCCAGATGGCGATCGAGGTGACCCCGGCAATCAGCAACAATAGTGCCGCTGCCGTGAGCGCAATCGGCTGCGCGCCGAGACGAAGGAGAGGATTGGACGGTGTGTCCTCTGCGAGATCGATCATCGCTGACAAAACCCAAATTGAAACTTGGTGAGTGGCGAAGAACGGCAGCACAAGAACGCAGAACAAGGCGGCCGGGCGTCCCGAAAGTGTTACTGTTCGGCAACAATTGGGACGAAAAGGTGGCCGCTTGGGGAAAAAGCGCAATTGACCCTAGGCGCAATTGATCCAGGGCAGAGGCTCCGGGCGATCGAAAGCGGCACCTGAAAAAGGAAATCCCGCCGCGCCGATTGCGGCATAGCGGGAGTGTCCCGGATACGATTGGCGAAAACGGCGGTTAAGCGCGCGCAGCTTTCAACGAGGGCTGGATCGTCATGCGATAGGCGATGAACGCCTTGCCTTCGAAGGTCTCCAAGACCTCGTCACAAGCCGGACAGCGATACTCGCCGGAGTTGGCAGGCGGCGTGGCAAGTTCGAGCCGCCGAAACCCTGCCCCGCATGCCGGACAGGTGACATCGTTCTTTTTCATCTTGATCCCGTAATAATACTGGCGCGGTGTCTTAGCACAGGTTGGGTCGAAGCTGAGGTCGCTTGTGACAGGCACATAAAAGTTGATCGCGCTGCCAGCGCGAAAACGCACGCTCAGGGCTGAAACGGCGCGAACGGACCCGAATAGGTCTTCGCACGCGGCGCCGCGTAGGGGCCGAGCCGGGATGTCGAGAGCCCCAGCCGCACCAGTCCTTCAGCCAGCGTCACCGCGGCGGCGACGCCGTCGACCACGGGCAGGCCGTGGGTGCGGGCGAGTTCTGTGGCAAGATCGGCCATGCCGGCACAGCCGAGCACGATGGCCTCGGCGCGGTCGTCGCGGATCGCGGCCGTGATCTCCGCGGAGATTTTGCTGAGCGCATCAGTGTCGCGCTCCTCGAGCGCAAGCACCGGGACCTCGGCGGCACGAACGCGGGCGCAGCGGTCGGCGAGGCCGTATTTCCGCAGATTGTGCTCGATCGGTACGATGGAGACACCAAGCGTCGTCACCACGGCGAAGCGCGCCGCGACCAGGCTCGCGAGGTGAAATCCGGCTTCGCCGATGCCGATGACCGGCGCTTTTGCCACCGCGCGCGCGGCATCCAGGCCGGTGTCGTCGAAGCAGGCGATGATGTGCGCATCGGCGCCGTCGCGATCGGCCTCGCGGATGCAGCCGAGCATGCCGGGCACGGCGAACGCTTCGTCGTAAAATCCCTCGATCGAAACCGGCCCCATCGCGGGCTGGCGCGCATCGATCACCGTGTCGGGGCGCGCAATCGCGCGCGCCGCGGCGGCGATCTTCGCCGTCATCGATGCCGTCGTGTTGGGATTGACGACGTGCAGTCGCATCGTGATCAGACGAGCCCTTTGCCGGCGTCCGAGCCCTTGGCCGCCTGGCGCTTGTTGAGTACGTGGATGGTGCCGAGCCCAAGCGCGATCACCGTGAACGAGACCGCGGAGATCACGGTGCCGAGCGCATAGATGTCCGGGTTGGTCACCGTCGTGGTGAGGCCCTGGAGATCGAGCGGCAATGTATTGACCGCACCGATCGCCTGGCTGGAGCGCGCAAGCTCGTCCCAGGACAGGGTGAAGCCGAACAGGCCGATGCCGATCACGGACGGCAGGATGATCGGCAGCACGACATGACGGAAGGTTTGCCACGGCGTCGCGCCGAGGTCGCGTGCCGCTTCCTCCAGCCTCGGATCAAAGCGGTTGAAGATCGCGAACATGATGAGCAGGCCGAACGGCAACGTCCAGGTGAGGTGCGCGCCGAGACCTGATGTGAGCAGGCCCATCGATGTCTCGAAATTCTCGTTCCAGTGCGCCTTGATCAGATCGTCGATGATGCGGAATTCGAGCGAGATGCCGAGCGAGGTGATGATCGAGGGAACGATGAGGCTGGCGATCGCCGAGTAGAACAGGATGCTCTGCGCCTTGAATTTGCGGCGGAACGCCATGCCGGCGGCGACCGACAGCACGACGGTCGCGATCATCACGACCACGCCGAGCAGCAGGGAGCGACGGAACGCCGCGCCGAGATCGACGATGCCGGTGCCCTGGAACAATTTTGCGATCCAGAAGGTCGAGACGCCGTTCATCGGGAAGGTGAGGCCGCCCTGCGGCCCCTGGAACGACAGCACGTAGATCGCGATCATCGGGCCATAGAGAAACAGCACATAGGCCGCGAAGAAGATCGCGAGCACGTAGAATGAGCGCGGGCGTCCCTCCCTCATCGCTCACAGCTCCTTCTTGATGTCGACGATGCGCGACATCATGGTGATGATCATGAAGGTGATGACCAGCAGGATCACCGCATTGGCGGCCGCGGCCGGGAATTGCAGTGCGTTCACCCGCGTCTCGATGATCTTGCCGGCGGCCGCGATCTGCTGGCCACCCATCACGCCGATCGTGATGAAGTCGCCCATCACGATGGTGATGACGAAGATCGAGCCGATCACGATGCCCGGCTTGGCGAGCGGAATGATGACGTTGACGAGCGTCTGGAAGCCGGTGGCGCCGGCGTCATAGGCCGCCTCGATCAGCGACTTGTCGATGCGCACCATCGAATTGAAGATCGGCACCACCATGAAGAAGGTGAAGAGGTGAACCAGCGCCAGCACCACGGAAAATTCGGAGAACAGCAGCCATTCGAGCGGCTGGTTGACCAGTCCGACCTTGATGAGGCCGGAGTTGACGAGGCCGTTGCGCCCGAGCAGCGGGATCCAGGCGATCATGCGGATCACGTTCGATGTCCAGAACGGGATCGTGCAGAGCAGCGACAGGCCCATCTGCCAGGTCTTGGACTTGATGTGGAAGGCGAGGAAATAGGCGACCCAGAAGCCGATGAACAGCGTGATGGCCCAGACCATGAAGCAGAATTTCAGCGTCTTCACGTAGGTCTTGGCGATTGTGCAGAGATCGGGGAGCTGCGCGATGCAGCCTTCGAACGTGTCGGTGTAGCCGCGGCCGGAGAAAGCCGGCAGCAATTGATATTCGTTGTAATCCCAGAACGAAACGATGACGACGAACACCAGCGGAATCAGGAAGAAGGCGAAGAACACCAGCATCATCGGCCCGGCCTGGAGCCAGGAGATGAAAGACGGCGAAAGGCGCGCGGATTTCGCCGCGCGCTTCGTCTCTGGTCCCCGGACAAGGTCCGGGGATGCCTGTTGCAGGATGTCTTCCGACGTATCCATCACGCGGCGATGAACTCGTTCCACTTGCGGACCATGTAGTCGTTCTCGTCCATCACGGCGTTCCAGCACGCGACGCCGCCCATGCGGTCTTCGTACGAGCCGCCGTCACGCACCGCGCCGGCCTTCTCGAGCAGCGAGCCGTCGGGCGCCTTGATGTCCTTCTCGGCAGGCTTGCCTTCCATCCAGTAGGCCCACTCGTAGGGCTCCATGTTCGCCTTCGCGGTCGAAAGCACGGCCGAGTAGTAGCCCTGGCGGTTGAGGTACGCGCCAGCATAGCCGGACAGGAACCAGTTGACGAACTCGTAGGCCCAGTCGAGCTTCTCGCCTGACACGCCCTTGGAGACGCAGAAGCCGGAAGCCCAGGAGCGATAGCCCTCCTTGAGCGGCTGGAAGGTGCAGGGGATGCCCATCGAGCGTACCTTGGTCACGGCCGGCGACCACATCGACTGAATGACAGTTTCGCCTGACGCCATCAGGTTCACGCTCTCATTAAAATCCTTCCAGAATGCGCGGAACTGGCCGGCCTTCTTCGCCTCGGTCATCACCTTCATGGTGAGATCGATTTCTTCCTTGGTCATGTTGCCCTTGTCGGCATATTTGTACTTGCCGGTGGCTTCCACGACCATCGCGGCGTCCATGATGCCGATCGAGGGGATGTTGAGGATCGAGGCCTTGCCCTTGAACTCGGGATTGAGCAGCTCCGACCAGGAGCTGATCGGGCGCTTGATCAGGTCGGGGCGGATGCCGAGCGTGTCGGCGTTGTAGACGGTCGGGATCAGCGTGACGAACTCGGTCGCCGTCTTGGAGAAGGTCTTTGAATCCTTGCCTTCGAGATACAGCACCTTCCAGGGCGCGGTGCCCTGATTGCCGATCTTCTTGCCGCCGGGCGTCTCGCCCTTGGTGAAGACGGGCGTGATGTTGTCGAATTGCTTGATCTTCTTGGCGTCGAGGGCAAGGATGTTGCCCGACGGCACCAGCTTCTTCAGCGAGAAATATTCGGTGTCCAGCACGTCGAAGGAGTTCGGCTGGGTCATCACGCGCTTGGTGACGTCGTCAGTGGTCGCGGTGATGTATTCGATCTTGATGCCGGTGTCCTTCAGGCACTGCTTGGAGATGTCGTCGCCCTCGTTCACGGCGGTGCCGAGATAGCGCAGCACCTTCGGCTCGGCCGACATCACGTAGGGGAAGCCGGTGATGGCGCCGGAGCCGGCGGCGAGGCCCGCGAGACCTGCGGTGCTCTTCAGTAGCGTGCGGCGGCTGACGCCGGTCTTTTTGGTCGTCTCGGTCATTCCAGTCACTCCTCTGTGTTGCGCATTTTCTAAGGTGACGGCGCTATTGCAGACGTTGCGCCTTGGAGGGATCCCAGGTGGCCAGCACGCGATCGCCCGGACGGAACGGGTGGACGTCGAAAGTGGCTTCGGGAACGTGGGAGAACAGGGCAGTGCCGTCGTCGAGCGTCAGCGAGACGGCGACATAGGAGCCCTGGTACTCGGTCTGGGTCAGCAGCGCCGGCGCGCCGAACGCGCCTTCAGCGACCGGCTTGATACCGAGCTGATCGGCGCGCACGGCGATGAGCTTGCCGGCGTCGCTGAGGACGTTGTGGCCGCCGATGAAACGGGCCACGAATTCGGTGCGCGGATGGTGGAAGATGTCGCGGGCCGAGCCCTGCTGCTCGATCTTGCCGTGGTTCATCACCACGATGTGGTCGGCCAGCGCCATCGCCTCTTCCTGGCCATGCGTGACCTGGATGAAGCTGATGCCGAGCTCTCGCTGCAGCCGCTTCAGCTCGCCCCGCATCTTCACCCGCAGGAACGGATCGAGTGCGGACAGCGGCTCGTCGAGCAGGAGAATCTGCGGCTCGGTGATCAGCGCGCGGGCGAGCGCGACGCGCTGCTGCTGGCCGCCGGAGAGCTGCGCCGGCAGGCGGGCCGCATAGGGGCTCATCGCCACCAGCTCCAAGAGTTCGCCGGCGCGCTTGTGCCTGACAGCGCGGTCGATGCCGCGCATTTTCAGGGCAAACGCAACATTGTCGAGCACGGTGAGGTGCGGAAACAGCGCATAGGACTGAAACATCATGGCCGTGCCGCGCTTGGCAGGCTCGAGCTCCGTGACGTTCTGGGGACCCAGGATGATGTCGCCTTCGCTGACGGCCTCGTGGCCGGCGATCATGCGCAAGGTCGAGGTTTTGCCGCAGCCGGACGGACCGAGCAGGCAGCAATAGGTGCCGGCGGGGATCTTCAGATTGACGTTGTCGACCGCCACCGTGGCGTCATAGCGCTTGGTGACGGCAACCAGTTCGAGAGCGGCGGGAGTGGCCATGGCGTGTCCGGCAGGAGGGCGGTGCTTGCCCTCTCTCCGCAAGGTCCATGCCAACAGCGCTAATATTGCCGAATTTGGAAACTGTGCAGCGGAGTCAGATCGTTAGATCGAATCCAGCGCGTTTGTGCGGCGCACGGGGTGGGCAGGGGTATGCACACAAAATGGGCGAAGATTGTATAAAGTTTCGCCTGTGATTGGATACAGCTCGTCGATTACCATCGAAGGCCAAACATCTCTGATCGAGCCCTCGAACCCAACACTTCGAACTGATGGCCGCCAAATCCCGCCCGAAACCCGATGCGCCCGACGTGAGCGATCGCGTCAGCCGGATCAGGGAGGGCGTGACCGCGGCGATCCTCGAGCATCGCCTGTTGCCGGGCACCAAGCTCGGCGAGGACGAGATCGGCGAGATCTATGGCGCGAGCCGCACGCTGGTCCGCACAGCGCTGCAGCAGCTCGCCCATGAGGGCATCGTCAATATCGAGAAGAACCGCGGCGCCTTCGTTGCGCGTCCGACGCCTGCGGATGCCCGCGAAGTGTTCGAGGCGCGCCGTCTGATCGAGTCCACCATCGTCGATCACGCCGTTGATGCCGTCTCGCCCGCGTGGATCGACCGACTTCAGCAGCACCTTACCGAGGAGCGCGAAGCCGAGCTGCGCGGCGACGCGCGCGCGTCGGTCCGGCTGTCCGGCGACTTTCATCGGCTCATCGCCGAGATGAGCGGCCACAGCATCTATCTCGGCTTCCTCAAGGAGCTGATCGCGCGCTCATCGCTGATCATCCTGCTCTATCGTCGTCATGATACGCCCGCCTGCGGCACCGATCATCACGCCGAGATCGCTACCGCGATCCGCAAGCGCGACAAGCAGGCCGCGCGCGCGCTGATGCTGTCGCATCTGAACGAGATCGAGGCCGAACTGTTCCTGAAGGATCCCGCCGCCGACGAGCTGCGGCTTGCGGATGTGCTGGGGGCATGACGCCGTCCGGCGGATCGCCCATCCTAATGTCTGGCGCGCGATTTCGCTGAACGGCTGCGTTTCGGTTTGTCAGGCTGTCGCGTAGTTGCCGGATCACGCTCATATGCCGCGAGAAACACGTTGATGCCGCCCTCGATCAAGGCGCGATGCTGGGCTTCGCTCGGAGCGATCATGGACAGCGACCATTTCAGGATTTCCTTACCCTGGACGAGGCTGAGAAACTGTGTCGCCGCGAGCCTGATATCGGGAATGTCGACGAGCCGCTGCGCCTGCGCTGCGCGCAGGAAGGCTGCGACGTCGGCGTCGCAACGTTCCGGTCCCGCCTTCATGAAGACGTCAGCCACACGCGGATAGCGTGAGGCGCACGACATGATGAGCCTGTGCATCGCCAGTCCTCTCTGATCGAGAAAGCCTTCGAGGAACGTCCTGGCGATGGCGCGCAGTCCTTTCCTGAGATCGATCGGCTCGCCGTTGTCCTGCCACAGAGTCTTCGGACCGAACCGGCGGCATTCGTCATTGACCAGCGCCAGCAGCAGATCGTCCTTGTCGTCGAAATGAACGTAGAGCGTCGCCTTCGACACGCCGGCCTGGCGCGCGATCGCATCCATGCTCGTCGTGTCGAAGCCGAGACCTAGAAACAGTTCGCGTGCGGCGTCGAGGATCTGGCGATGCTTGGCCTTCGCACGCGAGGGTTTGCCGGCGTCGATCCGAGGCGAAGCCCGTCGTGTTTGCGGCTTTTGCGCGGCAGCAGCCATGTTCTGCATTCTCCGAAGGCTTGACATTCGGCCGAGGCTAGCAACATAGATGGCCGCTGTTAAAAACTAAACGGTTTAGTTCTGTGACATCTGACCATTCTGACCCCTACCGGCACAGGCTCTCCGTCAAGCCGGGCTGGCGGGGCAGGGCTCGTGCCCGGATAGGCGTGCTTCTCCCCGGTGCGCTGCTTGCCTCCTGTGCCGTCGGACCGGACTTCATCGTGCCCGCGAGCCCGGGCGTCGACGGCTTTACCCGCGAGCAGCGCATCGCGGCGACGACGAGCGCGCCAGTTGCCGGCGGCAACGCACAGGTGTTTGCGTCTGGCAACGATATCTCCGGAAACTGGTGGAGGCTGTTTCGATCGAGACAGCTCAGCGCCTTTGTCGAGGAGGCCGTTCGCAATCATCCCGACGTCCAGGCGGCCCAGTTCGCGCTGCGCAATGCGCGCGAGACGGCGCTGGCGCAGCAGGGCAGCCTGTTTCCGCAGGTCACGGCGAACGGATCGGCCGAGCGCGAGCAGGCCTCGACCTCGCAGTCGGGACAATGGCCTGCGCAGACCTCGACCTACACGCTTTATGGCGCTTCGGTCAGTGTCTCCTACGCGCTCGACATCTGGGGCGGCACGCGTCGGCAGGTCGAAGCCCTTCAGGCGCAGGCCGATTATCAGGCCTTCAGGCTTGAGGCGACCTACCTGGCCTTGACAGCCAACGTCGTCACCGCCGCGATTACGGACTCCTCGCTACGCGATCAAATCACCGCGACCGAGGAGATCATCAAGGCCGAGGCCGACCAGCTCGCGCGCATCCAGCACCAGTTCGACATCGGCGCGATCTCGAAATCGGACGTGCTATCCCAGGAGGCGACGCTGGCGCAGGCGAGGGCGACGCTGGCACCGCTCCAGAAGCAGCTCGCCCAGCAGCGCAATCAGCTGATGGCCTATCTCGGACGGCTGCCGAGCCAGGACCGCGACGAGCATGTCAGGCTCGCCGACCTGCGCCTTCCGGGCCGGCTACCACTTTCATTGCCGTCGGCCCTGGTGCGGCAGCGTCCCGACATCAGGCAGGCCGAGGCGACCCTGCATCAGGCGACAGCAACCGTCGGCGTCGGCATTGCCAATCTGCTGCCGCAGCTCACGCTGTCCGGCAGCTATGGCGCCAGCGGTCCGGAGCGGCTGTTCTCGCCCGATACCATCGTCTGGAGTGCCGCTTCCAGCGTCAGCCAGAAGCTGATCGACGGCGGAACGCTCTATCACACCAAGGAAGCCGACGTCGCCGCGTTCGAGCAGGACCTCGGACTCTACAAGAGCACGGTGCTGACGGCATTCCAGAACGTTGCGGATTCGCTGCGCGCGATTCAATACGACGCCGCGACATTGAAGGCGCAGGCGGCCGCGGAGAAGGCGACCGCGGACAGTCTCACGATGGCGGTCGAGCAGTTCAAGACCGGGGCGGTCCCTTACGCAAACATCATCAACGCCCAGCAGTCCTATCTCAATGCGCGCGTGTCGCGCATCAAGGCGCAGGCGACGCGCTTCACCGACACGGCAGCGCTGTTCCAGTCGCTCGGCGGAGGCTGGTGGAATCGAACGGACGAAACCCCAGACGCGCTGCCGCGCGCCAAGCCCGGCTATTTCGCCGGATCCGACAAGACAACGCAGGACGCGATGCGATGATCAAGCGCATGACAATCATGCTGGGCGGGATGGCCATCCTGTTCGGCGGTCTCTACGGCTTCCAGACCTTCAAGGACATGATGATCCGGAAGGCGATCGGGGGCATGGCCAATCCGCCGCAGACCGTGTCCACCGTGGTCGCCGACAATGCAGCCTGGCAATCGAGCCTGAGTGCGGTGGGCTCTCTGCGCGCGGTGAACGGCGCGGACCTCGCGCTTCAGGTCGCCGGCATCGTTCAAAGCATCCAGTTCTCCTCCGGCGAGAGCGTCGCGGCGGGGCAGCCCTTGCTGTCGCTGGTTGCAACCGACGACATCGCCAAGCTGCATTCGCTGCAAGCCACCGCCGAAAACTACGCCATCGTGCTCAAGCGTGACGAGGAGCAGATCAAGTTCAGCGCGGTCAGTCAGGCAGCGCTCGACAGCGACAAGGCCAATCTGAAGAACGCGCAGGCCCTGGTCGAGCAGCAGAAGGCGGTGGTCGAGCAGAAGACGTTGAAGGCGCCGTTTGCCGGCCGGCTCGGCATTCGCGCCGTCGATCTCGGCCAGTATCTGAGCGCGGGCACCAGCATCGTCACCCTTCAGAGCCTCGATCCGATCTATGTCGACTTCTACCTGCCGCAACAGGCGCTGGCGTCGATCGGCATCAATCAGGACGTCGCGATCTCCGTCGATGCATTTCCGGCCGAGCGCTTCACCGGGCAGATCACGGCGATCAACGCCAAGGTCGATTCGAGCAGCCGCAACGTCCAGGTCCGCGCCACCCTGCGCAACGGCGAGGCGCGGCTGCTGCCGGGCATGTTCGCCAGGGCCGAGATTGCCGTCGGCAAGCCCGAGCAGGTCGTCACTGTACCGCTCACCGCGATCGTCAACAATTCCTACGGCGATCTCGTCTATCTCGTCGACGATCTGCACGACGGGCAGGGCACGGCGCGCCAGATGTTCGTCAAGACCAGATCGCCCAGGGGTGACCGCATTGCGGTGACCGAGGGCGTGAAGCCGGGCGAGACGGTGGTGATCGCCGGCCAGCTCAAGCTGCGCAACGGCAGCCCGGTCAGGATCGACAACTCCCACGTGCCGGTCGCGGAGGCCGCGCCCAACATCGTCGATCAGTAGACCCGGCTACGGGTTCGAACAGGCAGCCACAACGATGCGTTTCACCGATATCTTCATCCGCCGGCCGGTTCTGGCGCTGGTGGTCAGCGCCCTGATCCTGGTGCTCGGCCTGCGCTCGATGGCCACGCTGTCGATCCTGCAATATCCGCGCACCCAGAACGCCATCGTCACGGTGTCGACGGCCTACGCGGGCGCGGATTCCGACATCATTGGCGGTTTCATCACCACGCCGCTGGAAAACGCCATCGCCCAGGCCAACGGCATCGACTACATGACGTCGAGCAGTGTCACCGGCACCAGCACGATCACGATCAATCTGCGGCTGAACTACGACTCCGGCAAGGCCATGACGGAGATCAATGCCAAGGTCAATTCGGTCCTCAACCAGTTTCCGAGCGGCACGCAGCAGCCGACCCTGACGCTGAAGGTCGGCCAGACCATCGACGCCATGTATATCGGCTTCGCCAGCGACGTGCTGGCGCCGAACCAGATCACCGATTACCTCACGCGCGTGGTGCAGCCGCGCTTGCAAGCCGTTCCGGGCGTGCAGACGGCCGAGCTGCTGGGCGCCAAGAAGTTCGCGCTCCGCGCCTGGCTCGATCCCGACAGGCTCGCCGCCTATGGCCTGACCGCGAGCGACGTGTCGACCGCATTGTCCGGCAACGACTACATCTCGGGGCTCGGCGCGACCAAGGGCCGGCTCGTGCAGGTGGATCTTGCGGCATCGACCAATCTGCATTCGCTTGAGCAGTACCGCAACCTCGTGGTCAAGAGCGTCAACGGCGCCATCATCCGGCTGCGCGACGTGGCGAATGTGACGCTCGGCAATGACGACTACGACACCGAAACGAGGTTCAACGGCAAGACTGCCGTCTACATCGGCATCCAGGCCGCGCCGACGGCCAATCTGCTCGACGTCATCAACGGCGTGAAGGCGGTTCTGCCTGACATCAAGGCGCAACTGCCGAACGGCCTCGCCGGCGAGGTGCTCTACGATTCCACGGATTTCGTGAACTCGTCGATCAATGAGGTCGTCCACTCGCTGCTGGAAGCGGTGCTGATCGTGATCGTCGTGGTCTTCATGTTCCTGGGTTCCTGGCGTTCGGTTCTGATCCCCGTGATCGCGATTCCGCTGTCGTTGATCGGCACCTTCGGCCTGATGCTGCTGATGGGCTTTTCCATCAACCTGCTGACGCTGCTGGCGCTCGTGCTCGCCATCGGGCTCGTGGTGGACGATGCCATCATCGTGGTCGAGAGCGTCCACCGGTTGATCGACGAGGGTGTGGCGCCGGTCGAGGCCGCCATCCAGTCGGCACGCGCGCTGGCAAGCCCGATCATCGCCATGACCGTCGTCCTGATCGCGGTCTATGTCCCCGTGGGATTCCAGGGCGGCCTCACCGGCGCGTTGTTCACAGAATTCGCCTTCACGCTCGCCGGCGCCGTGACGGTGTCGGCGGTGATCGCGTTGACGCTGTCGCCGATGAACTGCGCCTGGCTCCTGCGCAAGACCGAGCGCGACGCCACCCATTGGGAAGCGCGTCTGGTGCGTGCGATCGACCACGTGCTGGAGTGGCTCTCCGGCGCCTATCGTCGCCGGCTCGAATCCATCTTCACGACGAAGCCGGTCGTTGCAATGTTCGCGCTGCTGCTGCTTGCCGGCATTCCCTGGCTCTACGCGACTTCGACCAGCGAGCTTGCGCCCGATGAGGACCAGGGCGTCGTCCTCTCGCTGACCACGGCGGCGCCCTCGGCGACGCTTCAGCAGCGGCAGTTCTATGGGAAGCAGCTCTACGAGCTCATCGCCAGGCGCCCCGAGACGCAAACCGTCTTCCAGATCGATACCTCGACCCAGGTGATCAGCGGCTGGGTGCTCAAGCCCTGGGAGCAGCGCGCGCTCACCACCAAGACGCTCCAGCCTGACTTCCAGAACCTGCTCAACACCATCGCCGGCACCCGTTCCGTCGCCTTCCAGCCGTCGCCGTTGCCGGGGAGTAACGGGCTTCCGATCCAGTTTGTCATCGGTACGACCGGATCCTTCAACGAGCTCGACGAAGTCTCGCGCAATTTCATGGCGGAGGCGCTCAAGAGCGGCCAGTTCATCTTTCTCGACACCGACCTGAAGGTCGACAAGCCGCAGACGATGGTGATGTTCGACCGCGACAAGGCGGGCGATCTCGGCCTCAAGATGAGCGACCTCGGCGGCGCGCTCGCCACCATGCTCGGCGGCAACTATCTCGACTATTTCAGCCTAGACGGCCGCTCCTACAAGGTGATTCCGCAGGCCCGTCAGAACGAGCGGCTGACCAGCGACCAGCTGCTCGGCTACTACATCCGCGCCAGCGACAATTCGATGGTACCGCTGTCGACCGTGGCCCATCTCGAGAGCAAGACTATCCCGCAGTCGCGCAATCACTTCCAGCAGATCAACGCGGCGACGATCTCGGGCGTCGCCATGCCTGGTGTCTCCATGGGCAGCGCGCTCGCGACGTTGAAGGATCTCGCCAAGACTCTGCCGGTGGGCTACACCGCCGATTATGGCGGTGCCTCTCGGCAGCTCGAGCAGGAATCGGGCGGTTTCGTCACCACCTTCGCCTTTGCCGTGATCATCATCTTCCTGGCGCTGGCGGCGCTGTTCAACAGCTTCCTCGATCCGGTCGTCATCCTGGTGTCGGTGCCGATGTCGCTCGCTGGCGCGTTGATCTTCATCAGCCTCGGCATCGGTGGCGCGAGCCTCAACATCTATACCCAGGTCGGGCTGCTCACCTTGATGGGGCTCGTCAGCAAGCACGGCATCCTGATGGTCGAGGTCGCGAACGAACTGCGTGCGGACGGCAAGAACGTGACCGAGGCGATCATCGAGGCTGCCACGATCCGGCTGAGGCCGATCCTGATGACCACGGCGGCGATGGTGCTCGGCGTCGTTCCGCTGATCACGGCGAGCGGCGCAGGTGCCGTGTCGCGTTACAACATGGGCCTCGTTATCGCGACCGGATTGTCGATCGGCACGCTCTTCACGCTGTTCGTGGTGCCCGTCGCTTACGTGCTGATCGCGCGGCCGACTGCGTCAAGAACCACGACGCCGGCCTAGCCAAAAAAGTTGCGGCCAGGCTTTGGGGGAAGCCTGGCCGCGCGCGAACCGGTCTGGGACGGGGAGGGGTGGGGATGTGACCGGGTCGCGTAACCTGTTGTCTCGTTCCTCGAACTACTGATCTCTGGCGCTGGCGGTGGAGACCGCCGGCTTGGTATCGCCCAGCGAGACCCAGACATTGGGATCGCTCTGCGACTGGCGTTTGACGAAGCGGTAGCCGGTCTCCGTCCAGGCAACGACGTTCTCGTTCTGATTGTCGAGAACGAACTCGCCCTTGTCGGTCTTCACCGTCAGCACCGCGTGTCCTTCGCCCTTCTTGTCGCGCACGACGGTGATGAGCAGGGCCTCGCGGGGCCAACCGGCATCCATCAGCATCTTGCGCTTCAACAGCACGTAGTCTTCGCAATCGCCGTAACCGTCTGTCGGCAGCGACCATTTCTCGATGACGCCCCAGTGCTCCTGGTCGGTCAAAGGCTTGATGGTCTCATTGACCCAGCGATTGACCTTGGTCAGGTCGCGCCACGCCGTCTGCGACATCACGATGTCGCGCGGTTGCGACGGTCCGCCCTGACACTGAGCGGCATTCTCTGCACAAAACTCGACCCAGCCGATCGGCGCGCGCGTGGTGTCGCCGAGGCTCGCGTAGAGCAGACGGCCTTCACCGGCCTGCGCTGCCGCGCCGATCCCGAAGAGCATGACGGCGAGCGCCAAACCCTTCCCCTGTCCCGTGAAGTCCAACATTGCGGCCCCCGTTTCTTGTTGGGACCACATTGCGCACGGAGCTTTTGAGTTGCCGCTAAGTCAGCCAAGTCAAGTCGAGACGAATACAAGTAAAAAGCGCGGCGAATTCGATCTATACTTGAATATAATTCGCGTAAAATTTGAGATGACTGCAATTATTTCAAATTGTAGGGATTAACGCGGAAACGCTGGCGGAACCGGTGTTTGGCGACGCAAGAGGCCCGCGCGTTAACCCGCCTACAGCCGTCGAGCGACGCGAAAAAGGCGGCGTCCGCATCGCGGAGGCCGCCTTTCAGGCAGGGAAACCCTAGGTTTTAAGGCTCGCGCGCTTTACCGCGCGGTAACGCTCTCTTCGAGTGTCTCGATCGGCTGCGAGTGCAAGAACTCCAGCGCGAAGCCGTCTTCGAGGTTTCGGACCACGCGCCCCTGGACCCGGCCGAGCAGAACGGTCGATTTCAGCGGCGGGCGGTTCTCGGCGGCAATGGCCGCGCCGGACAGCGACAGGTCGATGATGCGGCAGGTCATCTTGGTGCCGTCCTCGAGCGTCAGCACCGCAATCGGGTTGCGCGGCACGATACGGTCGTGGCGGCGGTCTTCCGGCAGATTGAGGATGTCGCGGTTGGCGAGCCAGGTCAGCTGGGCCGCGAGCTTGTCGCGCTTGCGCGGCGTTGCGCCGACCGTCATGGCGAAGCCGTTGTCGATGATCCTTGTGATCTTGCCCTCGACGCGGCCGATATGGTCGAGATAGGCGACGACGCGGTCGCCGACATTGCCGATGCCGGGGGCGAGCAGCGCGAGCCCGCCGGGCGACATGTTGATCACCTGGCAGGGGAATTCGCGGCGATCCGGCAGCATGTAGCGGCCGAGCAGGTGCACCTTGACCCGCTGGAAACGCCGACGTTCCTCGGCGGCCGGAAGAAATTTTTTGTTCGCCAACGCCATTTTCAACACCCGACCCCCCGCCCGGGCGGAGTCCGACACGACCCTAAGGTGCACAGGGTTAATGCCGCGTTAGGATTGGGGGCGTCGATGACGGACAGACACAATGCGCTCAAAAAGCCACATCAGCGGCGGGCAGGCCAGGACTGTCAGCGCGCCTAAGTCGAGCGCGACTGCGGCGGTTCCGGCCGACTTGGCGAGCCGCCCCGCCACGGCCGGACCCAGCATCATCGCCGCATAGAAGAGAGTGTAGAACACGCCCATGCCGATCGCCCTTGTCTCCGGGGCGAGCACGCGGGCGGCCAGGCTCATGATCGGGCCGGCCGGGAAGCCGCCGATCAGGCCGATCAAGACCAGGACGGTAATCACGGCATCGGACCGGGTCAGCCAGGCCAGCAGGGTAGCCACCGCGATGCTGGCCGCGATGGTCATGACGAGGGGCCTGCCGCGATCGGCCAGATACCCGCCTAACGGTACCGAGACCACCGACAGCCACATCACGAGGCTGATGGCCGAACCTGCGGCCGCAATGCTCCAGCCGCGTTCGGCGAGCAGGGACGGGCCGAACGAGAAGATCATGGCGAAGCCCACATTATAGAGGCCCCAGATCATGCCCGCGACGATCACCGCCAGCAGGGCGAGGCGATCGAGCCGGCCTGAACCGGCTGCGCTCGCCGTGACGGCCGGCGGCGGCTGGTAAAGCATGATCAGCAAGATGCCGATCGCGCTCAGCGTCCCCGTCGCCGCGAATACGGCGCCCGCGCCATGGGCGGTGCCGATCGCCGGCAGCACCAGCAGGGAGATCGCAACGCCCGCCGGCCAGGAGTTGACGAAGATCGCCATCGCGGTGGCAATCTCTTTCCCCGCGAACCAGTCCGTGCCCATCTTGGTGAGCTGCACCGTCAGCAGCACGCCGCCCGCGCCGGAGGTGAGCCGACCCGCCATCTGCAAGCTCCAGATGTCGGTGGCCGCCATCACGAGGCTGCCAGCCGTCATCATCAAGAGCGCTGTGATCGTCGTCGGCTTGTCGCCAAGCCTTCGTCCGATCGCGCCGCCCGGCAGCGCCAGCACGACACCCGGCGTGAAATAGAGCCCGATCAGGATGCCGATGTCGGCGAGCCCAACGCCAAACGTCTGTTCAAGCAGCGGCGCGACCGCCGCCACGCTCTGGAACTGGAACGCGATGGTGAGACGGACAAAAAACAGGATCGCAAGTATGGCCCAGCGATTGCGCAATACCTCAACTCCCCAACCCTGCAGCGAGGGTGCGGTGGGGAGGGGCCGGAGTCAACCGACAGCGGTTCTTGCGGCGCGCTGATACAGCAAACACAGCAGCCCCAGCAGCGCCGCGGCTGACAATCCCAGCGACCAGTGAATGCCGATCGCAGCACCAAAGACGCCGACGGTGATGCCGCTGAACGCCCGCATGCCAAGTCCCGCCATATTATAGAGGCCGACGACGCGGCCGCGCATGTCGGCCGGCGCATTCAGCTGCACCAGCGCCTGCGCCATGGTGTTGAACGACAGCTCGAAGAAGCCCGCGAAGAACAGCAGCGCGATCGCAACCGGATAGATCCGTATCGCGGCGAAGCCGAGCAGCGCCACGCTCCAGAACGTTGCGAGCAGGATCGCGGTGCGCGGCGTGCCCTTCAAGCGGCCCCAGGATTCCAGCGCAATGCCCGCGAGCAGCGCGCCGCCGGCATCTGCCGCGAGCAGCACGCTGTAGGACACGCCGGGATCGCCATGGCCGAGATCGCCGGCAAAGCCCGGCATCTGGGCGTGATAGGCGTTGCCGATCATGAAGGAGGTGAGGCCGGCCAGCCAGGTCATCGCCGTCAGCACCGGCTGGGTGCCGATGGCGCGCATCGTCAGCAGGATGTCGGCAAAGCCGCGCACCGCGTAGCGCCGCACGGCGACGCTGCCGTCGCGCACTGGCGCCCAGAACAGCCAGAGCAGCATCGGCAGGTAGAACAGTGTGTTGAAGATGATGCCGTGCGAGGGGCCGAGCGTCAGCATGATGACGCCGCCGACCGCAGGTCCCACCAGAATGCCGAGATAGCGCGCCATCGCGTTCAGCCGCACCGCGCTCGGCAGATTTGCAGGACCCACGAGGTCGTAAAGCAGCAGCTGGTTCGGCGTCTGCCACAGCACGCCGGCGCAGCCGTGGATCACCAGCAGCAGCATCGCGTGCCACATCTGGATCGTGTCGGTGATGAAGAAGTAGCCCCATCCGCTTGATGCCACGATGAACAGCAGCATGCCGCACTGGATGATGCGACGCGGGTCGAACCGGTCGGCAAGGCCGCCGACCACGACCGAGAACAGCAGGAACGGCAGCCAGTGCGACAGCACGGCAAAGCCGCCCAGCGTCGGCGAATGGAATTTCTGGAACACCACCCAATAGCTGATCACATGCTCGATATTGTCGGCCATCATCGCCAGCACGTAGGCAATGAACTGCAGCCGATAGGGCACGGATTTCATCGCCGCGAACGATCCGGACGCGGCCACGGGATTTTGGGGGAGGGGGTTCAAGCGGGCACCACGGGAAGGATTTCGGCCGGCTCTACACGGTGGCCGGTAGGCGCTCAAGACACTTGCAGGTAACCCCAACGCTTGGCTGGATTGCGTTTGCTGCGCCCTTGGCCGCCGCTTGGCACGACCGCGCATCTCACATACGCTTCGCCGCAAGCCCGCACGGCAAACCATAACAAGCGGGCGCCGAGGAAACCGCCATGGAACAGATCCGCGTCTGCACCCACGCAGGACCGGGCACCGAGCCTGTGATCAAATCGGTGCCGTGGCCGAAGGTCGGCCGCAAGGGTGCGCTGATCAAGATCGGCGCGTGCGGGGTCTGCGGCACCGATCTGCATATCCTGAAGGGTCATTGGCCGAAGCCGCTGCCCTGGCCGTTCACGCTCGGCCACGAGATCGGCGGCGTCATCGTCGAATGCGGCGAGGAATTCACCGAAGATTTCATGAGCAAGCCGCTCAAGGTCGGATCAAAGGTGATGATCCCGCCGCTGATGCCGTGCGGCAAATGCTATTACTGCATCCACTATCCGCAAACCGCGAACAAGTGCCTGACGCCTGTTTATTACGGCCGCTATCTCGGCTTCGACAAGGCGCCGCACATGTGGGGCGGCTGGGCCGAATATGTCTATGTCGATCTCGACATGCTGCCGGGCACCAAGATCTACAAGCTGCCCGACGACATGTCGCTGCGCCTCGGCGCCTTGTCCGAGCCCCTGACGTCCTGCATCCGCGCCTTCAACCGCGCGACTCGCGCCGGCGGCTTCACCTGGGCCGACACGGTGGTGATCCAGGGCTCGGGCCCGATCGGTGTTTTGGCAGTCGCGGCGGCAAAAGAGATGGGGGCAGGGCGCGTCATCTGCGTCGGTGCGCCGGAGGAGCCGCGGCTCAAGCTTGCTCGCGAGTTCGGCGCGGAAGCGACTGTCAACATCGAGGAAATCCAATCGCCGCAGGAGCGCATCGCCCGCGTGCGCGAGATCGTCGGCGGTTTCGGCGCTGATCTGGTGATGGATTGCTCGGGCCATCCGACCGCCGGCCCGGAAGGCATCGAGATGCTGCGCGACGGCGGCACCTATGTCGAGATGGGCCAGTTCACCGACGCCGGCTCGATCGAGACCTCCTGGCACCGCATCTGCACCAAGGACCTCAACGTGCTCGGTTCCTGGGGCTTCACCGGTAACGACCTCCCGCTCGGCGTCGACATGCTCTACCGCACGGCGGGCAAATATCCCTGGCTGAAGATGCAGACGCTCTATCCGTTCACGGAAGAGGGTGTCGCGCAGGCCGTGAAGGACGCAATGGCGATGAAGACGGTGAAGTCGACCATCGTGCCGTGGCCGGATCTGGTGGAGTAGGCGATGCCGTCCGTTCCCGCCGATCTTGCGGCGTTCTTGGTCGAAGCCAAGCGGCGCACCTATGCGGGCCTCGACGAAGATGCGACCGTGGCCACGCCGCTACTCGTCGGCTCAAAGCAGCTCGAGCATCGCGCACCGCCTTACGCCTATCGCGACATCTATTTCGGGATGGGATTTTTCGTCGGGCAGGAGACGGTGTCGCAGGACGACCGCGTCATCTGGTCGATGAGCTATAGCGGCGGCGCGCGCGCAGAGATCGCGGATCGTGACGGTTTTCTCGCGATCTACAAATTCCTGCGGCAGGCCCTGCTGGCGGTCCGCGTCGAAGAGCCGTTTCGGGGACCGCGCCTGTTCGAGCAGGCGGACATGATCTACCGCAACGACGTCGAGGGCGGGCTCGATCGCTTCCATGGTGTTGAGACGATCTCGCGGCAGAACGGTGCAGTGCTGTATGAGCTGCGCTATAGTGGCGGCCTGCTGCGATAAGTTTCGGTTTCGAAGCCCGGATAGGGCGGAGCGCAATCCGGGGGCCAGTCCCGCATTTTCGCTCCGCTCCATACGGGCTACGAGTGGGAGTTTGCAATGAAGGACGAGATGACAAGCGAACAGAAAGCAGACGCCAACCCGCGTACCCGCTCGCCCTTCGGCGCCATCCGGGCGATCGACTACACTGTCATCTTCGTGCGCGACATGGTGGCGATGCGCCGCTTCTACGAGGACGTGCTCGCTCTATCCCTGCTGCGCGAACTATCGCCGAACTGGATCGAGTACGGGATCGGCAGCAACACGCTCGCATTGGCGCGACCGAGCCGCACGGCCGCCGATGCGCCGACGCCGGCAGGTAGTGCCTCGCTGCAACTGGCCTTCAAGGTCTCTCCTGACGAGGTCGATGCCTGCGCCGAGGAGCTCGTGCGACAGGGCGTAGCGCTGCTGTCGCCGCCGACCAACCAGGCGTTCGGACATCGGACGCTGTTTTTCCGCGATCCCGACGGCAATCTTCTGGAGGTCTATGCCGAGATCTGATCCCGCCCAAAAAGTTCCACAGATAATCCCAGAGAAATTCACATGGAGGTGAAACTTAAGCCCGGGTTCCGGCATTGGGTTCGCGGGAGAGTGCATGTGAAGAGAATCCTGAAACCCGTCACCTACGTCCTGGCCGCCATCTATTTCCTGGTGGATGCGGTTTTCATGGCCGTGGCGCATCCGATCTCGCGCTGGCTCGAGCGGCATTTCGAATTCAAGCGGCTGCGGGCCTGGATCAAATCGCTTCCGCCTTACCCGTCGCTGGCGCTGTTTTCCGTCCCCGTGATCATTCTGGAGCCGATCAAGCCGCTGGCAGCGTACCTCGTCGCGACTGGTCAGTTCCTGAGCGGCGCCGCGGCGTTCATTGGCTGCGAGTTGCTCAAGCTGGTGCTGGTGGAGCGCCTGTTCCATCTCACCCGGGACAAGCTGATGCGGATTCCAGCGTTTGCCTGGGCGTATGGCAAGTTCAGCGAGATCAAGGCCTGGCTGCAGGCCACCGAAGCCTGGCGCGCCATCCGCGCCTTGAGCCGCGCGGCGAAAGACTATGTCCTGCAGGCGAGGGCACGGCTCGCTGGCGGCTTCAACCGACTGGTGACGTCAAGGGATTAGAAGTGCGCCGGCTCGCATAGAGCTGGGCAATAGGTTCGGCCTGAGCTGAGCGGCATTGTCGTCAAGCCTCGTCCGCCTTCACCACCGTTTCGCCCACCACCTTCGTGCCTTTAAGCTCGCGCGGCCGCAAAAGTCCGGCCTTTCGACCCAAAAGTGCCGGGTTGAGCGTCCCATACCTGTTCACCCTGTCGCCAATGCCATGCATCAAAGGCATGGTGATTTGGCCGCTTCTGGCGTAAAGAGCGTCCAAATCAAAATCTTCATGGGTGTGACCGGGCCTTCTGCAGTGATTGCAGCGTCAGGCCCCTCGGCTCTTTCCGCTCCGCGCCCCCGGACCAACCAAGGTTTTCCATTCCGTGTCCTTTCCGGCCCTGACCCCGCCGCTCGCCCGTGCCCTGGCCGAGCGCAATTACGATTCACCGACCCCCGTTCAGCTCGCCGTGCTCGGCGAGGATGCCGTCGATCGCGACCTGCTGGTGTCGGCGCAAACAGGCTCGGGCAAGACCGTCGCTTATGGCCTCGCCATGGCCAGGGATCTGCTCGGCGATGTCGAGCGGTTCGCACAGGCCGGAGCACCGCTGGCGCTGATCGTCGCGCCGACCCGTGAGCTCGCCCTGCAGGTCCAGCGCGAGCTCACCTGGCTCTACGAGCACGCACGTGCGCGCGTGGTTTCCTGCGTCGGCGGCATGGACCCGCGCCGCGAGCAGCGCGAGCTGGCCGCGGGCGCCCATATCGTCGTCGGCACGCCCGGCCGCCTGTGCGATCATCTTCGCCGCAAGCGCCTCGACATCTCGGAATTGAAGGTCGTCGTCCTCGACGAGGCCGACGAGATGCTCAATCTCGGTTTTCGCGAGGACATGGAGTTCATCCTCGAGACCACGCCGGAGACGCGGCGCACGCTGCTGTTCTCGGCGACCTTTCCGCGCGGCATCGTGGCACTGGCAAAACAGTATCAGCAGGACGCGTTCCGCATCGAGGTCGCGGGCGACGAGGGCGGTCACGCCGATATCGAGTACCGCGCCATCCGGGTCGCTGCCGGCGATGTCGAGCATGCGGTCGTCAACGTGCTGCGCTTTTACGAGTCGCCGAGCGCGCTGGTGTTCTGCAACACGCGCGATGCCGTCAGGCATTTGCAGGCCGCGCTGCTGGAGCGCGGTTTCTCTGTGGTCGCTCTCTCAGGTGAATTGACGCAGAACGAGCGTACCCTGGCGCTCCAGTCGCTCCGGGACGGGCGCGCCCGCATTTGCGTCGCGACCGACGTGGCAGCTCGCGGCATCGACCTGCCGAGCCTCGATCTCGTCATTCACGCCGATCTGCCGAACGATCCGGAGGTCATGCAACATCGCTCAGGCCGCACCGGCCGCGCCGGCCGCAAGGGCGTCAGCGTTCTGCTCGTGCCGCCCGTGCGACGGCGGCGTGCGGAGGTATTGCTGAATCTGTCCGGCATCGAGGCGAACTGGGGCACGGCGCCGCAGGCGGATGAGATTCGCAAGCTCGATCATGAGCGCATGAAGGACGTATTGTTCACCGAGGACACCTCCGCCGACGATCTCGAGCTGGCGAAGGCCTTGCTGGCCGAGCGGTCGGCGGAGGATATCGCCGCAGCGCTCGCCCGGCTCTATCGCGCGCGGCTGCCGTCGCCGGAGGACATCATCGATCCCGGCGAGCGAAGCAGCAGCAGGCGCGACGAGCGTCACCGCGACGATCGTACACCGCGTGGCGACGACCGCCCCGAGCGGCCTCGCGCCAAATCGGGGACATCGTCGAAGCATGTCATGGGGGAGCCCACCGTCTGGTTCCGGGCCGCCATCGGGCGCCGCAAGAACGCGGAAGCGCGCTGGCTGCTGCCGATGATCTGCCGCCGTGGCGGCATCGACAAGCGCGACATCGGTGCGATCAAGATCAGCGACACCACCACCGAGTTCGAGATTTCGGAGCGCGTCGCGGAATCCTTCGCTGCCAAGGTCAAGCGTCCGGACAAGGAAGACAGCATCCGCATCGAGCTGGTGACGGGCGCGCCGCAAGAGCAGGCGCCGGCGGAGAAGCGCGCACGCGCTCCGCAGCGCGATGAAGGCGAGGACCGGCAGGTCGTCCGTCGCAGCGACGATCCCTGGAAAGCCAACGGGCCGAAGCCTCACGACAGGCCGCGGGGCAAGCCGGAAGCCAAGCACCAGAGCAAGCCTCACGCCAAACCTCAGGACGGCGACAAATTCGGCAAGCCGGCATTCGGCAAGAAGAACAAGACATTCGGAAACAAATCCGGTGACGCCAAACATGCGCCGTCGGTCACCGAATGGCCGGGCGCGTCGGGCAAGAAGAACAAGAAGAAGCGTCGCGGCTGAGTGGCCGCGGGGCAGGGGCTTATTCGGCGAGCTCGCGCAGCATGTAGGTCGCGCTTCCGCCGTAGGACGCGAGCTTGTCACGTAGCGCCGCATCGGCTGCGACGGGTTGGAAGCCGAGACGCTCCCACAGCAGGCGCGTACCGTAGACCGAGACCAGCGCGAGCCTTGTGATGCCGGATGATCGCGCGAGCTGTTCGATCTCCGCGACATAAGCGCGCGCCACGCCACCGCGATGGTCCGGGAGCACGGCGACGTCGTGCACGTAGAGACAGTCGACATCCTCAGGCAGCCGTTCGAGGAAACAGTCGAGCGGCGGAATCTGTTGCTGCATCCAGGGATGCGCAAGGCCATAGCCCGCAATCTCGTTGCCCGCGGCGAGCACGCGGCAGCCATCCGGATAAAGCCGCATCTTCTCTGCGAGCACCTCGGCGCGCTCGGGAAGATCAGGATGGATCCGCGCCGCGATCGCACCGATCGCATCGAGGTCTTTGGCGTGCGCGCGACGCCAGTGCGGCTTGCTCATCGTCCCTGTTCCGTATCATCGACCGCAATTTATTCCGTCGCGCTTCTGCGCGCAGCCAAAAATATCTTCGCCTGCTTTCGAGGAATAGCACGCGCTGTGCGGCGTCCTACCTCGTGCAAGCCAATTGCATGACAGGAGACACCATGACGACGTCCTCGATCCGCTTCGCGCTCGCGCTCGCAGCAACGTTCGCGCTGACCACGGCTGCCTTCGCGGCGCCGCCGACCAAGACCGGCAAGACCGACAAGGGCGACGTGCTCACCGACGCCAAGGGCATGTCGCTCTACACGTTCGACAAGGACATGGACGGCAAGTCGGCCTGCAACGGCCCGTGTGCGACGAACTGGCCGGCGCTGAAGGCCGAGGCCAGCGATGCCGCCAGTGACGGCTACACCATCATCAACCGCGACGACGGGTCCAAGCAGTGGGCGCACAAGGGCAAGCCGCTCTATACGTTCGCCAAGGACACCAAGCCCGGCGACGTGACCGGCGATGGTTTTCTGAACGGCGCCTGGCATCTGGCGATGCCGTGAGCTCAATGGGGGAGGCTGACTAGCGCAGCCCCTCATATACCATCAGCCCGCGTGCGACCTGCAGTTTGCGGATCGCGCGCGGCAGCAGTTTCTCCGGTTGGTGCAGATAGCGCCAGGAGGTCACGGTGAACGGGCCGAGTGCGCCGCATTCGTCGTCGAACGGCGCGAGTACGCCGGTCACGTTCACGGGCGTATGCGGACGGGCGTTGAAGGGCAGCAGCAGCAATTCGAGATACGCCTTGCTGCCGTCCTCGCGCTGAGCGGTGAGGCCGGCGATGGCGCCCAGCGTCTCGTCGGCGACGATGGTCGCGATCTCCTCGATCTCGCCGCGGCTCGCATCAGTGAACAATGCGGCAAAGCCCTGGTCCTTGAGATCGCGGCCGGCAAGGGCGCAGACGCGGGTGCCGGCGACGCGGAACGGAAAGCCTGTTTTCGGCTCGCAGGACAGGACGAAGATATCGCCGAGCAGCTCGCGAACGGCGGTCGGGTCGATGGCGGCCCGGTCAGGGGCCCGCGCGCTGCCGCGCATCTTGTCCCAATATGCGAAGAACGCACGGCTCGACGGATGTTTCATGACTGACGCTTACCCCTCGGCGCAACCTCGTGGGACAGACCTGTCCCGCTTCAGTTCACCCGAGATCCCTGTGTTGTTGTGCAGGAGGGGAATTGCAGCGTCCATGCCGCACGGGCGTTTTCGCACCTCCGCGCGCTGCCTTTGCGTCGTTAACGTTAAATTAACTATGCGCTTTCGCTCCGCGTCGCGGCTGCTATGGTGATCGCGGTCGCAAGCCTCGCCGCTTCTTCCAGGTTCTCGGCGGGGCCTGTACACGGGCGTCAAACAGTTTGGTCACTGGCCGCGGGGAGGGGTGGGGATACACCTTGTTCTTCCGCAGCATGACCCGGAAAAGTGCGCAGCGGTTTTCCGACAAGGTCATGCTCAAACAACAACCTGAAGCGCGGTCACGCGCTTCAGGGGTCGGAAAGGCCAACACGGACAGGCGGGGCTTTCCCAGGGCCCCGCCTTTTCCTTTTGTGCACTTGCGCAAGGCCGGCGAACGCGACTATCTCCAATCTGCTACCTCGCGCGACCGAAAGCGAAACCATCTTGGATTCCCCGCCAGCACCCCCGTCTGACCCTCAGGTCGTCGTCGAAGAGGCCCCGCGCGAGCCGATCCTGACATTGCCGTGGCCGCTGACGGCCTATGTCGTCCTGCTGGCGATGGTTCATTTGCGGGTGCTGCTGCCGCCGGAGCTGGAGAACTGGACGATCGACGTGTTCGGCTTCATCCCGAAGCGTTACGATTCCTCGCTGGTCAATCTGCAGTTCGAGGGCGGCGCTGGCGCCAAGGTCTGGACCTTCGTCACCTATTCGCTGCTGCACGCCAATCTCACCCATCTTGCCTTCAACGTGCTGTGGCTGCTGCCGTTCGGCAGCGCGCTGGCACGCCGCTTCGGCGGCTTGCGCTTCTTCGTGTTCCTGGCGGTGACCGCGGCGGCCGGCGCGCTCGCCCATCTCGTCACCCACGAGCATGCGGTGGTGCCGATGATCGGCGCCTCGGCCTCGGTGTCGGGTGCGATGGCGGCGGCGATCCGGTTCGCCTTCGTGCGCGGCAGCTTCTTGTCGTTCAGCCGTTCGGACGCCGATACCGCTGCAAAAGTTCCGGCGCTGCCGCTGTTTCAGGCGCTGCGGGACCGGCAGATCGTCGGCTTCCTGACGGTGTGGTTCGCGATGAACATCGTCTTCGGCGTCGGCGCCATCGGCGTTGACAGCGACAGCGCGGGCGTCGCCTGGGAGGCGCATATCGGCGGCTTCTTCGCCGGCCTGTTGCTGTTCGCGATGTTCGATCCCGTGCCGCGCGTGCGAAGCGACGATGCTGCGGATGCGTCATCACAGGACATTTCAAACGGTATTTGAAGCGGCGCTTGCGGCGCGGCCCGAATTCATCCATCATTCTCGAGAAGAATGTTCCGAAGCGACAAGCCTGTAGAGGCGATGCTTCGCAAAGCGCCTGAGCGTGAAACCGGCGCTGAAACTGTTAGTTGAAGACTCGCGAACAAGTCCGGACCGCGCAAAGCGGACGGATCCGATTCAGGGAGGCGACAATGACGGTACGTTCCATCCTCAATACCAAGGGCCACCAGATCATGAGCGTCGCGCCCGACGCCAAGCTCGCCGCCGCGGTCAAGCTGCTCGGCGAGAAGAAGATCGGCGCGGTGCTGGTGATGGACCAGAGCCGGCTCGAGGGCATCCTGTCCGAGCGCGACATCGTGCGCGTGCTCGGTGAGCGCGGCGCCGGCGTGCTGGACGAGCCGGTGAGCCAGGTCATGACCCGCAAGGTCGTGAGCTGCAAGGAGACCGACACGGTCGCCGAGCTCATGGAAATGATGACAACAGGTAAATTCCGCCATCTGCCTGTGGTCGACAATGGCAAGGTGGTCGGGCTGATCTCGATCGGCGACATCGTCAAATGGCGTGTGCGCGAATACGAGTCCGAGCAGGAAGCCCTGCGCGACTACATCAAGACGGCCTGAGCCGGTTTTATTCCTCCGCTTTCAGCGCGGCGCCTTCGGGCGCCGGCGCCAGCACGTCGATCGTTTCCTGGATCTGTTCCAGCGCGCGTTCGGCGGCGCGCTTGCCATGCGCGATCAGATCCTCCGCGCGGTGGAAATCGAACCAGCCGAACTGGCCGACCCGCGGCGTGATCAGGAGGTCAGGCGGATCGCCGGCGAGCCGTGCACGGGTGATGCGGTCCTGCATGATGTTGAAGGCATCGACCATCACCGACGAGATGCCGGGACGTCCGGCGCTGCCGAAGAACTCGCGCTTGACGGTCCTTTCCGGCGAGAAGATGCGCGGAAAGCGCCGCTTGGCCGGGGTCTCCCCAGTCGCAGGCGCGACCGGCGCCGGCATCGCGCCATGCGCATGGATCGTCGTCGAATGCGTGAAGATGTCGGTGGACAGATTGACCGCGATGACGATTTCGGCGCCGAGCGCCCGGGCTGCCGATACCGGCACCGGGTTCACCAGCGCGCCGTCCACCAGCCAGCGGTCGCCGACCATCACGGGCGAAAAGATGCCGGGCAGCGCATAGGAGGCGCGCATCGCCTCGACCAGGCGGCCACGCGTCAGCCAGATCTCGTGGCCGGTGCGGATTTCGGTCGCGACCGATGCATATTTCATGGGCAGGTCCTCGATGAGGGTCTCGCCGATCGCCTCCTCGAGCCGGCTTGCGAGCCTCTCGCCGCCGATCAGGCCCGAGCCGTCGAGGCGGATATCGAGATAGCCGAGAATATTGCGCACGCCCTGCAGGCTTCGCGCCCAGTCTTCCAGCCCATCGAGCCGGCCGGCCGCATAGGCGCCGCCGACGGCAGCACCGATCGAGGTGCCGACCACGACATCGGGCACGATGCCGTTGGCCAGCAGCGTCCTCATGATACCGATATGGGCAAACCCGCGTGCGGCGCCGCCACCCAGGGCAAGACCAAGGACGGGCCGGCGGATACTGCCGAGACCGACTTTCTCGCCATTGGCGCCGTTCGCGCCCCGACTTCTCAGGATTTCCAGCACCGCAACTCTCCTAACGCCGGGGCCAGTCGCACGCGCCAGACTAGGCACCGTCCTCGCTCGCCGCCAGAACCGAGGCCAAGCATGGTTTATACCGTTCGGGGACGCAGGAGGCGGGAGTGTGGCGAAGGCCCGTTGGCCATGGGCTAATCACGCAGGCGTCAACCGGGTTCCATAGAACCGTAATCCATGGGATTTCAGAGGCTTGAATTTGCCGCGTTTTCGGTGAAAAGCAGAGGGCATGACTCCAGGGGGTAACGGCATCGTCGGATGGCGGCGCGGCGGCAGGCTGATGCCGGCGCTTGGCCTGTCGTTTGTCTTGCAGTTTGTCTTGCCGTTTGTCTTGCCGTTTGCCTTGGCCGCATGCTTCGTCGTGTCAGTCCAAAAGACCGCGCAGGCGCAGCTGTTTTCTGATCGTCCGCCGCCGATACCCCCGGCCTCGGTGCCGGATCCCGGCGGTGCGGTGAGCCTCGCTCCGCCCTCGGGTCCAGGCGCCGGTCCTCCGCCGAGCCTGCCGCCGACCCTGACGCAGCCGAATACGCCCAGCATGCCGCCGCCCGCGGTCACCAGCGTGCCGTCGGCAGCCCCCCTCAATGCGGCCGCGCCGGGGCAGGCCGTGCTGTCGCTGACTGCGAAATACGGCAAGGACACGCCTGCGATCACCAGCGGCCTGGTGTGGCGGGTGTTTGCCGATCGGCCCGACGAGAACGGCACCTTCAAGCTGATCCGCGAGGATCGCAGCGCCACGCCCAACATCGTGCTGCCGCCCGGCAATTACGTCGTGCACGTCGCCTTCGGTCTTGTCAGTGCGGTGCGCACCGTCAGCCTGAAGGCCGAGACCGACCGTGAATCCTTCGTGCTGCCGGCCGGCGGCCTGCGCATCGAGGGCCGCGTCGGCACCAGCCGCATTCCGCTGAACCAGATCTCGTTCGCGATCTACAAGGGCAGCCAGTTCGAATCCGGCGAACGCGCATCGCTGGTGCCGAACGTCGCCGCCGGCGACGTCGTGCTGCTGCCTGAGGGCACCTACTACATCATCTCCAATTACGGCGACGCCAATTCGGTGGTGCGCTCAGACATCCGCGTGCAGGCCGGTAAGCTCACCGACGTCACCATCACCCACCGCGCCGCCGTGATCACGCTCAAGCTCGTCAGCGACAAGGGCGGCGAGGCGCTCGCCAACACCGCCTGGTCGGTGCTGACGCCCGGCGGCGACGTCATCAAGGAATCCATCGGCGCCTTCCCGCGCGTCGTGCTCTCCGAAGGCGAATACCGCGCCATCGCCAAGAACGAGGGCAAGGTCTATGAGCGCGGCTTCAACGTCGTCAACGGCGTCGACGGCGAAGTCGAAGTCGTCGCGCGCTAGAGAGTTGCGCTTCTCACTCAGCGCACACAAAGCCGGTGACGGCGAATAGAGCCGCCTGACAGATCTCTGCGGCGCGAGCCTTGTGACCCCATCTTTAGGTACGAATCGGCCGCCAACATTTGTTTGTGAATGTGCCGGTGAGCGTCTGCTTACCGGACATTCCGACTGTGTTTCGCCTTGAATACCGCTGTGAGCGCTAACAAGCCGCGCTGAGGAGGAATTAAAACACCGGCGGCAACAACTTATTCCGGGTTGATCGTGACGTTGCAATTGCCGGTGCAAGATACGTAATTCCGATAATCAATTTCATTCGCTTTCCGTCCTGCTGGGTTATATGTCGGGCATCCGCTGGCAATGGCGGATGCCGGCGCAGCCACGTGGGCCTGCGTCCGGCAAGGAGCAGGGGACCAAGCTCGTCGGCATGTTCGAAGTGATCCTTACCAGGCGCAAACGGTTCGGTTGGCGGTGGCAGGTCTGCGACCAGTCGGGCAAGATTTTTGCCGATGGCTTCGAGCGCACGCGTCCATCCGCGAAATATCACGGCGAGCGCGCACTGTTCTTCCTGTTGTCGCAGGCGCATTTGCGCAACCGCTTCACCGCGTCGAGCGAGGACTAAGGGCGCGCCCGCGCCGTCAGATGTCGACGACCAGCTTGCCCTTGGCCGCGTGATCCCTGATCAGCGCATAGGCCTCGCCGATGCTCTCCATCGTGAAGTGCCTGTCGTCGAGCAGCGGCACGAGCTTGCCGGCCTCGGCGAGCCGCGTCGCTTCCGTCATGATCTCCCCGTGATGCGCGCGGCCTTCGCCTGAGAGCAGCGGCAGCAGCGTGAACACGCCCGAATAGGTCGCGGCACTGAACGACAGCGGTGCCAGCGCGTGCGTGCCCCAGCCGAGCGCGCTCACGACATGACCGAAGCGACCTACGCCTTCGAAGGAGGCGTCGAGCACCTTGCCGCCGACCGTGTCATAGATGATGTCGAAGCCGCGGCCGCCGGTGTGCTCCGCGACGTAAGCCTCAACTGCAGTGTCGCGATTGATGAAAGTCGCGCCAAAGCCTTCGATCGTCGCGCGCTGCGATGCCGAGCCTGTCGCGAACACCTCCGCGCCGAATGCACGCGCGATCTGGCTCGCGACATGGCCGACACCGCCCGCGCCGCCATGGATCAGCACCTTTTGGCCGGCCTTCAGGCCAGCGCGGTCGATCAGGCCTTCCCAGGCCGTGATGAAGATGAGAGGCAGGGCGGCGGCCTCGCGCATGCTGAGATTGGCTGGCTTCAGCGCCAGAAGGTCGGCATCGACAGCGGCAAACTCGGCCAGCGATCCCTGCACGCCACCGACGCCGCCGGTCATGCCGTAGACCTCGTCGCCGGGCTTGAACCGCGAGACATCGCGCCCGGTCCGCTCGACCAGTCCGGCGAGATCGATGCCGGGGATCGCGGGCAGCGGATGGCGCGCGTGCGCGGCTGCGCCGGCATGGATTTTGGCGTCGAGCGGATTGACCCCGCTTGCACGCACCCGGACCAGCACCTCGCGGGGGCCAATCTCGGGCGTCGCGATGGTTGAGATACGCAAGGGGGCGTTGTGGGTCTCCAGCACGCCTGCGCGCATCGTCGGTCGCCTTGTCATGATGTCTTGCTCCGTTGTGGCCTCACATATGCCCATTATTTTTTGTATGGAAATGAACAAGGGTGTACGGTGATCGTGCATTTTTGAATGGGCGGTGATTTCGATGGAATGGAGCGATCTGCGCATCTTCCTGGCGATTGCAAGGGAAGGCACGCTCGGAGCTGCCGCGCGAAAAATCGGCCAGACCCAGCCGACGATGGGGCGGCGGCTGCGCGCGCTCGAAGAGGCGCTTGGTCAGACGCTGTTCCAGCGCACGGTGGACGGATTTGTCCTCACCGATGAAGGCACGGCCGTGCTCGCGCATGCGGAGCGGATTGAAGAGGAGGCGCTGGCGCTCCAGCGGCAGGCGACGGGTGCCGAGATGCAGCTCGACGGCACCTTGCGTCTCTCCTCGTCGGACTGGTTCGGCACTGTGATGCTGTCGCCGGTCATCGCCGCCTTCGGCAAACTCCAACCCAAGGTGGTCGCGAGCTCCTGACCGATGCGCGGCTCTACAGCTTGCCGCGGCGCGAGGCTGATCTGGTGTTTCGCATCAAGCCGTTCAGCGAGCCCGAGGTCATTTCCAGAAAATTGCTCCACATTCCCTACGCGCTCTACGGCAAGAAGGGCAGCAAGCCGCCGCGTGCCGGTGACGGCAGCGGAGTCCGGGTCGTTACCATGAACGCGGAATTCGCCGAGATGCCCGACGCCATCTGGCTGAAGCGAGCGCTGCCGAAGGCGGAAATCGCCTCGCGCAGCAATAATCGTCAGGCGCAGGCAGAGCTCTGCGCCGGCGGCGGCGGGCTCGCCGTGCTGCCGCGTCCGCTCGGCGATCGCGACCGGCGCCTGATCGCGCTCGACATCGGCGCGAGCCCGCCCGGCCGCGACACCTATGTTGGCTATCACCGCGATCTCAGGCGGTTGGCGCGCCTGCGGGCATTGCTGGATCTGGTGATCGAGCGGCTGGCGGGGTGATCCGGCGGCCATCCCTTGCGTGGCCGTCGGGCAAAACACGCTAGGCGTGGGGCAATCCGCACCGTCAAAAATATTCCGCTTTACCGAAATTCGGAAACGGCGTATGTGTCGCGGCAACCCGGCCCAAGGAAGAGGGGCGTATCGCGATCGTCACGAACGCGGGCCGGGCGGCGGTGGACGCAGGTCACATCGGCGCGATCAGGTTTTGCAGGGCGGGCAACCGTGAGCGAGACTATTGCGCCTACGACAGGTGTGATCCGCGTACGGCAAAATCGTGTGGTCCTGGCGCCCGGAGTCTGTGCGTCAAGTCTTGTGGTGATGGATGCGGCCCAACCGGGCCCGCCCATCAGCCATCTGCAAGGCGACGGGGGCAATAGTGCATCGCTCCCCGGGGAGATCACGACATAAGCCGTCAACCCACTGCGCAGGGAAGGCCGGATGTTTCGGCTACACCTGTATGCCGCTGTGCAGCCTCTTGTAGCGCAATCTTCGCACAGTGGACCGCGGGTGCCAGCCGGGCACCCGGTCTTCCCTGCACCCTCTTTCATTTGAGGGTGAAGTGACGGAGCAAAGCTCGGGCGAGATGAGCCGCGAGGATGATTATCTATGTCTAACGTTGAAACAAGGTCTCGTGCCCCGGACGCCATCAGCGCGTTTACGCGCGTCCGGGACACGCACACACGTCGCGCCTCAATCAACCGTCATAGTCTCTAACGTCCACTAACCAACACGTGACTTAAAACTGTCATAATCACTAAAGTGGAACCGGCGCTGCGTCCTTTTTACACGCCATTAAGCGGGCCGGCATTTGGATGCAGCGCGAAAGTGCGTTGGGGACTGCAATGAGTGCCGCGAAGAAGATGCCGGGCAAACCGGCCACCGAAATGTTTGACGACATCCCGGTGCTTCAGCGCAAATGGCGTGCCGCGTTGAAGCCGGGTGACCGGCTGCCGCGTTATGAAGACGTGATGCTCGGCAGCCTTGGAAGGCTCGCCGACCACATCGCGCTGCTCAAGGGCGACGGCACGCTCGAACTGTCGCGCAGCGGACGCTACGTGCAGAAATGGCTCGGCGAGGAACGTTGGGACATCCCGCTTTCAGAGTTGCCGCCGGACTGCGCAACGGCATTGTCGGAAGCCGCCGCTAGCGCGCTCAAGAACGGACGGCCGCACCAGGCCAGCGCCTATTGCGTGCGCGATGGCATGGTCAGGACCTACGATCTGCTGGCGCTGCCGACCGCCTCGCGCTGGGGCGCGACGCTGGTCGGCGCCTATGTCAACGAGCGCGGCGCGCAATACAATCTGCTGGATGCGATCTTCGCCGCGACCGACGACGCGGTCGTCTCGCTGGCGACGCTGCGCGACGCGGCCGGTCAACCGTTCGATTTCCAGGTCGTGCATCACAACAAGAGTGCCGAGCTCTTGTTGAACGTCGCGAGCGGCGGCCTGTTGTGGCGCCAGATCGGCCAGGGCACCACGCTGCTGGCGGCGCCCGACGTCATGGAGTTTCTGCTGAGGGCAGTTTCGGGCGGCCGCGGCGAGCAACTCGAGATCGAGAGCGAAGGCCGCCATTTGCGCATCAGCGCGGCGGCCTTCGCCGACGTCATTTCGCTCACCATCTCCGATGTCACGGCGATGAAGCGGCGCGACGCCTCGTTCCGCCTGCTGTTCGACAACAACCCGATGCCGATGTGGGTGTTCGACGCCGAGACCAAGCAGTTCCTCAGCGTCAACGACGCAGCGGTCCAGCATTACGGCTACAGCCGCGCCGCGTTCCTGCGCATGAAGCTGCATGAGATCTGGCCCCAGGACGAGTGGGACAGTCATGACGAGGCGCTCGAGCGCGCCGGCGAAACCTATCATTCCTCGCGCAATTGGCGCCACCTGCGTGCCGACGGCACCGAGATCGAGGTGCTCACCTTCGGTCGCCGCGTCACCTTCAACGACCGCGACGGCTATCTGGTTGCGGTCGCCGACATCACCGAGCGGCGCAAGGTCGAAGCGCGGATCGCCTATATGGCGCATCACGACGGGCTCACCGACCTGCCAAACCGTGAATATTTCCAGGATCGCCTCAGGCAGGCGCTCGACCAGGCCGGCGGAAAGCGCGTCGGCGTGCTCTATATCGACCTCGACCTGTTCAAGAACATCAACGATTCCTTCGGGCATCCTTCCGGCGACCGGGTGTTGAAGCAAGTCGCCGAACGTCTCAGCAAAGCCGTCCGCGGCGCCAATCTCGCGGCCCGGCTTGGCGGTGACGAATTCGCCGTGATCCTCGCAGCGGATGTTTCGCCGAACGAGGCCAGCGCCTGCGCGACCTTGCTGATCGACATGCTGAAGGCACCTTACGAGATCGACGGCCAGGAGATGGTCATCGGTGCCAGCATCGGCATCGCGCTGTCGCCGGGCGACGGCACGACGTCCGAGGAACTGATGCGCAACGCCGACATGGCGCTGTACCGGGCGAAATCCGACGGCGGCGGCGTGCACCATTTCTTCGAGCGCGAGATGGACCTGCAGGCGCAGAAGCGCCGTGACATGGAGCTCGATCTGCGCCGCGCCTTTGCCAATGGTGAGTTCGAGCTGCACTACCAGCCGCTGGTGTCGATCGCCTCCGATCGTATCTCCGGCTTCGAGTCGCTGTTGCGCTGGCGTCACCCCGACAAGGGCATGATCTCGCCGGCGGATTTCATTCCGGTCGCGGAAGACATCGGCCTGATCACCCAGCTCGGCGAATGGGTGCTGCGCGAGGCCTGCCATGAAGCCGTGAAGTGGCCCTCCGACGTCAAGGTCGCGGTCAATCTGTCGCCGGCGCAATTCCGCAGCCGCAATCTGGTTCAGGTCGTGATCTCGGCGCTGGCGCAATCCGGCCTGTCGCCGAAGCGGCTCGAGCTGGAAATCACCGAGTCGATCTTCCTCGCCGAGACCGATGCCAATTTGGCGATCCTGCATCAATTGCGCGAGCTCGGTGTCGCCATTTCCATGGACGATTTCGGCACGGGCTATTCGAGCCTCAGCTATCTCCGCAGCTTCCCGTTCGACAAGATCAAGATCGATCGTTCCTTCGTGAAGGATTTGGCGCAGCGGCCCGATTGCGTCGCGATCGTGCGCGCGATCTCCGGGCTCGGCCGCAGCCTCAACATCACCACGACAGCGGAAGGTGTCGAGACCGAGGATCAGCTCGACTGGCTCCGTGCCGAAGGCTGCAACGAGGTGCAGGGCTTCCTGTTCAGCGCGGCGCGCCCGGCCGCCGAGATCGCAAAGCTGCTCGCCGATTTCGGCCAGCGCGCCTCACGGGCGGCTTAGCTCTGAGGGAAAGCTGCCGTAGACCAGTTCCTTGAAGGCCGGCGTGATGCGGCCGCGTTCGTTCTGGGTCTGCTGCATCAGGACGTAGACCATGTCGAGCTTGGGATCGACGCCGAAATAGGTGCCGCTGCCCGAGTCCCATTTCAATTCGCCGATCGAGCCCGCCGGCGGCGGCCTGGCGTTGCCGGGGTCGGTTCGGACTGCAAGGCCGTAGCCATAGCCGAAGCCATCGCCGGGGAAATAGAAATAGTCGCGTTCGACGCCGGAGCCGGGTCCGATCTGGTCGCTCGTCATGGCCTTGAAGGCGGCCGGGCCGAGGTAGCGCTTGCCGTCGAGCTCGCCGCCGTTGAGCAGCATTTGCGCGAAGCACTGATAGTCGGTGATGGTCGAGAGCAGGCCGCCGCCGCCCGATTGCCATTCCGGATGGTCGAGACGGTCGCGCTCGGCGTCGAGCAGGATCTGGTCGCTCGGCAGCGGCCGCGCCATCCGTTCGAACTCATCAGGCGTCGACAGCACGAATTTGGTGCTGGTCATGCCGAGCGGATCGAAGATGCGTTGCTTCAGTGCATCGTACAGCGGCTGCCCGGTGATGACCTCGATAACGCTGCCGAGCACGTCGGTGGAATGACCGTAACGCCACAACGTTCCCGGCTGACGCGCCAGCGGCAGCCTGGCGATACGGTCGGCGAATTCCCTGTTGTTGAAAGGACCGTCGAAAATCCTGGCCGACTTGTAGGCAAGCTCGACCCATCTGCCGCCGATATAATCGTAGGTGATGCCCGAAGTGTGCCGCATCAATTCCCGGATCGTCACTGGATGAACAGGCGGCACCATCTCGAGCGCCATCGAGCCATCGGGCTTGGTGACCTCCATCCCCACCTTCGTGCCGGCGAAGAGGGGGATGTATTTCGACACGGGATCGGTGAGCGCAAGCTTGCCCTCGTCGATCAGCATCATCGCCGCGAGGCTGGTGATCGGCTTGGTCATCGAATGGATGGCGAAGATCGTGTCCGGCGTCATGGACAGGCGGGTCCTGACGTCGCGCACACCGAACATCTTGAAATAAACCGGCTTGCCGTGCTGCTGGATCAACACGATCGCGCCCGGCAAACGGCCGGTGGTGACCTCGTTTTCGAAGAACGCGGTGATGCTTCGCAGCTTGTCGGGCGCGGGAGCGGGGACGTCGCTAGCGCGGCTCCGCGCCATCGTGCCGGCCAGCATCGCGGCCCCGACCAGAAATTCCCGACGCTTCATCCGGGCTTCCTCCCTCGCAGGGAGCAAAGCCGCAAGACATCAGGGGCGTCAACAAGACTTCGATTAGAAACGGGTCACGATTTCGGAAAGGACCGGTCGCGGACGATCCTCGCTCGGCTTGGTCGGTTTGCCGATGTGCACGAGGCCTGCGAGTTTCTCGTCCGCCTTGAGGCCGAGGCCATCAAGCACGTCGCGATCGAACGAGAACCAGCCGGTCAGCCAGCAGGCGCCGTAGCCGAGCGCGGTCGCGGCCGTGACGATGTTCATGACGCTGGCGCCGGCCGACAATTCCTGCTCCCACGCCGGCACCTTGGGGTGCGGCTTGGTGAAGCTGACGATGCCGATGACGAGAGGCGCGTCGGTCAGGCGCTTGCGCTCGGTCTCGATATCGGCGGCGGGAGCGCCGGGATTCTTGCGGGCGAAGACCTTGGCGATCACCTCGCCGGCACGCATCCGGGCATCGCCTTCGAAAATGATGAAGCGCCAGGGCGCGAGCTTGCCGTGGTCAGGCACGCGCGCACCGATGGTGAGAATGGTTTCGAGCTCGGCCGGCGAGGGACCAGGGCCGGTCATCTCACGCGGCTTGACCGAGCGGCGGGTCTTCAGGAGTTCGATGGCGTCAGGCATCGCGATGTCCTCTTCGGATGGTCGTCGGGCGTGCCGTGCCCAGATAGGCATGCACGCCCGCAACCGAAAGCGAGTTTAGATCGATTTCAACGATCAGGCCGCGCCGCGCACCCGCCGCACATCCGGCGGGGTCGCCTCGTCGACGAGGGCGGCTATGGCCTCCTCCGTCGTCATCACCTTCTGGCCATCGCTGCCGAGCCGGCGGACCGAGACCGAATGCGACTCAGCCTCTTTCTTGCCGACCACGAGCAGCGCCGGAATCTTCGCCAGCGAGTGCTCGCGGACCTTGTAGTTGATCTTTTCGTTACGCAGGTCGATCTCGACCCGAAGCCCGGCGCGCCGCGCCTGCTCCAGCACCACCTTGGCGTATTCGTCGCCTTCCGAGGTGATGGTCGTGACCACCGCCTGCACCGGCGAGAGCCAGAGCGGGAAGTTGCCGGCATAGTGCTCGATCAGGATGCCGATGTAGCGCTCCATCGAACCGCAGATCGCACGGTGCACCATGACAGGCGGTTTCTTGCCGCCGTCATGGTCGATGTAGAACGCACCGAACCGCTCCGGCAGGTTGAAGTCGACCTGCGTGGTGCCGCACTGCCAGTCGCGGCCGATGGCATCGCGCAGCACGTATTCGAACTTCGGCCCGTAGAACGCGCCTTCGCCCGGGTTGATCTCGGTCTTGATGTGGTTGTTCTGCGACTGGATCTCGCGCAGCACCGTCGCCATCACGCGCTCGGCGTGATCCCACATCGCATCCGTGCCAACGCGCTTGTCCGGCCGGGTCGAGAGCTTGACGGTGAGATCGCCGGTGAAGCCGAAGTCAGCATAGGTCGACAGGATCAGATCGTTGATCTTCAGGCATTCCTCGGCGAGCTGGTCCTCGGTGCAGAAGATGTGAGCGTCGTCCTGGGTGAAGCCGCGCACGCGCATCAACCCGTGCATGGCACCCGACGGCTCGTAACGATGCACAACGCCGAACTCGGCGAGGCGCAAGGGGAGGTCGCGGTAGCTCTTCAGGCCGTGCTTGAAGATCTGCACGTGACCGGGGCAGTTCATCGGCTTCAGCGCAAACCAGCGCTTGTCCTCGGCCTCGTCGCCGGCCGATTGCGCCGCGAACATGTTCTCGCGATACCAGCCCCAGTGGCCCGAGGTCTCCCACAGCACCTTGTCGAGGATCTGCGGCGCGTTGACCTCGCTGTAATCGCCGGTCAGGCGGCGGCGCATGTAGGCGATCAACTGCTGGAAAATCGTCCAGCCCTTCGGATGCCAGAACACGACACCAGGACCTTCCTCCTGGAAATGGAAGAGGTCGAGCTCGCGTCCGAGCTTGCGATGGTCGCGCTTCTCGGCTTCCTCGATCTGCTTCAGGTAAGCGTCGAGGTCCTCTTGCTTGGCGAAGGCGGTGCCGTAGATGCGCGTCAGCATCGGGTTGTTGCTGTCGCCGCGCCAATAGGCGCCGGCCACCTTCATCAGCTTGAAGGCGCCTCCGACCTTGCCGGTCGAAGTCATGTGCGGGCCGCGGCAGAGATCGAACCAGTCGCCCTGGTAATAGATCTTGATCGGCTCGCTGCCGGGAATGGCGTCGACCAGCTCGACCTTGAAGGCCTCGCCCTTGTCGCGGAACACCTGTTTTGTTTTCTCGCGGTCCCAGACTTCCTTGGTGAACGGTTTGTCACGTGCGATGATCTCGCGCATCTTCTTCTCGATCGCGGCAAAATCGTCCGGCGTGAACGGCTCGTTGCGGAAGAAGTCGTAATAGAAGCCGTTCTCGATCACCGGGCCGATGGTGACCTGCGTGCCCGGCCACAGCGATTGCATTGCTTCGGCCAGCACGTGCGCGCAGTCGTGGCGGATCAGCTCGAGCGCGCGCGGATCGTCGCGATTGACGAGCTCGATCTTCGCATCGGCTTCGATAGGATCGTTGAGGTCGACGAGCTCACCGTCGAGCGCCATCGCCACGGTGCGCTTGGCCAGCGAGGGCGAGATGCCCTTGGCGATCTCGAGGCCGGTAATGCTCTTGTCATATTGGCGCTGGGCGCCGTCGGGGAAGGTGAGGGTGACTTTGGCTGCGGGGGTCACGGGCTTCAGGTTGCTGAGGCTGTATTGGAAGCCGGATTCGGACTTGCGGTCATCGGACATTGCTTTTCTCCTGAGGCTCACTCCTGCGAACGAGCGCAGGTAAGCGGGAACGAGCGATATATCAGGCGATTCGGCCTGCGCAATCCGGCATTTCCAAGAAAGTGGCTGGCAAAAGCGCAGGCGGCGCGCCAACTATTTCGAGCTGTGCCCTTTATCCGGCCGCTGGCCTGCTCTACATGCAGCTGCATGGAATATCCCCGCGCCGGCCGTTTCACCGCAACCGCCCTGATGCTTGGCAATCTCGTCACCGGCTGCTCGGTACTGGCGCCGGCTGGCATGCTGCCGGAATTGTCGACGGGGCTCGGGATCAGCATCCATGCGGCCGGGCTCCTCATCACCTTTGGCGCGATCACGCTGTGCATCGGCTCGCCACTGACCGCGTGGCTGACCAGCCGCATCGAACGGCGGATGTTGCTCACGACCACGCTTGCGGTGCTCGCCCTTGGCAATATCGCCTCGGCCTTTGCGCCCGATTACGCAAGCCTCCTCATCATCCGCCTGATGATGCTGGCCGTCGGCGCGCTCTACACGCCGCAGGCTGCCGGCACGGCAGCGCTGATCGTGCCGGCGGAGCGGCGCGGCAGCACGATTGCCTACCTCTTCCTCGGCTGGTCGCTGGCTGCCGCCGTCGGCCTTCCGCTGATCACCTTCATCGCCAGTCGCTATGGCTGGCGCGCCACCTATGGCACGATCGGCGCGCTCGGCTGCATCAGCTTCCTGTTGCTGCTGGTCCGCCTGCCGGCCGGCTTGACGGGCACGCCGGTTGATTTGAAGACCTGGAGCGCGGTCGGCCGCAGTGGAACGATCAGGCTGCTGCTTGTGATCACGATGCTGCAGATGTCCGGTCAGTTCGCGGTGTTCACCTTCATGGGTCCACTGCTCAAGAAGCTCACTGACGCGAGTCCGGATGCGATCGGCATGGTGTTCGCGATTTACGGCGTGTGCGGTTTTCTGGGCGTCGTCGTCGCGAGCCGTATCGTCGACACATGGGGGCCGTACCGGACTTCGCTGCTGTTCACGTGCCTGTTACTGGCGGGGATCGCCGGGTGGGCGCTGGGTGCGGGCACCCTTGTGCCGATGGCGGTCGCGGTTGCGATCTGGGGACTGGGTTTTGCCTCGACCAATTCAATGCAGCAGGTGCGACTGGTGGCGGCGGCGCCGCCGCTGGCACCCGCAACTGTCGCGCTCAATACCTCGGTCCTCTATATCGGCCAGGCCATCGGCTCGGCCGTCGGCGGCCTGTTTTTTGCCCGCGAATGGCTGCACAGCGTCGGCTTCGTGGCCGTCGGCTTCGTGGTCCTGGCACTGATCCTGGTGGTTCTGAGCGGGTCCCGGCGGGCGACTGTCAGCCCGGCCTGAACCCGGCCTCCTATCCGCAAGGCGCTTGGCAAACGGCGCGGGAGAGCGCTAGAAGGCCGGTGATGGGGACCAAAGAGAGTTGACTGAAATGAGGATGATTCTGGCGGTTGCCGCGGTGCTCGTTTCGACTGCCGCGTTTGCGCAAACCGACAAGCCACCGATGGTGGGGGACAAGCCGCTGGTGCAGGTCAAGCCCAAGGGGACCAAGACGGGGACCAAGGAGGCGGCTGCCAAGCCGACCGCGGCGCCGAAGGGCAAGCCCCAGTCGGTCGCAGCCCGGCTGCAGGCCTGCCTCGACACCGAAGATGGCACCAAGGACCGGCTCAACTGCTACGACGCCATCATCGCGCCGACGCCCAAGCCGAAGCCGGCCAAGGCCAAGGGCTACGCCGATTGCCGTTTCTTCAAGGAAGAGGACGAGCGCCTGGCCTGCTTCAACGGCTTTGCCGAGAGCATTCCGAAGCTGCCCAAAACCTGATGATCAGGAGCTGAGTTGAGGAGCGGACGTCTAGTCCGCGATCCGGCTCAACACCGCCCTGAAGGCAACGCCCGGCAACTGCAGCGCGTTGCCTTCGAACTCGGCCGTGTCGCCGTCCTCGCGGCCGGCGAGCGTCAGTGTGATCCGGTCGATGCCGAACAGCGCCTTGAACGACGGATCGTCGTTGTAGCGCTCGGTCGATATCTTGACCTTGATGCTGTCACCCTGGCCTGTGTAGGTGCCGATGAAGGCGAAGGCTGAATTGCCGCCGCGCATCTTTCCGTCCGTGACGTAGACGACGCCGCAGCCGGTACCATGAACGGTGTGGAAGTCGACCTTGTACAGTCCCTGACGCAAAGCTCGTCCCCGCAGAATTCCAATTTCAACTTGATCGGCAAGTTATGATCGTGGCCAGCGGAAGCAATCCGGCGGCTGCCGGGAATTATCGGCCATCAACATCACATTTTGATCAGAGTCTGATTGAATTACAGCCAACGCAGCGAAACACCGGCGGGCGCAAAATCCAGCCTAACGATTCGATCCGGGCGAGCTGGTGGTAGCAACGCGCGTCAACGCCAGCGCCGGCGTTGCCGACATCTTCACCAGCACGTCCTTGAGCGGGTACTGCGTCCACGCGCGATTGACGTAGTCGCGGTGGGTAATGCCGTCGCCGGTCTCGACGAACACGACGCTGCCCGGACGCAACGGCCCATCCATGTCCTCGGAGACAGCGATGCCTTTTTGTCTCAGCATGCTCATCAACTCGTGGTCCCGCCGCGCGGTGTAATGAGTATAGGAGCTGACGAAGAAGCCCGAGCGGTGGCTCTCGATCCAGGACGCGAACTTGTCCATTTCACCATAGACCGCATCGAGCAGCACGACGCCGCGGACGCGATCGCTGATGCCGCCGACCTCGAGGCTCCAGGCGGTCGGCAGGAAGCCGCCGCTGTAGCCGACGATCACGATCGGCATGTTGGCAAAGGCGCGCACGCTGTTGGGATCGCCGGTCAGCTGCGCGAGGTGATTTGCCGACTCGTCCATGAAGCGCTTGAGGCCGCCCGGCTGCCAGAATTTTCCGGCGCTGGAATCGGCGGCATCGACCGCCATCTGCGGTGCAAGCAGTACGGCATTGGCGCCGGAATCTGTAATCTGCTGCGGCACCAGCTGCCGGTCGCGCACGTCGCGCGCAAGCGTCGCGCCGTTGCCGTGGAAGAACACCACGATTACGCCCGGCTTGCGCACGTCGAAATGTTCGGGGACATGCACCAGCACGCGGCTGTCGTTGTAGGTCTCGTCCTGCCAGAACACGCGGCCCGAATAGCTGCGGTGACCGCGGCGATCGCCCTTGGAGATGTTGAGGAACGGCGCGTCGGAGGCGGGGTTGTTGCCGAAATAGGGGAAGGCCGACGACTTCATGCTGACGAGCGTCGTCAGGTCCTCACGCGGCGGACGCTGATAGGGGACCTGCGGCGCGAGCGAGGCGACCCTGTAGGGGGCTTGCTCCGGCTGCTGCTGCACGGCGCGCTTGGGCGAGAAGTCCGACATCTGCCGTTGCAGGAGACTTTCGCTCGGCGACGGGAAGCGCTCCTTGAACTGCGGGGCAGGGAAACGATCCTCGAACGTGTCGCCGCTGGCCACTTGATTGGCGGTGCGCTGGCTGGTCTTGGCAACAACCTGCACGTTGGCCTGCGAGCTCGCTGCCAGCGCCGTCGGATTGGGCGACTGGCCGCATTGAACCAGAGACAGCGACAGCGGCACCAAGCCTGAGATCAGAGCGATCCGAAGCGCACGACCGCGTGCGCCGGACGCTTTGGTCCGGTCAGCACGCGTGTCTGCTTTCAAATTCGGAACGGCCCCGACCATCCACCCATGACCCCAAGTGACGAACCAAGTCACGAACCATCGGCAATCTTTGAAACAATTGAGCCGACTGGCGTTTAGGCGACGTTAAGCGTCCGGAGAAACTTCCCCACATCCGGAACGCTCAAAAAAGACCACGCAATCGTGTCGCGATTGTGGGAGGGGCGCGCGCATTTCCGCGGACGACTACGGGTTTATTGCCCAAAAGGGGGCGTGGAAGGTGGCTAATTACCTATTTTCGCCGCCTCATTTAACCCTTGTTAACCCTGCTTGAATTGACTGCAGCAATCTGCACGATGCCTCCCACGAGGCTCGACGCCTGAGGCTAAGGACCCAGATGACGGCATCAGATGCGGGAACCGCGCCCTGGATCGGGCGGCTGACCGGCGGCTCCGGAGTTTCCGTTCTGGTTGCAACCGCCATCGTCGTCGCCGACATGATCGGGGTCGGCGTCTTCACCAGCCTCGGCTTCCAGGTCAAGGACATCCCCTCGGGATTCTCAATCCTCTCGCTCTGGACCGTCGGCGGTATCGTCGCGCTGTGCGGCGTGTTCTCCTATAGCGAGCTTGGCGCGATGTTTCCGCGCTCGAGCGGCGAGTATAATTTCCTCGGCCGCGCCTATCATCCGGCCTTCGGTTTTCTGGCCGGTTGGGTCTCGGCGACGGTCGGCTTCGCAGCGCCGGTGGCGCTCGCGGCCATGGCTTTCGGCGAATACGCCAAGTCCGTCGTACCCGCGGCGCCGCCGATTCCGCTCGCGATCGGTGTGGTCTGGCTGGTCTCGATCATTCAATTGACCGGCGTCAGGCACTCCTCGACCTTCCAGCTGATCTCGACCATCCTCAAGGTCGTGCTGATCGTCGCTTTCCTCGTTGCCGGCTTCATCATCGGCACGCCGCAGCCGATCTCCTTTGCGCCTCACGCCGGCGATCTCGCCCACATCGCCAGTGCGCCCTTCGCGATCGGGCTCGTCTTCGTGATGTATTCGTTCTCGGGCTGGAATGCGGCGACCTACATCATCGGCGAGATGAATACGCCGCAGCAGAGCCTGCCGCGCGCGCTGCTCGCGGGCACGCTGATCGTGCTGGTGCTGTATGTCGCGCTCAATGCGGTGTTTCTTTACGCGACGCCCATCAGTGCGCTGGCCGGCCAGCTCGACGTTGCCAGCGTCGCCGGCAGCGCCATCTTCGGTAGCCTCGGCGGCCGGATCGTCGGCGCCATGATCTGCGTCGGGCTGATTTCCTCGATCAGCGCGATGATGTGGATCGGTCCGCGTGTGATGATGACGATGGGGGAGGACATCCCGGCGCTGCGCGTGTTCTCGCGCAAGTCGACCAGCGGTGCGCCGGCCTATGCCATCCTGTTTCAGCTTGCGGTCTCGAACCTGCTGCTGTTCACGCGCAGCTTCGAGGCGGTGCTCGACTTCATCCAGTTCGCGCTTTTATTCTGCTCGTTCTTCACGGTCGCTGGTGTTATCAAGCTGCGTATCACCGATCCCGACCTGCCAAGGCCCTATCGCGCATGGGGATACCCGTTCACGCCTTTGATCTTCCTGCTCGTGACCGCGTTCATGATGTACTACCTCTTGACCGAGCGGCCCGTGCAGTCGCTGTCGGGGATGCTGGTCATGCTCGCCGGCCTGTTGATTTATGCCATTTTCCGCAGGCGGCCGGTCGCCGCTGCCAATTCACACAATCGCGAATAGACATGTTTCGACCCATAAGATTTGCGGCCGTCGCTCTTGTCCTGCTGGCTGCGGCCATCTCGTCCGTGCGTGCGGCCGAGGTCACATTCGACGACACCGCGCGCTTCCTTGCGGGCATGCAGCCATCGGCGGACTCGCCGCTCGTGCCGCTCACCAAGGATCCGTCCTGGCAGCATCACGCAAAATTCTTCGACGGCGCTTTCGCCCAGCTTGAGCAGCGGCAGATATCGAAGATCCGGAACTGGTCCGACGTCAATCTCGCCGCGCCCCGGCCGACGATGTTCTATTTGTTCAGCGGTCCGGATTTCCTCTACGCCAACGCCTTCTATTCCAAGGCCAGCACCTATGTACTCGGGGCGCTCGAGCCCGTCGGCGGGGTGCCTGATCTGACCAGGCTCTCGCGCGGTTCGGTCGATGCCGCGCTCTACAATGTCGAGCGCTCGCTCGGCTCAATCCTGAGCTTTTCCTTCTTCATCACCAAGCAGATGAAGGTCGACCTGCACACCAACCAGGTCAACGGAACCTTGCCGATTCTTTACGTGTTCCTGGCGCGATCCGGCAAGACCATCCGCAATGTCGAGATAGTTGCGCTCGACGACAAGGGCGGGGTGCACTACGGCAATGACAATCCCGGACCAAATGCGACGCGCGGCGCCCGCATCACCTTTGCAGGCGCGGACGGCGAGGCGCGCACGCTGTATTATTTCTCGACCGATCTCTCCAATTCCGGAGCTCGCGCGGCCGGCTTCCTGAAATTCTGCGAGACGCTCGGACCCGGCAACAGCCTGATCAAGAGCGCATCGTATCTCCTCCATGCCGGCAATTTCACCGTCGCCCGCGACTGGCTGCTCGCCAACAGCGCGACCATCATCCAGGACGATTCCGGTATTCCGCTTGCCAACTACAATTCGCGGCAGTGGCGTTTCTTCCCGTTCGGCCGCTATCTCGGCCCGATCGGCGAATTCCCCGGCCGCTATCAGGAGCGCTATGCCGAATTGTTCACGCGCGCCCAGCCGATCGATTTCGGCGTCGGCTATCGCTGGCGGATGCACGAGTCGAATCTGCTGCTGTCGGTGAAGGTGGCAGGAGGTGAGGCCGCGCCGGCTGCTGAGACGACTTCGTCTGCCGAGCCTCCGCCAAAACCGCCGCGTCCGAAGCGGCCACGCCCGCCCGAGCCGATCCCGCCGTCCGGACGCCTCTTCTGGTTCCGCTAGCCCGCCGGGCTCTGAGCGACAACAACCAGCACCTCGGCTTTTTGCCGGCCGAGGCTTCTGACTTCGTGCGGCGTCTCGCCTGAAAAATACAGGCAGTCGCCCTTGCCGAGGACAAGCTCCTCGCCGTCGAGCTTGATTGCGATCTTCCCGTTGATGACGAACAGCAGCTCCTCGCCGGCATGCGAGGCGCGCGTCGCAGACTTGTGCGGCGGGCTCAGCAGGAACGGCTCCATCATCTTGCGGGTTCGGCCGGTGACGAGTGGAACGACGCCAAACGTGTCCTGAAACAGCGGCACGTTCCCATCCTCGCGGCGGAACAGCGTGTAGCGTGGCGTGGGCTCGGCATTCGGGTCGAAGAAATTCGCGACATTGACCTCGAGGGCCGCGGCCATCCGCAGCAGCGCAGCGAGGGAAGGGATCTTCAGGTTGCGCTCGACCAGCGAGATGTAGCCGCGCGTGAGATCGATTTGCTTGGCAAGCTGATCCAGCGTCAGGCCCTTGGCGATCCGCGCCTGGCGGATATTGGCCCCGACCGCTGTCGCTTTGCTGACGTCAAGCACGCATGAGTCTCCCGAACTGCTGATGCTCCTTTTGCAACAGATGCCGCCGAACTGCCAGTCCGACGGCGTGTCCAGCCCGTCCGGACGGCCAGTCGGTGTATTCTAAAAGAAAACTCCTGCGCAGAAATTTCAAGCAGAGCCGCGGATATTGTGGGCAGTCGCTCTGGTATATCGACCGAAATAGCCAAAAAATGGTGCATTTTTCGCCTTTTGCCGCGTTCGACGGCAATTGCTGGATTCGGCCGAGTTGATTTCTGTTGGTAAACATGATCGATTTTTCCGGTCCAAGCCGCCGATGGGTGCCTCGGGACAGAACAAAAATGCCGGTACTCTCTGGAGAGATTGATGACCGTAGCAGACAACGTAACCCTCAACGTCGCGCCGGACGAGACGGCGAGCTTGCAACGGATCGTGTGGTCGAGCGTGATCGGCACGGCGGTCGAATGGTACGACTTCCTCATCTACGGCACTGCGACAGCGCTGGTGTTCAACAAGGTCTTCTTTGCCGCCGGAAATCCCACGCTCGCCACCATTGCTGCCTTCGGCACCTATGCGGTCGGCTTCCTGGCACGGCCGCTAGGGGCTGCGATCTTCGGACATTATGGCGACCGGGTCGGCCGCAAGGCGATGCTCGCGATCACAATCATGGTGATGGGTATCGGCACCTTCCTGATCGGACTGCTTCCGACCTACCAGCAGATCGGTATCGCCGCGCCGCTGCTGCTGATTGGCCTTCGCTTCCTTCAGGGCATTGGCCTGGGGGGTGAATGGGGCGGCGCGGTGCTCATGGTAGTCGAGAACTGCCCGACCCATCGCCGCGGCCTGCTCGGCAGCATGGTGCAGGTCGGCAACCCCATCGGCAATCTTGCGGCGATCGGCATGTTTGCGCTGGTCGCGAGCCTGCCGGAAAGCGATTTCATGACCTACGGCTGGCGCATTCCCTTCCTGCTGTCGGTCCTGCTGGTCGGAGTAGGTCTCTACATCCGCCTCAACATGGAGGAGACTGCGGCCTTCCGTCAGGTTCAGGCCAAGAAGGAGGTCGCTGGCCTGCCGCTGGTCGAGATCTTCAAGCACCATCGCAAGCCGTTCTTCACAGCGGTCGGTCTGAAGATTTCCGAGATCGCCTATGCCAGCATCGGCGGGGTCTTCGTGATGTCCTACGCCACCGCCAATCTTGGCCTGTCGCGCGCCGTGGTGCTGAACGGCGCGTTCGCCTCGTCGCTGGTCGCTCTGCTTGCCATTCCCCTGTTTGGCTGGCTGTCCGATATCGTCGGGCGCAAGACGATGTTCTATGCGAGCTGCCTGTTCTCGGCGCTGTTTGCCTTCCCGCTGTTTTGGCTGCTCAACACGCGCGATCCCACCATCGTCATCTGCACCATTGTGGTCGCGATAACCTTTGGCCAGATGGTGATGTTCGGTATCGGCGCGCCCTGGTACTCCGAACTGTTCTCCGCGCGCCTCCGTTACAGCGGTGCTTCGCTCGGGTTTCAGGTCGGTGCAGCCCTGAGCGGCGGTTTGACGCCGTTGATCGCGGCCTCGCTGATGGCCTGGAGTGGTGGCGCCACCTGGCCGGTCTCGCTGCTGCTGATTGCCTGCGCAGCGATCACCGCGACGGCGACGACCTTCGCGCCGGAAATGGCCAACAAGGAACTGACCTGATCCCCTGGCGCGCCGCCGCCTGCGGCGCGTTATCGCTTCTCTCAAGGGAAAATTGTCATGCTCGACATTATCAGCGCCGGCCCGGCACAGAGTGCAACACGGCTCGGCTGGACCGGCGTGGTGCGCTTTCTTCATCTCGCCCCACGCGCCTTCCTGCCGATGCGCTCCATGGACTCAATCAGCCTCATCGCCGGGCGCGGGATCGAGGGCGATCGCTACATGATCGGCAATGAAGCGGGGTTTTACTCGCACAAGCCGGAAGAGGGACGGCAGGTGACCCTGTTCGAGCTCGAGACGCTAATCGCGCTGAAGCGCGACTCCGGCATCGAGCTCGGCCCGGAGGAGCACCGGCGCAATGTCACCGTCGAGGGTGTGCCGTTGAACCATCTGGTCGGCTGCCGCTTTTGGCTTGGCGAGACCTTGCTGGAGGCCACGCGGCTGTCGATCCCGTGCCGGCACATCGAGGAGATCACCGGCAAGGCGATCTTCGATCCCTTGATCAACCGCTCGGGCCTCAACTGCAAGATCCTGCAAGGCGGCATCGTCAGGGTCGGCGACCTCGTGCGGAACGTGGCATGAGCGCGCGGCCCATTACGACGATCAAGACGGTCGTCGCCGGCATCGAAGCGGCCGGCACGGACATAAAATTGTTCACGCTGGCCGATCCCGATCAGTGGGAGCTGCCGCCCTTCAAGCCCGGCGCGCATATCGATCTGCATCTGCCGAACGGGCTCGTCCGCACCTATTCGCTGTGCAACGAGCCCGCCGACAACACGCGCTATGTCATCGCGGTCAAGCGTGAGGTCGACGGGCGCGGCGGCTCTCGCGCGCTGCATGACGACATCAGGGTCGGTGACGTCATCGGCGTCTCGCTGCCGCGCGGCGGGCTTGAGCCGAGCGTGGAGATCTCGCGTCACGTGTTCGTCGCGGGCGGCATCGGCGTGACGCCGTTCCTGTCGAGGGCGCGGCATCTCGCGACGATGGGAAATACTGACTTCATGCTGCATCTGATCGTACGCGAGGAGGTGCCGCTTGCTGCATATCTCATCCCGCTGATTGATGAGGGGCGCGTCGTGGTGCATCGCACCTCGCGGGCGGGGCGACCGGATCTTGCAGGGCTGATTGGTGATATCGATCCGCGGACGCTTGTCGCCTGTTGCGGTCCGGAGGCCATGACCGACGATTTCGAGCATGCAACTGCGACCTGGCCCTCGGCAAACGTTCATGTCGAGCGCTTCGTTGCGCCGCCGCCAATGATCGATCCCGATGCAAAGCCGTTCACGCTGCGGCTGGCGCGCTCCGGCACGGAGATCCAGGTGCGTGCGGGCGAGACCATGCTGGCCGCCTTGCAGGAAGGCGGCATCGATGTTGCGGCCTCATGCTGCGGTGGCATCTGTGGCGCCTGCAAAGTCGGATGGATTGAAGGCAAGCCGGTGCATCGCGACCGCATCCTGTCCGCCTACGACCGCGAGCGCTTCCTCATGGTCTGTGTTGCCGGATCAGACGGTGAGCGCCTGGTATTGGACCTCTGACCTACCAGTGGACGCTTTGGCTCGGCTCGATGAACGCTGTCGTGCTGGGCGGTCTGACCAGACTCGCCGCCAGATACCAGCCGGAGCCGAGCACAAGCGTGAGCAGCGCGATAATCGCGAGCATGTCGATGGTGCGGGGATCGTGATTCTTTGGATGAAGCTTGGGATGCGGACCGAACCCGAACTGAAAGTGATGGCTGATTTTCCAGCGCATTATTGTTCCTCCCTGGGGAGCATCACAACAACGCGAGGGGAAAGTTCCGGTTCCGGTCAGAGCAGCGATGCGCAAAGCACTGCAGCATACTCACGAAGCGTTGACGCCGCGCCAGCGGCCGTAGCGCCACGGCAAATACCAGCGCGCGCCTTGCGGCGCAGTGAGAGGCACGTTGTCGATGCCTGACGTACCGAATGGGTTGCAGCGCAACAGGCGTGCCAGTGTCATCCAGCCGCCGGCCCAGAGTCCGAAGCGCGCGATCGCCTCGTCGCCATAGATGGAGCAGGTCGGCAGGTGCCGACAGTTGTAGCCGACCAGCGGTGAGAGCGTGTGGCGGTAGAGCCAGATCAGCGCACGACCGAATCTGCGCGGCAGTCGCAACGCACCCTCGATCGGACCGGAACAGTGCTCGCAGGCTGAATGCTTCATGGGCTCCTTGCTGAGATCGTGAGCGCCTTGTTGCGCAGTTCCAGCGCAGGGAACAGCGCGCTGTTGTGTCCGCGCCATACTTTGTCTGCTTTCAGGGAGCAGCGCAGCAAGTACCTATGGACGATCTGTATTCCCCCGGATACCATTTTTGTGACGTCCATGTGTAGACTCGAGGGAACGTCGAAACGGGCTTGCCTGATTGCTTTTGGGGCTTGGGGAAGGAACCAGTTTGAGAGTTCTGAAGTCGCTCAACCTTCGCGGCTGGTTGCGGGTGGGAACCGCCGCTTGTGGGGTCGTGTTGGCGGGGGCCATCGCGACCTTTGACTCGCCGGCTCGGGCAGGCGCCTCGCTCGAAGAGCGCAAGCTGCCGATGAAGTTCGGCTGGGTTTCCTGCGAACCCAATTGCCGCGGCTGGGTCAGCGCGGTCGGCATCATCACCGCCGATACGCCGAAGGATTTCGACGATTTCGCCCGCGGGCGCCAGCTTGGAGGCGCCGCTGTTGTGCTCGATTCCAGCGGTGGCTCCGTCAATGATGCCATCACGCTTGGCCGGCGCTTCCGCAATCTCGGTCTCCTGACCACGGTCGGTACGACGGTGCAGAACGGCAGCGGGCAGGGGGCGCGTCCGGCGGTCGCCTCGGAAGCCTATTGCGAATCCATGTGCGTGTTCCTGCTGCTGGCCGGCAAGAAGCGCTACGTGCCCGAAGCGGCCCATGTCCGCGTCCATCAGATCTGGATGGGCGACCGCGCCGACGACGCCAAGGCGGCAAGCTACAGTGCGCAGGATCTGATGATCGTGGAGCGTGACATCGGCCGGCTCGCCAAATACACGTTTGACATGGGTGGAGCGGGGGACCTCCTGTCGCTCGCGCTCAACGTGCCGCCCTGGGAAGATCTGCACGAGCTCGACGCAGCCGAGCTGAAGCTAACCAATCTCGTGACGACTGACCTCGTTGCCGACGTGCTGCCGCACGTGGACATCACAGCGCCCGCGATGGCGGAGCTTGCGCCAAAGACACAGGCAAGGTTTGGCGAGGAGCCGGAACCGCAGCCCGCCAAGTCGACCAAGACGGCGGAAGCGGTGGTGCCGACGGGCGGCGTGGCGGCGCCTGCCGTGGCACCGCAGAAGTAAGAGGTTCAGTCTGGGCTCAGCCCGGTGCAGCGGCAGGCTGCTTTGCCTTGGCCTCGATCTGGCCGATCGCGTCAACCACCGCATCGAAGGTCAGCAGCGTCGAGGCGTGGCGCGCCTTGTAGTCGCGGACCGGCTCGAGGAATTTGATTTCCTCCCATTTGCCTTCAGGAGGCGATCCATTCTCTTTCAGCATCTTGCGAACGGTCTCGCGTAACTCACGGAGTTCGCTTGCAGTCGAGCCGACCACGTGACTTGCCATGATGGATGAAGAAGCCTGTCCGAGAGCGCAGGCCTTCACGTCATGTGCGAAGTCGGTGACGGTGTCCCCATCCATCTTGAGGTCGATCTTCACGGTCGAGCCGCACAACTTGGAGTGGGCCGTCGCGGTGGCATCGGGGGCCGACAGCCGTCCGAGACGCGGAATATTGCCGGCCAGCTCGATGATCCGCTTGTTATAGATGTCGTTCAGCATGTGATGGAGTCCAACACTTACGGGCCGGATCGGCCTTGGCGGGCGCCGTCCACGGTCCTATATAGGGTCGGAACTGGCGGAAAAACAGTCCGGCGGTGCGTCGGCGGTGATCCAGATCTGCGCTGCCGGCGTTATTGCCAAGTGACCTCTTTCGCCAAATACTGTGCTCTTCAGGCGTCCGGCGGCTTGTCCGCCCCGTCTGCCGGTGACACTCCGGCCGCAAGGCCGTCGAACGGAGTAGACATGGACGCTGCAATCAAATCCATCCGCCCCAGCAAGTCCGCCGACAAGCAGCTCGAGAGCCGCCCGGCTGAGCTTGATCCTGCCGAATTCCTTGCGGCCGCCGTCCGCGCCGACCAACCGCGCCCCGCGCGCGCCGAGGCGGAAGCAGCCGTGAAGACGCTGCTTGCCTATATCGGCGAGAACACCGAGCGCGAAGGCCTGCTCGACACGCCGCGCCGCGTGGTCGAGGCGTTCGATGAGCTCTATCAGGGCTACCACCAGTGCCCGGCGGAGGTGCTCGACCGCACCTTCGGCGAGACCGCCGGCTACGACGACTTCGTGCTGGTCCGCGACATCGAGTTCACCTCGCAGTGCGAGCATCACATGATGCCGTTCTACGGCAAGGCGCACATCGCCTATACGCCGGTGGAACGCGTTGTCGGCCTGTCCAAGCTTGCGCGTTTGACCGATATCTTCGCCCGCCGGCTCCAGACCCAGGAGCATCTGACGGCGCAGATCGCAGCCGCGATCGACGAGATCCTGAAGCCCCGCGGTGTTGCCGTGCTGATCGAGGCCGAGCATACCTGCATGTCGGTGCGCGGCGTCGCCAAACATGGCGCCTCCACCTTCACCAGCCGCTACACCGGCATGTTTCGCGACAATCCGGCGGAGCAGGCCCGGTTCCTGTCCATGGTGCGAGGCTTGACGCGCTGACCTCGCGAACAACTGGCGAGATTTGTGGTGTCCGCTCACTCCCATGAGATCGAGGAAGACCTGACCTTCCTCCCCAAGTTCGACGCCGCTGGCCTCGTGACGGTCGTCGCGACCGACGTTGCCACCGGCGACGTTCTGATGGTCGCCCACATGAATGACGAGGCGCTGCGCAAGACCATTGCGACTGGCGAGGCCTGGTACTTCAGCCGCTCGCGCAATGCCTTGTGGCGAAAAGGTGAGACCTCAGGTCAGACCCAGCGCGCGGTCGAGATCCGCACCGATTGCGACCAGGACGCGATCTGGCTCCGCGTCGAGCAGATTGGGGCTGCCTGCCACACCGGCCGCCGGTCCTGCTTCTATCGCAAGGTCGAGGCCGAGGCCGGTGGGGCGAAGCTGGTGTTCGTCGATGCAGACAGGCTGTTCGACCCGCACGACGTCTACAAGAAATAGGGCTCGTATCCTGTCGGGCTCCGGAATGACGGCGGCCGCCGAATTAACCCCGCATTAACCATAACTGTCCCACGGTGAGGCGATCAGGCGTCCGAATTGCCGGCGCCGTCCAAAGCCGCGCGGGGCGGGCACTCCACTATGTCGGTCGACAATTCCAGTGCCTCGCAGACAGCGGCAACCGACGGCTTGAAGCGCGTCGCTGGCGCGATCAAGCAGGGTTCGAGTCAGACCGGCGTCAGCTTTCAGTACATGCTGACCACTGCCAAGATGGAATCGGATTTCGATCCTTCCGCCGGTGCGAGCACCTCGTCCGCCCACGGCCTCTATCAGTTCATCGACCAGACCTGGCTCGGCACGGTGAAGGAGGCGGGCCCCCAGCTCGGCTATGGCAATTATTCCGACGCCATCACCAGGACCTCGTCTGGCACCTACACAGTCGATGATCCCTTCATGAAGCGCTCGATCATGAAGCTGCGCGATGATCCGGAGGCCGCATCCAGCATGGCGGCCGCGCTGACGCAATCCAACAGTTTCAAGCTCACTGGTCTCCTCGGCCGCAGGCCGTCCGACAGCGAGCTCTATATGGCGCATTTCATGGGCGTCGGTGGCGCGGCGAAACTGATCGCCAATGCCGAGGACAATCCGCAAGCGGTCGGTGCGCGCCTGTTTCCCAATGCGGCGTCCGCCAACCGCTCGATCTTCTATGCCAAGGATGGTCGTGCGCGCAGCGTCTCCGAAGTCTATTCGGTGCTGAATGCGCGCTACGCCAGCGCCGCGAATGCGAAGTCGACGCGCACGGCGATGGCGATGTATGGCGACACGCCGTCGACCACGCAGGTTGCCGCCGCCAACGGCGTGCAGCCCACTGCGCCGATGGTCAATAACGCCTCCTATCTCCAGACCTTTCCGGACTCACGTTCGGTGACGCCGGTGAGCGCGACATCGTCGACGACGGTGGCCGACAATACGCCGACCGCACCGGTGTTTCGCTCTATCTATCAGCCGGGCGATGCGACGCAGCCGGTCTCGACCACGGTGCAGAAATTATGGGGCAACAACGCTTCGCTGACGTCCGTCGCGTCCACGACGCCTGACGTGCGGCCGCCGCAACCGCTCGATCTCTTCAGCGATCGCAGCGGCATGTTCTCGAGCTAGCGCTCTGCCGCGCCGTCGCGCGGCTTCCACTTCTTAATAAATCATCAATAAAACCAGCCGCTTATGGTGAACGCTTTGTTAAGCGTCGTGGTTTATTTTGTGTTGCAGGTGACGCGTCGTCACCGTTTCGTTTTTTCGTTGCGTAAGCCGGAAGCAGCATGATTGTTCGGCAGTTCATCAATTGGATCAGGACCGCGCCCGCAGGTGAACGGGCGGAGGCAACGCGGGCATTGGCCCGGGCCTGGCTGATCTCGGATCTTTCCCACGACGACCGCGTCGCCGCCGAAGGCGCGCTGCTGATGCTGCTCGACGATCCCTCGCCGCTGGTTCGGCAGGCGATGGCCGAGGCCTTTGCGCGCAGCACCGATGCGCCGGCGTCGATCGTGCGAGCGCTGTCGGCGGACCAGCCGACCGTGGCGCTGCCGGTGCTCGAACATTCGCCGCTGCTGATCGATGCCGATCTCGTCGATATCGTCGCGACCGGCAATGACGAGGTGCAATGCGCGGTCGCGCGCCGCATCGCGCTCCCGGTCTCGGTCTGCGCCGCCATCGCCGAGGTCGGCTGCGCGGCTGCCGCACTCGAGCTGATCGAAAATCCGCACGCCGAGCTCGCGCCGTTCTCCTGGACGCGCATTGTCGAGCGTCACGGCCATCTCGCGGCGATCCGCGAGGCAATGCTGGTGCTGGACGACATTCCGGCCGCAACACGTGCCGCGTTGGTCGCAAAGCTCTCCGAGACCCTCGCGCAATTCGTCGTGGCGCGGAACTGGCTGAGCGCTGACCGCGCCGAACGTATGACGTTGGAAGCGCGTGACCGCTCCACCATCAACATCGCAGCACGCTCGCGCGGCGAGGACATGCAGGGCCTAGTGAAGCACCTGCGCATCACCGGCCAGCTCACTGCGGGCCTGATCCTGCGCGCGCTGCTGTCGAGCAATCTCGATCTGTTTGATGCGTCACTCGCTGAACTCGCCGATCTGCCGCTCGCGCGCGTCTCCGCGCTGCTGCACGATCGCGGCGGCAACAGCCTGCAGGCGTTGCTCCGTCGCGCCGGATTGCCGGAGGCGACGTTCGCGGCATTCCAGGTGGCTCTCGATGCCTGCCACGAGCAGGGTTTTGTCGATACCGACGACACTGCAGCCCGGCTGCGTCGGCGCATGGTCGAGCGCGTCCTCACCCATTGCGAAACCGACCGCGGCGCCACCGAGCCGCTCATGGTCCTGCTGCGCCGCTTCGCCACGGAATCCGCGCGCGAGGAGGCGCGGCTGTTCTGCGACGAGCTGGTCGCGGAGGATACGATCGAACCGGTGTATGATGATCTGATCGCGGCGTAGCGAGATGCCTTAGGGTGGGTTAGCCAAGCGGCTGCGCGAAGCGCAGTTCGCACGGCGTAACCCACCTCTTTGCTTTCCACGCGGATAGAGACGTGGTGGGTTACGCTGCGCTAACCCACCCTACAATCTGGGCAACGACGAGAGCGTACTACTCCGCCGGCACGATGCTCGGTGCCAGGATCACTTCGAGATGCTCGGGGCGGTCGCGGTTGACGTCGGCGAGATAGTCGTCGGCGACCTTGCGCAGGCGGCGGCTGAGTTCGGCGGAGACGCTGATGCTGTCGAGCTTGGTGTTCTCGTGCACGATGGCGAGGATGGCGTTGATGTGGTGCGTGAACAGCTCGGCTGGCACTCTTTCCAGATCCGGCGCGTGTTCGATGACGCGGCAGAGGCTCTCGGCGACCCCGGCGGCGGCCGGAAAGCCGAACGTCGCGGCGTCGCCCTTGATGTCGTGCGCGGCATGAAACAGTTCGTCGCGCCGTTCCTTGCTGAAGCCGTCGTTGCGGATGGCAACATAAGCAGTTGACAGCCGGTTGACCTCGGTCGTCATCCAGCTCTTGAACTCGCCGGACAGGCCTGCCAGCGCCTGCTCGGCGCGGCCGACCGGATCGTCCATGTCCTTTTCCTCGACCCGGCGCAGGACTTTACGCAGCGGATTGGGCTGCGTGATGACGTGATGCGTGGCGAAGGCCTTGACCTCGATATCCTTTGCGCTGTTCTTCGCCATGATGCCTGCCTTGTCGGGTCTGACGTTGCGCTAGATAGAGGAGCGGGCCTTGTCGAGCAGCGAAGGCTGCTGGAGCACCTCGTGCTTTTCGCCGACACGGCGCTCCGGGCCCATATAGGCGGAGTTGGTGTTGCGGCGACGGTCCGGGCCGAAATAGGTCTTGGTCTTGATGAAGGGCCGGGGACTGGCGACCACGTTGAGAATGCGCTGGTAGAGACCCTTGGCCGAGATCGGCTTGGCCAGGAATTCGGTGACGCCGGCATCGCGCGCGACGGTGACGCGGCGTTTCTCGGAATGGCCGGTCAGCATGATGATCGGCGCGTAAGGATTGCCCTTGGATTCCGGCTGCCGGATCATCTGCGCGAGTTCGAGCCCGTCGAAGATCGGCATTGCCCAGTCGGTGATGACGATATCAGGCACGTAATGGCTGTACATTTCCAGCGCCGTGGCGCCGTCCTCGGCCTCGTATACCTCGCGCGCGCCGAACGAATGCAGCAGCGTCCGCAGGATGCGGCGCATGTGCGGATTATCGTCGCAGACGAGGAAGCGCAGCTTGTTGAAGTCGATGCGGAACATGGCGCCCGGGCCGAAGCGGTCAATCTTCGTTAACCATATCGTGCCGAGGGTTAACGAAGGGTTGCCGCCAGGCGCCCGGGCAGTGGCTTAATTCCCGAATTGCTCGCGCAAAATGCGCTCTTCCAGGCTGTGGCCGGGGTCGAACAGCATGCGCATCGAGATGGTCTTGTCGGACAGGATTTCGACGCGCCGGACCCTGCGCACCTCTTCATGGTCGGCGACCGCCGCCACGGGGCGCTTGTCGTCTTCGAGCACCTCGATCACGACATAGGCGGTGTTGGGGAGCAGGGCGCCGCGCCAGCGCCGCGGCCGGAAGGCACTGATCGGCGTCAGTGCCAGCAGCGCCGCGTTGATCGGCAGGATAGGGCCCTGCGCCGACAGATTGTAGGCGGTCGAGCCTGCCGGCGTCGCCACGATGATGCCGTCGGCGATCAACTCCGGCATCCGCTCGCGCTCGTCGATCAGGATGCGCAGGCGAGCCGCCTGGGAGGTCTGCCGGAACAAATAGACCTCGTTGATGGCGTGGTGCAGATGGACGCGATCGTTGACGTCGGTCGCGCGCATCAGAAGCGGGTTGATCTCGGATTCATGCGCCGCCTCGAGCCGCGCGCGCAGGTCGTGCGTCGAGTATTCGTTCATCAGGAAGCCGACGGTGCCGCGGTGCATGCCGTAGATCGGCTTGCCCGAGCGCATATGCTGGTGCAGCGTCTGGAGCATCAGCCCGTCGCCGCCGAGCGCGACCACGACGTCGGCTTCGTCAGGATTGCAATTGCCATATTGCGCCGTGAGCTGATGGAAGGCGGCCTCTGCCTCGCTGCTCGGGCTGGCGACGAAGGCGATCCGGTCGTATCGCGTTGGCTTGGTCATGGCTTCCGGGCACTGGCTCAAGAAAGTTCCGCCGAGGTCGTCTATACGACCTGGGCCTGTATTGTCGAGGATGACGGGCTGGCAAGGCAAACGCGGGGGGCCATGCATGGTGGTTCTGGGCAAAAATCGGCCCCAAAAGCCGGCCCCAACCGTCCGGTCCCCCAAACTGTCGCAATTGGCGGCTAGAGCTGTGACCAACGAGTTGCGCGCGCGAGCGGGGCAGGGAGAACGATCATGGTCATGAGCTTGCCGGTGCTGCGCCGTGCGGGGCTGGTGCTGGCGGTCTCGACGTTCGCGGTCGCAGGCCTGGCGCGCGCAGACGATCCACCGCAGCCGCGCAACGAGACTGCCGCGCCGGCGGGACAGAAGGGCGGACGGGGCGGCAACGCGCAGAATTCGGCGCAGGCCTCGCCATCCGCCGCCGATCAGCACCGTTTGCCCGCAGACTCGACCACGAAGCAGACGCTCGATCTGCCCGGCCGAACGCTCAGCTTTGCCGCGACCGCCGGCTCCATCCGCGTGTTCGACGACAAGGGCGAGTCGCTCGCCGACATCGCCACGACGTCCTATGAGCTCGACGGCGCCGACCGCGCCACGCGTCCGGTGACATTCCTGTTCAATGGCGGGCCCGGCGCGTCCTCGGCATGGCTCCAGTTCGGTGCGGCAGGGCCATGGCGGCTGCCGCTCGACGGCGAGGGACTATCGCCGTCAGCCTCGCCCGAGGTGAAGCCGAACGCGGAAACCTGGCTCGACTTCACCGATCTCGTCTTCATCGATCCCGTCGGCACTGGTTACAGCCGTCTCATTGCGAGCGGCGAGGATGCCCGCAAGCGGTTCTATTCGGTCGACGGCGACGTCAATTCGATCGCGCTCGTCATTCGGCGCTGGCTCGAGAAGCACAACAGGCTGACCTCGCCGAAATATGTCGCGGGCGAAAGCTATGGCGGTATCCGTGGGCCGAAGGTCGTGCGGCAATTGCAGATCCAGCACGGCGTCGGCGTCAGGGGCCTGGTGCTGGTGTCGCCGCTTCTCGATTTCCGCGAGTTCACCGGCACGAGCCTCTTGCAATATGTCGCGACCTTGCCGAGTTACGTGGCGGTCGCGCGCGAAGCCAAGGGGCCGGTCAAGCGCGCTGATCTCGCCGACGTTGAGGCCTACGCACGCGGGGAATTCTTAGCCGATCTCGTCAAGGGTGAGGCGGACACGGAAGCTTCCAATCGTGTTGCCGACAAGGTCGCGGAGCTCACGGGCATCGATCAGGGGGTAAGCCGCAGGCTCGACGGCCGCTTCGACATCAGCGAATTCCGCCGCGAACTCGATCGCAGGAACGGCATGGTGACCGGACGCTACGACGGATCGGTTCGTGGTCTCGATCCCTATCCGGATTCAAGCGGCTCGCGCTTTGGCGACCCCTCGGGCGATGTGCTGCAGGCGCCGCTGACGAGTGCTGCCGTCGATGTGCTCACGCGAAAACTCAACTGGCGGCCGGATGGCTCCTACGAAGTCCTCAACGGAGCTGTCGAGCGCAGCTGGGATTTCGGCGGCGGCATCAACCCGCCGCAATCCCTGTCGGAGCTGCGTCAGATCCTCGCGACCGATGCCAAGCTGAACGTGCTGGTCGCGCACGGCCTGTTTGATCTCGCCACGCCCTATTTCGGTACGAAGCGGGCCCTCGATCAGTTGCCCGCTTTCGTGACGTCGCGCGTCAAGTTCGTCGTCTATCCCGGCGGGCACATGTTCTATTCGCGCGACGGTTCGCGGCAGGCGCTTCGGGGCGAGGTCGAGACGCTTATCCGGGAGTAGGCCGGCGTTTACGCGGCGGGTAGTGCCGCGCGATCTCGCGCGCGACGACGGTTGCCGGTTTGACGTTGGCGCCAGCGATCCAGATGTCGCTGATCCTGCCGCGCTTGTCGCGGGTGCGGCGCACCGGCTCGCCGTGGCTCGAATAACCGGCAGCCCACACAAGTTTGCCGGCGTCGCGGCCAGTGACCTCGATTTCGCCGGAATCCATGAACGGGTTGTTGAACTGGGGATTGGCGATGAGCACGCGGTTGCCCGCAGGCACGAAATCCGTCGCGCCCCAGATCGTCCACCAGCGACCGGTCCAGTCGCGCACGCGCCGGTCGGGTGCGCCGCGCGTCTTGAAGACGCGCAGGATCTGCATCGCGCCGTCCATCCAGAGCGGCGCTACGCCGTCGATGGAGTTACTCAGGATGCTGATCGCCAGCTCGCATTCGGGAATCGAGCAGGTTCGGGAGATATAGCCCTGGAAGCCGCCGCCATGGCCGAACCAGTCCCAGCCGTCGGTCTTGCCGGCGTTGACGCCGAGGCCGTAATAGGCCTCGAAGCTCTGCGGGACACGCCATTGATGTCGCGTCATCTCGCGGCGGCTCGCGACCGACAGCACGCTCTTTCTGGCATTGGGCGCGAGTTGCGCGAAGAAGCGCGCGGTATCCGCGGCGGTGGCGACGAAGCCCGCGGCTGACGCCATTGCGTGGGCCGGATTGTCGCCTGGGATCACGCAGCGCTCGCCGAACGGCAGCTTTCGCGTATGGCCGCGCGCAAACAGCGCGCCTTTCGGAAGCGGTGCATTCGGCTCGGTCTCGCGAAGGCCTGCAGGCTCGATGATCTCGCGCTTGATCCAGGCGGAATAGGGCTCCTTCGTGATCGCCTCGATGACGAGGCCCATCAGGGCAAAGCCGTGGTTCGAATATTTGAAACGCGTGCCTGGCTCGATCGCGGTCGGCAGCTTCAACTCGGCAAGCAGCTCATTGGCGTTGAGATAGGGGCGGCTGTCGATGAACTGGCCGGAATCGGCGCCGTCGCGCGTCAGGCCGGCGCTGTGCGAGAGCACCTGCGCGATCGTGGTCTCGGCGACGCGCGGATGCAGGCCGCTGACATATTGGCCGACGGGATCGTCGAGCCTGAGCTTGCGCTGCTCGCGCAGCTTCATGAAGCCGGCCGACGTGAAGCTCTTCGAGTGCGAGGCGATGCGGAAACGGTGGCGAGGTGTGAGCTTCTCGCCGGTGTCGAGATTGGCGAGCCCGAAGGCATGCTCGGCGACGACCTCGCCGCGATGGACGAATGCAACCAGGACGCCGGGCTGCTGGAAGGTTGTCTGCTGGAATTCAATCCAGGAGCCGATGTAGTCGATCGCGGATCGCAGCCACGTGTCCATTGCGCTACCAATTGCGAGGGGATGGGTGCGCGAAAGCTAGCCGAGAAAGCGGAACGGGCACAACCCCAGGGGGTGTGCCCGTTCGCGTCGCAGGAAGATGCGGTGTCTTTAGTAGACGAGTGTCGCGCCGGTCGGCTTGTCGAGCGCTGCGGCCAGCGAGCGATATTCGGAGCTCTCGGTGCCGGCGAGCATGGCGATCTTGTTCAGGTGGTATTGCGCCTGTTCGCGGTTGCCCTGCTCGAGCTGCCAGAGGCCGTAATACTGCCAGGTGCGGACGTGGTTCGGATCGTCCTTGAGCGCGATCTCGTAATAGGCCTTCGACGACTGGTAGTCGCCGAGCTTGCGATAGGAGTAGCCGATCAGGTTCGCGACATCCGCGACGTCGTCACGCTTGAGCTGCTTCAACTGGCCGATCGCGTCCGTGTAGTCGTGCTTGTCGTAGATCGTGGTATAGGCGGTGCGATAGGCCGCGAGGAATTTGGGATCGCTGACGGAGGAGCTTTTCTTCTTGCCCTTCTTGGTCGAGGTATCCGACTTCGGTGGCGAGGAGGGCTCGTCACTGCCCGCGGCATAGGCGCTGGTCAGAGCCGGCCCGGCCGCCAAGGTCATGGCGACAAGTCCCGGCACAAGAAGCGTTGAGAGTTTGCGCATCTAAGTTCTCCCGAATGGAACGTGGCGATCCTACACGATTGCCCAAAGACCGGAACACCCGGCCGGCAAAAACATTCCCGGCCGTCCCGGGGCGATTGCGTTGCCTGGCCAAGATAACAAACTTGTCATCCAGATGAACGGAAGCTGGCCATGCGCTTCAGAACGGGTTCAGCGCGCGTCATCTAGGCTCTCCCCATGATCGAAGAGTTGGCGAGAGGGCGCCGCCTCAAGATCCTTCCAAGAGGAGACCACCATGTTGAAGACCATTTCCGCCGCCTTGCTCGCAGCTTCCGTCATCGCCGCCCCGGCCTTCGCCGCTGAAGCGGGCAAGACCACCACGACCGCGCCTGTGATCAAGGCGGACCAGACTCAGAGCAAGATCTCGACCACCGCTGCCAAGCCCGACGCCGGCGTCAAGACCGATGCCAAGACGACCGATGCCAAGACTGATGCCAAGACCGATGCCAAGACTGATGCCAAGACTGCCGACGTCAAGTCGGGCGCCAAGGTCGACAGCAAGGCGAAGGCGATGAACGCGAACGCTGCGGTCACGCCCGCCGAGCACAAGACCGTGCGGACGCATCGTCATCACTACAAGCATCTGTCGGCCAAGAAGTCGCTGAAGACCAACTCGGACCTCACCACCAAGCCGGTGACCACCGAGAAGCGCAGCTAACCACTGACCCCAGCGAGGCGGCATCCCTGGCATTGCCCCGCCGCCTCGCGCGGAGTTCAGGTCCGGCCCGTTCGTCATGCTTCGCGCGAAAGCGCGAGGCGTCGGCGGCGGGCCGGTGCGCCGTGTGCAAAAAGCGACAAGGACCTCGAAAACAACCCCATGCACAGTAGACGACGACAGATAAATCAATGGGTTGACGGATACTCATTTGCGGATTTTACGAATCCGGTTGACTCGTCGGGCAAAACATCTCTAGACATGCATCATTGCAACCTTGGGGCTGGAACACTCCAGGTCGAGTGAGCGGCGAGCGCGAACTGTGAGGGGATTGGCGAAACGCGCGGCGAGGCCGGCATTGATCCTGGCGCTGCCCCTGATGCTTGCGGCCTGCTTTGGCGGTGACGGTGATCGCCCATCGCTGATGGACGGCGGGCAAGCCGGTGGGCCTCAGCCATTCCCCGATAATTTTCGCAGCGACGCGCTGGCCCTGATCCATGCCTATCTCAACAATCCGGTCGGTGTGCGCGACGCCAGCATGGCGGATCCGGTGTTGCGGGAGGTTGGTGGGCGGCAGTTCTATATCAGCTGCCTGCGCTTCACGCCGCGTGAGAGCGACGGCAGCTACAAGGCGGTTCGCGAGCGCGCCGTCGTCTACGTCAACGGCCGTGGCGACCGCGTCGTCGACCGTGCCAACGAGCTCTGCGCCGGTGCGGTTTACGCACCCTTTCCAGAACTGGAAAAGATGGCGCGGTAGCGCAAAGCCGACCTTCATCGCGGGCTGCTAGAACCAGAGCCGCCGGAGCCGCTGCATCACATTTTGGCGAGCTTTGAACGGGGCGGTTTTGCCTCGCGACAAATCGTTACGGCTGGTCTTGCGGGGCGACGAAATCTGTCGGCGCAAGCCGACGTGGCGGAACAAAATCGCGATGTTGCCGCCCCGTCACAGTAACGAACGATCAACGTTCCGGCATCGCCGCGAAGCAACCAAATTCACGCCACGTTGTTTCCTGAGGGTCGATTTGAAAGAACGGGGACGATCATGAAGACGATTTTGCTCGGTGCCGCAGCTCTGCTGGCGCTGGCCGCACCGGCGGCCGCAGCCGACATGCAGCCGCGCACCTACACCAAGGCTCCGGCCTACACGCCGCCGCAGCTGATCTACAACTGGACCGGCTTCTACATCGGCGGCCATGTCGGCGGTGGCTTCGCCGGCGACACCACCTTCCAGTCCAGCAACGCCCGCTTCCTGGGTGGCGTGCAGGGCGGCTTCGACTACCAGTTCGCGCCCAACTGGGTCGTGGGTATCGAGGCCCAATATTCCTGGCTGCCGACCAACAACAACGGTGTCACGTTCCCGCTGGGCACGCAGGTGACGTCGAACACTGACCAGCTCGGGTCGGTGACCGGCCGCATCGGCTACACCTGGGGCCCGACGCTGCTCTACGCCAAGGGCGGTTACGCCTGGCGCAATGGCGGCCTCGGCGTCAACGTCGCCGGCGTGCCGCAAGCCTTCACGACCACCGGCAACAGCAAGGACGGCTACACCGTCGGCGCCGGCCTCGAATACATGTTCGCGCCGAACTGGTCGGCCAAGGCCGAGTACCAGTATTATAATTTCGGCAGCACCACGATCACCGGCGGTCCGGCCGACGTGGTCGGTGTCCGCGGCCGGGATGACGAGCATACCGTCAAGGTCGGTGTGAACTATCGTTTCGGCTGGGGCGGTCCGGCCGCCTCGCGCTACTGAGCCGGGAGCGGGCAAGGCCACGATCTGACCAAGACCGCGATCTGACAAAGGCCGGCTTCCCGCCGGCCTTTTCGTTTGGCCGGCGTGTTTGGATTGCGTGAACCATCTGGCGCGTCATTTGCAAGCAAACAGTCTGGCGCACGCGTTCTCACGCGTGTCACGGGGATCGGGTAAAGCAAAAATAATTTTTGCGACTTACGGAACTCGCGCTCCGGTACGCGTATTAGGGGATTACCGGGCTGGTGGGATGGCGAACATGCGTATCTTGGCGACGGTGGTGGTGGTCTCGTGCTTTGCCGCGCTGCCTTGCTCTGCCCAAACAATCCTCAAATCCGAGCCTCTGATGTTGGCACCTTACGAGGTCGCCTTCGTCAAGGACCTGTCCTGCCCGTATGGCAAGGTGCTGAAGGTCACCGGAGCGATCCGCGGGCTGCACCGCCGCAAGGCCTGCGTGGCGCTCGCCGGTGAGCAGGCTTCGCTGGCGACCGCGACGCCCTGAGCCCTCCGACCTTCGGGCGGGATCTTACGAGTTGAGCTGAAGCTCCATCCTGGATTCCCGGTCAGCGTCCGCCTTGTTCTTGGCGGGGTCTTCGCCTTGGGCAGCTTGGCAGGCTTTGATCTCATAGTCATTGTCGAGCACCCGGCGCGGACCGTGCCGCTCCTCGTCGGTGCTGATGTCCACGACCAGGCCGCTCCTTTGCGCAAGCTTCCAGACATCGGCTTCATCAGGATAGGCCTTGCTGATCTGGCTGTCGTTGCAGAACAGGGCGTAGGGCATGTCTGCCGCTCCCGGAAAGCGCATTAACGACTTCACGGAGAAGGGGTTCCGGCGCGATCACGGGGCCGTGATCGAAGCCGAAAGACCGCGGGCCTTGAGTCCTTAACGAGTCCTGAATCCGCGAAAAAAGATACTTTGGGACTCGTTTGGCGGAATCAGCGGATGTTTCCGGCCATGACGACCGACCTTAAAACCTGCTGCGGGCACATGCTGTTGCCACTGACGCTGGGATTGCTCGGCGCCTGTGCGGCCAATCTCTGGCTGGTCTGGTCGTGGCTATAAGTCCTGGTGGTGAGGCGGCGGCCGCCTTACCTGTCTACTTCCGGACGGATTGAGGGGTCGCGGATTGCCGCGCGGAGCTTGGTCAACGTCGACGCACAATATTCCTCACGCTCGCGCTCGAACCGCTCCTGATGCCTCCTGAAATTGGCGATGCGCGCCTGCATCTCGCTGCGGAAATCGCTGCCGATCCGTGGCGAAGGCGCAGGCAAGGGCTGCGGCGGCACGACCACCGGCGGCGGATCGGCCTGCGCCTGTTCAAAGGCCACGGTCAAGGCCCGGACGGAGACGATCTCCGCGGCCAGTACCGGAGGTGCTGCAGCGGTATCCGGCTGACGGAAATCGTCCTTCTTGCCGGTAACCGACTGCACGAAGGCCAGTGTCTGCGCGATCAGTGCATCGCGCTCCCTGATCCACTTCATGATCCACCACCCTGTTGGAGCCATTCCACCAAAGCTACGGCGCCGAATCAAGCAGGCTGCGTGCAGGGGATTGCATATTTTTCCCGGTCATCTGACATTGCTCAAATGGATTCCAAGGCCGACCCGTCGGACGAAGCGCAGGGCCTGCGGCTCGTGCGCGCCTTTCTGTCACTGCCGCCCGAGAAGCGGGGGCAGGTGATCGCATTCGTCGAGGATCTGGTGCGTGCTCATGTCGCGCGAGACGACGGCCAGGAGGCGGCTCCGACCTGATCGCGGGCGGGCGGGTTGCCCCCCAAGCGCCCAAAGCTTGCGTGAAGCTTACAGGCAACCGCTGGATGAGTATTTCTCCGTAAGGTTATACCAGTCATTTTGTATCAAATATTAATGTTACCGGGTTCCAATGCCGCCGCTGGGACTGGTTCGGTCAATGGTGACCGGAAGATGATTGGGCGGCTGCGATGAGTTTTTTGAACAATTTGAAGATCGTCTTGAAGGTTGCGCTGATCGTGACCGTGATGGGCATCGCCCTGGTCGCCGTCGCCGCTTTCGGCACGCGCGAACTCTCCGCGACCGTCGACGGCTTCAGCGAACTCACAGCGATGCAGTCAGCAGCCCTCAACCTGACGCGCGTCCTGCGCCGAATCGAGACCTATCACGCGGCTCTCTATGCGGTCATGACCGAGACGACCGAGGCCGGCAACGCCAATCGCCTCAAGATCGCGAACCAGAACCGCGATGAGGTCGGCCAGTACCTGACTGCAGCTGAGCAGGACGATCCTACGCGGGCGAACGAGATCAAGAGCATCAGCGACCAGCTGAAGACCGTGTTTGCAGGCTGTGACCCGGTGCTCCAGGCCGGCGCGGCTGCAAGCAGCCCCGCAGAAAATGCCAAGGCTGCCGAGCGTGCGCACAAGGAGTGCGACCCGCTGATCGACGCATCGCTCGCGCGCGTCGCGGCGTTTACGGCCGATGTCAGCAAGGCGGTGGTCCAGCGCAAGGAGGTCATCAATCGCGACGCCAGGTCTGCGACCTGGACCGTGATGAGCGTCAGCGGCGGCGGCCTGCTGCTGGGCATCGCGATTGCGCTCTTCATCGGCTTCAAGGCGATGTCGCAGCCGATCGCCCGGCTAAAGCTCGCCATGGAAGGCCTGGCGCGCAACGACCTCAAGACCGAAGTGCCCGAGAAGGACCGCAGCGACGAGATCGGCGAGATGGCCAAAACCGTCGAGGTGTTCAAGACCAACGCGATCGAGGTGGAGCGGCTCAAGGCTGCGCAGGTGGAAGCCGAGAAGCAGGCCGCCGAGCAGCGCAAGCGCGACATGTTCAATCTGGCCGACGGCTTCGAACGCGCGGTCGGCGAGATCATCGACACCGTCGGATCTGCCTCCACCGAGCTCGAAGCATCGTCCTCCACGCTCGCCACCACCGCGCAGCGCGCGCAGGAGTTGACTTCGGTCGTCGCGGTTGCCTCGGGCGAAGCCACCGGCAACGTCCAGTCGGTTGCGACTGCGACCGAGGAATTGTCGTCGTCGGTGAACGAGATCAGCCGGCAGGTGCAGGAATCCGCGCGGATGGCGAGCGAAGCCGTCAACCAGGCCCGCACCACCACTGAGCGCGTCAGCGAGCTCTCGGTCGCGGCCACGCGTATCGGCGACGTCGTCGAGCTGATCAACACCATTGCGGGCCAGACCAATCTGCTGGCGCTCAACGCCACCATCGAGGCGGCACGCGCCGGCGAGGCCGGCCGCGGCTTCGCCGTCGTCGCCTCCGAGGTGAAGACGCTGGCCGAGCAGACCGCGAAAGCCACCGGCGAGATCAGCCAGCAGATCTCCGGCATCCAGAACGCCACCCAGGAATCGGTGACGGCGATCCGCGACATCTCCGCGACCATCGAGCGGCTGTCGGAAGTGTCCTCGACCATAGCCGCAGCCGTCGAGGAGCAGGGCGCCGCGACCCAGGAGATCTCGCGCAACGTGCAGCAGGCCGCTCACGGCACCCAGCAGGTCTCGAGCAACATCACCGACGTGCAGCGTGGCGCGGCCGAGACCGGTTCGGCTTCCACGCAGGTGCTCTCCACCGCGAAGATGCTGGCAACCGACAGCAACCGCTTGAAGGACGAAGTCGGAAAATTCCTGCGGACCGTGCGCGCCGCCTGAGCCCGCGCGAAGTGAAAGATCCGGCGGCCTCGCGCCGCCGGCGCGCCGCAGAACCTATTGCGGCAGCAAGAACGCCATCGCGATCGCAAACAGGAAGAGCGTCGCCACGACAGCCGCGACGGCTCCGGCGATGATCTTGGCGCTTTCCCGGTTGGTGTAGGATGGCATGCGATGCGCATGCTACCTCATGTTGAACTCTGATCCAACCTGTGGTCAGTAGCCGTCCCCGCGCTTTTAGCGCGCCGAACACCAACTCTCGAAGGCGACACCATGAGCGATCAGGTCACTGACGGCTGGGCCGCGTCCGCGTCTGCATGGATCGTCGAGCAGGGTGACGATGGCGATTTTGGCCGCCGCTTCGTGCTGGATGCGCCGATGCGGGCGCGCGTCGAAGGCCGTGGTTTTCGCAATGCGCTCGATGTCGGCTGCGGGGAAGGGCGCTTCTGCCGCATCATGCAGCGCGCCGGCATCCGCACCACCGGTATCGACCCGACCGAAGCGTTGCTGGCGCGCGCAAGGGAATTGGATCCGCAGGGCGACTACCGGCTCGACCGTGCCGAAACGATGGAAGTCGATGCGTCACATGATCTCGTCGTCAGCTATCTCAGCCTGATCGACATGCCGGATCTCGCCGGGGCCATCGCGAAGATGGTGGCGGCGCTACGGCCGGGCGGAACGCTGCTGATCGCCAATCTGACCAGCTTCAACACCGCGGGGCAGCCCGATGGATGGACGCGCGACCGCGAGGGTATCCCGCGCTTCGCGATCGACCACTACATGGACGAGCGGCCGATCTGGGTCAGCTGGAGCGGCATCCGTGTCCAGAACTGGCACCGTCCGCTCAGCACATACATGACTCTGCTACTCGATCAAAAACTCCAGTTGCGCCTGTTCGTCGAACCGCAGCCCACAGCCGGTGATCCCGATAGAATTGCGCATCATCGCCGCGTGCCCTTCTTCCACATCATGGAGTGGCAGAAGCCCTAGTGAACTCAGGCCGCGAGCCTGGCCTGGAAAAACCGCGTGACCCGATCGATCGCATCCTGAGCCATTGGATCGCTCTCGGAGAAATCAAAGCCGTGGGCTCTCCCGGGATAGGGCACGAATTCGGTCTCGGCGCCGACCGATTTGCCGAGCGCGACCAGTTGCCGACCTTCCTCGATCGGGACGTTCTTGTCGGCCTCGCCATGCAGCCCGATCAGCGGCGGCAGGTGGTTAAGCTTGGTGGTCATGGCCTTGGGCATGCCGCCATAGAGTACCGCGAGAGCCGCGACGCGGCTGTCGCGCGCTGCGGCCTCGGCGGCGATGTAGCTGCCCAGCGAAAATCCGAGCAGGCCGATGCGTCCCGAACTGTCGGGTCGGTCGAGCACTGCCGTCACGGTGGCGGCGACCGTGTCGGCCCATCCGTCGAACCGCGTTGTCTCATAGGCCTCGCGGACCTCATGCGTGGTGGCCGTCAACGCAGCCATATCGGCCGACGTCATGTAGCGGAGGAAATAGGTGTCGATGCCGTGAGCCGCCAGCGCGTCGGCGTAGCGCTCATAGGCGCGGGGCTTGATCTCGATGCCGCGGGCGCCGTGCAGCGAGATCACGGCTGGGCGCTTCTGGGGTCCGGCCGCCGCATAGCGCAGCACCGAGAGGCTGTCCCCGCCGGAGACGACCTTGAACTCTTCGCCGGCAGCGCCACGCGCAGCGATAGGTGCCAGCAGGGTGACGAGGCCGGCCAGGGCGGTTCGTCGGGTGATCATCAGCGACTTTCCCCGCGGGACATTCCGGATTGAATGCCTTGTCCGTATAGTATGCTTGCGACGAAATCTTGGCGCGAGTTCCAGCCGATGATCTCCAAACGTCCCCCCGTGCTCGCCCATGAGCGCTTCGTTGCCGACCGCGAGAATTTTGCCGGCCTCGATCTCGCTGCGCGCTTCGAGCGGATCGAGCGGACCAATCTGTGGGGGGCTGCGACCTCGGTCTCGGGGCTTGGGTCGGAGGATCTTGCCGCTGCCGCGATCCGCGAAGCGCTGCCGGGCCTGTTGCAGCGGCTCGGTGTGCGCTCGCTGCTCGATGCGCCCTGCGGCGATGCGGGCTGGATCGGCAGCAAGCAACTCGATGTAGACTATACCGGCATCGACATCGTGCCGTCGCTGATCGCGGCCAGCAGCGCGCGCGTCGCCCAAGGCGAGTTGCGGGGCCGTTTTCTCGTCGCCGACATCACGCGCGATGAGTTGCCGGCATGCGACTTGATCCTGTGCCGCGACTGTCTCGTGCATCTGAGCTTCCAGAACATGGCGCGCGCCATGTCACGTTTTCGCGCGAGCGGCGCGCAATTTCTGCTGGTCACGACGTTTCCCGAGTGGGAAGATAACAGCGATTGCGAGGACGGCGACTGGCGCGCGCTCAACATGACGAAGCCGCCGTTCGACTGGCCCCCGCCGCGCGAACTGATCAACGAGCGCTGCGACGAGGGTGGAGGCGGCTGGCGCGACAAGAGCCTCGGCCTCTGGCGGCTCGATGATCTGCCGGAAGGCGTCGCTGAGCCTGCCTGACGGCCATCATCGCCGCGACCTGCCGCAACCCCGAAACAAATAGACGAAGGAGCATGGTCAATGATCGATGCCAGATGCAGTTGTGGCGCGCTTGCGCTGTCGCTGCCAGGGCCGGCCAATCTGGTCGCGGCCTGTCACTGTCTCGAATGCCAGCGGCGGACCGGCGCGCCGTTCGGCGTGGGTGCTTTCTATCCGGTCGATGCCGTCAGGATCTCCGGAGCGGCGAGGGAATATGTTCGCACCGGCGAGAGCGGCGGCAAGGTCCGCTGCTATTTTTGTCCCGATTGCGGCTCGACGGTCTATTGGAAGCCCGACAGATTTCCGGCGACGATCGGCGTCGCCGTCGGCGCAATCGCCGACCCGAATTTCCCGGCGCCGTCAAAATCGGTGTTCGAGCGGTCGAAGCATGGCTGGGTCAATATTGACGGCGCGGATATCCAGCATCTGCAACACGGCAGCATATCGAAGACGTCAAGCTGAGGAACGTGCATCGAGCGCTGGTGCCGGCTGAGGGGATTGAACCCCCGACCTTCGGTTTACAAAACCGCTGCTCTACCGCTGAGCTAAGCCGGCCACTTTGCGAGGAGCCCCCGCGCGGGTTCCGGCAGGCCGGCCCATCCGCTTGTGCGCGGTCGCAATACCAGACTTGTCTGCGAAGTGCCAGAACCTGCGGTGGCCTTCGGTGACAAGAAACAGGCGGCCCTTTCGGGGCCGCCTGAAGCATTTCGCGCGCTTTGTGGGCCTATTGGCAAAGGTGCTGCCGGCCGTCTTCGCCCTTGAACCAGGTGCCGGGCCTGCACACGATGCCGTTGCGGGCGGCATAGGCATTCCAATTGCCGTACCAGCCGGGACCCCCGCGGTCATAGCTCGCGTAGGAATTGCCCCAGCCCTGGAACGGCGCCGTGGCGACCGCTGCTGCGGTCCCGACGGCGGCGCCTGCCACCGCGTCAGCCGTGTCGAGCGGCCAGAAGCCCGATTGCGCCTGCTCATCCCCGGTCACGTGCCGATGGGCCATGTGCCGCCGGCGATAGGCACGATCGGTCGTGGCGGGGCTGAGGTTCTGGCAGTTGGGATCCTGGAATAGTCCCGCGCAGCGGGCCGCATTGTCGGCCGGAGTCTGCGCGAACGCCGATGTGGCCAGCGTGGACGCAACGATTGCGGCCAAGCCAAGAAGCTTTGGGCTCGTCATGGCATTTTCTCCATGTTGTTGAGACTGGGCTAAGCGCGACATCACGCTGGCGTTCCGCGGTTTCTCGCTTGCCGTGTCACATCGACGTGAACCCGCCCAGGATGTGCAATTTGTGCCACGCAACTCCGCGCGCGTGCGATGTGCTGGTGCCTCGTTAACACTTCGCTAGTGCGCGTTGCAGCATTTTCGCGGCGCGCGATCCTTACGCGTTAGGCTTACCGGAATTTGGTCAGTGGTCCTTAACCCTCTCTACGCTGCAATCCGGTAGGTTGTGGCCCGGATAACCGGGATCGTTCCATGCGCGCATCCGCGCTCGCAGCCTTTCTGATCGGACTGCCTGCCACGGCCTTTGCCGGCGGCGGTTTCGATATCGTCGTGCCCGTCCGTCCCGGCGTGCCCATCATCATCAACAATATCGATGCGTCCTACACCGTCGTCGAAAGTGCCTGGGGCCTTGGCAAGAACATCCAGGTGCAGCCCACGATCTATGGCGGGGTGTACGTTCCTGAGCGGCAGCCTACCGATGTCGGTCATTATTATCCGAGCATGGGCTTGCGACCCGGCTATGGCCGCCTCGAGGTCGAGCCGCCCGCGAACCGCAAATTGCCGAAGCCGGCGCAGAGCTATTACCAGAGCTGGGGCGCATCGTCCGCGCCGCTGCCGCCGCAAATGGATGTGCCGGTCAATCCGCCGCCGGTGATCCTCGCGCCTGAAATCAATGACCGACCGCGGCCTCCGCGACCACGGCCGCATGTAGAAATACCCGGCAAGCCGCCGGGTTGAGAAACGTCAGAATCCAAAAAGACGGAAATCAACAGGAGAGAGTAATGCGTCAGATGATTTCGGGACTGGTCGCGGCAGCTGCCGTGATGTTTGTGGGCGCTGCGCCCGCCATGGCCTGCGGCTTCAATCCGTGCCAGCCGGTTGCGCCGGTGTTCTCGGGCTGCAACACCGGCTGCGGCGGTTACGGCTACGGAGCCGGCTATGGTTATGGTGCCGGCTATGGCTATCAGCGCCTCGCCGAGCCGACCACGCAATACTACTACGTCAACCAGGGCCCGACCTACACCGGCCCGGGCGCCTTCGCGCCGACCCCGACCTACCAGGAAGATGCGGTCGTCGCGCCCGGCAATTATGGCTACGGCTACGGCTATCGCGCTGCGGCCGTCGAAGCGCCGGCCGCTTATCCCTATCGCCGCCCGTACTACCGTCCGTATCGCTACGGCTATGGCCCGCGCTACGGCTACCTGCCGCGCCCGCATTACGGCTACGGCCCGCGCTATGGCTACGCTCCTCGCTATCAGCCGTATTACGGCGGCCATCGCGTGCTGCGCCGCTATTACTGATCTCTGATCGGTTGAGTCAATCAAACGCCCGGCGTTACCGCCGGGCGTTTTGTTTTATTTTCGCTTCATCAGCCCAAGCCGGCTCGCGCCGACATAGAGCGAGAGCACGGCCGCGTTCGAGACGTTGAGGCTCTTGATCTCGCCGGGCATGTCGAGCCGCGCGACGATGCTGCAAGTCTCGCGCGTCAATTGCCGCAAGCCTTTGCCCTCGGCGCCGAGCACCAGCGCGAGCGGCTCGCGCAGTGTGACATCAGAGAGGTCTTCGGTGCCTTCGCTATCGAGGCCGACCGTCTGGAAGCCGCGGTCGTTCAATTCGTTCAGCGCACGCGCGAGGTTTTGCACTGTGATCATGGGCACCAGCTCCAGCGCGCCGGAGGCGGCCTTGGCAAGCACGCCTGTTGCTTCGGGGCTGTGACGTGCGGTGGTGACGATCGCCTTCACAGCAAAGGCCGCGGCCGAGCGCAGGATGGCGCCGACATTGTGCGGGTCCGTGATCTGGTCGAGCACCAGCACTATGCCTTCCTGGCTCAAGGTCTCGATGTCGGGCGAGGGCAGGGGATCAGCCTCGGCGAGCAGGCCCTGATGCACGGCGTCGGGCGAGAGCAGGCGGTCGATGTCATGCGGCCGGACGATCTCGGGCGCGATCCGGGTCTGGATGTTTTCGTCCGCCAGGCGCCGCGCGGCGTTCTCGGTCAGCGTCAGTTTGCGGATCCGGCGCTGCGGGTTGGCCAGCGCCATGGTGACGGTGTGCCAGCCATAGAGGATGACCGGCCCGTCGGGGTGCGAATCGCGCTCGCGCCAGGCCGGCCGGCCGGCCGATTTTCCCGGTCTGTTGAAAGGCTTAGACCCGCCGCGGGGGCCCTTGGGGACGAATTTTCGATCCTTCATGGGCTCGCTTGTGTCACGGGTCCCCGAATATGGCAATTTGGGTGGGTTCGGGGACGATTTTAGCTGTTCGCCTCGGTTGACTTTGCCCCACCCCTTCGCCCATAAACGCGCCCGGTCGCGCCCCCATCCGGGCTGTCGCGGCCTTCACGTTCCATGGCCGTCTTCGGTCCGCCGGCAAGGTCCGGCCCGATTGTGCTGCCGTCGAGCGGGGGAGTGTCCCGAGTGGCAAAGGGAGCTGACTGTAAATCAGCCGCCTTATGGCTTCGCAGGTTCGAGTCCTGCCTCCCCCACCAGCCTTCGCTCGCTTCGCGAGCTTCGGCTCGGCAAGCCAGCCAAGATCTCCATGGCGCGAAGTGAGCGAAGGCTGTCGCGCCGTAGCCCGCAGGGCGTAGGCGGACACGCCGCGTGACTGCCCTATGGCTTCCCGCCGCAAATCGGTATGACGGGAAACGGTTTCTTGGGCAGCAGATAGACCCGCTTCACCTCGCACGTCGAGATGAGGCTGGTGATGTGTCCCGTCGAAACCACGACCGAACCATGCGGCGGAAGCGGCTTGCCGAGCCTACAATAGCCGGTGGCCGGGCCCGGGAATCCGAATGACCATTGCCAGATCGAGTTGGCCGGAGCGGTTCCGGGACCCTCGTTGAGGAACTTCAAGGTCCCCTCGTACGGCGGAAGTACGAAACAGGACATCTTGACTTGACCTGCTTGCGCAAGCGGCGCGTGGGACGTCAGCAGAAACGCTGCCGCGCAGATGGACGTGATCAGACGGAGGTTGACCATGCGAACGCTCCTATGTGGGGCCGGCACGTGAGTTGTGAACGACATACCGACGGCTGAGTGGCCTCATCCGGGTTTTTGATTGCATCTGTCCAGAGAAACTGTACCTCAACGCTAACCGTCGTCAGGCAACGAGCATTGATACACATCAAGCCTTGGTGCGGCCGAGGCCAAGCAGAAACTCGAGCCGCCGCACGATCTTCCTTCTCTGCGCCGCGCATCACGATCCTGATCGCGTGTGCGAGGAAACAGTGAAGTAGATCACCTTCAATCGTCAAATATCGTTGCTACAAGCAGGCATTTGCAATGGGAGGCTCAACGATGAAAATGTCCCGCGGTTCGCTCGGATTGATGTTGTGTGTGATCTGCAGCACTGTGCCCGGCCTCGCCCAGGCGCAGACGCCTGCGCCAGCCCAGGCGCCTCCGCCGGCCGCAAGCCCGCCGCCGCCACCGACGCCGGTTCCCTTGGACGCCGCGCTGCTGAAGGCAGCCAACGATCTCTTCTCCAAGGCCAATCTCAATGGCGCCCCGGACAAGGTAACGCTGGTGATCGATCCCTTGATCGACGGTGTGACCGGTGCGCAATCCAAGGCGACGCATCTGGAAGAGAAGCGCATCACCGATCTCGTCAAGAGCAGCTATCCGCGCTTTGAAGTCGCGCGTTTCTCCTCGGACGTCGTCTCCAAGGCACCCGTCGTGCTGATCGGCACGTTCACCGCCGTCAACAATGCCGGCGTCGCGGGCGGAGCGAAGGATGCCTACCGCATCTGCCTCGCGCTCGCCGACATGAAGACCAAGACGATCATCTCCAAGGGCGTCGCGCGCGCACTGCCCGAAGGCATCGACCCGACGCCCGCCGCTTTCTTCAACGACAGTCCGGTTTTCGCCAAGGATGCATCGACCGACAGCTACATCAAGACCTGCCAGGGCACCAAGGTTGGCGACACCGTCGATCAGGCCTATGCCGACCGCATCGTGGTGGCCTCGCTGGTCAATGACGGCATCGAAGCTTACGACGCAGGACGTTATCGCGATGCGCTCGATGCGTATCAGAGCGCTGCGAAGACGCCGGGCGGCCAGCAGCTTCGCGTGTTCAACGGCATCTATCTCGCCAACGCCAAGCTCCGTCGCACCCGCGCCGCGATGGATGCCTTCGGCAAGGTGGTCGACTACGGTCTGTCGAGCGACAAACTTGCGGTGAAATTCCTGTTCAAGCCGGGCTCAACCCTGTTCGTCAGCGATCGCAATTTGCGTGCGCCTTACGACGCCTGGCTCGAGAAGATCGCGGAGCGCACCGCCGCCAAGCAGGGTTGCCTCGAAGTGGTCGGCCATACCAGCGCGACCGGCCTGCCGGCGGTGAACGACCGCCTGTCGGTGCTGCGTGCGGACTACATCAAGGACCGTCTCGAGGACAACGAGAAGTCGCTGCGGGGACGGCTTGTCGCGAGCGGCAAGGGTTCGCGCGAGATGATCGTGGGCACGGGCAGGGACGATGCCAGCGACGTGCTCGATCGCCGCGTCGAATTCAAGGTCTCGCCGTGTGGCGGCGCGCCCGGCGGCCGATCGACCTGATCTGAAACGGCTTCACATCTTTGATCCCGGCTCCAACGAATTGGAGCCGGGATTTTCGTTCGAAGCGTCAATGCGCGAGCGTGCGCGCCACCCGGAAGCCGATATCGTCGTGATGCGCATCAGGGCCGGCCTTGGCGCGTATGGCAGGTCGCAGCGACGCCGCTGCCGAGAACCAGTCGCCGCCACGCACCGTCCGCGCCTCGCAGCTCCCTTGTGAACGCGCTGCGCTGTCGGCGCCGGTATTGCGATAGTCGTCGGTGAAGCAGTCGGCGGTCCATTCCCAGACATTGCCGATCAGATCGGAGAGGCCGAAGGCGTTGGCCTTGAGCGCGCCGACCGGTGCGGTGAAGGGATAGCCATCGCTGCAGGGCATGTAGGGAGCATCCTCCGGCAGGCCCGCATTCCTCGCCGATTGATCGGCGCCGTTCACATAGCGGCACAGATCGGCGGGATTGTCGGTGAATGCATAGGGCTGGGTGCTGCCGGCGCGCGCCGCATATTCGAATTCGGCCTCCGACAGCAACCGGTACGGCTTGCCCGTCGTTCTCGACAGCCAGTCGACATAGGCCTGGGCGTCGTTCCAGCTGACGCAAACGGCGGGATGGTTGCCGTCCTGTGCGTAGCCGGGCACGAGATATGAGCGGCCTTCGCGCTCCCTGGGCAAATTCTGTTCGAACGTGAAGCACCGGCTGCCGGGCGTGTAGCCGCTGGCTGTGACGAAAGCGGCGAACTGATCGCGCGTCACCTCGAAGCGGCCGATGGCGATCGTCTCCTTGACCATCACCTTGTGTTGCGGCGCTTCATTGGCGGCCGCGAGGCCGTTGCTGATCTCGCTGGCGGGCGAGCCCATCATGAATTCACCTGATGGGATCACCACCATCTCCGGGCAATTCTGGCACTCCCTGAAACTCTGCTTCGGCTTCAGGCCGCATTCCTCCGGAAGCGACAGCGACCTCGCCGCGTCAAGCGGTAGCGAGACGGCCTGCGGCTCCGTCGTCGCGCAGCCGCCTTGTGGGCGCGGCGCAACGTTGCCGGCGCCTGGAGCGGCTCTGGGATCGCCGGGCAGGATCGCAGCCAGTTGCTGGCTCTGCGCAGCTTTTGCCCGCGCCGCTTCCGCAAGTCTGAAATCTTCCGCCGCTTTCGCAGCTTTGGCTTCTTCTGCGGCCTTGGCGGCCTTGGCCTGTTCCGCTCTAGCGGCTCTCGCTTCTTCAGCCGCCTTCGCGGCTCTCGATTCCTCAGCCGCTTTCGCGGCTCTTGCCTCTTCTGCGGCCTTGATCTTTGACGCCGCGATCCGTGCGTCCTCGGTCGCCTTGGCCTGGTCGAGGGCCTTTCTTTCCGCCGCAAGGCGCGCCTGCTCGGCATCGTTTGCCGCGATCAGCTTGTCGCGCTGCGCGCGAGCGAGGTCGCTGTAGAAGCCATTGGGATATTTGGCGAGGAAGGAATCCCAGGCTGCGACGACGTTGATCTGCGAGGTGAGCTGGTAGTCGTCACGCACGACTGCGGCCGGATCGATTTTCGGAGCGGCCGGCAGCGGCACAAGAGCCACGTCATCGCCGCCGAGCGAGCCGTAGATGAACGGCTCTTGCCTGTAGTTCGTCACCTTCAAGACGTCATCGCGGACGAAACCAAAGGCTTTCCGGACGTCGAGGCCGGGAACCGGCAGATGCTTGACCAGGGCCGTCGTGAACGGGCTGTTCGCGGTGTCGCCATCGTCGGCGGTCGACCCGGCCTTGGCCGCGAAGGCGACCAGCGTATTCGGACTGTTTGGCTCGACCATCACCAATCCACGCTGGAGCGAGCGTGAGGCCACGGGCCGCTTCATCCGTTTGGAGAACGGATTGTCACGGCAGGCATCGAGGATGACCATCCGCAGCCGCTTCGCGGGCTCGACCACCGCCAGCAGCCGATCGAGCGGAATCGCCTCGTCATAGGCATCGATATCGCGTTCGAGGATCGCGTCGACGGGGACGAGGTAGTTGTTGCCGTCGATTTCGAGGCCATGGCCGGCGTAATAGATGATGGCGAGATCGGCATCGCGCACGGCTTCGGAGAAATCGCGCAAGCTGCGGCGCATGTCGACCGCCTTGACGTCGAGCTTGAGCGCGACCGTATCGAAGCCGGCCTTCTTGAACATCTCCGCCATGGCGGTGGCGTCGTTTGCCGGATTGGGCAGCTGCGGCACCCGCTCGTAGGCGGAATTGCCAATCACCAGCGCAATCCGCCGGTCTGCAAAGGCGGGTTCGCAGAACAGGCAGACAGCACAAACGACCAGGAAGATTGCCGAGACGAAACGCATCATGCCTTCCAGCATAACCGCAAATGACGATAGAGAACACCGTTTCGGATCATGCTCTGTGATCCCGCTCACAGCCAGCGCCGGAATCTGTCGCTCCTGGATGATAGAAGAAGCAGCGCCACGTTACCGAAGCAGCTCCCGCACCATCGGCACCACCTTACGCCCGTAAAGCTCGATGCTGTTCATCAGCTTCTCGTGCGGCAACGGTCCCGCCGAATATTTCAGCTGAAACCGCGCGATGCCGAGCGTCTTCGCGGTCTTGGCGATCTTGCGCGCCACCGTCTCCGGCGAGCCGACATAGAGCGAGCCGTGCTCGGCCTCGCTGACGAATTCGTCGCGGCCCATCGGCGGCCAGCCGCGCTCGCGGCCGATGCGGTCGCGCATCGCCTTGTAGTCGAGCCAGAGCTCTTCGCGCGCCTGCTCATCCGTTTCGGCGACATAGCCAGGCGAATGCACCCCGATCGGCTGCGCAGGGCGGCCGAATTCCTTGAACGCGCGGTGATAGAGGTCGACGTAAGGCGCAAAGCGCTCGGGATCGCCGCCGATGATGGCGAGCATCAAGGGCAGATCGTAGTGCGCGGCCCGCACCACCGATTGCGGACTGCCGCCGACGCCGATCCAGGTTTTGAGCTGGCCGTTCTCGACCGGCGGATAGACCAGCTGCTCCTTCAGCGGCGGACGCAGCTTGCCCTGCCACGTCACCGGCTTCTGCGACAGCAGCGCGGCGAACAGATCGAGTTTTTCCTCGAACAGCTCCTCGTATTTGCGCAGGTCGAAGCCGAACAGCGGAAAGGATTCGGTGAACGAGCCGCGGCCGAGAATCACCTCGGCACGTCCGTTGGAGAGTGCATCCAGCGTCGCAAAGCGCTGGAACACGCGGATGGGATCGTCCGAGCTCAGCACCGTCACCGCCGAGCCGAGATGGATGCGCTTGGTGCGCGATGCGATCGCAGCCAGCACGGTTTCTGGCGAGGAGATCGCGAAATCAGACCGGTGGTGCTCGCCGAGCCCGATGAAGTCGAGCCCGAGCTCGTCGGCCAGCACCGCCTCGTCGACGACATTGCGGATCACCTGCGCATGCGGAAGCATGTTGCCGGCGGCGTCCTTGGTGACGTCGCCAAAGGTATCCAGTCCGAATTCGAGCGGTGCGGTCATCGATCAGGTCTCTGCGGGGAGGATCGGCCAGATTTAATGGACCGCAGCCTGCCCACAAGGTGGCATTCCGGAAATGCTCGGTTTCCGTTTTCAATCCGGGACGTGCGGCCCTAGGCGCGGCCGTTGATCGGATCACGGGCGTCGCAGGCTGGACGGCGTTCGCCCATAGCGGCGGCGGAAGCCCCGGTTGAATGTCGAGATGTCGCCAAACCCCGCGGCAAAGGCGATGTCGCCGATGCGAAGCTGCCGGCTGCCGGGCTCCACAAGCATGGTCATGGCGCGCTGGAGCCGTTCGTCCGTGACAAAGGCGGCGAAGCTCAGACCGTTGCGCTCGAACAGCAGATAGATCGATCGTTCCGACAGACCCAGCCGCTGCGCGACGTGTTTCGCCGACAGCGTCGGATCGGCGAGATGGGTGCGGATGTCGGCCTTCGCCGCGGCAAGTCGCGCCGCCGAGATTGCACCTGCCGCGGTGTGCTCGGAATCGTCGTCGCCCGGCCGCAAGGCAGCCGCGATCAGATCGACGAGATGGTCATTGATGACATGGGCAAGCAGCGGGTCGGCTGGAATGCCAGTTGCGAGGAGCGTATCGACATAGGCCTGCAGGAGGCGAAGCGCGACGCCGTCCGAAGGCAATCGATGCGACAGGCGCTCGTTGACATCGGGAATCTTGCTGCGAACCAGCGCGCCGTCCAGCCGGACATTGGTGAGCCGGATGCGGCCCTCGATCACACGCGAGCCGGGCGCGCCATGGACCAGGAAAATGCCGTCGCTCGCGTCGCGTGGAGACGCACCGCCTTTGCCAAGGCGATCGCCGGATGGCGTGATCCAGCTGAACGCGAAATCGCCGTTGCCGTTCTCGAGCGTTTCGCTTGGGCTGACGTCGCGGCGTGCGATCTCGAACCGCATATGGGAGTCGTCGAGGTCCTCGAGCCAGATGGCAAGCCTGTCCTCGGGCGGCAGATCGTCCGTGCTGAACAGGAAACGCGTCGCGCGTTCGGTCGTCAAACTGATTGTACCCCCGCCAAGATCCGAAGCTTGGTCGCGCGCCTCGCGAGCCCGGTTCGAACTGACACCCAGGATGTCAGGAGCCGCCGGCCCGTCGTTGTGACGCGTCCGCAACAGGGGCAACATTTGCGCGTGGTTGCGTGAATTGCGGTGTCGACTGCGCGGAGCGCCGAGACCTCCGTGCGGCATCTTCTAGGATTGCCTTCGAATCCACGGACGGGCCGCGCGCGCCAGCTCGCGGGCTGGTGCGACATTGACAGGACGCGATATGAAGAAGGCCCTTGCGGCGGCGCTATTGGTTCTCGGTGGATGTGTGTCCGCGGACGCCGGCGAGATCAACTGGACGGGATTCTACGCCGGCCTCAATGGAGGCTACGGCTGGGCGCGGGGCGGCGTCACGGCACTTCCGGGAGATGCGCTCACGCAGAGTCTGTCGTTCGGGCAGCCCGTCGTTCCACCGGTCTCGGCCTCTCTCAATGCTAATGGTGGGCTCGGCGGCGGGCAGGTCGGCTATGACTGGCAGTTTGCCGGCCGCGGCGTGGTCGGCGTCGAGGCCGATATCGCGGCCACCAGCTTGAAATCCAGCGCCTCGGTGCCGCTCAGCCTGTTTGGCACGCAGCCAGCGACGTTCAATGTCAGCCGGAACATCGACTGGGTCGGCACGGTGCGCGGACGCATCGGGTTTCTCGCCTCGCCGGATCTCCTGCTCTTCGCCACCGGCGGCTTCGCGTATGGACGCGTGGGTGAATCGGCCAGCGTGTCACTACCGGCCGGCGCGTCGAATTCGATCGGCAATTTCGGCTACGCCTTCGCGTGTGGTCCGTTCTATGGATTCACGTCGTGCTTCGCCGGAAGCTCGTCGCGCATCGCGACCGGTTGGGCGGCCGGCATCGGCGGTGAAAAGCGCTTTACGCAAAACCTCAGCCTGAAGGTCGAGTATCTGCACGTCGATCTCGGCAGCAGCAACTATCCGATGATCGGCAGCCTCTACGGCGGCACGCCATTCGCGCCAAGCTTTCTCAATGCGCGGTCGAGTACCACGATCGATCTGGTTCGGGCCGGGCTGAATTACAATTTCTGAACTCGGCTGCTGGCCTACCGCCACATCCCCCGCATCCGCGCGCCGATGTCGATTTTCGGGCCCTGCGATGCGGCGCGCGCGCCGGCCGCAGCGGCTTTTGGCCAGGCGGTGCGCTCGAACAAATAGACCAACTGCTCCGGGATGAAGCGGGTGCGCGAGGCGTAGACGTGGCGGTCGCCCTTGGCGGCCTGGCCGTGGACGAAGAAGCGCTGCGGCACCACGAGATGCAGATCGTCCTTGGCGCGGGTCATCGCGACATAGAGCAGGCGGCGCTCCTCTTCGAGCTCGGCAGAGGTGCCGGCGCCGAGATCGGAGGGCATGCAGCCGTCGACGACGTTGAGCACGAACACCGACTTCCACTCCTGGCCCTTGGCCGAGTGGATCGTGGAGAGGATCAGATAATCCTCGTCGCGCAATGGCGGTCCTGATTTGTCGCTGGTCGCATCAGGCGGATCGAGCGTGAGCTCGGTCAGGAATTTTTCGCGCGAGGAATAGCCGCTCGCGATCTGCTCGAGCTGCATCAGATCGGCGCGGCGCGTCTCGGAATCCTCGTGGATGCGATCGAGATGCGGCTCGTACCAGAGCCGGACGCGTTCGAGATCGGCGGGCCATTCCGAATAGCGCAAATTTTCGACGGTGCGGACGAAGGCGCTCCAGTCATCGCCTGTGCGCGGTGGCACCGGGAGCTGGGCGAGCGCGTGCAGCGGATTGGGGCTCTCCGCCATCTGGTCCAGCACGCGCTGCGCGGTGGCAGGCCCGATGCCCGGCAGCAGATGCAGGATGCGAAAACCCGCGACGCGGTCGCGCGGGTTCTCGGCGAAACGCAGCAGCGCCAGCACGTCCTTGACGTGGGCGGCATCGAGGAATTTGAGCCCGCCGAACTTCACGAACGGAATGTTGCGGCGGGTCAGTTCGATCTCCAGCGGGCCCGAATGCGACGACGTGCGGAACAGCACCGCCTGGTGCTTGAGCAGCGCGCCTTGCTCGCGATTGGCCAGCACCTGCTCGACGATGTAGCGCGCCTGGTCGGCCTCGTCATGGACTGTGACGAGCTGCGGTTTTTGCGTGGAGGTGCGGTCGGTCCAGAGATTCTTGGTGAAGCGCTCGCGCGCGAGGCCAATGACGCCGTTGGCTGCTGCCAACACGGGTTGCGTCGAGCGATAGTTGCGGTCGAGCGTGATCGTCTCGGCGCGCGGCGAAAAACTCTGCGGAAAGTCCAAGATGTTGCGCACGGTTGCAGCACGAAACGAATAGATCGACTGCGCGTCGTCGCCGACCACGGTGAGCCCGCGTCCGTCCGGCTTGAGCGCCAGGAGGATCGAGGATTGCAGGCGGTTGGTGTCCTGATATTCGTCGACCAGCACGTGATCGAAGCGGCCGCCGATCTCTTCGGCGATCAGCGCATCGCTCATCATCTGCGACCAGTAGAGCAGCAAATCGTCGTAATCGAGCACGTGCTGGCTCTGCTTGGCCTCGACGTAGGCTGCGAACAGAGCCTTCAGCTCTGCGGCCCAGCCCGCGCACCAGGGATAATGCTGGCCAAGCACCCTCTCGATCTCCATCTCGGCATTGACGCAGCGCGAATAGATGGAGAGGCAGGTGCCCTTGGCTGGAAAGCGGCTCTCGGTCTTCGACAGCCCGCGCTCGTGCCGGACCAGGTTCATCAGGTCGGCGGAATCCTCGCGGTCGTGGATGGTGAAGGCGGGATCGACGCCGATCCGCTCGGCATATTCGCGCAGGAGACGCGCGCCGATGCCGTGGAAGGTGCCGGCCCAGGTCAGCGCATCGCGCATGATCGCGGCATTGTTCTCGCCCAGCACTTTTCGGGCGATCCTTTCGACGCGGCCGGCCATCTCGGCGGCGGCGCGGCGGGAGAATGTCATCAACAGGATACGGCGCGGGTCGGCGCCTGCGACGATCAGATGGGCAACGCGGTGGGCGAGCGTATTGGTCTTGCCGGAACCGGCACCGGCAATGACGAGCAGGGGAGCCCCCACGGTCGCGCCGTCGGCCACGCCATGCTCTACGGCGCGGCGCTGCTCCGCATTGAGCGTGTCCAGATATGACGTCACGAATCGCCCCGATGAAGCCGGCAGAATCAACGATCCCCGGGCGAATCGCAATGCGGCTGGACGAAAGTCGCCTGAGGATTTAGGGGAGGGGGACAGCCCAGGTTCCAGCCCGGAAGGGTCCGCAGAGATGGCCGATCCCACGTCCGACCTTTTCGAGATGCGCCGGCTGGAATCGCTGAGCAACACCATTTTTGGTGTCGCCATGACGCTGCTCGCCTACGATCTGCCGAAGGCGGGATCGTTCGCCAGCGTTCCGACCTGGAGCGATCTCGGAGACGTCTATTCCGGCAAGCTTGTCGGCCTCGCGCTCAGCTTCATCATCGCCGGCGTGTTCTGGATCAGCCATCACCGCCGGCTGGTGCGGCAGCCCGAGGCGGGGCGTGGGGTCGTGCTGCTCAACCTGTTCTTCCTGCTGTCCATCATCATGCTCCCGGTCACGAACGGGCTGTACATCAATTATCGTGTCAGCAGTGCCGTCGCGGTGCTGTACGGGCTGCATCTGACCGCAATTTCAGGCTTCAATGCGTGGCTGTGGTGGCTGGCCGTGCCTGGCGCGCGGCGCCACGAGATCGCGGGCGCGATCTTCCCGATGCTGGTCTTGGCGTTGGGAACGGCTGTGGCTGCCGTGGCGCCCGAGAAGGCGCAGTTTGTCTGGTTTCTGGCCTTTGGAGGCTTCCTGATCCGCCGCGTCTTCAGGGCGGACCAGACGAAGGCATGACTGTCGTTATGCGCCCGTGCGTGTCGCGCCGAACCCATCGGCCGGCACGTAAAGCTTGACCGGGCGGATTTCGTAGACCGCACTCGGATTGACCTCGCGCAGCTTCCGTGCCGCCGCGATCGCCTCCTCGTCCGTGTCGTAGTTGACGAGGTGAAAGCCCAGCAACTGCTCCTTGGTCTCGGCAAATGGGCCGTCCAGAACGATGCCCGCGCCGGGGCCACGCAACGTGCGGGCCTTTTTCGTATCGTCCAGACGGGCCGCCGGCCCAAGGTGTCCGCTGGCCCGCAAAGGCGCCTGGACCTCGATGACCTTGGCGACCACAGCAGCGTCCTCCTGCGGTGTCCAACCCAAGAGCTCGTCTTCCACGTGGTAGGCCAGGATTGCGTAGAGCATTTCCACCTCAATTTTTTGGGGCGCACAGCCCGAAGGACGTATGGCCGCCGCCGGAACCGACAATGGCCGGGCCCACTATATTGCGTCGCGGCGATGCTGACGAAACCATTCTGAAACCCGATTGCCGCGGAGCGGCGTGAACGCCGGCCAGATTCGACGCGACTGATGGCCACCAAGAGCAATCAAGGACTATCGGAGGCGGCAATGTCGGGTCAGACCATCAAGATCATCTGCGACGCGCGGCGGGCGGGCAAGTCGGAGCCTGCGGATCTGCACGACCAGGCCGGCCATCACCGCTATTACGGTAGCTCTGACGAGAGCGGTGGCGAGCGCATGATCGAAACGCGCCGCGGCAAGCGTCCGTCTGTGCTCGCCATCTTCGGATTCTAAGCTTGCTGAGCCAAGCGGCGCACAACCATGGGCGGCCTGCAAATCACGATCGCTGCGCTGCCGTTCCTGCTCTCACTCGTGAGCCGGAACAGCAACGCCATCGGGCCCTGCGTGGTCTTTAGCATCTTCACGGTATTGCACGGCGACGAACCTCCTCGGGCTGCCGTAGCCTGGTGCATCGGCCTGCTGATCGCTGCGGTGGCGGTGCGCGAGCGCCTTCGCACGCTCTGAACGGGGGCCCGCTTCACCCCCTTAAGGCAAATCCCGAATGAGGCAAATCCGAAGAAAAGGCGCGGCGGGGAGACCCCGTCGCGCCCGATTTCTTGCTCGCTGGTCCAGGGCTGAGAGCGCCCCGATGCCAAGTCCTATTGAGAGCTTAGCGGGCGATCCCAGCGAGGTGACAGCGCTTGGTAAAAGACACTGGATCACCTCCTTTCGTTGATTGCGGGAGACCTGAATATAGGCCGGAAGGCCGCCGCTGTTAAGGGGCCGGCAAAAGCGGAGGGAACTGACCCTGTTCGCAACCGGGAAAACCTGCCCGATAGCCGCCCCCAGAGCAGTTGAGACCGCCGCCCGGCCGTGTTAGGGAGCCCCTGTCGCGGGTGTAGCTCAATGGTAGAGCAGCAGCCTTCCAAGCTGAATACGAGGGTTCGATTCCCTTCACCCGCTCCAATGGCTTTCGGCGGCGCTCTGCGATTTTTTGTATCGCCGCGGAGCGCGCCGCGATTTGGCGACCCGATCTCGTCTATCGCGACGTCAAGGACAAAACCGCGGATCGCAGGCAAAGATCGGACTTCGTTCATTTGAAGTTGGGCACGCCACTGCCCTCTCAGTCCATACCTCAAATTCCCGGCGACGACGGTCGGATTGGACTTTCAAGCAAGAATTTGAGGCCGCAATCGACTTCAAGAGAGCTCCCCAGGTCGGGCCGCCATGATTGCGACTATCCGGCTTCAGGCGAAGTGCATTGACTTCAGCCTCGGATTCGGATCGCACCCGCACGCTTTCTCCCAAGGCGCCGGGCAGACGTGGCTGATGGGCGTCGCTCTGAATGTGGTCGATCAGCTCGCCGAGAGGCTCACTTGGCGACCAGGTGCGGACTTTGTTGTCTTCGACGGCCTGAAGTGCATCGAAGATCGTCCGGCGCAACCACTGATGCCGATTGTCTTCAACGTCCACCGGTTTACTCAAATCAGTATGATTCTGGGTGATCGCCTCCTGCTCGAAGCATCCCGCCGTGTGGGTATAGATGCGCTCGACAACCGACAATTTAAGCGTCGGGATTTGCGGAACAGTTTCATACGCACATGAGACCAGAAGCGATTTTCCCTGACGCTTCTTGACCACGGTGCCCCAGTCAGTCTGCAGACCCTCCAAAAGGTGATTATGGCCATCGAGTGTTTTCAGGTCGGCAATCTGATGCCAGCCCGCGCCGTACCACTGAGCGACATACTCGCCCCAGCAAACCTTGCGCATGATGGCTGGAACCCAGCAACCCCAATCCGAGACCAGGTCGGCAAGAGGGGCGCCTTCAGAGGGCGAACCGAGAAGACCGACGCCAATGATCCGGTCGAGACGCGCCTGTTCTCCGTTCAACTGCAAACGTACGATCGCGCGCCGCAGAACAATACCGCCGAGACTATGAGCCACGAACAGGACGTTGTTGTATTCATCCAGGATACGAAGAAACTCGGGATTGTGTGCAAGCGACTCGCCGATTCCTGTTGCCGAAATCGTCGCCGGAGCCGCATCCATATAGCTAACCGTGTACAGGTCGACGTCCCCGAGCGTCCGACCGCCGGGCAGCGGATTTGCGCGATCGCGCTCGAAAATCGTGAACCAGCTGAGTGGCGGCTTTCCATTCAGCAGCCGCTTGCCGGGTTCATAGCGCGGGCATTCGAAGGTTCGATCGCCGTCATTGGCATTCGCCACGGCGCTTTCGAAAGTTGAGCAAGGACCGCCGCCAAGTCCGTGTACGAATATCAAGGCAACATCGGTGCCTTGCGGATGTTTGCGAATGGTCTCGACCCCGATCGCAGCGGCTTGGCCTATCGTTGCGAGGAGTAGGAAGATCAGGAATCCTATTCGCGGCATCGGCTTCTACCTGCTGCCCGGGGCGACTTGACCATCAAAGTGACCGGTCGAGAGCCGCTGATGACCAACTCAAGGCAGCCGCGTGCGCTCTCATCCCTGAACTCGAGTGAGCCGGTCCTGACTGAAACGATTTCAGGCCTTTCGGACTGCAATCGACCGAGAATGATCTTGGGCTCGTTCGCGAGATAATCGACCAGCGCCGCAGCGACTTCGTCGTTTGTGGCGGCGGACACCCCAGGTCCCAACAGGATCAACAGGGCGACGAGCAACGGTTCTGGTTCGAGCTCATTCGGATCGAGGGACAGATAGGCCGCGGCCGTCTCGGTCGGAGTAGATCCGGGCGGCAATTCAATTCCACGGCCCTTCACTTTTTCTTCGAGCAACTCGACGCGGAGAAACGATATGTCGCGCGCTTTCGTCGGCAGGTTGCCGCTGCGCACCCGATCCAGAAATTGACGATATGGCCCCGCAGCTGCATTCGGGTCGAGCACTTTTTCGTCCTTGGGGCGTGCGGCGTCGAACCAACGAAGCTGGCAGGCGCCTCCGCCCGGCTCGATGATCCGACACGTTCCGCGCGGCGCAAACGATACAACGGAGCGCACGTCCCGGCATGCACACTGGCACTGTGGCGTCGGGTTCGTGCGGCATTGCTCGTCTTGCGCATGAAGGGAGCCGACAAATATGCAAAATATCATCGGAAAAACGAGCGCGAAAATAAGCAGTCGTCTCATTTTCTGACCCTGCATCATACGGCGAAAACTCGCCGGTTGAGCTCACTCCGTATCTATCGCGGAAGTTATATAATCACATTCGCACTTTGTTGACTATCTGCATGTCGCATGCCCATGCGCGCAACTGGCGCCGCAGACTTGACGCGACCCAGCTGGTTGGATTGAGATCGGACCAGCCGACGCCGCGTCGTCCATCCAGACGTCAGCAATTTTTGAGCATCCATGTATCTCGGCATCGATCTCGGCACCTCCGCGGTCAAGACCGTTCTCGTCGACGGCGCCCAGCGCGTGATTGCGAGCGTGAGCCGGACGCTGACGATCGACTCGCCGCATCAAGGTTTTTACGAGCAGGACCCGGCGCAGTGGATTGAGGCGACCTTTGCCACGCTGGACGCCTTGAAGGCCTCGCATGGACGAGAGCTGGCGGCGGTCGAGGGCATCGGCCTGTCTGGCCAGATGCATGGTCCCACGCTGCTCGATGCGAACGACAAGCCATTGCGGCCTTGCATCCTCTGGAACGACGGGCGTTCCGCCGCGGAGTGCCGCATCCTGGAGCAGCGCTGGCCCGCCTTGCGCGCGGTAACAGGCAACAAGGCGATGCCAGGCTTTGCGGCGCCAAAGCTGCTCTGGATCGCAAAGCACGAGCCTGAGATCTTTGCGGCCACCAAACGCGTCCTGCTGCCCAAGGCCTATCTGCGCCTGGTGCTGTCGGGCGAGGCGATCGAGGACGTCTCGGACGCGTCGGGATCGCTCTGGCTCGACGCGGCGCGGCGAGACTGGTCGGATGCGGCATTGGCCGCGACCGGCCTGTCGCGCACGCACATGCCGCGCCTGGTCGAGGGATGCGCGCCCACCGCAAGGTTGCGCGCCGAGTTCGCGCAGCGTTGGGGCATGGCGAGGCACCCAATGATCGCGGGCGGCGCCGGCGACAATCCGGCGGGCGCCATCGGCATCGGCGCGATCGCGCCGGGAACCGCGTTCATCTCGCTGGGAACCTCAGGTGCCCTGCTGACGCCATCAGACCATATCGCCGCCAATCCGGACCGCGTGGTTCACACCTTCTGCCATGCCATTCCCGGCATGTGGATTCAGGCCGGCGCGATCCTCTCGGCAGCGTCGTGTCTGGCTTGGGCCGCGCGCCTGTTCGGTGTCACTGAAGCCGAGCTGCTGGCGCCGCTGGGGTCGCGGCCGCAGGCTCCTTCTCCCGTCAGTTTCCTGCCTTACCTCGCCGGCGAGCGGACGCCGCACGACGATCCCGTTGTGCGCGGCATGCTCGACGGTCTCAGTCACGGCACCGACCGCACGGCGATCGTGCAGGCCGTGCTCGAAGGCGTTGCCTTCGCGCTGGCCGATTGCCGCGACGCGCTCGGCGATGCCGGCATTGCGGTGAGGGAAGCCGATGTGATCGGCGGCGGTTCGCGATCCCGGTTCTGGTTGTCGGTACTGGCAAACATTCTCGATGTTCCCATTCATCGCTTCGCCGAGGGAGAGACTGGAGCGGCATTCGGTGCGGCAAGATTGGGGCGGCTTGCTGTCACCGGCGAGGCAATCGAAGCCGTCTGCACGCCACCGCAACGCGTCGAGACATTCCAGCCGGATCGCGCGCTGGTCGAATCCTATGCCGAACGGCTTCCCGCCTGGCGCGAACTGTATCGGCCGCGCCACTAGCATCGCCTTGGTTGCGCATTTCTCCCTGTTCGCTGTTGCCCTGGGCGATGGCCTTTTGTTTAATGGGCGAACCGCGCTCGAAACGAAACGCGGACAGGAAACGCATTGTGCGCCGGGAGGCACGATGAACGAGCCGATCCTCCAGATGCGGGGAGTCTCAAAATCTTTCTTCGGCATCAAGGCGCTGCGTGCGGTCGACCTGACGGTTTACGCCGGAGAAATCCATGCCTTGATGGGTGAGAACGGCGCCGGCAAATCGACCCTGATGAAAATCCTGTCGGGCGCCTACCGGCCCGATCCCGGTGGCGAGATCCGCATCGAGGGCAAGCCTGTCAGGATCGAAGGTCCGCTTGGCGGCCGCGCCGCGGGCATCTCGATTATCTATCAGGAACTGTCTTTGGCCCCCAATCTGACCGTTGCGGAGAATATTTATCTCGGCCGCGAGATGTCGCGTTCAGGTTTGCTGGCGCGCGGTGCCATGCGCGAGGGTGTTGGTCCGATCCTGCAGCGTCTGGGCGCGGACTTTCTGCCGTCGACATTGGTGGCGCATTTGTCGATGGGGCAGCGACAGCTCGTCGAGATCGCGCGTGCGCTGCACGCGCGCTCGAAGATCCTGATCATGGACGAGCCGACCACGGCGTTGTCCGCCGGCGAGAGCGAGCGGCTGTTTGCCCTGATCCGCCAGCTTCGCGCTGAGGGGCTTGCCATCATCTATATCTCGCACCGCATGGACGAGGTCTATGCGCTCGGCGATCGCGTCACCGTGCTGCGCGACGGCCGGCTGGTCGGCTCGCTCGACAAGCAGGATATCCGCGCCGACGCCATCGTCCGCATGATGGTCGGGCGCGATGTGTCGTCCTTCTATAAAAAGGATCATGATCCCGAGGCCGGGAAGGGGCATCCTGTGCTTAACGCCAGCGACATGGCCGACGGGCTGCGTGTCAAGGGCTGCTCGCTCACGGTGCATGCCGGCGAGGTGGTGGGGCTTGCGGGCCTGATCGGCGCGGGCCGCACCGAGCTTGCGCATCTCATTGTCGGCGCAGCCCCGAAGATCTCGGGCCATCTGGAGCTCGAAGGCCAGCCAATCGACATCCGCACACCCGGCGAGGCGCTCGAGGCCGGCATCGCCTATCTGACCGAGGACCGCAAGGCACTCGGCCTGTTCCTTGATATGTCCTGCCTGGACAATATCAATCTCGCCGTGCTCGGGCGTGATGCCAAGCTCGGCTGGTTCCTGGATCGCGACAAGGCGCGTGAGCGCGCCGACAGGGCTTTCGCAGGACTGAGCATCCGCGCCGCCAATGTTGGTGTGCCCGCCGGTGGCCTCTCCGGCGGCAACCAGCAAAAAGTGCTGTTGTCGCGGCTCCTCGCCATTGCGCCGAAGGTGCTGATCCTCGACGAGCCGACGCGCGGCGTCGACGTCGGCGCCAAGTCGGAAATCTATTCGATCATCGACAATCTCGCCAAGGCCGGCACCGCGATCCTCGTCATCTCGTCCGATCTGCCTGAAATCATCGGTATCTGCGACCGCGTCCTGGTGATGCGGTCGGGGCTGATCGCGGGCGAGGTCAGGCGAACCGAGACCACACCTTTGACTCAGGAAGACATCATGGCCCTCGCCACGGGGACGGAGCATCTCGATGCCTGACAACGGATCGACACAGGCGAAGGCCGTGACGGCAAACGGCCCCGCCGCTGCCGAGGCGACCAAGCGCCAACGCATCAGGCTGCTGATCCGTGCGGCCGGCATGCTGCCGGTGCTGCTGCTGCTTTGCCTCGGCTTTCACTATCTGTCGGAGGGCCGTTTCTTCACCGGACAGAATCTCGGCATCGTCTTGCAGCAGGCGGCCGTCAACACCGTGCTCGCCGCGGGCATGACCTTCGTCATCCTCACCGGCGGCATCGATCTCTCGGTCGGCTCGATCTTGGCGGCATCGGCGATGGCCGGATTGACGATGTCGAAATTGCCCGAGCTGAGCGCGCTGTGGCTGCCGGTCGCGGTCCTCACCGGCCTCGGTTTCGGCGTCGTCAATGGCGCGCTGATCGCGCTGTTGCGGCTGCCGCCCTTCATCGTCACGTTGGGCTCGCTCACCGCGGTGCGCGGCCTGGCGCGGCTGCTCGGCGCCGACACCACGGTGTTCAACCCGTCGATTCCCTATGCCTTCATCGGCAACGGCTCGCTGACGCTGATACCAGGCGTGGCGTCGATCCCGTGGCTCTCGGTGATCGCACTGCTCGTCATTCTGGTCTCGTGGCTGGTGCTGCGCCGAACCGTGCTGGGCGTGCACATCTATGCGGTCGGCGGCAATGAGAGCGCGGCACGGCTTGCCGGCATCAAGGTTTGGGCCGTCCTGATCTTCGTCTATGGCGTGTCGGGATTGCTGGCGGGGCTCGGGGGCGGCATGCAGGCGGCGCGGCTCTATGCGGCCAACGGCTTGCAACTCGGCCAAAGCTACGAGCTCGACGCCATCACGGCGGTGATCCTCGGCGGCACGTCTTTTGTCGGCGGCATCGGTTCGATCTGGGGAACGCTGGTCGGCGCATTGATCATCGCCGTGCTCTCGAACGGCCTGATCCTCACCGGCGTCTCCGACATCTGGCAATATGTGATCAAGGGCCTGGTGATCATCGGCGCCGTGGCGCTTGATCGCTATCGGCTGCAAGGCTCCGCCAGAACCTGAAATGCTCCGCGCGCATCTGATTGCACGCGGTACGAAATTCGGTTGCGGCAACTGGTCTGCCGTACCGGGGATGAAGACAGACCAGGGAGGAAGACAATGTTGAAGATGACCATGCTCGCCGGTGCCGCGATGGCGCTTGCCCTCACGACGGTACCGTCCTCTGCCAAGGAGCTCAAATCGATCGGCGTTTCGCTGGGCTCGATGGGCAATCCGTTCTTCGTCGCGCTGTCGAAGGGCGCCGAGTTCGAGGCCAAGAAGGCCAACCCCAATGTGAAGATCACCACCGTCGGGTTCGAATACGACCTCGGCAAGCAGGTGACCCAGATCGACAATTTCATCGCCGCCGGCGTCGACCTGATCCTGTTGAATCCCGGCGATCCCAAGGCGATCGGGCCGGCCATCAAGAAGGCGCAGGCGGCGGGCATCGTCGTCGTCGCAGTCGACACCGCCGCCGAAGGCGCCGATGCCACGGTGACCACCAACAACGTCCAGGCCGGCGAGATCTCGTGCCAGTACATCGTCGACAAGCTAGGCGGCAAAGGCGATGTCATCATCGAGAACGGGCCGCAGGTCTCGGCCGTGATCGACCGTGTCACCGGCTGCAAGAACGTCTTCGGCAAGAATGCCGGCATCAAGGTGCTGTCCAGCGACCAGGACGGGAAGGGCTCGCGCGAAGGCGGCCTGACCGTTGCGCAGGGCTATCTGACCCGCTTCTCCAAGATCGACGCCATCTTCGCCATCAACGACCCGCAGGCGATCGGCACCGATCTCGCAGCGAAACAGCAAAACCGCAGCGGCATCATCATCACCGCGGTCGACGGCGCGCCTGACATCGAGGCCTCGCTCAAGGATCCGGCGTCGCCGCAGATCCAGGCGTCAGCCTCGCAGGACCCGTTCTTTATGGCGCGTCGCGCCGTGCAGGTCGGCGTCGGCATTCTCAATGGCCAGAAGCCGGCCTCGACCGTTGAGCTCTTGCCCTCGAAGCTCGTGACCCGCGATAACATCAAGGACTATAAGGGCTGGACCTCGGACCGGTCGCAGTAACACCGCGATACTCTGCTGGCTGCGGCCCCGCATTTGAAACGAGCGACCCGGGAAACCCGCCCGGGCGCGCCTGCGAGGTTGACCCCAGCGTCCGATATGTCAAAGAGGAGGAGTTTTTCGACGGACGCGCCAGCCGTGCCGGTCGAGGTGATATCGGGAGCAAGTCTACATTATGAGCCAGCGCATCGCTCTCATCACCGGCGTGACCGGGCAAGACGGCGCCTATCTCGCCGAGCATCTGTTGTCGCTCGGCTATACCGTGCACGGCATCAAGCGGCGCTCGTCCTCGTTCAACACCGCGCGCGTCGATCATCTCTACCAGGATCCGCATCTCGGCGACGTGCCGTTCCTGATGCATTACGGCGACATGACGGATTCGACCAATCTGATCCGCCTGGTGCAGCAGATCCGGCCGACCGAGATCTACAATCTCGCCGCCCAGAGCCACGTCGCCGTCAGCTTCGAGAGCCCGGAATACACCGCCAATGCCGATGCCATCGGCGTGCTGCGCCTGCTGGAGGCGATCCGCATCCTCGGCATGGAGAAAGAGACCCGGTTCTACCAGGCCTCGACCTCGGAGCTCTATGGCCTGGTGCAGGAGATCCCGCAGAAGGAGACGACGCCGTTCTATCCGCGCTCGCCCTACGGCGTCGCCAAGCTCTACGGCTACTGGATCACGGTGAACTACCGCGAAGCCTACGGCATGTTTGCCTCGAACGGCATCCTGTTCAACCATGAGAGCCCGGTCCGCGGCGAGACCTTCGTCACCCGCAAGATCACCCGCGGCGTGGCGCGCATCGAGGTCGGCCTGGAGCAGACGCTCTATCTCGGCAATCTCGAAGCCAAGCGCGACTGGGGGCATGCCAAGGATTATGTCGAGGGCATGCACATGATCCTGCAGGCCGACAAGCCCGACGATTTCGTGCTCGCCACCGGCGAGACGCGTTCGGTGCGCGAGATGGTCGAGCTGTCCTTCGCCCAGGTCGGCCGCCGCATCGAATGGCGCGGGCACGGCGTCGAGGAGACCGGCATCGATGCGAGGAGCGGCAAGGTCGTGGTGAAGATCGATCCGACCTATTTCCGCCCGACCGAGGTCGATCTGCTGATCGGCGATGCCAGCAAGGCGCGGCAGGTGCTGGGCTGGAAGCCGAAGCGAAGCTTTGCGCAGCTCGTCGAAGAGATGGTGGCGAGCGATCTGGCGGAGGCCAAACGGGATGTCGCGAATGGCAAGCATACCGTTTGAGCTGAAGGGCAAGGTCGTCTACGTCGCCGGCCATCGCCGAGTTCGCGCTCATGGTAGCCGAGATCGTCGGCTATCGCGGTGAGATGATCTCGGACACCTCGCGCCCTGACGGCACGCCGCGCCAACTGCTCAATGTCGGCAGGCTCGACAAGCTCAGCTGGCGCGCGACGACCTCGCTTCGCGATGGCTTGAAGCGCGCGTATGAGGCGTATCAAGCGGCGGCGCAGGTGACGGCGCTATAGCGTAGCAACCTTTGTCTGCGCGCCCCGGGCGCAGATAACATCATGTTAGGTTTATCGCATAACTGGGTAATTGTGTTAGCCCGGCGAGAGCCTATTATCGCGCCAATCAAGCACGTATCGGCAGTGACGATCGCTTGCGGACAGTCCGCACGGCGCGCGGCGAATGCTGCCCATTTCTTTGAAGAAGCCCGCCCACGGGACGCCAGCAAAAACAAGTTTGGAGGACTCCCAGGATGACCGGAATCCATCAGGTGAGCCAGTCGAGGAAGGCCGCTGCGAGCGGCTGGATCGGGTCGGCTCTCGAATATTATGACTTCTTCATCTACGCGACTGCCGCCTCGCTGATCTTCCCGCAGATCTTCTTCCCGTCCGACAATCCGACGGTCGCCATCGTCGCGTCGCTTGCGACCTATGGCGTCGGCTATGTCGCCCGTCCGATCGGCGCCTTCGTGCTCGGACATTGGGGCGACACCCACGGCCGCAAGACGGTGCTCATCGTCTGCATGTTCCTGATGGGCATTTCGACGATGGCAGTTGGAATCCTGCCGACCTATCAGCAGGTCGGCATTCTCGCGCCAATTTTGTTGGTCATCCTGCGCCTGATCCAGGGGTTTGCCGTGGCCGGTGAAATCTCCGGCGCGAGCTCGATGATCCTGGAGCACGCGCCGTTCGGTCGCCGCGGCTTCTATGCAAGCTTCGCCCTCCAGGGCGTGCAGGCCGGACAGATTCTCGCAGCAGCCGTCTTCCTGCCGCTGGCGGCCTATATGCCGACCGACGCCTTCAACAGTTGGGGCTGGCGGATTCCGTTCCTGCTCAGCTTCTTCGTCATCGTCGCCGGCTACATCATTCGTCGCGAAGTCGACGAAACCCCGGCCTTTGCGCGAGAGGGCGAGCGGGGAGAAACGCCGCGGGCGCCGATCGTTCAGGCCATCAAGGTGAGCTGGCGCGACATGCTCAGGGTCATCTGCATGGCGCTGATGAACGTCATCCCGGTCGTTGCGACCATCTTCGGTGCGGCCTATGCGGTGCAGCCGGCCTATGGCATCGGCTTTGCCAAGGACGTCTATCTGTGGATCCCGGTGCTCGGAAACATGCTGGCCGTGTTTGTCATTCCCTTTGTCGGCAACCTTTCCGACAGGGTTGGCCGCAAGCCTCCGATCATCGTCGGTGCGCTGCTCTCCGGTCTGCTCGCCTTCGGCTATCTCTACGCCATCAGCATCAAGAACGTGCCGCTGGCGATCCTGCTGTCGCTGCTGATGTGGGGTGTGGTCTATCAGGGCTACAATGCGATCTTCCCGAGTTTCTATCCGGAGCTGTTTCCGACCCGCACCCGCGTGTCGGCGATGGCGATCTCGCAGAACATCGGAACCACCATCACGGCGTTGCTTCCAGCGCTGTTCGCGACCGTGGCGCCTCCCGGCTCGGCCAACATTCCCCTGACGGTCGGGGCGATCGCCTTCGGCATCACGGTCATCGCGGCGCTCGCGGCCATCACGGCGAGGGAAACCTACCGGATCAGAATCGACGATCTCGGCAATCCCAAGGCCGTTCCGATGGCACGGGCCGACTATGATCGGCGGCGTTCGGAGGCGGCGAGCGGTGCAGCCGCAATTCCGACCTGACGGGTGTAAGGCGCCAATGCCGCTGCGGTGAAGATTTGCAGCGGCATGACTCAACCGCTAGATAAAAGCCTATTCGAACTCTGTGCGCGTGAGCGCGATCATCATGAGGCTGCCAGATGAACCCCGTCGTCGTTGCTGTCGCAATCACCGGCTCCGTTCCGCGCAAGAAGGACAATCCCGCGGTACCGATTCTGCCGTCCGAGCAGATCGAGTCGACGCAGCAGGCCTTCGAAGCCGGAGCTACGCTGGCGCATATCCATGTTCGCAACGACGATGAGACGCCGTCATCCGATCCCGAGCGATTTGCGCTGGTGCAGCAAGGCATCCGGAAACATTGCCCTGATATGATCGTCCAGTTCTCGACCGGCGGGCGCGGCCGCGACCCTTCCGCGCGCGGGTCATCGCTCTATCTGAAGCCGGACATGGCCTCGCTCTCGACCGGCTCGGTGAACTTTCCGACCATTGTCTACGAGAACAGCGCGGCGCTGGTCGACATGCTCGCCACCGGCATGAAGACGAATGGCATCCGCCCGGAAATCGAGATCTTCGATCTGTCGCATCTGCACGGCGCCCGCCGGTTGATCGAGGCGGGGCTGATGGATGCGCGACCGCACGTGCAATTCGTCATGGGCGTGAAGAACGCGATGCCGGCCGATGAGCATGTGCTCGACATCCTGCTGGCAGAACTCAGGCGGTTGATCCCCAAGGCGACCTGGACCGCGGCCGGGATCGGACGCCATCAGGCCGAGGTCATGAGCTGGGCCCTGGCGCGCGGCGCCGATGCGGTTCGCACCGGGCTCGAGGACAATATCAGGGTCGACAAGACGCGCCTTGCCGCCAGCAATGCGGAGCTCGTGAGCATCGCCTGCGAGGCTGTCACGCGTCACGGCCGGCGCGTGGCGCGTGCGGCCGAGGCGCGATCCCTGCTCGGAATCGCGAGCTAGGGATCAGTCCCGCGCCCGACATGCTCCTGGCTGCCTTCTGCCATTCGGCGGTCGGCGTTCCCGCGTGCCGAGTCTCCGGGTAAGACAGGGCTCACAGGCGTGAATGGCGCCTGCCGGGCAGGCGACGACTGGAATGCGGTTCTTGAAATCTGACAGCAGGCTCATCGGAGTCCTGCTGGTGCTTGCAATCACCCAACTCATTGGATGGGGTACGATCGGTCTTCCGGCCGTGGTCGGTCGCGACCTCGGGGCCGATCTCGGCATGAGCCTGCCGGCGGTGTTCGCGGGCAGCTCGGTTCTCTATGTCACCATGGGCCTGTGCGCGCCCTGGCTCGCCAGGGCCTTTGCGCGGCACGGCGCGCGCAAGGTGATGATGGTAGGCACCGTCGTCTCCGCGCCGGGCTATGTCGTTCTGTTCTTCGCGCGCGATCCGGTGCTCTATTTTGTCGGCTGGGTCTTTCTCGGCATGGGCGGCAGCGCGACCTTGTCCACCGGCGCCTACATCATGCTGAACGAGGTCGCGGGGCGGGGCGCCAAGAATGCCATCGGCGGGCTGATGCTGGTGACGGGTCTCTCCAGCAGCATCTTCTGGCCGACCACGTCATTTCTCAGCGGCTGGCTTGGCTGGCGCGGGACCTGTCTCGTCTATGCGGCCATGTTGATCGCCATCAACCTTCCGCTCTACGCATTCGTCGCACCGCGCCGCAAAATCGTGACTGACGATCGCGGCGAGGCCGTGAAGGCCGCGCCGCTGCCTGCGATTCCGAGAAGCACGTTCGGTCTCGTCGTCTGCGTAATCACGATGAATGCCTTCGTCAATTTCGGCATCAGCGCCATCCTGATCGAGCTGTTGCGAGCCGAGGGCCTCGCGCCGTCGCAGGCGCTTGCCTTCGGCTCCATGCTGGGCGTGATCCAGGTCAGCGCGCGCGGCCTCGACTTCCTCGGTGGCGGCCGATGGGACGGCATCACCACCGGGCTCGTGGCCGGCACGGCGCTTCCCATCGCCATGGTGCTGCTGATGCTCAGCGAGGGCGCGACCTGGGCGGTCGCGATCTTCATCCTGCTCTACGGCGCTGGTAGCGGCGCGATGGCGGTGGCGCGGGCGACGATCCCGCTCGTCTTCTACGACCAGGCCGAGTTCGCCAAGGCGATGTCGATGATCGCACTGCCGCTCAACCTGGCCTCCGCGATCTCGCCGCCGCTTCTCGCCGGCCTGCTCACCCAATTCGGCAGCCGCGGTGCGCTCGGGCTCACGCTGGCGTTCTCCTGCGCGACGGTGCTGATCCTGGTGATGCTCGGACGGCGGCGGCCGCAATTGGCTGCGGCAGCCGCAACCTGAGGCGTTATTCGCAGCGCGGAATTCGTTGGGGCAGCGGATGGCCGTATGCCGCCAGTGCAGTGCTCAGGGCACCAAAATAGTGTATCCGCAGAGAGCGCAGTCACGGCCTCGGGCCACCGCGCCAAGATTCAGTTCCCCGGAGGAAATCGACATGTCGGCCCTGCCGCTCTCAGGCATCAAGATCCTTGACCTTACACGCGTGCTCGCCGGGCCCTTGTCGGCCCAGATGCTGGGCGATCTCGGCGCGGACGTGATCAAGATCGAGCGGCCGGGCACCGGCGACGACGCGCGCGCCTTCGGGCCGCCCTACCTGAACGATCCCGAAGGCAAGGCGAACAACAACAATTCCTTCTACCTCTGCGCCAATCGCAACAAGAAGTCGGTCACCGTCAACATCGCAAAGCCGGAGGGGCAGGCGATCATCCGCGAGCTCGCCAAGGATGCCGACGTCTTCATGGAGAACTACAAGGTCGGCGACCTCAAGCGCTACGGCCTCGACTATGAGACGATCAAGGCCATCAACCCCGGCATCGTCTATTGCTCGGTGACCGGCTTCGGCCAGACCGGCCCATACGCGCCGCGCGCCGGCTACGATGCGATCCTCCAGGCGATGGGCGGCCTGATGAGCGTCACCGGCCATATCGACGGCGAGCCCGGCGAGGGCCCGATGAAGGTTGGCCCGTCGATCGTCGACTACATGACCGGCATGAACACCTCGATCGGCATTCTCTCGGCGCTCTATCATCGCGACGCCAATGGCGGGCAGGGCCAGCACATCGACGTCTGCCTGTTCGACACCGTCATCGCCTCGTTGTCGCACTGGCTGCAGATCTATCTCGTCAACGGCAAGATCCCGCCGCGCCGCGGCACCTGGGGCAATGGCGGCATGCCGGCCGGCGTCTTCCGCTGCACCGACGGCGAGCTGATGGTGGTGGTCGGCAATGACGGCCAGTTCCGGAAGACCTGTGCCGTGCTCGGCGAGCCGGAGCTTGCGAGCGATCCTCGCTTCATCAAGAACAACGACCGCGTCGTGCACGGCAAGGAGATCATGGCGATCTTCGCCGGTCTGTTCCTGAAACAGCCCGTGGCCTACTGGCTGGAGAAGCTCGAGGAGGCCGGCGTGCCCTCGGGCCCGATCAACAATTTCGAGCAGGTGTTCTCCGACCCGCACGTGCAGTCGCGCGGCATGCGGGTGAAGGTCGACCATCCCTTCGAGCCTGAGCTGTCGCTGATCCGCAACGCGCTGACCCTCTCGGGAACCCCGATCGAGACCTACCGCGCCCCGCCGCTTCTGGGCGAGCACACCCAGGAGATCCTCGGCGGCAAGCTCGGTTATGATGCGGACAAGATCGAGGAGCTGAAGAAACAGGGGATCATTTAGCGCCTTTTCGCTCTCGCCTGCGTGCGGACCAGCCCGACAGCATGATGTCGGAAGCATGACGATCGCGCGGCCTTGCGCGAGGCTTGCGCGCAATCCCCAGATAAACCCGGTCCGTACTCGCACAGGCTTCCGCTGGGACCGCGACTCAGATTCGATCTGTTCCACTGAGTTCGGGGAGACAAATGCATGTCCTACACGATCGGGTTCCAGGCGAAGAACCAGAAGGCAATTCTGGCGACTGAGGCGGCGACGGCCAACCAGGCTGTCGCGATCATTGCCGCACTGCGGCAAAGTGCCGAAGAGATCAAGTTCATCCGCTCGCCGCAGGAAGGCGACATGGGCATCGAGATGCTGCTGCTGCTCGCCAAGGAAGAGGCCGAGGAGATGCAGCAGCGGGCGTAGCCCGCCATCGCGACCACCCTTCGATCAGAAGCGAAGCATGCCGGCTGCAGGATCATGTAGTCAGGCGCCAGTCTCGCTCGTACCAAAGGTGGCCGCCCATGAAACGCGAAGCGCTCCGCGTCGAACCGATCTCGTCCTTTCTCGACCGCGTGAAGGCGCCGACCTCGCCGGTCACGCGCGCCGGCAACATGATCTTCGTCGCCGGCCTGCCGCCATTCGACCCCGAGACCGGCGCGATCGGCGGGATGGGAATCGAGCGGCAGAGCGAGATCATCATGGAGCAGATGAAGCTGTGCCTTGAGACATCAGGCGCCTCGCTCGACAACGTGATGAAGTGCAACGTCTATTGCACCTCGACAAAACACTTCGCCACCTTCAACGCGATCTATGCCCGCTACTTTCCGGTCGACCCGCCGGCGCGGATCTTCGTCGTGACACCGGAATGGTTCGGTCCCTTCGATATCGAGATCGACTGCATCGCGATGATGTGAGGCTCAAAGCGTTTTCGAGCGAAGTGGACTGCCGGTTCGCGAAGAAAACGCGTCAAACAAGAGTCTAACGCGCCGCCACCTTCGACGGCGCTTTCGCCTCTGTCCGTCCCGCCGTCAGCGCCATCGTCGCGACGCTGACGACGCGCTCGACCACGTCCTCGACGTCGTCGAGGTTGCATTTTCCTTCCGACAGTTTGGTCAGGCGCTCGCTCTCGCGGATGGTGTGGTGTGCCATCGCCAGCGCGAAATTCAGGCCCCAATAGATATCGACATCGCTGCGGTCGGGCAGGGATCGGCGCATTGCGCCCGCGAATTTGCGCAAATGGTCGATCTCGCGGTTCTTGATGCGACGGATCGGCGGCACGGATTCGATCGAGGCGCGGATCATGAAGCGCGCCGCGGTGGAGCGCTGGTTCTCTGGGCCGAGGCAGCCGCGCAAGGTCGGGCCGACGAGCGCGCGCAAAATCACCTCGATCGGCGCGCGGCCACCGCCCGCTTCCTCGGCTGTCTTCAGTTCGCGCAGGCGCTCGCGATTGGTCGCGATCGAGCGGGTGACAAATAATTCCGCGATCAGCTCGTCCTTCGAGCCGAAATGATAATTCACCGCAGCGAGATTGACGTTGGCCTCGGCGACGATGTCGCGCAGCGTGACGTCGCCGAAGCCGCGATCGGCGTAGAGCCGTTCGGCGGCGGCGAGAATGGCAGACCTCGTGTGATCGCTGGGCATGGGCGGCTCTCCCCGAGGGAGTTGCAATTCAAACAGTTGTATGAAACTATCGTTTGAAGGTCGGGAAAAGTCAATCCGCATGATGGAATTGCGCCGCCAATCGAGCGGCGCCGGTTCCACAGCCCGCGATCCGCCTGATGGCGCTTGCGGGCCGCGAGTTGCGGGAGGACAGTCCGGCGCAAAACAGGCTTTCAAAGCGAAACCGAGGAGCGTCCCATGGACTTCGATATGTCGCCCAAGCAGAAGGAATGGCTCGACCGCGTGCAGTCCTTCATGAACAAGCACGTGCGTCCGGCGGTGCCGATCTATAACGAGCAGGACAAGAGCGGCGACCGCTGGAAGGTCATCCCGGTCCTGGAAGACCTCAAGAAGAAGGCGAAGGCCGAAGGCCTCTGGAACATGTTCATGCCTCCGAGCGAGCATGAGGATGATGAATTCCGCGGTGCGGGATTGACCAATCTGGAATACGCGCTGCTGTCGGAAGAGATGGGCCACATCTCCTGGGCCTCGGAAGTGTTCAACTGCTCCGCGCCCGACACCGGCAACATGGAAGTGTTCATCCGCTATGGCTCCAAGGAGCAGAAGCGCAAATGGCTGCGTCCGCTGATGGACGGCGAGATCCGCTCGGCGTTCCTGATGACGGAACCGGCGGTCGCCTCGTCCGACGCCACCAACATCGAGACCCGCATCGAGAAGGACGGCGATCACTACGTCATCAACGGCCGCAAATGGTGGTCGTCCGGCGTCGGCGATCCCCGCTGCAAGATCGCGATCCTGATGGGCAAGACCGATTTCAACGCCGCCAAGCACCAGCAGCAGTCGCAGATCCTGGTTCCGCTCGACACGCCAGGCATCAAGGTCGAGAAGATGCTCCCCGTGTTCGGCTTCGATGACGCGCCGCATGGTCACGCCCAGGTGCTGCTCGAGAACGTGCGCGTGCCGAAGGAGAACATCCTGTTAGGGGAGGGCCGCGGCTTCGAGATCGCGCAGGGCCGTCTGGGACCTGGCCGTATTCACCACTGCATGCGCACCATCGGCAAGGCCGAGGAAGCGCTGGAGAAGATGGTGAAGCGGCTGATGTCGCGCACCGCCTTCGGCAAGAAGATCGTCGAGCATAGCGTGTGGGAGCAGCGCATCGGCGAAGCCCGCACCAACATCGAGATGACGCGTCTCTTGTGCCTGAAGGCGGCCGACATGATGGACAAGGTCGGCAACAAGACCGCGCAGGCCGAGATCGCCATGATCAAGGTCGCAGCGCCCAACATGGCGCTGAAGATCATCGACGAGGCGATCCAGGCTTTTGGCGGCGCGGGCGTCTCGGATGAGGCAGGTCTTGCCAAGGATTATGCCGGCATCCGCACGCTGCGTCTCGCCGACGGTCCCGACGAGGTGCACAATCGCGCCATTGCAAGGTTGGAAGTTCGGAAGTATGCCAACTCTCCCAAGCATTAATTGGGAGAGCCGGGACGCGCTCCCGACTTGAAGAAGCGAGCCAGCATGATCCAATGGCGGTGACCGCTTGACGCAAGTGCGCCAGCGGTTACCGATTAGGATCATGTTCGGACCGAAGAGGGAGCGTCACCGTGGCTGACGGCGTCAGGAAAGACGAAGAATTCTCGGGCACCAAGCCGGTCGAGGAGCGTCATCGCTTCGACGAGCTCAGGCTTGAGGCCTGGATGCGCGAGCACGTCGAAGGCTTCGAAGGCCCGCTGGTCGTCCTCCAGTTCAAGGGCGGCCAGTCCAATCCGACCTACCGGCTCAACACACCGAAGCGCTCTTATGTGATGCGCCGTAAACCGTTCGGCAAATTGCTGCCGTCGGCGCACGCAGTTGATCGCGAATATCGCGTCATTGCAGCTCTCGGAAAGCAGGGTTTTCCGGTCGCGCACGCCTATGCGCTGTGCCAGGACGACAGCGTTATCGGCGCGGCCTTCTACATCATGTCGATGGAAGAGGGGCGGGTGTTCTGGGATCCGACGCTGCCGAGCCAGGATGGCGACGCGCGCCGAAAAATCTTCACCAGCAAGATCGAGACGCTGGCGAAACTTCATATGTACGATCCGGTTGCGATCGGTCTTGGCGACTTCGGCAAGCCCGGCAACTATTTCGCGCGCCAGATCGATCGCTGGACCAAGCAGTACCGCGCCTCCGAAACGCAGCACATTCCGGAGTTCGAGAAGGTCGCCGAATGGCTGCCGCGGACCGTGCCGGAGCAGGCGCGCGTCTCGATCGTCCACGGCGACTACCGTCTCGACAACATGATTTTCCATCCGACAGAACCACGCGTGCTGGCCGTGCTCGATTGGGAGCTGTCGACGCTCGGCGATCCCATGGCCGACTTCACCTATCTGCTGATGCAGTGGGTCATGCCGGGGCTCGAAGGCGCCGACCTCAAGGCGCTCAACATCCCGAGCGTGGAAGAGGCCGCGCAGATCTATTGCAACGTCACCAGCATGACGGTGCCTGATCTCAACTGGTACTTCGCCTACAACCTGTTCCGCCTTGCGGGCATCACGCAAGGAATCGCCGGCCGCGTCCGCGACGGCACTGCCGCCAACGCCAAGGCGCTGGAGTCAGCCAAGCGCACCGTGCCGCTGTCAAAGGCGTCATGGGAGTACGCGCAGAAGGCCGGCGCGGTGTAGGAGAGAGGGCGCGCCTTTCTTCTTTGGTGCGCCAGTCTTTTGCTGTCTCGCACGTTCTCGTGTCCCGGACGCGGTGCAGCACGAAGTGCTGCTCCGCAGAGCCGGGACCCAGTCACGTCGCCAGAGTATTCAGCTCGTTCGTAAGATCGCGCCAATCCGGATTGAGCCCCTCGATCAGCTTGAGCTTCCAAGCGCGACGCCAGCGCTTCAGCGAATGTTCACGAGAGCGTGCCTCGAGTATCGACTCGTAAGTCTCGAAATGGACTAGCAGAGTTACGTCGTATTGCTTGGTAAAGCCGGGGACGAGCTTGGCCTTGTGCGCGCTTATTCGACGGGGAAGATCGTTTGTCACTCCAATGTAGAGAGTGCCGTTTCGTTTGCTCGCCAGGATGTAAACGAAGAAGGGCATGCCTGTGCAATCAGCTGTTAGCAAAGTCTCGACTTAAGATTGCACAACCGAACGCCGTCGCCAAGCGTTCTGGGTCCCGGCTCAGCGGAGCGTCACTTCGTGCCGCACCGCGTCCGGGACACGCGACCGGATTTTGCGACGTCCCTATTCCCACCGTCGGTCGATTGACCCGCGCACTCGTGCCCCGGACGCGCTGCAACGCGTAGCGTTGCTGCGCAGAGCCCGGGCCCAGTCTACCCCTTCGCGCAATGCGCGATCAGCTTCTCCACAAACCCCGCGCATTTCTCCAGTTCGGCCATCTCGACGAACTCATCCGGCGTGTGCGCCTGCGCGATCGAGCCCGGTCCAATGACCACGGACGGGATGTCCGCCATGCTGGTGAACAGGCTCGCCTCTGTCCCGAAGGCGACCTTGGCGTGGTCGTTGCGGCCGGCGAGTTGCTTGGCCAGCGTGACGATGGCGGCGTCGGCCCTGGTGTCGAGGGCGGGGTAGTCGAGGATCTCCTCGAAATCGATGCCGCATTCCGGGCTCTTCGCCTTCATCGCGGGCTCGAGCTCGGCCTTGGCCCAGGCGACGACCGCATCCGTCACCTCGCGCGACTCGGTGATGCCGATGCCGCGGCATTCGAAGTCCACGGTGCACGTATCAGGCACGATGTTCAGTGCCGCGCCGCCGTGCACGATGCTGGTGAGCAGCGTCGAATGCGGCACGTCGTAGAGACTGTTGCGCTCGACCTCGGCCGCGAGCTTCACCGCGCGGCGGCGAATCTCGGTGATCATCTCGGCGGCGTATTCGATCGCATTGACACCGTCAGGCGCGATCGAGGAGTGGCGGGCGAGTCCGTGGAAGGTGGCGCGCACGCCGTGCTTGCCCTTGTGGCCGATGATGACCTTCATTTCGGTCGGTTCGCCGATGAAGGCGCCGAGCAGTCGCACTTTCTTCTTGGCGACCTCGGCAAGCATCGGCCGCACGCCGATGCAGCCGATCTCCTCGTCATAGGAGATGGCCAGATGAATCGGCGTCGTCAGCTTCGCCTCCAGCATCTCCGGCACCATGGCGAGGCATACCGCGACAAAACCCTTCATGTCGGTGGTGCCGCGGCCGTAGAGCTTGCCGTCGCGCTCAATCAGCTTGAACGGATCGTGGCTCCAGTCCTGGCCCACGACCGGCACCACGTCGGTGTGGCCCGACAGGACGTAGCCCGGCCGATCGTCAGGGCCGATCGTCACCCACAGCGAAGCTTTCTCGCCGGTCTCGTCGGTGATGCGTTCGCCCTTGACGCCGAGAGCGGCGAGAAAGCGCTCGATATGGGCGATCAGGGGCAGGTTGGTACGGTCGCTGATCGTGTCGAAGGCAACGAGCTCGGCAAGCATGTTGCGGATGCGATCGGGACGAGAGCTCGGGAAGATCTGATTTGGCATTGTCACTTCTTGTCGGGGATTGCAGAGGCTGGGTTGGTTGCATGAACCATACCAACCCGGTGGCCTGCCGGAAAGCTCGGGGACCACACCGGCGTTTGGTGTCATCTCAGCGCAGGGCGGAGAGATCCGACGGCAGCATGCGCTTGAACAGGTCGAGCATCCGGCGTGCATCCGCTGATGGCAGCGAGATGGCATGCCGGACCGCGGCGGCAATCTGGATCATCGCCAATTGCGAGAAGGCGGTGAGGGCAGGGGCGGACTGCTTCGGTGCGACGCGATGCAGCGCATCGCGCAACAGGCCGGCGAGAAAGGCGACGTCTTCCTCGTCGATGCTCTGAAGTGTCCGGTCGGCTTGCGTCGCCTGCCAGATGTGATGCATCACCGGGTGATCGCGGAACATCTGGTAGTAGCCGTCGGTGATGCGGCTGAGCGCCGCATGGAGGTCCGAGAGCTTCTTCATCTCGGCGAGGTCGCGTTGCACACACTCCCGGCCGATGGCGTTGCAGCGCTCGGCGAGCGTTCCGATCACCGCGCTCTTGTCCGGAAAATATTGATAGAGTGAACCGAAGGCGATCCCGGTGCTCTCGACGATGTCGCTCATCCGGAAGGCGTCGCTGCCTTTTTCCATCAAGATCTCGCTCGCAGCGCTCAGGATGCGATCGAAACGCTCCCGGCTGCGTTCCTGCGTCGGCACCAGCGGCGTGCGCCGTTCGGTCGCCCGCGTCGCTTTGCCCGCCCTGATCTTCCGTTCCGGCATCGTGGTCCCCGCCCTCTGCGCTTGACGCCAGAGATAAGAGAGTTTATCGCTTTTATCAAATACGAGATTTTATCGTATTTAACGGAGATGCGTCGTGCGGCAGCTTTTCACGACCGGATTGCTGTGGTTCTCAGCCCTGGGCTGCGGCGTCATGGCGGGCGTCTATTTCGCCTTCTCGACTTTCATCATGACCTCGCTCGGCCGGCTCGATCAGGCGGTCGGCATCGCGGCGATGAACGCGATCAATGTTGACATCGTGCGCTCGCTGTTCATGCCGTTATTCCTCGGCACGACGGTGGCGGGCGCGGCGCTGGTGGTGATGGGTGCGTTGCGCTTCAGCGAGCCGGGAGCGGTCAGCATGATCGCGGGCGGCGGTCTCTACGTGATCGGCATGTTCGTGGTGACTGTCGTGTTCAACGTGCCGCTGAACAATGCACTTGCCGCCGTGCAGCCGTCGGCGCCAGAGGCGAGTGCGGTGTGGGTGGCGTATCTAAAGGATTGGGTGTTCTGGAACCATGTGCGGACGGTGGCGTCGGTGGTGGCGAGTGCGCTGTTTATCGCCGCGCTCGCCGCGTAGCCGGTCTCGTAGGGCGGATTAGCGAAGCGTAATCCGCCTCTTCTGTTTCCACGGTGAGAGACATAGCGGATTACGCCTTCGGCTGATCCGCCCTACGCACGACGCCTCCACAACAACTTGCGTTGCCTGACGGGCAAAACACGCCACCCATCGGTCAATCCGGCGGCTCGAAAATATTCCGCTTTACCGAAATTCGGAAACGGCGTATGTGTTTCGGCAACCCGGCCCAAGGAAGAGGGGCGTATCGCGATCGTCACGAACGCGGGCCGGACGGCGGTGGACGCAGGCCACATCGGCGCGATCAGGTTTTGCAGGGCGGGCGACCGTGAGCGAGATCACCGCGCAAACGACCGGTGTGATCTGCGTACGGCAAAATCGTGTGGTCCTGGCGCCCGGAGCCTGTGCGCCAAGCCTTGTGGTGATGTGCAATGTCCAACCGGGCGTGCACATCAGCCATCCGCAAGGCGACGGGGGCAATAGTGCATCGCTCCCCGGGGAGATCACGACATAAGCCGTCAACCCACTGCGCAGGGAAGGCCGGATGTTTCGGCTACACCTGTATGCCGCTGTGCAGCCTCTTGTAGCGCAATCTTCGCACAGTGGACCGCGGGTGCCAGTCGGGCACCCGGTCTTCCCTGCACCCTCTTTCATTTGAGGGTAAGGCCACAGCAAAGCTCGGGCGAGATGCGCCGCGAGGATGACCAGCTATGTCTGTCGTTGAAAAAGGTCTCGTGCCCCGGACGCAGCGCAGCGCTCCTTCAGCGGTGCGCTGCAGAGCCGGGGCCCATGCATCAGCGCACCGCGCCGCCCACTGGGTCCCGGCTCTGCGCAGCAACGCTTGCGCGCTGCAGCGCGTCCGGGACACGAGCGTCTCGTTAAACCGGCTTGCCCGCATACGGCATCGATGCCGTGAGGCCGCCATCCACCGGGAATGCCTGGCCATTCACATACGACGCTTCGTCGCTGGCCAGGAACAATCCCATCGCGGCGAGCTCGTGCGGCTGGCCTGGACGCTTCAGCGGATTGAGCTGGCCGATCTTGTCCTGGGTGCCGCGCTCCTTGGCGCGGTCGAAGATCGGCTTGGTCATGCCTGTTTCGATCAGGCCCGGGCAGACCGCATTGATGCGCACGCCGGTGCCGGTGAGCGAATAGGCCGTGGTCTGCACCAGAGAGATCACGCCGGCCTTGCTCGCCGCGTAGGGATGTCCGCTCGCGCCGGCCTTGAGACCCGCAACCGATGCGGTCAGCACGATCGCACCGGATTGTTGCTTCACCATGTGCGGCATCGCGTGCTTCACCGCGAGGAACGGACCGATCAGATTGACGCGCAGCACTTCCTGCCAATGCTCCACGGTCTGCTCGCCGAGCGGGACGAGCCCGCCGGAGATGCCGGCATTGGCCCAGATCACGTCGAGCCTGCCATGCGTCTTCACCGCCTTGTCGATGACCGCCATGACGTCCTTCTCGGAGCCGGCGTCGGCGAGCATCGCTTCCGCGACGCCGCCCGCCTTCTTGATTTCCTCGACGGTTTCCTTCACCGCCTCGCTGCGATCGACCGCGATCAGCCTGGCGCCTTCCTTGGTGAAGAGATGTGCAGCCGCACGGCCGATGCCGCTGCCGGCGCCGGTGATGATGACGGATTTGCCTTGCAGACGGCCCATGCGTTTCTCCCTTTGGTATTCGCGCGACGCTTGCCGCGCGACGGAATTTCAAACAGAATTTGAAACAGTAAAGTGTCTTGAGACACGTTCGCTACTCACGTACAGCGACATCACACGGGATGGAAGGGTTTCGATGGCAGCCGCAGACAAGCCTGATGTGGTCACGACACGGTGGTGGTGGGTTCGTCACGCGCCGGTGCGAAATGACGGCGGCAACATCTACGGCCAGACCGATCTTCCCTGCGACACCAGTGACACCTATGTGTTCAACGCCGTTGCCAAGGTGCTGCCGCGAAATGCGGTCTGGTATTCGAGCAATCTCAAGCGCACGCATCAGACCGCCGAGGCGATCTGGGAGGCTGGCTATCCGCGTCCTGCGTCGATGCCATGGGAAGCGGATCTCGCCGAGCAGAATCTCGGCCGTTGGCAAGGGATGAACCGCGCCGCGTTCATCGCGAGCCGTCCGGTTGGCTCGAGCTGGTTCGCCGACATCAACGAGCCGGCGCCGGGCGGCGAAAGCTTCATGGACCTTTATAATCGCGCGCGCCGGGTCATCGAGCGGATTAATAACGACTCCGCCGGGCAGGACATCGTCGCGGTTGCGCATGGCGGCACCATTAGGGCTGCGATCGGCCTCGCGCTCGATGGCCAGGTCGAGAAGGCGTTGTCGTTCGACATCGACAACGTCTCGATCACGCGGCTCGACTATTTCGCAAGCCCCGATCGCTCGGTTTGGCGGTTGCCGATGGTGAACCAGCAGCCGTGGATCGCCGATGACGCGCATGCGGAGATGCATCAGCCGGCGGGACCGGAAGTCAAGAAGCTGGCCTGAGGCCATTGTCCGCTCGCAGGAGCGCGGCGTAAGCTTCAAGCCAAATCAAATCGTACTCTGGGAGAGAAACATGACCTTGTTCGACATGAAGGGCAAAGTAGCCGTCATCACCGGTTCGACGCGCGGGATCGGGCTCGCGATCGCAGAGCGCATGGCCGAGCACGGCGCGAAGGTCGTGATCTCCTCGCGCAAGGCCGACGTCTGCGAAGAAGTTGCCAAGGGCATCAACGACAAATTCGGTAAGGGCACTGCGGTGGCGATCGCCGCCAACATCTCGTCGAAGGAAAATCTGCAGAACCTCGTCGACGAGAGCAACCGCGCCTTCGGCAAGATCGACGTGCTGGTCTGCAACGCCGCGTCGAATCCGTATTATGGTCCGCTCGCCGGCATCTCCGACGATCAGTTCCGCAAGATTCTCGACAACAACATCGTCGCCAACAACTGGCTGATCTCGATGGTGGTCCCGCAGATGATCGAGCGCAAGGACGGCTCTGTCATCATCGTCTCCTCGATCGGCGGCCTGAAGGGCTCGACCATCCTCGGTGCCTACGCGATCTCCAAGGCCGCCGACATGCAGCTCGCGCGCAACCTCGCCTGCGAATACGGCAAGCACAACATCCGCGTGAACTGCATCGCACCCGGCCTGATCAAGACCGATTTTGCGAAAGCGCTGTGGGACAATCCTGAGAACCTGAAGGCGTCGACCGCGCGCTCGCCGCTCCTGCGCATCGGCATCCCCGACGAGATCGCGGGTGCTGCCGTGTTCCTGGGGTCCAAGGCGGGCGACTTCATGACCGGCCAGACCATGGTCATCGACGGCGGCGCGACGATCAGCTGACGCTCTCGTGTCCCGGACGCGGCGCAGCGTGTAACGCTGCTCCGCAGAGCCGGGACCCAGAAGGCGACGCTCGAGATAGCGGACACATGGGCCCCGGCTCTGCAACGCACCGCTACGCGCTGCGTTGCGTCCGGGGCACGAGAGCGGAGGTCAATCCACCGCCGCGTAGACCAGATCCCTTACCAGCGTCCGCGTAAAGTCACGTTGTCCCGGGCCCTGGGTCATGAACACCGTGAACAGATCCTCCTTCGGATCGATCCAGAAGAACGTGCCGGCGATGCCGCTCCAGAAATAATTGCCGACGCTGCCGGGGAAGGGCGCGATGCCGGCTTCGCGGCGGACGGCGAAGCCGAGACCAAAACCGTGGCCGGGCGACAGCAGCGTGCCGTTGGTTTTCACCTCGGGCCCGAGGTGGTCGGACGCCATCAGCTCCAGCGTCTTGCGGCCGATGATCCTGACGCCGTCGAGCGTACCGCCATTGCGCAGCATCAGCGCGAAGCGGGCATAGTCCATCGTGGTCGAAACCAGGCCGCCGCCGCCGGATTCCATCACCGGCTGCTCGAGCATGTTGAACAGCGCGACCTTGTCGCCGGTCCAGGGATCGGCTTCGAACGGCTGGGCCAGCCTGCCGGCATTGGCCTCGGAGGTCGAGAAGCCGGTCTCGCTCATCTGCAAGGGCGCGAGGATGCGCTCGGTGAGGAACGTGCCGAGCGATTTGCCGCTGACGACCTCGATGATGCGGCCGAGAATGTCGGTGGAGCGGCTGTAGTTGAACTCGTCGCCGGGGTGGCAGACCAGCGGGAAGCTCGCGACCAGCGCGGCGTGCTCGGCATTGCTGATCTTGCGGCTGCGGACGCGGGACTCCTGGTAGAGCTTGTGCACGGGGCCGTCGCCCTGGTGCTCATAGGTCAGACCCGACGTGTGGCGAAGCAGGTCCTGCACCGTCATCGGCCGTTTGGCCGGAACCAGTTCCAGCCTGCCGCCGCTGACCACGCCGACCTTCTGGTCGGCAAATTCCGGAATGAACTTGGCAACGGGATCGCCGAGGAGGAGGTGGCCGTCCTCGACCAGCGCCATGATGCCGACCGAGACGATCGGCTTGGTCATCGAGAAGATCCGGAAGATCGAATCAAGCGCCATGGCCGGGCCCGTGGGGCCCTGCTTGCCGAGCGCCTCGAACCAGCCGACCTGGCCGCCTCTGGCCACCAGCACGGTCACCCCGGGAACGGTTCCCTTGTCGATCTCGCGCTTGAACGCATCCGACATCGCCTGCAGGCGCGGCCGCGACAGGCCCAGCGTCTCCGGCTTGGCCTCGGGCAAAGGCGGGGTTTTCGGCGCGATCGAGGGGCGAGGGGCGGCGGTGGCGGTCATGTTCACTCCCGGGGCACATTATTGTCGGAAACGAAGATTGGCCCAGAAGCCGCCGCTTGAACAAGCGAAGCCAGCGCGCTTCACCCTTGCAATCCGTCCTTGCAATCCGGCCGTCCCTTGTGCTTGAAAGCGCGCCTGATCCGGCGGCGACGCGAGGGTCCGTAGGAGTGTAGCTCAATTGGTAGAGCACCGGTCTCCAAAACCGGGGGTCGCAGGTTCGAGCCCTGCCACTCCTGCCAGCTAATCCCGACATTCAGGATCGACAGGCAGGACGATGACGGGCTGAATAGCTCGGGCGCTGGGTCATGGGGATTGGGTAAGCCCTTGATCCGCATCGCCTCCGCGAGCCGGGCCCGGATGCATTCCGGTCCGGCCGCACCTTGACCTTTGGCCCCATCCGCAGTAGATACCCCGCACTCGCAGCCGGCCCGTTGAGATGCGGATATCCGGCGCGGCTTTGAAATCCCCCGAACATCAGAGCCCGGTTTTCCGGCTCATCCTTCGAGACAGAGGGCTGGGCCACATCAGGCTGTTCGGATCCCTGAAATCCTTAATGGCGTCTCAAACGATGGCAGTCAGCCCGTTCAAGTTCTTGCAGGAAGTGCGCTCGGAGACAGCCAAGGTCACCTGGCCGACCCGTCGTGAGACCACGATCACCACCATCATGGTGTTCGTGATGGTCGCCGTGGCCTCGATCTTCTTCTTCGCCGCCGACCAGATCATCCGTTACCTCATCACCTTCCTTTTGGGCATTCACTGATGGCAACAGCCGCCGCAACCCAATCGTCCGACAAGCGCTGGTATATCGTCCACGCCTATTCGAACTTCGAGAAGAAGGTCGCCGAATCGATCCGCGAGCAGGCCAAGCAGCGCGGTCTCGAGGAGCTGTTCGAGCTGGTGCTGGTTCCGACCGAGAAGGTCACGGAAGTGCGCCGCGGCCGCAAGATCGACGCCGAGCGCAAGTTCTTCCCGGGCTACGTGCTGGTGAAGATGAAGCTGACCGACGAGGCGTTTCACCTGATCAAGAACACGCCGAAGGTGACGGGCTTCCTCGGCGCCGAGAACAAGCCGATGCCGATCTCGGAAGCCGAGGCGATGCGCATTCTGCACCAGGTGCAGGAGGGCGTGGAACGGCCGAAGGCGTCGGTGTCGTTCGAGATCGGCGAGAACGTGCGCGTGGCCGATGGCCCGTTCGCTTCGTTCTCGGGCGTGGTCGAGGAAATCGACGAGGCGCGCTCGCGCGTGAAGGTCGCCGTGTCGATCTTCGGCCGCGCAACGCCGGTCGAACTGGAATTCGGTCAGGTCGAGAAGGTCTGATCGGGTAAGGCGTGAGGCTTCGGCCTCACGCGACAAGAGGCCGTGGGAGGGAGAGGGCGGTTGCCAGCCGCATCCGACCCAGACCACGAACCTGAAACCGCCGGCATTTGCCGGCACAACAGGAGTGATACATGGCAAAGAAAGTGACCGGATACCTGAAGCTTCAGGTCCCGGCCGGTGCGGCGAATCCTTCGCCCCCGATCGGTCCCGCGCTTGGTCAGCGCGGTCTCAACATCATGGAGTTCTGCAAGGCGTTCAACGCCCAGACCCAGAAGGAAGAGAAGAACACCCCGATTCCCGTCGTGATCACGATCTACGCCGATCGTTCGTTCACGTTCGAGATGAAGACCCCTCCGATGTCCTTCTTCCTCAAGCAGGCTGCCAAGATCCAGTCCGGCTCGAAGGCGCCGGGCCGTGACAAGGCCGGCAAGGTGACCAAGGCGCAGGTGCGCGAGATCGCCGAGAAGAAGATGAAGGATCTCAATTGCGACACCATCGAATCGGCCATGAAGATGGTCGAGGGCTCTGCCCGTTCGATGGGTCTGGAAGTGGCGGGGTAAGCGGCTATGGCAATCGGAAAGCGTTTGAACAAAGCCCGCGAAGGTGTTGACCGCGAAAAGCTTTACCCGCTCGCGGACGCCATCAAGATGGTCAAGGAACGCGCCAAGGCGAAGTTCGACGAGACCATCGAGGTCGCGATCAATCTCGGCGTCGATCCGCGTCACGCCGACCAGATGGTCCGCGGCGTCGTGACCCTGCCGAACGGCACCGGCCGTACGCTCCGCGTCGGCGTGTTCGCCCGTGGCGCCAAGGCTGACGAGGCCAAGGCCGCAGGTGCCGACGTCGTCGGCGCCGAGGACCTGGTCCAGAAGGTGCAGGAAGGCACGATCGATTTCGATCGTTGTATTGCGACCCCCGACATGATGCCGCTGGTCGGCCGTCTCGGTAAGGTGCTCGGCCCGCGCGGCCTGATGCCGAACCCGAAGATCGGCACCGTGACCATGGACGTCACCGGTGCGGTGAAGGGTGCCAAGGGCGGCTCGGTCGAGTTCCGCGTCGAGAAGGCCGGCATCCTGCAGGCCGGCGTCGGCAAGGCCTCGTTCTCCGAGGAGAAGCTGGTCGAGAACATCAAGGCTCTCGCGGACGCTGTTGCGAAGGCGAAGCCGGCCGGCTCCAAGGGCACCTACATCCAGCGCGTTGCGGTGTCCTCGACGATGGGCCCGGGCGTGAAGGTCGAGCCGGGTACGATCCTGGGCTAAGGCTTGCCTCGGCTAAGTCTGGAAATTGCATGAGGCGAGGGGCGGAATTGGGCAACCGATTCCGCCCCTCGTCGTTTGTGGGCGTCATTCACCGGAAACAAGAACAATGGCTGACAAGGTCCTGATCTATTCGCGCTTTCCCAAGACGATGATGGCGCGCTTCGCCGAGCGGTTCGAGTTGCTCGACACCGGTGGCAAGCCCGCGCGCGAAGTGTTTTCGGCGGAAGAACTCGGCGGCATTCGCGCGATGCTGACGGCCGGCGGCTCGCCGCTTGGCGCGGAGGCGATGGACCTGTTCCCAAAACTCGGCGCGATCGTCTGCTACGGCACCGGCTATGACGGCGTCGACCTGAAGGCCGCGGCCGCGCGGAACATTGCGGTCGGCCACAGCCCCGGCGCCAATGCCGCCTCGGTCGCCGACATCGCGATGACGCTGATGCTGGCGACGACGCGGCGGATCCTGGTCGCGGACCAATATGTCCGCAGCGGCGATTGGGCCGCGTCCAAACAGTCGCCGATGATGCGCCCGCAGGCCGGCATGCCCGGTCGCCGCATCGGCGTCTATGGCATGGGCGAGATCGGCCGCAAGATCGCCGCCCGCTGCACCGCCTTCGAGAGCGAGGTCGGCTATTTCAGCCGCAGCAAATACGATCTGCCCTATCAGTATTTCCCGTCGCTGGAAGCGCTGGCCGACTGGTGCAGCGTGCTGATGATCGCGGTCCGGGCGGGGGCCGAGACCCAGCATGTCGTCAACGCTGGCATCCTTAAGCGGCTCGGCGAGGATGGCTATGTCGTCAACATCTCCCGCGGCTCGGTCATCGACCAGAGGGCCCTGGTTGCGGCCTTGACCGACAAGACCATCGCCGGCGCCGGCCTCGATGTCTTCGAGAAGGAACCGCACGCCCCCGATGGGCTGACCGCGCTGCCGAATGTGGTGTTCGCCCCCCATATCGGCGGCCACACCCTCGAATCACACGTGGCCATGCAAGATTGCGTGCTGGCCAATCTCAGCGCATTTTTCGAGGGCAAACCGCTTCCTTATGGGGTCAAATCGGCCTGAATCGGCCCTTGTCAGGCCGCCTCAAGCCCTGATGGCAACGGATTGGAACTGGTGTGAATTTTGCTCTTGGCAAGCAGGCAGAGAGCGGTTAAAGAACCGCTTCCGGACGTGCCGGCCTTGGCTGGCGCGTTCGTGCACGCATTCCGAAAACCCGACACGCAGGAGATCATTCCTTTTCAGGACGTCCGCAAGGATTTGCCCGAAAAGGAAGGAAAATCCATCGGCCGGTAGGATGCGGGCAGAGGTCAGGCGGTTCGCCGGCTGGCCTTGTCCTGTCCAAGACTGCAGGCGCCCGCGGGAAATTCCGATTTCCCAACGGCTTAATCGCATGGCCTGCATAGACGGGTGAAGACCGGATTTCACTTCGCTTTCCACTTGAGGGTGGTCGCGGAAGGAGTTTGGTTCGGACCTCGACACGCCGTGGGCTCTTAACGGGCTCCCGGAGGGCAGGCTTTGAATTGTCGTCTCGCCCGGGCGCGTGTCCGAAGGGTTTTGGCCCCGAGGTTCAGGTTTTGGGTGGGACGATGGGTGCAACCCGGCGGTCCCGCTTTTGCGATGACCGCCAACCGGAAAGAGCTTGCTGTGGAACGAGCGGCAAAAAAGGAAGCGGTCGAACAGCTCAATGGGGTCTTCAAGACCACGAGCGTCGCGGTCGTTGCCCAATATTCCGGCCTCACCGTTGCCCAGATGCAGAAGCTGCGCACGCAGATGAAGCAGGCTGGCGCCTCGGTTAAGGTCTCGAAGAACCGTCTCGCCAAAATTGCTCTTGAAGGCACTGACGTCGTTGCCATCGGCCCCATGCTGAAGGGACCGACCGTGATCGCCACTTCGAACGATCCGGTAGCGGCGCCAAAGGTCGCCATCGAATTCGCCAAGGCGAACGAAAAGTTCGTCATCATCGGCGGCTCGATGGGGAAGACCGTCCTGAATGTCGACGGCGTGAAGGCGCTTGCCTCGCTGCCGTCGCTTGACGAACTGCGCGGCAAGATCGTCGGCCTGCTTGTGGCCCCGGCGACCAAGCTCGCTCAGCTCGCCAACGCGCCCGCGGGCAAACTCGCGCGCGTCATCCAGGCTCATGCCTCAAAGGGCGAAGCGGCCTGACGCCCTTCGCAAAACTCAAACCCGAACCAGACTTACACTCAAGGAAACTGAACAATGGCTGACTTGCAGAAGATCGTTGACGACCTCTCGAGCCTCACCGTGCTCGAGGCTGCCGAACTCGCGAAGCTCCTCGAAGAGAAGTGGGGCGTTTCGGCTGCCGCGGCTGTCGCCGTGGCCGGCCCGGCTGGTGGTGGCGCTGCTGCCGCTCCGGTGGAAGAGAAGACCGAGTTCACGGTCGTCCTCGCCTCGGCTGGCGAGAAGAAGATCGAGGTCATCAAGGAAGTCCGCGCCATCACCGGTCTCGGCCTGAAGGAAGCAAAGGACCTCGTCGAGGGCGCGCCGAAGCCTGTCAAGGAAGGCGTGAACAAGGACGAAGCCGAGAAGATCAAGGTCCAGCTCGAGAAGGCTGGCGCCAAGGTCGAGCTGAAGTAACGCAAGTTACTTCAGCGAAATCCCGGGCTCGCGAAGCGAGGCCCGGGATCTCGTCCCAAGATCGTGGATGGCCGGGTGAAGCCCGGCCATGACGATCGGAAAGACCGAGGCCAGATGCAAAAGGCGTGCGACGGATCGTCCCGACGCAGGCTAAACACGAAAAAGTGTGGGGATTTGAGGGTTTAACCCTCGAATCTGAACTATTGTCGCCCCATATCGGGTCGGCAGCACGAAAGCGCGGTGGGCGGGGATGCCAGATTTCCCTGTAAGCCGTTGGGAGAGCAGGCTATTTCGGGCTTTTGCAGTCCGTGAAGACGATCGTTGTGACGGGCGGGCGTGCCTATGCGCCCCGCGCGTCGTTTTGCGTTTTGAAGGTCTGAAGAACAGATTCAGGACATTCCCGCCTGAAACTGAGTCTCCGGCCCCCAAAGCGGGTTCGAAAAATTCAACCCGGGGAGCGGCGGCAGCCGCGTCCCGGACGGTTCGCCCAGAGCGGGCGACGAAAATGAGAGGCCACGATGGCGCAGCAGACATTCACCGGTCGCAAACGCGTTCGCAAGTTTTTCGGACACATCAAGGAAGTCGCCGAGATGCCGAACCTCATCGAGGTTCAGAAGGCGTCTTATGACCAGTTCCTGATGGTCGATGAGCCCGCGGGCGGTCGTCTCGACGAAGGCCTGCAGGCCGTGTTCCGCTCCGTGTTCCCGATCTCGGACTTCTCGGGCACCTCGATGCTGGAATTCGTCCGCTACGAATTCGAGCAGCCCAAGTATGACGTCGACGAGTGCCGCCAGCGCGGCATGACCTTCGCGGCTCCTCTCAAGGTGACGCTGCGCCTCATCGTGTTCGATATCGACGAAGAAACCGGTGCGAAGTCGGTCAAGGACATCAAGGAGCAGGACGTCTACATGGGCGATATCCCGCTCATGACGATGAACGGCACCTTCATCGTGAACGGCACCGAGCGCGTCATCGTCTCGCAGATGCACCGTTCGCCGGGCGTGTTCTTCGACCACGACAAGGGCAAGACCCATTCGTCGGGCAAGCTGCTGTTCGCTGCCCGCGTGATCCCGTATCGCGGCTCCTGGCTCGACATCGAGTTCGACGCCAAGGACATCGTCTATGCGCGTATCGACCGTCGCCGCAAGATTCCGGTGACGTCGCTGATGTTCGCCCTCGGCCTCGACGGCGAGGCGATCCTGTCCACGTTCTACAAGAAGATCCTCTACAAGCGGACCAAGGAAGGCTGGCGCGTTCCGTTCGACGCCAACCGTTTCCGCGGCTACTCGACCGTCAACGACCTGATCGACGCCGACACCGGCAAGGTCGTGCTCGAGGCCGGCAAGAAGCTCACCGTCCGTGCCGCCCGCCAGCTCCAGGAGAAGGGGCTCAAGGCGCTGCGTCTGTCGGATGAGGAGCTCGTCGGCAACTATCTGGCCGAGGACCTCGTCAACCCGAAGACCGGCGAAATCCACGCCGAAGCCGGTGAGGAAATCACCGACAAGTCGATGAAGGCGCTCAACGAGCACGGCTACAAGGAGTTGCCGCTGCTCGACATCGACCACGTCAATGTCGGTCCCTATATCCGCAACACGCTCTCGGCCGACAAGAACATGACGCGTGAAGACGCGCTGTTCGACATCTACCGCGTGATGCGTCCGGGCGAGCCGCCGACGCTGGATTCGGCGCAGGCGATGTTCCAGTCGCTGTTCTTCGACGCCGAGCGTTACGACCTCTCCGCGGTCGGCCGCGTCAAGATGAACATGCGCCTCGACCTCGATGCGCCCGACACCCAGCGCACGCTGCGCAAGGAAGACATCCTTTGCGTCATCAAGACGCTGGTGGACCTGCGCGACGGCAAGGGCGAGATCGACGACATCGACCATCTCGGCAACCGCCGTGTGCGTTCGGTCGGCGAGCTCATGGAGAACCAGTACCGCATCGGCCTCTTGCGCATGGAGCGCGCGATCAAGGAGCGCATGTCCTCGGTCGACATCGACACGGTCATGCCGCAGGACCTGATCAACGCGAAGCCGGCGGCTGCCGCCGTGCGCGAGTTCTTCGGCTCCTCGCAGCTCTCGCAGTTCATGGACCAGACCAACCCGCTCAGCGAAATCACCCACAAGCGCCGTCTCTCGGCGCTTGGACCGGGCGGTCTGACCCGCGAGCGCGCCGGCTTCGAAGTGCGCGACGTGCATCCGACGCATTACGGCCGTATCTGCCCGATCGAAACGCCGGAAGGCCCGAACATCGGTCTGATCAACTCGCTCGCGACCTTCGCGCGCGTGAACAAGTACGGCTTCGTCGAGACCCCGTATCGCAAGGTCAAGGACGGCCGCGTCACCGACGAGGTCGTGTATCTCTCGGCGATGGAAGAAGGCCGCTATTCGGTCGCTCAGGCCAACGTGCCGGTTGACGCCAAGGGCCGCTTCACCGAAGACCTCGTGGTCTGCCGCGCCAGCGGCACCCGCGACGTCGTGCCGATGACGCCCGACAAGGTCGACTACATGGACGTGTCGCCGAAGCAGCTCGTTTCGGTCGCCGCGGCGCTGATCCCGTTCCTCGAGAACGACGACGCCAACCGCGCGCTGATGGGCTCGAACATGCAGCGCCAGGCGGTGCCGCTGGTTCGCGCCGAGGCGCCGTTCGTCGGTACCGGCATGGAAGGCGTGGTTGCGCGTGACTCGGGTGCTGCGATCGCGGCGCGCCGTTCGGGCGTGATCGACCAGATCGACGCGACCCGCGTCGTTATCCGCGCCACCGAAGATCTCGATCCGACCAAGTCGGGCGTCGATATCTATCGTCTGATGAAGTACCAGCGCTCGAACCAGTCGACCTGCATCAACCAGCGTCCGCTGGTGAAGGTGGGCGACATCGTCAAGAAGGGCGACATCATCGCTGACGGTCCGTCGACCGATCTCGGCGAGCTCGCGCTCGGCCGGAACGTGCTCGTCGCGTTCATGCCGTGGAACGGCTACAACTTCGAAGACTCGATCCTGCTCTCCGAGCGGATCGTGAAGGAAGACGTGTTTACCTCAATTCATATCGAAGAATTCGAGGTGATGGCCCGCGACACCAAGCTCGGACCTGAGGAAATCACCCGCGACATTCCGAACGTCTCGGAAGAAGCGCTGAAGAACCTCGACGAAGCCGGTATCGTCTACATCGGTGCGGAAGTGCGCGCCGGCGACATCCTGGTCGGCAAGATCACGCCGAAGGGCGAAAGCCCGATGACGCCGGAAGAAAAGCTCCTCCGCGCCATCTTCGGCGAAAAGGCCTCCGACGTTCGCGACACCTCGCTGCGCGTTCCGCCCGGCGTGCAGGGCACGATCGTGGAAGTCCGCGTGTTCAACCGCCACGGCGTCGACAAGGACGAGCGTGCGCTGGCGATCGAGCGGGAAGAGATCGAGCGTCTGGCCAAGGACCGCGACGACGAGCAGGCGATCCTGGACCGCAACGTCTACAACCGTCTTGCCGAGCTCCTCGAGGGGCGGCAGGGCATTGCCGGCCCCAAGGGCTTCAAGAAAGACACCAAGATCACCCGCGCGGTGCTCGAGGAGTACCCGAAGTCGCAGTGGTGGCTGTTCGCGTCGCCGAACGACAAGCTGATGGCCGAGATCGAGGCCATGCGGAAGCAGTACGACGAGTCGAAGAAGGGGCTCGAGCAGCGCTTCCTCGACAAGGTCGAGAAGCTTCAGCGCGGCGACGAATTGCCGCCCGGCGTGATGAAGATGGTCAAGGTCTTCGTCGCGGTGAAGCGCAAGATCCAGCCCGGCGACAAGATGGCCGGCCGCCACGGCAACAAGGGCGTGGTGTCGAAGATCGTGCCGATCGAGGACATGCCGTTCCTCGAAGACGGCACGCACGCCGACATCGTGCTCAATCCGCTGGGCGTGCCCTCGCGCATGAACGTCGGACAGATCCTCGAGACCCATCTCGGCTGGGCGTGCGCCGGCCTCGGCAAGCGCATCGGCCAGACGGTTGATGCCTATTTGTCGAAGCAGGACATCAGGCCGCTGAAGGAGACCTTGAAGAAGGTCTACGGCGAGGACGAGACCATCAAGACGCTCAACGACAACGAGCTGCTTGAACTCGGCCACAATCTGAGCCGCGGCGTGCCGATTGCGACGCCGGTGTTCGATGGTGCCAAGGAGAGCGACATCGAGGAGATGCTGAAGCTTGCCGGTCTCGACGCTTCGGGTCAGTCGACCGTCTATGACGGCCGCACCGGTGACGCCTTCGATCGCAAGGTGACGGTGGGCTACATCTACATGCTCAAGCTGCACCATCTCGTGGACGACAAGATCCACGCGCGTTCGATCGGTCCGTACTCGCTCGTGACCCAGCAGCCGCTGGGTGGCAAGGCGCAGTTCGGCGGCCAGCGCTTCGGCGAAATGGAAGTGTGGGCGCTCGAAGCTTACGGCGCGGCCTACACGCTCCAGGAGATGCTGACCGTGAAGTCGGACGACGTCGCCGGCCGTACCAAGGTGTACGAGGCGATCGTACGCGGCGACGACACCTTCGAGGCCGGTATTCCGGAATCGTTCAACGTGCTGGTCAAGGAAATGCGCTCGCTCGGCCTCAACGTCGACCTGCACAATTCCAAGGTGGGACCGGCGTCGACGTCGGAAGCGGCCGAGTAACGCGACCTTTCATGCCCGGCCTTCGCGGCCGGGCATTGGCGCCCCTCCCGATGCCTTGAGGGCAGGGCGCCCCGCTTAAGTGATTTTCGAATTTGCGGCCGGAGGCGACCGGTACGCGAGGAGAAGACGATGAACCAAGAAATTATGAATCTCTTTAACCCGACGACTCCGGCTCAGGTCTTCGACCAGATCCGGATCTCGATCGCGTCCCCGGAGAAGATTCTGTCCTGGTCCTACGGCGAGATCAAGAAGCCGGAGACCATCAACTACCGTACCTTCAAGCCCGAGCGCGACGGCCTGTTCTGCGCGCGCATCTTCGGGCCGATCAAGGATTACGAGTGCTTGTGCGGCAAGTACAAGCGCATGAAGTACAAGGGCATCATCTGCGAGAAGTGCTCGGTCGAGGTCACGCTGTCGCGCGTCCGGCGCGAGCGCATGGGCCATATCGAGCTCGCGGCGCCGGTTGCCCACATCTGGTTCCTGAAGTCGCTGCCCTCGCGCATCGGCCTCCTGCTCGACATGACGCTGAAGGATCTCGAGCGGATCCTCTACTTCGAATATTACGTCGTGCTGGAGCCGGGTCTCACCGCGCTCAAGGATCGCCAGCTGCTGTCGGAAGACGAGTATCTGAAGGCGCAGGACGAGTACGGCCAGGATTCCTTCACCGCCATGATCGGCGCTGAGGCGATCCGCGAGCTGCTCAAGGGCATGGACCTCGAGAAGCTCGAGCTCAGCTTGCGTGCCGAGATGCAGGAGACCGACTCCGACATCAAGCACAAGAAGCTCGCCAAGCGCCTGAAGATCGTCGAGGCCTTCCGCCACTCCGGCAATAAGCCGGAATGGATGATCCTGACTGTCGTTCCCGTGATCCCGCCGGACCTGCGTCCGCTGGTGCCGCTGGACGGCGGTCGCTTCGCGACCTCGGACCTCAACGACCTCTACCGCCGCGTCATCAACCGCAACAACCGCTTGAAGCGGCTGATGGAGCTGCGCGCGCCCGACATCATCATCCGCAACGAGAAGCGCATGCTTCAGGAAGCGGTCGATGCGCTGTTCGACAACGGCCGCCGCGGCCGCGTCATCACGGGTGCCAACAAGCGCCCGCTGAAGTCGCTCGCCGACATGCTGAAGGGCAAGCAGGGTCGTTTCCGTCAGAACCTGCTCGGCAAGCGCGTCGACTATTCGGGCCGTTCGGTGATCGTGGTCGGTCCCGAGCTGCGCCTGCATCAGTGCGGCCTGCCGAAGAAGATGGCGCTCGAGCTGTTCAAGCCGTTCATCTACTCGCGGCTTGACGCCAAGGGCCTGTCCACCACCGTGAAGCAGGCGAAGAAGCTGGTCGAGAAGGAGCGGCCCGAGGTCTGGGACATCCTGGACGAGGTGATCCGCGAGCATCCCGTGCTGCTCAACCGCGCGCCGACGCTGCATCGTCTGGGCATCCAGGCGTTCGAGCCGGTGCTGATCGAGGGCAAGGCGATCCAGCTTCACCCGCTGGTCTGCTCGGCGTTCAACGCCGACTTCGACGGCGACCAGATGGCCGTGCACGTTCCGCTGTCGCTCGAAGCGCAGCTGGAAGCGCGCGTCTTGATGATGTCGACCAACAACATCCTGCATCCGGCGAACGGCCAGCCGATCATCGTCCCGTCGCAGGACATCGTGCTCGGTCTCTACTACGTCTCGATCATGCGTGAAGGCCTGCCCGGCGAGGGCAAGCTGTTCGGCGACATGGCCGAGCTCGAGCACGCCCTGCACGCGAAGGTCATCCACCTCCACACCAAGATCAAGTACCGGTGGGAAGGCATGGACGAGACCGGCAAGATCTCCAAGCGCTGGATCGAGACCACCGCCGGCCGCGTCATGCTGGGCAATCTGCTGCCGAAGAACCCGCGCATCTCGTACGAGATCATCAACAAGCTGATGACCAAGCGCGAGATCTCGGGCGTCATCGACCAGGTCTACCGTCACTGCGGTCAGAAGGAGACGGTGATCTTCTGCGATCGCATCATGGCGCTCGGCTTCTACAACGCGTTCAAGGCCGGCATCTCGTTCGGCAAGGACGACATGGTCGTGCCGCACTCCAAGTGGAAGATCGTCGACACCACCCGTACGCTGGCGAAGGATTTCGAGCAGCAGTACAACGACGGCCTGATCACGCACGGCGAGAAGTACAACAAGGTCGTCGATGCCTGGTCGAAGGCGACCGAAGAAATCGCCAAGGCGATGATGAAGGAGATCTCCTCCACCAAGAAGACGGCGAGTGGAGCCGATGCCGACATCAACTCGATCTACATGATGGCTCACTCCGGTGCCCGCGGTTCGCCGGCCCAGATGCGCCAGCTCGCCGGCATGCGCGGCCTGATGGCCAAGCCGTCGGGTGAGATCATCGAGACGCCGATCATCTCGAACTTCAAGGAAGGCCTGTCGGTTCTCGAATACTTCAACTCGACTCACGGCGCCCGTAAGGGCCTCGCGGACACCGCGCTGAAGACCGCGAACTCCGGCTACCTGACCCGTCGTCTGGTCGACGTCGCGCAAGACTGCATCATCACGCAGTCCGACTGCGGCACCAAGCTCGGCATCAAGATGCGCGCCATCGTCGATGCCGGCACCGTGGTCGCTTCGCTCGGTTCGCGCATCCTCGGACGCACGGCCTGCGAAGACATCCGTGACAGCTCCGGCAAGGTGATCATCAAGCGCGATACGCTGATGGAAGAGAGCCATCTGGACGCCATCCAGCAGGGTGGTGTGCAGGAGGTGAAGATCCGTTCGGCGCTGACCTGTGAACTCGTCAACGGCATCTGCGGCAAGTGCTACGGCCGCGATCTTGCCCGCGGCACGCCGGTCAACCACGGCGAAGCCGTCGGCGTTATCGCGGCGCAGTCGATCGGCGAGCCGGGCACCCAGCTGACCATGCGCACCTTCCACATCGGTGGTGCGGCGCAGCTCAACGAGCAGTCTTTCGTCGAAGCCAATTTCGACGGCAAGATCGTGATCAGGAACAAGGCCATCGCCCGCAACAGCGAAGGTCACCTGGTTGCGATGGTGCGCAACATGGTGATCGCGATCGTCGATGCCGACGGCACCGAGCGTGCGACGCACCGTATCCAGTACGGCGCGCGCCTGCACGTCGACGAGGGCGACATGGTCAAGCGTGGCCAGCGCATCGTCGAGTGGGATCCCTACACCCGTCCGCTTCTCACCGAGGTGGAAGGCAGCATCGGCTTCGAGGATCTGGTCGAAGGGCAGTCCATCACGGAAACCCTGGACGAGGCTACCGGTATCGCCAAGCGCGTGGTCATCGACTGGCGCTCGAGCCGCGGCGGCGCGGACCTCCGTCCGGCCATCGTGGTCAAGGGCAAGGACGGCAAGGTGCTCAAGCTCGCTCGTGGCGGTGATGCCCGCTACATGCTGTCGGTCGACGGCATTCTGTCGGTCGACGTCGGAGCCAAGGTCAACCCGGGTGACATCCTCGCCCGTGTCTCGACCGAGAGCGCCAAGACGCGTGACATCACCGGCGGTCTGCCGCGGGTGGCGGAACTGTTCGAGGCACGGCGTCCGAAGGATGCGGCGATCATCGCCGAAATCGCGGGCACCATCCGGTTCGGACGCGACTACAAGAACAAGCGTCGCATCTCGATCGAGCCGATGGACAAGACCGAAGAGGCGCGCGAGTACCTTATCCCGAAGGGCAAGCACATCCACCTTCAGGATGGCGACGTTGTCGAAAAGGGCGACTTCATCGTGGAAGGCAACCCGGCGCCGCACGACATCCTTGCGGTCAAGGGCATCGAGGAGCTCGCGGCCTACCTGGTCAACGAAATCCAGGAGGTCTACCGGCTTCAGGGCGTGCTCATCAACGACAAGCACATCGAGGTGATTGTCCGTCAGATGCTCCAGAAGGTGGAAGTCACCGACCAGGGCGACACGGACATGATCTCCGGCGAGCAGGTCGACAAGATCGAGTTCGACGCGCTCAACGAGAAGGCCAAGGAAGAGGGCAAGAAGATTGCCACGGGGACGCCGGTTCTGCTCGGCATCACCAAGGCGAGCCTGCAGACCCGCTCCTTCTTCTCGGCGGCCTCGTTCCAGGAGACCACCCGCGTCCTCACCGAAGCGGCGGTCAACGGCAAGGTCGATCCGCTCGAGGGTCTCAAGGAGAACGTCATCGTCGGCCGGCTGATCCCGGCGGGCACCGGCGCCTCCATGGCCAAGATCCGCGAAGTCGCTGTGAAGCGCGACAAGATGATCCTGGACGAGCGCGAGAAGCAGCAGTCCGTCGTGTCACCCGCGCCGGAAGCCGAGCTTCCTGCGCTGCCGCCCGCGGAATAATAGATCATCCGTAGGAATACCGAGGACAATGAAAAGGCCGGCGCAAGCCGGCCTTTTTGCTGCTTTCTTTGCTTGCTGCGGTGCAGAACCAACCTTTGTTCATCTTCCCTTCAGTCAGAAAAGCGCTTCTGCTAGGGGAGTTTAGACCGGTGGTCCCGTGACGGGGGCAGGGCCGGAGACCACGGAACTCACATGCTTGATCTCGCAATCGTAGGCGGCGGCCCCGGCGGGCTGATGAGCGCCTGGTACCTGAAGCGTAAGCTCGGCGACCTCTGCCGCGTCACGATCTATGAGGCCTCCGATCGGCTCGGCGGCAAGATCGTCACGCGCAAATTCGATTCAGCGCCGGCGATGTACGAGGCCGGCGTCGCGGAGATCTACGACTACTCGATGACGGGTCCCGATCCGCTGCGCGAGCTGATCCAGCATTTCGGCCTGCAGACTATACCGATGGACGCCGAGCAGGTCCAGTTCGGCGGCGAGCTGCTCGACGACGTCGCCGGCATGCGCCGCAAATACGGCGCCAAGACCGCGGCCGCGATCGAAGCGTTCCGCCAGCGCTGCGCCGACGAGCTGTCGCCGGTCGAATATTACGAAGGCGTCGGCGCGCACGACAACGAGAACCCCTGGGCCTACAAGACCGCCGAGCAGGTGCTCGACGAGGAGGTCGAGGACGAGACCGCAAAGCGATTCTTCAAGGTGATGGCGCGCTCGGACATCGCGACCGAAAGCCACAACACCAACGGCCTGAACGCGCTCAAGAACTATCTGATGGATGTCGACGGCTATATCGGCCTCTACTCGATCCAGAACGGCAACGAGCAACTGATCGAATGCCTGCAGTCGGAGGTCAACGCCGACATCCAGCTCAATCATCGCGTGCTCGCCGTCGGCAAGGCGCCGACCGGCCGCTATCAGCTGAAGATGATGAACGGGAAGGGGCCGGAGACGCGCGACTTCGATCTCGTGCTGGTCTGCCTGCCGCACTCCTGGCTTGCCACGATGGGGTGGGAAGGCGAGCAGCTGCGCAAGTCCATGGTCAAGCATGTCGCTTATTTCGACCGTCCCGCGCATTACCTGCGCGTCTCGATCCTGTTCGACGCTCCATACTGGGGCGACAAGATTTCCGGCGCCTGGTTCATGTCGGAAGCCTTCGGCGGCTGCTGCGTCTACAACGAGGGTGCGCGTCACGACGTTGGCAAGCACGGCGTGCTGAACTGGCTGATTCCCGGCTCCGATGCGCTGGCTTTCGCCAATCTCTCGGACCAGGAGCTGATCGATGCCGCGCTGAAATCGCTGCCGGCCTCGCTCGGCGATGCGCGTGCGCATTTCATGGAAGGCAAGATCCACCGCTGGCTGTCGTCGGTGAACGCGATACCGGGCGGACTGCCGGTGCGCGACGTCATGACCAATCACCGGCCCGAGCCGAAGGAACACCCAGGCATCGTCGTGGTCGGCGACTATTTGTTCGACTCCACGCTGAACGGCCTGCTCGACTCCTCGGATGCCGCGACCGACATCATCCTCACCGAGATGATGCGGCTGCGCCGCGAGCAGGAAGGCAAGCCGGTTTCCAACAAGATCGATCGCGACTATTTCGAGAACTATCGCGGCCTCGGTCCCTACAGCGAGGCATGGCACCACTTCACCGACCCCGATTATCTGACCAAGCTGATTGGCATCGTCTGGGACCAGGTGAAGGGCACCAAGCTGCTGGTCGCGGGCTCCGCCAGCGGCGAGCTGGTCGGCGCGTTGCGCGATCGCGGCATCGATGCCTGGGGCATCGAGAACAACCGCGCGATTCATGCCAAGACGCCGAAGGCGCTGAAGAAGTACAACAAGCTCGGCTCGATCACCGACATGCCGTTCAAGGACGGCAGCTTCGACTACGTGTTCGAGACCAGTCTCTGCCACGTTGCCCCGAAGCAGGTGGTCCGTGCGATTCGCGAGCTGAACCGCGTGGTCAAGACCGGCCTCGTGTTCGGCTCGATCACCTCGGACATGGCGTCGGTCGTGATCGATCGCTATGACCTGTTGCGCGGCGTCAAGAAGCTCGGCACCTGGTGGGAATGGTCCGAGCTGTTCTTCGGCAACGGCTTCGATCTGTCGATGCACCGCAAGGACTGCGCCGACGCGCTCTGGACCGTGACGCTCGCCGCCAACAAGGGCCCGGGCCAGTGGTATGCCGACGCCGACTCCTTGCGCTATTCCTTCTTCGACAAGGTCGAGAACGAAGACGACGACTAGCATCATAGAGCGGATGAATTCGCCAATTGCTTTGCCGAATTCATCCTGATCGCATAGACTCGGTGGCAGTAGCGGTGCTCCGCTATTTCCCTGCTCTCTCTGCGGTCATGCCGGCCGTCAGTATCGGTTGGTTTCATGGCGTCCAGGCCTCTCACTCCCGACAAACAGAAGCTCGCCGCGCAAGAGGCGGAAGAGCTCGAGGACAAGCTCGCCGCCGGCACCGAGCCCGAGCTGGAAGACGACGAGGAAGACGAGGACGACGACGAGCTGGAGCTCGACGACGACGATGAGGAGGACCTCGTCGTCTTTACGGCGCGCGAAGCCGCCGGCGCGCTCGCGACCATCCTCGGTTTCGTCAAGCCCTTCCTGTCCAACTACAAGCGCATCCTCGGTTACGTGGCGTTCGGCGTTCTGGTCGAGACGCTGTTCAACGTCATCATGCCGCTCAGCCTGAAATACCTGATCGACGATGCGCTCGGCGAGGAGGATTTCCAGGCGCTGTACAAGATCCTCGGCGTCCTCGCCAGCGCCGGCATCTTCACCTCGATCGTCGCGGTCTGGTACGAGCGCTGGGACGCGCGGCTGGCGGCCTGCATCATCTCGGACGTCCGCAAGCGCCTGTTCGAGCACGTCCAGGACCTGCCCGCTGCCTATTTCGGCCGCACCAAGCGCGGCGAGATCCTGTCGCGCTTTTCGGTCGACCTCTCGGCCTTTGAAGGCTCGGTCAAGACCTTTGCCAACAGCGCCGCGCTGCCGTTCCTGGAATTGATCGCCGGCATCATCCTGATGCTGTTCCTCAACTGGCAGCTCGCGGTCGTGGCGCTGCTGGTGTTTCCGATCACGCTGATCGGTCCGCGTATCCTGACGCCGAAAGCGGTGCAGGCCAATTACGAGCAGAAGCTCAACGAAAGCGCGCTGCTCGGCATGGTGCAGGAGAACGTGGCGGCGCAGGCCGTGATCAAGGCGTTCAGCCTGCAACGCAAGATGTTCGGTTTCTTCACCTTCCGCAACGACGAGACCCGCAACAGGATTGCGGCTGCCGGGTTCCTGTCGACCATGGTGGAGCGGACGGTCACGATCTCGGTGCTGCTGTTGCACCTCGTGGTGCTCGCGATCGGCGCTTATCTCGCGACCAAGGGCCAGATCACGATCGGAACCTTCGTCACCTTCGAGAGCGCATTCTGGGAGGTCTCCTACAACATCGCTCACGTGATGCACTTCATCCCGGTGTCGATCTCCTCGGCCGCCGCGATCCGCCATATCCAGGAGTTGCTCGACGAGCCCACGCGCGGAGCCGATCGTCCCGGCGCGCCGGATCTGCCGCGCATCGCCCACGACATCACCTTCGACCGCGTGACGTTCCAGTACGAGGGCGGCCAGACGCCGGTGCTGGACAATCTCAGCCTCAAGCTCAACGTCGGCAAGAGCATCGCCATCGTCGGTCCCTCGGGCTCCGGCAAGAGCACGCTGCTCAATCTGATCCTGCGGCTCTACGTTCCAGACGAGGGACGCGTCACCATCGACGGCGTCGACGTGCGCAAGGTTACGCTGGAATCGCTGCGGCGGAGCATGGCGGTGGTGTTCCAGGAGAACATGCTGTTCAACATGTCGATCCGCGAGAACATCCGGCTCGGCAAGGAAGGCGCGAGCGACGAGGAGGTGGAGGAGGCCGCCAAGAAGGCGGAGATCCACCGCTACATCATGAGTCTGCCGCAGCGCTATGACACGCCGGTCGGTGAGCGTGGTGATACGCTGTCGGGCGGCCAGCGCCAGCGCATCGCGATCGCGCGCGCGATCATCCGCAATCCGTCCGTGCTGCTGCTCGATGAAGCGACGTCGGCGCTCGACCAGACCACGGAAGCCGCGATCAATCGCACGTTGCTGAAGGTCGCCAAGGGCCGAACCATGATCTGGTCGACCCACCGCCTGACCTCGGTGGTCGAGATGGACGAGATCATCGTGATTTCAGGGGGCAGGGCGATCGAGCGGGGCTCGCACGCCGAGTTGCTCGCCAAGAACGGCGCCTACCGCAAGCTGTGGAACGACCAGATCCATCAGCCGCACAGCGCGGCCGTTCAGGCGGACGACGACAGCGATGACGACGAAGACGACGAGGATGAGGACGACCTCGACGAGGATGATGAGGACGAGGAGTGACCGAGGAAGTTCGGCTCCAGATGGAACACGCCTCCCAGCCGCCGCAATAATCCCTGGGTCGACCACGCCATGAAACGCGCCCAGCGCTGTGCGGTCCAGTAGGGGCTCGTCGCAATCGACACCGAGCGGAAGCCGAAGGCTTTCGCCGACGACCATTCATCGCAGGCCCGCTTGACGGGATCGGCGTAGAAGGCCGCGATCTTGTCCGCATCCATCCCGTCGGACGCCAGCCATTGCGGGATGTGGACGTTGCAGAGCCGCTCCACGTCGGTGAATACCTTGTCGCAGCCGGTGCCGGCGACCGGGCAGGAGGTGGCGAAGGCATCGCCCGCCAGCACCAGGCCCGGTTGATGGCTTGCATCATTCACATAGAGATCGACCGGGCGGATCTTCACCTCGCCGACGATGTCAAAAGCGCCGGCAATACGCTTGAACCGCGGCAGAGCGGTGTTCAACGTCTCGGCCGGGGCGCGGCGGAATTCGCGCAGCCAGGGATCGTCGAAGCCGCGATAAACGAACAGATTGGCCCGCATCCGCGTGCCGACCGGAAACAACGAGATATAGGGGATGCGGTCGCTCGGCCGCTCGGAGAAATAGGTCAGCGCCGGGAAGTCGAACGCATTCCGGCCGGCCGGCGCTATATCGAACCCGATCGAGATCGAATGGCAGGCGCTGACGATGTTCCTGATGATACCGAGCTGGTGGCGCAGGCCGACATTCAGGCCGTTGGCAAGGACGACCAGACGGGCCGAAATCGTCTCGTCATTGGCGAGCGTGATTCTCTGCCGCTCCGGACTGGTTTCGATCGATATCGCTTTGGTCCAGACGCGCTCGACAGCGTCGGGGATCTCGTCGCGGATCGCGTTAACAAGGGAATCATAGAGGATGTTGAACTGCCGGCTCGGCGCCTTGTCGAGGAGGCGGCCGAATCGTGCGATCCAGTTCTCGCCGGAGAAGGTCGCGCGGCGGAGCACTGAGTCGGCGATTCCCGTCCGCCGGAATCGCTCGACCTGGTCGTAACCGCTGAGTTTTTCGACCCGAAAATCGGCCGGATAGGTCTCGTGCGGGTCGATCATAACAGCTGAAATGCCGGCGCGCCCGAGCATCGCGGCGGCGGTCGAGCCGGCAAGTCCCCCGCCAATGATGGCAACATCGGTGTACCGCATGGCGCTTGTCTCTGCCGAAGGCGGCAGATTGACGCGACAAGAGGAAAAAAAGCCTTAGCGCGGGATATAAAAGTATATTTCTTCCGGGTATAAATTGGTCTGGGGGCTCGCGGAACCGGGGCTTCGCTCCCATATCCGGGAGGCGCGGCGAGGGAGCCAAGCAAGCAATTTCCCGAGGCGCGAGAAGCGCGTCCTGACTGTGGTTTCGCCTTGACTTGAGCGATTCCCACTTATAGAAAGCGCCTCACTTAACGACAGGCGGTGAGCATTGCCAACGTCGGAACGGGCCACCCGTTGATCCCCAGGGATCGCTCAAACGGGCACCAACCTCGACGAATGCCGCTCAGACGCTGTCGATAATAGCTAGGCAATGCCAGTGCGATTTTAGGCCTCTCGAGCAAGTTCTCCTGAGACCGAATTCGGATGCATGACCCCAGTGCGCGGGCCGCGGCTTCACGCTGATCGGCCTCAATACTGCGGTCCTCTGTGGCGTCGAAGCGCTTTCCACTCAGCGATGAGCGGTTGGCGCGATTTCGCTTTGTGCGGATTGTTCCGTGCGGGGTGGCCCCGTCGAGCGGGTAGCGCGACAAGAATTTGTGGCCCCGGTAACGGGCTGCGGCAAGACAGCAGGTCCGCAAGGGGCTGCGATAACAAAGGGTAAGGCCAGGATGCCGACGATCAACCAGCTGATCGCTCAACCGCGTGAAGTGCAGAAGTCGCGCAAGAAGGTGCCGGCGCTGCAGCAGTCGCCGCAGAAGCGCGGCGTTTGCACGCGCGTCTACACCACGACTCCGAAGAAGCCGAACTCGGCGCTTCGTAAGGTCGCCAAGGTGCGTCTGACCAACGGTTTCGAGGTGATCGGCTACATCCCGGGTGAGGGCCATAACCTTCAGGAGCACTCGGTGGTGATGATCCGCGGCGGTCGCGTCAAGGACTTGCCCGGCGTGCGCTACCACATCCTCCGCGGCGTTCTGGATACCCAGGGCGTCAAGAACCGTAAGCAGCGTCGTTCGAAGTACGGCGCGAAGCGTCCGAAGTAAGCGGGAACCAGCTCAATGTCTCGTCGCCACTCAGCGGAAAAGCGCGAAGTTCTTCCCGATCCGAAGTTCGGGAACATCATCGTCACGAAGTTCATGAACTCGGTGATGTACGCCGGCAAAAAGTCGGTCGCCGAAGGCATCGTCTACGGTGCGTTCGGTCTCATCGAAGCCAAGACCAAGCAGAGCCCCCTCGGCGTGTTCGAGCAGGCACTCGAAAACGTCATGCCGACGATCGAGGTTCGCTCCCGTCGCGTTGGTGGCGCGACCTACCAGGTGCCGGTCGAAGTTCGCTCGGTGCGCCGTCAGGCCCTGGGCATCCGCTGGCTGATCTCTGCCGCGCGCGAGCGCAACGAGAAGACGATGACCGAGCGGCTCTCGGCTGAGCTCCTGGACGCATCGAACAACCGCGGGAACGCCGTCAAGAAGCGTGAAGACGTGCACCGGATGGCGGAAGCCAACCGCGCCTTCTCGCACTATCGCTGGTAACGGCGAAACAAACGGACTCGCAAGGAACACCCCATGCCCCGCCAACATGCCATCGAGGACTACCGTAACTTCGGTATCATGGCGCATATCGACGCCGGCAAGACGACGACGACCGAGCGCATCCTCTATTACACCGGCAAGAGCCACAAGATCGGCGAAGTGCACGAAGGTGCCGCGACGATGGACTGGATGGAGCAGGAGCAGGAGCGTGGCATCACGATCACCTCGGCTGCCACCACCGCGTTCTGGAACGGCAAGCGCCTGAACATCATCGACACCCCCGGCCACGTCGACTTCACCATCGAGGTCGAGCGTTCGCTGCGCGTGCTCGACGGCGCCGTCTGCGTGCTTGACTCGAACCAGGGCGTCGAGCCCCAGACCGAGACCGTCTGGCGCCAGGGCGACAAGTACAAGGTTCCGCGCATCGTCTTCGCCAACAAGATGGACAAGACCGGCGCCGACTTTTTCAAGTGCCTGGCCGACATCGTCGACCGCCTCGGCGCCAAGCCGATCGCGATTCAGCTTCCGATCGGTGCCGAGAACAACTTCAAGGGTCTCGTCGACCTCGTGAAGATGAAGGGCATCGTCTGGAACGACGAGTCGCTCGGCGCGAAGTTCGACTATGTCGACATTCCGGAAGACCTGGTCGATCAGGCCAAGGAATACCGCGAGAAGATGGTGGAAGCTGCCGTCGAGCTCGACGACGACGCCATGGCCGCTTACCTCGATGGCAAGGAGCCCGACGAGGCGACCCTGAAGCGCCTGATCCGCAAGGCAGTGCTGACCGGTGCGTTCTACCCCGTGCTGTGCGGCTCGGCCTTCAAGAACAAGGGCGTGCAGCCGCTGCTCGACGCCGTCGTCGACTACCTGCCGTCGCCGATCGACGTGCCTGCGATCAAGGGCACCGACGATGCCGGCAACGAAGTCTTGCGCAAGGCGGACGACAAGGAGCCGCTCGCGCTGCTCGCGTTCAAGATCATGGACGACCCGTTCGTCGGCACCATCACCTTCTGCCGCATCTACTCCGGCGTTCTGCAGAGCGGCACCGGCGTCGTGAACTCGACCCGCGAGAAGAAGGAGCGCATCGGGCGCATGCTCTTGATGCATGCGAACAACCGCGAAGACATTAAGGAAGCCTATGCCGGCGACATCGTCGCGCTGGCCGGCCTGAAGGAAGCGCGCACCGGTGACACGCTGTGCGATCCCGACAAGCAGGTGATCCTCGAGAAGATGGAATTTCCCGAGCCGGTCATCGAGATTGCGATCGAGCCGAAATCCAAGGCCGACCAGGAAAAGCTGGGCGTGGCGCTGGCCAAGCTCGCTGCGGAGGATCCGTCCTTCCGCGTCTCGACCGACCAGGAGTCCGGCCAGACCATCCTCAAGGGCATGGGCGAACTCCATCTCGACATCAAGGTCGACATCCTCCGCCGTACCTACAAGGTCGACGCCAACATCGGCGCGCCCCAGGTTGCGTTCCGTGAGCGCGTCACCAAGAAGGCCGAGGTCAAGTATACCCACAAGAAGCAGACCGGTGGTACCGGTCAGTTCGCCGAAGTCTCGATCGTCGTCGAGCCGAACGAGCCCGGCAAGGGCTACGAGTTCGAGTCGAAGATCGTCGGCGGCGCGGTGCCGAAGGAATACATCCCCGGCGTCGAAAAGGGCCTCAACAGCGTGATGAGCTCTGGCGTGGTCGCGGGCTTCCCCGTGGTCGACGTCAAGGTTCAGCTCGTCGACGGCAAGTATCACGACGTTGACTCGTCGGCGCTCGCCTTCGAAATCGCATCGCGCGCGGCTTTCCGCGAAGCGCTGCAGAAGGGCAAGTCCGTCCTGCTCGAGCCTATCATGAAGGTCGAAGTGGTGACCCCGGAAGACTACACCGGTTCGGTCATCGGCGACCTGAATTCCCGGCGCGGTCAGATCCAGGGACAGGACATGCGCGGCAACGCCAACGTCATCAACGCGATGGTGCCGCTCATGAACATGTTCGGTTACGTGAACAACCTGCGCTCGATGAGCCAGGGTCGCGCGACCTTCACCATGCAATTCGATCACTACGCAGAAGCGCCGGCTAACGTGTCGGCGGAAGTCCAGAAGAAGTTTGCCTGATTGTCGTCGGTCTCGAACTGACGATTGAACGGAGAGTCAAATGGCCAAAGCAAAGTTTGAACGTACCAAGCCGCACTGCAACATCGGTACCATCGGTCACGTCGACCATGGCAAGACGTCGCTGACCGCGGCGATCACCAAGGTTCTCGCCGAAGCCGGCGGTGCAACGTTCACCGCGTACGACCAGATCGACAAGGCGCCGGAAGAGAAGGCGCGCGGCATCACCATCTCGACCGCGCACGTCGAGTACGAGACGCCGAACCGCCACTACGCCCACGTCGACTGCCCCGGCCACGCCGACTACGTGAAGAACATGATCACCGGCGCCGCCCAGATGGACGGTGCGATCCTGGTCGTGTCGGCTGCTGACGGCCCGATGCCGCAGACCCGCGAGCACATCCTGCTCGCCCGCCAGGTCGGCGTTCCCGCGCTGGTCGTGTTCCTGAACAAGTGCGACATGGTCGACGATCCGGAGCTGCTCGAGCTCGTCGAGCTCGAAGTCCGCGAGCTGCTCTCGAAGTACGAATTCCCGGGCGACACCATCCCGATCGTCAAGGGCTCGGCGCTCGCCGCTCTCGAAGATTCCGACAAGGCGCTCGGCCATGACGCCATCCTCGAGCTGATGAAGCAGGTCGACGCGTACATTCCGCAGCCGGAGCGTCCGATCGACCAGCCGTTCCTGATGCCGGTTGAAGACGTGTTCTCGATCTCGGGCCGCGGTACCGTTGTTACCGGCCGTGTCGAGCGCGGCATCGTCAAGGTCGGCGAGGAAATCGAGATCGTCGGTCTCCGTGCGACCCAGAAGACCACCGTCACCGGCGTCGAAATGTTCCGCAAGCTGCTCGATCAGGGCCAGGCTGGCGACAACATCGGTGCGCTGCTCCGCGGCACCAAGCGCGAAGACGTCGAGCGCGGCCAGGTGCTGTGCAAGCCGGGTTCGGTCAAGCCCCACACCAAGTTCAAGGCTGAGGCCTACATCCTCACCAAGGAAGAGGGCGGTCGCCACACCCCGTTCTTCACCAACTACCGTCCGCAGTTCTACTTCCGCACCACCGACGTGACCGGTGTCGTGCATCTGCCGGAAGGTACCGAGATGGTGATGCCGGGCGACAACATCGCGATGGAAGTGCACCTGATCGTGCCGATCGCGATGGAAGAGAAGCTCCGCTTCGCGATCCGCGAAGGCGGCCGCACCGTCGGCGCCGGCGTCGTCGCTTCGATCATCGAGTAATTACGAGAATAGGGACGGCGAATAGCGAGTGGTGACATTCGCTATTCGCTATTCGCCACCCAACGAAGAGAGACCACGGCAATGAACGGCCAAAATATTCGCATCCGTCTCAAGGCGTTCGACCATCGTATCCTCGATACGTCGACCCGCGAGATCGTGAACACGGCGAAGCGCACCGGTGCGCAGGTCCGCGGACCCATTCCGCTGCCCACCCGCATCGAGAAGTTTACCGTCAACCGTTCGCCCCACGTCGACAAGAAGAGCCGCGAACAGTTCGAGATGCGCACTCACAAGCGTCTGCTCGACATCGTCGATCCGACCCCGCAGACCGTCGATGCTTTGATGAAGCTCGACCTGGCCGCCGGTGTCGACGTCGAGATCAAGCTCTAAGATTTTGGATCACGTTCGCGATTAGCGGACAGAAAGAACAGGAAGCACGCCGATGCGCTCCGGAGTGATCGCACAAAAGGTCGGGATGACGCGGGTCTTTACGGAGGCCGGCGAACATATCCCCGTGACCGTGCTGAAGCTCGGCAATTGCCAGGTCGTAGGCCACCGCACTGAAGAGAAGAACGGTTACGTTGCGCTCCAGCTTGGTTCTGGCAGCCGCAAGACCGTGTACATGCCCAAGGCAGAGCGCGGCCAGTTCGCGGTCGCCAAGGTAGAGCCGAAGCGGCAGGTCGAGGAGTTCCGCGTGTCCGCGGATGCCATGATCCCCGTGGGCGCCGAGATCCTGGCCGACCACTTCGTCGTCGGCCAGTTCGTCGACGTCACTGGCACCTCGGTCGGTAAGGGCTTCGCCGGCGGTATGAAGCGCTGGAACTTCGGCGGTCTGCGCGCCACCCACGGCGTGTCGGTCTCGCACCGTTCGATCGGTTCGACCGGTGGCCGTCAGGATCCCGGCAAGACCTGGAAGAACAAGAAGATGCCCGGCCACATGGGTGTCGACCGCATCACCACGCTCAACCTCCGCGTCGTTCAGCTCGACGTCGAGCGTGGCCTGATCCTCGTCGAAGGCGCCGTTCCCGGCTCCAAGGGCGGCTGGATCCGCGTGCGCGACGCCGTCAAGAAGCCGCTGCCGAAGGAAGCTCCGAAGCCCGGCAAGTTCAAGGTTGCGGGCGGCGAAGCCGAGGCTGCGGCCCAGCAAGAGGGTGCGTGAGATGGAATTGAAGGTCACCACCCTCGAGGGCAAGGAAGCGGGCTCCGTCCAGCTGTCCGACGCCATTTTCGGCCTCGAGCCGCGCCAGGACATCATTGCACGTTGCGTGCAGTGGCAGCTCAACAAGCGCCAGGCCGGCACGCACAAGGCCAAGGGTCGCGCCGAGATCTGGCGCACCGGCAAGAAGATGTACAAGCAGAAGGGCACCGGCGGTGCTCGTCACGGCTCGGCCCGCGTGCCGCAGTTCCGCGGCGGCGGTCGTGCCTTCGGTCCGGTGGTGCGTTCGCACGCCACCGACCTGCCGAAGAAGGTCCGTGCGCTCGCTCTCAAGCATGCGCTCTCGGCCAAGGCCAAGGACGGCGACCTGCTCGTGATCGACAAGGCGGCGCTGGAAGCCGCCAAGACCAAGGCGCTGCTCGGTCACTTCTCGGGTCTGGGGCTCACCAATGCGCTGATCATCGATGGCGCCGAGCTCAATAACGGCTTTGCCGCTGCGGCCCGCAACATCCCGAACATGGACGTGCTGCCGATCCAGGGCATCAACGTCTATGACATCCTGCGCCGTCAGAAGCTCGTTCTGACCAAGGCCGCCATCGATGCGCTGGAGGCGCGCTTCAAATGACGAAGAACATCGAGGCTCGCCACTACGACGTGATCGTCGCTCCGGTCGTCACCGAAAAGGCGACGCTGGCGTCCGAGCACAACAAGGTTCTGTTCAAGGTGGCCGCGAAGGCGACCAAGCCGCAGATCAAGGAAGCGATCGAGAAGCTGTTTGACGTCAAGGTCAAGAGCGTCAACACGCTGGTCCGCAAGGGCAAGACCAAGGTCTTCCGCGGCAATCTCGGCTCGCAGTCGAACACCAAGCGCGCGATCGTGACCCTCGAAGAGGGCCACCGGATCGACGTCACCACCGGTCTGTAAGGTCGTACGACGATGGCACTGAAGACATTCAATCCCACGACGCCGGGCCAGCGCCAGCTGGTCATGGTCGATCGTTCGGCGCTCTACAAGGGCAAGCCGGTCAAGGCGCTCACCGAAGGTAAACACTCCTCGGGCGGTCGCAACAACACCGGTCGCATCACCGTGCGCTTCCGCGGCGGCGGTCACAAGCAGACCTTGCGTATCGTCGACTTCAAGCGCGACAAGGTTGATGCGCCCGCGACCGTCGAGCGGCTGGAATACGATCCGAACCGCACCGCGTTCATCGCGCTGGTCAAGTACGAAGACGGCACCCAGGCCTATATCCTGGCGCCGCAGCGCCTGGCGGTCGGCGACTCCGTGGTTGCCGGCAACTACGTCGACGTGAAGCCGGGCAACGTCATGCCGCTCGGCAACATGCCGGTCGGCACGATCATCCACAACATCGAGGTCAAGATCGGGAAGGGCGGCCAGCTCGCCCGTTCCGCTGGCACCTATGCCCAGCTCGTCGGCCGCGACCAGGATTACGTCATCATCCGCCTCAACTCGGGTGAGCAGCGCCTGGTGCACGGCCGTTGCCGCGGTACGATCGGCGCGGTATCGAACCCGGATCACATGAACACCTCGATCGGCAAGGCCGGCCGCAACCGTTGGCTGGGCCGCAAGCCGCATAACCGCGGTGTTTCGATGAACCCGATCGACCATCCGCACGGCGGTGGTGAAGGTCGTACCTCGGGCGGTCGCCACCCGGTCACCCCGTGGGGCAAGCCGACCAAGGGCAAGAAGACCCGCAGCAACAAGTCGACCAACAAATTCATTCTCCTAAGCCGCCACAAGCGGAAGAAGTAAGGAACGACGGACATGGTTCGTTCAGTCTGGAAAGGCCCGTTCGTCGAGGGTTCTCTGCTCAAGAAGGCAGATGCCGCGCGCGCGTCCGGCCGTCACGACGTCATCAAGATCTGGAGCCGTCGCTCGACCATCCTGCCGCAGTTCGTCGGCCTGACCTTCGGCGTCTACAACGGTCAGAAGCACGTGCCGGTGGCCGTCAACGAGGAAATGGTCGGTCACAAGTTCGGCGAGTTCTCGCCGACCCGGACCTTCCATGGCCACTCCGGCGACAAGAAAGCCAAGAAGGCTTGAGGATTAAACGATGAGCAAACCTAAGCGCGAACGGAGCCTCGCCGAGAACGAGGCCAAGGCGGTCGCCCGGATGCTGCGGGTGAGCCCGCAGAAGCTCAACCTGGTCGCCCAGCTCATTCGCGGCCGGAAGGCTTCCGCTGCGCTCGCCGACCTGCAGTTCTCGCGCAAGCGGATCGCGGTCGACGTGAAGAAGTGCCTGGAATCGGCTATCGCCAACGCCGAGAACAACCACGACCTCGACGTCGATGATCTCGTCGTGGCGCAGGCCTTCGTCGGCAACGGCCTCGTGATGAAGCGCTTTGCCGCCCGCGGCCGTGGCCGCTCGGGCCGTGTCTACAAACCATTTTCGCAGCTGACGATCATTGTTCGTCAGGTCGAAGCCGAAGCAGCAGCGGCCTAAGGGTCGCAGGAGAAAACGATGGGTCAAAAGATCAATCCGATCGGTCTGCGTCTCGGCATCAACCGGACCTGGGATTCCCGCTGGTTCGCCGGCAAGCAGGAATACGGCAAGCTGTTGCACGAGGACGTCAAGATCCGCGAGATCCTGCACAAGGAGCTCAAGCAGGCGGCTGTCGCCCGCATCGTGATCGAGCGTCCGCACAAGAAGTGCCGCGTCACCATCCACTCGGCTCGTCCGGGCGTGGTGATCGGCAAGAAGGGCGCCGACATCGACAAGCTTCGCAAGAAGGTCGCGGACATCACCTCGTCCGACGTCGTCATCAACATCGTCGAAATCCGCAAGCCGGAGCTCGATGCGACGCTGGTGGCCGAGTCGATCGCGCAGCAGCTCGAGCGCCGCGTGGCGTTCCGCCGCGCCATGAAGCGCGCCGTTCAGTCGGCGATGCGTCTCGGCGCGGAAGGCATCCGCATCAACTGCTCGGGTCGTCTGGGCGGTGCGGAAATCGCGCGCATGGAGTGGTACCGCGAAGGTCGCGTGCCGCTGCACACGCTGCGCGCCGACATCGACTACGGCGTTGCGACCGCGTTCACGACCTTCGGCACCTGCGGCGTCAAGGTCTGGATCTTCAAGGGTGAGATCCTCGAGCACGATCCGATGGCCCAGGACAAGAGAATGGCCGAGGGCGAGACGGGCGGCAGTGGTGATCGTGGCGGCCGTGGGCGCCGCGACAACGCTTCAGCCTGATCCAGCACAGGAATTTGAGGGCTTAAAGCCATGATGCAACCTAAGAAAACGAAGTTCCGGAAGGCGCATAAGGGCCGCATTCACGGCGTTGCGACTTCGGGCGCGACGTTGGCGTTCGGCCAGTTCGGCCTGAAGGCGACCGAGCCTGAGCGCGTCACCGCGCGCCAGATCGAAGCCGCTCGCCGCGCGCTGACCCGCCACATGAAGCGCGCCGGCCGCGTCTGGATCCGCGTGTTCCCCGACGTTCCGGTGTCGAAGAAGCCGGCCGAAGTCCGCATGGGCTCCGGCAAGGGTTCGCCGGAATTGTGGGTCGCCCGCGTCAAGCCGGGTCGGGTGCTGTTCGAGATCGACGGCGTCAACACCCAGACGGCGCGTGAAGCGCTGACCCTGGCGGCCGCCAAGCTGCCGATCAAGACGCGCTTCGTCGAGCGCATTGCGGAGTAATGGCCATGGCCCAGATGAAGATCGAAGACATCCGCGCGATGAGCCCCGACCAGCAGGACGACGCCGTCCTGAACCTGAAGAAGGAGCGCTTCAACCTGCGCTTCCAGCGTGCCACCGGGCAGCTCGAGAACACCTCGCGCCTGCGCGAGGCTCGCCGCGACATCGCCCGGATCAAGACCGTCGCCGCGCAAGCGCGCGCGAAGAAGAAGTAAGGGGCTAACGGATATGCCGAAACGTACTTTGCAAGGCGTGGTCGTCAGCGACAAGACTGCCAAGACTGTCGTGGTGCGCGTCGATCGCCGCTTCACGCATCCGATCTACAAGAAGACGATCCGCCGTTCGAAGAACTACCACGCGCACGACGAGAACAACGAGTTCAAGCCGGGCGACATGGTCTGGATCGAAGAGACCAAGCCGATTTCGAAGTTGAAGTGCTGGATCGTGATCCGGGGCGAACACAAGAAAAGCGCCTGATCTGTTGGCCTTGGCCATTCATTTGGCCGACTGACTTCAGGGAAATGTTGAGCGCCGGCTAGGCTGGCGCAAAGAGAAAGAGGACGAGGTGCATCAATGATTCAGATGCAGACCAACCTCGACGTGGCCGATAATTCTGGCGCACGCCGTGTCATGTGTATCAAGGTGCTCGGAGGCTCCAAGCGCCGCTACGCCACGATCGGCGACATCATCGTCGTCTCGATCAAGGAAGCCATTCCGCGTGGCAAGGTGAAGAAGGGCGACGTGATGAAGGCCGTCGTGGTGCGTGTCCGCAAGGACATCCGCCGCGCTGACGGTTCGGTCATCCGCTTCGACCGCAACGCCGCCGTTCTGATCAACAATCAGTCCGAGCCGGTCGGCACCCGTATCTTCGGGCCCGTGCCGCGCGAGCTGCGCGCCAAGAACCACATGAAGATCATTTCGCTCGCGCCGGAGGTGCTGTGATGGCTGCGAAGATCCGCAAGGGCGACAAGGTCGTCGTGCTGACCGGCCGCGACAAGGGTCGCACCGGCGAAGTGTTTGAGGTTCGCCCCGACGCCGGTACGGCGCTCGTGCGCGGCATCAACATGGTCAAGCGTCACCAGAAGCAGACGCAGGCCCAGGAGGGCGGCATCATCTCGAAGGAGTCGCCGATCCAACTGTCCAACATCGCGTTCGTCGGCAAGGATGGAAAGCCGACCCGCGTCGGATTCAAGATTCTGGCGGACGGCAAGAAGGTCCGCATCGCCAAGAGCTCGGGAGCTGAGATCGATGGCTGAGGCCGCTTACACCCCGCGCCTGCGCGCGGAATACGACGCGAAGATCCGCACGGCCATGACCGAGAAGTTCGGTTATGAGAACGTGATGCAGGTTCCGCGCCTGGACAAGGTCGTGCTGAACATGGGCGTTGGCGACAGCGTCAACGACCGCAAGAAGGCCGAGACCGCCGCTGCCGAGCTGACCCAGATCGCCGGCCAGAAGGCGATCGTGACCTATTCGCGCATCGCCATCGCGACCTTCAAGCTGCGTGAGAACCAGCCGATCGGCTGCAAGGTCACGCTGCGCAAGGCCCGCATGTACGAGTTCATCGATCGCCTGGTGACGGTCGCGCTGCCGCGCGTCCGCGACTTCCGCGGCCTGAACCCGAAGAGCTTTGACGGCCGCGGCAACTACTCGCTCGGCATCAAGGAGCACATCATTTTCCCCGAGATCGACTTCGACAAGGTCACGGAAGCCCGCGGTATGGACATCACCGTCTGCACCACGGCCAAGACCGACGAAGAGGCGAGGGCCTTGTTGACCGCTTTCAATTTCCCGTTCCGGCAGTGAGACGCTGAACCTAAAGCCTCTCAAACGCGGATACCCAGGAGCCAAGCATGGCAAAGAAGAGTTCAGTCGAGAAGAACAACCGGCGCAAGCGGATGGTGAAGAACGCCGCCCCGAAGCGCGAGCGGTTGAAGGCGATCATCGCCGACAAGACGCTGCCGATGGAGGAGCGGTTCGCCGCCACCCTGAAGCTGGCGGAAATGCCGCGCAATTCGTCGGCCACCCGCATCCGTCTGCGCTGCGAGCTGTCGGGCCGCCCGCGCTCGAACTATCGCAAGAACAAGCTGTCCCGTATCGCGCTGCGCGACCTTGGCTCCAAGGGCATGGTCCCGGGCCTCGTGAAGTCGAGCTGGTAAGGAGGGTCGTTTAAATGTCTACGCACGATCCAATCAGCGATCTGATCACCCGCATCCGCAACGCGCAGATGCGCGCCAAGAGCAAGGTCTCCACGCCTGGCTCGAAGATGCGCGAGAACGTCCTCGAAGTGCTCAAGAGCGAGGGCTACATCCGCGGTTACGCCACGCTCGAGCATTCCTCGGGCCGCAGCGAGATCGAGATCGAGCTGAAGTACTTCGACGGCGAGCCCGTCATCCGCGAGATCGAACGTGTTTCCAAGCCCGGGCGTCGCGTTTACGCCTCGGTGAAGAACCTGCCGCGGGTCAATAACGGACTCGGTATTTCGGTGTTGTCGACGCCGAAGGGGATCATGGCCGACCACAGTGCGCGTGAAGCGAACGTGGGCGGTGAAGTCCTCTTCACGGTGTTCTGAGAAGGATTTTTGATCCATGTCACGTGTTGGCAAAAGGCCTGTTGCGGTGCCGTCCGGTGTGACCGCGACCGTTGACGGGCAGACCGTCAAGATGAAGGGGCCGAAGGGCCAGCTTCAGTTCGTCGTCCATGACGACGTCGAGGTGAAGCTCGAGAACGGCCAGGTCAAGGTGAACCCGCGGGTCGAGACCAACCGCGCGCGGGCGCTGTACGGTACCGCTCGCGCCCAGGTCGCGAATCTGGTCGAAGGCGTCACCAAGGGCTTCGAGAAGAAGCTCGAAATCACCGGCGTCGGTTACCGCGCCGCGATGCAGGGCAAGAACCTGCAGCTCGCGCTCGGCTACAGCCACGACGTGGTCTACGCGATCCCGGAAGGGATCACGATCACCGTGCCGAAGCCGACCGAGATCACGGTGACGGGCAGCGATATCCAGCGCGTCGGCCAGGTCGCCGCGGAGATCCGCTCTTATCGCCCGCCGGAGCCCTACAAGGGCAAGGGCGTGAAGTATGTTGGCGAATTCATCTTCCGCAAGGAAGGCAAGAAGAAGTAACGGAGCCGGTCATGTCCAAAGCCAAGGTTACAAATGCCCGGCGCAAGCGGAGTGTGCGGCTGAAGCTGCGCCGCTCCGGTGCTGGCCGCCCGCGTCTGTCGGTGTTCCGCTCGTCCAAGCACATCTACGCCCAGGTCATCGACGACCTGAAGGGCGAGACGCTGGCCTCTGCCTCGTCGCTCGAGAAGTCGATGCGCGACGGCGGCAAGACCGGCGCCGACATCGATGCAGCGAAGGCGGTCGGCAAGCTGCTGGCCGAACGCGCCGCCGAGAAGGGCGTCAAGGAAGTCGTGTTCGATCGCGGCAGCTACCTCTACCACGGGCGCGTCAAGGCACTGGCCGACGCTGCGCGTGAGAGCGGGCTGAGCTTCTAACAGAATTTGAGGATTGAGGCGCAAGCCTCTGAAGGATTGGAAAAATGGCAGAACGCGAACAACGTGGTGGACGCGATCAACGCGGCGGCGGACGTGAACGCAAGGAGCGCGAGGAGCGCGACAGCGAGTTCGTCGACAAGCTCGTCCACATCAATCGCGTGGCCAAGGTCGTCAAGGGCGGTAAGCGCTTCGGTTTCGCAGCGCTGGTCGTGATCGGTGACCAGAAGGGCCGCGCCGGCTTCGGTCACGGCAAGGCGCGCGAAGTGCCTGAGGCGATCCGCAAGGCCACCGAGTCCGCCAAGCGCAACCTGACCCGCGTGTCGCTGCGCGAGGGCCGCACCCTGCATCACGACATCGCCGGCCGTCACGGCGCGGGCCGTGTCTACCTGCGTGCAGCTCCCGCCGGTACCGGCATCATCGCCGGCGGTCCGATGCGCGCCGTGTTCGAGACGCTCGGCGTCCAGGACGTGGTCGCGAAGTCGATCGGCTCGTCGAACCCGTACAACATGGTTCGCGCGACCTTCGATGCGCTGAAGCATCAGGACTCACCGCGTTCGGTCGCGGCGCGCCGCAATATTAAGGTCTCCACCCTCCAGGGTCGTCGCATCGGCGGCGATGCCGAGGCGGCTGCGGACTAACCAACGCTTTTCGGAGTAGACCACGATGGCCAAGGACACCGCTAAGTCCGCAAAGACGATCAAGCTCGAGCAGACCGGCAGCGCGATCCGCCGCCATCACTCGCAGCGCTCGACGCTGATCGGGCTCAAGCTCAACAAGATCGGCCGCGTCAGCGAACTGCCGGACACCCCGGCCGTGCGCGGCATGATCGAAAAGGTTCACCATCTCGTCCGCATCGTCGGCGAGAAGTAATAAGGAGCAGGGCGATGAAGCTCAGCGATATCGCCGACAACGCCGGCTCGCGCAAGAAGCGCATGCGCGTCGGCCGTGGCATCGGTTCGGGCAAGGGCAAGCAGTCCGGCCGCGGAGGCAAGGGTCAGACCGCGCGTTCGGGCGTGCGCATCAAGGGTTTCGAAGGCGGTCAGATGCCGTTGCATCGCCGTCTGCCCAAGCGCGGCTTCAACAACATCTTCCGCGTCGAGTTCGCCGAGATCAATCTCGACCGGCTCCAGGATGCGGTCGATGCCAAGAAGCTCGAGGCTGGCGCCGTCGTGAATGTCGAGGCCCTGGTGAAGGCCGGCGTGCTGCGTCGCGCCAAGGCCGGCCTGCGGCTGCTCGGCCGCGGCGAGCTCAAGGCCAAGCTGAACATCGAAGTCCACGGTGCCACCAAGTCCGCGATCGAAGCGGTCGAGAAGGCCGGTGGTTCGGTGAAGATCCTTGCCCCTGCGAAGGAAGAAGGCGAGGCGGCGTAACAACTGCGTCATTGGCCCGCGGCTCGCGGGCCTTTTCGCATGCGGGACGATGGACTTATCGAAGCCGAAGCGCCAGATAATGTCCGGCGTCCGCTAAAGTAGCCCGGCCGCGGGTATGACGGCGCAAAAGGCGGCGGGAGAAAGTCCAATATGGCCTCTGCAGCGGAACAACTGGCAGCCAACCTCAATTTCGGCGCGTTTGCCAAAGCCGACGAACTGAAGAAGCGCATCTGGTTCACCCTGGGTGCGCTGCTCGTTTATCGGCTCGGCACCTACATCCCGCTGCCGGGCATCGATCCCAACATCTGGGAGCAGGTGTTCAAGTCGCAGGCAGGCGGCATCCTCGGCATGTTCAACATGTTCGCCGGCGGTGGCATCCACCGCATGGCGATCTTCGCGCTGAACATCATGCCGTACATCTCGGCCTCGATCATCATCCAGCTCCTCACCACCGTCTCGCCGCAGCTCGAGGCGCTGAAGAAGGAAGGCGAGGCGGGCCGCAAGACGCTGAACCAGTACACCCGCTACCTCACGGTGATCCTGGCCGCGTTCCAGTCCTACGGCATTGCGGTCGGCCTCGAAGGCGCCGGCAATGTGGTCAGCGACCCCGGCATGTTCTTCCGTCTCTCCACCGCGATCACGCTGACCGGCGGCACCATGTTCCTGATGTGGCTGGGCGAGCAGATCACCTCGCGCGGCATCGGCAACGGCATCTCGCTGATCATTCTCTCCGGCATCGTCGCCGAGCTGCCCGCAGCACTCGCCAACATGCTCGAGCTCGGCCGTCAGGGTGCGATGTCGACCGGCCTGATCCTGGTCGTGATCGTGATGGCGGTCGCCGTGATCGCCTTCATCGTGTTCATGGAGCGTGCCCAGCGCCGGCTGCTGATCCAGTATCCGAAGCGCCAGGTCGGCAACAAGATGTTCGAGGGGCAATCCTCGCATCTGCCGCTCAAGCTCAACACCTCGGGCGTGATCCCGCCGATCTTCGCGTCCTCGCTGCTGCTGCTGCCGACCACGGTTGCAAACTTCAATGCGGGCAAGGGGCCGGAATGGTTCCAGTGGATCACCACCCAGCTCGGCCACGGCCGTCCGTTGTTTCTGATCCTGTATCTCGCGCTGATCGTGTTCTTCGCCTTCTTCTACACCGCGATCGTGTTCAACCCGACCGAGACCGCGGACAATCTGAAGAAGCACGGCGGCTTTATCCCCGGCATCCGCCCGGGCGAGCGCACCGCGGAATATATCGACTACGTACTGTCGCGCGTCACCGTGCTCGGTGCGATTTATCTGGCGATCGTCTGCTTGATCCCGGAAATCCTGATCTCCTACGCCTCGGTGCCGTTCTACTTCGGCGGCACCTCGCTGCTGATCGTCGTCAGTGTCACCATGGACACGGTGGCGCAGGTGCAGGGCTATCTGCTGGCCCACCAGTATGAAGGCCTGATCCGCAAGTCGAAGCTGCGCGGCCGCCGCCGCTAAGACACGGCGTCCTCTCAAAGGCGGCGCGGTCGCGCCGCCGATTCGCCGCGCTAGCGACGCGCGGCGCCCGCGGAAGGCGATCAACAACCGTTCGGTCGCACCGCCCGAGCTGCTCTCGACGCAGCGCAATCACTGATTTCAAAGCCGTCTTGGCGTCCGGGCATTTGCTCCCCTATGATATGGGTAGCGGTGCGGCGCTGATTATGATTTGCACTGTTACTGAACTTTCAAACACCGGTGCGCGACGTATCGCTCACCAATCCGGGGGGCGTACGCCGATGAGAATTATACTTCTGGGACCACCAGGATCGGGCAAGGGGACCCAGGCGCAGCTGCTGGTGGAGCGCTATGGCATCGTCCAGCTCTCGACCGGCGAGATGTTGCGTGCAGCGGTTGCGGCCGGAACGCCGGTCGGGCTGAAGGCCAAGGAGATCATGGCCAGCGGCGGGCTCGTGCCCGACGAGGTCGTGGTGGGGATCATCTCCGACCGCATTGACCAGCCCGACGCCAAGAACGGTTTCATCCTCGACGGTTTCCCGCGCACCGTGCCGCAGGCCGAGGCGCTGGATGAGCTGTTGCGGCACAAGCACCTCAAGCTCGATGCCGTGATTGAGCTCCGCGTCAACGAGAGCGCGCTGCTGAGTCGCGTCGAGACCCGCGTCGCCCAGATGCGGGAGCGCGGGGAAGAGGTCCGCCTTGACGACACCCCGGAGGTCCTGACCAAGCGGTTGGCCAGCTACCGCAGCCAGACCGAGCCGCTGATTCACTACTATTCCGAGCGTCGGAAGCTCTCGACCATCGACGGCATGATGGCTATCGACGAGGTCACCCGCGCCATCCACCGCCAGCTGCTGGCGCTGGGTGCGGTGGAACCGAAGACCCATGCCCGCAGCGCGGCCAACGCGGTGCCCGCCAAGAAGGGGGCTAAGAAGGCCAAGGCAGCCAAAAAGCCGGCGAAAACGGCTAAAAAGCCTGCCAAATCGGCCAAAAAGACCGTAAAGGGCGCCAAGAAGGCGGCCAAGAAGACAGCCAAAAAAACTGCCAAGAAAGCGGTCAAAAAGACCGCCAAAAAGGCCGTCAAAAAAGCTTTGAGGAAGGGTCCAAAAAAGGTCACGAAAAAGCGAGCCAAGCGCTAGCGGCGGTTGACGAAAGCCCCCTGAATCCCTTAATAAGCCCCGCATCCAAGTCGGATAGTTTCAAACGATGCCGGGCCCCAGGAAGACCAGGGGTGGGCGTCGTGTTCGCGTTTGTGAACACCTGCCCGAGAAACATAAGCACTTAAAGCCCGATTCCTGACGAGGGATCGGCAACAGGAGAGAAGGCCGTGGCCCGTATTGCCGGCGTGAACATTCCGACCAACAAGCGCGTGCTGATCGCGCTCCAGTACATCCATGGCATCGGCCAGAAGATTGCTGGTGAGATCCTCGAAAAGGTGAAGATCCCCGAGGATCGTCGCGTCAATCAGCTGAGCGACGCCGAAGTGCTCCAGATCCGCGAAGTGATCGACCGCGACTATCTCGTCGAGGGTGATCTGCGTCGTGAAGTCGGTATCAACATCAAGCGTCTGATGGACCTCGGCTGCTATCGCGGCCTGCGTCATCGTCGCGGTCTGCCGGTGCGTGGTCAGCGGACCCACACCAACGCGCGTACGCGCAAGGGCCCGGCCAAGGCCATCGCCGGCAAGAAGAAGTAAGTTTTCGAATCCAATCGCGGCGTGTGGCGATAGGGGAAGCCCTTTCGCCACGCGCCTTTCGTTCCATCAGGTGTAGCCGCTGGCATTACGGCGGCGTTTGAGATCTCTAGGAAAGGTACTCTATGGGCAAGGAAGCCACCCGCGTTCGTCGTCGTGAGCGCAAGAACATCGCCTCCGGCGTCGCGCACGTGAACTCGTCCTTCAACAACACGACCATCACCATCACCGACGCGCAGGGCAACACCATTGCCTGGTCTTCCGCCGGTACGATGGGCTTCAAGGGCTCGCGCAAGTCGACCCCGTATGCTGCTCAGGTCGCCGCCGAAGACGTGTCGAAGAAGGCGCAGGAACACGGCATGCGCACGCTGGAAGTCGAAGTGGCCGGTCCCGGTTCGGGCCGTGAGTCGGCGCTGCGCGCGCTGCAGGCTGCGGGCTTCACCGTCACCTCGATCCGCGACGTGACCACGATCCCGCACAACGGTTGCCGTCCGCGCAAGCGTCGGCGCGTCTAATACGAAGTTGCGGGCGCTCTGTCGCCCGCGATGCTTTTTTTTAAGAAGCCGCGGGTTTGGTCTGCGGCCTTTCTCCAACGCCAGTGTTTGAATTTTCAAATCGACTGGCCTGTATGGGTGAAACAGTGACGATCCAGAAAAATTGGCAAGAACTGATTCGGCCGAACAAGCTCCAGGTTCAGCCCGGCAGCGACCCCTCGCGTTTTGCGACCATCGTTGCCGAGCCGCTCGAGCGCGGTTTCGGCCAGACGCTCGGCAACGCGCTGCGCCGCATCCTGCTCTCCTCGCTCCAGGGCGCGGCGGTGCAGTCGGTGCACATCGACGGCGTGCTGCACGAGTTCTCCTCGATCGCTGGCGTCCGTGAGGACGTCACCGACATCGTGCTGAACATCAAGGACATCGCGATCAAGATGCAGGGCGAAGGCCCCAAGCGCATGGTCGTGAAGAAGCAGGGCCCGGGCACCGTCACCGCCGGCGATATCCAGACCGTCGGCGACGTCACCGTGCTCAACCCGGACCTCCAGATCTGCACGCTCGACGAGGGCGCCGAGATCCGCATGGAGTTCACGGTCTCCACCGGCAAGGGCTACGTGCCCGCAGAGCGCAACCGTCCCGAGGACGCGCCGATCGGCCTGATCCCGGTCGACAGCCTGTACTCGCCGGTCCGCAAGGTCTCCTACAAGGTCGAGAACACCCGCGAGGGCCAGATTCTCGACTACGACAAGCTGACCATGACGATCGAGACCAACGGCGCGATCTCGCCGGATGACTCGGTGGCTTACGCCGCCCGCATCCTGCAGGATCAGCTCAACGTGTTCGTCAACTTCGAGGAGCCGCGCAAGGAAGTCGCCCAGGAGATCATCCCGGACCTCGCCTTCAACCCGGCCTTCCTCAAGAAGGTGGACGAGCTCGAACTGTCGGTGCGTTCGGCCAACTGCTTGAAGAACGACAACATCGTCTACATCGGCGACCTCGTGCAGAAGAGCGAAGCGGAAATGCTCCGCACCCCGAACTTCGGCCGCAAGTCGCTGAACGAGATCAAGGAAGTGCTGGCCCAGATGGGTCTGCACCTCGGCATGGAAGTGCCGGGCTGGCCGCCGGAGAACATCGACGAGCTCGCCAAGCGCTTCGAAGATCACTACTGAGCATTTCTACCGTCGTGGCCGGAATCATCCGGCCACGATTTTTCAAGCATGATCCGGAGAAGTGCGAAGCGGTTTTCCGACTAGATCATGCTCGAACTAAGAAGCGAAAGCGCGTCGTGCTTTCGCGGGCGAACGCAGGCAGCCCACCTGAGCAACATGTCCGACGAACCGTCGCGGCAGTTTTAAGTAAGGACTAAACACATGCGTCACGGCAAGGTTCATCGGAAGCTCAACCGCACGGCCGAGCATCGCCGCGCGATGTTCGCCAACATGGCGGCCGCGCTGATCAAGCACGAGCAGATTGTCACCACGCTGCCCAAGGCCAAGGAGCTTCGTCCGATTGTCGAGAAGCTCGTCACCCTCGGCAAGAAGGGCGGCCTGTCCCTGCGTCGCCAGGCCATCTCCGAGATGCGCGACAAGGATCAGGTCAAGAAGCTGTTCGACGTGCTGGCGCCCCGCTACAAGGATCGTCAGGGCGGCTACACCCGTATCATCAAGGCCGGCTTCCGCTACGGCGACAACGCCGCGATGGCCGTGATCGAGTTCGTCGACCGCGACGTCGATGCCAAGGGCCAGGACTCCGGTCCGGTGCAGGCCAAGGACGCCGAGGCGGCGTAAGCCAAATCGCATAGTGTTTCAAAAGCGGCGCCCCTGGGTGCCGCTTTTTTGTATCCGGCAGCCATTTCTCATGCTGCGCACGATGATTTCAACAAAAGCACTTTGATTGGGGGCTTCGATGAGGTTGGCCTTTGGGATCGCGCTGGCGTTGCTGCTGTCGCCGGTTTCCGCCGAGACGCTTGTCGAGCGCGGCGCCTATCTCGTGAACAGCGTGATGGTCTGCAACAACTGCCACACGCCGCGCGGGCCGCAGGGCCTGGAGATGACGCGCATGCTCTCGGGCGGGCAGACATTCGACGAGCCCGCCTTCAAGGTCACCGCATCCAATATCACGCCGGACAAGGACGCCGGCATCGGCGCCTGGAGCGAAGCGGAGCTGAAGCATTTCCTCGTCAGCGGCATCAGGCCGAACGGATCCGCCGTTGCGCCGATCATGCCGACCATCTTCTACACGGTGCTCACAGCGCGCGATCTCGATGCGCTCACGGCTTACTTGCGCTCCGTGCCGTCGGTGCACCACGAGACGCCGGCGCCGGAATACAGGATCACACTGAAGGTGGAGATGCCGACCTATGCCGGCACGCAGGCAACCGAGACGGAGCTCGCCGACAAGCTCGCCCGCGGCCGCTATCTCCTGACCATCGCCCATTGCCTGGAATGTCACACGCCGGAAGGCCCGTCCGTGGTGCACGATTTCGCCGGCGCCAGCGGCAAGGGTGGCCGCACGTTCAAGGGGCCGTGGGGTGAATCCGTCTCGCCCAACATCACGTCGGATCCCGCGGCGGGCCTCGGGCAGTGGAGCGACGACGAAATCAAACGTGCGATTACGCAAGGCGTCGCACGTGATGGTCGCAAGCTCAAGCCGCCGATGGCCTATGCTGGCTACGCCACCATGACGGCCCAGGATCTCGATGCCATCGTCGCGTTTGTCCGGACGCTACCGCCGCGCAGCTAGCTCGTCACGCGTCGGTGATGCACGATTGAAGCTGCTTGTGCAGCGCACGATATCTCCGTCAATAGCAATGGAGATTGACTGATGAAGATCGACCTTTCCGGAAAGACCGCCCTCGTGACCGGCTCGACTGCCGGCATCGGCCACGCCATCGCAAAAGGCCTTGCTGCCTCCGGCGCCAGCGTCGTCATCAACGGGCGCGGCCAGGACAAAGTCGATGCCGCCGTGCGCAAGCTGGAAGCAACCGGTGCCAAGGTCCGCGGCATCGCCGCCGACGTCTCCACGGCCGCGGGCTGCAATGCGCTCGTTGCAGCGCTGCCTGAGGTCGACATCCTCATCAACAATGCCGGCATCTTCGAGCCCAAGGGCTTTTTCGAGATTCCGGACGAGGACTGGAGCCGCTTCTTCGAGGTCAATGTGATGAGCGGCGTGCGGCTGTCGCGTGCCTACATGAAGGGCATGCTCAAGCGCAACTGGGGCCGCATCGTCTTCATCTCCTCTGAATCCGGGCTCAACATTCCCGCCGAGATGATCCACTACGGCATGAGCAAGACGGCGCAGCTGGCAATCGCGCGCGGCCTCGCGCAGCTTACCCAGGGCACCGCCGTCACCGTGAATTCAGTGCTGCCTGGCCCGACCATGTCGGAGGGTGTCGAGACCTTCGTGAAGGATCTCGCGAAACAGAACGGACAGTCGGTGGATGAAGCCGCCGCCAATTTCGTCAAGCAGCATCGCCCGAGCTCGCTGATCCAGCGCTTTGCCAGCGTCGACGAGATCGCCAACATGGTGGTCTACGTCGCCTCGAAGGAGGCGTCCGCGACCAATGGTGCGGCGCTGCGGGCCGAAGGCGGTATCGTCAACACCATCGCATAAGCTGCGACCGGGCGTCGGGAGCGAGGTTCCGGGCCTAGCTGCTCCGCTCCTGCGCCCCCTTTCATTCGTCGCGGGACTGGCTAAAACGGGGCTCCATGCTCTGGCCCCTCTCGACCCGCCACAAGCGTCTGTTCAGACTGACATCCGCGCGATGGCAGCGGCGGGCGATCTTTGTGCTTGGCGGGATCGGCGTCGGCGCTGCGGCGGTGGCGCTGGCGCAGCTCGCTGATCTGGCGCAGCACGTCTTTGCGCTCCTCCTGGCCGGGTCGCGCTATGCCGTGCTGGCGGTGACGCCGCTTGGCTTCATGCTGTCGGCCTATCTGACGATTCGCCTGTTTCCAAACGCGCAAGGAAGCGGCATTCCGCAGGCGATTGCCGCGCGACATCTGACCGACCAGGCGGCGCGCGAGAGCCTGGTCTCGATCCGGATCGCGATCGGCAAGATGATCCTCACGCTGTTCGGGTTGCTGTGCGGCGGCTCCGTGGGGCGGGAAGGGCCGACCGTTCAGGTCGGCGCCTCCATCATGTTCGCGCTCGGTCGTGTCTCGCCGCGCCGCCAGCCTGGATTGATCCTCGCGGGTGCGGCCGCCGGCGTCGCCGCGGCCTTCAACACGCCGCTTGCGGGCATCGTCTTCGGCATCGAGGAGATGAGCCGCGCGTTCGAGACCCGCACATCGAGCCTCATCATTGCCGCCGTCATTGCGGCCGGCCTGACGTCGCTCGCACTGGCCGGCAACTACGCCTATTTCGGCAGCAGCGCGATGTCGCTTTCGCGTGGCACTGACTGGCTGGCCGTGCCGCTCTGTGGCGTGGTCGGCGGCTTCGCCGGCGGCTTGTTCAGCCGCGTCGTCATCGCGATGGCGCGCGGTTTCAAGAACCCGCTCGGACGCGCAATCAAGGGCCATCCGCTCTGGTTCGCATGTGCCTGCGGTCTCGCTGTCGCGATCTGTGGCCTGGTATCGGGCGATACGATCTATGGCACGGGCTATGAGCAGGTGAAGACGGCGCTGGAGCGTGGCTCATCGCTGCCGCCTGACTTCGGCGTGCTCAAGCTGCTGGCCACCACCTTTGCCGCGATCAGCGGCATACCGGGCGGCATCTTCTCGCCATCGCTTGCCGTTGGTGCTGGCATCGGCAGCAACATCGCCTCGTTCTTCCATGACGCGCCGCTCGGCGCCATCATGCTGCTCGGCATGGTCTCGTATTTCGCCGGCGTCGTGCAGGCGCCGATCACCGCTTTCGTGATCGTGACCGAGATGACCGACAATCACGGCATGGTCGTGCCGTTGATGACGGCCGCGCTGATCGCGCATTTCATCTCGCGGATGGTCTGCGAGGAGGGTATCTATCACGCGCTTGCAAAAGGCTTCGTCGAACGGGCGACGCGTCCGCGTGAGGGGGAGGAAAGATGAGCCGCTTCTGGAGCAGCTTGACGCATGATCTGAAACCCTACGTGCCGGGCGAACAGCCTCGCATGGCGGATCTGGTCAAGCTGAACACCAACGAGAACCCGCTCGGCCCGTCGCCACGTGCGCTGGAGGCGATCCGCGAGGCGGCCGCCGATACGCTGCGTCTTTATCCGGATCCGCAGGCGACGGCATTGCGGGCGAGCCTGGCCGCCTATCACGGTGTGAAACCCGAGCAGGTGTTCGTCGGCAATGGCTCCGACGAGGTGCTCGCGCACGCCTTCGTCGCCTTGCTCAAGCATGATGCGCCGCTGCTGTTTCCCGATATCACGTACAGCTTCTATCCGGTCTATTGCCGCCTGTTCGGCATCGCCTACGAGACCGTGCCGCTCGATCAGGCCATGCACATTCGCGTTGCCGATTATCGTCGGCCGGCTGGCGCGATCATCATTCCCAATCCGAACGCGCCGACGGGGATCGCGCTGTCGCGCGCCGAGATCGAGGCATTGCTGGACGAGCATCCGGATGCGCCGGTTGTTATCGACGAGGCCTATGTCGATTTTGGTGCCGAGACCGCGATTCCGCTGGTTGCTTCGCACCGAAATCTGCTGGTCGTGCAGACCATGTCCAAGTCGCGCGCGCTGGCCGGACTGCGGATCGGATATGCGATCGGTGATGCCGATCTTGTCGATGCGCTGACGCGGGTGAAGGACAGCTTCAATTCATATCCGCTCGGCCGGCCTGCCCAGGCCGGTGCGATCGCCTCCATCGAGGACGAAGCCTATTTCCAGCAGAGCCGCGTTCGCGTGATCGCGGGCAGGGAGCGGCTGACCCGCGGACTGAAGGGCGCTGGCTTCGAGGTGCTGCCGTCTCTGGCGAACTTCGTGTTCGCGCGCCATCCAGCGCATCGGGGGGCCGCGCTTGCGGCGGCGCTGCGCGAGCAGGCGGTGATCGTCCGCCACTTTACGGCGCCGCGCATCTCGGACTATTTGCGGATCACCGTGGGCTCGGATGAGCAGATCGACAGGCTGTTGTCGGCTCTGTCCGGGATAGTGAAATAGTCGTGGAATCGTAGGGTGGGCAAAGCGCGGCGTGCCCACCATCTCTCGCCGTCATTACGAGAAGGTGGGCACGGCGCAAGCGCGCCTTTGCCCACCCTACGAGATCGTTGCCTACCAGCCCTCCAGCACGATCTTGCCGCGCGACTTGCCGCTCTCGAGCAGTGCATGCGCGCGCTTGAGGTTGGCCGCGTTGATCGTGCCAAAAGTCTGGTCGAGCGTGGTACGCAGCACGCCCTTGTCGATGAGGTCGGCGACGTCGCCCAGCAGATGATGCTGCGCGATCATATCAGGCGTCTGGAATGAGGAGCGCGTGAACATCGATTCCCAGTGCACCGAGATCGCCTTGCCCTTGAACGTGCTCATGGCGAACTCAGGGGGATCGTCGATCAGGCCGAACTTGCCCTGCGGTGCCATGAACTCGGCAATGCTCTTGTAGTGCTGATCGGTGAAGGTGAGGCTCGCCACCAGCGCGACCGGCGGCAGCTTGAGCTTTTCGATCTGCTCCTTCATCGGCTTGCCGTGGTCGATCACCGCATGCGCGCCGAGATCGAGGCACCATTTTTGCGATTCGGGGCGCGTCGCGGTTGCAACGACAGTGAGGCCAGTGAGGCGGCGCGCGAGCTGGATCAGGATCGAGCCCACACCGCCGGCGCCGCCGGTGATCAGCAGCGTGCGCGGATCAACGCTCTTGCCGGGCACGGCACTGAGCCGATCGAACAGCAATTCCCAGGCCGTGATCGAGGTGAGGGGAAGGGCTGCGGCCTGCGCAAAGGAGAGCGATTTCGGCTTGTTGCCGACAATGCGCTCGTCGACCAGGTGGAATTCGGAATTGGTGCCCTGGCGCAGGATTGAGCCCGCGTAAAATACCTCGTCGCCCGGCTTGAACAGCGTGACCTCGGGCCCGACGGCATCGACCACGCCGGCGGCGTCATAGCCCAAAATCTTGGTCTCGCCCTCGGGGGGCGCGGCGCGCTTGCGTACCTTGTAGTCGACCGGGTTGGCCGAGATCGCCTTCACCGCGACGCGGATGTCGCGTCCCTTCGGCTCGGGCTTGGCGGTTTCGAAATCGATCAGTGCGTCCTGATCCTCGATCGGAAGCGACTTCTTGTAGCCGACGGCCTTCATGGCTTGTCTCCATCAGATGGCGTGTTCGCCTGCCGCTCTAACTGTCGCGCTGGCTCCGGTTTGGCAAGTACGTTCCCGATTGGTTACCATTGGGAAAATCTCCGGGAGCGGCGTGCCGCTCCCGGAAGAGCCAAGCTTAGAACGCGACCTGCGTGCGCATGGCGACCGCGTTGAACGAGGAGCCCGTGTTCACGGCTGACGTCGCGCTCGCCTGCTTGGAGATCTCGCCATGCAGGTAGTCGAGCATGAAGCGGACGTTGTTGTTGACGTACCAGTTCAGTGCGGCGGTGTAGATGGTCTGGCGTCCACCCGCGATGCCGGCGGCGGTCGCGAGCTGGTCGTTCAGGTTCATCTGGCTCACGCGCCCGGCGATTTCCCACGCGCCCCAGCCGCCGCCGGCGAGTGAGAATGGATTGGCCGGCTTGATCCCGCCATAGGCGGCGTTCGCGGCATTGTAGGCCCGGCTCTCGCCGGTCAGGACGTAACCGACTTGCGCGTAGCCGCCGTCGAACTTCAGGCTTGTCGCGCCGACCGGCGGCAGACCGGTATTCGCCGTGCGGTCGACGTTGAACCAGTAATATTCGCCCTGCGCGATGAACGGGCCATAGGTCGCGGCCGCTTCGACGCCGTACACCTGCGCGCCCGAGACGTTGGCGATTGCACCGGTCGAGATCAGCGTCGTCGGATCGATCCGCAGCTCCGGCCGGTCACTGAGCGTGAGCGTCTGCGCCTGCGTCACCAGATTGCGCGGCGGCTGGATCAGCCACTCGGCGTCGGCGCCGATATGCACCGAGTAGCCGTTGCCACTGATCGGGTTGCCGGCGACACGGACGACGGCGCCATATTGCTCGCTGCTGCCGGGCGGAGAGACGCTGGACGCGGAGTGGATCGCGCCGGTGGTCGGTCCGGTGACATAGGCACCCATCCAGAGCTGGTCATTCCACCAGCGGGTACCGACCGCCGAGCGGAAGTCGCCGGCTGCGATGTTCTGCGCGATGAGGCCCGACGAGGCGCGCTCCATGAACATGATGTCGTTGGAGCTGGTGGATTCATCCATCGTCCAGGCGATGTCCATGACACCCGCTTCGATCGCCATCTTGCCGCCGAACGGCTTGAGGCCGGTGTAGCTGAGATAGGCGTTCTCGATGCCTGAGGTGCCGCCGCCCGGAAGGAAGCCGACGGCGGTCGCGCCGGCTGCACCGGTGCCGCCGAAGCCATCGGACGAACCGCCGAAGTCGTAGATCAGCGAGTAGTTCCAGTCGCCGAAGAACTTGCCGACGATGCCGATGCGCGCGCGGCGAACGTTCTCGCCGCTGTCGAGCTTTTGCGGCACCGTTGCTGCGGTGTCGGGACGGTAACTGTAGCCGCCGACATCCCAGTGCACCCGGCTCGTGATGGCGACGCAGTTCTGTTCGTCCGCGGTGCAGATGGTCGGCCGGTTGTTCGGCATCGTCACCACGATGCCGGACGGGGCCACCGGGCCCTTGACCGGAATTGCCGCGTTGGCATTGGCGATCGCTGCCTTCGCCTCAGAGCGCGCTTCAGCCTTGGCTTCGGCCTTCGCTTCCTGCCTGGCCTTCGCCGTGGCCGCGGTGTTCGCTGCGGTCTGGTTCTGAAGCTTGTCGAGCTTCTGTTCCAGCATTTTCAGCTGCTGCTTCAGGAGCGCGATCTCCTGTTCGCTGTTGCTTGCCGATTCCGCGTGGGCCGGTGCGGCCGCCAGCATGCCGGCGAGACCAATCGCCGTCGCCGCAATTCTCGTTCTGCTCATGTCATGACTCCATCCTTTGACCAACTTCCCCAAGACCAACTATCCCAAGACCAACTTCCCCAGGTCGCAACGGGAGAGCCTAAGAATGATCGATGACTGCCCCGCGACAGCGCGCGCCCGGTTGCGCGGTTCCCACTGATGCAAATTCGCCGCAACCGAATCCGCCCGGCATGAGAGTGCAGGATGATGCGCATCATGCCAATGCAGCGCCCCCGGCAAATTGCCATTTCGCACGCCGGGCTGGCATGCGGGACACACCGGAAAGAGGCTGAATATTGCCGCCGGCGCCCTTCTATTGGGCGGCGAACGCGCCTATATTCCTGCGTCTTTTCCAAGAGGTAGGAATGTTTCGAGCGAACTGGACCGCCGTCGTCACGGTATTGTGCATAGGCTTTTCGGCCCACTTCAATTCTGTTGCCGCACAGGACCGCCGCGTCCCGTCGTCGCCGGCCGAACTGCGGCTCTCCTACGCGCCGATCGTACAGCGGGTGCAACCGGCGGTCGTCAACGTCTATGCCGCCAAGGTGGTGCAGAACCGCAACCCACTGCTGGACGACCCGATCTTCCGCCGCTTCTTCGGCGGCGGCCAGCAGCAGGAGCAGGTGCAGCGGTCGCTGGGTTCGGGCGTGATCGTCGATGCCTCCGGGCTCGTCGTCACCAACGTCCATGTCATCGAAGGCGCCGACCAGGTGAAGGTATCGCTGTCGGACAAGCGCGAGTTCGAAGCCGAGATCGTGTTGAAAGACTCCCGCAGCGATCTCGCGGTGCTGCGCCTGAAGGACGCCAGGGAAAAGTTTCCTGCGCTCGAATTCACCAATTCGGACGAGTTGATGGTGGGCGACGTCGTGATGGCGATCGGCAATCCCTTCGGCGTCGGCCAGACCGTGACCCACGGCATCATCTCGGCGCTGGCGCGCACGCAGGTCGGCATCACCGACTATCAATTCTTCATCCAGACCGATGCCGCGATCAATCCCGGCAATTCCGGCGGCGCGCTGGTCGACATGAACGGCCGGCTCGCCGGGATCAACACCGCGATCTATTCGCGCTCCGGCGGCTCGCAGGGCATCGGCTTTGCGATCCCTGCCAACATGGTGCGCGTCGTGGTTGCCTCCGCCAAGAGCGGTGGCAAGGCGGTGAAGCGTCCCTGGCTCGGTGCCAAGCTGCAGGCGGTGACGCCCGAGATCGCCGAGAGCCTCGGCCTGCGCTCGCCCACCGGCGCGCTGGTCGCGAGCGTCGTTCCCAACGGTCCCGCGGCGAAGGCCGGCCTGAAGTCCTCAGACCTCATCACCGGAATCGACGGCCAGACCGTCGACGATCCCAATGCGTTCGACTACCGCTTCGCCACCCGTCCGATCGGCGGCAGCGCGCAAATCGACGTGCAGCGCGGCGGCAAGCCGTTGAAGCTCGCGATCGCGCTCGAGACCGCGCCCGATACCGGCCGCAACGAGCTTGTCGTCACCGCGCGCTCGCCGTTCCAGGGCGCGAAGGTCTCGACCATCACGCCCGCCGTGGCCGACGAACTGCATCTCGATGCCGATACCGAAGGCGTCGTCATCACCGAACTGGGCGACGACTCGCCGGCCGCCCAAGTCGGCTTCCAGAAGGGGGACATCATCCTGGCCGTCAACAACCAGAAGATCGGCAAGACCGGCGACCTCGAGAAGGCTGCGGGCGTCAGCCAGCGGATTTGGCGTATCACGCTGGTGCGCGGCGGCCAGCAGATCAACGTCACGCTGGGCGGATGAGTCCGAAGCGACCACAGGAGACGCCAACTCTCTTCGCCGCGGCGGGGCTCGATCACGAAGCCCCGCATCCGCTGCCGGACAGGCTGCGGCCGCGTGCGCTGGCGGAGGTCGTCGGTCAGGATCACATCCTCGGCCCCGACGGTGCGCTCACGCGCATGCTGGAGACGCGCACGCTGGGATCGCTGGTGTTCTGGGGCCCGCCCGGCACCGGCAAGACCACGGTGGCGCGGCTGCTCGCCGATGCGACGGACCTGCATTTCGAGCAGATCTCGGCGGTGTTCTCCGGCGTCGCCGATCTGAAGAAGGCGTTCGATGCCGCGCGCGCCCGCCGCGAGATGGGCAAGGGCACGCTGCTGTTCGTCGACGAGGTGCACAGATTCAACCGCGCCCAGCAGGATTCGTTTCTGCCCGTCATGGAAGACGGCACCGTCGTCATGGTCGGCGCCACCACGGAAAACCCGTCGTTCGAGCTCAACGCGGCGTTGCTCTCTCGCGCGCGCGTCCTGGTGTTTCGCTCGCTCGATGCACCTGCGATCGAAAAGCTATTCGCGCACGCCGAGGAGGTCGAGGGCCGCAAGCTGCCGCTCGATGAAGAGGCGCGCGCGGTACTCGTGCGCATGGCCGATGGCGATGGCCGCGCCTCGCTGACGCTCGCCGAAGAGGTCTGGCGTTCGGCGCGAGCCGACGAGATCTTCAATGCCGCGCAGTTGCAGGACATCCTGCAGCGCCGCGCGCCGATCTACGACAAATCGGCCGACGGCCATTACAACCTGATCTCCGCGCTTCATAAGTCGGTGCGTGGCTCCGATCCTGATGCGGCGCTGTATTATCTCGCTCGCATGCTCGATGCCGGCGAGGACCCGCTGTTCCTGGCGCGCCGCGTCGTGCGCATGGCGGTGGAAGACATCGGCCTTGCCGATCCGCAGGCGCTCGTCATCGCCAATGCCGCCAAGGATGCCTTCGACTTCCTCGGTCATCCCGAAGGCGAACTCGCCATCGCGCAGGCTGTGGTCTATCTCGCCACCGCGCCGAAATCGAATGCGGTCTACACGGCCTTCGGCACCGCGATGCAGGTCGCAAAACAGGCCGGCTCGCTGCTGCCGCCGAAGCACATCCTGAATTCGCCGACCAAGCTGATGAAGTCGGAAGGCTACGGCGCCGCCTACGAATACGACCACGACGCCCCCGACGCGTTCTCCGGCCAGGACTACTTTCCGGAGGCTCTGGGCCGCCAGACCTTCTACGACCCACCGGAGAGGGGTTTCGAGCGGGAGATCAGGAAGCGGCTGGATTACTGGGCCAAGCTGCGCAAGGAGCGGGGCGGTTCGCGCTAGAAACGGCCATTTCGCCGTGACGGCAGGCCACTTTTGGGCTAGGCAGACAGCCATGAGCCGCCGCATCAAGAGAATGAACCCAAAGCCCCGTTCGCGTGACGAGCGCGAAGATTCACGTCCGTTCAAGGCACGGACGGCGAAGAAGGCTGGACCGCGTCCGAGCGGCAAGCCTGGTGGCAAGCCGCCAAGGTTTGCCGGTGAGCGCGCCGAGCGGCGCCCGGCCAAGCCAGAGCTGGAGAAGGCTGCACCGGCAAAACCGGTCGAGGCGCTGCTGCCGACCAAGGTGCAGACGGTCACCGTGACGGCCGACGAGAACAACATGCGCGTCGATCGCTTTCTCGAAGCGCACTTTCCCGGCCTGTCGTTCTCCCACATCCAGCGTGTTGTCCGCAAAGGCGAGCTGCGCGTCGATGGCAAGCGCGTCGACAGCAAGGATCGCCTGGAGGAAGGACAGAGCGTCCGTATTCCGCCGCTGAAGCTCGATGCACCGAAGGTTGTCGGTGAGCTCTCGGATGCCGCGCAGAAGACGCTCAAGGCGCTGAAGGACATGACCATCTACGAGGACGACGACGTTCTCGTCCTGAACAAGCCCGCCGGTCTTGCCGTGCAGGGCGGCTCGGGCATGACGCGGCACATCGACCAGATGCTGGAGGTGATGCGCGATTCCAAGGGCCAGAAGCCGCGCCTCGTGCATCGTATCGACCGTGAGACGTCGGGCTGCCTCTTGATCGCCAAGACGCGCTTCGCTGCCTCGCATCTCACCGGCGCGTTCCGCTCGCGCTCCGCACGAAAAACATACTGGGCGCTGGTGCCGGGCCTGCCGAAGCCGAAGCAGGGCCGCATCTCCACCTTCCTTGCGAAGGAGGAGAGCGAGGACGACACCATCATGCGCATCGCGCAGCATGGCGATGAGGGCGCCAGCCACGCGGTGACCTACTATGCGGTGGTCGAGACCGCCGGCAACAAGCTGACCTGGGTGTCGCTGAAGCCGGTGACGGGCCGCACCCATCAGCTCCGCGCCCACATGGCCCATATCGGCCATCCCATCGTCGGCGATCCCAAATATTTCAACATCGAGAACTGGCAGCTGCCGGGCGGCCTGCAGAACCGCCTGCATCTGCTCGCGCGCCGCATCGTCATCCCGCATCCGCGCGGCGGCGTGATCGACGCCACCGCACCGCTGCCGCCGCACATGCAGCAGTCGTGGAATCTGCTCGGGCTCGATGCGAGCCGGTTCGATCCGATCGAGAATGCACCGGAGGAGTAGGGGCGGTCGCCCCTCAATTCCGAAACTGCTCCAGAAACATCCGCAAGCTATCGTGCGGGCTCTCGACGTCAGTGATCAGCCAGCCCTCGGGTCCGTTGACCAGGATGAAGTTCAGCGTGACCTTGCGGCCATGATTGTCGAAATTCGCCGCGACATAGGTCTTGTCGTATTGCTTGCGGATGATTGCGATCGCAACAGGGCCAAGCTTCCAGTTCGGGCTCTGCACCAGGAAATCATAGGGTTCGCTGCGCGGTGCGGACCAGGCCTTACGCAAGGATGGGTCGAAGAATTGCCGGGTGGTGATCTCGTCCCGCGGCAAGCCCTTCGACAACTCCGGCGCACCCTTGCCGTAATAGGCATACACGTTGCGGACCAGCGATTCCGGGGTGCGAAAGCCGGCCTCGGCCACGGCCAGCCAGAGCCCGGCGAACAGGGCCAAAATGCCTGCAAGTTCCCTCATGCCTGCTCGCTTTATCGGCCGCTAATCTTATCTTAAAAGCCGATCTTACTTCAAAAACCGCACCCAGCGACCGGGACCGAAAACTCACATGCGCGAATTGTTCGAAGAAGCGGCCAGCCAACCCCCGCAGGATCCGCGCGAATCGGTGCGCGCGTCGGCGCGAGCGCCGCTTCGCAAGCGCTTCTACAAGGAGGCCGACGTCACCGAGGCCAAGGGCGGCTTTGCCATCACCCTCGACGGCAAGCCGATCCGCACACCCTCTGCCCGCCAGGTGGTCATCCCGTCGCGGGCGCTGGCCGATGCGGTGGCCGCCGAATGGGCCGGCCAGGGCGAGGCGATCGATCCCGTGACCATGCCGCTGACCCGGATCGCCAACAGCGTGGTCGAGGGCGTGGTGGACCGCGTCGAACTCGTCACGGATGACCTCGCAAAATACTTCGAGACGGACCTGCTGTTCTATCGGGCTGGCCACCCCGAGGGGCTGGTCGCCCGCGAGGCCGCTCATTGGGATCCCGTGCTGTTCTGGGCCGCCGAGGCGCTGGGGGCTCATTTCATCCTGTCTGAGGGCATCATGCATGTGAAGCAGCCCGACGAGGCGCTCCGGGCCGCCCGCGCGGCGCTGCCGGGAGATCCGTGGTCGGTTGCGGCCCTCCACGTGGTGACGACCCTGACCGGCTCGGCGCTGCTGGCCCTGGCGCTGGCCCACGGCGTGCGCGACGCCGGCCAGGTCTGGGCCGCCGCCCATGTCGACGAGGACTGGAACATCGACCAATGGGGCGTGGACGAGGAGGCGGCCGCCCGCCGGGCCACGCGCCTGCGGGATTTCGAGGCCGCCGTGGCCGTGCTGACGGCCGTGAACCCGCCCGCGGCCAAAGGTCCTTAACGAGAGGTTTACGAGGGGCCCCTAGGGTGGGATTCGCGTTCCCTGGGCCGCCTTAATGCCGACGCCGATAAGCTCGATCCTTCCGGTTAGTGCCGCCAGCCCTGTGGCTGATGCGGCAACACCCGATCTCGTGCTTCAGGCCGGCAGCGTCGTCGACGCAAGGGTCGTCAGCGTGCTCGCCGACAATCTGGTCCGAATCGCGATCGCCAACCTCTCGATGGACGTGATGTCCGAGGTGTCGCTGACCCCGGGCCAAAATCTCCAGCTCGCGGTGTCGCAGAACGACGGCACCATCCGTCTTGCCGTCGTCAACGGGGCAGGCGAGGCGAGCTCTGATCAGGTCACGCTGACGCCAACAGCGGCCTCGCTGGTCGACAGCCCGTCGCTTGCGCCGTCGGTCAATGTGGCGCGCAACACGCTGACACCTTTGGAGCAGGCCGCCGTCACCGCAGCCTCGGCCGAGGCGGTCACAAAACAGGGCAGCCAGGCGCCGCTGTTCGCCAATCTGGCTGCGGTCGTCACTGGCAGCGATCTGCCTGAAGGATTGAAGCAGGCCGTGCTGGACGTGCTGGCACAACAAACACCGTTCAACACCGGTCTCGATGGCAGTGACATCGAACACGCCTTTCAGCAGTCCGGCCTGTTTCTCGAAGCTTCGCTTGCCGCCGGCACGTCGCCGCCGCAAGGCGCCGTGCCCGATCTGAAGGCCGCGCTGCTCGTGCTCCGCCAGACATTGGCGGCGACATCAGGCACGCTCGCGACCACAGCGCCGCAGGCCGCAACGCAAGGCGCGGCACCTTCGGTTGTTCTGCCGACTGCAGTCTCAACACCGCAGGTGGCGGGCGAGACAGCGCAGGCGGTGGTTCCGTCACCTGGTGCGGCGGTTGCTCAACCCACGCAATTGCCACGCGGCGCCGCGCTGGTCGCTGCCGTGCTGGCCGACATCGCTGGCGAAACGCCGCAGGCGCCGGTGCCGCGAACCATGTCCGCAGGCCTTGCCGCGACCCTGCTGCAAGAGGTCACCCAAAACCTGCCGCGCCTGACCGGCAATGTGCCGGGCTCCAACAAGACGGCGCCCGACAGCCAATTCTTCGAGATGGCCGCGCGCACGACCACCCCGCCACCCATCCGCGGCGCGTTGCCGTCGCCGCAAGCGATCGCCTCGCCGTCGCTCGCGCCAAACACGCCGCTCGCGGCGACTGTGCATCGCCTGCTCGACGATACCGATGCCGCGATCGCGCGGCAGACGCTGTTGCAAGTGGCCTCGCTGCCCGATCGCGTCGATGCCAGCGGCCATCGCACCGACCCGACCGCGCCGCAGTGGAATTTCGAGATTCCGTTTGCGACCCCTCAGGGCACCGCGATGGCGCAGTTCGAAATCTCGCGCGACGGCGGCAATGAGGCGCCCGATCCCGCCAAGCGCGCCTGGCGCGCGCGCTTCACGATCAATGTCGAGCCATCAGGTCCCGTGCACGCGCTGATCACGCTCAACGGCGACAAGACCTTCGTGCGGATGTGGGCCGAGCGACCGGCGACGGCGCAGCAACTCCGTGCCGGGATCGGCGAGCTCAATCAGGCGCTGACCAAGGCCGAGCTCAAGCCCGGCGATATCGTCGTGCGTGACGGCACGCCGCCGCAACCGGCCCCGGCACGCGCCGGGCATTTCCTGGATCGCGCCACATGAGCGAGGACTCCAAGCTCGCCATCGCGCTGCACTACGAGAAGGGCAGCGGCGCGCCTGTGGTCGTCGCCAAGGGCAAGGGCACGATCGGCGCCAAGATCGTCGAGATCGCCAAGGCCCATGATATTCCGATCGAGGAAAACGAGATTTTGGCGGGCGCGCTCTCCAAGGTCGAGCTCGGCGAGGAGATCCCGCCCGATCTCTACAAGGCGGTGGCCGAAGTGCTGGTGTTCGTGCTGCGGCTCTCGGGCCGGGCGCGCTAGAGCACGCCACTCTCTCCGCACGTCATTGCGAGCGTAGCGAAGCAATCCAGAGTCCCTCCGCGGAAAGATTCTGGATTGCTTCGCTGCGCTCGCAATGACGGAATATGCGGAGTAGACGCGGGCCTATCCCAGCTTGAACAGCGCCTGCAAGAATTCCACGACCGCTTTCCGCGCCTCCGCCGCCGTGGCTGGATTGCCGCCGACATGCGGGTTCAGCTCGACGCAGGAATCCTTGTAGGTGAACGGCACATTGGTGTCGCCGTTCATCAGCACGCCGCCATTACCTTCCTTGATGTGGCAGTTGCGCACGGTCTGGGCGTTGGCCGACACCACGACCGAGGCGACGCCGAGCAGGCCGCTGTCGAAGCCGTGGGCGCTATCGGGGTATTCAGTTAGCACCACGTCGCGGCCAGCAGTCTTGAGCCGCTCGACGAAGGCCTTGCAGCTCTTCACGGGGTTATAATCATCCGGCGTGCCGTGGAAGATGCGGATCGGGCGCGCCGCGACCTCGGTGTCGGTCTGATAGGTCGTCGAGCAATCCGGGTAGAACGGGATGTAGGCCGCGAACTGCACGCCGGACTTGTTCCAGAGCTTGTGGAAGCGATCGAGGCTCGCATAGAGCGTCGCTTGGCCGCCGCGCGAAAAGCCCATCAGCACGATGCGATCAGGATCGACGCGCGGATGCTTCGCCAGGATCTCCAGCGAATGGTAGATGTCGATGATCAGATTGAGCCGGCCGAGCAGGGCCTGGTTCGGCCCGACTACGGTCAACCCGCGGCCGGTGAAGCCGTCGATCACAAAGGTCGAAATGCCCATGGCGTTGAATTCGTGCACCCACGCTTCGGTAGCGGCGCCGACGCCGCTCGAGCCGTGCATCAGCACCACGACCGGCATCCTGCCGGTGCCCTGCGCCACGCGGAATTCGCCAGCGACGGTCACAGGCTTGCCGGCCGCTGCATCGCCGCTCAGAAATTGCTGGTCGGAGAGCGTGAGTGACGGGATCGGGAAGATCTCGGTCCGGGCCGGCGCGTCCTTGGGAAGCGATTGCGCGCTGGCAAGCACGGTTGAAGCGTAAAGCGCAATGAGCACCATCGCGGCGCGGAATGCCGTCGGCATTGGATCCTCCCCTTAAGATTTTGGGGAAGTAGATCAACGCCCGTACGCGCTGTCAATTTGCGCGCGGGCGTCTCACGCCTTCTCGGCCGGCTTCTTCGCCGTCAGGGCCTGGTCGATGGCGAAGCCGCCGATCTCGCTCATCGCCTGCGAGATCACGTCGCCCTTTCGCTCAAAGCCCCGCGAGAGATAGTCGAACTGGGTCCGCGCCAGCTTCAGCACCTCGATCGGCACGGAGACGACGGTCTCGTTGAACGCGTCGACGGAGGCGCGCAATGTATCGAGCTCGGTGGTGAGCTTGCCGATATGGCTTTCCGCATCCTGCATCAGGCCGACCAGCTTGCCGCGCTCGACATCGAAGGCGGCGCGCTCGGCGGCCGCAGCCGATGTCACCTCCGCAAGCTGCGCCCGCAGCGCGTTGATCTGGCTGACCATGGCGTCGGAGGCGAGTTCGGCGGCTTCGCGCAGCTCGACATGCCGCGTGCTCTCTTCCTGCTGCTCGTGAAAAAGCCGCTCGGCCGACATCGCCCGCTGCGAAAGCGACTCGATCAGGCTCGCCGCGCGCAGCAGCATCTCGCCGTTCCGCCCCGACACCATGCTGGCCATCCGCCGCAGGAAGTCGGTGGTCTCGGACGCGCTGTTCGGAGGCAGGGGAACGACCGTGGCGGACATGAGGTGATGCTTGCAGCCGGACGTGATGACCGCCGCCGTACCGACTGGCTCACGCAACATTCGGCGCCTGATCGTAGGCTTGGAGCAAGCCTGAATCGCCCGGCCGGGTCAACCGATCTGCGCGGGCAAATCGCGGTCATCCCGGCCGCTGGCAGGAGTCAGGCATCCGTCTGCCGGCCGATCCGGCCCAGATGGGTGAAACCGAAGCCGGCGGAGTATTTCAGGCCGTAGCCCAACGCCCGGTCGAAGCCGATATGGGCGAGCCAGATCAGGGCGATGGACAGGGTGAGGGGCGCGGCGAGGCCCAAACCCAGCGTGATCAGGATCACCGGCGCCAGGTAGCTATGGGCGGCGTTGTAGGCCATGGCGCCGAATTTGGCGTCCGACAGATAGGCCAGGAAGCTCAGATCGGGAACGAAGAAGAGCAGGGCGTAGACCCACCACGAGCCGCTCCAGGCCGCATAGAGCGCCGTCATGCCAGCGAACAAAGCGAGCCCCTCCAGCCGCAGCAGGATCCTGACGCCGCCGGTCACGGCGCCGGTTTCAACAGCTTTCTCGTCCATCGTCGTCTCCCGGGCAAAACTTTGTAATTCCTTGCGCTTTCACGCTACTTCAAGGGTGCCCTGCGGCCCCGAAAGCCGCTTCCCGGCCTGCAAAATGCCGTGTTAGAACCCCGCATCACTTAAGGCTTAAGAACTGGCGGGAGCAAATGAAACATATCCTGGACGCCCTTGAAGACCGTCGTGCCGGCGCAAAGCTCGGCGGCGGGGAGAAGCGCATCGAGGCGCAGCACGCCCGCGGCAAGCTGACCGCGCGCGAGCGCATCGAGCTCCTGCTCGACAAGGGATCGTTCGAGGAGTTCGACATGTTCGTCGAGCACCGCTCCACCGAGTTCGGCATGGAGAAGAACAAGATCCCCGGCGACGGCGTCGTCACCGGCTGGGGCACCGTCAACGGCCGCAAGACGTTTGTCTTTGCCAAGGATTTTACGGTGTTCGGCGGCTCGCTGTCGGAAACGCACGCGCTGAAGATCACCAAGCTGCAGGACATGGCCATGAAGGCGCGGGCGCCCATCATCGGCCTCTATGACGCGGGCGGCGCCCGCATCCAGGAGGGCGTCGCCGCACTCGCTGGCTATTCCTATGTGTTCCGCCGCAACGTGCTCGCCTCGGGCGTGATCCCGCAGATCTCGGTCATCATGGGTCCCTGCGCCGGCGGCGATGTCTATTCGCCTGCCATGACCGACTTCATCTTCATGGTGAAGAACACCAGCTACATGTTCGTCACCGGCCCTGACGTCGTGAAGACGGTCACCAACGAGGTCGTCACCGCCGAAGAGCTCGGCGGCGCCTCGGTGCACGCGACGCGCTCGTCGATCGCAGACGGTGCCTTCGAGAACGATGTCGAGACGCTGTTGCAGATGCGTCGCCTGATCGACTTCCTGCCGTCCAACAATTCGGACGGCGTGCCGGAATGGCCGAGCTTCGATTCCATCGAGCGGATCGACATGTCGCTAGACACGCTGATCCCCGACAATCCGAACAAGCCCTACGACATGAAGGAGCTGATCCTCAAGGTCGTGGACGAGGGCGATTTCTTCGAGATCGCGGAAGCCTTTGCCAAGAACATCGTCACCGGCTTTGGCCGCATCGCGGGCCGCACCGTCGGCTTCGTCGCCAACCAGCCGATGGTGCTGGCCGGCGTGCTCGACAGCGACGCATCCCGCAAGGCGGCGCGCTTCGTCCGTTTTTGTGATGCCTTCAACATCCCGATCGTCACCTTCGTCGACGTGCCGGGCTTCCTGCCCGGCACCGCCCAGGAATATGGCGGCCTGATCAAGCACGGCGCCAAGCTGTTGTTTGCGTACTCACAGTGCACCGTGCCGCTCGTCACCATCATCACCCGCAAGGCCTATGGCGGCGCCTTCGACGTCATGGCATCCAAGGAAATCGGCGCCGACATGAACTACGCCTGGCCGAGCGCCCAGATCGCGGTGATGGGCGCCAAGGGCGCGGTCGAGATCATCTTCCGCTCTGACATCGGCGATCCCGACAAGATCGCCGCCCGCACCAAGGAATACGAGGACCGCTTCCTGTCACCCTTCATCGCCGCCGAGCGCGGCTACATCGACGACGTCATCATGCCGCACTCGACGAGGAAGCGCATCGCCCGCGCGCTGGCGATGCTGAAGGACAAGAAGGTCGAAGCGCCGGCGAAGAAGCACGACAATTTGCCGTTGTAGAGAGATGGTGGCCCGGATGAGCGAAGCGACACCCGGGCTTTCGTCTCAGTCCCACATGTCGCTTCGCTCATGCGGGCTACTGGTCGGAAGCAGGGAAGCGCAGTGACACGGCGCCGTCTGTCGGAAAAGCGAATGATCGACGAGCTGGAAACAGGTCGCGAGCACCTCCTATCGGCACCGGCCTCACGAAGGCTACTATCGCTACTTCGCCATCGACTGCAGTCGATCACTCGCAACCTCTACGTCGTACACTGGATTCCAGAGCAAGCAGAGGATCTGTACGATATCCTCGTCGATGGGACGACTGTCGTTCAAATTGAGCTTCCGCGCGATCCGGGCAGCACGGAGATTGTCTTCGAGAAGAGCGGCGTCAAAGAGTACGCCCGCAGGCGCATGTCGAAGCCAGATCGTCGTAAACTAGAACTTGCGCTCGAGCTTGCTCAACGATGACCGAAGACGATCCGACCGACGAAATCTCCGATATCGAAGATCGGATCGAGGCGCTGGCCGCGATCGCGGAACGTTGCCGGAAGTACATCCTGGCGTCCAAGATCGCGATCGGCAGCGGTGCGGCGCTGCTCCTGGTGACCATTCTCGGGCTGTTTGGATTTGGTCAGACCGCCGCGCTCGGCTCGATCGCGCTGGTGCTCGGCGGCATCGTTTCGCTCGGCTCGAACATCAGCACGCTGCGGCAGACAGACGATGCGATCGGTGCTGCGGAGGCGCGACGCTCGGCATTGATCGGCAGGATCGATTTGCGTGTGGTCGCCGATACGCCGATGAAGCTGGTGTGACGCTGCCTCAGGCAGCCGTCTTGAGACCCAGAACCTGCAATTCCGTCCGACATTCGGCAGCGAACGCCTGAAGTCGGTCCGCGGTGTGCTGGTCGAGGATCGCCTTCGCCAGCCGAACGGCACGGGCGACTTGCGATTTCAGATGGTCGATACGGGCCATGGGTCACCTTCCACCGTGATCATTTGAGGCACATTGCATCGTTCCAGTGGTCACGAGCCTAGGGCATCCACCCGGTCAGTTCTGTGCGGTGGGTCACATCCCGCGCGCCGCATCTCCCGCCGCGAAATGCGCCATCTGATCGGCGTGAGCCTTTGCGAACGCCGGACGGCCGATCGCGCGCGCGACGTAAGCGCGGCAGGCAGGACTGTCCGCCAGCCCGTCGAAACTATCGACGACGCGCAGCACGTCCGACATCAGGATGTCGGCGACGGAGAAGGAGCCCGCCAGCCATTCACGGCCGGCCAGCACTGGCTCGAGACGCTTGAGGCGGAGCTTGAGAAAGTCGTCCACGAATTTCCACGCCGCCGTGTCGCTCGGATGACCCATGAACTTCGACATTGTCCACGGCAGGCCTGCCATCTCCATCGAGTTGAGCGCGGCGAACAGCCATTCCGTGGCATCGCTGCGGCCGCGCTGATCTGAAGGCATCAGCTTCGTGCTGAGCCCGCCGAGATGCAGCAGGATCGCGCCGCTCTCGAAGATCGAGAGGTCGCCATCGGTGAGCCAGGGAACCTGGCCGAAGGGCTGGTGCGCCAGATGCGCCGGGCCCCGGTCGTTGAACGGCGTGCTGGCGACGCGATAGGGCAAGCCAGCCTCTTCGAGCGCCCAGCGCACCCTGAGGTCACGCACATAGCCGCGCGGCGGCGGGGGAACCCAGTCGTATGTGAACAAGGTGAGGTCGGCCATGGGGTGTCTCCGTGCTGTCTCAGGCAAAGGACGGACGGAGGCGGCGCGTTCCGACATGGGCGTGACGTTTTTTTGTGGCGCTACCGGCAGGCCGGATAGCCGAAGCGTCTGATGATTTCGCTTCCCGAGATCGAATGGAACGCGAAGGTGTCCATGAAATGGTTGTCGGTGACGTATTGGCGCAATGCGCCGTTGTAGGTGCTCAGCATCTGTCGTGTGGAAGAGGCGCTGATGGTTCCCTTCTGCATGTTGCCACCGGCGTGAAACAGCAACGTCGCGCTCGGCATGACGCAGACATTCTTGATCGAGAGGAACATGGTGCAGGCGGACTGGCAGTGGCCGTCGATGCGGAAGCGTTCGCCTGAGGCGTTGTACTGCTGGATCACGTTCTGGAACTGCGCAAACGCGTAGGCATCGCGGGCGCCGTAGCCCATGCGGAGCGACGAGACGGAGCCGTCGGCATAGGCCTGGGATCCCGTCAGGCCGCACAAGGTGAAAAGGAATCCGAACGCGCCCAGCCTGCGCGCCAATCGCTGCCGTCTCTTCAAGGTGCTCTCCTGAATAAAATTGAGTTGGAATGGAAAGGGTCAACTTCATCATCTTGGCAGAGACCGTTGGGCGGGCAAAGGCGCGCTTGCACCCATGCCCAACAGTTTTTGCTTGAGGAGAACGGTGGTGGGCGCGCTCGGCCTTCGAGGTCGCGCGCCTGCCTGACAGCGTTGCAATGAACCTGAACGCGCGATTCAGCGGCAGTTCATGTCGTGAGCCCGACACTTCCTCTGCATCATCGATTCAAGCAGAGGACATCTCATGGAGCGCCGAAAATTTTTGAAACTCGCATTCGGTGTTGCGGCGGGAGCCGCTGCGTTCACCGCGGCCGCACAGGCCGCGCCGCTGGCCCCGCAAGTGCTGGGGAATGGCAGCATGCCGTCAGCCAATCCGGACGCTCAACCCGCTGTCATCGGTGGCGAAGAAGCAGCGCAGCTCAAGCCCGAGCAGGTGCGCTGGGGTCACGGCCATTGGCATCATCGTCACTGGGGATGGCGTCACCGTCATTGGGGTTGGCGCCGTCGCTGGCACCATCGCCGCTGGCGTCACTGGTAACGCTGCGCTGGAATGAAAAAGGGGATCGTGGTGGCGATCCCCTTTTTGTTGTGCCTGAAGCGCCTCGACAAGAATGGCCGCGCAGGCTCATCCCGCGCGGCCATTTCGCACGTGCAAAGATCAGATCGGGCGGCAGCGGCCGTAGTACCAGCGGAAACCATAGGGGCACACGCGCGGGCGCACCACGACGACAGGCGGGGCGACCACGATCGGCGCGGGCCTCACGACAACAGGACCGCCCATCGGACGGCAGCCGCCATACGGGCCGCGATACCAGCCCGGGCCGCAGCCGCCCATGGCGCTGGCGGACTCGCTGAAGCCGACGGCGGCGCTGGCGAGCATCACGGCGGCGAACAGATATTTCATGTGATCTTCCTTCTCGTCCTTGGGGGGCAAGTTCTGTGGGGGAGGCGCTAGGGGGAAAGTGCTTCGATGATGTGGCGCTTGCGGCGCACAATGAATCAACAGACACGATTCGACACATTAAATTTCAGCACGTGCCGTCACGTTGCGATCCAAACCTGCCAATCATGACCTGAATGCGGCATGAACATTTCTCGCGTGCGGCCTTGCGCGACACGAGATGGCGCTGGAGCCGACCTGCGCGCCGTTCACGCCGTTGGCGTGATCAGTCCCTGCCGTTGCCGAACAGCGCCGCAAACTGCTTCTCGCCGGTGCGGGTGAAATTCACCACGCGGCTGCCGGGCGTCGCGTCGCGCGCGGCCCATTTCAGCTCGGCAAAACGCTGCATCATCGCGGCCCCGAGCGTGCCGGCGAGATGGTGGCGCCGCTCGCTCCAGTCGAGGCAGGCCTTGCACACCGGGCGGCGCGGATGGCTGAGCATGTCGGGCGAGATCTGCAGATGCCTGACGAGGAAGCGCTCGCCTTCCGCCGTCAGCTCGATCTCCTGCTTTTTCTGCTTGACCAGGTTTCGCTCGCGCAGGGAGTCCAGCATCTGCACGCCGAGATCGCCGGCGAGGTGATCGTAGCAGATCCGCGCGCGCCGCAGCGCCGGGTCCTTCGGCCCGGTGCGCACGCGCATGTGGCCGGTGCGCGCGGCAAGGCCTGCAAGCCCCTCGAGCACGCCGGCGACATCGTCGTCGGTGAGGCGATAGTAGCGGTGGCGGCCCTGCTTCTCCGGTTCGACCAGCCCGCCGGCCTCGAGTTTTGCCAGATGCGAGCTTGCGGTCTGCGGCGTGATGCCGGCCTCCTGCGCGAGCTCACTCGCAGTGAGCGCGCGTCCGTTCATCAGCGCCGTGAGCATGTTGGCGCGGGCGGGATCGCCGACCAGCGCGGCGACCATGGCGATGTCGGGTCCTGATTTCATGCTTCGATGGTAGCCGAAGCATTGCGGCCGGGCAAGCGCGTAGCGTGGTGCCGCAAACACGTCATTGCGAGCGACGCGAAGCAATCCAGATGCTTCAGCGGCGGCGGTGTCGCTCGTGTTTTTCGCAACCGACAGATCAAGGAGCCCGTCATGTCCATCACCGTCTTCATCCGCTACCAGCTCGATCCGTTCAAGCGCGCGCAATTCGAGGAATACTCAAGGCGCTGGCTCACTATCATTCCGAAATGCGGTGGCGACCTGATCGGCTATTTCATGCCGCACGAGGGCACCAACAACATCGCGTTCGCGCTGATCACCTTCGAGAGCCTGGCTGCCTACGAGGCCTATCGCGCGCGGCTGCGGCAGGACGCGGAAGGCATGGCGAACTTCCATTTTGCGGAGGAGAACAAATTCATCCTGGCGGAAGAGCGCACCTTCCTGCGCAAGGTGGTAGTGTAGGCCATCGTTGACGAGGAGGCACCCATGATCGCCGTGATCTTCGAGGTCTGGCCCAAGCCCGAACATCGCCAGGACTATTTCGACCTTGCGGCCGACCTGAAGCCGTTTCTGCAAACCATCGACGGCTTCATCTCGGTCGAGCGGTTCGAGAGCCTGACCGAGAAGGGCAAGGTGCTCTCGCTGTCGTTCTGGCGGGATGAGGCCGCCGTTCAGGCGTGGCGCAACACGATGGAGCACCGCCGCACTCAGGCCAAGGGCAGGGCCAAGATCTTCGCCGACTACCATCTGCGCATTGCCAGCGTCGTTCGTGACTACGGTATGACCGATCGCGCGCAGGCACCGCAGGACAGCCGCGCCGCGCACGACCCGCACTAGCGCTCGCGCCTATGTGTGCCTATCTCTGCGCGGCCAATACCAGGGAGAGAAACATGCATGTGACAACTGCTGACAAGCGCGCAACATTCAGGAAGCTGCACGAGAGCGGCTGCTTCATCCTGCCCAATCCGGTGGATGTCGGCGGCGCCAAGGCGTTGCAGCATCTCGGTTTCAAGGCGATTGCGTCCTCGAGCGCAGGCTTTGCCTGGACCATCGGCAAGGCCGACAACCGCGTCACGGTGGACGATGTCTGTCAGCATCTGGCAGCACTGAGCTCGTCGGTGGACATTCCCGTGAACGCGGATTTCGAGGGCGGTTTTGCGGTCGAGCCTGCTCAGGTCGCTGACAACGTCGAGCGCGGCGTGCGCACCGGCGTGGCGGGCCTCTCGATCGAGGATTCCACCGGCGACAAGGACAAGCCCCTGTACGATCGCGCGCTCGCGGTCGAGCGCATCAAGGCGTCGCGCAAGGCGATCGGCGACAGCGGCACGCTGCTGGTCGGCCGCTGCGAGGCTTATCTCTGGGGTGTCACCGATTTGAAGCTCGTCATCGACCGGCTCACCGCCTACGCCGACGCCGGCGCCGATTGTCTCTATGCGCCGGGCCTGAAGACGCGCGAAGACATCGCCGCGGTGGTGAAGGCCGTCGCACCGAAGCCGTTCAACCTCTTGATCGGCGCGTCCGGCCTGTCGTTGAAGGAGGCCGAAGATCTCGGCGTACGCCGGATCAGCGTCGGCGGCTCGCTCGCCCGCGCCGCCTGGGGCGGCTTCATGCGCGCGGCGAAGGAGATGGCGGAGAAGGGGACGTTCAGCGAGCTGGGAAACGGCTATCCCGGCGGCGAGCTCAACAAGATGTTCAGCTAGAGCATGATCCGGAAAAGTGTGAAGCGGTTTTCCGAAGAGATCATGCTCAAACAATAGAGCAGACAAAAGCGGCGGGACCGTTTGATCCCGCCGCTTTTGCAGTCATTGTAAATCGTTACTTCGCGCCGTCGGATGGAGTCTGCGTATCCGGCGCCGGCTTGCTCGGCGCAACGCCCGTGGTCACGCCCGGCGCGGTATTGTTGCGCGGCGTCACGTCACGCATGCCGGGAGGTGCGGCCGGATTGGCAGGTTGCGTCTGCTGCGCGGTCTGGGTAGCGGGCGTATTGCTCGCCTGGTTGCCCGTGCCGGAGTTGTTCAGGCCATAGAACACGGCGCCCAGCACCAGGGCGACAGCTACGGCGAACAGCGCGACCTTGCCGCTGGAGGCGAGGCCTTCGCCAAGCTCGGGATCGGCCTGAAGGTCGGCATCCCGGCGCGCCGCGCGAAGATACTCATCGTCGGCGAGGTTCGGGCGGTACGGATCGTTGGGAAAACGGTCGTCAGCCATCGATTGGGTCTCCTCGTTGATTACGTCCTGACAACCCTCAGCTGCGCAATTCCGTTCCGCGCGTCCTAATGCTTTCGTCGCATGTTGCCCCCAGCCGCGGAATCGGGAACCTGTTCACGCGGGAACTCGATGCGTAAGTTCCATCGCAGCAAGAAGGGAACAAAGCGATGTGGAACCTGCCGCCGACCGATAGCGTGCTGCATTTCCTGTCGTTGGTTGCCGTGGCCGCGCAGGGCATGACGGCGGCGCTCGCTGCCGGCCGCCGCAGCATGGACTGGCTCGGCGTCTGCTTCCTCGGCTGCATCACAGCGCTTGGCGGCGGCACGCTGCGCGATCTTTTCCTCGGGCACTATCCGCTGGCCTGGGTGCAAAACCCTGTCTATCTCGCGCTCGCCGGCGGCGCGGCCTTCCTTACGATCCTGTTCGCGCGGCTCGTGCACCGGCTGAAGCTCGCCTTCATCGTGCTCGACGCGATCGGCCTCGTCGTTTTCACCATGACCGGTTGCGACATCGCCTGGCAGATGGACGCGACGCTGCCGATCGTCATCGTCTCCGGCATGGTGACGGGCTGCGCCGGCGGCGTGCTCCGCGACGTGCTCTGCAACGACGTGCCGCTGCTGTTTCGCTCCGAGCTCTATGCCAGCGTCTCGGTGGTGACGGGGCTGTTCTACGCCACCGCCTTCGGTCTCCAGCTCAACGCCGAGCTCTGGACCATTTTGACGTTTGCCCTCGGCATCAGTTTTCGTCTCCTCGCGGTGCGTTACAAATGGGAGATGCCGAAATTCGTGTTCACGGGGGATGAGGAGAAGCGAGATTGACCTCGCCTCACTCTATCCAAGCCGTCATAGCCGGGCTTGTCCCGGCCATCCACGACCTTGACCGCGGCACGAAGAACATGGATGCCCGGGACAAGCCCGGGCATGACGACGAATGCCGAAAAGAAGCAACTACGGCGCTTGCCCACGCGCTTTCGCCACCTGCGCCGGCGTCACCATCGGGCCGGCATTGCCCCAGGAATTGCGGATGTAGTTTGTCACCGCCGCGATCTCTCCGTCGGACAATTTCCCGGCATAGCCCGGCATCTCGCCGGTGTTCGGCGCCCGCGGCGTCGTCAAGGTGTGCGCGCCGTCGAGAATGACGCGCAAGGTGGAGGACGGGTTGATCGATTGCAGCAGCGCATTGCCCGGTAGCGGCGGATAGATGCGCGGGGCGCCGGAGCCGTCGGCTTCATGGCAGGCAATGCAGAATTTGGCATAGACGGCCTGGCCCGCTTTCATCTCGGGCTCGTCAGGCGGCGTCACGTTCGTCTCGCGGCGCGCCGGCGGCAGGTTCTTCAGGTAAAGCGCCATCGCGCGCACATCGGCATCGCTCATCTTCGACGTCGAGCTGACGATCACCTCGGCCATGGGACCTCCGGCATGGCTTTTGGCGTTGCGGCCGCTCTGCAGATATTCGGCGATGTCCTCCGCGCTCCACGACTGCAGCCCGGTGCGGGGGGCGCCATCGAGCCGCGGCGCATACCAGCCGCCGACCTCATTGCCGGTCAGCGCCTGCGCGTTCTTGTCGGCGCCAAAATAGTTCTTCGGCGTGTGACAGGCGCCGCAATGGCCGAGCCCGGTGACGAGATAGCCGCCCCTGTTCCACGCCGCGCTCTTGCTCTGGTCCGGCTCGAACAGGCCGGGCGTGAAGAACAGCAGGTTCCAGCCGCGCATCAGGAAGCGGTAGTTCAGCGGCCAGCGCAGCTCCGGCGGCTTGTTGCGGCTGACGACGGGCGCGAGCGTGCCGAGATAGGCGCGGATCGCCAGCGTGTCGTCCTTGGTCATCCGCGTGAAATAGGGGTAGGGGAAGGCCGGGTAGTACAGCGATCCGTCCGGCGCGGTGCCGGTGCGCACGGCGCGGGTGAAATCGGCATCGGTCCAGGCGCCGATCCCGGTGTCGCGGTCCGGGGTGAGGTTCGGGGCATAGATCGCACCGAACGGCGTGTCGATGCGCTTGCCCCCGGCGAAGGGTTTGGCCGGATCGGCGGTGTGGCAGCCGGCGCAATCGCCGGCCTCGACCAGCGCCTTGCCGTAGGCAATCAGCTCAGGCGACGGCTCGGCGGCGAGAGCGGCATTCGCAACCGCACTGCACAAGAGCCCAACAGCCAGAATCGTCCGCATCAATGGCTTCTCCTGCGACCATCAGTCGAGCGCCGGATCATAGCGGCGTCATGTCGTTTCGCGACAGCGGGGGTATCGTGACACAAATTGAAAATCGCCAATGTCTTTCCGGCCACGAAATTGCGTTTTTTTCCCGTCGCCGCGGAAGCGCCAGATTTGTGATGCGCCGCCTTAAATATCCGACATAGAGTGGCAGAGGTGGTCGGCGTGCCCTAGCTAAAAACAACGGGCAGGCAACGGCTTAAGCAGCCAAACGCTCAAAAGGGCGGAAGAGGACAAGAATGGGCATCAACCAGGGTCCGATCAGTCTCGATCAAAAATACACCCAAGGGACCGGCCATATCTTCACGACCGGCATCCAGGCGCTGGTCCGTCTGCCCATGGCCCAGATCAGGCGCGACCGCGCCGCGGGGCTGAACACCGCGGGCTTCATCTCCGGCTATCGCGGCTCGCCGCTCGGCGGCTACGACCAGCAGCTCTTCGCCGCACGAAAGCACCTCGAGCAGTACAACATCAAATTCCAGCCCGGCGTGAACGAGGATCTCGCGGCGACCGCCGTCTGGGGCTCGCAGCAGCTCAACCTCTCGCCCGGCGCGAAATATGACGGCGTGGTCGGCATCTGGTATGGCAAGGGCCCCGGCGTCGACCGCTGCGGCGACGTCTTCCGCCACGGCAATGCCGCCGGCTCGGCCAAGAACGGCGGTGTGCTGTGCCTCGCCGGCGACGACCACGGCGCAAAGTCCTCCACCGTCCCGCATCAGTCGGACCACGCCTTCATCTCGGCCTTGATGCCGTATCTCTATCCCTCGAGCATCCACGAGATGATCGAGATGGGCCTGCTCGGCATCGCGATGTCGCGCTATTCCGGCTGCTGGGTCGGCATGAAGGTGATCACGGAGACGGTGGAGACCACCGCCGAGATCGACCTCACCGACGAGATGAAGCCCTTCATCATTCCCCCGGATTTCGAGCTGCCGCCCGGCGGGCTCAATCTGCGTTGGCCCGACGACCGCTTCGAGCAGGACCGCCGGCTGCAGGACTACAAGGGCTTTGCCGCGATCGCCTTTGCCCGCGCCAACAAGGTCAACCGCGTCACCATGGATTCGCCGAACGCTCGTTTCGGCATCATGGCCTCGGGCAAGAGCTACGAGGACGTCCGCCAGGCGCTGCGCGAGCTCGGCATCACCGAGGAGGTCGCCGCAAAAATCGGCCTTCGTCTCTACAAGATCGGCATGCCCTGGCCGCTGGAGCCGGAAGGCGTCCGCCAGTTCGCGGTCGGCCTCGAAGAGATCTTCATCATCGAAGAACGCCGCGAGATCGTCGAGAACCAGGTCAAGCAGGAGCTGTTCAACTGGCGCGACGACGTCCGTCCGCGCATCGTCGGCAAGATGGACGAGCACGACAAGCGTTTTCTCACCTTCTCCGCCGAGCTCAGCGTCGCCTCGCTTGCGACCTCGCTCACCGAGCGACTTCTTCGATTGAATCTCAACCCCGAGATCGCGGAGATGCTCCGCGCCAAGGCCGACTGGTTCAACGGCCGCCAGGCGTCTCAGATGATCCCTACGGCGCCTGTCTCCCGCACCCCGTATTTCTGCTCCGGCTGCCCCCACAACACCTCCACAAAAGTCCCCGAAGGCAGCCGTGCGCTCGCCGGTATCGGCTGTCACTTCATGGCGCTGTGGATGGACCGCTCGACCGAGACCTTTACGCATATGGGTGGCGAGGGCGTGCCGTGGGTCGGCATCGCGCCCTTCACCAACGAGAACCACATTTTCGCCAACCTCGGCGACGGCACCTATTTCCACTCGGGCATCCTGGCGATCCGACAGGCGATCGCCTCCAAGGCCAACATCACCTACAAGATCCTCTACAACGATGCGGTGGCCATGACCGGCGGCCAGCGCCATGACGGCGATCTCTCGCCGCAGAAGATCATGGCCCAGCTTCACGCCGAGGGCATCAGCGAGATTTATCTCGTCTCGGAGAACCCCGATGCCTATCCGGCCGATACCATTGCGCCCGGCGTGAAGAAGTATCATCGCGACGAGCTCGATCGTGTCATGAAGATGTGCCGCGAGTACAAGGGCACCTCGGCGATCGTCTTCGTGCAGACCTGCGCCGCCGAAAAGCGCCGCCGCCGCAAGCGCGGCCTGATGGAAGATCCGGCGCGCCGCGTCATGATCAACCCGGCCGTCTGCGAAGGCTGCGGCGACTGCTCGGTGCAGTCGAACTGCATCTCGGTCGAGCCGCTGGAGACCGAATTCGGCCGCAAGCGCGCCATCAACCAGTCCTCCTGCAACAAGGACTATTCCTGCCTGAAGGGCTTCTGCCCGTCCTTCGTCACCGTGGACGGCGGCAAGCCGCGCCATCGCGCGCCGGCTGATCTCAGCGACATCGGTCCAATTCCCGAGCCCGCCTCAAAACCGTCGCTGGACAAGCCCTACAACATCGCGGTCGGCGGCGTCGGTGGCACCGGCGTGCTCACCATCGGCGCACTGCTCGGCATGGCCGCGCATATCGAGGGCAAGGCCTCGATGATCCTCGACATGTCCGGCCTCGCCCAGAAGGGCGGCGCGGTGCTCAGCCACGTGCGTCTCTCGGATCATCCGGCCGAGGTGACGTGCTCGCGCATCGTCACCGGCACGGCTGACGTCGTGCTCGCCGCCGACGAGGTGGTCGCGGTTGCCAAGGACACGATCTCGCTGTGCGACACCAGCCGCACCCGCGGCATCATCAACAGCCATGTCATCCCGACCGCCGATTTCGTGCTCAACCGCGACTTCAATTTCCAGACCCGCAAGCTGAACGGCCTCTTGGAGACGGCGCTGCACAAGGATTCCGTCTTCTTCGACTTCACCAAGCCGGCCGAGCAGCTGCTCGGCGACAGCATCGCCACCAACATGATGATGATGGGCCATGCCTATCAGAAGGGGCTGTTGCCGCTGTCGGCGGAAGCGATCGAGCAGGCCATCGAGGTCAACGGCGTCTCGATCAAGATGAACAAGGAAGCCTTCCGCCTCGGCCGCCTCGCGGTCGCCGATCCCGCGCGCCTTGCCGAGATGCTGAAGGGGACGGACGAGGTCGAAGCGCTCAAGACGCTGGATGCCATGACGCTCGACGAAATCATAGAACATCGGGCCAAGCATCTCACCGCCTACCAGAACGGCCGCCTCGGCAAGCGCTACCGCAAGCTGGTCGACCAGGTCCGCGACGCCGCGGTCAAGGGTGCCTACGGTGATGCGCTGCCGCGCGCGGTCGCGATCAACTACGCAAAACTGCTTGCCTACAAGGACGAGTACGAGGTCGCGCGGCTCTTCACCGACGGCGCCTTCGCAAAGCAGCTTCAGGACCAGTTCGAGGGCGACTACAAGTTCAGCTTCAACCTGGCGCCGCCGATCCTCAGCCGTGGTGTCGATGCGCTCGGCCGCCCGAAGAAGCGCGCCTTCGGCCCCTGGATGCTGAAGGTGTTCGGCGTGCTCGCAAAATTCAAATTCCTGCGCGGCACCCCGCTCGACATCTTTGGCCGCAGCGCCGACCGCAAGCTCGAGCGCGATCTGATCGCGGGCTATGAGAAGGACGTCGCCACCGTGCTCGGCCTGTTGTCGCCGGTCACTGTTGACACCGCGGTCGAGCTCCTGTCGCTGCCCGACCGCATCCGCGGCTACGGACCGGTGAAGGAGAAGGCCGTCGCCGACGCCAAGGCCCGCTACGCGCAGCTCGCTGCCGATCTGGCGAGCCCGCCGCCGGCGCCACGGCAGATCGCAGCCGAGTAGGGTGCTTCGTACGGTGGGTTAGCCTTTCGAACTGCGCAAAGCGCAGTTCGAAAGGCGTAACCCACCCAACGACACCGCCCCTTGTGTCGCCCGTCGGGCGAAACACACAAGCAGCGGGTCAATCCGCACACTCAAAAATATTCTCCTTTACCGAAATTCGGAATTGTCGTATCAATCCGCCACCTCATCCCTCTCAAGGGGCGTATCGCGATCGTCACGAAACGCGGGGTGAGTGGCGGTGGACGCGGGCTGCGTCGCGCGGGGGATTGTCTCGTGCGCACGACGGGCGCGGTCTCGCGTACGGCAAAATCGTGTGGTCCTGACGCCCGGAGTCTGTGCGTCAAGTCTTGCGGGTCACTCGCAGGGCGACGGGGGCAATAGTGCATCGCTCCCCGGGGAGAGCGCGACATAAGCCGTAAAGCCACTGCGCAGGGAAGGCCGGTTGTTGGGCCGCACCTGTATGCCGCTGTGCACCTGTTTTCGCGCATTTGCGCACAGCGGACCGTGGGTGCCCAGCCGGCACCCGGTCTTCCCTGCACCCTCTTTTCCGGAGGGAGCGAGAAGGACGCAAAAGCTCGGGCGAGATGCGCCGCGAGGATGCTTCGCTGCGCTTGTAATGACGGTGTGGAGGCGGCGCGCGATGTATGACGGAGCGGGCAATTGCGCCAACTCGCTACCCCTCTCGCCCGACGGAATATTTCCGCGCTTGCCAATCAGGCCGGTGCGGTTCAGAAAAACAGGGCCATAAGAAACGCGAGCGGAGACCTCTGTTTTGACCATCAAGGGCAAGGCCTATATTGCCGGGATCTACGAACACCCGACCCGGCATGCGCCGGACAAATCCACCGCCCAGCTTCATGCCGAGGTCGCCAAGGGTGCGATCGAGGATGCCGGGATCAGCAAGGACGATGTCGACGGCTATTTCTGCGCGGGCGATGCGCCCGGCGGTGCCTGGCCGATGGTCGATTATCTCGGGCTGAACACTAAAAAGCTGCGCCACGTCGATTCCACCGAGACCGGCGGCTGTTCCTACATCATCCATCTCGGTCACGCGGCTGAGGCGATCGCGGCGGGCAAGTGCTCGATCGCGCTTGTTACGCTCGCCGGCAAGCCGCGCACCGGCGCGATGCCGCCGCGTGCGGCCGGCGCGGAAGCTGATTTCGAGTCCGCTTACGGCGCGACCACGCACAATGCCTATGGCATGTGTGCCATGCGCCACATGCACGACTATGGCACCACCTCCGAACAGCTCGCCTGGATCAAGGTCGCAGCCTCGCATCACGCGCAATACAATCCGCATGCGATGCTCAAGGACGTCGTTACCGTTGAGGACGTCTTGAACTCGCCGATGATCTCCGATCCCTTGCATCGCATGGATTGCTGCGTCGTCTCCGACGGCGGCGGCGCGCTTATCGTGACGACGCCGGAGATCGCCAAGAGCCTGAAGAAGCCGCTGGTCAAGCTGATCGGTCATGGCGAGGCCATGAAGGGCCCGCGCGGCGGCAAGGATCTCGATCTCACGTACTCCGCCGGCATCTGGTCCGGCCCGCGTGCGTTCGAGGAAGCCGGCATCACGCCGCAGGATATCAAATACGCCTCGATCTATGACAGCTTCACCATCACGGTGCTGATGCAGCTCGAGGACCTCGGCTTCTGCAAGAAAGGCGAGGGCGGCAAGTTCGTCGCCGACGGCAATCTGATCTCTGGTGTCGGCAAGCTGCCGTTCAACACCGATGGTGGCGGCCTCTGCAGCAACCATCCGGTCAACCGCGGCGGCATGACCAAGATCATCGAAGCCGTCAGGCAGCTGCGCGGCGAGGCGCATCCGAAGGTGCAGGTCAAGAATTGCGATCTCGCCATCGCCCACGGCACCGGCGGCCTGTTGGGTGTTCGCCACGCTGCCTCGACTGCCATTCTGGAGCGCGTGTGATGAGTGAAGCCAAAAAGTATCCGGCCCCGGTGACCAATCCGGAGACCGCCGCGTTCTGGGACGCGGCCAAGCAGGGCAAGTTCATGATCAAGCGCTGCACCGCGTGCGGCGAAGCGCATTACTTCCCGCGCTCGATCTGCCCGTTCTGCTATTCCGACAAGACGGTGTGGGAGGAAGCGTCGGGCGAGGGCACGATCTACACCTGGAGCCTGATGCGGAAGTCGCCGACCGGCCCCTATGCGATCGGCTACGTCACGCTGAAGGAGGGACCGTCAGTGCAAACCAATTTCGTCGACTGCGATCTCGAGAAGCTGAAGATCGGCCAGAAGGTGAAAGTGGTGTTCAAGCCGACGGATGGGGCCCCGCTGCCGTTCTTCACGGTGGCCTAGGACGGTCCTCATCCTGAGGAGCTTGCGAAGCAAGCGTCTCGAAGGATGGCCACGACGAAGAAACGTTTCGGGCATCCTCGTGGTTCGAGACGGCGCAAGAGCGCCTCCTCACCATGAGGATGAGCACCACTGGGAGGAAACCGACAAAATGTCCGCCAGATACGAAGAACTCAAAGGCCTCAAGAACCTCGGCCAGAAATACAGCTACGCCGATCGCGAGGTCATGCTCTACGCCTACGGCATCGGCCTCGGCGCCGATCCCATGGATGAGAATGAGCTCGCCTTCGTCAACGAAGGCACGTTGACGCCGCGACCGCTCAAGGTCGTGCCGACCTTTGCGTCCGTCGCGGCCTGGGGCTCGGGTCCTGGTGAGATGAACCTCAACCGCGTGATGGTGGTCGACGGCGAGCGCGACATCACCTTCCACCAGCCGCTGCCGGTGGCGGCGAACATCACCGCCGACTCCTCCGTGCTCGAGGTCTACGACAAGGGCAGGGACAAGGGCGTCGTCATCGCCCATCAGACCGTGCTGAAGAACGAGAAGGGCGAGAGGCTGGCGACGCTGGTTGCCTCGCGCTTCGCCCGCGGCGATGGCGGCTTTGGCGGGCCGAACCTGACCCAGCCCGATCCGCACAAGATTCCGACGCGGGCGCCCGACAAGACCATCGACATCGTGACGCGCCCCGACCAGGCGCTGGTCTATCGGCTCTGCGGCGATCGCAATCCGCTGCATTCTGATCCGGAGTTTGCGAAGAAGGCCGGTTTCCCGCGTCCAATCCTGCACGGAATGTGCACCTACGGCATCACCTGCCGCGGCGTGCTCCAGACCTATGCCGATTACGACGCCTCAGCCTTCCGCCAGCACGTCGCGCGGTTCTCCTCGCCCGTTTATCCCGGCGAGACCGTGACCATGGACCTCTGGAAGGACGGCAACGTGATCTCGTTCGAAGCCAAGGTGAAGTCGCGCGGGGTGACGGTGATCAAGAACGGCAAGACGGTGCTAGGTTAGCAAGGTCTTGTGCCCCGGACGCAGCGCAGCGCTCCTTCAGCGGTGCGCTGCAGAGCCGGGGGCCCAGAGCGCCGCAACAAAGAACAGGGTCCCGGCTCTGCGTCCCAGCGTTTCACGCTGCATCGCGTCCGGGACACGAAACAACAAAATCAGGGAGAAGCCACCATGGGACTACTCGACGGCAAGGTTGCGCTGATCACCGGCGCGGGCGGGGGGCTCGGTGAGGCCTACGCAAAGCTGTTCGCGCGGGAAGGGGCCTCGGTCGTCGTCAACGATCTCGGTGGGCCCCGTGACGGCTCCGGCGCCGACAAGTCGATGGCGCAGCTCGTGGTGGACGCGATCAAGGCCGAAGGCGGCAAGGCGGTCGCCAATGGCGCCGACATCTCCACCATGGAAGGCGGTCAGTCGGTGTTCGACGACGCCATCAAGCATTTCGGGCGCGCCGACATCCTGGTCAACAATGCCGGCATTTTGCGCGACCAGACCTTTGCCAGGGCGTCTGAGTCTGACTGGGACAAGGTCATCAAGGTGCATCTGAAGGGCACCTTTTGTTGCACCATGCCGGTGTTTCGCTGGATGCGGGACAACGGCGGCGGCGTCATCGTCAACACCTCCTCGACCTCCGGCCTGATCGGCAATTTCGGCCAGACCAATTATGGAGCTGCCAAGGGCGGCATCTGGGGCCTGTCCAACGTGCTGGCGATCGAGGGCCGCAAGTACAACATCCGGATCTGGACGCTGGCCCCGGGCGCCCTGACCCGCATGACCGCAGACCTGCCCCGCTATAAGGAGAACCCCGGCGCGGCGCTGGGGCCGGACGGCATCGCGCCGGCCGTGCTATACATGGTCAGCGATTTGTCGGGCGACCAGACCGGCAAGGTGCTGGGCGTGTCCGGGCCCCGCGGCGTGCGCGAGATGCGGATGATGGAAATGGAAGGCTGGAAGCCGCCGCACACGGGCTGGAACGCCCAGGACATCGTGGAGCATGCCAAGGAGATCTTCTTCTCCGAGGAGCAGATCAAGATGGGCGCGCGGCGGTTTTAGCCACACGACAGAGAGACAAGGACGACGATGAAACTGACCGCCGACGCCAAGGGCACCTTCGCAATCGCGCCGACGCCGTTCCACGATGACGGCCGGATCGACGAGCGCTCGATCGACCGCCTGACCGATTTCTACGACGAAGTCGGCTGCGACGGCGTCACGGTGCTGGGCATCCTCGGCGAGGCGCCGAAGCTGGATGCCACTGAAGCCGAGCAGGTGGCGGTGCGCTACGTCAAGCGCGCCAAGAAGATGCAGGTGATTGTCGGCGTCTCGGCGCCCGGCTTTGCCACCATGCGCTCGCTGGCCAGAGCCTCGATGGACGCGGGCGCCGCCGGCGTCATGATTGCGCCGCCGCCGTCGCTGCGCACCGACGACCAGATTGTTGGCTATTTCAAGCAGGCGGCCGAGGCGATCGGTCCTGATGTGCCCTGGGTGCTCCAGGACTATCCGCTGACGCTCACGGTGGTGTTCACCCCCGCCGTGATCCGCAAGATCGTCATGGACAATCCGAACTGCGTGATGCTCAAGCACGAGGATTGGCCGGGCCTGGAGAAGATCACGACGCTGCGCGGCTTCCAGAAGGACGGCTCGCTGCGCCCGCTCTCGATTCTCTGCGGCAATGGCGGCACCTTCCTTGACTTCGAGATGGAGCGCGGCGCCGACGGCGCCATGACCGGCTATGCATTCCCCGAGCTTCTGATCGACGTCGTCAACCTCTCCAAGGCCGGCAAGCGTGATGCCGCGCACGATCTGTTCGACGCGCATTTGCCGCTGATCCGCTACGAGCAGCAGCCCGGCGTCGGCCTGACCGTGCGCAAATACGTGCTGCAGAAGCGCGGCATCATCGCTTCCAGCGCGCAGCGCAAGCCGGGCGCGACGATGACGGCGACGGCGAAGGCCGAAGTCGATTATCTCTTGTCGCGCGTCGCCCGTTTCGACAAGCGCGCCAATCTCGGCCCGCAATCCAGCGCGGCAGGTTAGTTGAATGCCCGAGACATCAGCGTCACGCCCGGCCTCGACCATTCTTCTGCTCCGCGACGGCGCCAAGGCCGACGGCAAGGGCCGCGGCGAGATGGAAATCTTCATGATGGTTCGCCATCATCAGATCGAGTTCAACTCGGGCGCGCTGGTGTTTCCGGGCGGCAGCGTCGACGCCGGCGATCAGGAGATCGTCGCCCGCGCTGATCTCTATTCGGGCGGCGTGGGCCTCAGCGAGGCGGACCGCGGGTTTCGCATCGCCGCGATCCGCGAGACGTTTGAAGAGAGCGGCATTCTACTGGCGCGGGCGAAGGGCTCGAACACGCCTGTTGATGCCAAGCGCGCCGGCGAGATTGCCGATGCGCACCGCGTCGCGCTCAACGAGCACAAGATCAGCTTCCTGAGCATTCTGGCCGACAGGGGTCTGCAGCTCGCGCTCGACACGCTCGTGCCCTACGCGCACTGGATCACGCCGGAAGGCATGCCGAAGCGCTTTGACACCTGGTTCTTCCTGGCGGCCGCGCCACCCGACCAGCTCGGCGCGCATGACGGGCGGGAGTCGACCGATTCGATCTGGATCTCGGCACGCGAGGCGGTGGAGGGTGGGGAGAGCGGCCGCTTCAAGCTGCCATTCCCGACCACGCGCAATCTGATCCGGCTGGCAAAGCAGCCGACGGTGAAATCTGCACTCGACCATGCCAAGGGCCTGTCGATCGTCACGGTGATGCCCGTGATGACGAAAACAGAAAGTGGCCGTCAGCTCCGCATTCCCCGCGAGGCCGGCTATGACGGCGAGGTGTTCGAGGTCGGCGCGGTCGGCTAAGACACTTCGACGTCGAGCGAAGTATTGGCGACCCCGGGCGCGCTAGAGTCCGTCCATTCCCGGGTGGACGGAGCGCGCGATGGAGAACCGACAGGAGACCAATATCGCCGTCGAGCTGGCGCTGTTGGTCGCACTCGCAACGCTCTGGGGCGGTTCCTACACATTCATCAAACTCGGCATTGCCACCATCCCGCCGATCACGTTGATCGCCGCGCGCACGACGGTTGCGGGCCTGTTGCTGCTCGCCGTCATGTGGGCGAGGGGCGTCAGCATGCCCACGGACGCGGCGACCTGGCAGCGCTTCGCGTTCCAGGCCGTGCTCAACAGCGTCATCCCCTGGACCCTGATCGCCTGGGGCGAGCGGCATGTCGATGCGTCGCTCGCCACCATCCTCAATTCGGCCGGACCGATCTTCACCTTCCTGCTCACCGCGATCGTCACCCGCCACGAGGCGACTACCCCGCGAAAACTGTTCGGCGTGGTCGCCGGCATGGCCGGCATCCTGCTGATCGTCGGCGTCGATGCGATCCAGGACGTCGGCAGCGGCCTGGTCGCGGAAGCGGCCATCGTCGCAGCCACCATCTGCTACGCCTGCGCCGCCATCTTCGGCCGGAGCTTCAAGGGCCTCGACCCGATGGCGCCCGCGGCCGGTTCGCTGTTGGCGGGCGCGGCCGTGCTGATCCCGGCCTCGCTGGTGCTCGAGCAGCCCTTGACGCTGTCGCCCTCGCTAAGCTCGGTCCTGGCGCTGCTGGCGCTCGCAGTGTTCTCGACCGCAGCCGCCTTCGCGATCTACTTCCGCCTGATCCAGACCCTCGGCTCGGTCGGCACCACCGCCCAGGCTTACCTGCGCGTCCCGATCGGGGTCGCCATCAGCGTTGCCTTCCTGGGGGAGACCCTGAGCCGGACGGCCTGGATCGGCCTTGCCTGCGTCGTCCTCGGCGTCGCCGCCATGACGATTCCGGCCCGGCGGCCGGCCGTCGTTAAACCATCATGAAAAACAGCCTGTTCCGACTGGCGGAGCCATGTTCCCCCGGAGGGGCGATACAGCGTATATTGGAGCGGTATGGAGTCCGGTTCCGCCCCCATGTCTGCCGAAACGCCACCGAATCCGCCGCCGAAGCGATCATTTTCGCTGTCGATCGGCCAGATGACGTATGGCAGCTTCATCCTGGTGCTGGCGGTGATCATCGTCACCTCGACCGCCAGCGTGATCGCGATCCGGCATATCGATGCCACCTTCGCCGAACTCCAGCGGCTGCAAAGTGTCGGCGATCTCGCCGAAGACATCGACCGCCGCATGAACGATTTGCGGCTCGCCGCGCGTGACTTCGTCACCGATCCCGGAGCGGGCATCCAGTTCAAGCAGGTCGGCGAAGCTGCCTCGACCCTGAGCGACATCCTCAAGAAGACCCGCATCGAGCTTGCTCCCGAGCAACAGGACATGATCGACGGCGTCTCGGAGCGGCTTGCGACCTATCGCAGCGGGCTGGAGCGGATCTCGACCCTGATCGATCGCCGTGCGCAGCTGCTTGCCGGGCTGCCGCCGCTGCGCGACCAGTTCGATGCGGCGGTCTCCCAAAGCGGGGACCGGGAGCTCGCGGCGCGCCTGTCCGAAGCCCAGAGCCGTATTGCGCTCGGGCTGCTGGCACGCAATCCGTCCGCAGCGGAGCAGGCTGCGCAGAGCATGCGGACGATGGACATTGCCGATAGCAGGTTGAAGTCGATCGTGAACGATTACGCGGATGCCATCATCGCGGTTGCGGTTCGCGAACGACAGATCGCCGATATCGACCGCGAGGTGCTGGGAACCGAGGGCCGGCTGATCGGCCGCGTCACCGAACTGCTCCGCGACGTCAGCGACCGTCGCGGCCACGTGCTGTCGCGCGACTTCGCCCGGACGCTCGCGGAGGCGCGCTGGCAGAGCATCGTGCTCGGCAGCATGGGCGTGTTGATCGGCATCCTCGCCGCCGTCTTCGTGGTGGGACGGACGGTGCGGCCGCTGGCCCAGATCGCGCGCTCCATTCGCGCGCTGGCGGCCGGCATGAAGGATACGTCGATCCCGTCGGCCGATCTCAACAACGAGATCGGCGACATCGCACGTGCGGCGGAGGTGTTCCGCCGCGCGCTGGAGGAAGCTGACACGGCGCGCGAGGCGGCGGTGCGCGCGCTCACCGAGCAGCGGCTGGCCGAGGAGAGCTATCGCAAGCTGTTCGAGGGTTCGGTCGACGGCATCTACGTGACGACGCCATCAGGCGATCTTCTCAACGCCAATCCGGCGCTGGCGCGGATGATGGGCTACGACAGCCCGCAGCATCTGATCGACAGCATCAACGACATCGCCCACACCATCTACGTCCATCCCGAGGCGCGCGCGGAATATCAGCGCCTCATGCATCGCGACGGCATGGTGCGCGAGTTCGAGTACCAGGTGCGCCAGCGCAGCGGCAACATCCTCTGGCTCTCGGACAGCGCGACCGGTGTGCGGGACGAGCAGGGCACGATCGTCCGCTACGAGGGCACGCTGCGCGACATCACCGACCAGAAGCGGGCGGAAGACGCCATCGCCGAAGGCCGGCGCCTGCTCCAGCAGGTTATCGACACCGTGCCGGCCGTGATCAACGTCAAGGATCGCGCCCTCCGTTACGTGCTGATGAACCGCTACATGGCCGGCATCTTCGGCATCGAGCCCGGCGACGCGCTCGGCCGCACCACCGCCGATCTGATGTCGCGCTATGGCGCGGCCAAGACCGACGAGAATGACAAGAATGTACTGAGGCTCCGCAAGGGGCTTGGATTCTACGAGGAGGAGTACAAGGACTCCTCTGGCCACATGCGGCAATGGCTGGTCAACAAGCTACCGCTGCTCGATGCCGATGGCGAGATCGAGCGGATCGTCACCGTCGCGCTCGACATTGGCGAACGCAAGCGCGGCGAGCAGGAGATGCGAAAGGCCAAGGACGCCGCCGAAACCGCACTGCGCAACCTGCGCGAGACCCAGGCCTCGCTGATCGAGGCGGAGAAGCTCGCGGCGCTGGGCCGTCTGGTTGCCGGTGTTGCCCACGAAGTTAACAATCCCGTGGGGATCAGCCTCACGGTTGCCTCTGCGCTCGAGCGCAAGACGGCGATGTTCAGCGCCGAGGTCGAGCGCGGCGAGCTTCGTCGCTCGACGCTCAACGACTACCTCAACACCAGCCGCGATGCGTCCTCGCAGCTGGTCTCCAATCTCAACCGCGCCGCCGAGCTGATCCAGTCGTTCAAGCAGGTCGCGGCCGACCGCAATTATTCCGATCAGCGTACGTTCGACCTCGCCGACCTGACCGAGCAGGTGGTGATGAGCCTGCGCCCGGGCCTTCGCAAGCAGAACCTGACGCTCAACGTCGAGTGCCAGCCCAATCTGACCATGAACAGCTATCCCGGCCCCTACGGCCAGGTGCTGACCAATCTGTTCCTCAATGCGGTGGCGCACGCCTTCCCGGACGGACGTCCTGGCATCATCGACATCCAGGTGCGCGAGTCCGGCAAGGACAATGTCGAGGTCATCGTCTCCGACAATGGCTGCGGCATGAGCCTCGACGTGCGCCGCCGCGCCTTCGATCCATTTTTCACGACGCGGCGCGATCAGGGCGGCACCGGCCTCGGGCTGCATATCGTCTACAGCATCGTCACCAACAGGCTCGGCGGGCGGCTCGATCTCGATTCCGAGCCGGGTGGCGGCACGCGCATCCAGATGATCCTGCCGCGCACAGCGCCGCTGGAGCAGGCTGCCGAATAGGTCTGTGGCTAGTCGGCCTCGGCAAGCTTGTGCAGGGTCGCGCCGAAAATCAGGCTGGCCTTGCCGACCAGCGCCGTGCCGGTCATCTCCGCGCGGGTGTCCGTGTAGGTTCCGCTGACGCCGATACCGACCGGGGCAGGACCGCCGAACAGCGGATTGTCGTCGCCGCGCGGCGAGGTGTGCCGTTGCACCAGCACCTCACCCTTGAAGGTGTGGTCGTCTTTCACCACGTAGCTGCCGGTGTAATAGAGGTAGGCATCGCCGCCAAGAATCTTGCCGTCGCGAAAAAGAATCACGCCGCTGCCCTTGCCTGTTCGACCATCGAGCAGGTTCACGTGAATCGAATAGAGGCCGTTCTTCATAACGTCCCGTCGGCCGGCCGCCATCGCCCAATGGCGTAACCGGTGAAGCTTTTATGCCAAAGCGCAAGCGCCCGCGCAACGCGGCAGTTTCGCCTGCAGGGTTGTCCTGTTCCGGCACGCGAACCGTAATTGTCCCGGCTTGCGTGTGATGCGGATATGACGGTCTCATCATGCAGCGAGGCCAGTCGTTACGAATCAGAGTTGGCCCGCGAAATGCATAACCATTGTTGCACTGGCCGCGGGGTGCTGGAGCAAGACCAACGTGAGCAACTGGATCGATTCCGGCGGCGATGAGCCGCGTCTGTACAGTGCGCGTCTAACGATTTGCGATACACAACGACGGCGGTTGGGCCGTTCCCTACGATGGCAAAGCGCGGCAAGTCTTGCTTGTGCGCTGGCGCTGATCGCGCTCGTTGCCCCTCTCGGGCACGCACGCGACCGCGGCCAGTTCGTCAACACCAGTGCCGAGCTGAAGGCCTGGTTCGACGGCTTGCGCAGCGGCAAGGGGCCATGCTGCTCCGATGCCGACGGGTCGGCGATCTCAGACTCCGATTGGGAAAGCAAGAACGGGCACTATCGTGTCCGCATCCCACGTCTCGGCTATGTCATCGAGGGCAGAGAGCAGGAACTCGTCTGGGTCGACGTGCCGGAGGAGGCCGTGATCTCGGAGCCGAACCGGGTCGGACGTACCATGGTATGGCCGATCTACGGCTACATGGGCGTCACCATCCGCTGCTTCATGCCCGGTAGCATGACCTAGCCGCAAAGCGGCTCGCCCGCGACCTCAGGTGTATTTCTTGTCGCGCTCGAGCAGTTCGACGGAGATGCCCTCGGGACCGCGAATGAAGCAGATGCGGACGCCCGGCCGGATCGTTGTCGGCTCGCGCGTGAACGTCACTCCCTTGGCCTTGATCTCGGCCGCGACGGCGTCGATGTCCTTCACCGTGAGCCCGAAATGGTCGAGACCCTGATGGGGATGCGGCGGCGGTGGGCCGACAGGTTTGTCGCCTTCGAGCGGCGCGATGAAGATCCTTGCGCCGCCCAGATTCACGTCGATGCGTCCCGGTGCGCGCACGATCTCGCCGCCGAGGATGTCGCGCAGCCAGCCCGCAGTCGCTTCCGGATCCGGGCTGCGCAGATGGATGTGATCCCAGGTGACGACGACTGGCATTTCAATTCCTCCCGATGGTCCTTGCGATGTTGCAGCGCATGTTAGCGATCCCCATCGACGATCGCTACCATGGCTCCTAGCTGAGATTCGCGCTGTCGCGGGAACCCTAGTGCGCCTTGCGGATTGAAGAAGGAGCGAGTCACGCACCCATGAAATTAGGGATACACCGGACCGGACTGGGACGTTTCGTCGGGAACGGCGAGGAACGGCAGCGCGTCCAGCCGGCCGCAGGCGTTTGGCTCAAGCGAGGCGTGTTGTGGCTGCTGGCCGCGAGCGCGGTCGGTGCTGCCCTTTGGTTGCTGATGCCGCCCTCCGAAGGCAACGTCGCGCAGACCGAACCCGTGAAATTGGCGCTGGCAAGGTTCGATCCGGCTCCGACCGCGTCAGCCTCGGATACCTCCGCAGCCGAAGCCGCCGGGCTTGAGCGGATGAAGATCTCGTCACAGACCTGGCGTCGCGGCGGACTCGGTTCAAAGGCGCTCGTGACCTTCACCGTGCGAAATGACAATGACTATGCCGTAAAGGATGTCGAGATCGTCTGCGCCTTCACGCGGCGCGACGGGAGCCACCTGACTGACCGCAGCCGGGTGATCCCCGACATGGTCGGCATGAAGAGCCGCAAGACGTTTGCGCGTATCCCCATCGGTTTCGTCAATGTAAACGCCGATCAGGCGAAGTGTTCGCTGGTCACGGCGCAGCGCGCCTAAAGGGCCACACATTGCGCTAGCGGAAAAGTTACCGTTCTTACCCCTTGGCCAAAATTCTTGGCGTCGCCACTTGAACCAAAGGCTGGGCGTAGGAACCAATTAAAGGATCGCCGGTTAAGGCGAAGAGCCCACGCGGGGATGCGGGGGGCGGAGCGCGCTGGATGCCCATCTTTCGGTATTTCATGTTCGTCGGTGGAGCGCTGCTGGCACTGTTGTTCGCGGCGGATTTCGTCTGGCCGACGACGCCGGTTGCGCAGACCGTTGGGGTTGCAAGCTACGACCAGCCAACGATCCGGATCCGGTCCGATCGCCATTTGCCTGAACGGGTTGTGCTCGATACCAGCCAGCCGACGATTGCTGCCCCCGTGATGAAGACGGCTGCCGTCGCGGCCCCCCAGCCGACGGTGCAAGCTGATGCATTGGCTGACATGTCCGCAAAGGCGCGTGTGCGCGAGACGTTCGCGCAGTTTACGCCGAAGGCTGACGTGGCCGCCGCCAGGAAGGCCGAAGCAAAGCCGCAGGCTCAGTCCGAGGTCCCGCAGGCCCAGCCGCAGCAGCAGGTCCAGGCTCCGGCCCAACCGAAGCGCAAGGTCGCCCGGGCGCATCCGGCACCGCAGCGCGGTCAGCCGATGATGCTGGTGGCACAGCAGCCGCATTTCGGCCTGTTCAATACGACTTGGTGATAGAGCCCTTGATCCGTCTCGAAATGAGGCGGGAAGGGCTTTTTATTGTCTGGCCTCTCTGCTAATTCGAGTCGATCCGAACGGTGTGCTGGCTTACCAGCGTACGATCGAGGCAGTTCGGTTTGTTGCCCTTACCCGGGGCAGGCGCTCGTAGCTCAGCTGGATAGAGCATCGGATTTCGATTCCGAGGGTCGGGAGTTCGAATCTCTCCGAGCGCGCCAGTTCGCGGAGACCGGGAGGATGGCTCGGTGTCTAACTCGTGTGCATCGATGATCGAGGGGGGATACGGCATTAGAGCCGCGGCCACGCGACGTACGATGATACCAGACGGCTTTGTTGCAATGCATCGCGAACGCGGTTTCACAAAACGTACTGTGAACTCGGGATAGGTTCTGTGGTCTTTAGGTGTTCACTCCCGATTTTTCGCGCACCATTAGCGCTAACGGGCAAAGCCTCTCGACGCGCGCCATTAGAACCGGCCCTATTGAAAAGATTTACAATTCGCGTTTACTCATTTCTCAGCTGCCAGGATTCGAGGTCGGAAAGGACCGTTATGGTTGGCAAGAGGCATGCCCTGGAGGAGATTTCGGTCAAGCTTGCGCAGGCAGACAATCTCGTGGCCAAGGGCAAGACCCAACGTGAGATTTCGAGCGCACTCGGCGTGAGCGTGATGACCTATCACCGCTGGAAAAAGATGCTCAAGTCTCACCAGCCGACCATGAACAGAGGGCTCCAGGAAACGGCAGGCCGGCTGCACTCGCCAGGTGATGCAAATTCGGAAGAAGCGATCAAGCGCCTGGAGCTCGAAAACGCACAATTGCGACGCCTGGTCACCGACGCGCTTCTGGAAAAGCTGAAATACGAAGAGGAATTGCGGGCGCACCGCGGGGCACCGCCGAGGCGTCCCGATAACGGCTAGAGCGTTAGCCGATTAGGGCACCTGCTACTCCGCTGCGATCGAATGGCTCGACAGGTACGCCGCATAGGCCTGCCGCAAGCCATCCTCGAGCGACGTCGTCGCGCGCCAGCCGAGCCTGTCGAGCCTGCTGACATCGAGCAGCTTGCGCGGCGTTCCGTCGGGCCGCGAGGTGTCGAAACTGATCTCACCGCGATAGCCGACGATCTCCGCGACCAGGAGCGCGAACTCGGCGATGGCGATGTCCTCGCCGGTGCCGATGTTGATCAGCTCGCTGCCCGAATGGGTCTTCATCACATGCACGCAGGCATCCGCCATATCGTCGACATAGAGGAACTCGCGCCGCGGCGTGCCGGTGCCCCACACCACGACGTTCTTCGCACCTGACAGTTTCGCTTCGTGGAAGCGCCGGATCAGCGCGGCCACGACGTGGCTCAGCTCGGGGTGGTAATTGTCGCCGGGGCCGTAGAGATTGGTCGGCATCACGCTGATGAAGTTACTGCCATACTGGCTGCGATAGGCCTCCGCCATCTTGATGCCGGCGATCTTGGCGATCGCGTAGGGCTCGTTGGTCGGCTCCAGTGGGCCCGTGAGCATCGAGTCCTCGCGCAAGGGCTGCGGCGCCAGCTTCGGATAGATGCAGGACGAGCCGAGGAACATCAGCTTCTCGGCGCCATTGACGTGCGCGGCCTGGATCACGTTCGCCGTGATCGCGATGTTGTCGTAGATGAACTCGGCGCGCAGCGTGTTGTTGGCGACGATGCCGCCGACTTTTGCTGCGGCCATGAAGATCACTTGCGGCCGCACGCGTCCGAACCAGTCGAACACCTGGGCCTGGTTGCAGAGATCGACCTCGCGCCGGTCAACCGTGACGAGCTTGACGTCTTCCCGCGCGAGCCGGCGCACGATGGCGCTGCCGACCATGCCGCGATGGCCGGCGACGTAGACGCTCTTGCCCTTCAGCTCAAACGGTACGCTTGCCATTCGCGACATCCCGTTTGGCCTCCGCCAGATCGCTCGCCACCATCTCCTCGACGAGCTGCGCAAAGCTTCGCTTCGGCTTCCAGCCCAGCACCTGCCGCGCCTTGCTGGCATCGCCGATCAGCAGATCGACCTCGGTCGGGCGGAAATAGGTCGGATCGATCTTCACCACGACCTTGCCGCTGACGGCATCGATGCCGGTCTCGTCGACGCCTTGCCCGCGCCATTCGATGCGGCGGCCGACCTGGGCGAAGGACATCTCGACCATCTCGCGCACCGAACGCGTCTCGCCGGTGGCGAGCACGAAGTCGTCGGGCTTGTCGGCCTGCAGGATCATGTGCATGCCCTCGACATAATCCTTGGCATGGCCCCAGTCGCGCTTGGCCTCGAGATTGCCGAGATAGAGCGTCTGCTCCAGGCCGACCTCGATGCGCGCCACGCCGCGGGTGATCTTGCGGGTGACGAAGGTCTCGCCGCGGACCGGGCTCTCATGGTTGAACAGGATGCCGTTCGAGGCAAACATGCCGTAGGCTTCGCGGTAGTTCACCGTGATCCAGTAGCCGTAGAGCTTGGCGACGCCGTAGGGCGAGCGCGGATAGAACGGCGTCGTCTCCTTCTGCGGGATCTCCTGCACCAGGCCGTAGAGCTCCGAGGTCGAGGCCTGGTAGAACCGGGTCTCTTTCTCCATGCCGAGGATGCGGATCGCCTCCAGCAGGCGCAGCACGCCGATGGCATCGGCATTGGCGGTGTATTCCGGGCTCTCGAAACTGACGGCGACGTGGCTCTGGGCGGCGAGATTGTAGATCTCGGTCGGGCGGATCTGCTGCACCAGGCGGATCAGATTGGTCGAATCCGTCATGTCGCCGTAATGCATCAGGAACGGCACGTCGCCGAGATGCGGGTCCTGGTAGAGATGATCGACGCGCGCGGTGTTGAACGAGGACGAGCGCCGCTTGATGCCATGAACGGTATAGCCGCGCCGAAGCAGATAGTCCGCGAGATATGCACCATCCTGTCCGGTTATACCGGTGATTAGTGCGACAGGTTTACTCATCCGACGGATTGCTCCTGGCAAAAGTGTAGCGGTACATGAGGACATCACGCGAAATAACGTTATTGGTCGAGAGATAACGTTAAAATGTTAGATAGAGCACAATTGCAACAGTTTTGCTGCGGTGTGTCGGCCGGAGTTTCGTGGCAGTTGTGCAGGGTCACCATGCATCCCACAGGCCGGAATGCTCAGAACTCGTTATGCGCAAAAAGCTCTGCTTCCGGAGCCTGATCGGGACGCTTCGCCGAGAATCTGCAGCTGACTGCGCGCAATCGTCTTCACGATCAACAGTTTGAATCCCTCAGCAGCAACCAAGACTTGTCGGGCGCCGCTTCTAGAGAGCGGGGCAGCCCATTTCTTGGTCACCAGCGTCCGGGCATCCAGTTAAGAGCGAGCCGCTGTCCTGCCTCGATCTGGGAGGACGACATTTTCGAGGCCACGGCATTGCGAAGCCTGAGGTAGAAGTCCCGTTCGCGCTTGGAGACCGCATGGGCGGCAGCGAGGTCGAGCCATTTGTAGGACAGGACGAAGTCTTGCGGCACGCCGTGGCCCTTGTCATAGCTTAGCCCGAGCCGGCTCTGTCCGAACGGGTCGCCCTGCACGGCGGCTCGGTGATAGTAATCGGCGGAAGCATCGTATGCCTGCGGGACACCGAACCCGTTTTCATACATAAAGCCGAGCAGGGCCTGTGCCCTGGCATCTCCCCGTTGCGCCAGAGGGATTAATTCATTCACGGCGCGAAGGTAGTCGCGTCTGGCATAGGCGGCAGATGCGCGGCTCACTCCGTCAGCCGCAGCCGGCCGTGCCGTGCCCGCGCTCAACGAGCAAATGACGAGAAACAAAATCGGTATAATCCGTCGCACTGACCTGACCTCGGCCTTTCGCTCTGCTGGTCCCTTGATTCCGAATCTTCGCATCGAGAGGCTTGATACAATACGCGCCGCGAATTTCGACCACTCCGTTAGCGCACGGGCGCGCCAGTGACCGCGCTCACACCTATGTCTCCGCGCAATTTCGACCGCAGTTCCTCGGCAACGTAATGTGCATCCGTACCGTCGCGGATGATCTGGGGACGTATGAAGATGATCAACTCGGTACGCGTGTTCTTCTTGTCCTGATGGGAGAACGCATCGCCAAATCCGGGAATATCATCGAGCACGGGGATGCCGTTGCGGGTTCCGGTTTGCTGCTCGCTGATCAGGCCCGCCAGCAATACCGTCTGGCCAGACGCCACGGTAATCGCGCTCTTGACCTTCCGCTCGGAAACGGTCGGCGTCAGGCTGGCAGCGGTTGCTGCCGAGACATTGCTGATCTCCTGTTCGACATCGAGCCTGACGTTTCCGTTGGCGTTGATGCGGGGGGAAATCTTCAAGATGATGCCGGTGTTTCTGTAGTCGATCGTATTCACGACCGTGTTCGCCGTCGTCAACACCGTGGCGCTTCCGGTCGATACCGGTACGGAATCGCCGACCTGAAGCGTCGCGACCTGATTGTTGACCACGACCAGCGACGGGTTCGACAAGACCCTTACACTGGTGACGGTATGCAGCGCGTCGAGAATCGCATTTGGCTGCGCCTCCGAACCGATCAGGAAGTTGAAGCCCGGCAGGGCACGATTGATGAATGCGTTCGCGACCGCACCGGCAGCGCTGGCCGCGCTCGTGCCGGTCGATTGGGTGTTAAGAGCAGAGCCCTGGTCCGGCCTCAGGCCTATGTTGTGACTGGTCAGATAGAACTGCACGCCATAGGCGAGCTCGTTGGTGAGAGTTACCTCGGCGATCGTCGCATCGACGGCAACTTGAAGCTGGGGGCGATCGACCTGCTCCAGCGTCGCCTCCACGATCCGGTAATTCGCCTGATCGGCGTAAATGAGCAGTGTGTTGTTGACGACGTCGGCCGTAATACGGACGCCCTGCAATACTCCCTTTCCGCTGCCGCCGCCTCCCGTGCTGCCGCCAGTGCTGTCCGTGGCGCCAAAGGGGGAGTTGGACCCCGACTGTGCACCGCCGAAGCCGGTTGTCCCGCTTGTTGCGCCGCTACCGCCGAGCCCACCGGCCCGCGCGCCTCCCAAGCCGCCTGCTGAAGACGACGAGTTGCTGTTCAGCGACAGTCGATCCGCCGCGCTGGAGGTGCTCCCGCCAGAGCCGGGCGCGAGCTGGCTGCTCGCAGTATCGAGCGACGCAGACGAGCTTCCCGTAAACATATCGGTCAGCACGCGGGCAATCTGGCGCGCTTCGCCGTATTTCACATGATAAACGTGAACGCTCGTTCTCGCCGTATCCGCATTGTCGAGACGCCTGATCCAGGTTGCGGCCGTGCTGAGCAAAGCTGGCTTTCTGCTGATGACCATGACGGCATTCAGGCGCGCGATGGTCTGAAACTTGACCACGTCATGGCTCAGGCCGCTATCGCCGGAATCCATGATCTTTTCGAGTTCGGCAATGATAGGTTCCGGGCTGCTGTTGGTGATCGGATATATTCCGACAGATTGACCTTTCATCCAGTCGACATCGAAGCTAAGCGCGGTCTCGACCGCTGCGCGACGCTCGGCGCCACTGCCCTGGATCAGCAGGATGTTCCGTGTCGCATCGGCACGAACCGCTCCCGCCTTTGTCGCAAAACTATCCATCAGTTTCAGCAACGTTTGCGCCGAAACATACTGCAACGGCACCACGGAAACGCCGTAGCCGGGTTCTGGACTGCTCGCGACGGCATCGACCCGGCCTGAACCGACGACATCGCCGAGCGGCGTCAGCCGATAGCCTGCGGTATCGCGGACCAGCACGACGCCGCTGATCCGAAGGGCGTTTTCAAGGACATAGATGATGTCCGATTTCGGGACCGGTTTGACGGAAACGAGGCTGACGGTGCCCTGGACCCTCGGATCAATCGTGTAACCGGTATTGAGGATGTCCCCGAGAATGACTTTCGCCACCGCGGCGACCGGCGTGTTCTCGAAGTTGAGGTCGAACCCCCCGCCGCTGCCAGTCGCGGCTGGTTGCGCGCGATTTTCGGCGACTTCGACGACCTCTGTGCCGTTGTAAACGGCTCCGCGGCCCCGCTGGCCGACATTGCGCTGTGCCGGCTCCACCTCCTGGGGGGTGCGGGGGAGGATATCCAGCGAACGAACCTTGTTGAGCACGTCAATGTCGTTAGCGTCGGTCGTCGCAATCGTTGCTGAATTGCAGGACGTCAGAAGGCCAGTGGAACACAGCAGAATGACGGACAAGGCGCGATCAATTCGCGGGTACCGGCTTACTCGGCCGACTCGTACCATATTTTCGCCATTCCAGTTATGAGATCGACATTGGATGAGCGTCGATGTTGGGAGCGCTTCTATTAGCGGCTAAATGTGACACTAATAGTTGGCGGGCCAGGTTGCCGGCGGGGCGAAGACGGCTTGGGCTCTCAAGCACGTTTGAATGAGCAAACCTGCCGCGATTTCGTGCAGATGTCACAGTTCGGATCGATATTGGCGGCGAGTGATCGACTGCACGACACCCGCAGGCACGTGCCGTGTGACCAGCGGGCGCGCCTAACCGCATGGTCGAGGCCGGCCTGGTGATCGGAAATGAGCGGGCAGGCGACGTGTCCGAAAAACATTCCGAGATGATGCCTCGGTGCACCGGCGAAACTGGAAAAGATGGATGGCCAGCGACGATTCAATGCGGTTCGTTGAGCATCTTCGTCAGAAGAATTATCTGACGAAGACGGCGAGCAACGCCGAACTCGCCGAGCAAGCGGCCTCCGACCATTCGCGAGGCGAACTTCCCGGTAAGCTCTGGGAGCATACCAATCTTTCGTCGAGCGATTTCGCGGATGAGGTCGCACGTTTTTATGGCCTGGAGCGCGTCACACTCCAGGAAATGCTAGCCGCTGTTGCCGAGATTCAGCCATTTGCGCCACGCTTTCTGCGCGAGATGACGGTGTTTCCCTATCGGTCTGCCGAGGGGAAAGCATTGCTCGCGGTGGCGGACCCCGCCGAAACGGCCGCCATGCGTGCCGCCCAGATCGTTCTCGGAGCCGACATCGCGGTCAAGGTTGCGTCATTCGAAGACATCGCAGTCGCCCTCGATCAGCGTCTCGGCAGTAACGACACCCAGATCCAGGGCGAGGGCGAGGAAGCATTCCGGCCGCGTGACGACGATATCGAAAGTCTGCGCGATCTCGCGAGCGGTGCGCCCGTGGTGCGCGCGGTCAACGACCTTCTGGAGAAAGCGGTCGAGCTGCGCGCAAGCGACATCCATATCGAGCCAATTCATGCCGGGCTTGTGGTTCGCATGCGCATCGACGGTCTGCTGCGACCCGTCGCGGCTCCGTCAGGCGTGTTACCGCAGGCCGTGATCTCGCGTATCAAGATTATCGCCAGTCTTAATATCGCCGAGCGGCGCCTGCCGCAGGACGGATCTGCCCGGTTACGGGCCGGCCGCTCGGAGATTGATATTCGTGTTGCGATCATGCCGACGCAGCATGGGGAGTCCGCCGTTATCCGTATCCTGCCGAAGGACCGCGGTCTGCTGGTTGTCGAAAAACTGGGATTCTCGCCGGCAGACGAGACCAAGCTCCGGCGAATGTTGACCCTGCCTCACGGCATGATCGTCATTACCGGTCCGACCGGAAGCGGCAAGACGACGACGCTTGCGACGGTTTTGTCGATCCTGAACACGCCAACCCGGAAAATCCTGACGATCGAGGATCCCGTCGAGTACGAAATTCCCGGTGTGAACCAATCGCAAATCAAGCCGGCGATCGGGTTGACGTTTGCTGCCGCGCTGCGTTCCTTCGTGCGTCAGGACCCAGACGTCATCATGCTCGGCGAAGTGCGTGATTCTGAAACGGCGCATGTTGCAATCCATGCCGCTCTGACCGGACACCTTGTATTGACGACGTTGCATACGGAAACAGCGGCCGCCGCCGTGCCCCGTCTGCTCGATCTCGGTGTCGAAGGATATCTGCTGCGGTCGACTTTGCAGGCTGTCATCGCGCAGAGGCTGGTTCGCCAGCTCTGCGACCGCTGCAAGGTGGCGAAGACGTTGACCGAGGCCGATCTCGACGATGATCCCCGGCTGGGCGCACTCGGATTCAAGGCAGGCGAAGAGTTCAAGGGGCCGCGCGGTTGCGAAAGATGCGGCGGTACAGGGTACCGTGGCCGTTTGGGCGTGTTTGAGGTCCTGGTCTTGACGAAGGAGCTCCGCGAGCTCATCGGCGAGAAAGCCGATGGCCGGCATATCGACGAGATGGCGATTGCCGATGGAATGACGACGATGCTTGACGACGGTATTGCCAAATGCCGCCAAGGCCTGACTTCTCCGGAGGAGATCCTCCGAGTCACAACGATACGGTGACGTCGTGCCGAACTTCCGCTATCGTGCGTTGACGCAGAAGGGCGAGATCGTGCACGGCACGCTCGCGGCCCCCACGGCAGCCGAGGTCGCGCGCCGGATCGAATATCTACAACTGCTCCCGATCGAAACGGTCCAGGAGAAGCCGGACGCAGCTGCATCCGGCTTCGGGTTTTTCAATCGACCAAGCCCTGCGGAGGTGACGACGTTCACGCGGGATCTGGCGCTGCTGCTCAAGGCGGGCGCCCGTCTGGACGACGCCCTCGAGCTGCTCGCCGGCGACGCGGACGTCGGCAGGCTGCGTCCCGTGGTGGGAAAGTTGCGAGCCGCGCTTCTGAGCGGAGAAAGTCTCGCCGCGGCGGTCGGCAATCATCCGACTTTGTTTCCGCCAATGTATGTTGCGCTCGTTCGCGTCGGAGAAGTGTCAGGGACGCTCGACAAAGTGCTCGAACTGCTCGGCGCGGAGCGAGCCCGCTCGGAAGCGATGCGTCGTAAATTGACCGACGCCATGCAGTACCCGGCCTTCGTTCTGGTCGCAGCGTTCGTTGTGATGCTGTTCTTCATTCTGTTCGTTCTCCCGCAGTTCTCTTCGGTGCTGCAGGATTTCGGTGGGAAGTCGGACTCGGCGCTGAGCGTTTTCATCCATTTGTCGGAATTTCTTCGTGGCAACGCGACCGAGGTTCTGACCGTCTCGGCGCTGTTCGTCGCGGCGGTCTGGTGGCTGCTACGCCGCCCTGGCGCTGGCGCGGCCGTCGTGGGCGCGGTCTCCCGGATTCCGGGGATTGCGAGCATCTTTCAGTTTTACCGGACTACGCTGTTCTGCCGTAATCTCGGCGTTCTTCTCGGCAGCGGCGTCGATCTCTCAGCAACGCTGCGCATCCTGGTCGATATCATGGCGGTCACTGGAAGCGTGGTGACGTGGTCGGCAGCTGCGGACCGTGTGCGTCACGGCGGCAAATTGTCGGATGCTCTTTCGGCGTCGAACAATCTTCCGCCAATGGCGGTCCGCATGTTGCGACTGGGCGAAGAAACCGGCCAGTTGCCATCGCTTGCGGGCCGCGTCGCCGAATTCTATGAGGCGAAGCTGCAGCGCAGCCTCGACCGCATCGTCGGTATCATTGGGCCGCTCGCCATCGTTACCATAAGTACCGTTGTCGGCGGCTTGATCGTATCAGTCATGACCGCGCTGCTGTCGGTCACCCAACTTGTCGGCTAGCCCTGAGGAATTGCGCCATGAATTCGAACAAGCAAGCGAACCTGTTTTTTGCGCTGCGTCCGCGCCGCAGGTATCGGGACAATCCGGGTCAGCAGGGCTTTACATTGGTCGAAATGCTCGTCGTGATCACGATCATCGGCCTGATCATGGGCCTGATCGGCCCTCGTGTCCTGAACTATCTCAGCGAGTCGAGGGTCAAGGCCGCGAAGATCCAGCTGCAGAGCTTCAGCAGCGCGCTCGATCTGTTCTACCTTGACGCTGGCCGCTTCCCGTCAACGGCGGAAGGACTGGTCGCACTGGTGCAGCCGACACCGGGCGTCGACGGCTGGAATGGGCCGTATCTCAAAGGTGGTGCCGTCCCCAGCGATCCCTGGAACAAACCGTATGTTTATCGGTCGCCGGGAGAGCGCGGACCCTATGATATCATGTCTTATGGTTCCGACGGCCAGGAGGGCGGCACCGGCACTGCGAGCGATATTTCGCTGGAGAACCTGAAGAGCGCCAAAAATGAATAGCGAGGCCGAGCACGGCTTTACGCTGATCGAGATGGTCTGCGTGATCGCGATCATCGCGATGCTGGCCGCGGTGCTGTTGCCTCTCGTTCCACGTCAGACGTCCCGTGCGCGCCTGCAGGCTTATGCCGTTGAGGCCGCGACGCTCCTGAAGGCCGATCGCATCGCGGCAATGCGGCGCGGAGTGGACGTCACCACGCTCGTGGATGCAGGGTCACGTGTGATCCGCTCCGGCACGACGTCGGAAAGCATCCGTATCCCGGACGACGTTCGTTTTGACGCTCTGTTGCCGCAGAGCTGCCGGCAGCGTGCGTCGCTTTCGACAATCAGCTTTTTTGCAAACGGCATGTCGTGTGGCGGCACAATCGCGCTGACGCGGCTCGATGCAGGCTACGAGGTTCGGGTTAACTGGCTGACCGGGAGGATCGAGATTGTCTCGCGCAGTGTCACCACGGATTGACGAGTCTGAAGCCGGCTTCACGGTTATCGAGGTCTTGATCGCGCTGGCGATCGTGGCCGTCTCTATCGTTGCCATAGCGTCGGTCATGTCTGCGAACGCGCGCGGCGTGCAGTCGATGGGAGAGCATGTTGCCCTGGTGCAGTCGGCACGGCGGATCATGAATGCTCAAATTCCGCTGCGCAAGGAACTCGGACCCGGGGCGTTGTCGGGCGCGATCGACGGCTATCAATGGCGGATAGAGATCAGCCCCATGAGCGACTGGATTGCGCCGGATACCGATGCCCCCTTTGTTCCGCATCTCGTCAAAATTCGCGTGCGATCGGCTTCTGGCGCCGAATACGATCTTCAAACGGTTCGCCTGGTGGGTACGCCGCGTCAATGAGAAGCTCGGTCACAAACAGCGGGCAGGGCAAGGATGGCTTCACGCTCATCGAGACGCTGGTTGCTCTGGCATTGATGGGCCTGGTGCTGTCGGCCCTTGCGAACATTACCTCGCAATGGTTGCCGAGCTGGAATCGCGGCTTTGACCGCATTCAGCGCACCGAAAGCGTCAGCCTTGCGTTGCAGAGAATTTGCGACGACCTTGCTGCCTCGGAGTATATGCCGGCCAATCGCGACCAGTTGCTGTTCGAGGGCTCGGAAAAGTCCGTGATCTTTGTGCGAACGGCGCTAGGACCCAATGTCGGGCCAGGACTAGACATCGTCCGGATCGGTGAGACCACCGATCGCAGCGGCCTTGTGACGGTCCGTTCGAAGTCGCCGTTCAGGGTGCTCCAGCCAGCCTCGTCGCTGTCCGAGCAGATCCAGTTCGGCGATCCGGTCGTGCTGATGCGCGCGCCGCTTCGGCTGTCTTTTGCCTATGCGGGGCGCGATCGGGCCTGGAAGAACAGCTGGCACGAGAAGGAATTGCCGGCTGCAATCGCTCTGACGGTTCGCGATGCTGCAACCGACCGTGTGCTGTCAGTCTCGACGGTGGTGTCGATCCACGCCGAGGCACCGGCCGTAGATCCAAACAAGGCGACGGAGGATGCCAAGGATGCTCCGAAGCCTGCCGCAGACGCTGCGGCTGCGCAGGACAGAACGCAATGATCCCGAAATCCAACCGCACCGATGTTGCGGCAGAGCAGGGCTTCATCATTGTCGCCGTGCTTTGGATCCTGGCGGCACTGGCGGCGCTGGCCACCATTTTTGCGATTTATCTCTCCAATACGGCGCAAGCGCTTGCAGTGAGTGATACCGCAGTCGAGGCCGAGGGACTGGTTTCGGCAAGTGTCGAGCTGACGGCCTATCAGCTGTTGTTGTCGAAGCCCAACGAGCGGGCTGCGGATGGATCCTTCCAGTTTCGATTGGGTCACGGTGATGTCGTCGTCTCGTTCGTGTCGGAGGGGGGGCGTATCGATCTCAATGGGGCGTCGAAGCAGTTCCTGGCCAACCTGCTCTCGGTCCTTGGGGCGGATCGGGAGCAAGCCGACCAGTATGCCGAACGCATCGTCGCCTGGCGGTCTGTTCCGAAAGCGGATTCCGCTGATAATGAGCCTTCGCTCTACCGCGCCGCAGGTCTTGCCTATTCTCCCCGTCAGGCGCCGTTCGCCCATGCGAAGGAACTGGCGCTGGTCCTTGGGATGCCCCCGGTTCTGGTCGAGCGCGCTCTGCCGTTCGTCACGGTTTTTACAGGGGCGTCCAAGGTCGATGTGCTGGTGGCTGCGCCCGAAGTCATTGCCGCGCTGCCGGGCATGACGCCGTCGGGGGTGGACGGGTTCCTGAAAGAGCGGCCAACCCTGGGAAAGGATCAAGCGGCGATCGCAGCAGCGCTCGGTCCGGCGCAGAAAGAAGCAGGGATCGAAAAGAGCAATATCTTTCGGATCCTGACGACCATCAAGTTCGCTTCGGGCCGTCGAACGGCGTCGGAAGTTGTGATCAGACTGGGCGGTAAGGAAGATCCTTATCAAATTCTGTCTTGGCAGGATGACGTGACGGCCGTCGACAGAGGTCCACGAAGGCTAGCGGGTGGTTGACCATGATCGCTGAATTCAAAGAGCTGTTTGAAGAGTGGATTGCGGTCGTTGCTCGGACCATCAATTCTGTCGGCGGGCGGCTCTTGTCCCAACCGCTGGTGTCGTTGATCGAAGGCGACGACGATATGTTGACGGCAAGAATGGCGCCTGTTCGGAAGGGCCCTTCCTTGCCGGATCTGTCCTTTCGACTTTCGAGCGGCCAGCCAGTCCCAGCGCTTCCGGCTGATTGGGAGAAGGCGCTTCGCGGCAGCCGGGTCGAAATCCTCGTGAAGCCGGGCAAAGTCCTGTTTCGACCTCTGGACTTTCCGAAACAGGCGGCGGATTTCCTCGATGGCATGATCCGCGCGCAGATCGATCGATTGACGCCGTGGACCGCGAGCGATGCCGCCTTCAGCTGGAGCTCGCCATCCGACCTCACGAATGATCGAATCCAGCTCACGCTTGCTGCGACGTCGAGAACGAGAATTCAGCCGCTCGTCCGGTTCGTGAGCGATATGGGTGCAGCATCTGTCGCCGCGTTTGCCGAACCGCCGCCCGACCTGGGCACGCCAGACAGGTTCAGGATCTTCGAGGTACCGTTGCAGAGCGCCTTCGGTCAGAAGATCGATTTGCCGCGCATCTTGCGCATCACGATACTATGTTGCGGGCTCGCGGCTCTGGTTGCGCAGGCAGCTTCGGTCTACGAGGGCGGAGCGCTCGAGGACGAGAATCAGCAGCTTTTGCGACGGATCTCGGAACGGCGCGCGTCGTTGCGTCTCAGCCAGAATGCTATAGGCGGATCGGCACAGGAACTGCTTGCAAAGCGGAAGCAGACCACGCCTTCCAGCGTCATGGTGCTTGAATCGATGTCCAGGGCCTTGCCGGACAACACCTATGTCACGGAGCTGCGGATCGAGGGCGACAAGGTCCAGGTTGTTGGCATTTCGCAGGACGCACCGTCGCTCATCCGACTGATTGAGCAGTCGCCGCAATTCTCCCGGGCAACGTTCTTCGCGCCCACCACGCGCGGACAGAACGATCCAGGCGAGCGCTTTCACATCGAAGCGCGCATCACACCGTACTTTGGATCTGGCACATGAATGTCGTTGCGGTCTTGAGAAAGACATTCGTGGCGTCGCCTTTGTTGGCGGCGACCGTGTACGTGGCTCTCGTAATTTCACTGCTGTTCGCCGTGATCATCTCGATCGCGGGTCTCGCCAGTCAGCGCGCTGAAGTCGCCTCGTCGGCCGCGATGCTCGAGCAACTCGAAGGCCACGCGACGGCCACCGGGAGGAAGTCGACGGATGCGGACGTGCGTTCGGGCTCGCCATTTCTCGAAGGAGCGACAGTTACAGTCGCCGGTGCCGCCCTTATCCAGCGTGTCGCGGGTTCAGTCACCAAATTCGGCGGCAATGTTCTGTCATCTCAACTCGAGTTGAAAAGCCCGCATGCCAAGGCAGGATTTCTCAGCATCCTGGTGAGTTGCGAAATCGATCAGGCGGGATTGCAGAAGCTGCTTTACGACCTCGAGGCCGGCATGCCGTTCTTGTTTGTTGATCAGCTCGCGGTTCAGGCTGCGACGTCTGCTTCCGGTTCGGGAAGCGGAAAACTGCGGACCTTGCTGGCAGTGTCCGGGCAATGGCAGGAGACCAAATGATGCTTCGGGGGGCAGTGGGCATCGTCATCCTGCTGATGTCTGCGTATGGCGCCCGTGCGCTGACGTCCGGCGCGGCGGACGAGTTGGACGACGATGAACGCGCTAGCAGATCTGCCGCGGTATCGACCATCTGGGACAAGCCCGCCCCCCCGATCCGTGTTGTCGTGCCGCAAGTCACGCCCGCCCCCCCACCGGAACGACCGCTTGGCGCCAATCCGCTGTGGGCTCTTCCGCTCTCGGCCCTTTCAGCCACGCGCGACCGGCCAATGTTCTCGCCGGAACGGCGGCCACCGATCGCTGCTGTCGCGCCGACCCCGATTGCGCAGCCGGCCGCGGTACAGAAACCGCGAGATCCCGAACGTCCGCAGCTATCATTGATCGGCACGGTCGTTAGCAGCGACGAACGTTTCGGCCTCTTCCTTGATCAAATGACCCAAGCGGCACTCCGGCTGAGGATGGGCGAGAGTTATCGGGGCTGGAACCTGCGATTGATTCAAGGCCGGGAAGCGACTTTGGAGAAAGATCAGGAAGCCGTCATTCTCGCTTTGCCGCAGCGAGGGGCGGAGCAGTCCGCCGGCGAGGTCCGTTTCCCCCCTGCGAACGGCAACAAACTGCCGTTGGAAAAGTCATCATGGCCTAGTCCGCTCAGCAGCAAATGACTGAGACTTAACGTCATATTTTCAATAACAATGCCAGCGTAAAACGCGCCGCCATATCACTGGGCGCTTTGGTAACTCCGATGGCTGGCGTGCGAGTTTTGCGATCGGATTTGCCGAGGGTTGGGGTTCGCGACCGCACTTTCAGATCTGCGCGCGCTGAACGAGGCCTTGCCAGCAGGCGAGTGATCGCTGAGTTGCGGATATGGAGCGCCTCTGAGAGCTGCCTGGTACGATGCGGCTTGATATCATTGCGGCGCGGTACGTCGGTATAAGTATGATATGTAACGCCAGATCGCGGGCTGCTTCGCGGCCCACCCAAGAACTCGGAGTTTCCGATGCTGCTGGAGACCCCGAATTATGGAAAGTTGCGAAATGATACGGCCCAGCGTCGTTCTATTGACCGGCCTGATGCTCACGGGAAGTGCCGGCGCGGCTGTGGAGTCTCCGCTAGTCTCTGATCCGAGGGAAGTCGTGGCGCCGAAGCAGGGCCGAGCCGAGACGAGAGGCGTTGCGCCGGCATCCCGGCCATCACAGGCCCTGCGAGGTAATCCGCTCGCTGGCATCTCGCTTGGGTCGCTGAACGAGACCCGTGCGCGCCCTCTGTTTTCATTGTCGCGACGTCCGCCGCCACCCGTTGCTGCGGCCGTCGAACCAAAGGCTCCGCCGCCGCCCCCGCCACCCCCAGAACCCGAAAAGCCAGAGCTCTCGCTGGTCGGGACAGTCACCGGGACCGATACTGGCATTGGTCTATTTCGGGATGCGGCGGGCAAGAACGTGCTGTTGAAGACAGGTGAGTACCATCAGGGCTGGATCCTCCGTGCGGTTCAGCGGCAACAGGTCATGTTTGGAAACGGCACGCGGGTGGCCGTGCTGACCTTGCCGCCGCCTGATGTGAGAAAAGCCAACGTTGGGTTGGGAGGTACGCCGGTTGCGGCGTTGCCTTTCCCCAACAAAGCAGAGCCCCCGCCATCGGGCGCCGGGAAGCCGCCTGGAATGACCGGCGGCGATCGGCCCCAGCCACCGCCGCCCGGAGAGAATCCGTTTACCCGTCTTATCCCGCGTCAGGCGAAGCAGTAGTCGGGAGGAAAGCTCTTTCGCGGTGAGCCGAATGTGCCGCGGCGGGAGAGGGGACCTCGAGTTTCTTTCGCGAGGCCGCCTGCGCCGCGCTGCGAACTCGCGCCACCGCGCCGCACCAGAGGACTGAATGGCGCCGATGGCGCAAATCCGAGATCACAGTGGTGGGCGGGCCACCATTGTGCTGCCGCGTAGCGCCTCGTCCAGCAGGCCACGTTTCCTGGCAACGGACCTCGGCTTGAAACGCTCGGAGCGCGGCGAGAGCGTTGCGAACTCCTGCTCGATCAATCCAATGATCGTTGCACGATCCCAGTTCTGCTCCGCCCGCGTGCGGCCAACTACGCCCAGACGCCGGCGCAGCGATGCGTTCTCTGCAAGCGTCATGACGGCGCCGGCCAATTTGCCCGCGTCCCCTGGCGGGACCACCAACCCCGCGTCCTGCGTCTCGAGTGCGATCCCGGTGCCGGGATCGGCCATCACGATAATTGGCCGCCCCGAAGCCAACATGCCGGAGAGCTTGGAGGGGAGTACAAGATCTGCAGCCTGCGCTTTCTGCGGCATGCAGTGAATGTCGGCAGTATTGAGGAGCTCCGAAAAGCGCTCCACGGGTTGAAGGTCGATGAAATGCACGTTGGGTAGCCCGCGTGCCAGTTCGACCAAATCCTGTTTCTTTGGACCATTTCCGCACAGGATGTAGTGGATCGAAGGGTGACTGTCGCGCGTTGCGGCGGCCGCCGTCACGATCAGCTCCAGGCCTTGCTTTTCCGATATCGCGCCGGAATAAAGCACCACGGTATCGGCGGTCTTCAGCCCGAGACTGGCACGAAGGCGAGTGTCCCTGTCGCCCGGAACGATCATGCTCAAATCGCTCCAGTTCCGAATTTGCAGTAGCCTTTCCGCATCGACGCCCTTGCGCTCGAGTCGGCTGACCATCTGGGGAGAAATCGTCGAAACGCGATCAAACGAGCGAAATATTTCGCGCTCGAAGCCAAGCCCCAACCGGCGGAGAATATCGTTCCGCAGCAGACCGAGCTCGAATGCTGCGTCGATCTCAAGGTCTTGAACATGCAGCCAGGCGGGAACGCCGATAGTCCATGCGGCTAGCGCTGCGATGGGCGCCGAGAGCAAGGACGGCGCGACAGTGAAAACGACGTCGGGACGCCACCGAACTGCCTTCAAAAGCATCGGCGCGAGGCTCGAAATCGAAAAGGAGGCGTGGTGCAAAAGCCGTTTGGATCCCGACGGTTGGCTTGGCACATAGATTGGTGAACGGGTAACCTGGACACCATTCAATGTTTCAACATTATACCACAGCGAACGATACTCCGGTCGAATGCTCCAGTCGGGATAATATGGGGGGGCGGTTAGAACCCGAACCTCATGACCGCGTGCCACCAAGCCTTCGCAGAGTTCGGAATTGTACTTCGCGACACCTACTAGATCGGGTGCATAGTTGATCCCGCAAAACAGAATGCGCATGAGCAAAAGTCTCTCTGCATCGCGCTTCGTCGGCTGGAAACGCTGATTTTATTGGGAGTCAGCCCGCGATTACCCTGCGCATCCGCATGGTGATCTGCTGTTCGTGGAACCGTAATGATGCCTAATAACATATTAATGACGTTATTTGTTATCGATGAACATATTAACAGCCGGATAACTCCGTCCGCGATGAATTCACATGTAAATGATATCAAGCGGCGAACCTGAATTTTCGGCAAGAGGAGAGCCGAATTCAAACGCTCCTCCGTCGGCAACGGAGGAGCGCCGGCCGGAGCAAACCGGCGTTCTTTGCTCAGACGGAAATGTGATCTGGTGGCAGGCCGGCGCTGTGGCGCTGGTACATCTTCAAAAGCAGTGCCTCGACATGCGCGGTGGCAAGCCGGGTGTCGAACAAGGGCGTCGTCAGGCGATTGCTGGCCAGCTTGCGCTTGATTTCCTTCAACCTGGCAGGTTGCTGAGCAAGCTCGATCGCAAGGGCTTCATAGGCCTGGGGCGTCGTCGTCACGAGCTCGGGAAGATCAATCGCTTGCAACAGGCTCGCCGCCACTCTTCCGGCGAACGTTTCGCCGAGACAGGTCAGCACGGGCACACCGGCCCACAGAGCATGGCAAGCCGTCACATGGGCGTTGTAGGGCAGAGTATCGAGAAATATGTCGGCCAGGCGATGTCTCGCCAGGTGATCGGCCAGGAGCGGCATCCTTTCGGCGAAAACCAATCGCTCGGCGTTGATGCGTCGCGCAACGGCCTCGCTTTGCAGATTGCGCGTCGCCTCAGGATTGTCATTTGACAGCCACAAGACGCTTCCTTCGACCCGGTCGAGGATCCGCATCCAGGAGTCGAAAACGCCGGGCGTTATCTTGTAGGCGTTGTTGAAACAACAAAATACCACACCATGTGACGGAAGCCCGAATTCCGCGCGCGTGACCGCAAGGTCCGAAATTGCCAACGTCGCGTCGTTGACCAGGTAGCTGTGTGGGAGGTAGGCGACCTTTTCCGCGTAGCACGGCCGTTGATCCTCGGGGATCACGATCCGGTCGGCCATGATGTAATCCATGTACTCTGCGGCCGACGTTCCCGGATAACCGATGTAGTTGATCTGGATCGGCGCGCATCGCCTGGCAAAAATGCCCGGTCGCGCACCGCCGGTCAAACCGTTCAGGTCCACCAGGATATCGATTTCCCGTTCCTTGATGAGTTCAGCGATTTGCTGGTCGCTCTGCTCGCCTGCGTCGATGAAATGCTCGAAGGAACGCTCCAGCCGGCGCCGAATATCCCAATCTCCGCCGGATCCGAGCGATATTCCCGTTATCTCGAAGCGGGACTTATCGTGCTGCTCGAACATCCCCGCCATCACAAAGGCGACCGGATGCGGCTTGAAGTCCGCGGAAACATAGGCGAGCCGAATGCGTTCATGGCAATACCGCTCGCCCCGCCAGAGCGGCGTATTTGAGGCGGGATACCGCTTTTCGATCCACTGCCTGGCGCAGTGAAGCTGATCTTCCGAAGATGACGGAACACTGAGAAACTCGAGGGGATGCGAGACCAGTTTCCCGGCCCGGCTCAGGGAAATCAGCCGGTCAAAATCGTCGTCAAGATCGCGCCACAGGCAGAGCTGCATCTTCATCCGGATACGAGAGCTCTCCCAGCCTGGGCGGTCAGGCTCTATGGAAATCGCGCGCTCGTAGGCCGACAGCGCCTCGCTGTAGCGCTTCAGCCCTTCCAAGACATTGCCACAGCCGAACCATGCATCGGCGAGGTCAGGCTGCAATACCCGCGCCTTGTCGTAAGCAGCCAGGGCGTCGTCATAAAATCTGAGTGTATAGAGAACATTGCCCTTGCCCAGCCAGGCAGTCGCGAGGCGGGCATTCAGGGACAGCGCCCGCTCATAAGCCGCAGTGGCTTCGTCATATCGGGTCAGCGAAAAGAACAAATTTCCGCGCGCGAGCCATGCCTCGGAGAGGCTTGGGTCGATCGCGATGGCCTTGTCGTAGGCCGCAAGAGCCTCGTCGTAGCGTTTGAAGGCGCTGGCGACGCTGCCGCAACCAAGCCAGGCGATCGCAGCTCCCGGATTGAGCGACGCCGCCTTGGAATAGCACGCGAGCGCTTCCTCATAACGCTGCAAGTTCCAGTATACCGTTCCGCTGTTGATGTGGGCGTCGACAAACCCCGGATCGACCATGAGCGCGCGGCCGAAGCTCTCCAGGGCGGCCTCATGTTGCTTCATGGAGGCCAGTACCGAGCCACGTTCGTTGAGCGCGCCAAGGTGCTCCTTGTGAAGCAGGAGCAGTTCGTCGAATTGTCGGAGCGCATCCGGAAGCTGCCCGGTCTTGAACAATGCCATGCCGCTGTTGAGCAGCAGGATTGCGCTAGTCTTGTTGAGCTGAAGACCCTTCCGGCAGACCAGGATGGCATTCTCGAAATCGCCCGCCTGGCACAGCAAAGTCGCGTAGTTCTCGACGAACATGAGGTTAGGCGGGCTTGTCGAAAGCGAGCGTGCCATCAGAGACTTCGCTCGCTCGATATTCCCCGCCGCGGCCTCGATCGCTCCGAGATAGTGGAGGGCGTGGATGTTGCCTGGGCTCTTCCTGATGACTTGGCGGTAGAGCCTCCCGGCGTCCACCAGGTTACCCGATTGGTGCAACGACATGGCTCTCTGGAGCATATGGCTGCTGTCAACCATAGACCTGACCATTCCTCGCGCGCCGTAGTTTCCGCACCATGGTCACGGCATCCTTACCTGGAAAGACCGTTCGTGCCGTTTCGCCGTTCGATTTGCAAAATGACGCCGCGGTCCATCAGGACAGCTCCCCCTCGTGACGCACTAATCGTATTTCCCTCGATGATGATATCGCGAATGCCCGGCGAGGCCGGTGAAACGCCTTTGACTTCGATGTGGGAATCCTGGACGAGCTGGTTGCCACGCACCACGATCGCGCGGAGCAGCGGGGGTCGATTTGGTTTGTTGTCGGGCTGGATGCCCTGGACAGCGACAACAGCTTCCCCTGAGGATATCTCGCGATCCGGACCAGCCTGATACGAGTTGCCCTCCACAATGCGGTTATCGAGCAGTTGAATCTGCCAGCCCGGCTGAAAATGGAAATATATGCCCGCGCGCGCATAGAACCCGCCTGTCCTGACCGACCGGTTGCCGGCGATCACGTGATTCAGGGCCGTGCCGTAGGTCTGCGCTGCAACTCCGGTGTCTTCGAACTGATTGTCGATGATCAGGTAGTTTTGTTGCATCTGGTTGATGCAAATGACCGACGTTGCATCCAGGCTGACCTGAAGGGGTCGGTCAAGTGTTATGGCCATTTGCGACGGCGCTGGGGCTAGCGTGAACTCCGCGACGCGCGCCATTTGTCCCGCGCCGGTGCCGTCGACAACCATGACGACTGCACCTGCCCATTTCGAACTGACGACGCGGTCGTTGAGGGCGCCGAGCAGGGATATCTGGTTGGGCGCGGTGCTCTGAGCACCGCCGAAATAGTAGCCGCCTGGCCCGTCGGTGGTCACGGCCTCTCGATCACCTCCGATCATGCCCTTGAACGTATTGCGGCCGACAAAGATATTCTCGGACGCGCTGACTGCGTTCGAGAGCGTGTTGATTCCGCCGCCCGTGCCTTGCAGGTCGGCCGCACCAATCGTGTTGTTCTCGAAGATGATGCGGTTCGATCCCGTTATCGAATACCAGCCAAAGCGCCCGTTGTTCAGGATGTTGCCGGAGACAACGCCGTTGCTGACTTTCAAGAAGTAAAGCGATCGGCCCGAACCGACGACGTCGCAGTCGGACACGACGATCCGGTCGCCGCTCAATCGAATGCTGTCCGGAGAAGAAGGGTAGCGCATTTGGAGCGTTCCCATCCGCTGAAAGGTCTCCTGCGGCGTCATGTGCCCACGAAATGCAGAGGCGCGAATTCGCACGCGCCTGATCGCAATGTCAGAGGCGTCTGGCGCCGGCTCATTGCCGATCAATCCTCCGGAAATGATATGGCCGTGGTTCGAGGCGTAAATCGTCAGGTCTTCGATTGAAAAGCGCGAAGTCCCCTTGATCAGGACGTCCGGGGCGTCTGTGAAGTCGGGGAAGACCAGATTGACCAGATCGATGCGCTCACCGCGGATACTGACGCCTGGCGGAATGACGAGCGTCTCTGAAATCAGATATCGGCCGCGTGGGAAGTAAACAGTTCCTCCGCCCTTTTCACTGGCTGCTTCCAGCGCCAGCCGGATTGCACGAGTGCAGTTGGCCTTGCCGTCGCCCACCGCGCCATAAGCGCGAACGTCGAACGACGGGCTCTGGTCCGGAGCGGACGCACGAACCTCGATCGAGCCGGCATCGACCCATTCGCCATCACCCCCATCGCCGTTGGACAGCCGTGCAAGATACCGTCCCGCCTTCGCGTCGTTGGGCAATTGGAACGTGGCTTGCCACATGCCGCCGGCAGTCAGAGTAGGTTTGACAGCGGCGCCTCCGCCATCGGGCGTGAGCACGAGCCTTGCACGGTCGGGGCGTCGGACGATGTTGCGGCCGAATATCCGCAGCCATTCACCGGGAGAGGCGGCCTCGCCGAGATTGCCCTGTGTCCAATAGACGGTCGGCAAGTTGAGGTTGGCGGAAAACGCGCCGTCCGGATAGCGAAGCGTGAAATGATAGAGTCCAGCAGCGAAGTCCTTTGGAATTACGAATTTCAGAGATTGCGAATTTGGTTGAAGAATGTCGACCGCCTTCGCAGCCGTCGACCCGGCGCCGGATTCCGCATCTTGCAGGCGGCTAACCGTCGCGCCGGTGACCTTGTCGAGGGCGTCGCCCGTCACGACGACGGTATCGTCGGGGCCGACAGGATCGTTGAACCAGAACACCGTCGGCTGCGCGAGCACGCTGGCGCAGCACATAAGCTGCACGCTTGCGAGAACTGCAAAGAAGTGCGGGAGCGCGAGTCTGCGACGACGCCGCGTCGTCGGATATGGCTGCGAGCTGAATCTGATGGACACGACGGATCAACTTTCAAGGATCGATGGCTAGACCGGTCAACCGGCGAAGCGCCGCTTTGACAGCTACGGGATCATTAATCCCGGAGATGGCATTCTCGAGCTCGTCGACTTTTGCGCCGACCAGGAACCGGTACCAAAGGCCTTGAAGGCTGTGGTAGACGAGACCCTCCTTGCCGTCGAGAAATCCGAGCTGGATGAAATAGCGGTACAGGAAATAGGCCGGCGTGCTGATCTGGTAGGGGATCCGGTTGTAGAATTTCTCTTTGACCCGCCTTTTGATGGCTGCCTGCGACGAACCATCCTGCAGGCCCGGGCTCCCGTTACGCGTTGAGGTCCCGCGACGATGGTTGATGACTTCGATCGCTTCGCGCGTGGCGTAGCGATTATGCTTGTCTGTGAAGAAAGTCAGATCATTCAGGTTGTGATCGGCAAATCCGCCGTCGAATGTCACGGTGCGACCGCCCCAGACGAAGATGTGTTCGTCCATCCAGCGATCCTCGACGCGACCGTAACCGCGGCGCCAGATACGCAGCAAGATCAGGGGATAACGACCGCCGTGACGTATCCAGCGGCCAAGAAAGATGTGCTTGCGCTTCAGGTTGACGCCGACCACGTCCTTGCCAAGCTCAGGCAATTGCTCGTTGATGCGAGCGGCCAGATCTGGCTCGATCACTTCGTCGGCATCGAGGCGCATGATCCAGGTGGCGGTGATCGGAGCGTTTTCGAGCGCCCATTGGAACTGCTTGGCCTGATTGATGAACGTGTTCGCGAGAACGGTTGCTCCAGAACTCCGCGCGAGCTCCACGGTTCGGTCGGTGGAGAAACTGTCGATAACGAAGACTTCGCTGGCGATGCCCGCGACGGATTCCAGCGCGCGAAGAATATGCTGCTCTTCGTTGTAGGTAAGAACGACGACGGCAAGGTCAGCCATGGCGCGTCCGGTCAGTTCGAATTGAAGGGTAGCATTGTATCCGACGGCTCGATCGATCGGGGCAAGGCCAAAGGGGCCTGCTACGCAACCGCCTATCTATCGTCGCAATACGCATTGGACCGCTTCCAATGCCGAGAATTGGCGCGTGGCGCGTCATTGGGCCATCGCGTCGCGGTATAGCGCCAATGCCTTGGATGCGACAGCTTGCGCGCTGTAGCGTTCCAGGATCAAGGCTCGGGCTGCATCGGACTTTTCCGCCCGTTCTTGAGGCGGCATTGATGACGCGGAGGCCAGTCCTCGCCGAATGCTTTCCTCATCAAAGCCGATCTCCAAAGCAGCGCCGGAATCAAAGCCCGCCGGCAGGTTGCACTCCGGCGTCATCAAGACCGGTTTGCCCGCAGCCCACGCCTCAAGCACACTCATAGGCAAGCCCTCGCTCATTGATGGCAGAACGAAGAAGGTTGCTGCGGCGAATGTGCGCCTCTTGTCTTCACCGTATTGAGCTCCTGTGAAAACGACGTTGCCATGCCGATTGTGGAGTTCGGCGACGCGGTCTTCGAAGCCCTTCAAACCGTCGATCCACCCGCCAAACACGAGTGCCGATCGATCCCGGAATGAGGCGTCGCTGGAGCACAGCTGATCCCAGGCGGAACATAGCTCGATGCAGCCCTTCCGTTGGTGAATCCGGCCGAAATAGAGGTAGATATCACGTCCCTGGAACTCGTCGCGCCACCAGCGGGGCCAGCCGTTTGCCGGCTCGAACGGCTCGACGTAATTCGGGATGATGCGTACACGCGGGCTCGACGCAAAGTCAGCGACGTCCATTCCCTCGCTCTCTGTCAGAACGTGGAATAGCGCGGCCTTGCGCAGAAACCGGTTTTGATAGAGTGACGATACGATCCATTTGAGAACAGGGGAGCGTTTCCGGACCCAGGCCTCCAACATGCCATGTGGCGTGACGACGTAAGGTCTTCCCTTCAACAGAGCCCAAAGATAGACCGCGAAACAGTGGAATGTCCAAATGCCATGAACGTGCGCGACGTCGGCATCGGTCCGCAAGAGCGCGAACAGGATGCCGGGTGAGAAACCGTATCGGTGGGTGCCGAAAAAGCGAAAGGCGCGCACGGGCAGGGGCGTCCAATTCGAAACGTCCTGCTGATAATAGCGATCGGCCAGGGTCATGACCTCGACGTCCAGCGCTGGCTCCGCAACGGCTTTGGTCAGTAGCCGCGCGGCCTCGGCGACGCCACCGCCGGAGCGTGATATCGACGATATGACAATCAATATGCGGTAACGGCGATTTTCGGTCATGTGATCAGCGTCGTTCGGTGACAAATAGCTCGCGTCAAGGCCACCAGCACGATCAGTTGCATGAACAGCAGCGGAATGACGCCCCCGATCGGCCCCCGTATAACGATCGGCGCCGCGGCCATGAAGATATAAGAACGCAGATCCAATCCATTGATGCGCGTCGACTGCTTCAGTCCGAAAATCGTGAGAAACAGGGCAACGAAAAAGGCGCCGATCGCCACGCCGACCAGCCCCAAATCCGCATAAAACTCGCCCGCAAAAAACAACGAAAGATTGTCCGTTCCTGCAGTTCCCATTTGGACCAGCTCGGCGCCCATATCCTGAGCGATCAAGGTCTCCTTCGATGTCCAAATTGAGCGCGGAATGAAGAACAGGAGAATGCCAAGCGTCTTGCGGCCCAAAAAAAGTGGCCCGTCATGCAGCGAAGGTCCGTTATAAAGATACCGCATCTCATATACGAGCATGTCAAAAACATCGATAAACGGTGCCTTGAAAATATACTGCGATATATTGATTTGATCGGACGCTTCGCTGAGCGACATACCGTATCGGCTGGTAAAATTCAGTATCGGCATCAAAACGATGAGCCCAAACATCGCGCCGACGTAAAAGAGCGATACCGGTACCCGTCCCGACAGGAATATCAACAGCACGGGCATGTAAGCCATCAAAAGAAAAAATCGAGCTGCGTTGTAGGGATTCTGGGAGACCAGCAGGAGAAGAATGACGCAGACGCACGCGAGAAAAGATCCGATCGACCCGATGAACGATCCTCGTGGTCGGGTCTTGAAGTAGATGCAGGTAAAAAAGCAAGTGATCGCCTGGAGAGCAAGAAACGCGGTTGCAATTGGGGGGGTATCTGCACCATCAGATCGCGACTGTCGGTCGGCCAATACGTTGCCGATACCGCCCTCCAGCAAAACGACCGCAAGGAAAGCCAACACATTGAGCAAGAGCAGAACGATCAGGGGGTGATCGTTCAGTCGGTAGTTGGCTTGCTTCGTGCCAGGGTAGAGTTCTGACGCCATCACGGTCGTGATGCTGGCGACAACGAGGAACACGAAGACAATTAGTTCGGCGGTAATGATTTCTGTGTCGTCGAAATAGAGACCGCCGACAGGCCCGTTGTTGTCGAAATATCCCAATCTCAGGGACTGGCAGGGCGCGATGACGAAAAACAGATAGACGATGAGCCAGATCATGTCTTGCGCTTTAGCGTAACTACCCTTGATTCTTGCGATGTTGAAGCAGCAGACGACAAACACCGGCAATGTCAGCGCGAACGAGAATAACTCCGCGGAAAAGAGGACGTTCAACAGATAGTACACAGAGTAAAAGCTGAGCCTGATCGTTGTCGAAACGTTGCTCGCGGCCCCGGTTGTGACTTGATGCGGCGTTTCGAATAATGGTCTGTCTCTCTGTACCGACGAAAAAGAAGCCATTTTCAGGCCTCTCGCGCGATGGGCAGCGGATCAACTCGTTTCTCGCCGCGCAGGAAAAGATAAAGCAGCAGCATTCCAGTCGCGTGGGAGGCCATGTCTCCGAGGATCAGCGCGTAAACGCCGTAACTCGTGAGGGCAAGGTAGCTTACGACCATTCCGACGACGACAAAGATGGTAATGATAAAGGCCAGGACGGTATAGCGGCTCAGGGCTGCGAGCGCCTGCGCCACGATCCACATGATCGAGATTGTGAGGATGGTCGGCGAGAACGCGATGAGCAGCCAGCCGACCTCAGAAAAGTTGCGTTGTTTCGCGAATGTCAAGCCAATACCCGCGAATAGGGTCGCGATCGTCGAGCCAATAGCAAGAAAGCTCGCAAGCTTTTGCGCGCCGAAGATCGTCGCGAGATTGTGCTTGTCGGGCTGGGCAAATAGTTGCACCAGAGTGGGAAATTCGACGCGCAGGACGAACCCGATAAGCTGAGTCATGCCTGAAACGATCTGCTTCGCATATAGCAGGAACGCCGTGATTTCGGTCCCGAGGAACGTCGTGCTCAGCAACAGCTGGAAACGGAAGTAGAGCTGGCCTGGCAGAGTGCCGCAGAGCATGGCAAGCCCGTCTTTGACGGATCTCATCAGCCCACTGCGAGTGACCTCGGGGCGTGCAGGGCGTAGCCCATGCCGATCCAATACGCCCCACTGCAGAAGGACCGTAAGGAAGTTGCCGATGGAGAACACGCCGCCAAGTAACGCACCGGCCGTTGCTCGCGAGACATGTGGCGCGAAGATCAGCGCCACTGCTGACACAACATAGATGATAGACCCGGTCAGCCCGCTGACCCCGCTCAGCTTCAAGCCATCGAGCATGCCCGCCGCGTTGATCGCGCACAGCAGGAAACCAGGAGACGCTAGCAGCACATAGAAGGATGTAAATGGCTCGGCGGAGATTGCCATGGCGTAGATCCCACCACCGAGGACGATAAGCAGGGCGAGCATAAGCCTGACCAGGCTGGTTTCCCAGAAGATCAGGGAGATCTCCTTTCGCGACGCTTGGCCGGCGGAAAGGTGGGCAACATGACGGGCCAGAACCGTGATCGCACCCGCGTCCACGAACATCGTGCCAAGGATGGCGAACGAGAAACTCGTACCGAACGCCGCCAGGAGGTCGAGCTCACTTCGCGCGACCAGCCAGGTCTGTGCGGCGAAGATTGATCCCTGGCCGAGGCCGAAACCGCCAATCAGCAATCCAATGTTCAGAATGCGGGCCCATCGGCCGTCACGATGGATTTGTGCCACTACTTCGCTGCTTCGGTCGGCGCTTGAGTGCCAGGCGTGTCCAGGATCTCGATCTTTGCCTCTGAGCGCAGATCGGAGATGAGCTGCAACTCCGCTTTGCGGGCGATCATCGTCTCGAGCTTGTCCCGCACAGCTTCAAACGAGATCGGCTCGCGCGTTCGCTTGTCCTCAACTTTGAGGATAAACCAGCCGAACTGCGTCTTCACCGGATGGGAGACGCCGCCGCTATTGAGGGCGAAGGCTGCGTCGGCGAATTCCTGACCCATCGTGGCTCGTGTCAAATAGCCGAGATCTCCTCCATTCTGCTTGCCGGCTGGGCTCTCGGAAGTCTCGCCGGCCACGGCAATGAAGTCCTCGCCATGGGCAATACGCTCGTACGCAGCTTTGGCCTTGCCCTCGGCAGCCTTGGCTCCCGCCTCGTCCTTGAAAAGGAATACGATGCTGCGCAGGCGGAGTTCAGTCTCGGCAGGGTTCTTGGACACGACTTCGCGATATGCCGCACGTACGGCCTCATCCGTAATTGCCGCACTGGCGGTCTTCTGCAGCAGCGTATCCATCAGCGCCTTCTTGCGCGCGAATTCCACGCGGTGCTGAATGCGCTGCATATCCGCCTCGTCAGCGACGTTGCGCTTCTGGGCCGCATTGGACATGATGACCATGTCTGTCAGAAAATGCAGCAGATTCTCGCGTTTGGCCTTCTCCTCTCGCGGCTGGCCCCTGCTGAGGAATTCCTCGGCCAACGCGAGGTCGCTCTGATGGATTTCAACGTTATCGACCTTCGCGATGACGGGATCGCTCTTGGTTTGCGTTAACACCGGGTCGAGCGCCACGATCTGGGCCTGAAGGGGATCTGTTGCGAGAGTTTGCCCGCGGATCGAAGCTGGCGCCGAAACGATTGCCGCGGTCGAGAGAGCGACTGCAATCATGTGACGACTTGCGACATAAGTCCGCGATATCGAAACGTTCATCTCTACCCCACACATAGCGTTAGTTTCGCCGACATTTGCCACCTCAACCCCTTGAAACTGGAGGCCAATGCGTCGTGCCGCTCCCTTAGGTTCCGGGCCGGTCTCGCGCCAACTTAAACGAAACGAGTGCAACGTGACTGTGATGCAAGAAAGAAGGATTCATGAACACACCGCTTGTTACACTGACGCAGATCGAACCGTCCTTTCGGCCGGCTCGTTCAGGCGGCCTGCGACGGCCGCGGCGAGGCCCTTCACCAGTGGCGGCCGGATCATGTTTCCATGACGACCTTCAACTTCGATCACATCGAGCGCCCGAATGTATGGTCGCCAGATTTCTTCCGCATCGACGAGGTCACTGGAATCCGGTTTTGCCTTGAACAGGACTATTGGAACATCGATCGCCGTTGGGATGTACTTCTCGTTCGCTACGATAATGCGATCCAGCACGGCCTTTAACCTGACATCGAGGGTCGGCTGATAGGCACTTGCAAACACCGGACGATTGAAAACTGCGCCGAGGATTCGATTTCGGAGGGGGCGCAAGATATTCCGGATCGCATCCGCCCGTCTTTCGCCATGAACATTAATGAGCCCACGCAATCTCGCAGTGCTGCGTGCCCACAGATAGCGAGCCCGCTTCGCGAACGGCCAGCGCCTTTCGGCGAGAGGGGTATCGATCAGTCCGATCAGTCCGGTCCTGCGATTTTGATCATGAAGCAGGCGTCCCATCTCAAGCGCGATCAGTCCTCCGAACGAGAACCCGATCACGTTGACCGGATGATCATTCATCCGGGACGTGTGCTCAACGTAGTGGGAAGCCAAAGCCTGAATGGAATCAAGCGAGGCCTCGTCGCCGTCGAAGCCAGGCGGCTGGAGGCCCCAGGTCTTGCCTGGGTGATCGATCGCCAAGGCCAGGTTACAGGTTTCGAGGATGATCCCCCACGCTCCCGCGATGAGATAGAGCGGCGGATGGTCGTCGCTTCCATCCTTCAATAGTACGAGCGGCGACGGCCCCGGCCAGCGGCGAGCCTTGATGGCATCGGCAAGCGCCTCGACTGTTCCGAGTTTCAGGGCAACGCCGATCGGCAATTTCACGCCAAAGGCAGACTCGATCTCGTCCAGGAGACGCAAAATCCGTTTCGTGCCGACGCCGATATGAAGGAGGCTCGCATTTTCGCCACGGCCCTTCGGGCCGAGTGCACGGGTCCAGATATCAGATACGGTTCGCAGGGTCTCCGCGGATACCGTCTGGACGCCAACAGCCTGGTCTCCCATCGACCCACCTTTTCAGGACACCGCGTGGCGCCCGGCCTATGATATTAGAAACACTGGATACTTACACGGCGCGTGACAAATGATAGCTATTCAATGGCAGTCATTTTGAAGGCGCTCATTGTGATCCGGCGATGATATCCAAACAAATCAATGTTTCAGGGCTGTGACGTGCGTTGTGTCTGATTCCGCGGCAAGCACGGCCGCAGTGATCGGCCGACTTATCATAACGCTTCGTGCGCTTTCGCGATGCCGCTGTGATCGGGGACGGAGAGCTTCATCTCGATCAACTCCTGCGGGCCGCGAGCCGCAGCGGAGTCGATTGCCGGAGGTTTGCCGTGCCGGCGTCGCGTAGATCATCGCAGGAAGCGCAATGCGACGAATATGATATGCGTGTGCCGACATTATGTTGGTGCGTTGCGTTGACGATGACCATGCGATCAATCGGCCCGTTATCAACAGGGATTTTTTGCATTCGCGCGCGCGAGAATTTCGTGTCGCGTGATGTTATGTGATTTTTATCATAAATTCACAAAACAAAGGACAAAGCATCATAAGTCCCGCCTAGGGTCCGCGCACCCTACACAAGTTGTCGATCAGGACGACGTGTTTCGGGGGCGTTATAAAATCCATGGAGAATTTGGATATGCGGACTCTCAAATCTTGCATGCTGGCGGGCGTCGCCCTCGGCTGCTTCGGCCTGACCGGCGGTGCAAACGCCCAGCAGGTTTTCGGTGCCGGCTCGACCTTTGCCGCTCCGACCTATCGCCTGCTGATGGATTGCTGGGGCATTCCGGTTGACGGCGTCGGCTCCGACCATACGATCGATGCCGGCATCGTCGTGCAGCCGGTCTCGTCGCTCTGCCCGAGCGCTACGGGCGACGCCAGCGGCCGGACCGCGCAGATCCTGTTCGCTCCCGTCGGTTCGGGCGGCGGCAAGCAGGGCCTCGCCAACCACGACGGCTCGACCAACACCAGCACGGGCATCAAGACGCCGGGCGCCGCTAACACCGTCCCGTTCACGTCAACCTTCTTCTCGACCTACGGCTATCCGGCCCTGCAGTTCGCCGGCAGCGACGATCCGTGGCTGGCCTCGGACGTGGCCAAGTACAATGCCATCAGCGGCCCCAGCAAGTACGGCAAGATCCTGGAGTTCCCGGCGTTCGCTGGCGCTGCCACGATCTCGTTCAACAGCACCGGTTTGACCATTGCCAACCCCACCCCCACCGGCGGCAGCAGCGGCCTCAATCTGTCGCGTCAGGCTCTCTGCGGCATCTTCTCGGGCCACATCACCAAGTGGAACAACCCGATCCTGACCGCGCTTAACGGCGGCACCACCCTCGGCACCGGCTCGATCACCGTCGTCCATCGTACCGATGGCAGCGGCACCACGTTCATCACCACCAATGCCCTGATCACGCAGTGCGTTGGCGTGACCGGCCCGAACAGCGAGACCGACTCGCACGTCGCGTCGTATCAGTTCCCCTGGACCGACCGCGGCGTCGGCACTTCGGTCTGTAACGCGACCGCTCCGCTCAGCGCGGCTTCCGTCGGCGCCAGCACCGTCATGAACTGGCCTGATCTCGGCACCGACCAGTGCGGCGCCACGATCTCCAACCCGGGTGGTGGCACCTTCGCGACCGCGAGCGGCAACTCGGGCGTTGTCGCTGCGATCCAAGCCACGACCGGCGCGATCGGCTACTCGACGACGGACTACACCCAGCCGGTCGTTCCGACCGGTCCGAAGAACGCGAACCTCCAGAACTCCTACACGATCGCCAATTCGGGTGCTCCTGGCGTTCTGGCGTTCGTCCCGCCGACCTCCGCGACCGTGACGGCCGCGATGGACACGTCTGTGCCGTTCTTCCCGCCGATCGTCTCGGAGGCGAACGACATCACCAACACGCTCAACTGGAGCCTCCAGACCACCAATCCGAACCCGGTGTCGATCAATGCCTATCCGTTGGTCGGCTTCACCTACTTCGACTTCTATCAGTGCTTCAAGAACACCAACACTCCGGGTCTGGCGGACTCGAACAACCTGGAGACCATCTTTAGCTACCTGACCTACCACTACACGGACGCTTCGGCTGCCGCGATTATGTCGGGCCAAGGCTTCGCGCCGATCAGCCAGACCAGCCTCTCGAACTGGTACAACGCCGCGGTGACCCTGCTGTCGTCCGGTTCGTCGGCGATGAACGTTGCCGGCACCGGTGCCTGCAGCGCCGTTTCGCCGGGCGCGTAACAACGCGTCTCATCAACTGCCAGCCTCGGCTGGCAGTTGATACCTGCCACTGCTGGTGCACCCGGTCACGCCGGGTGCACTTTTTTTTGGGAGCAGCAACGCGCCGCCGCGACGGGGCGATATCGTTCACATTCACGTGGGAGCGGTGAGGCTCGGTGATGGAACATCCCGCCGTGACACTTGCCGCCCTCGGCAGATCGCCCGTCCGGCTCCCCAAGTAACGCTACGGGTCGATTAACAGTATGCGATAACACTATAAAATTGACATATAGCCGTCAGGTAATGCCGCTAAACGCTTTGTTAACGGTATTATGCCTGCCGATGATATCCAGGGCAGTGCCGACCAAGTCCGGATCGATCGGGGGAGAAGACGCGCGACGCTCTTCGCGTGATCTCCTGCGATTGCTCCGGATTTTGTTCTGTCTGGAAAAGGACTTGCTATGGCCGCGAATGGCACTCTCGTCCCGCACTACCGGTCGCACCGCTTTCGCGAGCAGATGCTGCTCGGCAGTGTCAGCGTTCTCGCGTTGGTGGCGTCTGGTGCCGTGGCCGAGGCGCGGAACCTGAACAGCATTGGCGCCCCGTCGGCCGTCGCCGCCACGCAGGCGGCTCAGCAGGCGGCCGCGATCCAGGCCTCGATGGCCGGGTTGCAGGCCCAGCGATCGCTGACGCAGGGTGCGCAGGCGCTGCGGGCCCAGCTCGCCGCTCAGGCCGCGGCAGCTGCTGCGGCGCAGAGGGCGCCGACCTCGGTTCCGGACGGGCTCGCGATCGGCGGTCTCAACCCGGCAGCGGGTGCGATCGTCAACGGGAAAGTGGCAGATACGACCCTGTGGAAAAATGCCGACGCGCCTGTCACGTCCAAAAAGGACGGGCGCACCTATGTCGATATCACGCAGACCCAACAGAACGCGATCCTGAATTGGCAGACGTTCAATGTCGGCCGCAACACTACTCTCGATTTCAACGGGCAAGCGTCGAACTGGACGGTGCTGAACCGGGTCACGGATCCGAGCCTGGCGCCGAGCCAGATCCTCGGCCAGATCAAGGCGAACGGCGGCGTCTACATCATCAATGCCAATGGCATCATTTTCGGCGGCAGCTCGCAGATCAATATCGGCTCGCTGATCGCCTCCGATCTCGACGTCGGAGCCCGCGGCTCGAACCGAACGGCACGCGACAATTTCTTTCTCAGCACCGGCATCGCCAATACGACGACACAGAGCTTCTCCACCACCTTGCCGGAGGATGCCGTCCCGACCGGAAGTGGCGTACGCGTCGACGCCGGCGCGACGATCGCGACCAACCCCAATCCATCCGCGCCGGGCTTTGTCTATCTGTTCGGCGTCAACGTCGCCAACCACGGCAGCATCATCGCGCCCGGCAATGAAGTTGCGCTGATCTCGGGGCAGGAGATCACGGCCACCGCGGGAAGTTACATCAACGGTACCATTCCGAAGTCGGTTCTGACCAGTGCCGGCTTCCGGGGCACCGGTTTCCAGATCCAGCAATATGCCACTGCATACAATCCAGCTACAGGTGCCCCGGCCGGCACCAGCCCATTTCGACCCGGGACAGGTCTCGTCAGCAACGACGGATTGATCGTGGCGCCGCAGGCCGCGGTGGTGATGATGGGCGACCGGATCTCGATGGACGCGCTGCACGACGCTGCCGGCAACGTGATTCTTGATCCGGCCACCGGCAATCGCGTGGGTGGCGTCATCTATGCGCCCACCAGCATCTCCCGCAACAGCATGGTCCTGATGGATGCCGCGACCAGCGTAACCATGAACGGCACCATCTACGTTCCCCCATTGGAAAATGGGGAGACACTGTCCGGCGGCTCATCGGGCAGTTCGGTCCAAGACTTTACACCGGCCTTCGTCGAGATGAGCGGTCAGCTCAGCGTCACGCTCGGAGCCGGGGCGCTGGTTTCGGCACCCTCCGCAGTGGTGTCGCTCAACGCCTTTGCCACAAACCCGGCTTATAACGGCAACGTCAACAGTCAAATCCCTCCCAGTCTCAGCGGATCGCAGGGCATCGTGATGTCGGGGCCCGCGACCGTTGACGGGATAGCCCAGGCCGGTGCCACAATCGACGTCGCCGGTTTGCAGGATGTGCAGCTGCCGGCGAGCTATAATTTCATCTCGATCCAACCGCGCGGCATCGACTTCGCCGACGAGCCGCTCCAGCGCAGCGGCGTGCTCTACGGCAAGACGCTTTGGATCGACATCCGTGCCTCGGGGAAGAACAGCAACGGCTCGACTTGGTGCGGAACACCGGTCGCAAACGCCTGCGGCTATGCGGACGCCGTCCCCAGAAGCATCGACCAACTGATGACAAAGGGTGGGAGCGTCAGCTTCAAGACCGACATCAACTCGGCGACCCCCACCGCCGTCACGCTCCAGTCGGGCTCGGTGGTCAACGTTGCCGGTGGCTACGAGGAGCTTCTGGCCGGCATCGTGCCGACGACCGTGCTGCTCGGATCCGACGGCCACCTCTACGACATCGCCCATGCCAGCCCGGATTTGACTTACACCGGCATCGTCGGGCAGTTCACTGTCAATCATGCGCATTGGGGCGTGACGGAGACCTGGACCTTTTTCCAGACCCGCTCCGTGCAGGCCGGCTATCTGCAGGGGTCCGATGCCGGCAGCATCTCCTTCACCGCTGTCAACCCGCAATTCCAGGCCGGCACGTTGATCTTCGGTGCGGTTACAGGCGCGCGGCAGGCTGCGGCCGGGACCGCGCCCTCGCAGGGGACGCTCTCCGTCACCACACCCTCGAGCGTGGTGGTCACAGGACAGAGCGGCGGCACGTCATCAACCAATTTTACCTCGACCAGCCAGCTCAGCCCGACGACGCTGTCGGCCGACCAGCTGTCGTCCTACGGCCTGAGCGGCCTCTCCATCACCGCCAATGATCTGTTCGTGACGTCCGACAGCACGCTGAATCTTGCCGCGGGTGGCAGCTTCTCAGTGGTGGTGCCGGGCGCGATCGACATCGCTGGGACGGTGTCAGCGGCCGGCGGCAACATCAGCCTGGTAACTGATCGTAATCTTTTCACGAATGCCCCGCATGGGAATCCGTTCGGCACTTGGGTTAGCACGCCGCAGACCGCCTCGGGCAAGGCTGATATTTTCGTCGAGGGTACGCTGGATGCCAGCGGTCGCTGGGTCAACGATTCTGGTCGGCTCGGTACAGGCTTAGTCGGCCCAGGATTCATCAACGGCGGCAGCATCTCGATCACGACCAACAACAGTTCTACTCGCCAGCAGGTGGATACGACTGGCAACATCGTGCTCGCGTCGGCGAGCCAGCTCGACGTATCGAGCGGTGGTTACATTTCTCCGCAGGGCAAGGCCAAAACAGCGTCGCCGGGCGTCATGGCCGGAAGCGGTGGCAGCATTTCGCTCGAGCTCTACCAAGGGAATCCCTGGGGAGGCGAACCGGACTCGCCAATTCCAGGGGATCCCCTGAACCCACATAGCGGCGCTATCTCGACGCTCCAGTTGAACGGATCACTGCGCGCCTATGGTTTCCAAAACAACGGCACTCTCACGCTTGCCGCGCCGCAGACCATCCAGATCGGCGGACAGCCCGACTCCGACGGGCAGCCGGCGGGCGGTGGCTTGTATTTGCCCGCGTCGTTCTTCAATAGCGGCGGCTTTGGCGCCTATGTCATCGAATCCGCCAGTTCCGGCCATCCTGGCGTTACCGAGAACATCACGATTGCCGCGGGAACGTCCCTGCGCCTGGAGCAGCAGAACCTCTCCAGCATCGCAAGCTACATCTCGGTGCCGACAGGCACCAAGATCGCCTCGGTGCCAAACGGGAACGGGTTCGCGCCGCTATTTCCGCTGGAGACGCTGGCGGACGATTTGCGTACGCCTGTCAATCTCACCCTTGCCTCGAACAACATCGCGCTTGGCGCCGGCGCCTCCGTCGTCACCGACGCGCGTGCGAACATCGCGCTCTATGGCACACCTGGTGTCGCGTCACCGTCGCTCGGCGTCGACACAACAACGCAAACCACGGCCCAGAGCGTCCTCCTGCTCGGCCAGATCGTCGACCACGGCGGCGCTGTGTCAGTCTATTCGCAGCAGACCTGGCTCGGCCCGAATGCGCTCATCGACCTGTCGGGGACTGTGATCGCCAATTCAAGCTTCGGCAACACCGGCATCACCAATGGTGTCAGTGCCACGTTGTTGTCTGGTGGTACCTTCACGGTCGAAGCGTTTCCTCAGACCTCAATTGCGGCAGATTCGACCGGGACCCTGACAGGAACTTATCTGGTTGCCCAGCAGGGCGCAGTGGTCGATGTGTCCGGCATCTCGGCCACGATCCAGGCCAAGGACGCCACCGGGCGCGGCGCGAGCCCGGTTTCGATGTGGAGCGATGCGGGCACGGTCAGCGTTGATGTCGGCGCCTTCGTGTGGGGCGGGACGTTCACCGCGGTCGGCGGCCGGTCGCCGGTCACGGGGCAGGGCAATCCCTCGGCCAATGGCGGAACATTGATGCTGGGCGGGTCGAACGTCACACTCCAGCAAAGCTCGGCCAATTTGACGGCAGCGCTCGCATCTCTCGCGACGCCGGCGAGCGCGGGAGATCTCACGTCGCTAGCGTCGCTCGGCAGCGGTCAGCTCGCGCCTTTTACCGGTCAGATCGTGGCCACGGTGGATCGTTTGGGGGCGTTCGACAATGTTTTCCTGTACAGCGGTTACTCGGTGGGTGGCCCGGGCCATATCTTCACTGATCTGACCGACAAGACCTTCGGCTTCAAGGCGCCCACTTTCCTCAATCTCACTATTTCCGGCGCGCTCGACTGGAACGTGACCAACCGGCTGCAAATCGCCGCCAGCTCCATCACGCTTGACGGAAACACTCCCGGCAGCAGCACGGTGCTGTCGGCGCCCTATGTGCTGTTCACCGGGGGCGGGGGGACTTCGACTGTCGCGACCAATCCGGCCGGCAGTCTCGTCGTCGATGCGATGAACATCGACGTCGAAGGTGCTGCGTTCTCAAACTTCGGTCAGGTCACACTTGGTGGTTCGCCGAACCCGGGCAATGCCAACCGCTACACCACCGCCGATATCCGCCTGAGCACGCCCAAGGTCGCGAACGGAATCAGCCAGATTGTCGGACAAACGGCGGTGGTGGTCTATCCCTCGACGTTCTCAGGCAGCCTTGCGGCGAGCGGCAATCTGACGCTTTCGGCCGAGCGGATCTACCCGGTCTCCGCCGTCAACTTCACCATCCAGGCGCCGGGCACGGTAACCTTCACCGCGCCCGCCGGCAGCGCGCCTCAAACGCCGCTGTCAGCCGGCGGCAGCATCAAGGTGCTGGCGCCGAACATCGTGCAGGATGGCAATCTGTTTGCCCCGCTCGGCACCATCACTCTCGGCGGCAGCGGCACCCAGCAGGTCACGCTCGGGGCAGGGAGCCTCACGTCGGTCTCGCTGGACAATACCGTGGTGCCGTATGGCACGACCCAGGACGGCATCAACTGGTATTACAACAACTCGCTCGCGCCGCTTACGCAGCTTCCGGGCAAGGCCGTGACGCTGAGCGGCACCAATGTGAGCGTGGGTGTTGGATCGACCACCAATTTGAGCGGTGGTGGCGACGTGGTCGCGGGCGAGTTCGTGGCCGGCACCGGCGGCACGAGGGACACGCTTGCAACCGCCAGCGGCCAGCCGACCGTTTATGCGCTGCTGCCTTCGCGCAACGACCCGGTCGCGGCGCTCGACATCAATTTCACGGCGGCGCTGAGCGCCAGCCAGGCCGGCGATCCGTACCCGCTCGCGGGAACGCAGATCACGATCAGCGGCGGCGGTGGCATTCCGGCCGGCACCTACACGCTCTATCCCGGCCATTACGCGATCTTGCCCGGCGCGCTGCGGGTCGTCGACTATGGCAGCAATCTGGGCAGGAACATCGTGTCCGGGACCACGTTGCAGGACGGCACCGTCCTGGTGTCGGGCAATTACACCCAGTCCACCAATGCCGCGACGCGTTCGGCCGGCAGTGAGTTGTTCGCGATCCAGACCGGGTCCGTCTGGCGGCAGTACAGCGAGTACAACGTCACCAGCGGCAACAGCTACTTCCCCAAACACAGCAGTACCACGACCCCGTCGCCGCTGCCGATCGACGCCGGCCGGCTGGGCGTCGTGGCGCAGCAGCAAATCCTGCTGTCCGGCACGGTGCTGACCCAGCCAGGGACCGATAGCAGCGGCAATGTCGGCCGTGGCGGTCAGCTCGACGTTTCCGGCAGCCAGGTGGCGGTGGTCAATGGCACCGGCAATGCGCCGGCCGGTTATGTCGGTCTCGACGTCAACGAGCTCAATGCGTTCAACTTCGAGAGCATCCTGATCGGCGGCCAGCGCAGCGACCAGGCCAATGGCACCACCACGATCACGCCGACAGCATCGAGTGTTGTGATCGATACCGGCGGTGTGGCCTTTACCGCACCGGAAATCCTGCTGGTGGCGGGGGCGACACCGCCGCAAACCCAGACCGTCAATCAATCGTTCTCGATCGCGGGCGGCACCTTTACCACCAACTTCCAGGTGAGCACGACGGGCGGGGGGCAGGTCGTCGTCAAATCCGGCAGTGTGATCGACACGGTCAGCGGTGTACAGAGCTCCTACGGCCGAAACTATGTCTACGCGAACCCGGCGTCCGCCGCTGCCACCTCGGCGCAGGCGATCGCAACAGCGCTTGGCGGCACGCTGGATTCGACCGGCACGCATATCACCGGCGCGAATATCTTTTCGTTCTTCACCGGCAGCGGCACGCCTCTCAGCAACGTCTCGTTGCCGCTGTACAGCGGCGGCCTCGGCGCGGTGTTCATGGCGACCAGCAATCCGAAGAACACCATCACGGGTCCGACCGGCACGTCGACGCCCGCGCTCACCATCGACTTCGCCGATATCTCGGCGGGCCCGGTAATCGGTTCGCTAACACTTCCCGCCGGCAACACCAGTAACGTCACCATCGAGGCCGGCACGCGCGTTTCCACCACGACGTTGAGCCTGCAGGCGTCTGGGCCGTCGAACGCGATCGCGCTGAACAAGCCGGTCAACGGCGCAGCCGCCGCCGTGATCCAGGCCAAGCAGCTCAACCTGACCGCTCAGACTATCGGCCTCGGCAACGGCGCGACCGGCGCACTAGCGTTGTCGGCCGATACGCTCCAGACCACGCTCGCGTCGGTGCAGGGGCTGACGCTGAAGGCCTACAACGGCAACATCGCATTCGCCAGCGGGGTTGCGTTTGCACCAACGCTTCAGAACCTGACGCTCGATGCGCCGGCGCTGCTGGGCAGTGGCGCCGATGTCAACATCAGCGCTGGCGCCAGCGTCACTCTCGTCAACCACAGCGCGATAGCCGGGGCGGCGAGTGTGCCGTCCACCGGCGGAACGCTCACCATCGAGGCTGCCGAAATCGATCTCGGCGGCGGCGTTCAGACGATCGGCGGATTCTCGCAAGTGAACTGGACTGCCAGCAAACAGATATTGCTCGCCGGTTCCGGCGCAATGACTCTCGGCGGCTCGGGTGCCGCGCCAGTCAATCTCTCCATGACGACACCGGACTTGCTGGTCGGCGGCGCGACCGCGAGCGGCACCGGGTCGCAATTCATCCTGACGACGCTCGGCAATGTCAGCATCGCGCGCCCGGCAGGAGCTTCTGCCAATCCCGGCTCCAGCAGCCAGATTGGCGGCAACTTCGCGCTGAAGGCAGCGAGCATCGACGTGTCCGGCACCATCCAGGCCCAGGCCGGAACGTTGGGGCTTGAAGCGACCACGGGCGATCTCACGCTCGAGAACGGCGCCTGGATCGCCGCGGGCGGCTACGCGAAGACGCTGGTCGACGCCACTCAATACGTTGCCGGCGGCAAAGTGTCGCTTCAGGCCGATCTCGGCAATGTCGTGACCATGGCCGCCAGCACGATTGACGTGTCCCAGCCCGTCGGAGGTCAGGGCTATGGCGGCGTGATCAACGTGACGGCGACGGCCGGCTCTGCCAAGCTGAGCGGCCAGCTGCTTGCGGCCGGCTATGCCGGCAATCCACAAGGAGGCGTGGCGAGCCGTGGCGGCAGCTTCAACCTCTTCTCCAACGGAGCGATCGAACTCGATCCTTTAGCCGATTTGCTCTTTGCGGGTGGCGTCACTGGCGGAATCTCGGTTCGCACGCAGACCGGCAATCTCCAGCTTTCGGCAGGTCACACGCTGAGGGCCAACACCGTCACGCTCACGGCAGACGACATCACCTGGACGAGTTCGGTGCAGAATGGGCAGGTCATCATCGGCGGCCTGATCGAGACCGGCTGTACGGTGACATACTGCAACGGCCAGGCGGGCGGCCAGGTTGGGCTCTACGGCAGCAATGCAGTGGTGCTGCAGAGCACCGCCTCGATCGTCGCTTCGACCAAACAGGCCGGCCAGCTCGGCGGCGACATCAAGCTGGGCACAGGGTGGAACGCGAGCGGCTATATCGACCTGCAGTCCGGCGCGAAGATGGACGTGTCGGGTGTCGGCAACGGCGGGAACGGCGGGACGGTGTACCTGCGCGCCCCGCTGGTGACCGGTCACGCATATCAAGAAGGCACTGTGAAAATCCTGGGCCTTGACGCCAACATTACCGGCGCCCGCAAGTTCAGTCTTGAGGACTACGCAACGGTCTCGACCGAGAGCGGCGTTGGGTTGCCGAATGTGAGCTGGAACGGCGTCCTCGATCCCGCCAACAACCCGGCCTTCACGAATGCCGTCGCGCAATTCGTGCAGGGAACGCTAACCGGGCTGGACTCGGCGGGGAAGGTCGTGAGCTACGGCTTCAATGGTGCGGTCGCCCAGCTCACGCAGTCTAAGATATTTGCTGATCTCCAGAATAATAAAAATAATCAAGGAGCCGCGGTCGAGTTTCTCCCTGGCGTCGAGCTGGTCAATACAAGCACCGCGGTCAATTCCGGCAACATCACCATTGCAAGCAACTGGAATCTGGCGGCCGGCACGGCGGTGAAGCTCCAGGGCAGTGGCATCACAAAAACATACGATCCTGCCACCAGCGCCGTGAATTTCGAGTACCGCTATGTCGCCAATTTCGGCACCCAGTCACAACCTCAGTTCAGGATTGAGCCGGGCGTGCTGACGCTGAGGGCCGCGGGCAACATCAACGTCAACGCCTCGATCTCCGACGGTTTCTTTCAATTCGGGAACTACAACGACAAAAACTACGTCGCGAATGTAGCCAATTATCTGAAAAATCAGGGCAATCGGGGTATTGATCCCATTGGCAATAATCCCAATAACACCGGATATCTCTACTATCTGAACAATTACACCGCCGTTCCAGTCGCTCCCTACGATCCCACCGCGAATATTTCGAGCCCGACCTCGCAGCAACTGGCGGGGGCGGATCTGTTTCCGCATCAGCTGAACGTCTGCGTCAACTGCAATGGCGCAATCGCATCCAGTCCGCCGGTGACGCCCGATTCCAAGGTTCAGATCGTTCAGGTCACCAATCCCGCTTCCTGGTCCTATACGTTCACGGCGGGCGCCGCGGCGCGATACACCAACGGCGCCGTCGCCATCAGCGCCAATCCTAACGCCATGGTACCGCTTGCGTCGATCGACACCGGTCATTTCCCCGGCAGCGGCGACGTCGTTGTCTCCGGTCACACGAGCTATACGCAACAGGTCTATGCTTCGGGCAATCAGACCGGCACAACCACCGTTGCGCTGCCCACAATGATCCGCACCGGCACCGGCAGTATCACGGTGTCGGCGGCGCGCGACATCCTGCTTTCGGACCAAACTGCTCCCGGCGTGATCTACTCCGCCGGCGTCAACACCGCGCTGCCCGCGTCTCCCGGATATTATCTGGATGGCTCGGGGAATGTCGTTGCAGCCAATCCCAATGGCTTCCTGGCGCCTCAAGTCCTGGCCTACTCGCAATTCAGCAACAGCAACGCGCTTAGCAACGGTTATGCTGCGGTTTACGGTCCTCCGACTGCGGCGGCTTTCCCGACCGAGGGTGGCGACGTCACGATGGTGGCGCAACGCGACATCATTCGTACCGGCAATCCAACCGAGACCGTTACGGCATCAATCGCTGGGACCAGGACGGTCTCGGACTATCAGTACTTCTTCCCATGGCTGCTCGCCGATGCGGCGATCACGCCGATCGGCTCCGCGAATGACGCGCCGAATGTGAGTCTGCTCGGCGCGGGTGTGTTTGCCCCATTCGGAACCGCAATAGCGTCGCAATCCGCATGGTGGATCCAATACGGCAGCTTCCAGCAGGGCATCCTCAGCGCCGGCGGCAATGTGTCGGTCACGGCAGGGCGTGACCTGATCGACGTGTCGGTGTCGTTGCCGACCACTGGCTATGCCAGCGGTGGCCTCGCTTCGGTCGGCAGCGGCGTCTTGAACACGCCGGTCATGACCGTCAACGGCAGCGGCAACATGGTCGTGCAGGCGGGCCGCAATATCCTCGGTGGATCCTTCTACGAGGGCTCGGGCACGGCAACGATCGTTGCCGGCGGCTCGGTCGGCCCCAACGGCAACCTGGCCACCAAGACCGGTACGTTGCAGGACCTGCCGGTGCTCGCCGTCGATTCCGGCCAGATCACGCTCACCGCTGGAGGATCGGTCTCGATCGGCGGGGTAATCAATCCGGCCGAGTTGCACTTCCAGACCACTTCCTATGCAAATCCTGGCAACTCAGGTGCCGCGGCGCTGCTGCCCATCTTCATGGACACCTATGGTCCTGACAGCGCGGTCAACGTCGTCGCTATCGGAGGCAACATCAACATCGCACTCAGTCAGACAGCGACGATCTCCTCGAAGATCGCGTTCCAAGGCTCGATCTACGAGACCAATTTTCCAGCGAGCTTCAGCGCGATTGCCCTGAACGGCGACATCACAACCAACGGACTGACCGGTGCAAAAAACAACGGTCTGGTGCTCAGCGGGTCGCCGAACGGTACATTCCAGTTGTTGGCCGAAGGCAACATCGATCTGACCGGCGGCGTAAGCCCGACGTTGCCGGGCGGCGCACATAATCTTGATTCGAACTTCCCGACCATCTCGGCTGGCCCGTCCTTGCTCGACCAGGCGTTCGATCCGTACCAGCCCAATAACGGCGCTCCGTACGACCCGAAAGACGGCGCCACCGGCGCCTTCAGCCAAGCGTACCTGGCACAAGGCAAGAATGCCTCCACCGCCAAGATCTACGCGGTGACCGGTAGCATCACCGGCGCCGGCCCGATCAACATCAACCGGCCGACCAAGGTTCAGGCCGGTCTGGACATCGTCGACCTTAACCTGACCGTCGAGAACATCGCTGCCAGCGATGTCAGCAGCGTCATCGCCGGCCGGGACATCTCTTATACCGGTTTCCACAATCTCGGTGGCATGCAGGTCGCAGGCCCGGGCTTCTTCCTGGTGGAGGCAGGGCGCAATCTCGGCCCCTTCCTGCCGGTGAACTTCGACACCGCTGCGTCCGCCAAGGTGCAGGAAGGCATTACCTCGGTGGGCAACGCCGGCAGCATCCCGGTGGGCAACCAGTGGGTTCAAGGTTCGCCCGGCATGTACAACCCGGCGTTGCTCGGTCCGTTCACCGCCGCGGTCAAGAACCGCAATCCGAAGCTGTATAAGCCCGGCGTGGACATCGTCGGCGCGGACATCATCGCGCTGTTCGGTGTCGGCAATCGCGTCAACTACCAGGGCGTGATCGACACCTACATCGATCCGGCCAACGCCACCAACGTCGCGCACAACTATATGGCTGAGCTCACGACCTTCCTCTGCTCGACCGGCGCGTTGAATTGCTCGACGGGTGTTCCTGCAGCCGCCGACGTGTTCGCGAAATTCCTGAACGAGCCGACCGCGCTGCAGCACGTCTTCATCGATCAGGTCTTCACCGCCGAGTTGAAGAACATCGGCAACACGAGCAGCAGCCTTTATCAGTACTATCAAGGAAATCCGACGCTCTATAGCCAGACCCAGAAGGCCGCTCTTCTCGACGGCTACATCATGATCAACACGCTGTTCCCGGCAGCGAGTGGCTACACCAACAATCTGGGTGGCTCGCTGCAACCGGTGGGCAGCGGTCTGGCGAGCGCGCTTGGTCAGGCCAACAGCTCGGGCAAGTACGCGGTCAACGTGCTCAGTTTGATCCAGACCGTCGACCTCAACGGCGCTGCCGCCAATTTTGCCAAGGAGGTCCCGACGCTGGTTCAGACCGGAGATCTCAATCTCCTGCACGCCACCATCCAGACGGACCTCGGCGGCAACGTCTCGCTGCTCGGCCCGGGCGGCAATGTGCTGGTCGGATCGCTGGCCGTGGAGCCCAACTCCAATCTGAAGCTAAACAACCTCGGCATCCTGACGCTCGCCGGCGGCGACATCAACACCTTCTCCGACGGTAACGTGCTGGTGAACACCAGCCGCATCTTCACCGAGCAAGGTGGCGACATCTCGATGTGGAGCTCCAACGCCGATCTCGACGCCGGCCGCGGCGCCAAGACCACGGCCTCGCAGCCGCCGTTGCAGGTGGTCTTCGACGCCGACGACTACCAGACCACCGATCCCGCGGGTCTCGTCACGGGCGCCGGCATCGGCGTGCTTCAGACCACCAGCAACAGCGCAGATTCCAACCTCTATCTGCTCGCGCCGCGCGGCATCGTAAATTTCGGCAGTGCCGGTGTCCGCGCTCCCCACATCGAAGTGGTGGCTCCCGTAGTCTTGAATTCGGACAACTTCCAAGCCAAGTCGGTGACCGGCATTCCGACCGTGACTGCCCCGAATGTCGGCGCGCTGACCGCCGCGTCGAACACCGCTGGCGCTGCCAGCAAGACCGCGGAGACGCCGACTGCCTCGAAGCCTGAGGGCACGGCCTCGGTCTTTGTTGTCCAGGTGCTCAGCTACGGCGACGGGCAGGATGCGACGGGTGCCAGCGGGGACAGCAATGTCAAGAAGAACAACCAAGGTAACGGTGCGCAATGAGGCGGTTTCACGAGTTTGGTAAGCGCAAATCCCCGTTGAGCAGCATGGCGCTATTCATGCCAATCACGCTGAGACGTAGTCGCGGAATTAGGTTGTAGATCAACAAATGGATAAAGCGTTACGACCCAGGAACGCCTCGCCCCAACTCCAGGGAAGCGGGTTGGTGCAATCTGATCGCGTTTCCGACTTCCTCGATTGGTGCACGGGGTTTCTTCGTCGGCAATATCTTGTAATTGCAATCGCAACGCTGTGTTCGGTTGGCTTTGGGCTCGTATATCTCGTCCTTACGCCGCCGCAATACACAGCCAAGGCGATGATATTGATTGACAGCAGCAAGGTCCGGGTTCTTCAGCCTCAACAACAAGCGTTAGGCGACGCCCCGCTCGACACCGCACAGGTCGAAACACAGGTCGAAGTTCTCAAGTCCGAGAAATTCGCACATTCCGTGATCAAGGAATTGCACCTGACCGACGACCCGGAATTCGTTGGACGAGGAGAGGGACTTCTTCATCGTATCGGTCTTGGCAATTCGACGCCGCCTTCGGAAACGGAGCTCGTTCGCGCTGCGGCGCGAACATTCATGGCACATCGGACGGTCGCGCGCGTCGGGAGGACCTACGCTATCGAGGTCGGGTTTACGTCGCGCAATCCTGCGAGCGCCGCTGCTGTCGCCAATGGAATTGGCCAAGCCTATATCCTGGATCTGCTCCAGTCGAAGTATCAGACGACTCGCCTTGCCAGTGATTGGCTACAGGATCGCATCAAGGAACTCCAGAATAGGGCATTGACGGCGGACAAGGCGGTCGTCGAGTACAAGGAGAAGAACAACATCGTGTCCATGGACGGTGGGGCAGGGTCCACGGTCTCGGGGCGCCTGATCGGCGAGCAACAACTCGCCGAATTCAACACGCAGTTGATCAACGCGCGCGTTGCGACCGGTGAAGCCAAGGCGCGGGTGCAGCGAATTAACGATATTCTCAAACAGGACAGCCCGGATGCGGTGACCGCGGATGCGTTGCATAACGATGTCATTACCCGCATGCGTAACCAGTATTTCGATTTGACCGCGCGGGAGGCCGACTGGACGAAGCGCTACGGCGCCGACCATCAGGCCGTGTTGCATCTCCGCGATCAGATTGAGGAGTTGCGCCGATCCATCAGGGAAGAACTCGGCCGTATAGCCGCGAGCTACAACAGCGACTACGAGATCGCAAAGGCGCGGGAGGAAAGTCTCGAACGGAAGGTCGTAAGCCTCGTCACGGAGGGGCAGTCCACCAATCGCGACCGGCTGGGGCTGAACGAGCTCGAGAGCAATGCGAAGGCCAACCACACAATTTACGATACATTTTTGCAGCGCTACACCGAAGCTCTTCAGCAGGAGTCATTTCCGATTACCGAAGCGCGCGTGGCTAATCCGGCGCTGCCGCCCGAACAAAAGAGCAGTCCGATCGCTTCGATCGTTCTCGTGGTCTCGGGACTATTCGGCCTCGTCGCAGGTCTGGGCGTCGGAGCGCTGAAGGAGTCGCTCGATCTGGTGTTCCGTACCGCTCGACAGGTCGAGGAGGCGCTGCGGACGTCGTGTCTTGCGGTGTTGCCGCTCGTGACTGCGGCGGACGCGCTGCAGCGGCCGGCGCAGCAAAAGGGCGCGCAGGAGCCAGGCGTGAGAGGTTTCCGTGGAAGGCAGTCTGTCGCCAGACAACTGCCGCAGGACCAGGTCGTGACACTGACTAGCACCTTGATGCGGCAAGTCGTTGAAGAGCCGTTTTCACCGCTCGCCGAGGGCGTGCGGTCCATCAAGATAGCTGCAGAGCTTCATGCGGCCTATGAAAAGAACAAGGTGATCGGCATAACGTCGACGTTGCCCGGCGAAGGCAAATCGACCCTTGCCTGCAATCTGGCCGAACTGATGGCCGATGCGGGCAAGCGCGTGATCCTTATCGACGCCGATCTGCGAAAACCGACGCTCATTGATAACCTCGAGCCGAGGCCGGTAGTGGGATGGCTTGAGCTGCTCGAGGGCAAGGCCGATTTGTCGCAGGTGGTACGGTTCGATGCCGAGACCGGTCTTGCAATGCTGCCGTCGATAAGCGATGCGAATCTCGCGCATACCGATGAGGTCGTTTCGTCCGACGCGTTCAGAGGTCTGCTGGAGCAACTGCGCGAGCACTACGACTACGTCATCCTTGATCTTCCGCCACTCGGTCCCATCGTTGACGTCCGCGCGGCAACGCAGAGCGTGGACTCCTTTATTTTCGTGGTGGAGTGGGGCCGCCTCCGCGTCAACCTAGTCCAACGTTGCCTGGACTCCGCGCCCGAGGTCCATGACCGCCTCTTGGGCGTCGTCCTCAACAAGGCCGATCCCAAGATGCTGGGTCGCCACGACCACAGCTACGGTGGCCTCTATTGGAGCCAGCCTTACGGGCAGTATGGGCGCTCCTGATATCTCCGCGCACCAGAAAAGCGCTCCCGACACCGACCTGACATAGCCGGCCAGGTGGTGCTCCGAAAGCTGCTCCGGCCGTGAGGGCGTTGAGCGCATTCGTCTCCCGGTGTTCTGTCCTGTTTTCGCAATCCCCTCAGCTGCATCGTCTATTGAGCATAAACCGCACGTTGGCGCACGCCCTCGGGCGGGAGGGCGGGCTCACGCGAACAGCGTCGTGCAGGCTCGGTGAGATGTGCGTTAGCTCGGTGCGAATGAAGCGTCATGCGATTAAGAAATATCCCGGCCATCGCGTGCTGCCTGATCTGGTCGACCTGGTTGGGCGGCTGCGGCTTCATTTCCATGTCGGGACCGGCGAGCATGGACGTGAAGAGCGAAAACACGACAACCTTGCCGTACGCCGTCGTGAAGCTTACGCCCGAGATCGTCCAGGTGCTCGATAAGTTCGAGCCCAATGGAATTCCAGGAAGTCTGGCGGCTAGCAAGCCTCCGAGCAGCATCCGCTTCGGTATTGGCGACATCGTCAGTGTGACGATCTTCGAAGCATCCGCAGGCGGGCTCTATGTCCCCCTGGAAGCCGGCGTGCGTCCGGGCAATTACGTGAGCCTTCCGGATCAGTCCGTCGACAACGACGGCAATATCACTGTGCCCTATGCCGGCAGAATTCGTGCGGCAGGTCGTACCAACGGGGAAATCCAGGACGACATCCTCCAGCACATCAAAAAACGCGCGATCGATCCGCAGGTCATCGTGACGGCGAGCCAGCAGCGTTCGTCGCTCGTCAGCGTCTTCGGCGAAGTCCGAACGCCGGTGCGGTTTCCCATGCCGTTGGCGGGGGCGCAGGATCGAATTACCGACGCGATCACGCGCGCGGGCGGCATCAGCGGCGCCGGCTGGGAGACCTGGGTTGTCCTCGAACGCAACGGCAAGCGGGCAACGGTGCCTTTCGGCAATCTGGTCTACTGGCCCGCGAGCAACATCTTCGTGCAGCCGGGAGACCGAATCTATCTGTACCGGGAGCCGATGAAGTTCACGGCTTTTGGGGCGACGGGCCAGCAGGGCGAGTTCAATTTCGATGCGTGGCGGATCAATCTGACGCAGGCGGTCGCCAAGGCGGGAGGCCTGCTCGACCTGCAGGCCGATCCGGGATCGGTGTTTCTTTATCGCCGCGAACCGCGCGAGGTGGCGCAGCAACTCGGGGTCGACTGCTCGAAGTTCAATGGCGATACCGTGCCGATCATCTTCAACGTAAGCTTCCAGGATCCAGCGGGTTATTTCATCTCGACGAAGATGAAGATGCGTCCTTTCGACGTGCTCTATGCTGCCAATGCGCCGCAGGTGGATATCACCAAGGTCCTCAACTTTATCAATACTGCCGTCACAACGGCCGATGACGCGACGCTGCTGGTCAATGATGTCAAGGGGCTTCGAACGAGGCTCTAGGTGAAGGTATGTATGAGAGAGCCCCGATTTCTCGGATCTCATTCGGGTAATTGCAGTAGTGTGAGAATCTCGTATCGTATCAGGCAGTCGGCAATGGTATCATTCCCGTGGCGCCGCCGGATCGAAGCGCGCAGGTCATTGGAGGCTCGCAGCATGGGCGTCGCTCTGTCGAGACACGGATTTGTGCGCCGTGGTGGCCTTGCGATCTGCCTGGTCGCGATCATCACAACGCCGGTAACGGCCCAGGCCCCTGGTCCGGCCAATCCACCCGCTCAGCAGCGTGAGGGCACGATCATCGGCGGCAAGCCGACCGGCACGGTACGGCGTTGCGTCGATGTGCAGATCGGCGGCGATAGCGCGTTCGGGTGTTTGAACGAACAGCTTCGGCGAGAGGTGGACAAGGTCAATCCAACGCTCAATCTGCCGCCGATCGATGCACGCTCATCGGACGTGCGCGTGGGTAATGCCAACGAGGCGGCCATCCGCCAGCAATATGGTTCCAACTACGGTCGTTCGGCCACTCCGTTCCGCCCTCCCGCTATTTCCAACGTGCTGCCGCACCGCTGATGTCGAGGTCCCCTTCAAGAGCCAGGACGGTCGGAGCCGAACGCCAATTGTGGCCATCGGTCGCGTTGTGCCTGTTAGTCGTCCTGAGCGGCACGGCAAGGGCGCAAGCCGATGAGGTCGGCCGCACGGCCGAAACCGGCAGCACCGAAGGATCGTCAACAGATGCGGACGATACCGCGCCCGAGCCTCTGACGCTCGAACCGTTCGCGCCGAGACCACTTACGGCCGCCGATTTTCCCCCTGCCAATCCGCTTCTCTCTACCTACACTTACCGGACGAGCGCAATGTTCGGCCGCGACTGGCGCGCCGGGCGCGCGCAATACCGGCAACTGATCGAGCGTGAATCGCTTGCCTTTGGCCTTCCGCCTGCGCTCGTGGATGCGGTCATGGCTGTCGAGAGCCGATACAATACGGCCGTCGTCGGAATGGATGGCGAGGTCGGCCTGATGCAGGTCATGCTGCCGACCGCGCGAATGATGGGCTTCACAGGTACACCGGCCGAACTGGCCACGCCCGACGTCAACGTGCATTACGGCGTCCGCTATCTAGCCGGCGCCTGGCGTCTCGCCCATGAGGATCTCTGCACAGCGGCAATGAAATATCGCGCTGGTCACGGCGAGACCCGGTTTTCCTATCTGTCGGTCGAATATTGCGCGCGCGTCCGTGCACATCTGGCAGCCAACGGCGTTGCCGTCACCGGCTCCGTCCCGCAGCCGACATTCGGCAGGCCTGGTGGTGGCGGTACCGCCCCGCGCAACAGCCGCGTCCGGACCGCCATCGGGAGCCCGATCAACTTCGCGGAGCTCAATACGCGCCTGCGCGGCGCGGTCGAGCGAAAATCGCCCTCCGATCTACGCTGATCCAATTCAAGCCGAGATTCAATCGGCGGCCCGACGGCTGGCCTGCCAGATCATGCCCGCTTCTTGTTGCCCGTTTGACGCCGGCGTCGCACCGCGGGTGCCGGGCGGCCGGTCGCCAGCGCCTTGCCGATCGCGCGCCAGCATTTTACGGCATCGCGGAAGGCATGCTCATGGGCGGAGCTTTTGCCGCGCCAGTCCATCAGTTGTTCGGCATCCGCAATCGTCGCCTCACCCGATTTGAGGCGCATGATCCACGACAACGCCTCACGGATTAACGGATCTAAGTGATCGACCTGATGGTTTCGCTTCGTCACGACCCAGCGCTTTCCCGCCCATGCCGGTCATGAGCGGATGGCCCCGATCGACATATCTCTTTAACTGAGACGATGCGACGCGCTGAAAACCGAATTTGTCGCGCACGGGTCTTTTGAGGCGCTCGGCGCAGTGCTCGACCGCCTGCTTCAGGTCGGTCTCGACGGTCCGGACCGTGACGCCGAGCAGCGCGGCGATCTCGCGGTTCGGCAAGCCCTCGATGCGGGAGAGCATCAGGACGCGGCGACGTCGTTCCGGAAGCTCGGCGATCGCGCGCTTGAGATGCTCGACGTCCGAGCGGTTCTCGATCACGCGCGCTGCGTCCGGCTGGTCATCCGGAATCTCGAGCATGGCGTCGACCTCGTCGGAGGTGAGGCGGCGCTTCTCGGCGCGGCGGCGATCGGTGGCGATGTTGAGGGCGATCCGAAACAGATACGCCTTGGGGCTGCGCACGGTCCCGATCTCCCGCATGCCGGCGAGACGGAGATAGGTCTCATTGAGGGCTTCGGAGGCGAGGTCCGGCGAACCGAGGCGGCGCGTCAGTCGTCGATCGAAGTCGACATACTCGGCGAGCAGCAAGCCGCGCAGGTTGGAGATGACGTCGATGGTCATGTTACGCCCCACTTATTAAACCCCGAATTTTGGCCGGACGGTAGAGAGGGCGCACAACGATAATGTGACGAATTGTTGGTGAGTAACACATGCACATCGATAGTCGTGTTATGTTGCGCGAAATCATCACATCAACGGTCGCGCCTCATCACGGCTTGCGAGAATCTTTTCGCGCCGGCCGCGGGCGTGACGTCTATCGGATAAGGCCAGGTAGACCGGCGCGTTCCGGTCGGTTCGGGCTGTCCGAAGATCACTGCGGTCGCGACGTGTTGGCCGCAATGCGAGCATGATATCGAGGCTTAGGTGAATTCGCGTGGTCTGTATGAGAGGAGCGCGCGCCGCCATGCGCAGCTTCCGTTGCGCGCCACGCGGAGAAGCGGGTTGGCTTCCGCACGCCCCGCGCGTCTCGTCTTCTGCGGCCTCTTGATCTGCGCGATGTGTACCAGCCCGGCGGTTGCGAAGTCCGGAGCCGGCGCCGCCAAGCCAGGCCAGCCCAAGCCTGCAGAGGGCAAGCCTGCGGAAACCAAGCCTGCGGAAACTGCGCCGGCGAAGAACGCCGCAGACGCCGGCAAGCCGGCGGCTCCACCAGCTCATTTCGATATCGACGAATTTCGCGTCGAGGGTGCGGACAACCTGCCGCAGATCGAGGTCGAGGCCGCGGTCTATCCGTTCCTCGGTCCAAACAAAAGCGAACAGGACGTCGAGAAGGCGCGAGCCGCGGTGGAGAAGGCCTATCACGATAAGGGTCTTCAGACGGTCAGCGTCGCGGTCCCGCAGCAGGATGCGCAGCGCGGCTTCGTCGTGCTCAAGGTCACCGAGAGCCGGGTCGGACAGCTCCGCGTCAAGGGTTCGCGATACTTCGACCTCAAGAACATCAAGGACAACGCTCCCTCGCTGAAGCAGGGAACGCTGCCGAATTTCCAGGACGTGACCAAGGACCTCGTCGCGCTCAATCGCTGGGCCGACCGGCGCATCACCCCGGCGCTGCGCGCGGGCGTGGCGCCCGGAACGGTCGACGTCGATCTCAACGTCGACGACACCTATCCGCTGCACGGCAGCGTCGAGGTCAACAACAAGCAGAGCCCGAGCACCACGCCGCTGCGGACCAGCGTCTCGATGCACTATGACAACCTCTGGCAGCTGGGCCATTCCATGACCTGGACCTACCAGTTCGCGCCGATGAATCCGAAGGACGCGATGGTGGTCTCCGGTTCCTATCTGGCGCGCACGGAGATCGATTGGCTCAGCGTTCTCGTCTACGGCCTGGTGTCGGACAGCTCGGTCGCGACCGTCGGGGGTGCCAACGTCGTCGGCCCCGGTCAGGTGATCGGCGGGCGTGCCGTTCTGACGCTACCGTCCAGGGGCGATCTGTTCCAGACATTGTCGCTCGGCGTCGACTACAAGGACTTCAAGCAGTCGCTTCGACTGGGCACCGATGCGTTCGACTCTCCGGTGACGTACGTGCCGCTCGTCGGGACTTACGGAGCCTCGTGGCAGGGCGATGGCCATCTCACGCAGCTCAACGCCACGATCACCACTGGCCTGCGTGGAATAGGCTCCAGCCGCGACGAGTTCGACGCCAAGCGCTTTGACGCGACAGCAAGCTTCATCACGCTGCGCGCCGACATCTCGCATACCCAGGATTTCGCCGGCGGGTTCCAGCTCTACGCCAAACTCCAGGGACAGGTGGCCGACCAGCCGCTGGTGTCCAGCGAGCAGTTCAGCCTCGGCGGTCAGGACACGGTGCGCGGCTATCTCGAGTCCGAAGTGCTCGGCGACTACGGCGTGGCCGGTACGCTCGAGCTGCGCACGCCAAATCTGGCGCAATATCTCGAGCAGAAACTGCCCAATCCGCTCGGAGATAGCATCAAGTACAACGCGTTCGACGAGTGGCGCTTCTTCGCCTTCGTCGACGGCGGCAATGCCAGGATCCACGAGCCGTTGATCGATCAGCAATCGCATTTCGACCTCGCCAGCTACGGGGTCGGCATGAAGATGAAGAGCCTGCGTTACCTCAACAGCATCGTGTTCGTCGGCATGCCGCTGACCAGCCAGCAGGTCACCGTCGCCAACCATCCACGGTTCAGCTTTCGGGTCTGGGGAGAATTCTAGATGTCGCTCCTTCGCTTTGGATTACGCCGCGGAAACGGCCTGAGTGCGCCGGTGATGCTGCTTCTCGTCCTCGCGGCCGTGTTGTGGCCGAAAGCTGCCTCCGCGTGGTGGAACGACCAGTGGACGCTGCGCAAGAAGATCACGATCGACACCGGTCAGTCCGGCGCCGGGATCAGCGACGCCATCGGCACGGCGCCGATCCTGGTGCGGCTGCATGTCGGCAATTTCCGCTTCGGCGCGGCCAAGGACGACGGCGGTGATCTCCGCTTCATCGCGTCAGACGACAAGACCCCGCTCAAGCATCATGTCGAGAAATACGACTCACTGCTTGGCGAGGCTCTGGTTTGGGTCAGCGTTCCCGATCTGAAGCCGGGCACGAAGAACGATATCTGGCTCTACTACGGAAACCAGAAAGCGCCGACTGCGATCGACGCCAAGGGGACTTACGATCCCGATACGCTGCTGGTCTATCATTTCAACGATCGTGGGACGCCTGCCCAGGACGTCACGGCCTGGGCCAATTCCGCGCAGAACGCGGTGCCCGCGGCTGACGGCGCCATCATCGGGCAGGGCGCGCGTCTCGATGGACAGACCGCGATCGCGCTTCCCGGCTCTCCGTCGCTCGTGCTTGCCGAAGGCGGTGAGCTGACCTGGTCGCTCTGGGTCAAGATGACCGCGCCGCAGCCGGGTGCTGTGCTCTTTTCGCGTACCGAGGGCGCGAACGGACTGACCGTCGGGCTGGACAATGGTGTCGCGTTCGTCGAGGTCGCGAACGGTGGCGACAAGCAGCGCAGCACCGGCGGTGCGGCTATCGCGGCTGCGGGCTGGCATCAGATCGCATTCACGGCCAAGAGCGGACAGATCACGCTCTTTGTCGACGGTAGCCAGGCCGCCACATTGGCCGCCAGCCTGCCGACCATGACCGGCGTGGCGCAGCTCGGATCGGCAGCGCCTGCGGCAGCTCCGGCCGCGACTCCCACCGCCGACGCGACCCCGGCTGCGCCGGCGGGAGATGCAGCGCAGACGCCGGCGCCAGTGGCCGCGCCTGCGGGCACGGCGGCGGGATTTGCCGGCGACGTCGACGAATTCGAGATTGCGAAGGTCGCGCGCCCTGCCGGCTTCATCAAGCTGTCGGCAATCGGGCAGGGGCCCGATCAGGCGAAACTGATGTCGTTCAGCGTCGACGAAGAAAACTCCGGCTGGTTCAGCGGCGGCTATTTCGGCGTGATCCTGCGCTCGGTAACGCTCGACGGCTGGGTCGTCATCGGCTTGCTGGCGATCATGGCGTTCATCAGCTGGTACGTGATGGTCGATCGCATCTCGTATCTGAACCGGGTCGCGCGCGGCAACGAGCTCTTCCTCGGACAATTCCGTGAGACCTCGACCGACATCGGCGGGCTGCTTCAGCTCGACAGCGAGGAAAACGACCCGAGCTTCGGCGGCGAGCTCGGCAAGAAGCAGCGCAAGGCGGTCCGTGCCGCACCGCTCTATCGCCTGTTCGCGGCCGGCGCGCAGGAAATCCGCAAGCGCTTCGCCGGCGGCGGTTATCGCCGGCTGTCGCCGCAGGCAATCCAGTCGATCCGTGCGGTGCTCGACAGCGGTTTTGTTCGGGAGAGCCAGCGCCTCAACCGGCTGATGGTGATGCTGACCATCGCGATCTCCGGCGGCCCGTTCCTCGGCCTGCTCGGCACCGTCGTCGGCGTCATGATCACCTTCGCGGCGATCGCGGCGTCCGGCGATGTCAACGTCAACGCCATCGCGCCTGGAATCGCAGCGGCCCTGGTCGCCACCGTCGCCGGTCTCGGCGTCGCGATCCCCTCGCTGTTTGCCTACAACTACCTGACGATCCGCATCAAGGACGTTTCCAGCGAGATGCAGGTGTTCGTTGACGAGTTCATCACGCGCATCGCGGAGTCCTACGAGCTTCCGGACGAGCCGGTGAAGCAGGCGGCGGAGTGAACCCATGCAAGTCCAGTCCGAAAGCAAACCATACGACGACATCAACATCACGCCGATGCTCGACCTCGCCTACGTGCTGCTGGTGATCTTCATCATCATGACCACGGCGACCGTGCAGGGCATGAAGGTGAACCTGCCGAAGGCGAGCGCGGCGCCGAGCCTTGCTCAGCAAACCACCAAGGCGATCACGGTTGCCAATGACGGCAAGCTGTTCCTCGACACCATTCCCGTGACTTTGGCCGAGCTCGAGCAGCGATTGGTGCAGCAGCGCGCGCTGACGCCTGAATTTCCGATCGTCGTGCGCGGCGACGCCCAGACCCAGTACCAGAACGTCGTCGACGTACTCGACATGCTCGGCCGCCTCAACTTCACGCAGGTCGGCATGGCGACCAAGCCGGTGGCTCGGTGAAGCGGGCCGCATGTGACACCGATGGATCAGCGCGACACCAGCGAGGAGAACGAAGGACCGGCCTGGCGGCGCTATTTGCTGCTGGGCGGCGGCGGTCTCCTGGTGGTCGCCCTGATGGTCGGCGGCATCATGGTTCTCATGAGCGGCGACAAGAACCCGCCGCGCAAGGTGAACGAGCTTCAGGTGACGATGATCGTTCCTCCGCCTCCGCCACCACCACCACCGCCGCCACCCGAGAAGCAGCCGGAACAACAGCCCGAGCAGAAAGTGGTGGAGCAGCCGCAGGTCAAGGATGTCATCGAGGAGAAGCCGGTCGACATTCCGAAGGACGCGCCGCCCGATGCGGGACCGGATCCAACGCCTGGGCCGCCGGATCTTGGACTCGGCAATGGCCCGGGCGCCGGCGGCCTTTCGCAGGGTAAGGGTCGTGGCGGAGGCGGCGGAGGTGGTGGAAGCAAATGGGGCTATTACGCCAGCATCGTGCAGACGCAAATCGAGGCCGCCTTGCGAGCCAACGAAAAGACGCGCCACGCGGTCATGCAGGTCAAGGTCAGGCTGTGGTCCGACGCGACCGGCCGGGTCAGCCGCGTGCAACTGGTGTCTTCGACAGGCAATGGCGAGCTCGATGCGGTGATCCGGGACCAGATCCTCAGCGGCATGACGCTGCGTGAACCGCCGCCGCGGGAAATGCCGATGCCTATCGTGATGCAGGTGACGGCGCGCAGTCCGAGTTGAACTGAAGACGAAACGGCGCGAGCCGTTCGTGTGATTGAGTGATGAGACTGGAAGAAGGGTTGATGTGATGTGGCGTGCAGAAATGACGAAGCGACAGCTGGCGGGTACCGCGGCTATCCTGCTTGCGCTTTCCGCTCCGGCGTTGGCCCAGGACGACACACAGCCGGGCAAGCGTCCGACGGTGTCGCGTGATGCGCCGCCGTCGTCGAACGCAACCGTGAACCTGATCAACCTGCTGGTAAAGCAGGGCACGCTGAGCGAGGAGCAGGCTACAGCGCTGATCAAGCAGGCGGACGACGAAGCCTATGTCGCCCGCCAGGCGACACGCGACGCCACCACCAAGGCGGAAGGCGCCGAGAAGGCGGCCGCGACCGCGACGGATGCGGTTTCGCCTGCTGGTACCAAGCGCGTCACCTATGTCCCCGAGATCGTCAAGAAGCAGCTGCGCGATGAAATTCGCGCCGAAGTCATGGCGAAGGCGGAGAAGGAGAACTGGGCCTCTCCCGGAAAATATCCGGAATGGGCGCAGCGCATCCGGTTCTATGGTGACATCCGCGCGCGGTACGAGGGGGATCATTTTCCATCTGGAAGCGGGCCGCTCGAGAACTTTAACGCCATCAATACGGGATCTCCCTTCAATGAGGACCCTTCGCTCAATCCCTACTTTCCCCCATTCTATAACACGACACAGGATCGTAACCGATTCCGCTTCCGCGCGCGGCTTGGCGCCGACGTCGATCTTTTTGATGGTTTCAGCGCCGGCCTGAGAATTGCGACGGGCGACAGCAGCTCACCAGTCTCAACCAACCAAACGTTCGGCGGTAATGGCGGTAACTTCTCGAAGTACGCGCTTTGGCTCGACCGCGCCTTCGTCAAGTATCAGCCGGTGCAGGATTTCGTCGGCACTGTTGGGCGGTTTGACAACCCGTTTTGGTCGCCGACGGACTTGGTCTGGTACAAGGATATCGGCTTCGACGGCTTTGCAATTCAGGCCAAGCACGAAGTCGCGGAGGGATTCACGCCATTCTTCGTCGGCGGCGCTTTTCCGGTCTTCAACACCGATCTCAACGCAGGCATCAACAGTGTAACCATTGCAGGACCGACCTTCGCGCCGAGCCGGGACAAGTGGTTGTTCGGCGCACAGGGGGGCCTCGGGGCGAAACTGGATTCCGAAACCAACCTGACATTGGCGTTTGCCTATTACGACTTTATCAACGTGAAGGGCAAGCTTTCCAGCGAATGCTTCGTCACCAGCGCGGTCGATACCTGCGATACCGATCTGCTGCGTCCGTCCTTCGCGCAGAAGGGCAACACGTACATGAAGTTGCGCAACATTCCGTTTACACCGGGATCGACGACCCTCTTCCAGTTCTACGGCCTTGCCAGCGACTTCCGTCCGGTTGTCGCGAGTGGTCAGCTCGATTTCGCGCAGTTCAACCCGGTCCACATCATTCTCGACGCCGAATATATCTGGAACACGGCGTTCGATCGCGCGGCGGTGGCAGCTGTTGTGGTGGGACCAAACAACACCGCTCCGTCGTCAACCCCTAACGTATTCGGCCCGTACAACGGCGGCAACCAGGGCTGGCTTGCGCGCCTCACGGTCGGCAATAAGGAGGTCAAGCATCTCTGGGACTGGAACGCTCACGTCGGCTACAAATACCTTGAATCCGACGCGATGGTAGATGCGTTCGTCGATTCCGATTTTGGCCTCGGCGGCACCAACCTCAAGGGCTATTTCATCGGCGGCAATGTCGGCCTCGGCGAAAACATCTGGGGTTCGGTGCGCTGGATGAGCGCCAACAACATCGCTGGCCTGCCTTATAAGGTCGATATCGTCCAGCTCGATCTCAATGCGAGGTTCTGATCATGCGGCTGTTGCGTCTTTCATTCGTGGCCGCATTGGTGCTGATGGTCGCCTCGACCGCGCGTGCGGACCAGGAAAGCGACCGGTTGCGCGAGGCGCTGCGCAGCGCCACCGCGCAGGCACGCGCGGCGGAAGATCAGCGCGCGGCACTGCAGGCCAAGCTGACCGCGACGGAGCAGGAGCGTGATCGCTTCCGCAAGCAGAGCGAAACCTATCGCGCCCAGGTCAAGGAAGCCGAGCAGGCCTACCGCCAGGCGGTCAAGGATTTCAACGACCGTATCGCCGAGCGCGACGACTCGCTCGAGAAATGGAAAAGCGCATACGGGGAGGCGGCCGCCGTCGCGCGCACGAAGGACGCCGAGCGCGCCAAGTTTGAAGCGGACGCGACGGCATTCAAGGCCAGCACCAAGGCCTGCGAGGCCAAGAACGTTCGTCTGGCGAAGATCGCCGACGACGTCGTTCGTCAATATGAGGCCATGGATCCGCTCGAGAAGGTGCTCGATCATGATCCCGTTTTCGGTCTGAAGCGCGTCGAGCATCAAAACGCCGCTCAGGATTTCCGCGACAAGATTCTCGAACAGAAGGCCAAGCCATGAACAAGACTTTTGCTTTTAGTGCGATCGCCGTCGCGCTGGTGTTCACGGCTGCGCCGCAGGTCGTTGCCCAAACCCGTAACCCAGCGCCGGCCGCTCCTGCCCGTGCGCAGTCCGCGCCGGCCGCATCGAGCCAAGCGGCGGCACCGGCCCAGCCTGCGCCCGCTGCGGCAGACAATGCGGCCGTCAGAGGCGGCGAAATCATCGCCAGGGTCGGGGACAGCGATGTCACGGCCGAGGAAATTCGCGCGACGATCCAGCTCCTCGACGCCCGCCAGCAGGCAGCCATGGCGCATGATCCCGCCGTGCTGAGCCAGACCGTGCGGGCGATCCTGGCCAATCGCCTGGTGCTCAAGGAAGCGATGACCAAGAAATGGGACCAGCAGCCTGCCGTCGTTGCCCAGCTCGCGCGCGCAAGGGAGAATGTGATCATCGAGACTTATCTTCAATCGGTCACTTTGCCGGCTGATAGTTTCCCGAACGATGCCGAGATCAAGAGCGTCTATGAGGCGAACGCCAGCGCGTTTCTCGTCCCTCGCCGGTTCCGTCTGGCCCAGATCCTGGTGGCCGTCGCGAAAGACGCCGACAAGAGCGCCCAGGATGCCGCGCGCAAGAAGCTCGACGATGTCGTGAGCAAGCTGAAGCAGCCCAACGCGGAGTTTGGTCAGCTTGCTCGCAGCTCATCGGACGATGCGCCGACCGCAGAGCGGGACGGGGAGATCGGCTGGGTGGGTGAACCGGATCTGCGCACCGAGATTCGCGGCCAGGTGACAGGCTTGCCAAAGGCGGGCTTCACCGACCCGATCCGGCTCGATGACGGCTGGCATATCCTGAAGTTGCTCGACACCGAGGCCTCGCACACGCGGCCGCTGGTTGAGGTCAGGGACGCGCTGGTGCAACGCATCAGGGCTGAGCGCGTCGAAGCCAATCGCCGTGCCTATGTTGCCGAACTTCTCAAGCAGAGCCCGCCCGTCGTGAACGAAATCGCGCTGTCGAAACTGCTGGACACAAAGTCCGCCACGGCACCAGCGCGATAGCATCCAAATCCGATCCGAGCGGCGGCCACCTGAAAAAAGCCAGCGCGGCCCGGTCCTTGTCCGGGCCCGCATGGTGGTATTCCCGTTGCGATTGTTCGGCGTCGCGGCTCCCGACCGCGAGGGTCGGTTTGGGCTGCAACAGACCGGTAAACGTTAAGTAAATATCATCATAATGTGATATATAACGTGCTATGCGGCGGTCTACCGGCGCAGGTGCAGCATGACTGACATAACCAATCTCGACCGTTCGTCATCAGCCGTCGAGGAGCACGCCAGACGGCCCCGTATCGGCGTCCGGTTTGAGGTTATTGAGCCGCTTTTCGCGCTCGCTGACGCCCTGGTGATCGTCGTGGCCGGCATCTTGGGCGGGGTCCTCTACCAGCGCGCGATCAGCGGCAGTTTCGGCGACGCTGGTGTCTACGCCGGCCTGGGCCTCGTGGCCAGCTCGACATATGTGCTTGCGGCGTACCAATTCGGTCTTTACCGGATGAACGAGCTGCTCGAGCGGGAGCGCGACCATGGACGCGTCTGGGCGAGCTGGTGCCTTGCAATTCTTGTTCTTGCAGTTGTCCTGTTCCTGCTCAAATCCGCGGGCGAGACCTCGCGTGGTTCTGTCGTTTGCTTCTTCCTCTTGGGGGGATTCGGCCTCGTGGCGACGCGGCGCCTGGCGTGCCGTTGCCTGAGCTCGGCCCTCATGACCGGAGCGATCCGCGGCCGGCCCGCGATCGTGATCGGAACACAGAGCGAGATGGCGCAGTTCGGCCGGCGCGATCTGCTGGTCAGGTTCGGCCTGGACGAAATCGAGCGCGTCGTGCTGCCTCGCGACGGGAAAGGTGACCCGTCCTCGGAGCTGCACAAACTGCACGTCGAAACGGCGCAGCAGCGCGTGCGGGGGACGCCGGCAGAGGAGATCGTTCTCGCCTTGTCGTGGGCGCGCGCCGGGGACATCGAGCTGGTTCTCGATCGGCTGAGGGCAATCCCCCTTCCGGTTCGCCTGCTGCCCGATTGCGCAGTGTCGACCATCTTGCGCCGTCAGACCTCAATACCGCAGCGGTCATACATGGTCGAGCTGCAACGCGCGCCATTGACCGCGGTTGAGCGCCTGTCCAAGCGCGTATTGGACGTGACGGTGGCGGCCACCTCGCTGTTTCTGCTATCTCCGGTGTTGGTCCTGGCAGCACTCGCCATCAAACTTGAATCGGATGGCCCCATCATCTTCCGGCAGCGGCGCCATGGGTTCAACGGCCAACCCTTCGTCATTTACAAATTGCGCAGCATGAAAGTGCTGGAAGATGGTGCTGCCGTCGTGCAGGCGACGAAGCAGGACCCACGCGTCACCCGGGTTGGTCGCTTTCTCCGTGAGACCAGCATCGACGAGCTACCGCAATTGTTGAACGTGCTGCAGGGTAACATGTCCATGGTCGGACCACGGCCGCACGCACTGGCTCATGATTACGAATACGGCAAAATGATCGCCAATTATGCTTTCCGGCACCATGTGAAGCCCGGCATCACGGGGTGGGCGCAGGTGCAGGGATGTCGCGGCGGTACTCCGCAGCTCGAGCTGATGGAGAAGAGGGTCAAGCTGGATCTTTGGTACATTGATAACTGGAGTCTGGCGTTCGACATCTCCATCATGTTCAGGACGGCCTTCGAGTTGATCCGGCCGCGCAATGCGTATTGATGCGAGGGGCTCCATGCGCGTACCGCGGCAGCGCGTCTAAAGCTGGATTTGCAAGATAAAAGATTTTGTGCCGAGCCTGCCGCCTCGGCCTGCTGGATTGACTATATCAGCCTGAAATTCGATCATCCTCCAGTTCACTTGGTGCTTGAGAACACAAGATGATGGCCAGGCTCGCAATTGTGGCATTTGGGCTCCTGTTTGGCGCTGCGGCCTTCGCGCAGCCGTTACCTGCGCTGACACCGGGCCAACCGCCCGTGCTGCTTGTTCCATTTCCCGTTCCGCCCAGCGCGTGCATTTGGGCCAGCCGTGTCTTTAGTGAAGGCGCTGAATTCTGTTTTGCCTCTAAAGCGGTCATGGTCTGTGGCAAGGAAAAGCAGGGTAAGTGGACCTACGAGGGCAGCGATGCCTGCAATGGCGCGCCCCTAGATGCAAAATGACGAGGCGGATCTCACGGTTGCGGCCGAAACCATCGTTGGCTATCGCTTTTGGTCTTACGTTGTCGCTGCCTTGGCCGGTCTCTTTTCGGTCGTAACGAGTCTGTCGGTTGCCCATGGCGCTTTAGGCGTGGCGGGCGCGGCGTTGGCGCTTGTCATGCTGACAATTGCCGTCATCGACGCGAAATATCTTCTGATACCCGATGCCTTGAACGTTGCCGGGCTGGTCCTGGGCTTGGTCAATGCGATGGTGGTGGCGCAGGGTGACCTGTCGGCGCTGTTGATCGCCGTGCTGCGTGCCATCGTTGTTGCTGGCGCTTTCTTGGCAGTGCGCGTGGCTTACGCTCGCCTGCGCGGCCGGCATGGCCTGGGACTTGGTGACGTCAAGCTCGCCGCCGTCGCCGGGGCGTGGCTTGATTGGTCGATCTTGCCGATTGCAATCGAAATCGCGGCGCTTTCAGCTCTTGCGACCTACGCGCTCCGCTATCTTGTTTTGCGTCAACGGCTGCGGCTAACCAGTCGTATGCCATTCGGCCTGTTCTTCGCTCCCGCGATCTGGGTCGGTTGGCTGTTGCAGATGACGCTGCTGGGCGCCTAGCAAAACAAATCCGTCGCGTCGCGAGGCTCGCTGCAACAATCGTAGTCGTAGCGACGGATGCATCTGCGAGATTGCGGTTCAGCGACAGGACAAGTTTTGCTGGCAACGCAAACGAAATTTGAGCAACGAATTTCCCACATTCGGCCGGAAATCTGACTCTTTGTTTAAGATCAGTCACAGCAACGATAAGAAACATAACTAGTAAGAGGCTGAAACAGGCTCGGCCTCGCGAGTGGGGTTGCTCGCGAGACTAGTTGGTGCGTCTGTTGTGTGCCGTTATTGGGGGTTGAGGTGCCTGGAACAACAAATCCGATAAAAAAATCGGGCTTTGACAAGGCGCCGCCGCAGGCGAACGCAAACTCAAATGTATACGATCTCGCTTTGAAGCAGGACGAGAGCAGCCGGCGGCGCCGTATTGCCGACCTTGAGCATGAGAATGCACTTTTGATGCGCGTGATTTTGGAGACGCGGATCGAGGTCGCGCGCCTGCGCAAACTGTTGTCCTCCAACTAATCGATGGCAGTCCTCCGCCGCCCGTGCCTTTTTATCGGCGGTGGATTTGACGCGTTTGTTATGCTGGTGTTAGGCCAGTGTTATTCTTGTGTTACGCTAGGTTGGTCGGAAAGCCGGCTTGCCGGGCCCGCGCCAGCGTATCCGAGGGCGCCTCGTGGAATGTCGCGCGGTAGGCTGCGGCAAACTCGCCGAGGTGATGGAAGCCTTGGGCGCGCGCACACGAGGCGACCGATGCCCCGCCGCTCCTGAGCAGTTGTGTGCGTGTCGCCCAAAGCCGCTTCAGGCGGATGTATTGATGCAGGCTCATCCCTCGCACCTTGGCCACCGCGCCGCCGAGGGTCCGGATCGAGACGCCGAATTCATCGGCGAGATCGGCCGTATAGATCGGAGCGGTCGGGTAGGCTCTGACATAGTCGTCGATCTGCTGCACGAGCCTGGCCGAGCGCGCGCCCGCGCTCGGAACTCCGCACTCTGCCAGCGGGATTCTTCGAAACAGGTCGTCGAAAGCGAGCAGCAGCCCCTCCTGCAGATGGGCGGCGACCTCGGTCGTCTCGAACATGTGCGGCTGGACCGACGCGGTCCGCAGGATGTCCTGCACAAGCTGCCGTGCGTAGAGATGAGCGGCGGGATCGGCGATGCGAACCCACAATGCATCGGCGCGATCGAACCAGCCGCGATCCCTGAGCGCGGGCGAGAACATGATCAGCGCGTGATGATTGACCTTGGGCTCCACGAAATGGCAGTGATGAATGCCGCGCAACGCGACGAAGAAGCGCGAGTCGAACTCCACTCCGCTCGAGCGGGCGCACAGATCGTCGCTCATTGGAAGGATCACCATGCCGCCCGGTGCGCGATAGGTTGTCTCCAGGATGCGTGCAAACGACCTTGCCACAAATATGCGGCACGCCGGCAGGTTTACGATCGCTCGCGCCGCGGCGAAATTGGCGACGTCGAGGGGAATGCTTCGAGAATCCTCCAGGGACTCGGCCGGCCGAAACGCGTCGATATCGGTAAACCGGGTCAGCTGGAGCGCGGAGGACGGGGCGAGAGCGTCGAAAAACATGCGTCTGGCCGGATGCTGCAATGTGACGATGAAATGAACGTCGTTACATGGCCATCAATGGCGATACTTGACGATTCAGTAAACAGGATTCAGTGCCGTAATATTGCGGACCTCATTCCACGAGGTCGGAACGATGCCGCCGTCAACGATCCCGGTTCATCGGCTTGCCGGAGGCGAGGTCGATGAAGTGGAGTCGTGTGCACGCTGGGCAGGGGAAGGACTCAAAACTTCGTCCTTCCTCGATCTTCTGCTTCTCGAGATGTGTTTGCACATTCATGCCCGTCTGAGGGCATCGGAATACGATCAAATCGGCCATCGATCCAGCATATGACCGAATGACGGATTTCATCCTTGATCTAGATCAGTTTTGGAAGCACTCCAGCAGCATCGACTGAGTGCACCATCTCGCAAATGCGAAGGGGCCCGAGGGCCCCCTTGAGATATCACCAGCGGCGATAGCCGTAATAGCCATAGTAGCGCGGACCATAATAACGCGGACCATAATAGCGCGGCGGCCCATAATATCCGGGGCCGTAACCGTAATACACGTTGGGCTGCCACCAGCAGCGTCCCCAGGCGTTGCAGACCATGCGGACCTGCTCGATGCCCGAGACTTGCGGCGTCGCGGGCGCCGGCGCAACAGGCATGGCCGACGCCGGCGACGATGCCGCGAGGGCACCGAACAAGGATGCGGCGACGAGGCCAATCTTTGAATTCATGATGTTCTTCCTCCGCTTACGCAATACAGGATATCGAAGTTGTTCTGATCAAATTGTGGCGGAGCCGAAATGTAATGCTGATGAACAAAGCTTCAGCCAGCCCACCGTAGCCATGACCACCGCAGGTACCCAGATTAGCATCCAGGGCTCATGCCAAGCAGGCGGGGCAAGGCTGTCGCTTCGAATAATTCGAAGTGCGGAGCGGATCGGCGGGTCGCCGCGGGTCCCTCAGTAGCAGGGGTGCCGCCGGCGGTCCTGGCCAACATAGGCGGCAGCGCTCTGGTAGCAGTGGTTGGTCGATGGGCCGTCGTAGAAGGCGAAGGTACCGGGCTCAATTCCGGGGCCGTAATTATGCAGATAGCTGATCGGGTAGGGCAGCGGGTTGGCGTAGGAGCGGTGGTACCGGTGGTGCACCCGCGCCTCCGCGAGGCTGGGGGCGAGGATTGCGGCCGACAGGGCAGCAACCGCGGCTACAAGCTTCAACTTGCTCATCTCGATTCTCCGGAACCTGCACGAATAGCTCAGCCATCTATAGCTATTTCGGGTCGCCGGGGCACCCGTCCGGGGCGGGGAAATCGGGTCCGATCCTGCAGATTCCCGGGCAAGTGTGACAGAAATGCCGGAAATGGGAGCGGAGCCTGCCCATTTTTGGCCTTTTCGGGATGCTTAACGAATTCCCCACACAAGTATGGCCAAAGAGAATCCGGTCAAAGATTCCTCCCGCCGGCTCCTTGGGGTTTTCATTGGGGGCTCTTCGGGGCCGGTTCATTCCTGCAAGGTTTTCGTCGTCACGCTGCCATGCGCATCACGCTCCTCAGCCTGCTGTTGCTCTTCGTCGCTGCTGCCGCGCCAGCGCGCGCCGAGCTGCATATCACCCGCGACCATGGCGGCTATGTCGAAGAGTACAAGGTCAAGTACAAGCGCGTCCGCGACACCGGTGAGCGCGTGATCATCGACGGCATCTGCAACTCGGCCTGCACGCTCGTGCTCGGCATCGTGCCGCTGAACAAGATCTGCGTGACGCCAAAGGCAAGCCTCGGCTTCCACCAGGCCTACTACGACAAGGCCTTCACCTTCGGCATCAAGGTCACGAGCTCGGAAGGGACATCCGACCTGATGTCCTACTATCCCGACACAGTGAAGGACTGGATCCGCCGCAATGGCGGGCTCACTACCGACATGAAGAAGATCAAGAACGGGGTCGATCTCTGGAAGATCATCGATCCCTGTCCGGAAGAATGGTGATCGGCTGATCTGAGCCGCCGCGTCCGTCGCAGCGCAGCATGCGAAATTCGCATTGCCGCGCCGTCCCCGCTCGGGCAATGAGGGCGGCAATGAATCATAACCAGGAAAATCTGGCCGCGCGGGCGGCGCCGGTCCTGTTCGTGCTGCTCTGGAGCACCGGCTTCATCGGCACGAAATACGTCATCAACAACGCCGATCCCTTGACCTATCTCGCCATCCGCATGGCCGTGGTGGTCTGCCTGATGGCCATCATCGCAGGCGTCGCCCGGCCGAAATGGCCTGATCGTACCGGCATCGCGCACAGCGCGGTGGCTGGCATCCTGGTCCACGGCTTCTATCTCGGCGGCACCGCGATTGCGATCGCGCACTCAATTCCGGCGGGGCTCTCCGCGCTCATTCCAGGCCTGCAGCCGATCCTGACCTCGACCATCGCCAACCGCTGGCTCGGCGAGAAGGTGACGCCGGTGCAATGGGGCGGCCTGCTGCTTGGGCTCGGCGGCGTGGCGCTGATCCTGCACGATCGCCCCATGACGGGAGAGGCCGGACTCGGCTGGCTTGCCTCGGTGGTCTCGCTGATCAGCATCACGCTCGGCACGCTCTACCAGCGCCGCTACTGCAATCACATCGACTGGCGCGCCGGCAATCTCGTGCAATACGTCGCCGTCACCATCTTCTTTGCCGCCGGCGCCTTCCTGTTCGAGGATCGCGTGGTGCACTGGACGCGGGAGTTTGTGCTTGCGCTTGGCTGGCTTGCCGTTGCGCTCTCGATCGGATCGATCGGCCTGTTGTACTGGCTGATCCGCCATGCTGCCGCGACGGCTGTTGCCAGCCTGTTCTACTTGGTCCCGGCGGTCACGGCGCTGATGGCTTATCTGCTGTTCGGGGAGAGGCTGGATGCGCTGGCGATTGGCGGCATGGCGATGTGCGCGACGGCCGTCTTCGTGGTCAACAGGCGCGTCTAGGCGTCGGATGACCGGAATACATCCCTGACGTGCGCCGCGCCGTCATGCTAGGCTGGGCCCATTTCAGTTTCCCTTTCACCCGGTGATTTCCATGAAAAAGGCGAGACGTGCACTGCTCGGCAGATCCATGAAGCCGGTTCGGATCGCCTGCATCAACTATGCAAAGATCGACGAGGGAGAGATGCGCCAGCTCACCGCGGCGCTGCAAAAGTGCTACGACAAGCATTTCCTTCCGGTGTGGGGCTGTCCGGTCGATCTCTATGTCACGCGCAAACCAGAGCGGACCGACTGGCAGCTGGTCTATTTTGACAATGCCTTGCACAAGAACATGCTCGGACGTCATGAGTTGACCCATCGCGGCCAGCCGATCTCGAAGATCTTCGTCGAGGCGCTGAATGGCGAGCCGATCAGCGTCGCGGCCTCACACGAGCTGTTCGAGATGGTGCTGGATCCCATGGCCAATCTCTGGGCCGACAAGAATCGGAACACCCAATTCGCCTATGAAGTCTGCGACGCTGTTGAGGAGGACACGTTCGACGTCGATGGATGGCCGATGTCGAACTTCGTCTATCCGTCCTGGTTCGAGCCGTTCAAGCATCCCCGCGGCACGAAGTTCGACCACAAGGGGACGCTCAAGGCGCCGTTCTCGATGACCGAGGGTGGCTACGTCATCAAGAAAGTCAACGGCAGGAAGGTGATCAGGGCGTTCGGTTCACCGGGAAAGCGACGGCGTTTCGCGAAGGAGGACCGGCGGGGTCATCGCAGCGAGTTTCGCGATCCGAAAGGCGTCCATCATCCGGGTCGCCGCAAGTCCAAGCGGGGAGGCTAGGGCGTCTTCGGGCGGAATCTCCGGGCGCCCCGCACCCGGAGACTTGCTCTGAAGCCGCGATCAGCGCTTGGCCTTCTTGGCCTTCTTCTTCTTGGCGGCTTTCTTCGCTGTTTTCTTGGCAGCCTTCTTCGCGGTCTTCTTGGCAGCCTTTTTCGCCGACTTCTTGGCGGTCTTCTTCGATTTCTTCGCAGCCTTCTTCGGCGCTACTTTCTTCGCAGCCTTCTTTGCAGCCTTCTTGGCCTTCTTTGCTGCAGGCTTGGGAGCCGCCTTCGGCGGCTCGGCAGCAGGCACTGCTGCTTCGATTGTCGGCTCAACTGCAGTTACGTCGTCCATTTCGTGTCCCCCACGGTTTGCATGGAGCGATGACGATAGCGGGTTTCATAATTGTGTCAAAGCAACCCTCAACCTTTGCGGATATTTGCGTAAGCGGCGAGCGCGCGCTCGCGTCCCTTGGCATGATCGATGATCGGCTGCGGGTAGGTCTTGCCGAGCGTGACGCCGGCGCTTGCAAGCTCGATCGGCGTCGCCTGCCAGGGCTGGTGGATCAGCTTCGCCGGCACGTCCCTCAGCTCCGGCAGCCAGCGCCGGACATAGGTTCCGTCGGGATCGAACTTTTCGCCCTGGAGGACCGGATTGAACACGCGGAAATAGGGTGCGGCGTCGGCGCCGCAGCCGGCGACCCATTGCCAGTTGGCGGGATTGCTGCCGGCGTCCGCATCGACCAGCGTGTCCCAGAACCAGGCCTCGCCGTCGCGCCAGTCGATCAGGAGGTGCTTCACCAGGAACGAGGCGACCACCATCCGGACCCGGTTGTGCATCATGCCGGTGTGCCAGAGCTCGCGCATGCCGGCATCGACGATCGGGAAACCGGTGCGGCCGCGCTGCCAGGCGGCGAGGGCCTTCTTGTCGGTCTTCCAGGGGAAATCGTCGAAATTGGTTTGCAGGTTCTCGGTGGCGAGGTTCGGGTGATCGTGGAGCAGGTGGCGGCAGAACTCGCGCCAGCCGAGCTCGCTCAGGAACTTGTCGATCCCGGATCCAATCGCCGGATTCTCCCCCGCGGCGAAACGCGCGGCGTGAAAGACCTGGCGCGGGCTGAGCTCGCCGAACCGCAGGTGCGGCGAGAGGCCTGAGGTGCCCTCGCGATCGGGGCGGTCGCGCTCGCCGGCATAGTTGCGGGCGGTGCGCTTGAGGAAGTCGCGCAGGCGGGCGCGAGCGGAGGCTTCACCCGGCGTCCATCTCTCTCGCAGGCCGCCGGCCCAGTCCGGCTTGGTCGGCTCGAGCTGCCAGCTCTCCAGTGTGTCGCCGGTGATCTTCGGGCCGGGGCGCAGTTGTGTCGGCGCGGGCAGCGGTTTGGGTGGATCACCAAGCGACAGCACCCGCCGCCAGAATGGCGTGAATACGCGCAGGCCTCTACCTTCCTTGTTGCGGATCGCCGAGGGGGGAACGAGCAGATCGCCGGGGAAACTTTGCGAGTCCACGCCGAGCTTTGCCAGCGACGCTTCGAGCTGTCTCTCGACGGCCTGATGCGGCGCCTGAGCGATCATATTCCAATAGACCGCGCCAGCGCCGGCCTCGCGCGCCACCTCGGGGATCACCCGGGCCGCCGGTCCCTTGCGCAGGGCAAGGAATCCGCCGCGCGCGGCGATGTCGGCGCCGAGCGCGCGCAGCGACTGCGCCAGCCACCAGCGGGCCGCGCCACCCGGTGCCCGTCCGGCCGCATCGTCCAGCACATAGAGGCAGATCACCGGCGCGCCGGATTTCGCGGCGGCGTGCAAAGCGGGATGGTCGGACAAGCGGAGGTCGTCGCGGAACCAGACGATGACAGGCGGGGGGCTTGGCGGGGGCAGGGCGCGTCCTCGTTTACGTCTTGGAAAGCATGCCGCGGGCGGCGGTGTGAACCAGCGTTAATGGGGTCGTAAGCGAATTGCATGAATATGCAGGAATTCCGGGGGTAGTTCCATTCATGACCAACTCATTAACGGCGAAGTTCGTGCCGCAATTCAAGCTGGGCACCAAGGCTGTCTTGTGTGCCGTCCTGCTGATTGCGATGAACACCGCATTGGTGGTCGGCGCCGGCTACTGGTCGCTCACCTCCGCCTTCAATGATCGCGCGCTGCGCGACATCGAGGTCAGTCTGCGCACGCTGGCGCTGACCTTCGCTGAAGTCTTTCCCGACGCGAAGATCACGATGCGGGATGGTGCGGTGGCGCGCGCCGATATCGCCAAGATGCCGGACTTCAAGGATCACGCCATCGTCGATCGTGCGGTCTCTTATGTCGGCGGCAATGCGACCCTGTTCGTGTTTGACGATGCGAGCGGGCAGTTCGTCCGTCGCTCGACCAATGTGAAGAAGGAAAACGGCGATCGCGCCGTCGGCACCCAGCTCGCCGCCGACCATCCGGCGCAGGCGCTGCTGCGCCGTGGCGAAGCTTATAAGGGGCCTGCCACGCTGTTCGGCAAGTCCTTCATGACCGCTTACTTCCCGATTGCGGACTCGGCCGGCAAGGTCGTCGGCATCCTCTATGTCGGCATCCCCATGGCGCAGTACGAGAGCATGCTCGCCCAGGCGATTTGGAGCATGGCTGTCGCGGCCGGTATCGCCGCGTTGCTGGTCCTTGTGCTCACCATGCTGGTCGTCCGCCGCGTCACCCGGCCGCTCACCTCGGTCACGCGCTCGCTGACGGCGCTTGCCAACGGCCAGAGTGACGTCGCGATCGATTGCGAGGACCGCGGCGACGAGATCGGCGAGATCGCCCGCACGGTGGCGGTGTTCAAGAGTAATTCGCTGGAACGGGCGCGGATGCGCAGCGAGCAGGCGGAGACCGCGGCCGCGGCGATCGAACAACGCAAGGCGGATCTGCGCAACTTCGTCGGCCAATTCCGCGGCAGCGTCGGCGGCATCCTTGACAAGGTGCTGCATTCCTCGAGCGAATTCGAGCGCGTGGCCCGGCAATTGACCGATACTGCGCGATCCACGGCCGACCTGTCGGCGAAGTCGGCCGGCGCCTCCGAGCAGGCCTCCGATCACGTCCGTTCGGCGGCGTCAGCCTCGGACGAGCTGTCGCAGTCGATCTCCGAGATCACCCGTCGGGTGCAGGAATCCAACGCGATCTCGGCCGAGGCGGTGCAGCAGGCCGAGGCCACCGACCAGCGCATCGCGCAGCTTTCGGAAGCAGGCTCCCGCATCGGCGACGTGGTCAAGCTGATCACTTCGATCGCCGAGCAGACCAACCTCTTGGCGCTGAATGCCACCATCGAGGCCGCGCGCGCGGGTGATGCCGGGCGTGGCTTTGCGGTGGTGGCCCAGGAGGTCAAGACGCTCGCCGGCCAGACCGCCAAGGCAACCGACGAGATATCGACCCAGATCGCGAGCATGCAGCTTGCGACCGAGGAGTCGGTGACGGCCATCAAGGCGATCACCGAGACCATCGAGCGCATCAGCGGCATCGCGGCCTCGATCTCGGCGGCGGTCGAGCAGCAGCGCAGCGCTACCCAAAACATCGCGGCCAGCGTTCGCGCCGCGGCCTCGGGCACCGCTGACGTCGTCGTCAATGTCCGTCAGGCGGCCGAGGGCGCGAGCGAGACCGGTGAGACGTCGAGCCGGATGTTTGCCTCCGCCCAGGCGCTGTCGGGCGAGAGCCTTCACCTCAAGGCCGAGGTCGACAGCTTCCTCGATCGCGTGCAAGCGGCTTGATCCCGGATTGGTGGGCTGAAACCAGCAGCCCGCCGTGGCGTAACTGATGGCAACATGACTGTCCGCGAAACCTGCGGGCAGGGAGGCCGCCAGTGAACCGTATCGCCGTGCTCTATGTCGCAACCCTGATCGTCCTGACCGGGCTGGACTTCCTGTTCCTCGGCCTGATCGCCAAGGGATTTTTCGCCGCTCAGGTCGGCAGCATGCTGGGCGACGTCAGGCCCCTTCCTGCCGTCCTCTTCTATCTGATCTACGTCGTCGGTGTTTTGGTGTTCGTGAGCGGCACGTCGACTGCGACTTGGCAATCGACGATACTATATGGCGCGCTATTCGGCTTGTTCTGCTACGCGACCTTCGAGCTGACTGCGCTGTCACTGCTCAAGCACTGGACCTGGCCCGTCGTCGTTTTGGACATCACATGGGGCGCGGTGGTGACCGCGGTCTCGTCGACCGCGGGTCTGTTGGTGGCGGATCGTGTGACCGGCTAGGCCATTTACTTCGGCTGCGGCACGATCCGGATGTAGGGCTTCGGCTCCTTCCAGCCCTGCGGGTAGATCGTCTTGGCCTCGTCGTTGGACACCGAGCCCGCTATGATGACATCCTCGCCCGGCGACCAGTCGGCCGGCGTCGCGACGCGATGTTTGGCGGTGAGCTGCAGCGAGTCGATCACGCGGAGGATTTCCTGGAAGTTCCGGCCCGTGGTCATCGGGTAGACCAGCACGAGCTTGATCTTCTTGTCCGGCCCAATGACGAAGACGTTGCGGACGGTCTGGTTATCGGCGGCGGTACGGGTGAGGGGATCACCCGAGATCGCGGCCGGCAGCATGCCGTACAGCTTCGACACGTTGTAATCGGTGTCGCCGATCATCGGGTAGTTCGGCGCGGCACCTTGGGTCTCCTTGATGTCCTCCGACCATTTTGAATGACGGTCTACCGGGTCGACCGAAAGGCCCATCAGCTTGACGCCGCGCTTGTCGAATTCCGGCTTCAGCTTGGCGAGGGCGCCGAGCTCGGTCGTGCAAACCGGTGTGAAGTCCTTGGGATGCGAAAACAGCAGGGCCCAGCTGTTGCCGATCCAGTCGTGGAACTTGATCTTCCCCTCGGTGGTCTCGGCTTCGAAGTCAGGGGCGGTGGTGCCGATCGGAAGTGTCATGGTTTGACCTCATCTCATTGAATTTGCTTGGAAATTACCGTCTAGCCGTGCGGATCAGTATAGGCGCTTGGCGAGGCCAAGTGAACGGCCCCTGAACTGCTTGAAGTAAAATGTGAATTTCTGCTCTGAAGGGCTGATTTCTCAGCACATTTTTGTTACGGGGACACCTGCGGCGAAACATCTCCACCGGGGCTTTGCGGTCTCGATTGCCCCGATAAAGCCTTTTATGACCCGCATCACGCTCGCCCGACGCTCCCTGGAACCGAAGTGGTCCTCATAGCGACTAATCGGCAACCATTGAGAAAAGTCGCGATCCCCATATCGAATCATTAACCGCCCCTTTACGCCCGCATGAAAATGCTGGTCGATCAGAAGAAATCTGGAAGTGAACTATGTCTGCCGCACTGTCGAAGTCAGTTGAGTCGCCGTCCCTCGAACCGTCCTGCTGCGACACCGCAGCCCACGCCCTCACCATCGTCCGCGACGGCGTGATCACCGGCGAAGGTCCGACCACCAAGGGTCGGATGCACTTTTCTCGCTCCCTCGATGCCGATGACACCGCCTGGTGCGCCCGCATCCTGACGGCCGTGGCCGTCAACGACCAGCCGGTCAGCCGCGCCGAAGCCGAGGCGCTGTTCGAGATCAACGAGGCCGCGACCGAGCGTACCGATGGTGGCCGTTTCGACGATTTGCTGGCCAAGGCTGTCGCGCATTACGCCGCGAGCGCCTCGGGCCTGAAGGTTCCCTCGCGTAGCGTCGCGCTGGCGCAGGACACCGACATCGAGAGCTGGGCGCCTTCCTATGCCTCGAAGGTCAAGAGCGAGATGCTCGAGTGGATCGCCGGCCAGATGCGCGGCAAGCGCCAGAACAACCGTCGCCTGATGGCGATGGTGGCGACCTTCCTGGGCGCCACCGCACTGCCTCTGGCGGGCCAACTGCCTAATGTCTTCGACATTGGAATGTAAAGAATCTAGGCATGTAACCAAGAGATTTTCGCGCCCTCATTGAGGGCGCGAATGAAGCGGCGGGGTTATTTCCCCGCCGTTTTTTGTTTGCCGGTCTCCGGCTCGAGTCCCTGAGTGCGGCCGGGGAAACCGGCGACGTCGAAATAGCGCTGGCTGCCGACGCGCTGGACGTTGAGCACGGTCTCGAGGCCGTTCTCGGACTTCTTCTTCGACCTCTCGACGGCCTTGAACGCCTTCGGCACGATGCCGTTCGGCAGCGCCTCCGACATCACGCGGCCGACCAGGCCACCGTTCTCCGAGCCGTGCAGGCCGAGGAGTCGCGCTGCGGTCATGCCGACGTCGGCATTGCTGACCGGCAGCTCGTCGACATAGCCGGCTTTGAAGTCCGGACCGATCGCGGCCATGAAGTTGTAGGTGTCGCCGCGGCTGAAGTTGCCATGCATGCCCTGGCCCTGACGCAGCACGGTGTCGGCCACCTGCACCGAGCAATTGGTCGGCGCCTCGCCGCATTCGCTGGCATAGGAGCGGAAGTTGACGACGATCGCCGGCGTCGGCGTCGCCGCCTTGCCGCGCAGATTGATGCTCGACAGCGGCAGGGTGCCGGGGAAGCGGCCGAGCTGGTCATCGACGAACAGGCCGGAGATATAGTCCTGTTCCAGCAGTGCGTTGATGGTCTTGGCCGCCAGCTTCTTGTCCTTGTTCGGCAAGTAGATCAGGTCCGAGCCGCCATTGGTGGCGACGACGAGGTCGGGCTTGGTCGGCTCCTTGCCGAGCACGCCGTTGCCGGCCTTCGGATGGGCGTTGCCGGTGACGGCCGCGTTCTTGTCGTTGGGGTCGAACAGCGGCAGGTCGAGAGCCTTGGCAAGGTCGAGGGCGAGGAAGCCCATCGGCAAAAAGTCCTTTGGCGTGTCGTCATAGCTGACCTTGGCCGAGGGACTGGTCTTGCTCTCCTTGGAGATGGTCGAGAAACCGTGGTCGGCCTGGATCATGATGTTGGTGCTCGCCGCGAGCCCGAGCTCGTCCAGCGCCTTGCGGATCTGGGCGAGGTTGTTGTCGGCATTCTTGATGCTCGCCATCGAGCTCGGGCCGTTGATGCCCGGCAGGATCTGGTTGAGGCTGTCGCCCTGGTTATGCTGGGTGCCGTCAGGATCGCGCGACCAGAACACCAGCACGAACGGCTTGTTGCGCGCCTTGAACATCGGCAGCACCACCTTGGTGGCGACGTCGGCGAAATAGGCCTGCTGCACGACATTGGCCGTCGTCGTGCCGGGCGTCTTGGCGTCGCCCGCCTTGCCGTTGTCGCCGCGGCTGGGGGCGGTGAGGGCGAGACCGGCCTTGGTCAGCGCATCCTTCATCTCGTCCGAGAGCGCCACGCCGACCTTGCCGCCGGTAGCATCGTCGACGACGATCGAGTGCTGGCCCGGCTTCTCCGGATGGTCGGTGTGATCAAACTGATAGGTCGGGCCGACCTTGCCGATCGCAGCCGTGCTCAGGCCCTTGTCGCGGGCCATCTTCAAGACGGTCTCTTCGTTGAGATAGTCGCCCTTGAAATGCTCGTCGATGTCGCCGAGCACGGCGTCGTTCTCGATGAAGGGAACCACGGTGTCGCCGGCCGGACCTGAGGTGTAGTTGGTCCAGATCGTGTTGGAGAACACGCCGGTGTCGCCGAGATAATGACCGGTCGACATCGCCGAACCGTTGGCCATGGTGAAGGTCGGGAACAGCGAGTGCGAGTTCTTGAAGTTGACGCCCTTGTCGCGGACCTCGGCCATGGCCGGCGCGGTCTCGGGGGTGACCTTCAGTGCGCGCAGCCCGTCGGGGATGAACAGGATCAGGTTCCGGGGCGTGTTATTCTCAGCGGACGCAAATCCGGTGGAAAGGACTGTCAGCCCGGCGGACAGCAACACCAGTGAACGGCGCATCAAAATCTCCTAGCGATGAGGCGGCATGGCCGCCGAACCGCGGCCCCCGGCAATCGTTTAGTTTTGCTGTATGACGCTTTTGTTACAAGGGCGGATCGGCGTGAAGAAGTGACTGGAAGAGGGCTCGGCATCCACGGATTCGTCGTTGCGGAGTGGCCCTCGCGTCCCGGACGCGCTGCAGCGCGTAGCGGTGCGGCGCAGAGCCGGGACCCAGAAAGCCACAGGGCACAATGCGGCGAGATGGGCCCCGGCTCTGCAGCGCATCACTTCGTGCTGCGCAGCGTCCGGGGCACGACACCATTTTTCAACGTCAGACATAGCTGATCATCCTCGCGGCTCACCTCGCCCGAGCTTTGCTCCGTCGCCTCACCCCCTTTGAAAGAGAGCGCAGGGAAGACCGGGTGCCCGACTGGCACCCGCGGTCCACTGTGCGAAGATTGCGCTACAAGAGGCTGCACAGCGGCATACAGGTGAAGCCGAAACATCCGGCCTTCCCTGCGCAGTGGGTTGACGGCTTATGTCGTGATCTCCCCGGGGAGCGATGCACTATTGCCCCCGTCGCCTTGCGGATGGCTGATGTGCACGCCCGGTTGGACATCGCACATCACCACAAGGCTTGGCGCACAGGCTCCGGGCGCCAGGACCACACGATTTTGCCGTACGCCGATCACACCGGTCGTTTGCGCGGTGATCTCGCTCACGGTCGCCCGCCCTGCAAAACCTGATCGCGCCGATGTGGCCTGCGTCCACCGCCGTCCGGCCCGCGTTCGTGACGATCGCGATACGCCCCTCTTCCATGGGCCGGGTTGCCGCGACACATACGCCGTTTCCGAATTTCGGTAAAGCGGAATATTTTCGACGGCGCGGATTGCCCCACGCCTAGCGTGTTTTGCCCGTCAGGCAACACAAAGGGTCGTAACCCCTTCGCCGAAGGCGTAATCCACCAGTGTCCGTCTCCGCGGTCACAGAAGCGGTGGATTACGCCCACGACTGCGCTTCGCGCGGTCGTCGTCCAATCCACCCTACGAGACCACCCGGTTCCCCATTAATCCCGTGCCTTAACCAATAATTAATTATAGGTTTGCGGGCGGGTGACGGACCGGCCTAGCCTGCGGTGGGGAGCCGTTATCTGCGAAGCCAGACGAGTTGGTGCGTATCATGATGTCCAGATCATATGGGGCGTTGTTCGCCTCGCTCAGCGCAGCCGCCGCGCTGCTCCTTACTGCCGCTGACAGTTTTGCACGACCGGGCGGCGCTGCTCCGCACGGCATGGTGGCTGCGGCGCGACCGCCGATCGCGCCTGGTGCGCGGTTCCACGGCCGCGGAAATCGCTTCAACAATCCCTGGGTCTACTGGCCGGGCGGCGGCGCCTTCTACAACGACAGCATGGGCTACAGCGAGCCGTTCGCCGATGCCGGGCAGCCGGTCACAAACGACGTTCGCTATACCTACACCTACGACGTACCGTGGGACTGGGCACATCGCTTCCCGCCAAATGTCGTACCGTCTGATCGGCCCTATGTGCCGAGCTGTCCGACGGAGCAGGTGACGGTGCCCGGCCGCGGCGGCGGCGAGCACACCGTCAACATCATGCGCTGCTACTGAGCGGCGCAGCTCACTGCATTCGAGGATTGCTGGTATCAGAGGATTCCCGCCGCGGCCGCCTGGTCGCGGTCGGATTGCTTCTGCCTGACATTGGCGAGCTCGCGGCTGCAGGCCGCAAATGCTGACGTCCCCGGGCGCAGCCCGAACTGACCGCAGACATCCCGATCCTCATCGGCAATGATTCGTGCCAGCTCCGTCTGGGCGGCCTCCCGTATCGCAGGCGCGGAGACGAGCGTGTGCAGACCGAGGGCCATCACAACGGCAAGCACCAGCGCAGCCCCGATCCCGATGCGTTGCGTCTCATCGGCCGTGTACTGAAGAAAGCGAGCCTTGGTTCTGGCTTCGGTCATGAAATCCTCGCGCATGAAAATATCGATGGTCAGAAAATGACGTTCTAGCCGTCCGGGACAATCGGCGGATCGAACACCCATACACGCTGCATCGCAGCGGCAACGTGAAGCAGATTACAAATTTCAGGCGGGCTTGTTCAAAATCGGTACTAGCCCAGTTCAAAACTGGTGACGCCGAACACGCGGTCGAGCCGCAGTGACGGGGCCGGTCCAGTGTACATTCGCGCCGTTTCGAATGTCGGCTTCAGCCCAAGGAATTCCGCGAGCGCAATAGCATCGCGGTTCACCGCGGGGATGTCGAGCACAATCTCGCGGCATCCCGGGCTCGCCAGCAAGGTATGCAACACGGCCTCCGCCGCGGCGCGATCATCGGCTACCAGCGGGCCGATCTTGCAGCCCGTCCGGCAAGGGCGGATCACTCCCCACGCGGCGAGCTTGCCGTCGCGCATCAATGCGCGGCTAACGTGTCCAGGTGCGTTGATCCAAGCGCGCAGAAAATCGCCGCGCTGCGCCGGGAAGACGGCGGCATCGCTGGCCTGCACGAGCGCGAACGGGATCTTGTCGAGCGCCACGACGTCCGCGGGCGGCGTCGGTGGCGCGGCAACGACGCCGCCATAACGGATATTGGCGTAAGCGAGCTGGAAGCCGGACTTTCTGTAATTGTCCTGCTGTGCCACGACGCCGTCGAGGCCGATCACGCGCGTGCCCGCATGCGCGATCGCGGCGTTCCAGATGCGCAGGCCGTGCCCTTTGCCGCGAAAGCCTGCACGTACGATGTAGAATCCGAGAAAGGCAAAGCGATCGTCGTAGATGACGCAGGAGACGGTCGCGACTGGCTCGCCGTCGATCTCGCCGACGAAGAAGCCTTGCGCGTCGGGGATCGCGAAGCAGGCGGCGTCAAGCAGGCCGGGATTCCAGCCCTCGGCCGCGGCCCAGTCGATCGCGATGGAGATCTCGTCGGGGCGTAAATTGCGGATCTGCAAATCGCTCATGTGGCGTGACCTCGTGACAATAGGCTTGTTGGCAAGTCTGGTTCGCGGGCGCGTCTGGCTGTAGAAGGCCTTTCGACTGGCTGAGCCCTGGTAGACTGCTCCTTGGGGGACTGAACCTTGAGCTCGCCGCAACGCTATCACAGGGATATCCGATCATGGCAGCAGAGAAGGTCGCATTGGTCACCGCAGGCGGCAGCGGCATGGGAGCAGGGGCCGCGCGGCGGCTCGCGGCCGACGGCTTTCGCGTCGCCATCCTGTCGTCCTCCGGCAAGGGCGAAGCGCTAGCGGCCGAGCTCGGCGGCTTTGGCGTCACAGGCTCGAACAAGTCCAATGACGATCTGAAGCGTCTCGTCGACCGTGCGCTGGCGACATGGGGGCGCATCGACGTGCTCGTCAACAGCGCAGGCCATGGCCCGCGTGCTGCCATCACCGAGATTACCGACGAGCAGTGGCACATCGGCCTCGACACGTATTTGCTGAACGTGATCCGTCCTGTCAGGCTGGTGACGCCGGTGATGCAGGCGCAGAAGGCCGGTGCTATCATCAACATCTCGACCGCCTGGGCGTTCGAGCCGAGTTCCATGTTTCCGACCTCGGCCGTGTTCCGCGCGGGCCTTGCCGCCTTCACAAAGATCTTCACCGACACCCATGCGGTCGACAACATCCGCATGAACAATGTGCTGCCGGGCTGGATCGACAGCCTGCCGCAGACCGACGCGCGCCGCGACAGCGTGCCGCTGAAGCGTTACGGCAAGGTCGAGGAGATCGCGGCGACGATCTCGTTCCTCGCATCCGACGGCGCGGCCTATATCACCGGCCAGAATATCCGCGTCGACGGCGGGCTGACGCGCTCGGTGTGAGGCGTTTTCGCGCATCTGCGCTGCGCTCCATCCGGGCCACGAAAAAACTTAGCTGATGAGCTAACAATTATTGACGCCGGATCGCGATGCGCCTATAGTTAGCTCCATGGCTAACCAATTATCCCAGCTCGACCAGGTCTTCGCAGCGCTTGCCGATCCGACGCGGCGGGCGATCGTGATGCGGCTGTGCGCAGGCGAAGCCTCGGTCGGCGAGCTCGCCGAGCCCTTCGAGATGGCACTGCCGAGCTTCATGAAACACATCCACGTGCTGGAGACGTGCGGACTCCTGCAGTCCGAAAAAGAGGGCCGCGTACGCACCTGCCGGCTCAGCCCCGAAGCGCTGCTCAGCGCGGAAGACTGGTTCCAGCACCAGCGCGCGATCTGGGAAGCGCGGCTCGATCGCTTCGAGGCTTACGTGATGAAGCTCAAGAAGGAGAGGGCGGCCGCCAAGCGGCCGTCCAAAACAACAGAGAAGACGACCAACAAGCCAAGTAAACGGAAAGGTGCCTGACGATGACGAGTGCTGCCAACGCTGCCCTGTCGCAATGGTCGATGGATCGCGAGATCGTGATGTCGCGCGTGATCGACGCGCCGCGCGATCTGGTGTTCGAGGCGTGGTCCGATCCAAAACACCTGCCGCAATGGTTCGGGCCGAAGGGATTCAAGATCGAGACCTTCGAGATCGATGTGCGGGTCGGCGGCGTCTGGCGCTTCAACATGATCGGACCCGACGGCACGGTCTATCCGAACCGCATGCGCTTCCTCCGCATCGAGCGGCCATCCTTCATGGAGATGGACCACGGCGGCGACCAGGACGACGATCCCGGCATGTTCCGCTTCACCATCACCTTTGCCGAGCAGGCCAACGGCAAGACCGTGCTGATGATGCGGCAGCTGGCCGCAAGCACCGAGCAGCGCGACGGCATGATCGGCTTCGGCGCCGTCGAATACGGCTACCAGACGCTGGACAAGCTCGCGGCCTATGTCGGTGGGCTGAAGAAATAGGACGGCTTCGTGATTCGGGGGCGCCGTCGAAATGGCGCCCCCGGAATAAGCCCGGAAACGCCGGCGCCTTCGCGATTTATGACAGCGCGCAGGCGAATTATGACAGTGCCGTCACGTAAATTTTTGTCGCCTGGAACGACAGATTTATGACAGAATTGCTACCGTTGAATGTCATGATGACTACGGCGGAGCGGTTCATGTTGCAGTGGCAGGCACGGTCAAATCCCCTGGCGTGGTGGTGGGGCTCCCTGACGCTGGTCAGCGCTACGAACATTCTCGTCTGGTTCATGCTGTACCGCGAGTTCTATCCGAGCGTGGCTGGCAGCATCGGCGGCGGCTCGGATATCGGCCTGATGTTCCTGCTCTGCGCGGCCTATGTGTTCGGTTGCGCCTTCCGCTCGGTGCTGCCGCGCGCCGACGTGCAGCGCATCTGCCTGTTCGACACCTGGCTGTCGAGCGTCTTCGTCGGCCGCACGGTCGCGACCGTGGCCGAAGTCTGCTTCGCCGCCCAATGGGCGATCATCCTGCATCAGCTTGGCAAGATGACGGGCGCCGAGACCGCGGTGAACGTCGCGCTGGTGATCGTGCCTGTCATCATCATCGCGGAATGCTTCTCCTGGTATGCGGTGGTGACCACCAATTTCTTGTTCAACGCGATCGAGAACTCGCTCTGGGCGGTGACGTTCTTCCTCGCGGGAATCGCGCTGTGCCGTCTGGTGCCGGAATTCCAGGGCGTGGTGCGCTGGGCGTTGATCGCGGGCATCGTCGGCATCGCCTGCTTCCTCGCCTTCCTCGTCACCGTCGACGTTCCCATGTATCTCAGCCGCTGGCGGGCAGGGCATGCAGAGGGCAACAGGTTCCTCGGCTTCCTCGAGGGCCTGCACGACGTCTCGACGCGATGGGTGGTGACCCATGACATCGCGCATTGGAAGGGCGAGCTGACCTGGATGTTCCTCTATTTCAGCGCCGCCGTGTGGTCGAGCCTTGCGCTCTGCGCGCTCTACGCCATGGAAGGCTATCTCACGCGCTATCTGGCCTGAAGGTTATTTGCCCACGAGGCTGCACTTGCTGCGGTCGAGCGGGCGGAACGCCTGGTCGGGCGAGATGGTCGCGACCAGCTTGACGAAATCCCACGGGCCCTTGGATTCGGCTGGCGTCTTGATCTGCACCAGATAGAGATCGTGCACCATGCGCTGGTCCTCGCGGATGCGGCCGTTGGTGGTGTAGGCGTCGGAGACGGGGGTCGCCTTCATTTTTTCCATCACGGTGGCGCTGTCGTCCGAATCGGTATCCTTCACCGCTTGCAGATAGTGGCGGACGGCGGAATAGACGCCGGCCTGGATCTGCGAGGGCATCGCCTTGCGGCGGGCGTAGAACGCATCGGAGAACTTTCGCGCCGCCGGGGAGACGTCCTCGAAGAACGAGGTGACGATCAGATCGCCGCGCGTTGCCTTTAGGCCGACCGCCTCGATGTCGACGTTCTGGAATGACATCGGCACGATCTTGATGCCTTGATCCGCGAGGCCGAACTCCTCGGCCTGCTTGATCGCGGTGGCGTTGTCGCCGGCGACGTTGATCGCGAGGATCTTTGCGCCCGAGGACTGCGCCTGCAGCAGAAACGATGAGTAATCGGGCGTACCGAGCTGCGCCTTGACGCTGCCGGCGACCTTGCCGCCGAGCGCGGCGATACGGTCGCGCGCGGTCGCCTCGATCGAATGGCCGAAGGCGTAGTCGCCGGTGATGAAGAACCACGGCTCCTTGCTGGTCTGCATGATTCCGGAGACGACCGCGGTCGCGGTTGAGTAGGCGTCCTGCGTCCATTGCACGCTCGTGGGCGCGCAAGCCTCATCGGTGAGCTGGTTGGCGCCGGCGCCGGAGACGAGGAAGATTTTTCCGTTGCCGCGCACGAGTTCCTGCACCGCGAGCGCTGCGCCCGAGCTGCCGCCATCCGCGATCGCCTGCACGCCGTCGCTGAACCATTTTCGCGCCAGCGAGGCGGCAAGATCAGGCTTGTTCTGGTGGTCGGCCTGCAGGATCTCGATCGGCTTGCCGTTGATCTTGCCGAACTCCTCCGCCGCCATCCGCGCCGCCTCGACAGAGCCCGGGCCCATCGCAGTGGCGAACACACCGTTCATGTCGGTGAGGACGCCGATGCGGACGGCATCGCCCTTGATCTCGGCGCGCGCGGTACTCGCGAGCGCCAGCGTGATCAGCAGGAGGGCGGTGGATGTCGAGCGGATGGCGGCCATGGCGTTTCCCTGATTCTATCGTTGATTTGATGTCGCAGACGGTCAGGCTGCTTCGGCCACTACCTTGTTGCGCAAGACGCCGATGCCGGAGATCTCGACCTCGACGGTGTCACCGGGGCGCATCCACAGCGGCGGCGTGCGCTTGAGGCCGACGCCACCCGGCGTGCCCGTGACGATGACGTCGCCGGGGACGAGCGGGCAGATCGTCGAGATGTAGGCGATCAGGTCGGGGATACCTGTGATCAGAAGATCCGTCGTCGTGTTCTGCACGACGGTGCCGTTGAGGCGGGTCTGAAGCGTGAGCTTCGACGGGTCGGGGATCTCGTCCGCCGTCGTCAGCCACGGACCGAAGCTGCCGCTCTCCGCGAAGGTCTTGCCGGAGAGGAACTGGCTGGTGTGGCGCTGCCAGTCGCGGACGCTGCCTTCGTTGTAGCAGGCATAGCCGGCGATGTGTTGAAGCGCGCTGCTCGCGGGAATGTGCCGGCCTTGCTTGCCGATGACGAGCGCGAGCTCGCCTTCATAGTCGAAATCGTCGCTGACTTTCGGCTTCACGATCGGCTGGAGATGGCCGACCTGGCTGCAGGGGAAACGGACGAAGAGCGCGGGCTTCTCGGTGACGGTGCGGCCGGTCTCGGCGACATGGTCGCGATAGTTGAGGCCGACGCAGATGATCTTGCCGGGATCGGGGATGACGGGCGCAAAGCTGATGGCATCGAGGGGATGATCGGGCGCGGTGGCGGCGACCAGCTTTGCAGCTTCGGCAACGCGATCCGCTTCGAGCAACTGCCGCAGCGTGGTGCAGGGCGCCATGCGCGATGCGAGATCGACGACGCCATTGTCCTTGACGGCCCCGAACGAGGCGCGGCCGCCAGCGATGAAAGAGAGCAGCTTCATGAGATATCCTGGTGTTCGGTCAGGCCGCGGACGGCACGTGGGTTGGAGGCGTAATGGCGGCGATGAGCCGGTCGAGCTCGGCATCGTTGCGGGCGGTGCCGCGGATGTAACGGTCGGGGCGAACCAGCGCGGCGGTGAGGCCGTGCTCGCGCAGCCAGGGGCCGATGCCCTGGGCATCGTCGCTGGTCAGCATTTTGATCCCCGTTTGCGAAATTGCGGGACGCACCGCGCTCTCGACCAGCAGAACGTGGCTATAGCCGATGACATCGTCGCCGCGGATGCCGCCCTTCAGCGTGAACTGTGGCGCGAGATGTCCGGCGAGAGGCAGGTCGCCGAGCGCGAGCCCGGGCCCGAGCAGGGGCTTCTTCACCTCGAGCTTGACCGGCGCATTCTCACGGGCTTGGCCGGCCGCGAGACCCGCTTCGATCGCCTTGGTGTTGATGACACCGCCGAGACGGATGGCGAGCTCAATGAACTCGCGCACATGCGGCTGGCGCTCGGTCTGATAGGTGTCGAGCAGGCTGGGCGAGGCGCCGTCGCGGACGACGCTCGCAAGCTTCCAGGCCAGGTTGGCGGCATCGCGGATGCCGGCGCACATGCCCTGGCCGAGGAAGGGCGGGGTCTGGTGCGCGGAATCGCCTGCGAGCAGCAGCCGGCCATTCCGCCATTGCTGGGCGATGACGGAATGAAAGGTGTAGACCGCGGCGCGTTCGAGCTCGGCATCCTCAGGCGTGATCCAGCGCGCCAGCAGCTCCCAGACCTTTGCCGGCTGGGCCACGTCGTTCGAATCCTCGTCGGGGAGGACCGTGATCTCCCAGCGCCGGCGCGTGCCGGTGCCGCGGACATAGGTTGCCGGCCGCTTGGGATCGCAATGCTGGAGGCTGTAGTCGCCGAGATCGTCACGCGCGCGCTTGAGCAGCACGTCGATCACCAGCCAGCGCTCGTGGAAGCCGAGATCGTCCATGCCGGAGTCGATGAAGCGGCGAACGAGGGACCGTGCGCCATCGCAGCCGATGATGTAGGCCGCGCGGACCTCGCTGAGTTTTCCATTGGAGAGATCCTCGTAGCGGACGCGCACGCCGCTCTCATCCTGGTCGAGCGCGAAGACATCACAGCGGTTGCGCATGCTGACGTGCGGCCAGCGTGCAAGGCCGGCGATCAGCACGTCCTCGAGATCAGGCTGGTGGAAGCGATAGCTGAGATTCCAGCCCATCGGCGTCGGCGTCTGCGGCCGGGACCAGTCCAGCAGCATCTTGCCGTCGGCATCGAGGAACAGCATGCCGGGGCTGAGGATGACATGCGGCAGGATCGCATCGGTGAGGCCAATGGTCTGGAATACGCGCATGCATTCGTCGTCGAAATGTACCGCGCGCGGCAGATGATAAGTCCGCGCCTCGCGCTCCAGCACCAGCGTCCGCACGCCACAGAGGCCGAGCAGATTGGCGAGCGTGGCACCGACCGGGCCACGGCCGACGATGACGACATCAAACTCTTCAAGGGCGGATTTATCTTGCATGGGGCTATCTCTTCCCCAAGCCGCGCCGCAGCATCAATGCCGTCGCGCCAAGTGTCCACCCAGCGGACGCGGGGTCATCGGGACGCGCGACCTCAGTATCGGCCTGCTGTCCGTCAGCCGGACAACTCGCTGATAGCGCTACGCGCCGCCGGCTCGTTTTGGCTAGGGAAGAGACAAAGGAAATAAAATTCAGGCCGCCCGCGCGGCGGCCGACGGGAGGAGACGACGATGCTGCGATCCATGCTGGGCGTGTGCCTTGCGATGCAATTGTGCGTGGCACCAGGCTTTGCTGCCGACATCAATGTCGGGATCATCCTGTCGGCAACCGGACCCGCTGCCGCAATTGGCAACGCCGAGCGGAACGGAACGACCTTTGGTCCGACCGAGATCGCCGGCAAGAAGGTCAATTATCTTTTCCTCGACGAGGCGTCGGACAGCACCGCGGCGGTCGCTGCGCTGCGCAAGCTCTACCAGGAGAGCAAGATCGACATTCTTGTCGGTCCGACCTCGACCCCAGGCTCGTTCGCCGCGATCGATCCGGCGGTCGAATACAAACTGCCGGTCATCACACTCGCGCCTGTTAACGCGCTGGTCGCCCCGGTCGATGCTAGGCGGCGCTGGATCTTCAAGACCACGACCAACGACGATCATGAGGCGACGCCGTTGTTTGCGAACATGAAGAAGACCGGCGTGAAGAAGCTCGCGCTGATCGGCTTTGGCGATTCCTACGGCGACGCCTGGAGCAAGGTCAGCGCCGATATGTGCAAGGCCGCGGGAATCGAGCTCGTCGCCGACGAGAAATATGCGCGGACGGATACCACGGTGGTGGGGCAGATCCTGAAGATCATCGCGGCCGGGCCGGATGCGGTTCTGATCGCAGCCTCCGGAGCGCCGGCGGCGCTTCCGTTGCTGCAACTGCGGGAGAAGGGCTATGAGGGCCAGATCTACGGCACGCTGGGTGCCACATTCGGCGATTTCCGCAAGCTGACAGGCGCGCAAGGCGATGGGATCTTCGTGCCATTGAGTCCGGCCGTCGGCGCCGCGTCGTTCCCGGACGACTATCCCGCCAAGAAGGCGGCGCTCGACTTCATCCAGCGCTATGAGGCCAAGTTCGGACCCGGCAGCCGCAACATCTTTGCAGGCTCGGCCTACGATGCATTGATCCTGATCGAGCGTGCGGTCCCTGCAGCATTGAAGGCGGGAGAGCCCGGAACGGCGGAATTTCGAGAGGGCCTGCGGAGCGCGATCGAAGGGCTCAAGGGCATCGCGGGGTCGCGCGGCGTCTACAATTACGGGCCGAACGACCACACCGGACTGGACCAGAGCGCGCTGACACTCGGCAAGCTCGATAAAGGCGAATGGATCGCCGTGCGCTGAGTAGCAGAACGGAGCAGGGATGATGCCAGCGATAGCGGAGTGTCCGGTCTACGATTTCGATCTCTACGGCGACGACGTGCTGCGCGATCCCTATCCGCACTACCGGGCGCTTCGGGATCTGGGCGCAGCGGTGTGGCTTCCCCAAAATGGGCTCTATGCGCTGGGACGCTTCGAGGACGTCCGCGCCGCCTTGCGCAACCCCGGTGTGTTTTCATCGGCGCAGGGAGTTGCCGCCAACGATCATGTCAACGAGATGTCGCGCGGCACGACGCTGGCGAGCGATGCACCTCTGCACGACCGGTTGCGCGCGATCATTGCCGCGCCGCTGCTGCCGCGTGCCCTGGAGGAGATCGGCCCGCAGATCCGCGCCGAGGCGCGGCGGCTGGTCGAGGACCTCGTAACGCGCGGGCAGTTCGATGCGGTGACGGATCTTGCGCAGCACCTGCCGCTCACCATCGTGTCCAAGCTGGTGGGGCTGGAGGACTACGGCCGCGGCAGCATGCTGCGCTGGGCGTCGGCCACGTTCAACGTGCTCGGGACGATGAATGCGCGCGGTTGCGCTGCGATGACCGACGTCCAGGATATGCGCGGCTATCTCGGCGGCGCAGGCATTCGCGAGCAATTGCGGCCGGGAAGCTGGGGCGATCGTATTTTCCAGGCCGGAGAGCGTGGTGAGGTCGAGCCAGAGCGTTGTCCGGTGCTGATGCGCGATTATCTTGGACCAAGCCTCGACACCACGATCTTTGCAACCGCGAACCTGATTATGCTGTTCGGCCAATATCCCGCGCAATGGGATCTGGTTCGAGGTGACCCCACGCTGATCCCCAACGCCATCAACGAGTCGCTTCGGCTGGAATCGCCCATTCGCGGCTTCACCCGCCATCTTGCCACGGATGCGACGATCGGCGGCATGACCATTCCGGGTGGAAGCCGGATGCTGCTGCTCTATGCCTCGGCCAACCGCGACGAACGGAAATGGGAAGACGCCGAGCGCTTCGACGTGCGCCGCCGTGCCAGTGATCATCTCGGCTTCGGCAACGGGACGCATATGTGCGCCGGCCTGCATCTGGCTCGGCTGGAGATGACCGCGCTTCTCGAAGTTCTGGTCGAAAAGGTGCGGCGCTTCGAGATCGGCGAGCCTGTGCTTGCGCTCAACAACGTGCTGCGCGGGCTTACTTCACTGCCAGTGCGGGTGAGCTAGGGACTGACCGGGATCGCTTCGGCCGTATCGCGCAGCGGGCCGACGAACTGCGCCATGGCTTCCGCGATCCCCAGCGCCGAGCGGATCCAGATGATGGAGATGCAGCCGAACACCGTGCCATTGCGAACAATAGGCACGGCGATCGATGCCGTCTTCGGATTGTATTCGCCCTCGTTCCGTATCGCGTAGCCGCGCGCCTGCGTCTCAGCGATCATCTTGTCGAGGCGGCCCTGGTCGAGGAAGGGACGATCGTCGGCTTCGTCGATGCGGCGGAGATGGCTGACGATGAGGTCGCGCTCGCGCGCGGGGCAGGCGGCGAGATAGGCGCGGCCCGCGGACGTCCGCAGCATCGGCAGGCGCTTGCCGATCATGCCGCGGTCGATCGAGAGCGGGCTGCGGGAATGGGTGGTCTCCTGCACCACCATCGCTGCGTTCTCGTAAGTGGAGAGATCGACCGGCCAGACCAGGGTCTTGCTGAGCTCGGCGAGATAAGGGGCTGCCGCCTGGCAGATCACCACGCCGGGGTCGTAGCCATCGCCGAGGCTGAGGGCGAGCCGGGTGACGCGAAAACGGTCGTCGCTGGCGCTGCGGGCGACATAGCCGAGTTCCTCCAGCGTTTCCAGCAGGCGGTAGACGGTGGGGCGGGGCAGGTCGAGCGCGCGGGCGACATCGCCGGCACGGATGCCGCCGGAGCGGTTGACCTCCTGCAGCACGTCCAGCCCGCGCTTGAAGGCACGGACGCCCTCCGACTGCCGCGGCGGCCCGTTTCGCGTCCGCTCCTTGGACACTTCCCAATTCCTCCCTTGCGTGGCGTCTTCCCACGACTATCGTCGTCGTTGCAAACGCGAAGCGATTGCGGCGCCACCGTAGGATCGCACGCGGCCGGTATCAAGTTCGCCGCAGTGCAGCGGGTGCCTTTGGGAGAACGTCGATGGAAATCACCGCGCTTGGCTATGTCGGCATCAATTCGTCGCAGCTCGAGCAATGGGGGCAGATGGCGACCGGGCTGCTCGGCATGCAGCAGGTCGATCGCGGCGGCAAGACGCGCGCCTTCCGCATGGACGACCGCAAGCAGCGCCTGATCGTCGACGGCAGCAGCGATGCCGGCCTCGCGGTGATGGGCTGGGAGGTTCCCTCGATCGCGGAGCTGGATCAATTGGCCGGGCGGCTGGAAAGCCACGGCGTCAAGGTCACGCGCGGCTCGCGCGCGCTGGCCGATGAGCGGCATGTCGGCGAGCTGATCGCGTTCGCGGATCCCGCCGGCAACAGGCTCGAGGCCTTCTGCAAGCCTGCGCTCGCAACCGAGCCTTTCAAGCCAGGCCGGCCGATCTCGGGCTTTCGGACCGGCGCGCTCGGCATGGGGCACGTCGTGCTCAATGTCGAAGATGTCGAGCCTCTGCTGCCGTTCTATCGCGACGTGCTCGGCTTCCACGTCTCGGATTTCGGGCTCAAGCCGTACGGGCTCTATTTCTTCCACGTCAACGGCCGCCACCACTCGTTTGCGATGGTGGGCTCCGGCCGCAAGGCGCTGCACCATTTCATGGTCGAGCTCGGCAGCCTCGACGATGTCGGGCAGGGCTACGATCTCGCGCAGATGGACGATGGCCGCATCGCCTACACGCTGGGCCGGCACACCAACGACCACATGACCTCATTTTACGTGAACACGCCGTCCGGCTTCTTTATCGAATATGGCTGGGGCGGACGCATCATCGATCCCGCGACATGGCAGCCGCACGAGACCTTCGATGGACCGTCGCTGTGGGGCCACGAACGGCTCAACATGCCGGACGAGCAGCGCAAGCGCCTGCGCGACATGCGGATGGATGCCGCGGCCCGCGGCGTACGCGTACCGGATCCGCGCGTGCCGCCGCTGAATTGCGCGTGGCTGGACCAGGTCGTTGCGCGCGAATGATCTCCGGCAGGTGATGCTCAGGCCTCGCCGAGATCGGGCTCTGTCAAAATTCCCTGGCGCAGCGCCAGCCGGACCAGCTCGATGTCAGAGCCGACGCCGAGCTTGTCCTTGATCAGCGAATGCAAATTCGCGACCGTTTTCGGGCTCACATGAAGCGTTTCGGCGATCTCGTCTGTGGTGTTCTCGGCGAGCAGAAGCCGCATCACTTCGAACTCGCGTGGCGTGAGCACATCGGCGGCCGAGCTCTCGCCGCTGATCCGGCTGAGCGCAAGCTCGTGGTCGATATCGGGGCTGATCGCGATCTTGCCGGCAAGCACGTCCATCACCGCGCGCACCAGCGTTTCGGGCGGGCTGGTCTTGGTGACGTAGCCTCTTGCGCCGGCGCGGATGGCCTGCACGGCAAAGCCGGCATTCTCGTGCATGGTGAAGACGAGGATCTTTGCCGCCTTGTCCCATTGCCGGATGCGCCTGACGGCCTCCACTCCGCCAATGCCGGGCATGCTGAGGTCCATGATGACGAGGTCGGGCGTCTCGGATTTGTAAAGGCGATAGGCCTCCGCGCCGTCGCCGGCCTCGGCGATGACGCGCAGGCCCGGCTGCTTCTCGAGCACGGAGCGATAGCCTTCGCGGACGACGGAATGGTCGTCGACCAGGAGGATCGTCGCGGTCATGCCGCGTGCTCCATCACTTGCTGATCGGGTGCCACGACCGGAATAATGACGCGCAACGCGGAGCCGCCGTGGGGGCCGGCTTCAAAACTCAGCCGGCCGCGCAAGGCCGCAACGCGTTCACGCATGCCGAGCAGGCCCATGCCCGATTTCGCGACGGGATCGGTCGAGCGGCCGTCATCGTCGATGGCGAGCGCGATCTCGTCGGCATGCATCGCAAGTTCGAGATTGACCTTCGTGGCGCCGGCATGCTTGGCAGCGTTGGTGAGCGCTTCCTGCACGATGCGGTAGAGGTTGGCGCTGATCGCGGCCGGAAGGGTCTCGAATGTGCCGTCGAAACGGATCGCAAAGCGCGTCTCGCCGCGGCTGCGTCCATTCCAGCCCGCGACAAGGCCTTCGAGACTGGCGACGAGGCCAAGCTCCTCGACGTCAGGCGGCCGCAGCCGGAACAGCGTGCCGCGCAGCGTCTCCATCATGCCAGTTGCGGTCCGGGCGATGCCGTCGCACTCGCCAAGCAAAGAGGGGCAATCCTGTGCGGCGGTCTGGCGGGCTGAGGAGGCGAGCGCGCGGATCGCGGCCAGCGACTGGCCGAACTCGTCGTGCAGCTCGCGGGCGAGATAGCGGCGTTCCTCGTCCTGAAGCGCGATCAATTTCCGGGTCAGCTCGGCGCGCTCGGCAAGCGCGGTGTCGAGGCTCTCCGCCAGATGATTGAAGACGTCGCGCACGGCGGACAGTTCGGCGAGGTCGAACGGCGGCAGCCGCGCGGTGAGGTCGCCGGCGGCAATCCGCTCGAGGCCGCTGCTGATCAAGCGGGTGGGGCGCAGCGCACGCGCCAGCGCGGCGTAGACCAACATGCACAGCAGCGGCAGTGCGATCGCCAGCGCCAGCATCAGGCGGCCCGCCTCGTGCCAGGCCTCTGCCGTCTGCACGGCCGGATCGACCGAGACCACGGCCTCGCCGAGCTTCGTTCCGCGCAGGATCACGGGCCGCGCGGCTTCGCGGCCGGGGTCGAACAGGCTGTGATAGAACGCTGTGAAGGCTTGCGGTGGTGGGTCATCCGTGACAGGCGCCCCGCTGCAGAACCGCTGGAGCATCTCGCCGCTTGTGGCCCGGAAAGCCAGGCACAGGCCGGGTGTCATCACATAGGCCGAGACGGGATCGAGGTTGGGAAAGTCCGAGCGCGGGCTCGCGGTCCACAACACCTTGCCTTGCTGCAGCTCCAGTGTCTTCGCCACGATGGCGGCAATGCCATCGATGCGTGCATGGGCGGCGCGGTCGGTGGTGATCAGGAAGTAAGCGGAGATTGCAGCGAAGCAGGCGGCCGATATGGCGGCCACGCGCAAGGTCAGGCGGACCTTGAGATCGAATCTCGGGCGGTTCCACATCGGCGGGCACCTGCGCGAACGGAATTGTCGCGCCCGCATTAAAGGGCAGAATGCAGGCGGCGGAAAGCGGCACGCTTACCGCAGTGCACCCCCGTGAAATTTTCCCGGCTCTGCTCGGGATAGCCACGGCTGCCTTGCGCGAAAGGTCCGCCTAACTTGCGGCTCTCCCGTCATGCGAGGCCCGCCATGCGCCGCACCCTCTCGTTGCTGTCTTTCCTTGGTCTTCTCGCCGCCGGCCTGGATGGCCGGGCCGCGGCCAATGAGGCCACCGCCATTGCTCTCGACGATTTCAGCTATACCGATACCTCAGCCGAGCCGACCGATCAGAACGCCGCCCACCAGAGGCGGCTGCAGGCGTTCATGGTTGCGCTCCGGCGCGACATCGCCGCCGACCCGCGTTACCGTTTGGCGCCGTCCGTGCAGGAGGGGGCGACGTTCAAGGTCATCGGCGGCATCCAGAAGACCAGCACGCTGGTGCAATGGGCCAAGGTCGCGGTGATCGACGTCGGCGCCAAAAAGGTCGTGATGGACAAGCTCTATACCTTCCGCGGTGACAATGATGAATCGTGGGAGCGTGCCGAGATCTTCGTGTCCCGCGAGATCATGGCCGCGCTCACAACGCCAGCGCCGGTCGCGCTGGCCGTGTTCGATTTCGAGCTCGAGGATACGACTGCCGCCTCGGCGGGCGCGTCTGCCACGTCGGATGCGTCCTATCTCGCCGAGGTGACGGCCAGCGTGCGCGAGGCGCTGGGCCAGTCTGGCCGCTATCGCATCGTCGATGTCGGCGGAGAGGCGGCGAAGGCGCGCGCCTTGCGCGACTGCGATGGCTGTGAGGCCGCGATTGCGCAAAAGCTCGGCGCTGACCAGTCGCTGATCGGCGTGGTGCGGCGGGTCAGCCGCACCGAATACACGCTCGGTTTTCAGGTGCGCGATACCAAAACCGGTGCCGTGCTGGCGCGCGGCGACAGTGGCTTGCGCCTGGGCGCAGACTATTCGTGGAAACGCGGCGCCGTCCGGCTGGTCAGTGACCGGCTAATCGAGAACCAATAGCTCTAGAATGTCAGCTGCACCTTCATTGATTGCGAGCGGTCGGTCGCCAATTCGAACGCCGCGACCGCGTTCTCGAACGGCATGGTCGCCGTGATCAGCGGCTTGACGTCGATCAGGCCTTCGCCCATCAGCCGGACCGCCAGCTCGAACTCGGGATCGAAGCGGAAGGTGCCGCGGAGCTGCAATTCCTTGGCGACGATGGCATTGATCGGCAGCGTCATCTCGCCGCCGAGGCCGAGCTGAACCAGCGTCGCGCCGGGACGGAGCACGTCGAGCGCAGCGCGTAGCGCGGCCTGATTGCCCGAGGCTTCGAACAGCGTGTCGAACACGCCCTTGCCGGCGCGCCAGGGATCGAGCGCGGTGGCATTGGTCGCGACATTGATGGCGTGCGTGGCGCCAAGCTTTTCGGCAACCGCCAGCGGCGCGTCGGCGACGTCGGTCACCACGATCTCGGACGCACCGCCAAAGCGCGAGACCAAAATCATCAGCGCGCCGATCGGGCCGCAGCCGGTGATCAGCACGCGCTTGCCGAGCAGGGGACCGGCCTGTTTGCCGGCATGAAGGCAAACCGCCAGAGGTTCGGCGACCGCGGCTTCCGCCAGCGAGAGCTTGTCGGAGATCGGCACGGCCTGCGCCGCATCGACGGTCATGAACTCGCGAAAACCGCCCTGCACATGGGGAAAGCGCATCGCGCTGCCGAGGAAGCGCATGTCGAGGCATTGGTTGCGCATGCCTTCCTGGCAATGAAGGCACACCCCGCACGGTTTGCTCGGATTGACCGCGACGCGCGTCCCGGCCTTCACGCTGGTGACGCCGTCGCCGACGGCTGCGACCACGCCGGCGATCTCATGGCCCAGCGCCATCGGCTGCTGGATGCGAACGACGCCGAAGCCGCCGTGATGGTAATAGTGCAGGTCGGAGCCGCAGATGCCGCCATTGGCGATCTTGACGCGGACCTCGCCCGGGCCGGGCGCCGGATCAGGGTAGCTGTCGATCCGCAAATCCTTCGGGGCGTGAATGACGACGGCGCGCATGGCTTCGTTCCTCAGTTTCGCGATCACATCGCGGCGATCATGCCGCCATCGACATAGATGATCTGGCCGTTGACGTAGGTGGAGGCGTCCGAGGCGAGGAAGATCGCCGCGCCGACCAGCTCGTCCGGCTTGCCCCAGCGCTTGGACGGGATGCGACCCATCAGCCAGTTGTTGAAGTCGGTGTTGTTGACCAGCGCCTCGTTCATGTCGGTGAGCATGTAGCCCGGACCGATCGCATTGGCCTGGATGCCATGCTGGGCCCATTCCACCGCCATCGAGCGGGTCAAATTCTTGATGCCGCCCTTGGCCGCGGTGTAGGGCGCGATCGTGGGGCGCGCCAGCTCGCTGCCGAGCGAGCCGATATTGATGATCTTGCCGCGCTTGCGCGGGATCATCCGCTTGCCGGCCTCGCGGCCGATCACGAAGGCGCTGGTGAGATCGGTCTCGATCACCTTGCGCCATTCGTCGGTGGTGAACTCGACCAGCGGCTTGCGATGCTGGATGCCGGCGTTGTTGACGAGGATGTCGACGGCGATGCCCTTTTTGTCGAAGTCATTGAAGGCCGCGACGATCGCGGGCTCGTCGGTGACGTTGAACGCCGCGCCTTCGGCCTGATGTCCGGCGGCGCGGAATTCGGCGACGGCCTGCTCGACACGCTTGGGATCGACGCCGTTGATGATGATTTTGGCGCCGGCCTTGGCCATGCCTTCGGCGATGGCGCGGCCGAGCCCGCGGGAGGAGCCGGTCACGAGGGCGGTGCGGCCGGAAAGATCGAAGAGGGCGGTGCTCATCTCAAATAATCCTCAAGCGTTGGAGCGTCGCACGATCAGATCGGAACGATCGAAGACGGCGGGAAGAAGGTCGACACCAAGGCCGGGGCCTTCCATCGGGAAGACATAGCCGTCCTTGATAACAGGCATCGTGGTGACGAGTTCATTGTACCAGCCCTTGTAGAAGGCGCGCACGGATTCCTGGATCAGCGTGTTGGGCTGGCTGAACGACATGTGGATGGCGGCGATGAAGCCGATCGGGCCGATGCAATCATGCGGCGCAAAAGGCCGGTGATAGGTCTCGGCCATCGCCGCGATCTTGCGGCCCTCGGTGAGGCCGCCGGTCCAGCAGAGATCTGCCATCACCACATGCATGGCATCGCGGTCGAGCATGTCCTTGTAGGGGAAGCGCGAGCCCAGCGTCTCGCTGGCGCAGACCCAGACGTCGGTCGAGCGGGCGTATTCAGCGAGCGCCTGCGGCGAGTTCATGCGGATCGGGTCTTCGTACCAGGTCGGCTTGTACGGCTCGAGCGCGCGCGCGATCTGCTTTGCGGTCGGCAGATTCCACAGCGAGTGGAGCTCGACCATGATCTCCATCTTGTCGCCGACGGCTTTGCGGATTTTCTCGAATGGCTCGATCGCCTGCTTCATCTGCGCGGCCGTGATGTAGAGACCCTTGTTCTCCTGCGCCGCCGGATCGAACGGCCAGATCTTCATCGCCGAGATGCCACTTTCGAGCAGGCTTTCGGCCAGCGCATCGGCGCGGTTCATGAAGCCGTCGAGGTCTTCGTAAGGACCCTTGTTGGCGCCGAGATTCCAGTTCGCAACCGGGCTGATATTGGTGGAGCGGACGTATTGCGTGCCGGCGCAGGTGTTGTAGATGCGCTGCTTGTCGCGGCAGAGGCCGCCGAGCATCTGGTGCACCGGCTGGCCGCAGACCTTGCCGAACAGATCCCACAGCGCGATGTCGATCGCTGACGCTGCACGATATTCGACGCCGGTGGACGATTGCGCCATCGGCAGGTTCAGCATGTCGCGATGGATGGCCTCGATGTGCAGGGGATTGCGGCCGAGCAGGCGGCCGGCAAAGGTGTCGTGGATCTGCGCCTCGACTGCGCCTGCGCCGTAGAAGGTCTCGCCGAGACCGATCATGCCCGTGTCGGTGTGAACCCGCACCCAGATGACGTTGGAGAATTCCTCGGTGCGCAGCGTCTCGATCGACGTGATCTTCACGGCCAATGTCCTCCCAGCACAGGCGCCTCGCGCCGCTCTTGTTCATTTCGCACCGCAACATGATGCGTGACGTGCGGGAGTCTTACGCCCGCTTGTAATATATCACAACATGTTTTAAGGGTGCCACAAATAAGGCGCCGCCCTGCGAGCGACAGCGCGAGGCGGACGGGAGGCGAACATGGCACGGCGCAAGCGCGCGCTCGAGGTGGTGAGATCAGACGACGACGGCGAGGGCAGGCCCTCGCGGCGCAACCGTCTCAACTTCTTCGAGCTGGCCTATCAGAAGATCGAGGAGCTGCTCGTTCATTGCGAGCTCAAGCCCGGCCAGTTCATGACCATGCTGGAATTGCAGCAGATCACGGGCTTCGGGCGCACGCCTGTGCATCACGCGGTCAATCGTCTGTCCGCCGACACGCTCATCATCATTCGTCCGCGTCATGGACTGCACATCGCGCCGATCGATCTCGCGCGCGAGCGCATGCTGTTGGCCTTGCGTCGCGACATGGAGCGTTTTGTCGTTCGTCTTGCGGCTGACCGCGCCAGCCTATCGCACCGCAATCAGGCGCTGCACATCGAGCGCTTGCTGCGCGAGCGACGCGCCACGTTGACGCTCGACGAATTCAACAGTCTCGACCGGCGCATCGACGCGCTGGTGCTCGAGGCTGCGGGCGAGCCGTTCCTGGTGCACACGCTGCGGCCGCTGCACACGTTGTATCGCCGCATCGGCTACATCCATCACCGCTTCATGCCGGGGCAGACTGATCTGTCAGGCACGATTGATCGCCATCTCGCCATTCTCACCGCGATTGCCAGCCGCCGCGTCGACGACGCCGTGAAGGCGAGCGATGCGCTGATCGACTACATGGACCAGATGTTCACGGGCATGGAGGCGGGGATCGATCCGCGCCTGCTCGATTGCAGCATCGAGCCGCTGCTTGGCGCGTAAAGAGTTTTGAAGAAGGGACCAGACATGTCGACTATGGCCGTGCCACAACCGACCGCGAGCGAAGCCGCGGTCCGCTACCTCATCACCAATTACAGCCCCAAGGGCAACAAGGTCGGCTGGCTGATGATGGCCTCGATCCTGGTCGAGGCCTGGGATCTCTATTCGATCGCCTTCGTGCTGATTTTCATCAAGGAGCAGTACAATCCCGATCCGCTGATGCTCGGCCTTGCCGCGGCGGGCACGCAGGGCGGCGCACTGATCGGCGCAATACTCGGCGGCTGGATGTCCGACAAGATCGGCCGCCGCGTCATGTTCCTGGTCACGATGGTGATGTTCATCGTGCTGGCGCTGGCGCAGGCCTTCGTGCCCAGCGTCGGCTGGCTCGTCGCAATCCGCTTCCTGCTCGGCATTCCGCTCGGCTCCGACATCTCGACCGGCTACACCTACATCATGGAATCCATGGCCAAGGGTGAGCGCGAGGTGATGGGCAATCGCTGGCAGTTCATGTTCGCCGTCGGCGAAGTCCTGACCATCGGCGTCATCGTGATCTTTCTGCTGCTTGATATCCATCACGAGACGCTGTGGCGCGTGACGCTCGGCCTCGGTGCGGTGCCGGCCCTGATCATCCTGATCATGCGGCACGACGTGCCGGAGACGGCGGTGTGGCTGGTGCAGAAGGGGCGCTTCCGCGAGGCCAAGCAAGTTGCGCGCGAGATGTTCAACGACGATCTCGCCATGCTGCCCGACCAGGACGTGGTGATGCCGAAGGTCTCGACCCGCGACTTCATCAGCGACCTCAGGAAGGATCCGATCCGCTGGCGCGCCACGATCTACGGCTGGATCGCCTGTTTCGCGCAAGGCAGCGAGTTCTCGACCTTCGCGTTCTATCTGCCCGTGCTGTTCGTGATGGTCGGCGTGTCGAGCATTCTCGGCAACAACCTCGTGACGATGGCGCTGTTCTGCTTCGCCGCTGTGTCGGGCTGGGTCGGCCCTCTGCTGACGCCGAAGATCGGCCATCGCGGGATCGCGATTGCGGGCTTCTCGATCGTGCTGTGCGCGCTGCTGGTCGCCGCCTTCGCGCTCTACACCGACAACAAGATGCTGCTGCCGTTCGCGGCCGCCGCGATGCTGTGGGGCCATTACTGGGATGCGTCGAACTGCATGACCATCCCCACCATGGTCGCCAAGCCGAAGTACCGCGGCACCGCCAGTGGCTTTGCCTACATGTTCGTGAAGCTGCCGTCGTTCCTGGCGATCTTCCTGTTCCCGTCGCTGTTCGCAGCGATCGGGCAGGCCAACGCCACGCTGTTCGTCGCGATCTTCCCGCTGATCGGATTGTGTGCGGCCATCTTCATCCTGCCGGAAGTCTACGGCTACGAGAACGACTAGAGCCTGATCCGGAAAAGTGCGGTCGCGGCCGTCATGGCCGCGACCGGGCCTTCTCGCTACGGGCCCATGAATGCGGGATCAATCCCGGTCGCTGCATAGCCGATGAGGCCGATGGCCTGAAGCTGGGCGCTGTGCAGGTCGATCTGCACGATGACGGACAGGGTCAACAGCACCACGGCCACGAAGACGAGCAGCGGGTGGGACGCATCGTCCGGTGCGGCGAGGCCGTGAAGCGAGCGGCGCAGGGAAAAGCTCTGCGGCAATGCCTTTGATTGAATGTGCATGATAAATCTCCTTGCCGCGCCTATCAGGCTACGCGACGGAGAAAAGTATAGGTTCGGTCTTGCCGGCCACATTGATGCGCCGCAAACTGCGCGCGATTATCGGATCGCAGCAGCCAATGCCGCGATCAGGGCCGGCGGCGTGACCAGCATGCCGAGCTTGAGGAACGGCCAGGCGCCGACCTCGATCTTCTCCCGCCGCAGCGCGACCAGCCAGAGAATGGTCGCGAGCGAACCGGTCACAGATAGATTGGGTCCGAGATCGACGCCGATCAGGATCGCGCTGACGACGGGCGCGGGCAGGTGATCGCTGGCAGCGACTGAGCCTGCGACGAGACCAACCGGCAGATTGTTGGCGATGTTGTCGGCAATGGCGGTGGCGATGCCGACGCTCCATGCGGCTTTCGGGATCGATTGCGCAACCGCTTCATGCAGCAGCGCACTGAGCTGCCCGATCACGCCGGTCTTGATCAGTGCCTCCACCATCACGAACAGACCGCCGACCAGCGGCAGCACGCTCCAGGATACGCCGCGCAGCACCGGCAGCGGCGATTGGTGGCTGATCAGCAGCACGATCGCGGCCGTCACCACGCCGCAGATGAAGGTCGGCAGGCCCAATTGCTTGTCGAGCGCAGAGGCCGTGACCAGCACGATTCCGATGGCGACGATGCCGACCGCCGTCAGCTTGCCGCCGCGACCGAGCTTGGGATGCGGCACGCTGCGGGCAATTGTCTCTTCCTTCAGCGCGCGGTGCTGGGTCAGGCGCAGCACGATGTAGGTCAGCACGATCGAGGCTATCGAGGGCAGGGTGAAGAGGCGCAGCCACTCCGTCAGCTGCGGCATGCGCGCGCCGAACACGACGAGATTGGCGGGGTTGGAGATCGGCAGCACGAAGCTCGCGGCATTGGCGATGAAGGCGCAGACGAACAGATAAGGCAGCGGCTTGGCGCCGGCCGCGCGCGTCGCGGCGTAGACCGCCGGGGTCAGCACGATCGCGGTGGCGTCATTCGAGAGCAGCACGGTGACGACAGTGCCGACGACATAGATCAGCAGGAACAGTCGCTGCGGCGAGCCGGCAGCGTATTCCACGGCGAGCGCTGCGAGATAGTCGAACAGTCCTTCGAGCCGCGCCAGTTCGGCGATCAGCATCATGCCGATCAGGAAAAGATAGACGTCGACGCCTTTCTCGACGCCGTCCAGCGCATCCTGCCACGGCAGGAAACCGAGCAGCACCAGGGCGCCGGCGCCGAGCACGGCCCAGATCGCCTCGGGCAAGCGAAATGGACGGATGATGACGCAAGCGGTCGCGGCGACGATGATGATCCAGGCCCAGATGGCGTCAGACGGCACGTTCAATCCTTGTGGCGTGAGTTCATTTGGCAGCGATAGCGGAAGCGGGCGCTGCTGTCTTCCCCTGCAGGCGCGGGCCGTCATCCGCGATTTGTCGCGTCTCGGGTAGCGCCAGAAGGCAGATCACGGCGCCAATCGCGCCGACCGCGCCGAGGGTGATGAACGCGGCGCTATAGCCCGCGCCGACCACGACGAAGCCGGCCAGTGTCGTGGACAGCGCGGCGCCGATGCTCTGGGCGGTGATCACGGCACCTTGCGCGACGTTGAAGCGGCCGGTGTTGCGCATGAGATCGGCAACGATCACGGGGAAGATCGCGCCAAAGATGCCGGCGCCGACGCCGTCGAGCAGCTGCACGGCGACCAGCCAGACCGGATTGTCCGAGAGCGTATAGAGCGCTCCCCGAATGGGCAGGATCAACAGCGCGCCGAGGAAGAAGCGCTTGTGGCCCCAGCGGTCCGCCTTCGCGCCGACCAGCATTGCGAACGGCACCATGACCAGCTGCGCGGCGACGATGCAGGCCGACATCAGGCTGGTGCCCATGTTCTTGTCCTGCAGCGCCAGCTTCTGCCCAACCAGCGGCAGCATCGCTGCGTTGGACAAGTGGAAAAGCGCCGTGCAAATCGCGAAGACGAGCAGGGGGCGGCAGGTCAGGAGGATGCCGAGACCGGATGGTGCGTCATGCGGCTTGTCCGCACCAGCTTCCTTCAGTCCGCGGGCAAGGTCGTGGTCGATGGCCCTTTCGGGAATCGCCAGGATGCTGACGAGGCTCGCGATCGCCATGGCTCCAAGGAGATAAAACACCACTGATGGCCCGAACCAGTAAGCCGACACGCCCGCAAGTCCGGCCGCGACCGCGTTGCCGGCGTGATTGAAGGTCTCGTTGCGTCCGATCCGCCGGGTGAAGGCGGCGTGCCCAAAAATGCCGAGCGAAACGGCGGCGATCGCCGGTGGGAAGATCACGGCCGCAGCCTGCGCGATGCCTTGCGAGATCGCGACCGGCAGGAAGGCGGGAAACAGGGGTAGCGACAGCGAGGCGAGCGTCACGAGGATGGCGGCAACCGCCATCGCCGTTCGCTTCGCCCGAGTCGCATCCACCACCGCGCCGGCCGGCGTCTGCGCGACGATGCCGGCGATGGTCGAAATCGACATCACGAGGCCGATCCGTGCTTCGTCCCAGTGTTGCTCGGTGAGGAGATAGACGGCGAGATAGGGGCCGAGCCCGTCACGGACGTCGGCGAGGAAGAAGTTCGATGCATCCAGCGCGTGGCCAGCCTGCCGTGCCTGGTCGGGGCTTTTGCTCGACATCGGTCTCTCGATCGAGGCTCAAGTCGCCCCGGGGCAGAAACCGACGTCACGCCCGCTTTGTTCCGCGCTAAAGCTTCACAGCCAGGAGAACAGCGCCGGCGCCGATCATGGCGATCCCGATCCAGCCCTGCGCGCTCGGCCGCTCGCCGAGAAAGGCGAAGGCGAACAGGGCGACCAGCACGACGCTGAGCTTGTCGATCGGCGCCACCAGCGTGGCGGGCCCAAGCTTCAGCGCGCGAAAATAACACAGCCAGGAGGCGCCGGTCGCCAGCCCCGACAGCACCAGGAACAGCCAGGTCTTCGACGAGACTGCTGAGGGCACGGCGAACTGCCCGGTGAAGAACAGCAGCACCGAGAAGGCGAGCAGAACGACGATGGTGCGGATGAAGGTCGCGAGGTCAGGATTGATGTTCGCGACGCCGACCTTGGCGAAGATCGCGGTGAGCGCCGCAAAACAGGCGGAGAGCAGCGCCCAGGTTTGCCAGGCGGAGAAGAGGGCGGGTTTCATGGGGATATTCCTTAGCGAGCCACCGACAGCTTTTCCATGATCGCCTTGCGCAGGATGCGCGAGAGCGATTCCACCGAATATGGCTTCTGGATCAGTTCGAATCCGCGATGGGCGTTTTCGGCGAGCACGTTGCTGTAGCCGCTGGTCAGCACGACGGGCAGGCCCGGATAGCGCTCGCGGATGATGCCGGCGAGCTCGACGCCGTTCATGCCGGGCATGATGACGTCGGAGAAGACGAGATCGACCGCAAATTCGTTCTCGCCGAGGATGGCGAGGGCGGCCTTGGCGTTGGCGGCACGGCGGGTGACATAGCCGAGGTCTTCCAGAAGCTCGGTCGAGAACTGGCCGACGTCGTCGTTGTCCTCGACCACGAGCACGCGATAGCCGCGCCCGGTGGTCGCGCCTTCGCTGGTCAGCGATGCCGCTTCTTTCTCGGCGGTCGGGCTCTGCGCCTGCGGCAGATAGATGGTGAAGGTCGCGCCCCTGCCGGGCGTGCTCGTCACCGCGATGTCGCCCTCGGACTGCTTTGCAAAACCAAAAGCCTGGCTGAGGCCAAGGCCGGTGCCCTTGCCGACCTCCTTGGTGGTGAAGAAGGGTTCGAAAATGGCGTCGATGTTTTCGGGGGCGATGCCGCTTCCGGTGTCCGCGACCGATATCGCGACATAGTCGCCGCCGCGCGCAGACTGCGCCCGGAGGTTCGGGATGCCCTGAACCTTGCGTACTGAAATGGTGAGGCGGCCTTCGTCATCCATGGCGTCGCGGGCGTTGATGGCGAGGTTGATCAGCGCGGTCTCGAACTGGGCGATGTCGGCGACCGTAAAGCAATCGGAATCGTCGATCTCGACGACGATCTCGATCCGGCCGCCGACCAGCGGTCGCACCAGCTGCGCCACGCCCTCGACCTGGCTGCCGACATTGAAGATTTGCGGCTTCAGCGGATGCCGGCGTGCAAAGGCCAGCAGCTGCGCAGTCAGTTTGGAGGCGCGTTCGACGGTGTCGGAGATCGCATCGACATAGCGGCGGCGGCGCTCCTCCGGGAGCTCGCGGCGCCGCAGGAAGTCGGTCGCCGAGCGGATGATGGTGAGGAGGTTGTTGAAATCGTGGGCGACGCCGCCGGTGAGCTGGCCGATCGCCTCCATCTTCTGCGATTGCCGCAGCGCTTCCTCGCCGCGGCGGCGCTCGGTGATGTCGACGGCCTCGGGCACCGCGCCGGTGATATTGCCGTGGCGGTCGAGCACCGGACGCATGCCGAATTCGAAATCGCGCTCGCCGATCGGCAGCCGCAGCCGCATCTCGATCCGCACCGCTTCGCCCTTCAGCACGGTGTCGAAGGCCTCGCGGACGACAGCGCTCATGCCGGGGGTGCCGGTGAACCAGGCCGTGTCCCAGAACGGCTTGCCGATGACGTCAGTAGAGCTCGCCTTGATGCCGTCGAGGGCCGTCTTGTTGGCGTAGAGCAGCTCGCCCTTGAGATTGACCAGGCCTTGATACTGGTTGCTGGTCTCGAGGATCGCGCGCAGACGTGCCTCGTTGGATTCCAGCTCGGCGGTGCGCTCGGCGATGCGCTCCTCTAGGGTCTCGTTGAGCCTGCGCAGCTCGATCTCCGCCTGCTTGGCAGCAGTGATGTCGTGGGCGACGCCGATGAAGCCGATATGCTTGCCGGTCGGGTCCCAGCGCGGCTGCGATTCCGAGTGCAGCCAGCGCCATTCGCCCGATGCGTTCTTGTAACGTGCCTCCAGCACGAACGGCTTGAGCGAGGCTTCGCCCTGGACGGATTGCTGCAGCACATGCGGCAGGTCGTCCGGATGCAATACCTTGCGCCAGTCGAAGGCGATGGCCTGCTCGTAGGGCAGGCCGACGAAATCGACATAGGCCTGGTTGGCGAAGGAGCGCGTGCGGTCGAGCTTCGTCACCCAGATCGGCACCGGCGCGCTGTCGGCGATCAGGCGGAAGCGTTCCTCGCTCTCGTGTAGCGTCGCCTGGGCCAGCATCTGGTCGGTGACATCGAGATCCGCACCGACCAACCGCACCGCGCGCCCGTTCGCATCGCGCTCGATCTTGCCGACGACGCGGATCCAGCGGATCTCGCCGTTATCAGGGCGGATGATGCGATAACGGTCGGAATAGTCGCTATTCTCCCCCTTGAGCGTGTTGAAGAGATGCTCGACCGTCCGATCACGATCCTCGGGATGGATGCGGCCAACCCAGTCCTCGTAGGTCTCATGAGCGGCCTCCGCCGGCAGACCGTGGATCAGGAGATATTCAGGGGTGCGCCGGGTCTTCACGCCGTCGCGGAAGTCGATCTCCAGGCCGCCGACGCCGGCGATCCGCTGGATGCGCGCCAGCTCAGCCTCACGTTCCTGGAGCGCGCGATAGGCGTTATCGCGTTCGCGCGCGATCTCTTCGAGGTGCAGGCGCAGCCTCTCGGCGGCAATGGTTTCGGGTGTCGGATCGTTCAAGGCGTCGGCCGTTGTGATGCGGGAGCGCACGTGCCGGGCCGATATTCACACAGACAAAGCGTGATAGCCATTGCTCAAAAGGGAATAGATCGGGAAATGGCCCGCCGAGCGGCATGTGGCGGCTATGAATGAACGCGAGGTCCGACAAATTGTTCCTGATAAAGGAACGATGAGCCTCGGCGCGCGTATCTGCGGGGCGCCACCTCTGCTATCAGTAAGACACCCTTTCCCAAGAGGCTCATCTTGAAGCTCTTTGTCTGCCAGGCTTGCGGCAACGTTCTCTATTTCGAGAACCGTGCCTGCGAACGCTGCGGCCACCGCGTTGCCTTCCTGCCGGAGAGGGAGACGATGTCTGCGATCGAGCCTGCTGCAGAGGGCTGGAAGGCGCTTGCGGACAAGGGCGAAAGCCGCTTGCTCTGCCGCAACGCCGAGTATGATGCCTGCAACTGGCTGACGGATGCCAGCGACACCACCGGCTATTGCCACGCCTGCCGCCATAACGGCATCGTGCCCGATTTATCCGATCCCGCGCAACTTGCCGGCTGGCGCGAGCTGGAGGTGGCGAAGCACCGGCTGTTCTATTCCCTGATCCGCTGGAAGCTGCCGCTCCAGACCCGGCAGGAGAATCCCGAGCGCGGGTTGATCTTTAATTTTCTCGCCGACGATCCGAACACCGGGGAAAAGATCATGACCGGCCACGATAACGGCCTGATCACGATCGCGCTCACCGAGACTGACACGATCGAGCGCGAGCGGCGCAGGCTGGAGATGGGCGAGCCGTACCGGACGCTGCTCGGGCATTTCCGCCACGAGGTCGGGCACTATTTCTGGGACGTGCTGGTGCGCGAGGGCGGCAAGCTGGATGAGTGCCGCGCCGTATTCGGCGACGATTCGGTTGACTACGGAGAGGCCCTGCAACGCTATTATGCCGAAGGTGCACCGCCGGACTGGCAGCAGAATTACGTTTCGGCCTATGCGACCACGCACCCCTGGGAAGATTTCGCCGAGACCTGGGCGCACTATCTCCACATCGTCGATACCCTGGAGATGGCCTCCGAGTTCGGCATGGAGGTGCGGCCGCGGGTCGATCGTGACGGAGAGTTGTCGACGCGGATCCGGTTCAACCCCTACGAGGCACGGGACATTCAGGCGATCGTCGATGCATGGCTGCCCTTTACCTTCGCCATGAACAGCGTCAACCGCGCCATGGGCCTGCGCGATCTCTATCCCTTCATCCTGTCACCGGCCGTGGTCGCCAAGCTGGGCTTCATCCACGGCCTGGTCCGGGACGTGGCCAAGGATATGGCAAGGGACGTGGCCAAAGACTTGGCCAAGGACTTGGCCAGTGACATGGCCAGAGATTTGGCCAAGGCCGGTAAGCCATAGGGCTTGCCGGGGCGAGGCGCCCGGTCATTTCGGTCTTGGCGGTCTTGCGCTGGTACGCCAGAGCGGGGCGGATTTGGCCGTTGCCTCCGGCCGATTTTGCTGTACCACGACAGGATACGGCCCCGTCCGGTCTACCCGCCAAAGGCCCGGGAGGGGTCCCGCCCAAGGGACGAAGCTCAAGACAACATGTTCAAACGCATCCTGATCGCCAATCGCGGCGAAATCGCCTGCCGGGTCATCAAGACCGCCCGCAAGATGGGAATTCAGACCGTTGCGGTCTATTCCGAGGCGGACCGCGACGCCCTCCATGTCGAGATGGCCGACGAGGCCGTGCTGATCGGCCCGCCCGCTGCGGCCGAGAGCTATCTGGTGATCGAGAAGATCGTCGAGGCATGCAAGAAGACCGGCGCCGAGGCCGTGCATCCCGGCTACGGCTTCCTGTCCGAGCGCGAGGCGTTTCCGCGCGCGCTGGAAGCCGCCGGCATCGTCTTCATCGGCCCGAACCCGGGCGCGATCGCGGCGATGGGCGACAAGATCGAATCCAAGAAGGCGGCCGCCAAGGCTGACGTCTCGACCGTGCCGGGCTTCCTCGGTGTGATCGAGGACGGCAAGCACGCGGTCAAGATCGCGGACGCGATCGGCTATCCCGTGATGATCAAGGCCTCCGCCGGTGGCGGCGGCAAAGGCATGCGCATCGCCTATTCGACCGAGGAAGTCGCGGAGGGATTTGGGCTTGCCAAAGCGGAGGCCAAGGCGTCGTTTGGCGATGATCGCGTCTTCATCGAAAAGTTCATCGTCGATCCCCGCCACATCGAGATCCAGGTGCTGGGCGACAAGCACGGCAACGTCATCTATCTCGGCGAGCGCGAATGCTCGATCCAGCGCCGCAACCAGAAGGTCATCGAGGAAGCGCCGTCGCCGCTGCTGGATGAGGCCACCCGCCGCAAGATGGGCGAGCAGGCGGTCGCGCTGGCCAAGGCCGTGAACTACGATTCCGCCGGCACCGTCGAATTCGTCGCAGGCCAGGACAAGAGCTTCTACTTCCTGGAGATGAACACGCGCCTCCAGGTCGAGCATCCCGTCACGGAACTCATCACCGGCGTCGACCTCGTCGAGCAGATGATCCGCGTGGCCGCAGGCGAGAAGCTCGCGCTGACACAGAAGGACGTCACGCTGACCGGCTGGGCGGTGGAATCGCGTCTCTATGCCGAAGATCCGTTCCGCAACTTCCTGCCCTCGATCGGGCGGCTGGTGAAATATCGCCCGCCCGCGGAAGTGAGCCAGGACGGCATCACCGTGCGCAACGACACCGGCGTGCAGGAGGGCGGCGAGATCTCGATCCATTACGATCCGATGATCGCCAAGCTCGTGACGCATGCGCCGTCGCGCGCCGCGGCGATCGAGGCGCAGGCGACCGCGCTTGACTCGTTCTATGTCGACGGCATCAGGCACAACATCCCGTTCCTGTCGGCGCTGATGCATCATCCGCGCTGGCGCGAGGGCAATCTGTCGACCGGCTTCATCGCGGAAGAATTCCCCAAGGGCTTTTCCGTGCGCGTGCCCGAAGGTGAGGTCGCCCGGCGCATCGCCGCGGTCGGCGCCGCCATCGATCACGTGCTCGGCGAGCGCAAGCGGCAGATCTCCGGCCAGATGGGCGGCCGCGTCGTGCAGCGCGAGCGCCGCCGCGCGGTCTGGCTCGATCGCCAGGAAATCCTGCTCGAGGTTGCCCGTGAGGGTGATGCGATCGCGATCCGCTTCGTCAGCGCCGAGGGTAAGCCCGGCAACGCACATCTGTTGCAGTCCGCATGGAAGCCTGGCGATCCGGTCTGGCAGGGCACCATCGACGGCCACATCGTCGCGGTGCAGGCGCGCCCGATCGCCAACGGCATTCGCCTGGCGCATCAGGGCGTCGAGGTGCCGGTCTATGTCTGGACCGAGGCCGAAGCTGCTTCCGCGCGGCTGATGCCGGTGACCACGGCCTCCGACACCGGCAAGAAGCTGCTGTGTCCGATGCCGGGCCTGATCGTCTCGATCGCGGTGACCGAAGGGCAGGAGGTCAAGGCCGGCGAGACGCTGGCGGTGGTCGAAGCCATGAAGATGCAGAACGTGCTCCGCGCCGAGCAGGACGGCACCGTGAAGAAGATCCACGCCAGCGCAGGCGCGACGCTCGCGGTGGACGCGCTGATTTTGGAGTTTGCGTAAAAGTGTAAGTGGGTGCGGGCCAGTCTGCCAGCACTCACCAACTCGACCGAGACATCGCCATGGCCTTTCGTTCCCGCCGCGAAAAACTGCGCTCCATCCTGTCGGGCTCGGCTTGCGTCCATCCTGGCTCGGTCTATGACGCGATCTCGATCCGCATCGCCGAGGACCTCGGCTTTCCGCTCGGTATGTTCGGCGGCTCGGTCGCTTCGCTCGCTGTGCTTGGCGACCCCGACGTCACCCTGATCACGCTCACCGAGCTTGCCGAGCAGATGCGGCGGATGTCGCGCGCCGCAAGCCTGCCGGTGCTGGTCGATGCCGATCACGGCTATGGCAATGCGCTCAATGTCCGCCGCACGGTGCAGGAGCTGGAAACGGCGGGTGCGGCCGGCCTCACCATCGAGGACACGCTGCTGCCGGCTGCCTTCGGCGAGCCGAAGGCGCAGCTGATCTCGCTGGAGGAGGGCGTCGGCAAGATGAAGGCGGCACTCGATGCGCGCGGCGATGCCTCGCTGGTCATCATGGGCCGCACCGGTGCCGCCTCGATCACCTCGATCGAGGATGCGATCCGCCGCGCCAAAGCCTATGAAGCAACTGGTGTCGATGCGCTGTTCTTCACGGGAATCAAGTCGCGGGCCGAGCTCGAGGCGATCGTCGGTGCCACGCATCTGCCGATCGTGCTCGGTGGCGCGCCTGACGAACTGAACGCGATCGACTATCTCGCGGGCCAGCGCGTCCGCATCGCGCTCCAGGGCCACGCGCCGATCGCAGCGGCCACGCAGGCCGTCTACGACGTCCAGAAGGCGTTGCGCGATGGCATACCGCCGAAGGCGCTGAAGGGATTGCCCTCGGCTGAGCTGACCCGTCGGGTCACGCGCGAGGCCGAGGTGAAAGCGCGCAGCGCTGACCTTCTTGGACTGAAGACATGAGCCGCGCGATCCTCCAGGTCATGATCCGCGGACGCGTCCAGGGCGTCGGCTATCGCGCCTGGGTCGAATACCAGGCGACAGCGAGCGGTCTCGAAGGCTGGGTGCGCAACCGCCGCGACGGCAGCGTCGAAGCGCTGTTCGCGGGTGCGCCGAAGCATGTCGCCGACATGGTGGCGTTGTGCCGCCACGGCCCGCCATCGTCGCGCGTGAACAGCGTGACGAGCGAGACGGCGAGCGTGGATGAGCTGAACCTGCGCAGGGCAGGGGAAGCGTTCTCGGTTCTGCCGACGGTCTAGAACGCACCCCAAAATCAAGAATGCCTCGCAATTGCAGGTGAAGGCCTTGATCTGTCGCAACACTCGCAGTTGCGAGCAGTGCATCAATGGCCGTGTTCAAGATCCCAAGATCGGTAAGTGCATGCCATGTCTGATGCAGCACCGCTCGATAGAACGGTGAAAGCGCCGTTCGACCCCAAGGCATTCCTGACCAGGCCCGCCGCCGGCGTGACGTTGGAGCGGTTTGAAGCCGGCTGGCAGATTTGTACCCAGGGTGAGCCCGCCGACACCGTAGGCTACATCCGCAAGGGGCGGGTCAAGGTCGCGACGTTTTCCAACCGCGGCAAGGAAGCCATCGTTGGGATCATCGGGCAGGGACAGTTCTTCGGTGAAACCAGCTTGCGCAGCGCGAACACGCGGACCGCAACCGTCGTGGCGCTGGAAGATTGCCTGATCACCTCCGTAACGACCGAAGTGATGCTGTCGACGCTGAGTGCCGAGCCGGAATTCTCAAAATTCTTCATGGCGCATCTTCTGTCGCGCAATACGCGGCTCGAGGAGGACTTGGGCGACCAGTTGCTGAACCTGAGCGAAAAGCGGCTTGCGCGGCTTTTGCTGGTCCTTGCCGAGCAGGGACAAGACGGTGGAAGACCGAATGAGATCAACCTCAGCCAGGAAGCGCTTGCGGAGATGGTTGGCACGACCCGATCCAGAATCAGCACCTTCATGAACAGGTTTCGCGAGCAGGGATACATCAGCTACGACAGCCACGGTCGAAAGATTCAGGTCTACACCGCACTCCTCGTCTCGATGTTGGGACTCTAGCCAGTCGCGTGATCAATCGGGGGCCAGCCTATTCCAGGTAGCTGAGATAGGCTGCGACGGCTTTGATCTGCACTTCCGTGAGATTGTGGGCGATCGGTTGCATGATCGCGGAATTGTCGGGGTTGGCCTTGTCCTGGCCGCGCTCCTTGTCCCAGTTCGTCAGCTTTCTGATCATGTAGTCGTGCAGCTGACCCGCCAGACGCGGAAACGCATCGGCGCCCTTGGCGTCCGGTCCGTGGCAGGATGCGCATGGCGGGACCTCGGCGGCAGGAACGCCCTCTTCATAGATTTTCTTTCCGACAGCCAGCTGGTCCCTCGGCGCGCCCCCCAATGGCTTCGGGTTGAGGTCCTTGAAATAGGTCGAAAGGGCCGTGAGCATTGTCGGCGTCAGAACATGCGACACGTTGAACATCACCGGGTTGGTTCGCCTGCGCTCGATGAAGGCCTGCAATTGATTTTTTACGTATTCCGGTTGTTGCCCCGCCAGGCGCGGCATCGGAAGAGATCCCCGGAAACCTTGTCCCGATAGGCCGTGACAGGTCTTGCAGTAGTCAGTCTTGGCCTTGAGCTCCTGCGCAGGAACGGAGGCATCCTTCTCCTCCGCAAGGCTCGGCGCTGAAACGCCGGCAATCAGGAATGTTGCCAGCAGCATCGGCCTCAGTTCACGGAGCTTCATAATCGTCCCCCGATGATAGGAGTTGTCCTGCAAATTGTTCACGACAAGCGTGGTGCGTAGCGTTGCTTTGTTTACGCCCAATCCATGTTGCTAAAACGCCGCACATTATCGAAATCAAATTTGCTGTTCTGTTTTGAACAGTCGCTTCGAGGCGGCTCGGTTTTAGCTCGACAGTGTCTCGATGTTCATGACCGCGCCGGCGGCATGCTGCGAGTGGATGGATGACGCGATGCGAGCCAAGTGGGATCGTCGTTTCAGGTCTCGTGCAATCCGAAGGCTGTTGGCCGCTGCTGCGCTCGCGTATTCAGCGTTGTGCCTGACGACCGGTTTTGCTCCGCCTGCGCAGGCCCTGCCGAGTTTCGCGCGCCAGACCGGGCAACCGTGCGGCACTTGTCATACCGACTTCCCCGCGCTCACGCCTTACGGGCGGCGCTTCAAGTTGCTCGGATATACGGCCGGGGGCGGCCAATTCCGCACGACGCCGTTCTCGTCCAACGATGCGCTGAGCGTGCGCGCCGAGTACGACTCGCTGCGCGGCTACGCGAAGGCGGTAGCCCCGCAATCTCAAGCCGACGCCGATAGCAAGGAATGGGTCCCGCCGATCTCGATGATGGCGGTCGTCGGCTTCACCCACACGCAGGCGGACCTGCCACCGCCGACAGATCCCTATGCCCCGAACAACAACACCGTGATGTCGCCGTTCAGCATCTTCTGGGGCGGAGCGATCACGAGCAACATCGGCGCCTTCGCGCAGGTCACCTACAACGCTGTGCCGGCCGGAGGATTTGGCGATCCCTTCGGGCACACCTGGACGTGGGACAACACCGACGTTCGCTTTGCGAGTACCGCGATGGTCGGACCTCTCGACATCGTCTACGGCATCACCGCCAACAACAATCCGACCGTGCAGGATCTGTGGAATACGACGCCGGCCTGGGGATTCCCGTACGCGGTATCGACCCTGGCGGCGACGCCCGCCACCAAAACCGTTGTCGAGGGCGCGCTTGCCGCGCATGTCGGCGGCGTTGGCGCCTACGCGATGATCAACGATCTGCTGTATCTCGAAGTGACCGGCTACAAGATGCTCTCCTTCAGCCAGCAGAACGCGCTCGGGACGGATCCGTTCGGCGTCGGACAGCTTGGCGGCATCGCGCCATATTGGCGCGTGGCGTTTGAGCCGCACTGGGGCCGAAATACGTGGATGATCGGAACCTTCGGCATGTATTCCGAGCTCCATCCATGGCTCAACACGGCGTTCGGGACGTGGACGACAGCGGTCGATCCCTTGTCGGACAAGTTCACCGACATCGGCTTCGACACGCAGTACCAATATCAGGGCGATGATTTCTGGCTGACGCTGCGTGGCAGCTACATTCGCGAATATCAGCGGCTCGATTCGAGCTTTGCGAGCTTTGCCGCCGCCAATCCGACCAATCTCGTCAACAGCATGAAGCTGCAAGCCTCGCTGGCGATGGGTGCCGACAACCGCGTCGTTCTCACCGGCCAATACTTCAAAATCTCGGGCACTTCCGACGCGAATCTTTACGGCACCGACCCGCTCAGCGGACTGGCCATGACCCCCAACAGCGACGGTTGGCAGGCCGAGATCGCCTACATCCCCTTCGGGGCGAGCAAGATGATCGGCTGGCCGTGGTTCAACGCCCGCATCGGCCTGCAATACACTTACTACAACAAGTTCAATGGCACCTCGGTCGCCGCCCACGACAACAACAGCCTGTTCCTCCACGCCTGGTTCGCCATGTAGGCCGGACTGCTCAGGAGATCGTCGCATGAGAAAATCGATTGCCGCATATGCCGCAGCGCTCGCACTGAGCGTGATTGGATCGGCGCATGCTGCCGATCTGGCAGTCCCGCCTGCTCCTTTCGCGGAGCGCTTCAACTGGACCGGCTGCTACGGAGGTATGCATCTTGGTGGCGGCTTCGCCACCAAGAACATCACCGACCCGGTGCAGCTGGTGCAGGACAACGCTGGTCCGGGTGGGACGGTCGGGGTAACGACCGTCAACCCGGGGCCGACCGGCGCTGTTATTGGTGGTCAGATTGGCTGCGACTATCAGTTCGCTTCCTCCGCTTTCGTGATTGGAATCGAGGGCAGCGCGTCAGGCTCGACCATGAAGGCCAACAGGACCGTTGGACTCCCGGTCAGCGTTCCCGACACGGCATTGGTACAGGCGAACACGGATTTTCTGACCAGCGTGACTGCCCGCGTCGGTTACGCCTTCGACAACGTCCTGCTTTACGGAAAGGGCGGCGTCGCGATGGCCGGCGACAAATACGAGGTCAGTGGCTCAATCGGTGGCGTGCCGTTTGATTTCCGCGGCCTCGACAACCGGATCGGCTGGACAGTCGGCGCCGGCGTCGACTGGGCCTTCACGCGTCACTGGTCGGCTAACTTCGAATATGACTACTACGGGTTCGGTCGCGGCAACCTGAATATGTTTGATCCGCTCACGGGGACTCAGGGCTTGGTCAGCGTCAGCCAGACCGTTCAGGTCGTGAAGGTCGGACTGAACTTCCACATGTGGGGAGCTGGTTGGTAATGTCCCGCTCCTCGGTACGAAGGCGCATCATGCTGCGGAGCACGGCCGGCCTGAGCAGGGCCTTGCGGGCATCGATGCTCGCGCTGGCCTTCTCCGTCGCGTGTCATGCCGAGGAAAGGGGCGCCGCTTCCGGCGGAAGCCTCGAGGCCAAGCTCGAATATTGCAAGACATGCCATGGGCTATCGGGTCAGGGCTATCGCGGATATTTTCCGATGCCGCGGCTGGCCGGGCAGCAGCCGCAATATTTGGAGAACCAGTTGCGGGCGTTCATCGAACGCAGGCGCACCAATCCGATCATGGCCAACGTCGCTCACGTGCTGAGCCCGTCCATGGTGTCTGCCCTGGCCGCCCATTTCAAGAGTCTCGATCCGAAGCCGTTCGGAGCGGCGCCGCGCGGCTCTCTGGCGGTCGGCAAGCGTATTTACGAGGAAGGGATTCCGGAGGCCAACGTGCCGGCGTGCTCGGCCTGTCACGGCACCGATGGCAAGGGCCAGAACGAAATCCCGCGCCTTGCGGGCCAGCTTTACGACTATACGGTCGGCCAGCTCACGGGATGGGCGAAAGTGCGAGGCCTAGGTTCGGCGGTCGATACCTCGGCGATCATGGCGCCGACGGCGCACAACCTGTCGCGCTCCCAGGTCGAAGCGGTCGCAGCCTATGTCGGTTATCTGCAATGACGGTAACGCCGTTTCAAATCTGCGGCGTCCGCAAACCTGAGGCGCGATAGCGTGGGCTCATGAAGGGCATCGGTTGGAAAATCGTGGTTCTGGCCATCGTGGGCTCGATCGCACCGGCGCTCGCATGGGACGGAGGCGACGCCCGGGTCCGCAATTGCACGTGGTGCCATGGCACTGGGGGACAGGGATACACGGTTGCGCCGCGGCTGGCTGGTCAGCGTTCGCAATATATCGAGAGTCAGATCAGGAGCTTCCGCGACCACACGCGCGATAATCCGTTTTCAAAGCAGTACATGTGGGGTGCCGTCGCCGCGCTTGCGCCCCAGGACGCGCGCGACCTTGCGGCCTATTTCGCGTCCATTCCGCCAAAGCCCGCCGGTGACGGCGACAGGGGCCTTGCCGCACGGGGCAGAGCGATTTACCTCGAAGGCATTCCAGAAGCGAACGTCGCGTCCTGCTATGCATGCCATGGTCCGAACGCCGAAGGTGTGCGGGACATTCCTCGCCTCGGGGGACTGGCTTATGTTTACCTGAAGACCCGGCTGGAGCAGTGGGGCCAAGGCTATCACTCGGGAGTGGGAACGCCGATGCCGATCGTCGCCCGCTCGTTGGGCCCGGCCGAAGTCGAAGCGCTGGCGTCCTATCTAAGCTTCGTTAGATAGCCCTCGGGTAATCAGCTCCCTGAGGGTTGTTCACCGCGGCAGCTTGGAGATCGCTTCGCTCAGTTCGTGGATTTCATACGGCTTGCGCAGGATCGGGAAGTCGCCGCGGACGCCGGCGGCGACTTCGCTGTAGCCGGTGGCGAGCAGGATCGGCAGGTCGGGGTGGGTCTGCCGCAGGAGGTGAGCAAGGCCGAGGCCATCCATCTTGCCGGGCATGACGATGTCGGAGAAGACGAAGTCGACGCCGTTGTGCTCGAGCTCGCGCAGCGCGGCTTCGGCATCTGCGACCCGGCGCACGTGGTAGCCGAGCTGTTCCAGCAGACCGGTGCTGACGATCGCGACATCAGGATTGTCCTCGACCAGCAGCACCGTGCCGCTGCCCCGCGCGGGCGTCGGCTCGGGCGCTTCGCTCGGCATGCTCGCGGTTTCGCGCGGCAGCAGGATGGTGAAGGTCGTGCCCTTGCCGAGCTCGCTCGCGACCTTGACCGTGCCTCCGGCCTGGTGCGCAAAGCCGTGCACCTGTGACAGGCCGAGACCAGTGCCTTTGCCGACCGGCTTCGTCGTGAAAAACGGCTCGAATATCTTGTCGACGACGTCGGAGGGGATGCCGAGCCCGGTGTCGGCAACGGTGATGGCAACGAATTCGCCGCTGTGGAGCGGGTCGTCGAGCACGGTGTTGCGCGCGCCGATCGTCACTGTGCCGCCATCAGGCATGGCATCGCGTGCATTGATGACGAGATTGAGCAGCCCCGTCTCGAGCTCGGAGACGTCGGCCTTGATCGGCCAGACGTCGTGCTCGATGTCGAAGGCGAGGCGAACAGCGCTGCCGACGCCGGCGTGAAGCACTTCGCGGATCGCCGCGATGCGGTCGGCGAAATGGATCGGCTGCGGATTGACGCTCTGGCGCCGCGCGAAGCTCAAGAGCTGTCCCGTCAGCGCGGCGCCGCGCTTGCTGGCCGTCTCGATCGCCAAGATCGCGCGCTGAAACTTGGGATCGTCGACGTCGCCTTTCTTGAGGATATGAAGGCTGCCGCTGATGATCATCAGCAAATTGTTGAAGTCGTGCGCGACACCGCCGGTGAGCTGGCCGAGCGCGTCGAACTTCTGCGACTCGGCAAGCTGCGTCTGCATCGCCTCGAGCTTCAATTGCGTATTGCGGCGCTCGGTGATGTCGCGGGTGATCTTGGCGTAGCCGACGAGGGTGCCGCCTTCATAGATGGGGTCGATCACGACGCTTGCCCAGAAGAAGGTGCCGTCCTTGCGGACGCGCCAGCCTTCCTCCTCGTAGCGACCCTGGTTCCGTGCGATGCCGAGCGCCCGGGCAGGCTTGCCGTTGGCGCGATCGGTCTCGGTGTAGAAGCGCGAGAAATGCTGGCCGAGGATCTCCGCGGGCGTGTAGCCCTTGATCCGCTCGCCGCCGATATTCCAGCTGGTAATGATCCCATTGGGATCGAGCATGTAGAGCGCGTAGTCGGCGACTCCTTCAACCAACAGCCGGAAACTGCGTTCGCTCTCGAACAAGTCTCTCTGTTGACTGAAGTTTCTGATCATTCCGGACCCCGCCTCGACCGGGGCAAACGCTCGTCACGGCGTTTGGTTCCGATTCTCTGGGACGTTTTTAGGCAAATATTGCGAACGGTATGCAGGACGCAAGGCGCCCGACGGCACTTGACACGCAATCGAAGGCGTCAGATATTTCTGTCATGACAGAAACAACCGGAAAGAAGAAACTCCCCGCCGCCGTCGAGCGCTTCATCCTGCATTGGGGCGACATGGGGGATCAGTGGGGCGTCAACCGCTCGGTCAGCCAGATCCACGGGCTGCTCTATCTCGCGGAGGCGCCGATGACAGCGGAGGACATCGCCGACACGCTCGGCATGGCCCGCTCCAACGTCTCCAACTCGTTGAAGGAACTGCTCGCCTGGAACCTGATCCGGCGGGTGCCGATCCTCGGCGACCGGCGCGATCATTACGAAGCGGAGACCGACATCTGGGAGGTTGCGGCCCGGATCGCGGCGCGGCGCAAGGAGCGGGAGCTCGATCCGGCGATCACGGCGCTCAGGGCCTGCGTCACCGATGCCGCCGACGATCCGACCATCAATCCGGTCGCGAGCAAGCGGCTGAAGGAGATGCTCGCCTTCACCGAGCTCGCCGATCACTGGTTCATGCAGATGCTGAAAGTGCCGCGGCCGCGGCTGGTCGCCTTGATGCGGCTTGGCGAGAAGATCGTCAACCTGCTGCCGCTGGGCAAGGCCAAATAGTGTTGAGGAGGTTGCGATGACGTCGGCGAGATTATCAGGCTCCAGCGCACCAACCTCCGCTCACATCAAACTCCTCGACGACCGCCGCTTCCGTTCTCTGCTGTCGGACGAGGATTGGGGCCGCCTGCCGCTCGCGACCTGGCGGCGCTTCTCCAAGCGTGTCGCCGATGGCGACAGTGTCGTCTATGTCGGCGTGGTCGACGAGGTCTCGTTTAGCGACATCGGCTGGTGGTTCGCGCAAGCCGCACGGCTGATCGGCGGGCCGCTGCCGACGGGACGCGACACCGGCGTGCCGATGATCGTCACGGTCACCGAGGATGGTGCGACCGGCGGCCAGACCTGGACCCGGATCTGCGCGCGCAAGCGCGGCTTTCCGCAGGTAATCCATTCGGCCAAGCGTTTCGCCGGTCCGACCGGTCTGGAGGAATATGTCGGCTTCGGCGTCTCCATGGCGCTCCGCATCGCGGTCGAAGGCGAGACGCTGACGTTTCGCAGTGCCGGATACGGTCTGCAACTGGGAAGCTTCTGGATCCCGCTGCCGCAATGGCTCACGCCGGGCGATCTCACCGTGACGCACACAGATCTCGGCGAGGGCACGTTCCGCTTCACCCTCGATGTCGTTCATCCGCGTTACGGCACGCTGATCCACCAGTCTGCATTGTTCAGGGAGGCCGTATCATGACGCCGCTGTTGTGGACGCTCATCGCCATCCAGATCGTGATGGGCGTGTTCGACACCTTCTATCATCACGAATTCACCGAGCGCCTGGCCTGGCGGCCGTCGCAGCGGTTCGAGCTCAAGCTGCACGGCATTCGCAACATGCTCTATGCGCTGCTGTTCCTGTTGCTCGGCTGGTTGGAGGTCTACGGCCTGCTGGCGATGCTGGTCGTCGCAGTGCTGGTCGCCGAGGTCGTCATCACGCTGATGGATTTCGTCGAGGAGGATCTGAGCCGGAAACTGCCGCCGAGCGAGCGGATCAATCACACGCTGCTCGCGATCAACTACGGTGCCATCCTGGTGCTGCTGTTGCCGGTGCTGATCGACTGGGCGATGCGGCCGTTCGGCGTGAGCGTGGTCTATCAGGGCCTGCTCAGCATCGCCGCGACCGCCTGCGCGGTTGGAGCGGCACTCTGCGGCGTCAGGGATTTTGCCGCGATGCGCCGGCTCGGCCGCATGAAGAGTGTGCCTGCAGCAGGGCTCGTCGAAAAACTGCCCGGCCGCAAGACCGTGCTGATCACAGGCGCCACCGGCTTCATCGGCAGCCGCCTGGCGGCAAGCCTTGCTGGCGCAGGGCACAACGTCATCGCGTTGATTCGCAATCCCGCAAAGGCCGAGATGCTGCCGCCGCCGGTGACGCTGATCACCAGCCTCGATCAGCTCGGCTCCGACATGCATATCGACGCCATCGTCAACCTCGCCGGCGAGCCGATCGGCAACGGCCTGTGGACTGAGGCCAAGCGCGCCAGGATCATCGGTTCTCGCCTCGACATGACCGGCGATGTGGTGAAGTTGATCGCGCGGCTCGAACGCAAGCCCGAGGTGCTCGTCAGCGGCTCCGCGATCGGCTGGTATGGCCTGTGGGCCGACCAGGTGCTGACGGAGTCGGCGAAGTCCCATGCCTGCTTCAGCCACGAGCTGTGCGCGGCCTGGGAGAAGGCGGCGCGGCCGGCGGAGGAGCTTGGCGTGCGCGTCGTTAACTTGCGGATCGGCCTCGTGCTCGGCACGGAAGGCGGCTTCATCACGCGCCTGCTGACGCCGTTCGAGTTCGGGCTCGGTGGTCCCATCGGCACCGGGCGGCAATGGATGTCCTGGATCGAGCGCGACGACCTGATCCGGCTGATCGCTTACGTGGTGGCAACGCCCGATTTGACCGGGCCCGTCAACGCCACCGCGCCGATCCCCGTCACCAACGCCAAGTTCACCGAGGAGCTCGGTCGTCGGCTGCATCGGCCCGCAGTGTTCCGTATCCCCGGCGGTCTGCTCCGCCGGATCGGCGGCGGCTTTGCCGACGAGCTTCTGCTCGGCGGTCAGCGTGTGCTGCCGAACAAGGCGCTGAGCCGTGGTTTTGTGTTTCGGCACGAGACGCTGCGCAGCGCGTTCGAGGCGATCTTGTGAGGACTCTCAGGCGGCGGCCCCACTGCGGAACGTTGCCGCCACCGCACGCAGCGCCGCGAGCTTGGCGGGATCGCTGACCTTCGAATGCAGCATCACCTTCGAGCTGCCGAGCTTTGGCAGCTTGTGCGCGGGCCCGATGTCGACCAGGCCGGGAGGCGCGATCCTCCGTGCCAGCGGCGCGATCGCAAGTCCCGCAAGAGCGGCCGCGACCACCGCCGTCACGCCACCGCCGACAAAGCGCTCGCGCCAGGCGATGCCGGCCTTGTCGAGCGCGCGCACGGCGATGGCGCGGACGCCGCAGGGCGGGGCGAGGGTCGCCAGCGGCAGAGCTTCGCCCTTCGGCAGGGTGAAGCGTCGCGACGCGAACCAGCCGAACTCGTCCTCCGTCAGTTTCTCGCCACCGCGGCGGCTGCCTTCCTGGCGGACGATCACGGCGTCGAGCTCGCCCGCGTCATAGGCATCCTGCATCTCGCGCGAGAAGCCGATGGTGACGGCGAGGGTGAGATTCGCTGACATCGCATGCAGCCGTTCGAGCAGCGGCACCAGTTCGGGGCCCGCGGCGTGATCGGAGATGCCGAGCGAGAGCGATTGCTCAGGCCGAGCCTCGCCCGACAGCGCGCGGTCATGCGCCGCCATTAGCGCGCGGGCGCGATCGAGGAAGCTCGCGCCCTCGGTGGTGAGGCGGACTGCGCGCGGCGAGCGCTCGACGAGGCGTTTGCCCAGCAGCGTTTCCAGCCGTTGCAGCTTGAGGCTGACGGCGGCCTGTGTCGTGCCGAGCGCTTCGGCGGCGCGGGTAAAGCTCTGGAGGTCCGCGACCAGGAGAAAGGCTTGGACGGTGGCGATGTCGAGCGTGGCTGTCATTATAATCCGTTATCACTTGTATCATCTTAGATAAGATACCAAAATGACGGTGGAAGGTCTAGTTTCTCACCAACGCCGCGCAAACCGCGCAGCATCTTGAGGAGAACGACCATGCCCCTGATCACCGTGTCCTACACCTCGTCCCGCCAGTCGCCGTCGCTCAAGGCCGACATCGCGCGCGCCGTGTCCGAGCTCACCGCAACAATCCTGCACAAGGATCCCAAGGTCACCGCCATCATCGCCAAGTCCGTCGATGCGGGCGACTGGTTCGCCGGCGGCAAGTCGCTCGCCGACGAGAAGCTCGCCAGCTACTGGATCGACATCCACATCACGGAAGGCACCAACACCAAGGACGAGAAGGCGGCCTATCTCGCCGCGATGTTCACACGCATGGCTGAGATTCTCGGCCCGCTGCATCCCGAGACCTATTTGCATGTCGACGAGGTCAAGGGTGATGCTTACGGCTTCGGCGGCCTGACCCAGGAGCGCCGCTACATCGCCGGCAAGCTCGAAATGTCGCTGAAGGCGGCGTGAGGTCGCAAGCCGCGGGTGAGCGATCTCACCCGCGGCCCGATCATCAGCTTGCGGCGCGGAACTGCACCTCCGCGTTGTTGATGAAGCAGGTCTTGTCGAACAGCTTCAGGTCCAGCGGGTTCGGCAGCCTGACATCGTTGAGATCAGGGCAGGGCTTGACCGCGGAATCGTAGGACCGGTCGATCTGCGCGATGAACACGACGATCAGCCCCTTGTCGCGCGCGAAGGATTTTAGCGAACGCACCTGAACAGTCAGGTCGGGGTTTTCCCGGCGCTGGTCCAGCAGTTGCAGATAGTCGATCACCACGACCGTGCCCAGCGGAGCCATGGCCATCTGCTTGACGACGTAGTCGGCGCTGATGGCGTCGGAGCAATCGACCTCGAATAGTTTGTCGAACTGCGCGGGCTCCGCGCCGATCGCGCGCAAGCGATCGAGCACGTCCTTCTCCGTGTATTCGAGCGAGAAGAACGCGGCACGATGGCCTGATTTCATCGCCTCGACGGCGAGTTCGAGGCTCATCAGCGTCTTGCCCTGGCCGGGTCGTGCCCCGACCAGCACCAGATCGCCCGGCTTGAGTTGCGGAAACAGCTTGTTTGCCGGTGCCGCCGCCGCAGCTTTCGCGGCCAGCATGCTCCAGGCGGAAAACCCTTCCGTCGTGGCGATGCGGTCCAGCGCGTCGTGGAGCGGAATGCCTTCCTCGCGGGACAGGCGCTTGGCTTTGCGCTTCAGATGATAGATCGGTGCAGACAGTTTCATCGTCAGAACCTCCTGGTGCGAGCTGAAACGCAATCCCTCCTTATGCTCAGCGCTCGAACAGTTGGTCCGATGGTCGCAACGCCCGACATGAAGTCTGCTTTCCCGGCGGAGGGGGGAGGCGTGGGCGCCGCCTGACACGAGCGTAACCGATTCCGCGCTCATCGCGAACGCGATCGGCGTGTCTCCAACAGAAATGCGTTAGACCGCTTCCGGCAGCAGCGCGCGAGTCGGCCCGAACAGCTCTTCAAAGGCTTGCCGGAGCGCGACGTCAACATCTTCCAAGGTCACGAGCTGGCCGAGATCGACCAGCGAGGTGACGCCGTAGCGGGGATCGGCGACGCCGCAGGGAACGATGCCGGCAAAGTGCTCCAGCTCCGGCTCGACATTGATGGCGATGCCATGAAACGAGACCCAGCGCTTCAGCCGCACGCCGATCGCGGCGATCTTGTCCTCGTGGTCTAGCCCCTTGTCCGGGCGCTTCACCCAGACACCGACCCGGTCCTCGCGCCGCTCGCCGCGGACGTTGAAAGCGGCGAGCGTCTTCAGGATCAGTTCCTCCAGGCTGGCGACATAGGCCCGCACGTCAGGCCGGCGGCGCTTGAGATCGAGCATGATGTAGGCCACCCGCTGGCCGGGCCCGTGATAGGTGAGCTGGCCGCCGCGCCCGGTCGCGAAGATCGGAAAGCGGGGGTCAAGCAGGTCGGTCTCCTTGCCCGAGGTCCCGGAGGTATAGAGCGGGGGGTGCTCGAGCAGCCAGACCAGCTCGGACGCTTCGCCCGCCGCGATCGCGGCGACCCGGGCCTCCATAGCTGCCACGGCGTCGGGATAGGGCACGGGCGCATCCGAGATTCGCCACTCGACGGCCGCGCCGCTGGTGGCGGAAAACGACGTCAAATCGAGGTTTTGGCGGGGGTTTTGCGGCGAATTAACCATTGGCTAACCATAACGTGGTGATGATTGCAGGCGCAAATGCCAAGTTCTTGGCGTTGAGTCTCCAGTTGCGGTGGTCCTGACAGTGCCCACACTCGATAAAGTCACCGTGGATCTCATGGTCGTCCTCGGGACGACCACCATGCCGATCCATCAAGTATTACGTCTTTCCCGCGGCGCCATCATCGAGCTGGATGCAACCGAGGCCGACGAGGTCAAGGTTCTCGCCAACAATCTGCCGGTCGCCTCCGGCGTCGTGCTGGTCGACCGCAACCGGATCGCGGTCGAGGTCAAACAAATGCTGCCGCGGACGCCCGGCACGCGGTAGCGGCCCGGGCACGCGGTAGGGGGACCCGATAGGGCCAATTCGGGCCAAGACGTGAGTTTCACGCCAAGCTTGTGGAATTCAGGGTCTTTGCAGGCTTGTATCCCCCTGATGGATTTGTTAGATCGGCGGCCGCTGATCCGGCCAGCCAACGACCTCAGGCCGGTATCTTCTTGCGCTCGTGGCGGAACTGGTAGACGCGCTGCCTTGAGGTGGCAGTGGGTAACACCGTGGGGGTTCGAGTCCCTCCGAGCGCACCACCCAAATGTGGCACTGAAATCCTACGCTTTTTTTGAGCATGACCGCGGCTTTGTCGCGGCCCTGCTTGTCGCGCTGATCAGGTCCAGACCTGAAGGCGGCCGGTGAGGTTTTGCAGCGTGAACAATCCCTGGGCCGAGGCCAGGGCCGCGGGGGGGACGTCGCCTTCGCGGCTGGCGAGGGTGCGCAAAAAGAGCTGGGCCAGGGGATTTAGCGAAGCAAGCTGATAGGTCTGTGCCAGCGGAGCCAGCAGCTTCTGTTGGGCCGAGGCATGGAGACCGGCTTCCGCGAAGCTGATCAACGCATCGACGCCGGTTTGCAGCAACTGAGTCGTCTGGCGCACCGTGACGTCTGCGGGCGGCGGTGGAGCGAACTGGACCACTTTCCTGCGCAGGCCCGCCATGATGCGCGAGACCACGTCGGTCGTCACAGGAGCGCGCTCAGGGAAATCGAGCGAGGTCTGCTGGTCTCCCCAGAGCGCCATCGGCTCCAGCGTCATCTTTCCAGCCTCGGGCCGGGCCAGCGCGACGATAGCAAATGGCCGCTTGGTGCCGCCATCGCCGATCGCAGCCTCGAGAGCCACGATGCGGCTGGCGCCAAGGCCGCGTCCCTCGTCGTCATGATCGAGCGTGAGCGAGATCCAGGCGCCGCCTGCGTCCATCAGCGGCCAGCGCAGCCGCTGCGTCAGATCGTCAAAGGCCACCGGCGCTACTCGGCTCGGCAGCAGCACGACGGGCTGTGCCGACAGCGGCGGCGCATCGAGCGAAGGTGCGAACTGCCGGGCGAGATGGTCGGCAAGCATCGGCCAGGACACGTAAGCGAGACCGGCAAGCGGACTCGTGTGATCCTGAGCCCAAGCCGCAATCGCGTCGCGGTTTGGTCGAAATGGCTGGACCGTCTCGGCGCGGCTTGTCTGCGACAGCGAGAGCCGGCCGGTGGAAGACGCCTGCGCGCCGGACAGGCGGAAAGTCGCCGACGACAGCCGGGCCAGTGTGTGGCCCCAGATCGCCTGGGTCTGATAGGCCGCGCGCGGGTCAAAGCGTGTGTCGTGGGTCGTGGCCCTGGCCAACGTGGCCGTGAAGCGCTGCCCTGTCGCCGGTTCGACGAAATGGCTGGTCACACCAACCGCACCCGTGATTGTCTCGAACAGGGTCGCGCCAAGCCCGATCAGGTCAAAATCGCCGACCGGCTCGTATTCGGCGCGCGCCTTGCCAGCAAGCCGGCGCAACCGCGCCTCATCCCCGGTCTGCGACATCGCATAGAGCAGCGCATGGGCTGATGCGATCTCACGCAGCAATTCCACCGGGTCGTGGTTGACGTTGCGGGACCGCCGCTGGTCGAGCCCCTCGGCAATGCGCCGCAGGCTCGCGGAAAGACGCGGCATAGCCTCGGCGCGGCCAGACACCGCAAGCAAGGTCAGCCGCTCTTCGAGCGCGCGAGAGGGGACTGCAAACCCCTGCGCGTAGGCACGGCAGACTGCGTCCCGCATGGCGGCGAGCAACGGGCCATCCAGAACGAATCCGCCCTGATCGGCGACGGCTTCTGCATCGTCGAGCTCGATCGCCTCGTGGCCGAAATGCTGGCGCGCTGCGAGGATGGCAGCGGCGTGGCCGGCCGGCCGGCGGCGCTCGGGCAGGGCGGATGCGATCGCGCCAAAACCGCCCTGGCCGGGAATCACGATCTCGATCTCCTCGGCATTCGATCGCACCACGACCCTGAGCGAGGCCCGGCTGGGCTCGATCGTCGCAAGTTCGGCGAGGGCCAGCAGCCTGATGGCTTCGCGCAGTCCGGTCTTGCCGACTGCGCTCTGGAGGGTTTTGCGATCGAACGTCGCGAGCCGGGCCGGCCAATCCGTCTCGACCACCGGTGCGGCGGCCTGAGATTCGCCGGCCCTGGCGCGCAGCGCCAGCACGACGGCGATCTTGTGCCGGCAGACGGTCGCGGCCGGGCACGTGCAGCGTGCCTTGCCGAGGCCCTTGTCGTCGAGCCGCACCGTGGCGTCTTCGATGCGGCCGACGATCTCATCGGCGCCGATCTTTTCGAACTGCACATTGACCGCGTCGGCACCCGCGCGGCGAACGATGCCTTTGGACGCCGTCGCCTCCAGGGTGGCATCGTCGATCTCGGCATAGAGCGGGATGAGCGCGGACATGATTGTGCCAGGCCTCAGTCCATGACGCCGACCAGCCATTCGGCGAAGCGGTCGGGCGTCATCGCCGCGACATGCATGCCAAGGCCTGCTAATTTCTCGGCGGCGGTGCGATTGAAGACGGCTGTGCCGTCGGTGTCGAGCGCGGCCAAGCCAATCAGCTTGGTGCGAGCTTCCGCCAGGCGGCGCACGCAGCGCAGCAGCTCGGCGAGCGAGCCGCCTTCCTCGAAATCGCTGATCAGCGCGATGACGGTGCGGCTCGGATTGACGACGAGGCTCTCGCAATAGGTCATTGCGCGCGCGATGTCGGTGCCGCCGCCGAGCTGGACCGAGAGCAGCAGGTCGACCGGATCGGCAAGCTTGTCGGACATGTCGACGATCGAGGTATCGAAGGCGACGAAGCGCACGTCGACGGCCGGCAGGCCTGCAAGGATCGAGGCCATCACGGTGGCGTGGATAAGCGAATTCAGCATCGACCCGCTCTGATCGACGCACAGGATGATCGTCCACGGCATGCGGCGCTTCTGCCGGGACACGAAATGCAGCCGCTCGGCGATGACGGCGTTACGCTCGGGATCAAAATGGCGCAGATTGTCGCGGATGGTGCGGCGGAGATCGAGATTAGCGGCTGATCGCAGCTTGCCGCGGCGAAACCGATCGCGCCGGCCCGACAGAGCGCGGTCCATCTCCGCCTTCAGTTTCCGCTTCAACTCTTCGACCACGACATCGACGACCCGGCGGATCGCATCGACCAGGTTCCTGTCCGCCTTTCCCTTGAATGCGAGCAGCACCTTCATCAGGTCGAGATTGGGCTGCAACTTCTCGAGCGCGGCCGGATCGGCGAACAGACCGGCGAGCCCGAGATCATTCAGCGCATGGCCCTGAATGGTCTCGAATACCGAGCCCGGAAACAGGCGGCGGCTGTCGGTGAGCCAGTCGGGAATGGTGATCTGGCTCGGATCGAGCGAGCCTTTGCGGCCGCTGCCCATGCGCAGGCCGCGCTGGCGTCCGCGTTCGGCATAGATGCGCTCGAGCAATTGATCGCGCCGCAGATCTTCGGCCGAGAGGCCCGAAATGCTGAGCCGGTTGTCGGCGTAGCGCCCCAGCGCCATGCGCCAGCGCAGCAGGCGGCGTGTCTGCTCCGCTGATAATCGCGTCGTCCCGTCGTTTGGCGACGTCATGGCGCCTGCTCCAGCCACTGCGCCAGACCGTCCTCGCGCCACCGGTTGCGCAGCCGTTCGCTGAGTGCGAGGTGATCCGACAGCACGCGAGCATCCGGGACCTGCTGCAGCACGGCGATGTCGTCGTCGCCGGCGCGGTGCGCAGCTGCGACGACGGCGGCCACACGATCGGTCTCATGTGGACTGAGTTCGGCGAACGCCATGCGCAGTTGCGGCAGCAGCGCGAGGAAGCCCTGGTCGTCCACGGCACCGAACAGATCGTCGACGGCCGCGATGACGCCGCTGTCATTGACGAACAGCTGCGGCGCAAGTGCCATCACTCCCGACAGCGTGCGGATGGCCTCGCCGGGGCGTTCGAATGCGCCTGCCAGCGCGGCCGACAGGCGTCGACCCGCTTCGGTTTCATCGATCTGCCCGATCGAGGCGGCAACCGCGATCACGGCGCCGGTCAGTTGCGGATCGAGCTGCGCGCTCAGGAGCTGCGCAAGGGCATCGCGAAGCGGTTGCGTCGGAAACGGCGGATCGGGATCGGCCATCGCCTCGACCAGGGCCGCAAGGCACTGCGTTGCTTCGCCAACATGGTCGGCATCGACGGCGGCAAGGTCGGGCAGCAGCTCGGCGATGCGGCGCGCCAGCCGATCGAGCAGGGGCGTGAGCAGGGATGCAAATGCCCGGACGGTCGCGTCGGAGTGCATGGCCTTCGCCCGGCCATCGAGGCCCTCGCCTATGACCAGGGCATTGGTCAGGCGCAAGAGATTGGTATCGGCGCCGACCGCGGCGCTGACGGCGGCCATCAGCGTATCGGCGGCGCCGCCGATCCCGGCATCGAAGGCAGTGCTGAGCAGGTTGAACGCCGCCTCGGTGTTGTTGCTCTGGCCCTCTTTTTCGAGATCGGCGAGACGCCGGATCAGGATCGCGGCGGCGACGTCTTGCACGGTTTCACCGTCGGCTGCCCGCTCGATCAGGGATGCCTCGACTACGGGGGACCAGGCGTAGGTCCAGGTCTCCATCAAGGTATCGGCGCGAAAGCCATGGACCCTGTCGGGGCCCTTAACGCGCTGGGCGAAGGCGGGCGCCACCAGCCGCATCGCGTGCAGAAACCGGCTGGCCTGGGTATGCCGTGGCTTGCGATAGATATCGAGCTCGCGTGTCTTGGGCACGGCGTCTTCGAGAGACAGGCCGTGCGCTCTGGCTTCGCCGCGCGCGCGCTGGATCAGCGGCGGCAGCCGGCTGCCGGGAGGCAGGTCTCCCAGCCGGTCGCCACCGAGAAATGTGGTGAAGGCGGCCAGCAGCGGATGACTGCCGAGTTCGATCTCCTCCTTGATGGCCGACGATTGCACCGCGTCGAACAGCTCGGTGCGCCCGGGCTCGGACAGTTCGCGCAGATCGGCAAGACGCCTTGCCGTTTCGACCATGGCGCGCAGGGTCGGGAACGGGAACGCCAGCGCCGGTTCGTTCGCGATCAGATGGGCGCGAAAGCTCGTCAGGATCTCCTCGGTCAGCGAGCTCTCGGCCTCGCCATTCGCGCCGATCAGGCGCTCCCAGACGCGTTCGTAGAAGCCGGGCAGCGGAAGACCGGCGCCGTAGCCGTTCAGCCGGTCGAGCGCACGAAAGTCGTAGCGGATGAGCCATGCATCGGAGCGGCTGTTGGTCCCGTCCGGCTGTGACGTTTCCGGTTGCGCGTCGATCAACGCTGGTGTGTGAAAGCCGCCGGTCACGACGGCGATGGGTCCCGATGCCGTTGCGATCGCACCATGGATGCAGCCGCGCATCATGGCTTCGCGCGCCTGCGTCCCGTCGGCCAGCAACTCATCCGTGTGAGACGCGGCGCGCAACGACGCGCAATAGGCCCCGACGCTCGCAAAGAAGCTGCGCCAGTCGGTGCTGCGGGCGCGTGCCTCGAACAGCCCGTCCCATAACGCCAGGCCATCGCGGAAGCCGGTTCGCGCGCACATTGTCTGCACATAGGCGCCGCGATCGAAGATGGTCTCCCGCATCGGTAGCAGCGGCTGGTCCTTGTCGCGACCGTCCGACAGCATGGCGGGATGGCGGGATGGCAGGTCGATGAAGCGGATGGCGGCACCGAGTTGGCGGGCTTCCTGGATCGCGACATATTCAGGCGAATGGCTGCAAATCGGATAATAGGTGGTGCCGCTGCGGCCTTTGCCGGCTCGCGCCTCGCTGCCCGGCAGCGCTACCATGGCCACCGGTGGCACGACGCCGGGTGCTAGCAACTCGTCGATCAGCGGCTCGAAATCGACCGGCCCCTCGATCAGTACTGCGGCGGGACGGATGGCGCGCAGCGCGTCGCGCAGATGCAGCGCGCAGGCGGGCGAGTGATGACGGATCGGGAAAAAGTAAAGCTTACGTTCGGTGTCAAACAGGCGGCCGGCGATTGCGGCCGGATCAAGTACGCTCATGCCGTGAGCCTCAGCGCTCGTCTTTCATCGCCTTCACCGCGCTGAGAAAATCCGACCACACCTTGCTGCGGCGGGCGCGTTCCTTGACGATGTGGTCGACATAAGCGCGAACCTTCTTCACGTCGTCCGCATTGTCTTTGACAATGACGCCCTGCAACTGGCGCCCGATATGAGCGCCGCCGACGTCGCCATTGCCGAGAAACGCCGCCTCGAGCGCGGCGGCGTGGGCGATGTTCACGGCCTCCGCGGTCGACATCACGGCCGACGGTTTTGACAGCGGCACCTGGTCCCTGGTCTGGCCCCGGCGCAAATCCTGGAAGGTCGTGACGAGAAGATCGGTGACCTCGTCGGGGAAGTTCACCGAAATGTCGGCACGGCCGAGCCGCTTGTCGACTTCCTGGCGGATCAACTCCAATTCCAGGGCGGGGTCAGTCAGCGGAAGCACGGTTTCAAAGTTGAAACGGCGTTTGAGCGCGCTCGACATTTCATGCACACCCCGGTCGCGGAGATTGGCGGTACCGATCACCGAGAAGCCCGGCGCAGCATAGACACTGGCGCTCTCGCCGAGCTCGGGTATCGCCATCACCTTTTCCGACAGCACGGAGATTAGGACATCCTGAATCTCGGGCGGACAACGCGTCAGCTCCTCGATGCGCACGACACGGCCAAGCCGCATCGCTTCCATTACCGGCGAGGGGACAAGCGCGCGCGGGGTCGGGCCCTCGGCGATCAGCAGCGCATAGTTCCAGCCGTAGCGGACGTGGTCCTCGGTGACGCCGGTCGATCCTTGCACCACCAGCATGGAGGAGCCGCTGATCGCTGCGGCCAGCAATTCCGATAGCATCGATTTGGCGGTGCCGGGCTCACCCACCAGCATCAGGCCTTGCTCGCTCATCAAGGCGACCAAAGCGCGTTCGACCAGCGCGTCGTCGCCATAGAACTTGCGGCGAATGGAGAGCTTGCTGTCGCCAAGGATGAAACTGCGGACCGCGCGCGCGGACAGTGCCCATCCCGGCGGCCGCCGGCCCTGATCGGCCGCCTTCAGCGCCGAGAGCTCGTCGGCGAAGCGGGCTTCGGCGCTGGGGCGAAGCTGCAGGGCATTTCGTTGTTCCATTACCAGGCCACCTTGTTGCGCCAGTCGGCGGCAAAGCCGCTGCCGGCGGCCGCAATCTGATGAAGGTCGTTCCAGACTTCGCTCAACAGCACGGGCGGTACCTCGTTGAGCGCCAGCTGCGCGCCGTAGCTCGACCGCTGCCCCTTGCGCGCACGCACGAATTTGGCCGCGACCAGCGCCACCGCACGATTCTCTTCCGGAAGCGGCGACCCTGTGAACTCGATCACGGCGTTGATCGCGATGCCGGCGAACGGCTTGATGTATTGCGTGAACCAGCCGCCGTCTTCGGCCTGCGCGCGGTCATAGCCCAGCTTTTGCGCCGCGCTGCGCAGCTTGAACGCTTCGATGATGAATCCGGCCCGATCGTCGATGGAGCCTCCGACTGCGCTTGCCAGCACCGGGCGATCCAACTGGTTGAACAGCGGCTCAACCTTGTAGTCCGCGAAGTGCTGTTTCCAGCTTTCGCTTTGTTCGGCCGTCAGCAGTGAACGATGCGCCAGTTGGACCGTGGCGAAGGAGGCAGGATCGACCGCATTGTCGCTGCTGTCGGTCAGGGACAGGTCTTCGAGCGGCCGGAACGAGGTGACGATGTCGCCTTGCGCGTCGAGGCCAAGCCAGATCAGGCGCTGCACCAGGCGTCCGACGATCGGGTGCTCGAGCAGGAAGCGTTGCCAATCGGCAAGCTGCCAGCGGCGTCCGACGCAGAGCGCTTCGTACAGCCGCTTGGCCTGGAATTCGTGAACCTGCTTCAATTCCTTCTTGGCGTTCGCGAGGGCCTTCTTGGCTTCCGCGGCGCTTTCCTTGTCCGGCCCGTCGCTGACCTGGGGCAGGCTCTTCACCACCTTGCCGTCAGGATTGTAGAGCGTCAGCACGTCTTCGGCATCAAGCTTGGCCTGATAGAGGCGGCTGCCGATTTCAAGGTCGAGAATGGCGCGCTCGTCGAGACCTGCCGTCGGGATGGTGCGGTCGGCCAGTTCGTCGGTGGTCCAGTCCCGTTCGTCGGCAAGGCGTTCGACCAGCGATTGCGCCAGCACCTGCACCGCGTTGGTGCGATGGCGGCGGGCGACCGACAGCAGCATCTGGAGCGCGGCCGACGACGTATGGCCGCTCAGATATTCCGCGAGCGCCTTGACCTGCGCAGTCCTCCTGTAGTGGTCGCGCATATAGGTGCGGACCATCTGCACCGCGAAGGTGCCTTCCGCGCGCGTCGCTAGCCCAAGGATGCCACGATCGGCCTGGGCATTGTTGAGATAGGTCCCAAGTTTTTCTGCGCGCAGATCGGCAAACGCCTTCTCATATGTATAGGAGCGGTAGAACTCGTTGTTCCAGCGCTTGGCATAGTCCTGATATTGCTCGTAGCGCTGCTGGGCGTGGGCCTTGGCGTGGGCATTGGCGTCGTCTTCGGAGCAATGCGCTGCGTCATAGCGCAGGAAGCTACCGAGGATGTGGCGGCCGAGCGCCTCGGCGCTTTCGGGCGCGAGCTGATCGAGCCAGAGCGAGAACAGCGCGTTGCCGGCGGGTTGCGCGAGCTTTCCCGCGAGCGCGATCCACCAGCGTGGCACGTCTGCCGGAACTGCGCCGCCGCTCGCCCAGGTGAGGGCGGGGAGGGTGTCGAGCGGAAACCAGCCGATATCCTTGGCCTTCTTGCCTTTCAAACCGGAGGCCGCGTCCTTGATTAGGATCTCCGGCGAGACGTAGCCGGAGATGTCGACATTGAGCCGTCGCAGCGCGCCGAGGAGGGCAGCCCGCACCAGTTCGGACTTCTCCTTGCCGAGTGCTTTCTGCATGGGTCCGATGGCGCTCTCGGCGCCGACGGCCCCGAGCATCTCGGCGACACCAGAACGGATGTCCTGTTTGCTGTCGGAAAGGAACGGCAGCAGACGTTGCTCGATGCCGTCGACCTCCAGCAGCAAGCCACGGGCGGGCTTGTTGAAGGATTTCTTGGACGACAGCGCGTGAGTCAGGACGGTGTTGAAATAGCGCGCTGGCAGTTTCGGAAACACGCGAAGCACGCCCAGGGCGTTCTGCACCGGCGGATCGTGAAAATCCGTTGCCGCTACTTGCCCCAACGCCTGGTCAAGCACATCGAAGTGAGCCGCCAGATAGGGCCAGATCGTTTCCGGAGCTAGGTCTTCGGAAAGGCCGGCGTTCAGCGCGTGCTTCGCCAGTTCGTTGGGCTCCAGATCCTTCTGCATCAACGCCGTCACCGAGCGCAGATCGAGGCCGTTGGTCAGTCGTGCATGAATGGCGGCCGGAATCGCTCCGTGGCCATTCAGCAAGTTCCCGAGGTACCAATGCGCATTGCTGGCCCGGTAGGTTTCAATTGTCCTCGCGCGGCACAGGTGCCACAGCGTCAGGTCCGGATTGCTGAACGGCGGATCGGCCGCGGCCTCGGGGTTGTAGGGTGCGAAGGGGCCGACGACCCCGATCGCGGTGATTGCGGTTTCATTGATCGGATCGTTCGACGCCAGGAAGGCGCAGTATCGGTCGGCGATGGCGCGGTCGACCGGTTGAGGCGGTACTGGAAGAGCCGATTTTGACCAGGATTTCCGTTGCTCGGCCGTGGCTTGTTCGTAATACGCTTTTTGTCGCTCGTAATGCTTCATGGAATTGGCGTGGGCCTTGTCGAGCAAAGCGTAGTACCCGGCCTTGACGTCGTCGGACAGCGGCGTCGGTGGCGGCAACGCGGCAGCTGGCGGCGCGAGCACTTCGGTGCCGTCAGCGGCGAGATAGCCTTCGGCGCCGTCGCCCTGCAATGTGCGCACGGTCTGGGCGGCTTCAGCGCTGACGAATGACGATCCGAGCCCGAGCTCGATGACCTTGCGGACGTTCTTGGAGGTTTCGTTGGCGAGATGGTTCTCGAGTAATGGTCGTGCCCGTTCGCCCATAACCATCGGCAGGATCTGCGCGGCTTGCGCGCGCGCCGTCGGATTGCCGTCGGCCAGAGTCTGCATCACGCTGGCGGCCAGAGTCTCGGGCGATGCGGCGAGCAGCGCGTTCTGGGCTGCCTCACGAACGGCTTTGCTGGGGGACAACAAATATTGCTGGTAGACGAGCTGAAAATAGTCGTCTCTGAGCACGCCGAACTGCTTCAGAACATGAATGACAATGGCCTGGCTCGGACGGTCGTATTTCGCAAAGGACTCGATGACCGCCGGCTTCTCCGCCAGCAGGCCATGTTCGAAATCGAACTGTGATCCGAGGTCGCGATGACCAAGATAATATTGGTGGGTCTTCTCCAGAACGAGCAGGTCTAACGCGAGCACGGTTGCACTGTCGTCGGTATCGCGCCAGCTCAGCACTGTCGTGAGATCGGTTGCTGGCTTTTGCCGCGTATGCAGGCCGAGTTGGCCCTGGGCAAAAAAGCCCCGAAGCCACAACGGGCTCGGCCCTTTATGGGCGAAGACACCGTAGCGAGAGCCCTTGTGAGGCTGCGTGAGCACCTCGAGGTAGCGCCGTATCCACGTCGCTTCGGGTCCATGTTGCCGCTTGAGAACATTGTCGCGGGCTGCAATTGCCTTCTGCTGCGCGGCCTGAGCCGCGGGCGTGTGCTGGTATTGGTTGAGAGCGGCGTTGACGGCATTTGCCTGTTGTTCGAGCTCAAGCAGCACGGAACTGGCTTCGCCCGTCAAGACATAGGCGATGGCGCGCTTGGCGAGGTCCGGGCTGATCGTCTCCAGCCGCTTGAGGTCGATCACGATCTCCCGGGCCGTGGCGTTGTCGGCTTCGGTGGCAGGCACGCCCGCCGGCTTGCCGATGCCGATTACCGATTTGAGAAAATCAAACATGCCTGCATTTCTGGATTGAAGATTGATAGTAGCGTCCGCGTATCACGGCTGCACGAACAAATGCTGACCTTCAACCAGAACTAGCGCCGCTCCGCGTCGTCAAGGCGAGCCGGATATTCGCAATATCATCTTGTTCCGCAACATCATTTTAAGGAACCTGGTGCGATTCGAGGCGGGGCCTCAGCAAGGTCTCAGGCTCCCGGCAGATTTTTGCGCACGCCAGGTCGGGATGATCCGGCGAGCGCGTCAGGCCGCATTGTCGCCACAGGCCGCCGTGACGGTTGGTGCCTCGACGACTTGGATCCGATCAAGTTATTGAATTGTCTTATTTATCGGCACGTCCGCCTGCAGGACCGGTTCGTGGAATAAGCCATTGAAGTCGCAGGGAACGCGACCGCCCTCCGAGCGCACCACACGACATTGGCTGAAAAACATTGGGCTGATTTTGCGCTGCGTCCGCGGGCTTCCCCGGAACGCCGGTCAACCTCAGACGATCCGTTTCCGTGCTTGGCCATTCGTTGCTGTACCGCCCCTGGTGTTGCTCGAGGCCACGAAGCCGTGTTCGATGCCGATCAGCCGCAGCCCAACTCTTCATAACCATATTGAAAAGGTTGGCTCGCCGCGCTTACTAGGGTGGTTAGGGACATTGGTTGAAGAGGGTGGCGATGGTCGGCAGGCGGCATGATTCGCAGGAAATATCGGACAAGCTCGCCCAGGCGGATCAGCTCGCAGCCAAGGGCAAGACCCAGCGCGAGATATCGAAGGCGCTCGGCGTGAGCGTCATGACCTACCACCGCTGGAAGAAGATGCTCCGATCTCCAGCGCCGGAGACGGCCGACGAACCGGACGACGGGGTCAATGGCGGCTCGCCGTCCCGGCACAGGGTCGGCTCCGAGCAGCTCATCAAGCAGCTCGAGCTGGAAAACGCCCAATTGCGACGTCTTGTTACTGACATGTTACTGGAGAAGCTGAAGTACGAAGAGCAGCTTCGTGCACGGCAGGAGCCGCGGCTTCGGCGCCCCGAAAAGGGCTAAGGCTTGATCCCCAGAGGGGGAGGCAGCTCCAAAGGCGAGGCGCTGGATACGGGAAGCGGCGTCGCCGCCACCGCGATCGCCGGCTTGGCCTGTCCGGTGCCATAGGACACCCAGACATTCGGGTCATCAGCGCTCTGCCGTGACAGATAGCGATAGCTGGTCTCGTACCAGAACAGGATTTCCGGGGTCTGGTTGTCGAGGATCATTTCGCCGCGGTCGGACCGGACGGTCAGCACCGCGTGACGCGTCTTCGCTCCTTGTCTCTCTTGGCCGCGCTCCTCGACGACGGTGATCAGCAGGGCGCCAATCGGCCAGCCGGCCTTGGCCAGCATCCGCCGCTTGAGCAGGACCATGTCCTCGCAATCGCCGCGGTCGAGCGGATAGGCCCAGCGTTCGCTTGTGCCGTAGAGCTCGTCATCGCTGGTCCAGGTGACGCGGTCGTTGACGTATTTGTTGATGTCATAGAGCTGCTGGAGCAGGTCCGGCGTCAGCGTCACATCGCGCGCCTGGTCGGCGGCCGGTTTGCATTCCTCGGCATTGCTGGCGCAGAGCTGCAACCATCCGTTCGGCGCCTTGGTGGTGCTTCCGATCGCAGCGAACAGCGCCGGGCGGACCAGGAAGGCGTGGGCCGGCGCGCCGTTCAGCACGGCGGCGGCGAGGGCGGCGGCAGCCATCATCCACCGGCAAAGCCGTGCGGCGGTGTCGCGTTGCTCCCTGCAAGATCCGGCCATGCCTGTCCCCCATCGGCGTCCGGACGGGAGGCTCGCAGAAAGACCTCGCGATGCCGCTAAGCCATTGCCTCAAATTGAATCGATCCCGGAGGAAGCCGGCCCGGCCCATTGGTCATGGTGTGATTTCGATGAATGCACGCGCCTCTTGCGGCTCAGGTGAAGCCTGAGCCTGAAGGATCGATGGCAAGCCGTTGAAATGACGTCGGATGGGACCGCCTGAGGGGCAGGCAGATCGCCTAGCCATATTCCTCGCCGATGCCGTATTCCTTGTAGATCTCCAGCGGATCCGTCTCCGGGAATAGGCGGCATTTGGCCTGGGCCAGGTGCAGGCTCACCGCGCTCGGCTCCTTGCCGTGCGACAGCATCTTGCGGATGTCGTCCATATGCGCGCTCGGCCGGTGCTTGGCCTCGAGCTGCTCCAGCGCGACCAGGGCGGTTGCGAGCGCTTCGGTCAGAACCCAGTCGTCGTGGCCCGTGATTCCCTTCTTCGGCATCGGCAGACCTCAGGCGTAAGCGGCGGCGGCAGTCTAGCGTAGCTTGCCTCGAATCTCCATCGAGCCGCGGCCGAGGGCGCGTGGAACGGGCGGCGGCCTGCGGCTCTCGCTTGCATTGTGGCGGCGCGTGGCTAAAAGGCGGCAGCGTGCGGGCGATGGTATCCTTGTTGAAACAAAATTGGCGTAGACGGACCTCGCGCGACCTCTCTCGCCTGGAGCCAGCATGGTCTTTCTAAGCTTCGTCTACCGCTTCCTGACCAATTTCCTGTTCCTGGCGATGGTCTATTTCAGCCTGAACTACATGGAGAAGTACGAGCACCGGGCGGCCGTGGCGATCCTCGTGCTGGTCTATACCGGCATGCGCGCGGCCTCCACGCTGCGTGCGTTCTACTTCTTCCAGAAGATCGAGAAGCTCGAAGCCGAGACCAGGCGGCTTCAGGCGCCGATCAACGACGGTTCGGGCGGGACCAACACGCGCAAGCAGATCGTCGCCGACGTCGGGCGGCTGCGCCGCGACGGCGAGATCAAGTCCTACATGGACCTGTTCTTCCTGGCGCTGATCGTGCTGCTCTGCGTCGCCGCCATCATGCGGCAGTAATCTAGGCGCGCTTCTTCACGCTGGTGGCGACGCGGGTCGGGCGCGGCGCCGTGCCCTTGGCCTGAGTCTTGGCTTGAGTCTTGGCTTGAGCCGCGTGCTTCGGCGCGGCGTGTGCGGCACGCGCCGTTCGCTGCGCCTGGATCTTGCCGGCCTTGCCCTTGCCGGCACGCGGCGTCTCGGCCGCCATCGCCAGTCGCGTCGCGGCACGCCGCGACAGGGTGGTCGACAGCAGCACCTCGACCGAGCCCTCGGGGATCGCAAAGAGATCGCGGCCGGGTGCGGGCAAGGTGGACGCGACATCCGCCTGCGCCATGGTCTTGTGCGGCAACACCACGTGCTCGTGCGCTGTCTGCGCGTTGAGATCGGCGAGGCCGGGCGCAGGCATCGCGGCGGTCTGCGCGAACACGAAATTCGGAACGACGGGCCAGCGCGCAATCGGCGTGGTCTCCGTCGGCGGATGCAGCAGCCACTCCACTGATGTCGTCGGTGTTGCCGGCTGGTCGGCGGTTGCGGGCACCACATTCACGATGCGATAGCCGCGCGCCTTGAGGTCGCGAATGATCTTTGGCAGCGCCGCCACGGTGCGCGGCTGGATGTCGTGCAGCAGCAGGATGCCCTTGCCCTTGGCTTCCAGCCGCTGGATCGCGAGCTGGTAGACGCGATCGGGCGAGACGTGCCGCCAGTCGTCGGCCGGGAAGTCGGCGCTCCACACCTGGATGCCGCGCGAGATCAGATGATTTTCCACGCCGTCGGCGCGCATCAGGCCGGGAATGCGGAAGAACGGCGCGAGCTTGGACGGGTCCGTCATCGCAGCCGACGTCCACTCGATGCCGCCGTTGATCTGGGCCTCGGCCTTGTCGAGCGGCATCCGGTCCATCGTCAGCGGATGGGTCATGCTGTGGGTGCCGACGGTATGGCCCGCCGCGACCAGCTTGCGTACGCCTTCCGGGTTCGCCTTGGCCTGCTCGCCGATGATGAAGAAGGTCGCCTTGATGCACTCGTCGGCGAGGATTTGGAGTACCTGGTTGGAATATTTCGGCAGCGGACCGTCGTCGAAGGTCAGCACCACCTCGTGGTCCTTCAATGGCAGTGTCTCGCGGTACTGCATGGTGCCGATGCGCGGATGCTCGCGGGGATCGACGACGAGGGTGCGGGAGGTGCCGAGTGCGTCGGGATGGCCGGGGCATTCGGCCGCGAATGCCGCCGGCGATGCCGTGGTCAGCAACCCAAAGAAAAGGCCACCGAGCAGGACGGTCCACGATCGCGTCCAAACAACAACGCTACTTCCGATCATGAATTCCGTCTGTCCTCATCTACGTCGACTGCGCTATTCGTAGGTCGGAGATGCCCGGAAACGGTTCAGGGGCAAAGACCTTTCCCGCCAAGTACCGTCCAAGGGCACCACCCAATCATTGCATGGCGTAGCATGAACAGAGTGTTAATAGGGCTCAAATCACCCCATTTTGGTCGGGCGTGACATTCCGGCATCAATGCGCGGAGGCGTTCTGCTGCGATGTGCCCGCCGGTACGATGTGGACGATGTGATAGCCGTTCTCCCGTAACCAGCGCAGAAAGTCCGGCATCATGGCTGCCGTTCGCGCCTGGGCATCGTGGAACAGAATGATACCCTTGCGGTTGGCGGTGACGCGGTCGGTGATCAGCTTGAGTTCCTGTTCCGGCGTCATGTCGTTCCAGTCGCTGGCCCAGAAATCGGCCCCGAACACGACGATGCCGCGCTGCTCGAGCAGGTCGAGCTGGGCCGGCGTGGACTCGAAATAGGGGAAGCGGAAGAACGGCGTCGACGGCGTCGTGGTTGCGACCCCGGACAGCGCCTTCTCGTCGGCGGCGATGCCGTGGTCGATCTCGTACTTCGCGGTCTCGGCCGGAATCCGTGCCATGTAGGGATGCGACCAGGTGTGGTGGCCGATGGTGTGACCCTCGCGGGCGATGCGCTTGACGAGGTCAGGAAATTCGGTGGAGCTCCGGCCGACCAGGAAGAAGGTCGCGCGCACGCATTCCTGCGCCAGCGCCGCCAGCACCTTGTTCGTCGACGGCGGACGCGGGCCGTCGTCGAATGTCAGTACGATCTCGCGATCGGCGAGCGGCAGCGTCTGCGGAAAACTCTTCAGGCCAACGCGCGGCGTGGTCTTGGCATCGACGCTCAGCACGCGCGAGGTGCCGAGCGCATCACTCCGCGGGCAGTCTGCGGCCGAGGCTGAGCCGATCGCGCCGAGCGTGGCGACGGCGAGGCTCATCGCGATCGAGGTCCATTTCGGTTGGTGCATCTTTACCATTGCGCCCGCGATTGCCTTGTGGGTATTGGCTGACTGTCAGCCAATACCAGCAACCTGTCAAACGGCGAGGCGTTCCCATGGACGAACATATGGACGGCGCCGCTTCCGCTGAGACCTCGGTACTCGACCACGTCCCGATGCGCAATGAAGACGGCGAAATCCGGCACGAATTCGTCGAGGAAATTGCCCACGCGATCGAGGCCGGCGACAGCGCCGCGCTGCGCGGCTGTGTTGCCGATCTGCACGAGGCCGATCTCGGCGATCTCATCGCGGCGCTCGCGCCGGATGACCGCGTTCGCCTTGTCGAGCTGACCGGCGCCGACTTCGACTTCTCCGCGCTGAACGAGGTCGACGAGACCGTCCGCGAGGAAATCCTCGACGAGCTGCCGCCCGAGACCGTAGCCGAGGGCGTCCGCGAACTGGAATCCGACGACGCGGTCGAGCTGCTCGAAACCCTCGACGAGGAAGAGCAGGAGGAGATCCTCGAGAAGTTGCCGCTGCAGGAGCGCGTCGCGCTCGAGCGCAGCCTGCTGTATCCGGAGAACTCCGCCGGCCGGCGCATGCAGACCGAGTTCATCGCCGTGCCGCAGGATTTCACCGTCGGGCAGGCGATCGATTACATGCGCGATACGCCCGATCTGCCTGACCGCTTCTACGAGATCTACGTCGTCGACAAGGACCAGCACTGGCAGGGTGCGGTTCCGCTCGACGTGCTGCTCCGCGCCCGCCGCCCGGTGCCGCTCACGGAGTTGACCGACGAGGATCGCCGCCGCGTCTCCGTCCTGGAGGACCAGGAGGAGGTGGCGCGCATGTTCGGCAAATATAACCTCGTCGCCGTACCCGTGCTCGACACCCAGGACCGCCTGGTCGGCGTCATCACCGTTGACGACGTCGTCGACGTCATCGAGGAGGAGGCGGACGAAGATCTCAAGGCGCTGGGCGGCGTCACCAGCGACGAAGAGCTGTCGGACACGTTTCTGACCATTGCCCGCGGTCGCTTCAACTGGCTGCTGATCAACCTCGCCACCGCCTTCCTGGCCTCGTCCGTGCTCGGCCTGTTCGAGGGCCAGCTCGAAAAGATGGTGGCGCTCGCCGTGCTGGCGCCGATCGTCGCCAGCCAGGGCGGCAACGCCGCGACCCAGACCATGACCGTCGCAGTGCGGGCGCTCGCGACGCGTGAGCTCGGCTCCTCCAACGCGTGGCGCGTGGTGATCCGCGAGACGCTGGTCGGCCTCGTCAACGGCATTGGCTTTGCCGTGATCACGGGCATTGCCGCGGTGGCCTGGTTCAGGATCCCGGGGCTCGGCGTCGTCATCGGGCTTGCGATCATCGTGAACCTCGTTGCCGGCGCGCTCGGTGGCATCCTGATCCCGATGGCGCTCGAGCGCGTCCGGGCCGATCCGGCCGTGGCGTCAGGCACGTTCGTGACGACCGTGACCGATGTGGTCGGCTTTTTCTCCTTCCTCGGCATCGCAACGCTGTGGTTCGGGTTGAAGTAGCGGTTAGCTCCACCCTGTCATTCCGGGGCGCGCCACTTGGCGCGAGCCCGGAATCCATTTATCCGCAGGATCCGTTGCCTGATGGATTCCGGGCTCGCGCTCCGCGCGCCCCGGAATGACTGCAAGCCCATCTTTAATCCGACCTTAAGCGACCTGCCGCATGATTCCCCGCGCTTAGGGGAATGAGCATGCGGTTGCGGCTGAAGGCGGACGGACGGGTCGTTGAGTTGCGGGACGGGCAAGAACTTCCCGTCCAGCCGTTTCCGGTCCAGCCGTCTCCAGTCGAGACCGCGGTCGAAACGTCGCCGGCTGAGGCCGGTCCGCTCGCGGTGCGCGATTTGCGCCGGCGCGCCTGCCTGACCCAGATGGAATTTGCCGCCAAGCTCGGCGTGCCCGTCGAGACCATCCGCAACTGGGAGCAGGGCAAGCGGGCTCCGCGCGGACCCGCCCGCGCGCTGCTCGCCGTGATCGCGCATGCGCCCGACACGGTCTTCCAGGCGCTCGCCAAAGCCTGACATCAAGGTCTTGCACGAACCTCCCGTTAGCATTGCGCTGAAGATCCGCTGCCGAGGCCGGCGTCATCCGTTGCACAATGGCCTGCCGGGTCCATAATGATGTGAGGGGCTGCCGCAACAGAGAGGATTCCTCATGCTGTTCGTCGAGGCCAATGGCGCAAGAATTCCGGCGATCGGGCTCGGCACCTGGGAGCTGAGCGGGCGGACCTGCGCGCGCGTGGTCGAGCAGGCGCTGCGGCTCGGTTACCGCCACATCGATACGGCACAGGTCTATGACAATGAGCGCGAGGTCGGCGACGGCTTGCGCGCCTCCGGCGTCCGCCGCGACGACGTATTCGTCACCACGAAGGTCTGGACCAATCATTTCGCACCCCACGATCTCGAACGGTCGGTCAAGGAGAGCCTGGCGCGGTTGCGGCTTCCCCACGTCGACCTCGTGCTGCTGCACTGGCCCAATCCGCACGTGCCGCTGGAAGAGACACTGGGCGCGCTGGCGCATGCCAGGCGCATGGGCCTGACGCGCCACATCGGCGTTTCCAATTTCACGGTGGCGCTGATCGAGCAGGCGGCCTCTCTGTCAAGTGAGCCGCTCGTCTGCAACCAGGTCGAATATCACCCTTATCTGGATCAGACGAAGGTGAGGGCGGCGTGCGACCAGCACGGGATGGCGCTGGTTGCCTATAGCCCGATCGCCAGGGGCCGGATCAAGGCCGACCAGACGCTCGCCGCCATCGGCCGCGCCCATCACAAGACGCCGGCGCAGGTCTGCCTGCGCTGGCTGGTGCAACAGAATGTGGCTGCCATTCCCAGAACCTCGCGTGTCGAACGTCTGTCGGAAAACATCGAGATTTTCGATTTCGAGCTCTCGGCCGACGAGATGGCGGAGATCGCCGCGCTCGCCAGCCCCAGGGGGCGCCTGACCGATTTCGGCTTCGCGCCGAAATGGGATTGAGAGGGAGCCGCGGTATGCTAGGAGCAAAGCGACAACCCAAGATCGGGCGATGGAACTGCGGAAGATCATCCGGACGGACATTGCGGCGTCGGCGATCGCGCATCTGACGCTGGCGGCGCTGATCATCGTGATCAGCGAGGTCCGTCCGTTTCATCCCGCGCCGCCCGAGACTGTTGCGGTCGATATCGTCACCCCGGAGCAGGTGAAGCAGGAGGAGGCCAAGGCGGAAGAGAAGGCCCAGGAGCAGACGAAGGAGGAGCAGACGAAGCAGAAGCCGCCCGAGCCGCTCCCCGAGCTGAAGTTGCCGAAGCTCGACTTCACCGACAAGGACAAGCCAGACACATCGCCCAAGCCCGCGGCCAAAGAGAAGGCCGCGGAGAAGCCGGCGCAGCAACAGAAGCCTCAGCCGTCGCAGGCGGCGAAGCAGCATGAGGCCAACGCGCAGTCGCAACCTCAGCAACCTCAAGCCCAGCAGCCACCGCCCGCAATGCCGCAGCCACAGGCCGCGCCGCCGGCCTATAAGCAACCGGAGCCCGACGTCACCCTCAAATATGGTGTGATATTGGGCCTGCCGCCCGCATTGCCGCCCGCGCCGAAAGACGCCCCCGAGGATGACGGCGGCGATGCCAAGGACCCGATCGCAGCCAAGCTGCCGCCGGAGGTCATCGCCGAGCTTCGCCGTCACCTCAGGAGCTGTTCGAAGCTGCCCGCCGGGGTCGCTGCGACCGATGCCGTCCGCATCAGGCTGCGCGCGGTGATGGCCACCGACGGCACGCTGGCGCGCCCGCCGATCCTGATCGAAGCCCCGCCGTCGACAAAGGGTGTCGCCATCGTGAAATCCGCGATGAGCGCGCTTCAGGAGTGCCAGCCCTACAAGATGCTGCCGCCCGACAAGTACGCGGAATGGAGTGTGATGGACCTGTCCTTCACGCCACGGGATTTCGGCGGATCGTAGCTGCATGAATGGCACGTCGGGCAAAACACCGCGGATCCTGTCAATCCATCCGCGCAAAAATATTCCACTTTACCGAAATTCGGAATTGGCGTATGTGTCGTCCATCCCGGCTCGACCTTGAGGGGCGATCGTACGTCGTCACGGATCGCGAGCCGGGCTTGCGGTGGACGCGGCAGCGTCGGCA
>NZ_JARXWB010000004.1 GCF_029892425.1 Bradyrhizobium sp. BR13661 | reverse complement strand
GCGCAGGGAAGGCCGAGTGTTCGGCACCACCTGTATGCTGCTGTGCGGTTCTTCCTGCGCTACATCTTCGCGCAGCGGACCGCGGGTGCGAGGTCAGCACCCGGCCTTCCCTGCGCCCTCTCGGACAAGAGGGACACGAGATCAAGCAAAGCTCGGGCGAATTGAGCCGCGAGGTCGATAAGGCGTGTCTGCGACTCAACTGCGAACGGGACGAGCGATGCCGCTGCCTCACACTCCGTCATTGCGAGCGCAGCGAAGCAATCCAGAATCTTTCCGCGGGGGCAGACTAGATTGCTTCGCTGCGCTCGCAATGACGACGTGGAAAGAGCCGGGCTCAACGACCGCGCTTCGGCGTCTCGTCGCCCGCCACCACCTCCGGCGCCATCGCCGCCCATGCACCGGAGGCGAACTGCCGGCGCCAGGTCACCACCACCACGGCGGCCGTGGTCACGAACAGCACCCAGGGGCTGACGAACCAGCCGAGATAGCCGAGCGCGAAGAAAAACGCGCGCTGGCCGCGGTTGAAATGGCGTCCGGCGGATTCGAACACGCGCGTGGTGCGCATGACATGGGCTTCGGCCTCCGGCGTGTCGCGCTGCGAGGCGGGTGGCATGCCGCCATAGAGGATGGCGACATAGTTGAACAGGCGATAGGCCCAGGCGAATTTGAAGAAGGCATAGACGCAGATCAGCACGAGGCCGACGCACTTCAACTCCCACATGGCGGGCGAGGTGCTGAGATCGATCGGCAGCTTGCCCAGGATGGTGATCGCGTCGTTAGTGGCGTGCAGCAGCGCCAGCGCGCCGCCGAGTGCGAACAGGCTGGTGGAGGCGAAGAAGGCGGTGCCGTTCTGCAGCGAAGCCATGATCTGCATGTCGACCATGCGCGCCTCGCGGTCGAGCAGGCGGCGGACCCAGACCTCGCGGTAGCGGTTCATCCGGGCCGACAGGCTGTCGCGGCCATAGGCGGAATGCTCGAGCGTGGCCGCATAGACCAGCCACTCGATGATGAAGAAGCCGACGGCGGTGATGTCGACCCAATGCCTGCTCATCTCTCTCTCCTCGCGAGCCGTCACGATTGCCACGCATGGTGAGAGGCGGCAACGATTGATTGGCGGCAGGCGATGGCGTTAAAAGCAGCCGCACAGACGGATTTACGGAAGGACCCGTGACATGGCAGCGCTCAAGCTCGCGATCGGCAACAAGAACTACTCGTCATGGTCGATGCGGCCCTGGCTCGCGCTCCGCGCCAACGACATCCCGTTCGTGGAGACCGTGATCCCGCTCTACACCGACAATCCCGCGGACAAGGAGCAGATCCTGTCCTTCAGCCGCGCCGGCAAGGTGCCGGTGCTGGTCGACGGCGACATCACGGTGTGGGATTCGCTGGCCATCATCGAATACATCGCCGAGCGCTATCCGGAAAAGAAGCTGTGGCCCGATGACGTCGCGGCCCGCGCGTACGCCCGTTCGGTGTGCGCCGAGATGCATTCGGGCTTCATGGCCTTGCGCGGCGAATGCGGCATGAATTTGCATCGTCCGGTGCGTCCCGTGACGCTGTCGGCCGAGGCCAAGGCCAATGTCGCCCGTGTGGAGGAGATCTGGCGCACGTGCCGGACCCGTTACGGTGCCGGCGGGCCGTTCCTGTTCGGCCGCTTCGGCGCGGCGGACGCGATGTATGCCCCGGTCGTGCACCGTTTCCGCACCTACGCCATCGAGGTCACTCCGGAGACCCAAGCCTATATGGACACGATGATGGCGATGCCGTCGTTCCAGGAATGGACCCGCGACGGCCTCGCCGAAACGCTTGTCATCGAAAAGTTCGAGACCGTGTAAATCAGCAATGTGATTAAGCGCCGCTTGACGGCGGGGCGGCTCGCGGCGCTCAATCAGAGGGAACGCGGCTCAGGAGAGGGGACGGCAATGGGAATTCTGGACTCGCTGGAAAACAATCCCGCGCTGCGGAGCGCACTCGGCCAGCTCGGCGCCGCCGTTCTGCCTGCCGTGCTCAGCGAGGTGATGGGCAGCAACAACCAGGGCGGCCTCGGCGCGATCGTCGCCAAGCTCCAGCAGTCGGGCTTCGGCGACCAGGTGAAATCCTGGCTGGGCAATGGCCAGAACATGCCGATCTCGGCCGACCAGCTCCGCGCCGTGTTGGGCAATGACACCGTCCGTCAGCTCGCCGCGCGCTACAACATCCCGGTCGACCAGCTCGGCGAGATCCTGGCCCAGGAGCTGCCCAAGGCCGTCGATCAGGCAAGCCCGAATGGACATCTGCCTCACGGCGCCTGAGGGGCGAGTTCCAGCGGTATCACCGGGCGCCCGGTTCCCCGGCTAGAAACCTGAAAACATTGCGGGTTTGGCGCATTTGCCATGCCTGCATACTGCTGGCCAAAACGTCGCATCGCGTGCTATAGGTCGGGCCGGGTTTTCAGCCGGTCCGTCGCAGTGGGACCCTGGGCACGGCCGGCGCTGTTTGAGTGATGGAGATGGGCGTTGAAGCATAAATTCCCCGTGGGATCGCGCGTATTGTTCACTGCCAGCAACGTCGCGCGCCCGGCTGCGAGTGGTTCGTACGAGATCATTCGCCTGCTGCCGACGGAAGGCGACGACTGCCAGTACCGCATCAAGAGCTCCACTGAGGCCTTCGAACGGGTCGCCAAGGAAAGCCAGCTCGCGCTCTCGTAATTGGCTGAACGTCGCTGCGCGTTGACATCGCGGCCGAATTTGCTCGCCTCGCCGTCAAAAGGCCCGCTTCGGCTCGACAAGGTGGGCCGGGGGCAGTTGCCGATGAGCGGTGCTCGCTTGACCATCAGCTCTTTGCTCGCGTGAGGGGACATCGCGCATGAACTGGGCATGGGCCTCGTCGCTCGACCAAATCTGGCGCTCGCCAGCCTTTCCGATGTGGATGACGCTGGCGGCTGCCGGCTTCTTCGGATTGATCCTGCTGATCACGCTGCTGCGCGCCGAGAAATCGGTCGCCAACGGTGCGCTGACCGTCATCACGCTGCTGTCGATCGGCATCGCCGTGGCCGCCACCATGCGCATCTACGGGCCGGTGGGGCAGGCGGCCCCGACGGGAGCGCGCACCCAAACCATGGTGACGGCGACCTTGCCGGCGCTGTCCTGCCTCGACGATCTCGGCGGGGATACCGTGGCCGTTGGTTGCGAGAAGGCGCTGTTCGGCGCGCCCGACACGGCCGCCGCGGCCGTCGCCTATACTGCAGCCCGGATCGATCGGCTGACCGCGCTCGGCGATGTCGCGGCCGCCGACAAGAGCCTGACGCCGGACATCAAGGTGTTGCGGAAGTCGCTGGAGCATGATCGCTACGGTCTCGTTGCCCAGGTGCTGGTTGCGCGCGACGGCTGCACCCAGTTCGACTGTGCCGCGTTTCGCTCGCTGACTGATCAGCAGCAGGTCGCCGCCAACATGGACGCTCACCTCTATGATCAGCTGGTAGCGCGCTACGCGCCAGGCTGGAATTCGCCCGCAGCGGCGCCGGGAGCGCTGCCGCCCAACCCGATCGCCGTGCTGCCGCCGACGATGCCGACGGGCAAGCCGACCAACGCTGAGTTCCCCAGCGCCTCGTCGACCCCGCCGGTGAGCATCATGACTCCCGAGCCGCCCACCGCGGCGACGCGCCAGGCCCCGGCCAATTCGGTCGCGGGGCCCGCTGCTGCGCCGGCGCCGCGTGGACCGGCTGCGACCTCGGCACAGGCTGCAGCGCCTGCGGCCCCGGCTGCGAAGAAGCCGCCCACACCGAAGGCTGCGCGCGCGCCGGCCGCTGCGCCGGTTCCCCTTGCGCCGCCGCCGGGCTCGGCTCCCGCGGCTGCGGATAACGACTAGTTCGGCTTTGAAAACCCGCGCATGGCCCGCTAATGCTGGGCCATGCCACTCCATCTGATCAAGCTTGCCGTCGGCTGCGACTCCGTCAAGGAATTGAAGGGGTGGGTCGCCGAACGGATGCAGACGGCCAGGAAAAAAGGCCTGCCGCAACACCACATCCACATCACGCGCATGGTGCCCAAGCGTGACGCCGAGATTCTCGCCGGCGGCTCGCTCTATTGGGTGATCAAGGGCGAGATCGCCGCGCGCGAAAAAATCATCGGTATCGAGCCGTTCCGCGACAAGGACGGCATCGGACGCTGCCGGATCGTGATGCAGCCGAAGGTAATCTCGGTGTCGCCGCGGCCGATGCGGCCGTTCCAGGGTTGGCGCTATCTCACCGACGATTCCGTGCCGCCCGATCTCGGCAAGTCCGCCGCAGGCACCATCGCGGCGATGCCTGAGCCGATGCGGCGCGAGTTGCGCGATCTCGGACTGCTCTGACGCGGAGGCCTATGGCGGTGTCACGGTGTGCAGCTTCGCCACGTCGGCGGGCGGCAGCGACACATGCCCGTCATGGAGTGCTCCCATGGTCGGCGCCAGCACGGGCGTGGGCGCGGCCGGCTAACCTTAACGAGCGGCGGTCGTGGACGCCGCACATCGACATCAGGCAGAGCATGTCCCGCAGCGAGGTCGTCGCGCCATTGTGGGCTGGATCACAGACGCAACACCGCGATGCGATTCATGATGATGACCAACGCACTGTGATTTCGTCGTCCTGTCACGCATTTCACTTGACCGCAGACGCGGCCAATTCGAAGATATTGTTCAGGGGTGTTGAGGATCGCCATGCTTGTGCAGGCTAGCCAAAGCCAATCCGGCTCGGCGCACGTCGTTGTGCTCGGCAACGAGAAGGGCGGCTCCGGCAAATCGACCACCGCCCTGCACATCGCCGTTGCGCTCCTGAAGGCCGGCCAGCGCGTCGCCACCATCGACCTCGACTGCCGTCAGCAAAGCTTCACCCATTACATCAACAACCGGTCCGCCTGGGCGCGTCGCACCAAGCTCGATCTCGAGCTGCCGGTGCATCGCTGCATCAAGCTCGGTGAGACCATGCAGATTGCCGAGAACGAGAATTCCGAGTTCCAGCAGTTCATGGAGGCGGTCTCGGCGGTCGAGAGCAGTTTCGACTTCATCGTCATCGATACCCCCGGCACCGACAGCTACCTGATGCGGCTCGCCCATTCGATGGCCGACACGCTCGTCACGCCAATCAACGACAGCTTCCTCGATTTCGACGTGCTCGGTACCGTCGATCCCGCCAATTACGCCGTGACGGGGGAAAGCCATTACGCCGAGATGGTGCGCGACGTCAGGCGCAAGCGCCGCCAGCTCGACGGCTCGACCACCGACTGGATCGTGGTGCGCAACCGCCTGTCGATGCTCGGCTCGCGTAACAAGCAGCTCGTCGCCGATGGGCTCAAGGATTTGTCGCTGCGGCTCGGCTTCCGCTACATCGACGGCTTCGCCGAGCGCGTCGTCTATCGCGAGTTCTTCCCGCGCGGGCTGACGGCGCTCGACGAGATCGACGAGGCCACGCTCGGGATGCGGCCGAATCTCGGCCATCTCACCGCGCGGGAGGAGGTGACGAGCCTGCTCCGCCAGCTCAAGCTGCCGCTCGACGAGCGCGGCCGCCGCCGTGCGGCAAATCGCGCCGAATGGTTCAGCCAGGTCGACAAGCCGCTCGAGGTTCACGATATCCTCGGGGCGTAGGCGGTACGCCGCTACTTCGTGTCGATTATGACAGCCGGTTCCCGCGGGAACCCGACGCGCCCAGAGTCGTTTTCACCCAGCGTTCACCGCGAAATTGAACCTGACTGTGACAGGTTGCGTCGGATGGTCATCTGCACCGGACGTAGCGGTATCAGAACAGGGTGCCTAGCAAACGTGTGCGTCGCACAATGAAAGGGCTGCCGGATCACAATATTTGGCCTTCCTGTCACGCGGCTGTGACATATATTAGGGAATAGGCGCGAAGGGGCCGAAGAGCCCCTCGAACAACACGATTTTCAACAGGGATCAGGTCGATAGGCCTGAGGCTGAGGACGAAAATGAAGCGTGGAATTGCCGTTCTGGTTTCGGTTGGAGCCCTCTTCGGCGTCGCCTATTTCACGGCGAGCAAGTGGGCCATCAAGCACGAGACCATCACTTTCTACGACGCTTCGCGCGACAACCGTCCCGTGCCTGTCGACATCGCGATCCGCCGCGACAAGGAAATGCAGGCCAATGCCGGCATGATCACGCTTCCGGTTGCAGTGATCAATCACGGCAACACCGTCAAGAACACCGAATACGGCTTCCTTGCCAACATTTTCGCGGCGCGCGGTTATCTCGTCCTGAGCCCGCAGCATGATTTGCCGACTGATCCCCCGATGGTGACCAAGCCCGGTGAGCTCTATGTCGGCCGCCTGCCGCAGATCCTGCGCGGCGTCGCCAATATCCATCTGGCGGTGCAGGAGATGAAGAAAGTTCAGCCCAACGCTGATTACGCCAGGGTGACGATGGTCGGCCATTCCATGGGCGGCGACATCACGATGTATTTCGCCAAGCAGTATCCGGATGAGGTCAAGAAGGTCGTCACACTGGACAATCTCCGCGTGCCCTTCGTGACCGCCGGCAAGTTCAAAATTCTATCGTTCCGCTCCAAAGATCCGCAGTTCAAAACCGATCCGGGCGTGATACCGACCGACGAAGAGTGCGAGAAGGCCGGTATTCAGGTCGTGAAGACCGAATTCCAGCATAACGACATGCGCGACACCGGTCCCGATGATGCCAAGAACTCGATCCAGGGCATGCTCGATAAATTCCTGAGCGACAACGACAGCGCGCTCGCGCCGGTCGACACCCGTTCGGCTCCGCCCAAGATCCTGGAGCCCGGCCCGGTCGCTCTGATGGCGCCGGCCAAGAGCTAGTCTCAAGAGCTAGTCTCTTCGTTCATAACCGTAAACGAACCTCAGAGCCTCCGCCGGCTTCTGCCCGCGGAGGCTTTGCACATTGACTGCTCAGGGCACGCTATCCACATTGGTGGCATGAGATCCAGCGCGGCCACGAATGCCCAACGATCCCGTCAAATCGCGCAATAGCGACGCCCTGTCGGCGAAGGCCGACAACGACGGCGCGTTGCCGCAGGCAAAGACGTCCACCTCTGAGGACGTCGCTGCCTTCGTCGCCAAAGCACGTGCGCTCTCGCCGCATGCACCCGGCGCGAAGAGCCGGCTGATTTTCGCGCTTGATGCAACGATGAGTCGGCAACCGACCTGGGACATGGCCTGCACGCTTCAGGCGGACATGTTTCGCGAGGCCGCGGCTCTCGGCAGCCTCGACATCCGGCTGGTCTACTATCGCGGCTACAACGAATGCCGTGCCACGGGTTGGATTTCGGACAGCAGCAAGCTTGCGACACTGATGAGCAAGATCGATTGCCGCGGCGGCGACACCCAGATCGGCAGGGTGCTCTCCGACGCGCGGCGCGAGGCGGTTGAATCGGGCGTGCGCGCAGTAGTCTTTGTCGGCGATGCCATGGAGGAGAAGGTCGACGCGCTCTGCGCCAAGGCCGGCGAGCTCGGCATGCTGAAGGTTCCGGTGTTCCTGTTTCAGGAAGGCCATGACGCGGCCGCCGAGCAGGCGTTTCGCGAGATCGCGCGTCTGACCGGCGGCGCCTGGTGCCGGTTCGATCCGGGCGCGGCGGCGCAGTTGCGCGAGTTGTTGCGGGCGGCTGCGGCTTATGCCGCCGGCGGCCGCGAGGCATTGTTGAAACTGGCGAAGACAGCGAGCGGCGCGGCGCAGCTGATCGGGCAGATGAAGTAGCAGCTCCCGCCAGCACGCCCTTCACTCACATCCCGTCTCACCTTCCAATCGTGAACGCGCGAAAGGACGCCATGCTTTTCGACGAGAGGGCGACTATATTCCCGCCATGACCCTGATCGCCGGCGTTGTCGCAATTATCACGCTCTATCTGCTGCTCCAGATGTTCCGCTCTGCCAATCCGGCCGTGCTGGCGCGCACCATCAAGTTCGGCGGCGGGGTGGTCGCGCTCGCGGTGGCAGCCTTCACCGGCTTGAGGGGCGAACTGGCGGTGGCGATTCCGCTCGGGCTGGTCGGGGCCGGACTGCTCGGCTGGACGCCATTGGCGAATGCGGGGTTCGGCAATATCGGCGGCCTGTTTGGCGGCGGCGCCACGCGCTCCTCCGGCCAAACCTCGCGCGTGCGCTCGCAATACCTGGACATGCGGCTTGATCACGAGTCCGGTCAGCTATCGGGCCAGATCGTCGCCGGGCCGTACGCCGGGCGCAGTCTCGACGAGTTCGATCTGGCAGGCCTGCTGGCGATGGTCCCGGCGTTTGACGCAGAGAGCGTGGCCTTACTTGAAAGCTATCTCGACCGCCGGTTTCCCGCTTGGCGTCAGAACGCGCAAGGCGACGCGGCAGGGAGGCAGCGCCGCACGGCGGCGAGCGGTAAAATGACGACGGAGGAGGCCTATCAGATCCTTGGCCTGCAGCCGGGCGCGGGGCGCGACGACATCAGCCGGGCGCACAAATCCCTCATGAAGAAACTGCATCCCGACCAGGGGGGCTCGACGTATCTCGCTGCTCGGGTAAACGAGGCCAAGGATACTCTGCTTCGTACGCATAACGGCTAACTCCGGCACCACGCCACAAACGCTAATCCCGCGTCAGCTCCGCTTGCTCTGTTTGCCGTCGCCCCGATGCCCGCCATTGTCGGCGTGGTCGATCCCTTGAGTAGAAATTTAACCGTAAATTCTTGACGAGAGGTTGTCGTGGAACAGCTTCCGGCGTCACCGCATCCCAAAACAAAAATGCCCGCGCAAGGCGCGGGCATCTTGTTCAGAAGGGTGAGTAAGATCAGTTGCGGACGGTCATGCAGGAGATGTCGGCGCGCTTCAGCGTCCGGCAAACGGCCTCGGCCTGGTCTCGCTCGAGCCCGGCGAAACGGGCGCGGAAGAGCTTGCGATTGTCCCTGGCGACAACAGGCTCGGTGAACGGATCGGCCTTGCTGAGCAGGCCGTGGGCGGAGCTGCGGGCGGCTTCAATGCGCTGCTGCGCTTCGCTCTCGCTTTCGAGGGCGCCGACCTGAACGATCCAGCCGCTATGGGTGACGGCCGGCTTGGTGGTGGTGTTCATCTGGATCGGCTGAGGCGCCGGATCGGCGGAGGCAAGCTTGGCGACCGGGGCCGCGGCGGTCGCCGCAGGCAGCACGCCGAGGACGCCGTTGCCGGTGCCGAAGCCAGCCGGCTGCTGCGGCAGCTCGGTACGAGCCTGCTCCGGCTTGTTGACGACGTCCGCCTTGGCGACGACCGCGCCTGAAGTCTCGGCGACGTCATTACGAGGCGAAATCGTGTTGGTGACCTGCGGGGCGACCTGCGCCGGGACGGCGGAGGCGACCTTGACCGCGCCGGCCTTGACTTGAACCGTCTTGACCCGAACCGGTTTCATCGGCTCGGACGAACCCGGAATGAGGGAAAGCGGCTGGCTGGAGATCACGCCGTTGGTGAGCGGCGCGGGCTCGATCTTGGACTCCATGGGCCTGGCTTCAGGCTTGGCCTGAGCCGGCGGCATCGCTGCGGTCGCAGCAGCAAGCGCCGACAGGCGCGAGGCGGGACGCGGCGCGACTGCCTCCGGGGCAGGAGCGGCTGCAGCCTGAACCTGTGGAGCGGGACGGGCAGGGGTATCCGACGCATCCGCAACCTCGGTGCTGGCCTCAGTACCGTTGCGCTCGTTCACCGCGGCAACGGTGTGGGTGGTCGCGCCCTTCTCGATATTCTCAGCGAGCAGGTTGCGCATGATGGCGTCGCGCGAGCCGCCGCTGCGGCCGCCGAGCACCACGCCGATCAGATGGCGGTTACCACGGCGCATCGATGTCACGAGATTGAAGCCGGAGGCGCGGGTGTAGCCGGTCTTGATGCCGTCGACGCCTTCGACGCTGCCGAGCAGGTGATTGTGATTGCGGATCGATTCTCCACGCCAGCTGAACGTCGTGGTCGAGAAATAACGATAGTAGCGCGGGAAGCGCTCCTGGATGGCGCGGCCGAGCGTGGCCTGGTCTCGTGCCGTCGTGACCTGCTCGTCGTTGGGAAGGCCGTTTGCGTTGCGATACACGGTCTTGGACATGCCGAGAGCGCGCGCCTTGCGCGTCATCATCGCGGCGAAATCGTCCTCGTCGCCGCCGATCGCTTCCGCGATCACGACGGCGGCGTCGTTGGCCGAGCGGGTGACGAGGCCCTTGATCGCGTCCTCGACGCGGATGGTCTGGCCGGCGCGCAAATTGAGCTTGGTCGGATCCTGGTCGGCGGCGTGCTGAGACACCGGCAACTCGGTGTCGAGCTTCATCTTGCCGGAGTCCAGACGCTCGAACAGCAGATAGAGCGTCATGATCTTGGTGAGCGAAGCCGGATGGCGAATGCCATCAGGGCTGGTCGATTGCAGCACCGCACCGGAATTACCGTCGACGATGATCGACGCGAATTTCGGACTGGAGCTCTCGGACGCTTCGCGCTGCACCCGGTGGTGCGCATAGTGACGGCGATGGCGCCGAGCGTCGGCTGCATCGGTCGTAAAGATGACGGCTGTGGTGACCGTGAGAAGCCCGAATACGCCAACCCGCGCCAAGCGCGAGGAAGACCAGTTGTTACGAAGCATGGAACCCCGTCCCCGTTTGTGACTTGATCACCGGCTCGTGAGGCGAAATTGTGCCCTGCGGACCCGGGATCATTACCTGCTCAGGCTGTCCCTCCGCTGGTGTTCACTGCGGGAGACGTTGGGCCTGAGCCGCTGTTCTGGCTAAGGTGATGTTCTCAAACGGCTTTTGGCCGCCTGCGGAAGTGAACACGTCCAGGGAATCAGGGTAGGGGCCCGCGGTTTCCAAAAGCTTAAGAAACCCTTGCGGGAAAGCCCGGGAATTTCCGTAACTTGCGTCCGTTTTTGTGCGTCGCACAAGATTCTTGACTTTTTTGTGCGTTGCACTAATTGTGGGCAGAGTCAGGGAGCCGGGGCTTCCGGACACGAGCCAGGGAAAAGGATTCCAAGATGTTCAAGGTTGAAGACTTCCAGAACTACGGCAAAGAGCATTTCGAGACCTACGTCGCCTCGGCGACCTCGGTGCAGCACGGCCTCCAGGCGATCGCCAGCGCGTATGGCGACTACACCAAGAAGTCGTTCGAAGACACCAAGTCCTTCGTCGAGAAGCTTTCCGGCGTGAAGTCGCTGGACAAGGCGCTCGAAGCGCAGACCGATTTCGCCCGTTCCGCCTACGAGACCTTCGTCGCGGAATCGCAGAAGATCGCCGGCCTCTACAGCGACCTCGCCAAGCAGGCGTTCAAGCCGGTCGAGACGGTCGTGTCGAAGTTCACCCCGGCTGCCCAGTAATCTCTTTACTCCTGGAATCGAAAAGCCCGGCTGAAGCAGCCGGGCTTTTTTTGTGCAGGCTCCGCCGCACGTCTCACCGTGACACGTGGAGCTTGGAGATCGATGTGCCAATCTGATTAAAGGCGGCTGCGATCTGGCTCGAACTCGTCAGCATGAAGAATTTGCTCGAGTCGCTTGCGCAGCCGGGCAGGACCGCCGACTGGCCCGCGCCGTCCGTATCGATCTGAACCGTGTAGATGGTGACGCCTGAGGTCTTGATGTTGGTGCACAGGGTGCTCATGCGAGAGTCAACCTGGCTGCTGGTGTTCGAGAAATCGCCGTACCAGCGGTCGCCGGTGTTCAAGCCGTCGGTAAACAGCACGATGATGTGTTGATAGGTGTTGCCGGTAGCTGGTTCTGCCGGTGCGTTCATCGGGGCCTGCTGAAGCAGCGAGAGCCAGCCCCACTGCAGCCCGATCGTCTGGTTGGTCGCGCCTTGGGCCGTCATGGCATTGATCGTGTTGTTCACCGTGGTCCAATTGTAGGTCAGCGGCAGAATCTGCGCCGTCGGGCACGATTGGTCCTGGTCGGCGTAGAAATAGGTCGCGGCCGAGCTGGGTGCGGTGGACGAGACGTCGTAGCTCTGGTCCCGGTCGGTCACACAGCCGTTCCATTGCGAGGTGCTGCCGGAAGGCGTGTGATTCCAGTTGTAGCCGTGGCCTTTGCATTGGGCCATGGTCATCCAGTAGCCGCCACTGCAATAGGTCTGCCACGGCGTGGCTGCATTGGAATAGTTCTTCGAATCCCATTGATCCCAACGCAGCCAACTCGCGCCGACATTGGATGTGCCAACATTGACGTCGATCTCGAAGGGGACGACGGAGATATAGACGTCACCAGCGTTCACGGCGAGGTTGGACAATTGGGTGACCAGGCTCTTGGCGGCGCTCTGCATGGACGTCAGCTTGCTGTATTGCCCCATCGAACCGGTGTTATCGAGCACCAGCGCAACGCGCAGCAGGCTGGCTCCCCAGGTGCTGGTCGAGTTCGCGTTGAAGCCGAGATTCGGAAAGCCGACGATTTTCATGAAGTCTGTCGTGATCGATCCGGATCCCGTGACCTGGACCGTCGCATTGGCAGAGCTGCTTGCAGCCGTATAGCTTGCGGAGATGACCAGCGACTGAGTGCTCGTATTGGTGTAAAGGCCGTTGAAATAGCTCTGTGCCTTGGCGTTGATCTGCGACGTCGTGATGACGCCCGAAGACAGATCCTTGGAGAGCATCAGCGCGGTGGAATCCAGCGCCGCTTGCATCTGGGTGCGAGCCTGGACGGCGCGGCTGTAATCGATAGCGGCGCCCACGAAGCCGAGAACAGGCACCAGGGCGATGGCGAAGATCATGGCGATATTGCCTTGCTCTGCCCTCGCGAAGCGGGCGAGCTGTCGACCCATGCGGCTGACAACGTGCAGGCGAAACATCACGATCCCCAAGATCCGTGGTTTTGCCTGATTTTTGCGCTACGGCCTTGAACGACGGGTAAACCAGCCCGTAAAAAAACGGGGAATCCTGCGCCAAACCGCCGCGGGTGGCGTTGGTGTCAGGTTCCTGGTCAACGCCATCTGAACGGGCCAGCGGGAAATTTTTGTCAAATCGGTTTGGATTGATTAACCTTGCACCGGATCGTTCCGGTCCGGGAATCGGGATCGTCGCGGCCTCGTCGGCTGGTCTTTGCACGCTTGCGGCGAGCCGGGGGCAGGCCCATATTCGCTGCAGCCGATCCGGCTTGGCCCGGACGGGTTGGAAGCGGCGATCCAGAAGGCCGGCGCGCCAGCGCGGGGCTCCCGTGTGCGGGGCTGCGCGGCAAGCCGTCATCACGCTTCCGTGGGGAATTTGAACGCCTGAGCCATGCCGCAACTGACTTCCAGACTTGACCTGTCCGCGGCGTCCGCCGCCCACGCTCCCCGGATGAGCAATGATGAGAACCGTTCGGGCGGCCCGGCGGGTCCCAACACGTCCGTCATCACCAAGGTCAAGCCGAAGACCAAGCGGCCGAACCTTTATCGTGTGCTGATCCTCAACGACGACTACACTCCGATGGAATTCGTCGTCCACGTGCTGGAGAAATTCTTCCAGAAGGACGTCGAGGCCGCGACCAAGATCATGCTGCATGTCCACCATCACGGTATCGGCGAGTGTGGCGTGTTCACCTATGAGATTGCAGAGACGAAGGTGACGCAGGTGATGGATTTCGCCCGCAAACACCAGCACCCGCTGCAATGTGTGATGGAAAAGAAGTAGCTGCGCGTTCGTATCCAGCGATCTCTGGAGTCGTTCAGTTCGTGCGGTGTGTGATGTCAGCGCATACCGGGGCGCGATCCGGCACAAATCAGCGCCGGCGCCAATCCTGCCCAAATGGGTAGTTTTGCCCAAATCGGAACGGGTTTTGCATCGAGAATGCCGTGGGCGCGTAATGCCTGTCGAGTCGCGGAACCGGTCTTTTGCCGCGATCTTGTATAACTATATGTGACAAAGGTTGTTGTTGCCTGACCGGGCGATGGCGATCATGATGGTGGGGGCCATAGAGGACGCGAATGCCGACTTTTTCCCAAAGCCTTGAACAATCCCTGCATCGTGCACTGGCGATCGCAAACGAGCGTCATCACCAATACGCGACGCTTGAGCATCTCCTGCTTTCCTTGATCGATGATTCCGATGCAGCCGCCGTCATGCGTGCCTGTAGCGTCGACCTCGACAAGCTCCGCACGAGTCTCGTCAACTATCTTGAGACCGAATTCGAAAATCTGGTGACGGATGGTGCCGACGACGCCAAGCCGACCGCCGGTTTCCAGCGCGTGATCCAGCGCGCGGTGATCCACGTGCAATCCTCCGGTCGTGAAGAGGTGACCGGTGCGAATGTGCTGATCGCGATCTTCGCCGAGCGTGAGAGTCATGCCGCGTACTTCCTGCAGGAGCAGGACATGACGCGCTATGACGCCGTCAACTACATCAGCCACGGCATCGCCAAGCGGCCGGGCGTCTCCGAGGCGCGGCCCGTGCGCGGCGTCGACGAGGAGACCGAGACCAAGGGCACCGACGACTCCAAGAAGAAGGGCGAGGCGCTGGAGACCTATTGCGTCAATCTCAACAAGAAGGCGCGTGACGGCAAGATCGACCCGGTGATCGGACGTAATTCCGAGATCAACCGGGCGATCCAGGTGCTGTGCCGCCGCCAGAAGAACAATCCGCTGTTCGTGGGCGAGGCCGGCGTCGGCAAGACCGCGATCGCCGAGGGCCTCGCCAAGCGCATCGTCGACAGCGAGGTGCCGGAGGTTCTGGCGGCCGCGACCGTGTTCTCGCTGGACATGGGCACGTTGCTTGCGGGCACGCGCTATCGCGGTGACTTCGAGGAGCGCCTCAAGCAGGTGCTGAAGGAGCTCGAGGCGCATCCCAACGCCATCCTCTTCATCGACGAGATCCACACCGTGATCGGTGCGGGCGCGACGTCGGGCGGGGCGATGGATGCCTCGAACCTGCTCAAGCCCGCGCTCGCCTCGGGCACGATCCGCTGCATGGGCTCGACCACCTACAAGGAATATCGCCAGCACTTCGAGAAGGACCGCGCGCTGGTGCGGCGCTTCCAGAAGATCGACATCAACGAGCCGACGGTCGAAGACGCGATCGCGATCCTCAAGGGTCTCAAGCCGTACTTCGAGGACTATCACCGGCTGAAGTACACCAATGAGGCGATCGAGGCGGCGGTGCAGCTGTCCTCGCGCTACATCCACGACCGCAAGCTGCCCGACAAGGCGATCGACGTGATCGACGAGTCCGGTGCGGCGCAGATGCTTGTTGCCGAGAACAAGCGCAAGAAGACCATCGGCATCAAGGAGATCGAGACCACGATCGCCTCGATGGCGCGGATCCCGCCAAAGAGCGTGTCGAAGGACGATGCCGAGGTGCTCAAGCATCTCGAGCAGACCCTGAAGCGCACCGTGTTCGGCCAGGATAAGGCGATCGAGTCGCTTGCGGCATCGATCAAGCTGGCGCGCGCCGGCTTGCGCGAGCCCGAGAAGCCGATCGGCTGCTATCTGTTCTCCGGTCCGACCGGCGTCGGCAAGACCGAAGTCGCAAAGCAGCTCGCAGCGTCGCTCGGCGTCGAGCTGTTGCGCTTCGACATGTCCGAATACATGGAGCGGCACACGGTGTCGCGCCTGATCGGCGCGCCTCCCGGCTATGTCGGCTTCGACCAGGGCGGCCTTTTGACCGACGGCGTCGACCAGCATCCGCATTGCGTGGTGCTGCTCGACGAAATCGAGAAGGCCCATCCGGACCTCTACAACGTGCTGCTCCAGATCATGGACCATGGCCGGCTCACCGACCACAACGGCAAGCAGGTCAACTTCCGTAACGTGATCCTGATCATGACCACGAACGCAGGCGCTTCGGATCTCGCCAAGCAGGCGTTCGGCTTCACGCGCTCCAAGCGGGAAGGCGACGACCAAGAGGCGATCAACCGGCAGTTCGCGCCGGAATTCCGCAACCGTCTCGATGCCATCGTCTCGTTCGGCCATCTCAGCGTCGAGGTGATCGGCACCGTGGTCGAGAAGTTCGTGCTTCAGCTCGAGGCGCAGCTTGGCGATCGCGACGTCACCATCGAGCTGTCCGAGCCCGCTAAGACCTGGCTGGTCCAGCACGGCTATGACGAGCAGATGGGTGCGCGGCCGATGGCCCGCGTCATCCAGGAGCACATCAAGAAGCCGCTGGCTGACGAGGTGCTGTTCGGCAAGCTCAAGGGCGGTGGTCACGTCCGCGTCGTTCTCGTCAAGGACGAGGTCGACGAGACCAAGGACAAGATCGGCTTCGAGTTCGTCGAGGGCCCGGTCACGCCGAAGCAGGAAAAGCTGCCCGGCGCCCGCAAGCGTCCGCCCGGCAAGCCCAACAAGCCGGGTGGCCCCGGCGGCTCCAAGGGGCCGACCTCGAAGGGCCCGTTGGTCAAGGCTTGATCGGCGCATGATGAATTGAAAAGGCCGGCTGAAGAGCCGGCCTTTTTGTTTGCGTCACAATGCGGGACTTCTATGTACCGGCTTCGGACGCCGCCGCAGCCGGTGGCCGCGGTTTCCTTGGCGCGGGCGGCCGCGCGGCGCGGGGAGGCGGGGCTGACGGCTGCATCGTCACGATGACCGGGTTCGGCTTGTGATCGGTTGCCGCGCCTGTTGCGGCGTCGACGCCCATGCCCACGACACCGCCGAGCAGGAGATTACCGGCAAAACCTGCGGCCCCTCCAGTCGGGATGTCGCGGCTCAGTGGCACGATCTGCGGTTCATAGCCGTCCTTCTGGAAGGTGATAGAGATATCGGCGTTCCGCTTCACGACGATGGAGCATGGCGTCATGCAGGTGGTTGGTACTTCCATTCCGCTAACGACGGCTTCAACGCCTGAGGGTGTTGATGCAATGCTGATGTTCTCTGTGGTACCGCGCGTGACGGACGCGCAGCCGCCCAGTGTGACGCTGAGCGCCACTACTCCAAATAAACGCATGAAATGCCCCTTGTCCCGCCCTTACTGAAGCGCAACTGGAGCGGGAGGGCAATAGGTCAATACGCCAGATAGTTAAGCCACGCAGGGGTTGCGTCTGCAATCGGTGGATATCCGGGCGTGGGTTGGCTATTCGCCCCGTAGGCGCTGGTCGTCCTGGACGCGAACTTGTTCAGCGCCGCGCGCGCCGGCCGGCGATAGCCGCAACATGCTCAGCATGGCGCCGCAGAGCGCAAATCCGACGCCGGCGAGGAGCGCGATCCGCGTCCCCTCGATCGGATAGCGCCCAAGGAAGAGAGCCACCAGCGCAGCTCCGGTGGTCTGGCCGAGCAGGCGTGCCGTGCCCAGCATGCCGCTTGCACCGCCGGCGCGGTCACGTGGTGCGGCTGCGATCATGGTGCGGTTGTTCGGCGTCTGGAACAGGCCAAATCCGAAGCCCGCCAATGCCATCCGCCAGACGACGTCGAGCGGCGTCGGGCTCAGAGGCAGGAAAGCCAGCGCAGCAAGGCCGCAGGCGAAAAGCGTCAGCCCGATGCCGCCGAGCAGGCCGGACGGATAGCGCTCGACCAGGCGGCCGGCGAGGGGAGCGGCGCACGCCACTGCGATCGGCCATGGCGTGATCAGGAGGCCCATGTGCACGGCCGAGTAGCCGAAGCGGCTCTGGAGGTAGAAGGGGATCGCGACGAAGGCCAGCATCTGGCCGCAGAACGAAGCGACCGAGGTCGCAATCGACAGCCCGAACACCGGAATGCGCAGCAGGTCGACCGGCAACAGCGGCGACTTCATGTGGGTCTCGCGATAGACGAGCAACGCGCCGGCGACGATCGCAATCGCGAACTGGATCAGGCAGGTCACCGTCGCCTCGCCGTGACCGACGCTGTCGATCGCGGCGATGCCGATGCCGAAGGTGATCGCCGAGAGCCCCGCGCTCTGCCAGTCGAAGGAATGGCTCGCCAGATTCGCGTGCGGCAGGCTGCGCAGGCCGAGCACCAGGGTCACCACGCCGAGCGGCACGTTGATGGCGAACAGCCAGGGCCAGCTGCCAACTGCGAGGATGCCGGCCGCAAGGGTCGGCCCGATCGCAGCGGAGAAAGCGACGACGAGCGCATTGAGCCCGATGCCGCGCCCGAGCAGGCTGCGCGGATAAGTGAAACGAACCAGCGCTGAGTTGACGCTCATGATGCCGGCCGCGCCGAAGCCCTGGATGATGCGGGCGATCGTCAGCAGCGGCAGTGTATGCGCCAGCGCGCAGAAGGCTGATGCGAGCGTGAACAGCGCGAGCCCGACCAGATAGACGCGGCGATAGCCGACGATCTCGCCAAGTGAAGCCAGCGGCAGCAGCGAGATCGTGATCGCAAGCTGATAGCCGTTGACGATCCAGATCGAGAACGCCGGACTCGCGTTCAGGTCGGTTGCAATCGTCGGCAATGCGACATTGGCAATGGCGCTGTCGACGACGGCCATGGTGATGCCGAGCGCAATGGTCAGGATGGCCTGATTGCGCTGAGGCTGTGGCAGGCCGTCGGCATGTTCGATCGGGACTGACGACATGGTGGAGGCGTGCTTGATTCGAGCCGTGTGTCCCCTCGATTAGGAAATTGCGCTGCCTATCGCAACCCGGCAGGACACGGACGGTTCCCGTGCCGGAAGCAGGGCTCTCGGCGCGACAGGCATGGATCGGCGCACCCTTCGCTGGTTCACCAGCGCGAGGTCGTCTTGCCGAAGATGTAGAGCGCAATAAGCCCGATCGACACGGCGGTCGAGAAAATCAGGATGCGACGATCCCAGTCGATCCGCGTTCGCTCGGCACGGTCGAGGTTAAGGGCCGTGAACAGGGCCTTCATGGCAAATCTGCGCATCGGACTGCCCTCACTGGGGCTGCACGATGCCATTGTCCGCCAGGGTCGGTTTGATACAGCTCAAAGCCGGCCCTTGCGGCTAAGACAATCACACCGGCGGTGGATTTCGATCGGAGAAGGTGCCGCGCTGGTGCCAGTACGGATAGGGCAGCGTCACCTTGCTGGCGGCGTCGAGTTTTGCGATCTGGTCCTTGGTCAGGGACCAGCCGACCGCGCCGAGATTTTCGCGCAGCTGCGTCTCGTTGCGCGCGCCGATGATCAGCGTCGACACGGTCGGACGCTGCAGCAGCCAGTTCAGTGCAATCTGCGAAACGCTCTTGCCGGTCTCCTTGGCGACCTCGTCGATCGCCTCGACCACGCGATAGACGTGCTCATCGGGCACGGGCGGGCCGAAATCGGCGGTCTTGGGCAGCCGGCTCACTTCAGGCTTCGGCTGGCCGCGGCGGATCTTTCCGGTGAGGCGCCCCCAACCGAGCGGCGACCAGACCACGGCACCGAGCCCCTGGTCGAGGCCGAGCGGCATCAGCTCCCACTCATAGTCGCGCCCGACCAGCGAGTAGTACGTCTGGTTGGCGACGTAGCGCGGGAACCCGTGCTTGTCGGCAACGGAGAGCGACTTCATGAGGTGCCAGCCCGAGAAATTCGAGACGCCGACGTAGCGGATCTTGCCGGCGCGTACGAGCACGTCGAGCGTGCTGAGCACCTCCTCCGGCGGCGTCATCGCGTCGAAGCCGTGAAGCTGGAACAGGTCGATATAGTCGGTGCCGAGCCGGCTCAGCGAGCCGTCGATGGCCGCGAGCAGGTGCTGCCGCGACGAGCCGACATCGTTGGGGCCGTCGCCGAAGCGGAAGGTGGCCTTGGTCGAGACCAGCACCTTGTCGCGGCGGCCCTTGATGGCTGCACCGAGGACGCGCTCGGATTCACCGAGCGAATAGACGTCGGCGGTGTCGAACATCGACACGCCGGCCTCGAGGCAAATGTCCAGAAGGCGCCGCGCTTCGGTGGCGTCGGTGGTTCCCCAGGCGGCGAGGCGGCCGACGCCGCCGAACGTGCCCGTGCCAAGGCTCAAAGCGGGCACCATGAGGCCTGACCGGCCCAAGCGCCGATATTCCATCGAACTGCTCCCCAAGCGACCGCTGATGGATTGGCGCGGTCTTGGAGAGCAATGGTAATGCAGGCAGGTTTCTTGGGCCATCGCGTGCGCACATGGCGGCTCTGCTCTGCGTGATGCGGCTCGTTACGCCGTTGTCGTCTGCAGGCCGGCGGCCTCGATATTCGCGCGCGACCGGTGTCTCAGCGCGCCAGATCGTCGAGAAGCCTGAGCACTTCGACTGAGGCTTCCTCTACCAGGGAGATTTCCTTGAGGGCGCCGGAGAGGTCACCGTCTGCAAACAGTTTGGCGGCCCGCTTGCCGTGTTCATGAACCTCGGCGTGCGGCCTCTCGAGCGGTCCAAAGGATCGGTGGTTGCGGATCGCGAGGGAGCCTTCGCCATAGTACCATTTGCCCAGCCGGCAGGAATGATGATCGGCGAGTTCGTCGGCCTTCAAGGTCGCGCGCCCGACCGCCATGTCGGCAAGCCGCTTCTTCCAGATCACGTGATCAGCCTTGGCGAGCCGCGGAATCTTGTTGTCGAACGACAGGCTGGCGAGATCCTGAAGTTGTCGCCCGGCGATACCCTGGCCGACGTCGAGCTGCGAAGAGATGCTCTTGATCTGATCGACACTGGCCTGGGTCATCTGCGCGATCGCGGCGATGCCTTCGGCCACCTCGCGGGATGCATTGGTCTGCTGGTCGAGGATGCTGGTAATCTCATGCATGCCCTGACTGAGGGTAGTGGTCTGATTTTCCACGCCCGACATCTCCTCGCCGAGCTGCGCGACGACGTTCTTGCTCTCGACGGCCGCCGACCTGCAATCCGACATGGCGGTCACGATCAGCTCGACTTCGTTTCTCAACCTCTGAATCCGGTCACGAATGTCTTCGGTCGCCTTGCCGGTCTGCTGCGAAAGCGCCTTGACCTCTGAAGCGACAACGGCAAAGCCGCGCCCGGCTTCGCCGGCACGCGCAGCTTCGATCGTCGCGTTCAGCGCCAGCAGGTTGGTCTGCTTTGCGATTGCATCGATCGCGGAGACAATGGCGCCGATTTCCTCGGATGCGGCGCTGAGCGCCACGATCTTGTCGGAGGCTTCGTTTGCCGTCGTCTCGACACGCTCCATCGCCCTGGACGCATGCCGGACGGTGGTCATGCCTTGCTCGGCGTTCGATTTCATTTTCGCCGCGCTTCCGGCCGCGTCCTCGGCATTGGCTCGGATCTGGCCAACCGAGGCGACCATCTCCTCGCTTGCGGCAGCCAGCGCCTGGGTCCTCTCGTCGACGTTCCGACAAGCCGTGAGCATCCGGGCCGCGGAAATCGCGGTTTCATTGCTCTGAACATTGAGATCGACGATGCGGTCCAGTCTTTCCGAGGCATCCTTGGCCAGTCTGGCTGCGAGCTTCGAGACGGCATTGGAGAGACGGTCGCTGCCCCGGTAGCCGGGTGCCAGGAAGTTGCCCTCGATCAGGGCCTCGATGAACGCCGCCAAGGCCTCGTCGCGATCCGGCGAGATCGACGGCTGGTCCGGCGTCACATGATGATCGCCCGCGAGCTCAGTCGGACGCTTGCGGCTGATTCCAGCAAGAATGGACATATGGCGATCCGGGATAACTTTGGTGGACGGGTGGTAATTTTACGCCACCAGTGTTGAACATCCCGTAAGTTTCTCTATCGGAATTTCGCAACGAGCGTCTCAATGCCGCAACTGGCTCTGCCGGAAGTCGCGCGGCGACATCCCGTAGTGCTCGCGGAAGACGCGACCAAAATGCGAGACGTCGTTGAAGCCCCAGGCGAACGCAATCTCGCTGATGTGGCGGTGCGCGAGTACGGGCGAGGCGAGATCGCGCTTGCACTGGGCCAGGCGCTCGGCAAGTAGATGGCGTTGAAACGAGGTGTCCTCGTCGGCGAGGAGATCGTTGACGTAACGCGACGAGATGCCGAGCGCGGCGGCGGTCTCCGACAGCGACAGGTCGGGATCGGCGAGGCGACTGCGGATGTGGGCCTTGAGCCGATAGAGCAGGGCGGAGCGATGGGTCGACGATGGTAGCTGCGTCCTGCCGAGCCGTTCGCTCAGTGCCATCGCCAGCAAATCCACGGCCTGTTCCGACAGAGTGGCGGCGCTGTGCGGCGCGAGCCGGCCCGCGCTCTCGCAAAGCCTGAAGACGAAATCATAAGCGAGCCGCTCGAGCGGCGCGTCGGCCCCGAACGTGATCGCGGTGAGTGTCTCGGTGCCGCCGAGCCGCCGCTGCAGCATCTCGCGCGGCACCTTGAAGATGGTCTGGGAGAACCTGCCCCTGAACTTCAGCTCGTAGGGACGCGTGGTGTCGTACAGCGCGAATTCGCCAGGATGGATCACGGTCTCGCGGCCGTCCTGCACGACGCCGCCATCACCGCGATTGCCAAGCGCGACGAGAACGTAATCCTGATCCGAGCGCGCGATACGCGAGGGCGTGCGGAACACGTGCTGGCGGTCCGAGCAGACCTCGGAGCAAACGGCCTTACCGAGGGGGATTTGCGTGACCGAGCCGTGAAAGGCGCTGCCGAGGTCCGACTTGCAGTCGAGCCCGACGAAGACGTCGCAGACGATGTCCTGCCAGAGGGCGAGCCGCCGATAGCCGGGGCTGCCGTCTGTCGTGAACTGGATTGTCATCGGCAGGCCTCCCTTTCGCTTCCCGCAAAACCGCTTGGTGGCGCAGACACAGCCTGAGCGCAGGCAAGTTCCGTACCGGGCGGCGATCCCTTCCAGTCGAGTTTTTGTTCCGCCGCGGTCGAGCACGCGACCGCCCGGCTTGGCCCAATAGACTGCATCGGACGCGGTCTTTGATCAACCAAGTCTTGGATCACCAGGGTCCTGGATCAACCGGCAACGGAGGCAGCAATGGGTATCGAACATCCGAAATACAAGGTCGCGGTGGTGCAGGCGGCGCCCGCCTGGCTCGATCTCGACGCCTCGGTCGACAAGTCGATCGCGCTGATCAGGGAAGCCGCTGAAAAGGGCGCCAAGCTGATCGCGTTTCCGGAGGCCTTCATCCCCGGTTACCCCTGGCATATCTGGATGGACTCGCCGGCCTGGGCGATTGGCCGCGGTTTCGTGCAGCGCTATTTCGACAATTCGTTGTCCTATGACAGCCCGCAGGCGGAGCGGCTGCGCGATGCCGTGCGCAAGGCCAAGCTCACGGCCGTGATCGGCCTGTCCGAACGAGACGGCGGCAGCCTGTACCTGGCGCAATGGCTGATCGGGCCCGACGGCGAGACCATCGCAAAACGCCGCAAATTGCGGCCGACCCACGCCGAGCGCACCGTCTATGGCGAGGGTGACGGCAGCGATCTTGCGGTCCACGCGCGCCCCGACATCGGCCGCTTGGGTGCGCTGTGCTGCTGGGAACATCTCCAGCCGCTGTCGAAATATGCGATGTACGCCCAGAACGAGCAGGTGCATGTCGCGGCCTGGCCGAGCTTCTCGCTGTACGATCCCTTCGCGCCGGCCCTCGGTGCCGAGGTCAACAACGCCGCCTCGCGCGTCTATGCCGTGGAGGGCTCCTGCTTCGTGCTGGCGCCATGCGCGACGGTTTCGCAGGCAATGATCGACGAGCTCTGCGACCGGCCGGACAAGAATGCGCTGCTGCATGTCGGCGGCGGCTTCGCTGCGATCTACGGCCCTGATGGCAGCCAGATCGGCGACAAGCTGGCGCCGGACCAGGAGGGGCTTTTGATTGCCGAGATCGATCTCGGTGCCATCGGTGTTGCAAAGAACGCCGCTGACCCAGCTGGGCATTATTCTCGGCCCGACGTCACGCGGCTGCTGCTCAACAAGAAGCGATACCAGCGCGTCGAGCAGTTCGCTCTGCCGGTCGACACGATCGAGCCGGCAGATATTGGCGCGGCGGCAAGCTGACGCCGGCAGCACGAGGAGGGCACGAACATGGAATCCGCAATTCCTCTGCATCTCGAAACCGAGCGAACGCGCCACAAGCGCGTGCCTGACGATTACCAGCCGCCATATCCGTCGTTCGTGGCGCGCTACAAGCCCGCGGTTGGCCGCGTCGTGATGGCCTATTTCGGCGTGCAACATCGTGGCTCGATGTCGGCGGCTGCAACGGAAGCGCTCGCTGAAGTCGCCCGGCTGTTCGCCGGCGACGGCGGTCCCACGCATTGGGACCGCGCGCATTATGTCGATCAGGCAGGCTATGCGAACATTGTTTCGGTCGCCTATTGGGACGACATCGCGCGCTTCGACGCCTGGTTTGCACCGGCGCGCGAGGCGTGGACCGGAAAGCAGCGCGACGGCATCGGCACTTTCACCGAGGTGCTGCGTCCTACGGTCGCGCGGCACGAGACGTTGTTCTCCTCGCTCGGCCGGCCGGAAGGCGTTGCGGCGATTGCCGATGGCATGAGCGGCGAGGTACAGGAGCACGCTTATTGGGGCGGCATGCGCGATCGCATTCCGCTGTCGCAGACCGATCCGATGTCGCCGGGCGGTAATCCCGAAGTGGTCCGTGACGGGGCAAGGCTGCGCGTGAAGGCGCACGACAATCTCTGCCTGATCCGCTCCGGGCAGGACTGGAGCGATACCGAGGCATCGGAGCGGAGGCTCTATCTCGACGACGTCGAGCCGGTGCTGCGCGAAGGCATGGATTTCCTGCGCGACGACGGGCTTGCGATCGGCTGCTATGCCAACCGCTACATGCAGGTGCTCTCGGCCGACGGCAAGGCGAGTGAAAAATCCTACGGACAGAGCTGGTGGAAAAGTCTGGCCGCGCTGGAACGCTGGGCGGAATCGCATCCGACCCACGTCAAGATCTTCGGCGCGGCGATGAAATATCTCTCGACGCTGGGGCCGTCAGCGAAGCTGCGGCTCTATCACGAGGTCACGGTAGCGACCGCGGATGAGCAGTTCTTCGAATATCTGAACTGCCATCCGAAGACGGGCATGCTTGCTGCGGTGGAGACCGTCAGCGCCTAGAGCATGATCCGGAAAAGTGTGAAGCGGTTTTCCGACAAGATCATGCTCAAACAAAGAGCTAAAGCGCGAGGATGATTCAGCCAAATCTCGTCGCGCTTTAGCCGACACAATGGCCGAGCACCTCCGGATGCGCGGCGCAGATGTGATGCGCGCCGGCGTCCCTGAGCTCGGCCTCGCTGCCATAGCCGTAGAGCACACCGATCGCGGTCATGCCGTTGGTGCGCGCGCCGACGACGTCATGGCTGCGGTCGCCGATCATGATGGCGCTGGTGGCATCCACCCTGGTCTCGTCGAGCGCGTAGCGCAGCAGGTCGCGCTTGTCGACGCGCGTGCCGTCGAGCTCGGAGCCGAACACACGCTCGAAATACGGCTTCAGGCCAAAGTGCTCGACGATGCGGGTGGCGTAGACCGCTGGCTTGCTGGTCGCCACGAACATGCGCGGCGTCGTCGCGGCAAGCGTCGCCAGAGTGTCCGTGATGCCGGCATAGGCCTCATTCTCGAACAGGCCGACGTCGCCGAAGCGTTCGCGGTAGAGCAGCAGGGCTCGATCGGCTAGCGCGTCCGTTCCGGTGAGCTTCTTCAGGCTCGCATGCAGCGGCGGCCCGATGCACCAGGTCAACTCGTCCTCATCAGGCACCGCGAGGCTCAGCCGCTCCAAAGCGTACTGGATGGAGCGGGTGATCCCGGGTTTCGGGTTGGTCAGCGTGCCATCGAGATCGAAAAAGACAGTCGCCATCAGGAGCCGGCTCGCGTTGAAATTGTCGGTCCGTTGCTAGTCGGATCGGGTCTCAAGTCAAGAGCCGTTGCGTCATTGCTGTTTCGCCCATTCGACGATGGCGGTGGCATCAGCGCCGGCCTGAGCCTCCCACGTGGCGATCGTGCCCGTCGCAACGTTGCGAAGCGCTGCGACCAGGGATGGCGGCGCAGGCTCTGCGATCTTGACGCCGTTGTCGCGCATGCGCGCGTAATTCTCGGACGTGCGGTTCGCCAACAGTGCGAATTGGCTCCGCTCAGTCTCGGCTGCAGCAGCTAGCACCTCGCGCTGCATCGGCTCTGGTAGCGCGTCGAATGCCTCGTTGCGGACGAAGGCGATCGAGACCGGCATCGCGTAGTTGATGGCCGTGAAATAAGGCAGGAAGTCCCATAATTTGCGTCCCGCGCCGCCGTCGCCGGAGGTGAGGAACGCGTTCAGTTGGTGATCCTTCAGGCCGGCAAGCGCTTTGTCCATTGGCAGGAATTGCGCGTTGGCCCCGGCTGCCTTCATCATCTCGCTGGAATTGGCATCGTAAGCCCGCAGATTGAGTTTCGGCAGATCCTCGGCGCCTGCGAGCGCACGGTCCGACCAAAGGCCGGTGGCCGGCCAGATCGTCAGGTAGAGCAGCTTGAGGCCGCGCGCTGCGAGCGCTTTCTCGTAGAGTGGCCGTGCGCGCACATTGGCAGCGTGGGCGATATCGACCGATTGGACCAGGAAGGGCAGGGTCGAGAGGCCAAGCACGGGATCAAGGCCCGAGAGTGCGCCCGCGAAGGCGTCGCCACCGGTGATCCGGCCGTCCAGCGCCGCGCGCGGCATCTCGACCGAGCTGATCTTCAGCTGGTTGTCGAAGGCGTTGGTCACGGTCACGAAACCGTTTGTGCGCGCGGTTACGCGCCCGGCGAAAGTGGTGAGCCCGATCCCGGAGATGTTGTTCTCCGGGTATTCGGTGGTCATTCGCCAGACGGTTTGAGCGGTATTTTGCGCAAAAGCCGGCGCGGCGTTCAGGAGGAGCGCCGCGACCGCTAGAAGCGCCTGGATCCGTTTGGCGGGCGAACGCATTGAGACAAGCAGGTCAGACAGCATAGATTGGCAACTCGACGAACCATGGCACGATGCCACGATATGGCAGATCATCTTGTCGCACGCCGCGCCGGTAGCCGCCATCGCGTTGCTTGGGCACCATTGGCGCGAATTGCATCAATCGTCGTCGCCGCGCTGTTCGTTTCGGCGATGGGGGCGGCAGCATTGGACAGTTCGCCAGCAAAGACCAGCGTGGCGGTCCCCAGCGAAGAACCTGCAGTGCCGCCTGATAAGCCGGCGGATGCGCGCGAAAGTGACACGCGGGAATCGATCTGCCTGATCGTCGAGGCGGCCGCGCGCGACGCCAATCTGCCGCTGGAATTCTTCGCCCGCGTGATCTGGCAGGAGAGCCGTTTCCAGGCCGATGCGGTGGGCCCGATAACGCGTAGCGGCGAGCAGGCTCAGGGCATTGCGCAGTTCATGCCGGGCACCGCGAGCGAGCGCGGATTGCTCAATCCGTTCAATCCGGTTCAGGCTCTGCCGAAATCGGCGGAGTTCCTGAACGAGCTGCGCAGCCAGTTCGGCAATCTCGGTCTCGCCGCAGCCGCCTACAATGCCGGCCCGCGACGGGTGCAGGAATGGCTCGCCGGCAGCGGCGGCATGCCGGAGCAGACCCGCAGCTACGTCTACGCCATTACCGGTGCAAGCGTTGACACGTGGGCCAAGGCCGGCAGCACGGGCAAGGGGCCGCCGAGCTCACCGCCGACGAGCTGCCGCGACCTGATGGCGCTGCTCAAGCGCGCGCCGAACCCGTTCGTCGCCGAGCTGGAGCAGCATGTCGAGCTCGCCGCCGCCAAGCTCTGGGGCGTGCAGCTCGCCGCCGGCTTCAATCGCAACAAGGCGCTGGCGATGTATTCCCGCGCCGTGACGCGGCTGAGCGCCGTGATTGGCGAACGCGATCCGAGCCTGCTGAGCTCGGTGGTGCGCAGCCGCGGGTCGCACGCCTTCTACCAGGTGCGCATTGGCACTGATACGCGACCCGAGGCTGACGATCTCTGCAATCGCATCCGGAAAGCGGGTGGGGCGTGCTTTGTGCTGAAGAACAGGGGTGTCAGCGGGTGAGCGGTGCCACGCGCATGCCAGCCCCGCCGCGGGCTTCCTTGACGTCAGCCCCGGCATTGCCCGTTATGCAGGCACGATTCCTGACCCTTCGGCCAAGCTCCCGTGGCGCTTCCTCCGCTTGATTCCCCTCAATGGCAAAGTCCGTGGCGCGCCTTCGGCTGGGGGCTGCGGTCGATCATGCAGACGATCCTCACGCTGGTCCTGTTCGCGACCTATCTCGGTATCGGCGCGCTCGCCCATGACAGCCATTTCAGCCTGCTCTGGGCGCTCTGCTCGACGCTGTTCGTCTGGGCAGGTCCAGCGCAGATCATCTTGATCACCACGCTTGGCTCGGGCGCGACTATCATCCAGTCGGCGATTGCTGTGACCGTCAGCGCCATCAGGCTGTTTCCGATGGTGGTCTCGGTACTGCCCCTGATGCGCTCCCCGACAACCAAGCGACGCGAGCTGTTTTTCGCTGCGCATCTCACGGCCGTGACGCTGTGGGTCGAATGCCATCGCTTCCTGCCTCAGGTGCCACGCGAGCGGCGGATTGCCTTCGTCAACGGGCTTGGCTTTGGCTTGGTCTCGGTGTGTCTCACCGCCAACACGATCGGTTATTTCCTCGCCGCCAACCTGACGCAGACGCTTGGAGCGGCAATCCTGCTGCTGACGCCGCTGTCGTTCCTGTTCTCGACCGCCCGCAACAGCCGCGAGGTCGCTGATGTCGTCGCGCTCGCGCTCGGCGTTGTGCTGTATCCGCTGGCGGCGACGATGAACTCCGGCCTCGACATCCTCGTCAGCGGCCTTGCGGCCGGCACGATCGCCTATGGCGTGCACTGGTGGCGGGAGGTGCGCGCATGAGCGCCGCGCAACTGATCGGTGATTGGCAGGCGCTGGTCGTGCTGTTCGTCGCCGGCGTCATTCCCAACCAGATATGGCGCATGCTGGGCCTGTGGTTCGGCGGCGGCATCGATGAGGGCTCCGAGCTGCTGGTCTGGGTGAGGGCAGTTGCCACCGCGATCCTGGCCGGCGTCATCGCCCAGATCGTGGTCCAGCCGCCCGGCGCGCTCGCCAGCGTGCCGGATGGCCTGCGCTATGGCGCCGTGGCCGCCGGCCTCGTCGTGTTCCTGCTGACCCGCCGCTCGATCTTTGCGGGCGTTGTTGCCGGCGAAGTCTTCATGCTGGCCGGCAAGTGGTGGTTGGGCTAAAACCGCCTCCGACAAGCCAAGGAACAGGAAATATGGTTCGCGAAAACGAGCTCCGCGAGGGCGAGGTCGCCATCGAGCTGCCGTCGACGGAAGATGCAGGCCTCGTCTTCATCGGCCGCATCCGCACACCCTGGACCTCGCGGCTGGAGACGCCGCGGCAGGGGCGCCAGGATGGTCCGATATGCCGCCTCGAGATCTTCGAGCCGTTCGTGCCTGCAATGAAGGGTGTCGATTTCTACAACAATCTCGAAGTGCTCTACTGGCTCGACCAGTCGCGCCGCGACATCGTGCTGCAAAGCCCGAAGAACAACGATAAAACCCGCGGCACGTTTTCGCTGCGCTCGCCGGTGCGGCCGAACCCGATCGGCACCTCGATCGTGAAGCTCGTCGGCATCGAGGGAAATGCCATCCTGGTGCGCGGGCTCGACTGCATCGACAACACGCCGCTGATCGACATCAAGCCCGATCGCTGCGAGTTCACTCCGCTGGCGGTGCCGCAGCCGGGGGATTTTCAGGCGGAGTGAGGGTCAGGACTTCAAGGCCGCGATCAACTTGGCCGCGTTCTCCTGCAGGACCTTGTCGTCTTCCTTGCGGCTGGCGGCCGGCAACATGGCCACGCCGTCATGGCGCGGCAGCACGTGCATGTGCAGATGAAACACCACTTGTCCGCCGGCGGCTTCGCTGAACTGATGCACGCTGATGCCGTCGGCGTTGAACGCCTTCATGGCGGCCAGCGCGATCGTCTTGGCGCCGCGGGCGACATGGGCGAAGTCATCAGGCGCGATGTCGAGGATGTTGCGGGAGGGAGCCTTCGGGATCACCAGCGTGTGGCCCGTGACCCGCGGCATGATGTCGAGGAAGGCGAACACGTGCTCGTCCTCATAGACCTTGTGGCAGGGTAGCTCGCCGCGCAGGATCTTTGCGAAGATGTTGTTAGGGTCGTAGGCGGTCATGGCGGGGCTCCCGGATCTTGCGGCTTACTGTCACCAGCCCCACACGCACGTCAAGGCGCCTCGTCGATGCCTTTCCGGAAGGGGCCGAGCTCGGCGAGCTCCCGTCCGGCCTCCGCGACATAGGCGCGCTCGCGCTTGAGGTAATCGTCGATGGCGCGGCGCAAGCCGGGGTCGGCGATGAAATGGGCGGAGTGCGTCGTCCGCGGCAGGTAGCCGCGCGCGATCTTGTGCTCGCCCTGCGCGCCGGCCTCGACATGCGTGAGGCCGTGTTTGATGGCGAAGTCGATCGCCTGGTAGTAGCAGACCTCGAAATGGAGGAAGGGATGATGCTCGACCGCACCCCAGTTGCGCCCGAACAGCGTGTCCGAGCCGATGAAGTTGATGGCGCCCGCGATCCAGCGGTCGTTGCGGCGGGCCATCACCAGCAGCACGTCCTGGCTCATCGTCTCGCCGATCAGCGAGAAGAATTCGCGGGTGAGATAGGGGCGGCCCCATTTGCGCGAGCCGGTCTCCATGTAGAACATGAAGAAGGCATCCCAGGCGTCTTCGGTGATGTCCTTGCCGGTGAGCCAATGGATGGTGATGCCGGCGGCGAGCGCATCGCGCCGCTCGCGCTTGATCGATTTGCGGTGACGGGAATTCAGCGTCGCCAGGAAATCGTCGAAGCTGGCAAAACCCTCGTTGCGCCAGTGGAACTGCTGGTCGGTTCGCTGCAGGAAGCCGTGCTGGGCGAGAAGTTTCCATTCGGCCTCGCGCGCGAAGGTCACGTGCACCGAAGAGGCCTTGCTGACGCCGCACAGCGCCACCAGACCGCTCGCCAGCGCCTCGGTGATACGATCGTGGTCGACGCCGTCGCGGACCAGCAGCCGCGGCCCCGTCGCCGGCGTGAAGGGAACCGACACCTGAAGCTTGGGATAGTAGCGCCCGCCGGCGCGCTCATAGGCGTCCGCCCAGCCGCGGTCGAAGACGTATTCGCCCTGGCTGTGTGATTTCAAATAGCAGGGCACGACCCCGGCGACGCGGCCGCCGATCTTGGCCACGAGGTGCCGCGGTCCCCAGCCGGTGCGGATCGTGGCCGAACCCGATTTCTCGACGGCGGACAGAAAGGCGTGGGAGACGAACGGGTTGTAGGCAGGCTTTAAGAGGCCGAGCGAATCGCCTGGAAGCCCGGATGAGGTTCCCAGGCCATGGCCGTTGCAGATGTTGCCAGGATTGGCGCAGGCGTCCCAATCCTCCGGCGAAACTTCGCCAATGGACGGGACCGCCTCCAGGGTGATGTCGGATGATGCCATTACGCCCAAGATCGTGCATTGCAGCAGCGACTTCAAGGGTCGGGAACATCAAGCCTACGGCACGAAGCCCTCAAAGATCATCTGATCGGCATATCGCGCAACCCGCGTCCGCTGCTCCGGTGTGCGGGTGGTCCAGCCGAGCAGGGCGCAGCCGAAGACGTTGCGGGCGACCCAGGGGGCCGGCGCCGGCAAATGGTCGACCTTGAAGGCGACGAAGTGCGGCTGGGTCTGGAAGCCGTGGCGCAGGTACAGCATGCTGTCGCGCTGCGTCTCGGTCAGATAAGCCCAGTATTCGTCCTCATAGCTCCGCTGGGCGACGATGCCGCGCGGGCGGGAGGGCAGCAGCTCTCGCAGCGCCAGCACCTGGTCGGGATCAAAGGACATGCCGACCGCGTGCCCCTGATAGGAGGCCAGCACCTCGGCCATCCGCTTCACCAGTTTGCGGTCGCCGTCGAAATGGCTCTTCACCTCGATCACCAAGGGGACGCGGCCGGCGACCATGGCGCAGAGGTCGCCAAGCGACATCATCCGCTCGGTCGTGTCCTTGAATGTGATGGCCTTCAGCTCGGCCGCGGTCTTCGCAACGACCGGGCCGCTGGCATCAGTGAGGCGGCCGAGCGCATGGTCGTGATGTACCATGGCCTCGCCGTCAGCCGAGAGCTGGATGTCGACCTCGATCGCAAAATTGCCTGATATCGCAGCCTGCACCGCGCCCGGCATGTTTTCCACGATGCCACGCGAGATGTCATGCAGGCCGCGATGGGCGACCGGCCGCGCTGTCAGCCAAGCAGGAGCACGCACGATATCGGCCTCAGGCGACCTCGAACACGCCTTCCACCTCGACCGCCGCATCCGCGGGCAGCGAGGCGACGCCGACGGTGGTGCGGGCGTGGCGACCCTTGTCGCCGAAGGCTGCGACCATCAGGTCGGAGGCGCCGTTGAGCACCTTCGGTCCATCCAGAAAATCCGGTGCGGAGTTGATGAAGCCGCCGAGGCGCACCACGCGTACGACCTTGTCGAGGTCACCGATGGCAGCCTTGACCTGCGCCAGCAGGTTCACCGCACAGCCGCGCGCCGCCGCGGCACCGTCCTCGAGCGAGACGCCGGCGCCGAGCTTGCCCTTGGCGATCAGCTTGCCTGATGGGTCGAAACAGACCTGGCCGGAGACGAACAGCAGATTGCCGGTCCGAACGAACGGCACGTAATTGGCGACGGGGGTGGGGGCGTCGTGCAGCTTGATGCCCTGTTCCGCCAGTTTCTGCTCGACCGTGCCCGCCATGTTCGACCTCGATGTCTGAAAACTCATCTGCTCCGGCGCCTCTCGTGACGGCCGGGCGCGCCCTGTTTCGCCCATCATGCCGTCACATGCAAGCAAGCCGATCAGGCGGTGGAACGCCGTGGGCGGGCTGTATTTTCCTGAGGCAGGTCAGGAGGTTCAGCGCGGAGGCGCAACTTTACGTGAATCTGCCCCAGTTGCGACGCAATGGAACGGTCATTAAAGTGTCGAATCTGCGTGTCCCCCAGGGAATAGACATGGTGCACCTTTTCCGGACTTCACTCGGTGTGATCGCGCTCGCCGCGGTCACTGTCGGCGCCGGTGGTGGCGTGCATGCAGCGAATGGTCCCTTCCTCGCGCATCAGGCGCTCTATGATCTGAGCCTGGTCAAATCGCGCTCCAGCTCCATCAACAGCGCCCGCGGCCGCATCCTCTACAATTTCGCCGGGAGCGCTTGCGAAGGCTACACGTCCGAATTCCGCCAGGTCTCCGAGCTCGACAGCGGCGAGGGCAAGATCACGCTCAGCGACCTCCGCTCCAATTCCTGGGAGGACGCCGCGGGCAAAAGCTACCGCTTCAAGATCGAGACGCGGATGAACGAGACCGAGGCGGGTCTCGTCGACGGCTCGGCGGAGCGCGACGGCGACCACATCAACGTCAAGCTGAAGCTGCCGGCGCCGAAGAACTTCACCCTCGACGGCAAGATCGTGTTCCCGACCGAGCAGATCCAGCGCATCATTGCCGCTGCCAAGGACGGCAAGCCGCTGCTGGAGCTCTCCGTCTATGACGGCTCCGACGATGGCCAGAAGGTCTACAACACGCTGACCGTGATCGGTCAGCCGATTTCCGACGACCGCACCGCCTCGCCTGATCCGTCGACGTCGGACGAGCACATGAAGTCGCTGAAGCGCTGGCCGGTGACGGTCAGCTATTTCGACCGCGACGTCCAGCAGAAGGAGGGCGAGCAGACGCCCGTCTATGCGATGGCGTTCGAGCTCTACGAGAACGGCGTCTCTCGCCAGCTCCTGCTCGATTACAACGATTTTGTGATCTCCGGCGCGATGGGCAAGTTCGACGTCAAGGACAGCAAGCCCTGCAATTGAGCGGCGCGAGGCTAGCCCTCAACGCCATCTCCGGTTACGCTCCCGTCCAATCACAAACGTCGGGAGCCAGCCCATGCCCAAGCTCGATCATCTCCGCCCCAGCGGCCTGCACCACAACCCCGCTTATTCGCACGTCGTCACCGCTTCCGGTGCGCGCACCATCTACATTTCCGGGCAGGTCTCGACCGACGAGGAGGGGCGGATCGTCGGCGAGGGCGATATCTCCGCGCAGACGACGCAGGTGATGCAGAATCTCGGCCATGCGCTGAAGGCAGCCGGCGCCACCTACGCCAACATCGTGAAGATCACGACCTTCGTCGTCGGCTACAAGCCGGAGCTGCGCCCCATCATCGGCAAGGCCCGCTCGGCCTTCTTCCAGGGCATGGAGCCGCCGGCCTCGACGCTGGTCGGCGTTTCCGCGCTTGCCGCGCCGGAATGGCTGATCGAGATCGAGGCGATCGCGGTCGCGGATTGATTGCGCTGAACGCGACGCGGGCGACGCGTCCCCTTGTCGGGCCGCGTCCGCCCGCGCTTTTCGCAAGACTGAAAAAACAACCCCATGCACAGTAGAAACGCGATCGCCCGCCGGCACCAGGTCGGCTCGGTCAGGTCGTTGCGGCGTCGAGCAAATCGGCGGCATCCAGGCAAGGATCGCCGCATCTGCGGCTCGGGTCCGTTTTCGTCATCAGCCGGGCCGCCACGGGGCGCGATTCAGATCGGCGCGATTTCGTATTTTACGAATATCGTTTGATGCGTCGGGCAAAACAGTGGTACTATCCCATGCTGGTCGTTTTCGGAGATCGCTCTCGAAATGAGATCACCTGACGTGTCCGACACCCGGAAACTGACGCCCGCGACGCTCTTCGCGCTGCTTCTCCTGTTCGCGATCCCCGCGAGCGACTGCTCCGCGCAGACAGCGCCGCCGCCATTCGACGAACATGCGCTCGAGCACGTGCCACGAACGGTCAAGAAGAGATTGGCGACCCAGTTTTCGCTAGGCGCGTTCGCCGGCCGCTTCGAGGAGACGCCGCTCAGTGCGGTTCGCGAAGCCGTGGGCGAAGGGACCATCCAACATCAGGGCGACGCTGCAGGTAGCATCTCTTGGCTGTGCTACAGGCGCGGGCAGCATCGACTATGGCTGTCCAGCGGAGAGATCGGCGGCGCGGACCATCGCGTCACGGAGATCGTTGCAGAGCTCACCGACAAGGACGCCGAGACCTCGGCCGATTGCCCCATCATCCCGGAAAAGTTCGCGCCCCTCGTCGTCGACGGCAAGCTGCATTTGGGCATGTCGCGTTCGGAGGTCGTCAAGGCGCTGGGACCGCCATCGAAGTCGGAAGCTGCCCAGATGGTGTATTCGCACGCCGGAAAGCTCCCACACGGTTTCGATGAGACCGCATGGTTCGTTCTCCGATTTCGCGAGGAAAAGCTCGTGTCCATGCGCGGCGGCAAGACCACGACGAACTGAAGTGGCTGCCAGCAGCCGCTTAGCGTCGCTACGTGTCTCGGTGACCCGGATCCATAGCCGATATCCGTGGCACTTGAAGCCTTCCAGATCAAACCGCTACGATCGAACTTGATCCATCGGAGCGACCTTGCGGCGGTGTGCGGGGGCGGCCGACGTGGGAGTCGCCATCATCGGTTCAGATTTGCTCACCAAGGCCGGATTGGCGATTGCGCGCGCCTCCTTGATCGCTGCCAGCGTACGGCTGTCGAGATTGTAGAGATCGCGGCGGATTTGCAGCTTGCCCGCGTCGTCGACGAAGGCCGTCTGGTAGGTCAGGTAGATCCAGATTGGCCCTGACTCCAGCGGAATCTCCTGCTCGATGCCATCGGCGTACAGACCCCTGACCTTCTCCGCCGTCCACTGCAGCTCAGGGTGCACCATGCCGGCGAGGACTTCGGCGTATTTGGGAGCATCCTGCACGCGCATGCAGCCGTGGCTCTCGGCGCGCACAACATGGGCGAACAGATATTGGTCCGGGGTGTCGTGCTGAAACACCGTCAAGCGATTGAAGAAATTGAATCGGATGTGGCCCAGCGGATTCTGGCCGCCCGGTGGCATAAATATCTCCGTCTCGCCGTCGACGCGTTTCATGCGAAACCCCATACGCGCCAGCGTGCCGGGTTCTCTCGCCTCCGCCGGCAGGTACTCGTTCCGAACGATCGACTGCGGCACCTTCCAGGTCGGGTTGATGGAGATGGAGTCCATCTGTTGCGCCAGGAGCGGGCTCGGCATGCTCGGCTTGCCGATCACGACGCGCGAGGTCCAGATCTGCCGGCCGTCCTGGATCACCTTGAGGGTGAAATCCGGCTCGTTGACCTCCACGCGCGATTTGCGCACGTCGCGGTGGTACCAGCGCCAACGCTCCATATTGGCGATGATGGTATCGATGCGGCCGTCGTTCGTGGGATTGAGCTTCTTGACCGTGCGAGCATCCAGATTGCCGGTCGGCGGCAGATCGTTGCTGCGCTGATAGTCTTTGACGGCCTCGGCAAGCTTCTCATCGTAGCGCAGATCGGTAGCCTCGCCGGGAACACCAAGACGCTCGCGCAATTGCGGAACGCGGGCATCTTCCATTGGGCGCTTGCGGTTGAGGGTGAGCACGCGACCCGGTGCGATCCCGTCGCCGGCGCCGCCAGCACTCTTGCCGCGCAGCTGCGCCAGCGCGGCCTTGAGCTTCTGATAGTTCTCGTACGGCGGGCTGAACTGATCAAGCGCCTGGCCGGCGTCGTTTCCCTCGACGACGGCCGCCAGCACCACGGCTGGATCGGGCGCACGCTGCGGCAGCGCGATGTTGTCCTCCCTCACTTGGCGATGGGGCATACGTCCGGCCTGCAAGTGCCTCGCATAGGTCAGCATCGTCTGCGTGAGGCTCAGTTCGGCCTCGGCCAGCGCGTCCGGCGAAAGCCCGGCAAAGGCCGGCGTTTTGTAATCGGCATGGTCCAGACCGTCGGCGTCGGCGTTCTTGAGGCGCGCAATCACAGCCATGCTCCGCGCATTCTCCACGCCCTTGTCGAGCCATAGCGGCGCCAGATTGCGCTTTTGATAGAAGGCTTCGACGGCCGCTTGAACCTTTTCGTCCGTGAAGATCGGGTTCGGTTTCGTGGCGAGAAGATCGCGAACGCGCTCCGCGACTGCGCGGTCGGCAGGATCGAGGGAAGCCAGCGGATCAGCGGGACGATCCGGTTCCGGCGTCGTCGCCGGAGCAGCCGTCTGCGCAGCGCTGGCCGGCGGCGCGGCGAGGGGCTGGCCGGAAGAGGGGGCGCCCGGTTTCGACGGGTCGGTCAGACCTGCCTGGGACGGCTCCGTCTGTTGCCCGAGCGCAGGCATTGGCGCCGTGAGCAGAAATGCAACCGCTGCGCTTGCGAGGATTTGGTCAAGACGGAGCGCACTCATTGGATTCCCCCAGAATCTTGGTGGCCGGAGTGAACACTTTATCGGTCCGACCAGCAACAGGCGGCGTCCCGGTTCCCGCCACTTTCGGGCGGTTCGTTGCGACGAAATTGGACGTTGCTTGTTGGCCCCGAAGCTATCCTCTTCGATCGCCGCTGGTTCTGAAGTGGAGGTAGACCGACAAGCTTAAGGCGGGTCGAATGGCTGCTGTTGAGCCTAGGCGGAAGCCTGCGGGCGTACTGGCCAGCGTGACAAAACGCTTCTGCATCCGTCCAGGAACGGTCCAAGATAGGTCTGATCAAGGTAGAATTCGAATTCGTGCGATTGGGTCATATGGTCGGGTGTGATCATGAATCTTGCGGTCACGTGGCCGCCAGTGCCGCATTGGATTGTAATCTCCAAATTCGGCTCCAAAGAACGTAGCCGGGCCTCACCAACCAACACCGTGTGGAGCGTTTCAAGTTCTCGGGTGAAGCTCGCTAGGTCGGGCGCAAAAACAAAGCAACCCTGCGCCTGAACTACCGCCCCGGGTGCTTCGATCCGTGCTCGCACGTTCAACCAGTTTCCGTCCCAATAATCAGTAGCATTGGGGAATTGGCGACCGAACACCCAAAGTGAGAACCCGCCGAGCTTAAGGTCTGGTTCGACTGAATCCATAATACCTCACGTATAGAGCGCTCGCCACGCTAGCACATTTGCTTTGTGGATCACGTCGCTTAGTGGCGCCTTCGACGACCTCGGCAGACTTCCGCTTTTCCGCCGCTGTCAGGGGTTCAGCAGACATCAAATGGCCAGCTGCTTATGACCCAGCCTTGGCTTCGTTCGGCCGGCTCATGTCTTGCAACAGAGCCATTGCTTCATCGGCCCTGTCGTGGGGCACGAAGAGGTGGTCGTGATGAAAGGCCGACACGGCGTTGACGCTGATGCCGGCTTCGGCGAGGCGCGCAGTGATGGCCGCCAGGAATCCCACGGCGTCGAGTGCGGAGTGGACTGACAAAGTGATCAGGCGCGAGGGGAATGCATGGTTCAGCCCTGCGGCTTCGGCGTCTTCAAGAGGGATAACCAGCGTCGTTCCTTCCTGCTCGCGGAACGTCAGCAGCGGATTGAGGGCTGCCGGGAGGCTCGCGTTTGGCGCGATCGTGCAGAATACGAAGATGCCCGGCTGCAGCTGTGGCTTCAGGTTTTTCAGCAGCGCAGTGAGGTCGCGTTCGGCTGGCATGGTGCTTCCACAATGTCGTCCTGGCCTAGTGCGCAATTGCGCTCGGGAGCCAGGACCCATTACCCCAGGGAGAAGTTGCGGCGCCGAGCTGTCAACCACCAATCTTCGCCAAATGATGGCCGGTGGTAATGGGTCCTGGCTTTCGCCAGGACGACCCCGGGGGGATGGCGTCGCGCACACCGTACATCACTCCCGCTCCGCCTTCTCCGGCCCCTCATAGGCGATGCCGCGGATCACGGCGGCGTTGCCGAACTTCTTGCGCAGACTGTCTACGGCGCGCTCGGCATGGGCGGCGCGGCGGTCGAGCATGTCGGTGTCGTCGGCGGGGGAGCCTTCGCGCAGTGCGCTGACGCCGGCGCCCATCAGGCGGAAGGCGGTGCCGTCGATCTCCTTGGCCAGCATCTCGCGGCAGATCGAAAAGATCTTTGCGGCAAGCTGCGTCGGCGCCGCGATCGATTGCGAGCGCGTCCGCTGGCGAAAATCGGCGGTCTTCAGTTTCAAGGTGACGGTCGAGCCCGCAAGCTCGCTGCTCTTGAGCCGCGACGACGTCTTCTCGCACAGCCGCCACAGGATCTTTTCCAGCGAGGCAAAATCGCGGATATCCGTCTCGAAGGTGGTTTCGCTCGAAATTGTCTTGGCACCGCGATCGGCTTCGACACGGCGGTCGTCGATGCCGCGCGCAAGCCGCCACAGCCGGCGGCCGTCGCTCGGGAATTGCCGCATCAACTCGATCTCATCGGCCTTTTGCAGATCGGCGATGATGCGGAACCCGCGCTGCACGAGGCGCTCCTGCGTTGCGGGCCCCACACCGAAAATGAAGCCGACCGGCTTCTCGGCCAGCATCGTGCGCGCTTCTTCCTGATCGAGCGCAGCGAAGCCGCGCGGCTTGTCGAGATCCGAGGCGATCTTGGCCAGGAACTTGTTGCAGGACAGGCCAACCGAGACGGAGATGCCGATATCGCGCTCGACGTCGCGGGCAAAGCGCGCCAGCACTTTTGCGGGGATCATGCCGTGGACCCGCTCGGTGCCGGAGAGATCGAGAAAGGCCTCGTCGATCGAGAGCGGTTCGACCAGCGGCGTCAGCGCCTGCATGGCCTGCCGCACCTCACGCCCCACGCGAACATATTTCGCCATGTCAGGCCGGATGACGGTCGCGTGCGGGCAGGCTTCCAACGCCTTGAACATCGGCATCGCTGAGCGCACGCCATAGGTCCGCGCGATGTAGCAGGCCGCCGAGACCACGCCGCGCTTGCCGCCACCGATGATGACGGGCTTGTCGGCGATATCAGGATTGTCGCGCTTCTCGACCGTCGCGTAGAAGGCGTCGCAGTCGACATGCGCGATGGTCAGGCTGGCGAGCGCGCGGTGACGGACGAGGCGAGGGGAGCCGCAGGTGGAACAGCGCCGCACGCCCGAATCTTGTACACGGACGTCCAGATCGGCCAGGCAATCCCGGCAGAAGCAGCGGGGCCCGGCCGCCTCTAGGGCGCTCACGGCACGTCGCGCTCCCATGTTCGGTCGCCGAGCGCATCGCCCAGCACCTGCCGCGCCGCAGCAACGTTGGTCGGGTGCAGTTCCGCAGCCTTGGCAAAGGCCTTCACGGTGTCGTCATCGCGGAGCACGAAATCGAGCACGCTGAGCAGGAAATTCGGGTCGGAAGCCGCGTTCCGGAGCGTCTCCGGACCGACCCCTGTCTCGGCCAGAAACAGGCCCAGCCGCTCGGGCTCGCCGGCGACGAAGGACAGCGCCTGAATCGCAACGATTTCAGCGACTTCGCGGGGGTTGTGAACAGGCTTTTTCAAGGGCCCGGTTTGCCTTTCCGTTAACTTTCGGTGTCTACTTTGGAATATGCCCGAGTCTTGAGGGTGAGTCTCGGCTTTGAGTCCAGCGGCCCCGGGCAAGCAACTGGAAACCACATCGCGGAAAGTGGCCCCTCGGGTTTAACGAAACTCGAGCAAATCTGAGGCTAGTTTGAATCCAGTTTTCGAAGCGTCGGAAAGCGGCGCCTGAGGCGTCACATGCACCGGTCCTTGGACCAAACAGGAGGGCGGGATGGCTAAGACCGTCCTGATCGTGGAAGACAACGAGCTCAACATGAAGCTCTTCCGCGACCTGTTGGAAGCGCACGGCTACCAGACCACCGGCACCAGCAACGGCTACGAGGCGCTCGACCTCGTGCGCAAGATGCGGCCCGACCTGGTGCTGATGGATATCCAATTGCCGCAGGTCTCGGGCCTCGAGGTGACGCGCTGGATCAAGGACGATCCGGAGCTGCGTGCCATTCCCGTCGTCGCGGTCACGGCCTTCGCGATGAAGGGTGACGAAGAGCGCATCCGCGAGGGCGGCTGCGAAGCCTATTTGTCCAAGCCGATTTCGGTCGGCAAATTCATTGAGACGGTCCGGCGTTTTATCGGGTAGGGAGTGAGTAGAGTGTCCGCGCGTATCCTTGTGGTCGATGACGTTCCCGCCAACGTCAAGCTGCTGGAGGCCCGTCTCTCGGCCGAATATTTCGACGTGATGACAGCCTCGAACGGTACCGAAGCGCTGGCGCTGGCCCGCCGCGCCGAATGCGACATCATCCTGCTCGACGTGATGATGCCCGATCTGGACGGCTTCGAAGTCTGCCGCCGCCTCAAGACCGATCCGGCCACGCACCACATTCCCGTCGTGATGGTCACCGCGCTCGACAGCCCGTCCGACCGTAATCGCGGCCTGGAGGCCGGCGCCGACGACTTCCTGACAAAACCTGTCTCCGACGTCGTGCTGATCGCGCGCGTGCGCTCGCTGACGCGGCTGAAGATGATGACCGATGAGCTGCGCATGCGCGCCATCACCTCGCTCGAGATCGGCATGCAGGCGCCCGAGCGCAGCGCCATCGCCGACACCGGCAAGGGCGGCCGCATCCTGCTGGTCGACGATCGCGAGTCCTCCTATGAGCGGCTCGCGACGATCCTCGCCGCCGAGCACACCATCGACGTCGAGCCGAACCCGACCGAAGCGCTGTTCCACGCCGCCGAGGGCAATTACGATCTCCTGATCGTCTCGCTCGACCTCAACAATTTCGACGGCCTGCGGCTCTGCAGCCAGGCCCGCTCGCTGGAGCGCACGCGTCACGTGCCGATCCTTGCGATCGCGGAAGCGGAAAACGCCACGCGGCTGCTGCGCGGCCTCGAGATCGGCGTCAACGACTATCTGCTGCGCCCGATCGACAAGATCGAGCTGCTGGCCCGCGCCCGCACCCAGATCCGCCGCCGCCGCTACACCGATCACTTACGCGACAACGTGCAGAACTCGATCGAGATGGCGATCACCGACGCGCTCACCGGCCTGCACAATCGCCGCTACATGGAGAGCCATCTGGCCACGCTCGCCGAGCAGGCCTCCACGCGCGGCAAGCCGCTGGCGCTGATGATCCTCGACATCGACTATTTCAAGTCGATCAACGACAATTTCGGCCATGACGGCGGCGACGACGTGCTGCGCGAGTTCGCGGTGCGCGTGCGCAAGTCGATCCGCGGCATCGATCTGGCCTGCCGCTACGGCGGCGAGGAGTTCGTCATCGTGATGCCGGAGACCGATCTGCACGTCGCCGGCATGGTCGCCGAGCGCCTGCGCCGCTCGATCGCAGGCGAGCCGTTTGCCGTCCACAAGGGCACCAAGCGCGTCGAGGTCACGATCTCGATCGGCCTGACCACGCTGGAGCAGAAGGGCGAGGCCGTCGCCGACGTCCTCAAGCGCGCCGACACGGCGCTGTATCGTGCCAAGCACGACGGGCGGAATCGGGTGGTGTCGCAGGCGGCTTGAGGCCGGCTATACGCCACCAGCTGTCGTCCCCGCGAACGCGGGGACCCATAACCCCAGGGAGGAGTTATGGAGCGAGCTCGTCACTCCGAGTCTTCGCAAAACTATTGCTGCGGCGTATGGGTCCCGGATCTGCGCTTCGCTTGTCCGGGACGACAGTCATGATCGCGGCTCGCGCTTGCCCTTCAGCGGCTTCGCATCACCATCCACATCCACCCCGGCATTCCGCAACAACACTTTCGCAGCCTCCTTCGCCGCGCGCGCCATTGCGGGATCGTCGCGCACCAAATCCTGTGCGATCGAGCCGTCGACCAGCAGCACGAGTTGCGTTGCGAGCGCGTCGGCTTCCGCAACGCCGAGCTCGGCCAGCCGCTCGCGAAACCAGACGCGGCGGCTTTCCTTGAAGGCGATGGCGATCTTCTTCACGGCGCGGTCGGTGGGACCGAGCTCGGCGACCGCATTCACGAACGGGCAGCCGCGAAAATCCTTCGCCGAGAAGCGCCGCTCCAGCGAATCGAAGGTGGCGAGAATCTGCTCGGCCGGCGGCTTGTCGGAGGGGCGGGCGTGGACGAAGCGGCGCTCGAGATAGGCTGCGATCAGTGCGTCCTTGGACGGGAAGTGGTTGTAGAGCGTGCGCTTGGAGATGCCGATCTCGGCCGCGATGGTGTCGACGCCGATGGCACGAATGCCTTGCAGATAGAACAGCCTGTCGGCGGTTTCGAGGATCCGCGTCTTCATGTCGGATTTTTCGGCGGACGGCATAACACAGACCTGTGTAACAAGCGGCTTGACAGCGCGGTCCCTCTATAGGCTAATTACACAGGTCTGTGTAATCAAAATCAACGCGAAGCGCAGACGCCGGCGCGCGTGCCGCGCCCATGTGGGAGAACAAAAATGCCCCTGTTGCAGGTCCTGCGCCCGACATTGCCGATCCTGATCGGCGCCTCGATCATGCTGACGCTGAGCATGGGGCTGCGGCAGTCGCTCGGCATCTTCATGCAGCCGCTGACGCATGACATCCACCTCTCGGTGTCGGACTTCACGCTGGCGCTGGCGGTGCAGAACCTCGCCTGGGGCTTCCTCCAGCCGCTCGCCGGCGCGATGACGGTGCGCTACGGCTTTCGCCCGATCATGATGGTGGGCGCGTTGATGTACATCGTCGGCCTCATTCTGATGACGACTGCGAACGGTCTCGTCAGCATCATGATCGGCGCCGGCGTGCTGATCGGCACGTCGCTGGCCTGCACTGCGGCTGCGATCGCGATGTCGGTGGCGGCGCGCGCGGTCCCTGCGACGGTGCGCTCCACCGTGCTCGGCATCGTCTCGGGCGCAGGCTCGCTCGGCGCGCTGCTGTCGGCGCCGATCGGACAGATGCTCAACGAGGGATTTGGCTGGCGCATCGGGCTCGCCGGCTTCGTCATCATGTCGGTGCTGATGATTCCCGCCGCCTGGTATGCCGGCCGCGTCGACGCCATCCCGCTGCCAAAACCTGCCGCCGACGACATCGGCGACGCGACAGCCACCTCGGTGGCGACGGCGGCGTTCGGCAACGCCTCCTTCGTGGTGATGACCTGTGCCTATCTCGTCTGCGGCATGCAGCTGGTGTTCCTCACCACGCATCTGCCGTCGTATCTGGCGATCTGCGGCCTCGATCCGATGCTGAGCGCGCAGACGCTCGGCATGATCGGCGGCTTCAACGTGCTGGGCTCGCTGTTCTTCGGCTGGGCCGGCCAGCGCTGGAACAAGCTGGCGCTGCTCGGGGGCATCTACATCTTCCGGTCGATCGCGCTCGCCTGGTACTTCATGCTGCCGGCGACGCCGGCCTCGACGCTGCTGTTCGGCGCCATCATGGGTTTCCTCTGGATGGGCGTCGGCCCGCTGGTCGCAGGCGCCGTCGCCGAGATGTTCGGCCTGCGCTGGCAGGCCATGATCCAGGGCCTTGCCTTCATGAGCCACCAGATCGGAAGCTTCCTCGGCGCCTATGGAGGAGGGGTGATCTACGACGCGCTCGGCTCCTACAACATGGCCTGGCGCATCGGCGTGGCGCTGGGATTGGCCGGCGGCATCATCCAGGTGGCGTTCGCGCTGATCCGTCCGTCGCAGCCGCCGTCGCCGGTGTTGCGCATGGCGTAGGTGGGGCGGGGGATTGCTAGTTTGAGCCAATCCGTCTTGCAACGCGTTCTTGTCGAGCGGCCCCGTAGCAGGGCTTAGGCTTACGCTGCCGCAATCGCACCTATCGGGGACGCGGATTGCGGACTGGAGGAGTCGGTTGTTGCACATAAGGATTCTGCAAGCACATCGCGGACAGGCCCACGGTCAGGGCCCGACACTCGTCCCACGAACTATACTGGCACGAAATCGAGCTGCTGCCGCCCCATTCCCACCTCTGCATGCAGACCGGGTAATTGCCGCCGAAGCGTTGAGCTGTGGCCGGAGCGGGCGCGAACATTGAGATCCAGACGACGAGAAGAAAGGGCAGCGCGCGCATCGTGTGACTCCCGAGATTTGCACTGCGGACATAGAGATTCCGATCCTGCAGGCACTTCAATAATACTAAGCCGCTCGCGGAGCAAAGGAAGCAGGCTATTTGCCCGGCGAAATCATCATGCCCTATGCTGGTGCATTCGAGTACCATCGAACTGAAGCGAGCCGAGAATCATCGCGAGCAGGTCGTTGAGTAGGATCGGTCGCCATTGTTTTAGCGAGGATCGAGCGGTGCCATACTGGGTCAAACGGATCAAGCTCAAGTCTGGCGAACTCTTGACTGAGAGAGAGCTGGGCCGCGATGAAAACTATTTTGAGGGCACCGCGCCTGTCGTGGGTGACGTGATAAGCGTCCGTTGTCGGGGGCGAGATTTCGACGTCAGGATCGTCTCGGGCAACTGGCCCGGAAGAGTCCATGCGGCCGAGACAGTTGTGCTGCTGCGGGCGGAGGAGATTTAGCGTGTTGAGGACCGTTTCGTGTTTGCGATCGCGGTAGCTTGAGCGCTCGCGCGCCGATCAGGCGGGCAGGAGCGCAGATTGATCCAGCCTCGACTGCCGTGTGGCGACCTGCTGCTCCAGCTCGACGCGAATCTCGTCAACGACGCCAGCCCAGTCGCCTCGCGCCGATTGTCTGAAGAGCCGCATCGAGTGATACCACGGGCTGTCGTCGCGCCGGAGCAGCCAGCGCCAGTCGGGATTGAACGGCACCAGCGTCCAGACGGGCGCACCGAGCGCGCCGGCGAGGTGGGCGACGCTGGTGTCGACGGAGATAACCAGGTCGAGGCAGGACATCAATGCAGCTGTTTCGCTGAAATCCGTCAGATGTTGCGTGAGGTCGACGATGTCACCGCGTTCGTCGAGGAAGGCGCGGTCCTGATCCCGGACGCCTTTTTGCAAGGACACGAATTGAGCGTCGCAATCGAGCAATGGCGCAAGCGTGCGCAGGGCCATCGACCTGTTGTGATCGTTCTTGTGATCGGGATTGCCGGCCCAGACGAGGCCGACGCGGAATCGATTGCGCGGACCAAGCCGGCTCTCCCACGCATTGACGCGCGCCGCTGGCGGTGGAGGAACGTAGCCTCGCGCGAACGGGATGGTCTCGAGCCGTGTCCCGAACGCCAGCGGCAGCGTGCCGAGGGGGCAGTGCAGGTCGAAGGCCGGCGCGGAGGATCGGCCGATACATTCTGCGACACCCTCGATGCCGCAAAGTAGCTGCTGGATCGGCGGCTCGACCTCCAGGATGACCTTGGCTCCGAGTGCGGCCACCATGGGCACATAGCGCGCGAATTGAATCGCATCGCCGAGTCCCTCGTCGGAGTGCAGGAGGATGGTCTTGCCTTCGATGGGCTGGTCGCCACGCCAAAGCGGTTTTGTGAAGCCGCGATCGACCAGGCCGACGGATGGCAATCTCCAGCGCGCCTCGCGCGCGAGCCAGCCGTGCTCCAAGTCGCCTGTCAGGAGCTGGAGCGTCGCGAGATAAAACAATGTCTGCGCATCGTTTGGCGCGGCCGCGAGCGATCTGCGCAGGGTCGAGAAGGCCTCGTCGATCAATTGCAGATGCAACAAGACGACGGCCTTGTTGTTGAGCACGGCATGGAAATCCGGGCGAAGCGCCAGCGCGGAGTCGAAACAGGCAAAGGCCTGCTCCAGCCGGCCAAATCGCCAATGCAGCAGGCCGAGATTATTGTGGGTCTCCGCAAGGCTCGGATCCAGCGCGATGGATTTTTCGTAGTCGGCTTGCGCTTCTTCGAAGCGGTTCAGCGCCGACAGGCAGACGGCGCGCATCTGATGCAGCGCTGCGGAGTTCGGACCGAGTCTCTCCGCAACATCGAAGCACCGTACGGCGTCCGCATGCCGGCCGAGTTCAAGCAGCAGCATGCCGCCATTATGCGCGGCCTCCCAATAATGCGGATCGAGCTTCAGGGCCTGCTGCAGGTGCTGCGCGGCCTCATCCTTGCGTCCAAGCTGCCAGAGCAGATTGCCGACGTGATTCCACAGGCCCGCATCCTCCGCCTTGAGGCGCAGGGCGTGGCTATAGTGTTGCTGCGCGTGCTCGAGCCGCCCCTGGCGCTCCAGCACCGCAGCGAGGCTCAGGAGGTACTCTGCCTTCGGCGCCTGCTGGACCGCGCGGCCGATCCATTCGACGGCGGCGTCGGGCTGCTGCGCGTGAAAACAGAGCACACCAAGCAGATGGAGCGCATCCGAATGTTGGTCGTCTAGCGTCAGCGCCTGCTGGCAACACAGTTCGGCCTCGGCAATGCGCGCCCGTTGAAGATGCGCGAAACCTGCCTGGGCGAGGGAGCTCGGCGTGACCTTTCCGGATTGTTTGGCCGCGGTGGCCCGGCGCTCTCTGCGATTCATGACCGGCTGGAAGATGATCCGAAGCAGCCCCGCAAATGGAAGGCAGCAGGCTGCTTCTTCTAACCATGCCAGGATTTCGCGAGGCTGGCGGCGGCGCTTGGTCGGAGCCCAAACGAAAACGGGGCCCGAAAGGGCCCCGCAAAGGTCTTCAGCGTCTTGCCGATCTTACTTGATCTTGGCTTCCTTGAATTCGACGTGCTTGCGCGCCACGGGATCGTACTTCTTCTTGACCAGCTTGTCGGTCATGGTGCGCGAATTCTTCTTGGCGACGTAGTAGAAGCCGGTGTCAGCCGAGGACACGAGCTTGACCTTGATGGTGACCGCTTTGGCCATGTTCTGAACCTCAGAAAATTGGGGAATCTGGAGCCGGCCAAACGGCCCGCGTTGGCCGGCAACCTAGCCAGAAACCGGGGGAAGTCAAGGATTTAGGGGCAGAAAACCACTCAAATCGGCCCGATCAGGCCTCGAAGAACCGGTTTTTCGGCCGGGGAAGGCCCAGATTCTCCCGCAAAGTGGCTCCTTCATATTCCTTGCGGAAAATCCCGCGCCGCTGCAGCTCCGGGACGACCTTGTCGACGAAATCGTCGAGGCCGGCGGGCAGGAACGGGAACATGATGTTGAAGCCGTCGGAGCCGCGGCCGACCAGCCATTCTTCCATCTGGTCGGCGATGGTTTGTGCCGTGCCGACAAACGACAGCCCACCATAGCCGCCGACGCGCTGGGCGAGCTGGCGCACGGTGAGCTTGTCGCGCTTGGCGAGGTCGACCATGCGCTGGCGGCCGCTCTTGCTGGCGTTGGTTTCCGGAATCTCGGGCAGCTGGCCGTCCGGATCGAAGCCGGAGGCATCGGTGCCGAGGATCACCGACAGCGAGGCGATGGCGCTGTCGTAATGCACGCGGCTGTCGAGCAAAGCGCGCTTCTCCTTGGCTTCGTCGACGCTGTCGCCGACCACGACGAAGGCGCCGGGGAGAATCTTCAGGTGCTCGGGGTCGCGGCCGATCTTTTCCATGCGGCCCTTGATGTCGGCGTAGAGCTTCTGCCCGTCGGCAAGGCTGCCGCCGCCGGTGAACACGGCTTCCGCTGTCTCCGCCGCGAGTTGCTTGCCGTCCTCGGAGGCACCGGCCTGTACGATCACCGGCCAGCCCTGCACGGGCCTCGCAATGTTGAGAGGCCCGCGCACCTTCAGATATTTGCCCTGATGGTCGAGCACATGCATCTTTGAAGGCTCGAAGAAAAGTCCGCTCTCGACGTCGCGCACAAAGGCGTCGTCGGCAAAGGAATCCCAGAGCCCGGTGACGACGTCGTAGAACTCGCGGGCGCGCTTGTAGCGCTCGGCGTGCTCCATGTGGTCGTCGAGGCCGAAGTTGAGCGCGGCATCCGGGTTCGAGGTGGTGACGATGTTCCAGCCTGCACGGCCGCCGCTGAGATGGTCGAGCGAGGCAAAGCGGCGGGCGACGTGGTAGGGCTCGTCGAACGTGGTCGAGCCGGTCGCGATCAGGCCGATGCGCTCGGTGACGGCCGACAGCGCCGAGAGCAGGGTGAACGGCTCGAATGAGGTCACGGTATGGCTGCGCTTGAGCGCATTGATCGGCATGTTCAGCACGGCGAGGTGATCGGCCATGAAGAAGGCGTCGAACTTGCCGGCCTCGAGCTTCTGGATCAGCTGCTTGATGTGAGCGAAATTGAAGTTGGCGTCGGGCCAGGCTCCGGGATAGCGCCAGGCGCCGGTGTGGATGCTGATCGGGCGCATAAACGCGCCGAGCTTGAGTTGCCGTTGTGCCATCGCGCCCAAAATCCCGTTCTGGTGTCGTTGGGCAAAGACATAGGCACGCCGGGGAACTCCGCCATTGGGGGAGGCGGGAAGAATTTTTTGTTTTTCGCGACAGCTTCAGCACAATCGCGTCATTCCGGGCTCGCGCTACGCGCGCCCCGGAATGACGAGAAGGGAGCTCGAACCTACCTACCCCTGGCTCCGACCAAGCCAAGGCCTCGTAACAAGCCAAGGCCTCGTAAGGAGACTTCAATGGCAGATGCAATGACTGTAGACGGCAGCATCGTCCGCATCGACCGGCCGATGCCCTGGTTCGGCCGGCTGCTGTCGCTGCCGCTCTTGGCGGCGAGCGCCTATCTGCTCTGGAATGTCGCGCTCGGCCTGCGCCAGGATTATTCCGGTTTCGGCAGGCTCGCCGACGACCTCGTGCCGGTGCTGGTGTTCACCGGCCTTGGGCTGCTGATCGGCATTCCCGGCTTGATCCTGCTGACGTTCCGCAGCTTCGTCGTTCTCAACGAGACGCTGCGGCAGATCGTGATCACCAGGCAGTTCGGGCCGGTGAACTTTCGCAGGTCCCGAAGTCTCGCCGACTATCACTTCATCAGCATCACCGACGACTACGATCCGCAATTGACGACCTATGACGTCAATCTTTGCGGCAGCAAGGGCACCGAAGCGATTTCGCTGATGAGCTTCACCAAACGCGAGGATGCCAACCAACTCGCTCGGGAACTCGGGTGCGCGCTGAAACTGCCGGCGCGCGACTATGTCGGCACAGAGCCCGACGCGGACGAATAGCCCGCTCGGCCGTCATTCCGGGGCGCGCCTCTTGGCGCGAGCCCGGAATGACCAGAGAGCCGATCAGCCCAAAATATCCTTCTGCATCTTGCCGCCGTAGAAATGGAAGAACGGCACCGGCGCGTCGTGGCGCAGCGGGCCGGTGGCGAGGCGCGAGTCGAGCTCGTTGAGCACATTCCGCGTCATGGGATGCAGATCGGCGAGCGGCTTCGAGCCGAGCTCGACCCAGACCAGCTCGACAAGCTCGGCATCGGCATGGATCACGCCTTCGACGTGATGGGTGATCGCAGACGCATCGGCCGTGAAGAAGCGCGTGTCGAAGCGCTTGACGCGGCCGGGCGGGGTGATCGCGCGGGCGATCAGGAACAGGCTGGAGGGATCGGGCAAGAGGCCCGCATCGGCGAACGGCTTCCACGGGCCCTCGAGTTTAGCCTTCACTTCGGCCTTGCGGCCGAGACACAGGCCTGTTTCCTCGCAGGCCTCGCGTATCGCGGCAATCGCGAGCGACTTGGCGCGCGAAGCCGGCGTCTTCGGGCTACCCTTGGCGAGATTAGCTTCGAGCTCAGCGGTGATGGGGGCGGCGACAGGTACGCGATGATCGTCCTTGTCGACGCGGCCGCCGGGGAAGACGAACTTGCCGGGCATGAACACCACCTTGTCGTGGCGCTTGCCGACCAGAACTTTCGGCACGGTGCCGCGGCGATCGACCAGGATCAGTGTCGCCGCATCCCGGGGACGGAAATACGGGTGGTGATCGGCTTCCTTCCCCTCGTGGATCCTGGCCTTCTCAGACGTCTGTGCCGTATCGCTCATATCCTCACCCAGACTGTTCTTGCTTATTGTGCTTACACAGGCGGAATACCATCCGGCGGGGTCTCGTCAAACCCGTGCATACGCAGAGCCCATTGCAAGCCGACCACAGCTCCCTTCACCGGCTGCAGCAGTCCGAGCGACGCAAGGAAGGTGAAGGGCAGGTAAGCCACAAACGTCAGCCAGATCGGCGTCGTGTAGTTGGTCTCGATCCACAAAATGGAGGGCACCGTGACGTGGCCGACGATGACGATGACGAGATACGCGGGCAAATCATCGGCGCGGTGCGGCGTGAAGTCGAGGCCGCAGGACGAGCAGGCGTCCGCGGTCTTGAGGAAGGCGCGGAACAGTTTGCCCTCGCCACAGCGCGGGCAGCGGCCGCGAAAGCCGCGCCTCATCGCAGCCCAGAGATCGCGTTTCTCGATGAGGCCGGTCTCGCGCGTCCAGATTTTCGGGGCCATGGTCACCATGCCTTGCCCTTTTTGCCTTTGCCCTTGTTCTTTCCTTTGCCCTTCTTGCCGGGCTTTGGCTTTGGCGGCTTGCGTTTTTTATCCGGGCTGCGGCCGGGATGCGCCTTGAACGAGGGGCGGCGCTGCGGCCCCGGTCGCCTGCGGTCAGGCGGGCTTGTCGCGCTGTCCGACGACAGCAGCTCGAAGCGCAGCGCGCCCGCGACGGGAGCGGCTTCAATCAGTCGGACGTCAACGACGTCACCGAGCTGGTACATGGTGCCGCTGCGCGTGCCGACCAGCGCGTGGCGGCCCTCGTCATAGTTGAAATATTCCGTGCCGAGGGATCGGATCGGGATCAGGCCGTCGGCGCCGGTCTCGCTCAGCTTGACGAACAGGCCGGCGCGCGTAACGCCGGAGACGCGGCCCTGAAAGCTCGAGCCGATGCGGTCGGCGAGGTGATGGGCGATCAGCCGGTCGACGGTCTCGCGCTCCGCCTTCATCGCGCGCCGCTCTGTCAGCGAAATATGGGCTGCGACCTCGCTCAGGGTTTCCGCCGTCTCGCTGTCGGGCAGCGCGCCTTCGCCGAGCCCGAGCGCGCGGACCAGCGCGCGATGCACGACGAGGTCGGCATAGCGGCGGATCGGCGAGGTGAAATGCGCGTAGCGGCGCAAATTCAGGCCGAAATGTCCATAGTTCTCGGAGGAGTACTCCGCCTGCGCCTGGGCGCGCAGCACGACCTCGCTGACCATCGGGAAATGGTCGTGGCCCTCGAGCTGGGCCAGGACGCGGTTGAACAGGGCGGGACGTAACGCTCCGCCTTTCGCAAACGGCACATCGAGAGTCTGCAGGAACTCCGCCAGCGCGTGGACCTTCTCCAGCGTCGGCTCGTCATGCACGCGGTAGATCAGCGGGAGCGATTTCTTCTCGAGCATCTCGGCCGCCGCGACATTAGCGAGGATCATGAACTCCTCGATCAATTTGTGCGCATCGAGACGCTCCGGCACGATCACGCGGTCGACGGTGCCGTCACTCTTGAGCAGGATCTTGCGCTCGGGCAGGTCGAGATTGAGCGGATCGCGCTCGTCGCGTGCGCGTTTGACGCAGGCATAGGCGGCATAGAGCGGCTTCAGGATCGGATCGATCAGGGGGCCGGTGGTGTCGTCAGGCCGTCCATCGATCGCGGCCTGGGCCTGCGCGTAGCTCAGCTTGGCGGCCGAGCGCATCAGGATGCGATGAAAGCTGTGCGAACGCTTGCGGCCGTCGGGGGCAATGATCATCCGCACCGCGAGCGCGCCGCGCGGCTCGCCCGGCACCAGCGAGCAGAGATTGTTGGAGATCCGCTCAGGCAGCATGGGCACGACGCGGTCGGGGAAATAGACCGAGTTGCCGCGATCGAGCGCGGCGCGGTCGAGCGCGGTGCCCGGGCGGACGTAGAAGCTCACATCCGCGATCGCCACGTCGACGATGAAGCCGCCCTTGTTGTTCGGATCGGGGTCCGGCTGCGCATGCACCGCGTCGTCGTGATCCTTGGCGTCAGGCGGATCGATGGTGACGAGCGGCACTTCGCGCCAGTCCTCGCGGCCCTTCAGATTTGCAGGCTCGGCCGCTTCGGCCTCGCGCTCGGCAGCGGAGGGGAATTGCAAGGGGATGTCGTGGGCGTAGATCGCGATCAGGCTGATCGCCTTCTCGGATTTGACCGAGCCGAGCTTCTCCTTGACCCGGCCGGAGGCCAGCCCAAAGCTGCGGGTGCGGACGATATCGACGCTGACGAGGTCGCCGTCCTGTGCGCCCTTCGTGTCGGCGGCTGCAATGTTCAGCTCGCGATCAGCGGCCTTCTTGTCGACCGGGATCAGCCGTCCGCCGCCTTCGGGCAGCTCGCGGAACACGCCGAGGATACGGCTCCTGGTCTTGTCGAAGACCTTGATGATGTGGCCGCGATAGGCCGGGCCTTCGCTCTCATCGGTCGGCTCGACGCGCAGCAGGGCGCGGTCGCCGACGCCGGCTGTTGTGCCGGGTTTGGGCCGGCGCGGCATGACGATGAGAATTTTGGGCGGCTCGCCGCTCTCGACCTCGTCCCATTCGCTGGGGGAGGCGATCAGCTCGCCGTCAGCGTCGCGACCTGTGATGTCGGCGACCAGTGTCGGCGGCAGGCTGTCCGGCTCGGAGACCGTATGGCGTTTTTTCTTGATGGTGCCGTCGTCGGCGAGCTCGCGCAGGAGGCGCTTGAGCGCGATGCGATCGGCGTTCTTCAGGCCGAACTCGCGCGCGATGTCGCGGGTCCCGACCGTTCCTGGATGTGCCTTGATGAAGGCGACGATGGCTTGCCTGTCGGGAAAGCCATGGTCATTCTTGCGTTTCACTTAACCTCTAATTGGTGCCGGCACTCTTCTTGGCCGGAGCTTTGGCAGCGGCTGCCTTGGTCGGCGACGTCTTGACTGCTGAAGTCTTGGCCGTCGACGCCACGCCTGCGCGCGCCTTGCTGGTGGATTCAGTTTTGGTTTTGGCCGCCTTCTTCGCGGCCGGTTTCTTCTTCGGCGCGGCGTCGCCGTCGGCGGCCTTCGCTGCGGTGTTCTTGGCCTTGGCCGGCTTCGCCGCTTTCTTCGGCTTGCCGCCGCCCTTGGCTGCGCGCTCGTCGATCAGCGCGATCGCCTGTGCAATCGTGACCGTGTCCTTTTCGAACTCGGCCGGGATCGTCGCGTTGACGCCGCCCGCGGTGACATAGGCGCCGTAGCGACCGCTCTTCACGGTGACGGTGCCGAGGGTGGGATGATCGCCGAGTGCCTTGCCGGGATCAGAACCAAAGCGGCGGCTCGGGCCCTTGGCGACCTTTTCTGCAATCAGCGTGACAGCGCGGTTGAGGCCAATATCGAACACCTCGTCGCCGGCCTCGAGGCTGGCATAGGTCTTCTCATGCTTCACGAACGGCCCGAAGCGGCCGAGGCCTGCGGTGATGGGCTCACCGGTTTCCGGATGCTTGCCGATCTCGCGCGGCAGCGACAGCAGCTTGAGCGCAAGCTCGAGCTCGACATCGCCGGGCGAGGTGCCCTTGGGAATCCCTGCGCGCTTCGGCTTCTCGCCCTCCTCATAATCCTTCTGCTCGCCGAGCTGGATATAGGGGCCGAAACGGCCGGCCTTGACCCAGACATCGCGCCCCGTCTCAGGATCCTGGCCGAGCGAACGGTCGGCCGTGGTCTCGCTGTCGGCGGCAAGCTGGCGGGTGTAGCGGCATTCCGGATAGTTCGAGCAGCCGACGAAGGCGCCGAACTTGCCGGCCTTCAGATTGAGCCGGCCATTGCCGCAGCTCGGGCACTGCCTGATGTCGCCGCCATCGGCGCGCGGCGGATAGATGTGCTGGCCGAGCATGTCGTCGAGCACGTCGAGCACCTGGGCGACGCGCAAATCCTTGATCTCGTCGACCGCGCCGATGAAGCCGGTCCAGAAATCCTTCAGCACCTGCTGCCAGGAGATCTCGTTGTTGGAGATGCGGTCGAGCTGCTCCTCCAGATTGGCCGTGAAGTCGTACTCGACATAGCGGTTGAAGAAGCTTTCGAGGAACGCGACCACGACGCGGCCCTTGTCCTCGCCGTGCAGGCGCTTCTTCTCCAGCTTGACGTAGCCACGGTCCTTCAGCACCTGCAGGATCGAAGCATAGGTCGAGGGCCGCCCGATGCCGAGCTCTTCCATGCGCTTGACCAGCGAGGCCTCCGAGAAGCGCGGCGGCGGCTCGGTGAAATGCTGGGTGACGGACAGCGACTGCCGCTTCAGCGCGTCGTTCGGGCTCATCGCGGGCAGGCGGCGGGAGTCTTCGTCCTCCTCGTCGTCGCGGCCTTCCTGATAGAGTGCGAGGAAGCCGTCGAACTTGATGACCTGGCCGGTGGCGCGCAGCTCCAGCGTGCGGGTGCCTGCCTTCGCCGTAATGTCGACGGTGGTGCGCTCGAGCTCGGCCGATTCCATCTGGCTGGCGATGGTGCGCTTCCAGATCAGCTCATAGAGCCTGGCCTGATCGGTATCGAGCTTGCGGCTCATGCTGTCGGGGCGGCGGGAGAGATCGGTCGGGCGGATCGCTTCGTGGGCTTCCTGGGCGTTCTTGGCCTTGGCCTGGTACTGGCGCGGGGCATCCGGCACATAGGCGTTGCCGTAATCCTCGCCGATCACCTTGCGCGCCTGGGTGATGGCGGACGGATCGATCTGCACACCGTCGGTACGCATATAAGTAATGAGTCCGGTGGTCTCGCCGCCGATGTCGATGCCTTCATAAAGGCGCTGGGCGATGCGCATCGTGTGCGCCGGCGCAAAGCCGTATTTGCGGCTGGCTTCCTGCTGCAAGGTCGAGGTGGTGAACGGCGCCTGCGGATTGCGCCGGGCGGGTTTTGCGTCGACCGCGGTGACCGCATAGGTCGCCAGCTCCAGCGCCTTCTTGAAATCTTCCGCTTCTGCACCGGTGCCGATGTCGAGCCGCTGGATCTTCTTGCCGTCGGCGCCGACGAGACGCGCCTCGAAGGCGTCGCCGCGCGGCGTCAGCAGGGTTGCGACCAGCGACCAGTACTCGCGGGCGACGAACTTCTCGATCTCGAGCTCGCGGTCACAGACCAGGCGCAGTGCCACCGACTGCACGCGGCCGGCCGAACGCGCACCGGGCAACTTGCGCCACAGCACGGGGGAAAGGGTAAAGCCGACCAGATAGTCCAGCGCGCGGCGCGCCATGTAGGCATCGACCAACGCGCCGTCGATCTGGCGCGGATGCTTCATGGCATCCGTGACCGCCTGCTTGGTGATGGCGTTGAACACCACGCGCTCGATCTTGTGGTCCTTGAGCGCGCGCTTCTCCTTCAGCACCTCCAGCACGTGCCAGGAGATGGCCTCGCCCTCGCGATCAGGGTCGGTCGCCAGAATCAGGCGGTCGGCGTTCTTCAGGGACTTGGCAATGTCGTTGAGCCGGCCGGCCGCCTTGGGATCGACCTCCCAGATCATCTTGAAATTCGCGTCGGGATCGACAGAACCGTTCTTTGCCGGGAGGTCGCGGACATGGCCGAAAGAGGCCAGAACCTCGTAGGACGAGCCCAAATACTTGTTGATCGTCTTGGCTTTCGCCGGCGACTCCACAATGACGATATTCATGTAGTTCCAGTAACTTACGGGGAAATATTGGGCCGATTTCCTCTAGATTCGGGTCGGCCGTTTCGACCCGAACATGGGTGGTGCGACCCTCGCTGTCAAATCGAAGCGTGTTGAAAGCCCTCCGATTGGGAAAAGTTTCATATCGAGAAAGTTGCAAATTACCACCTTGGAGTTGCGGCCGCTATGGGCGTAATGTTGCGGCGGGGCATGGATTCGGGTGGGGCTGGTGGCAAAGCCAGGAAAGAAACGCGCGCGCATCGCGTCGGGCGCGCAAGCACGCTCGCGCAACGAGGAACCGGGGGAAGGCGGGGCCGATGAGGCCGTCGCCTTCATCGCCGAGCAGGTCGGCGCCCTGCGCACGCTCGCCGCGCGCCACAAGCTCGATGTGCTGCATTATCTCCTGGGAATGACCAAGCTCGAGGCCGACGAGCACCTGCGGCTGCGGAGCAAGCGCAAGCTGTCGTGAGGGGATCACGCGCGGCTATGCCGCTCACGCCGACCGCCGTCGCGGTGCAGGCCGCAGCTTCAGCATCGTATCCGGCTGACTGAGCAACCGGCCATCCTCGGCGCGGAGTTCGAGCTTGCGCACCGGTCGGCCTTTTGCGCGATCGACCAGGATGGTCGTGATCTCCTCTGGATGATCGTCGAACTCCTCGCTCCATTGCCGGAGTGCGACCAGGATCGGGAACAAGCCGCGTCCTTTCGGCGTCAGCACATATTCCTGGTAGGCGCTGCCGTCGGAGGCGGGGGCGGTCTCCAGAATACCCTGGTCGACCATCGATCGCAGCCGCACCGACAGGATGTTTCTGGCCATGCCGAGCTTGCTCTGAAACTCGCCGAAGCGGCGCAGGCCGAACAGCGCCTCGCGGATGATCAGCAGTGTCCACCAATCGCCGATCGCCTCGAGGGCGCGCGCGATCGGGCAGGCATCGCCCTCAAAGCTGGTTCGTTTCACCATCGTTTCTCGTCCTGTCGCGTTCGCACGATTTCGGCGCCGATCACGCGGATGTGTGGTTGCATCATAAAACCATTTGGCCTAGATCGCAATGTAGTTTTATTATGCAACCACTGGAGGCGAGCATGAGGCTGAAGAACAAGACGGCACTGATTACCGGCGGCAACAGCGGGATTGGACTGGCGACGGCCAAGCTGTTCGTGGCCGAGGGCGCGAAGGTGGTGATCACAGGACGCAACAAGGAGACGCTGGAGGCGGCTGCAAAGGAGCTCGGTCCGAACGCGATCGCACTTGCGGCTGATGCCACCGACATCGCCGCGACGGAAGCCGCGATCAGGAAGGGCGCCGATAAGTTCGGCAAGCTCGACATCGTGTTCGCCAATGCCGGCATCCCCGGCGGCACGCCGCTCGGCTCAGCCACGCTCGAAGTGTTCGAGAAAGTCATCAGCACCAACCTTACCGGCGTGTTCTTCACCGTTCAGTCCGCGCTGCCTTATCTCAACGACAACGCCTCGATCATTCTCAATGGTTCGGTGATCTCGGTGCTCGGCATTCCCGGCTACTCGGCTTACGGCGCAGCCAAGGCCGGCGTGCGTGCGATGGCGCGGATCATGGCTTCCGAACTGTCGCCGCGCGGCATCCGCGTGAATGTCGTTGCGCCGGGTGCGATCCGCACGCCGATCTGGGGCGCTGCGATCGCAACGCCCGAAGCGGAGAAGGCGTTCGAGAAGCGGATCGGGCTGTCGACGCCGCTCGGCCGTATCGGTGAACCCGATCACATTTCGAAGACGGTGCTGTTCCTTGCGTCCGACGATGCCGCGCACATTCAGGGACAGGAGATCTTCGTCGACGGCGGCGCTGTCGCGTCTCCCGCCGGCGCGCCGATCTATCGCGGTTGATCAAGTGAATTGAAAATGGAATCGGCTCGCACGACTCAAATGGTTGCGCCGGCCGGTTCCCTCGTCCTGCGAGATGTATTTTCTGAACCTTGCGTGATGCGTTGAACCTTCGCGCATGCTGCCGAGACTTTTTTACGGGCGAGGGGTCATACGGTCCATTTGAGGAACCCGTTATGTCGAAAGCAGCGCGCATTTTTTCGCCGATTTCAGCACCAGCACCGCGTATTTATACCGAACGCTCCGCAGTTCCCACTGAGCATTCCGACCTGTCCGAGTTCATCGGAGTCGCCATCTTCTCCGGCATCGGCCTGCTCGTGTCGCTCGGTGCCGTGATCCTGGGCGTGCAGGGCGTCTGGTTTTAGCTCAGCCAACACCACCGATCGGTCAGCCGCCGCCGGGCTCGGCAGCGGCTGTTGTCGGCGTGAAGTTTACGCTGCGCGCAGACTCGTCGCCGCCTGAAGTGCGCCGGCGAGCGCTTTCTCGCGATGCTCCGGGCCGACCTGGATGCCGTCGGCGACGATGAATTCCGGATTCGTGATGCCCATGAAGGTGAACACGCCGCGCAAATAGGTTTCGAGGTGCTCGAGCGGTGCGATTGGTGAGCCTTCGCCGTAATAAGCGCCGCGCGAAATCGCCACGATTACGCGCTTGTTGCCGACAAGGCCCTGCGCGCCATTTGCGTCATATTTGAACGTCTTTCCCGGCACCAGGACGCGATCGATCCAAGCCTTGAGCTGGCTCGGAATCGTGAAGTTGTACATGGGCGCACCGATCACGACGATGTCGGCCGCGAGGAATTCGTTCAGCACCGCCGCGCTCGCTGCAAGGTCAGATCCGAGTTCCGCAGGCGCGGGCGCGCCCTGGGCCACTGCAAGGTGCGATCCGGAGAGATGGGCAAGCGGGGTTTGGGTCAGGTCGCGATAGACGAGGTCCAGCGAGGGCGTCGCCTGCTTGAGACGGTCGACGATGGCGGCGGAAACCTGCCTGGAGACGGAGTGGGGGCCGAGCACGCTGGAGTCGATATGGAGGAGTTTCATTTGGGTCACCCATGGTATATATTTGTAACCCGCACTACATGAGTGACTGCCGAAATCCTCGCAAGAACGCACTTTTTTGAGCCATGGGCACATCCCTGAAACCTGCACACATCAATTTTCCTGCGGCGCCGGGGCCGGATCGCGACCATGCCGACTGCCGCGGCGTCGCCTCGATCCTGTCGCGCGTGGGTGACAAATGGAGCGTGCTGGTCATCATGATGCTGAGCGACGGGCCGAAACGTTTCAACGAGCTCAAGCGCACGATCAACGGCGTCTCGCAACGGATGCTGACCTTGACCTTGCGCGGGCTGGAGCGTGACGGACTGGTCACGCGCACGATCTTCCCGACCATCCCGCCGCGCGTCGATTACGAGCTGACCGATCTCGGCCGCGGGTTGCAACAGCCGGTGATTGCGCTCGGGCAATGGGCGATCGAGCACCAAGAGCAGATCGCGGCGGCGCGGACGCGCTTCGACAGGCGCAACGGCACCTAGATCAACGATACCATTCCGCCGCCGTGACGCTCGAGCTTGCCGGCCAGCTCCAGCTCTAGCAGCACCGTGCGCACGATCGCGGGCGATGCACCGGACATCCGCACGAGATCGTCGATCGTAATGGGGGCGGGGCCGAGCAGGCCGGTGATCTGGTCGCGATCGTGCCCTTGCGGGTCGCTCTCGAACGGCTCGCTGCCGGGTTCGCCCATCGGATGCATCCGCGGCCGCTCCATGATCGGCTGAACCGCATTGATGATGTCGGCGGCTTCGGTGACGAGGGTCGCGCCCTGCTTGATCAGATCGTTGGTGCCGGCGGCGCGCGGATCGAGCGGCGAGCCGGGGACGGCGAACACCTCGCGGCCCTGTTCGGCCGCCATGCGCGCGGTGATCAGCGAGCCCGAGCGGTGCGCGGCTTCCACCACGATCACGCCGAGCGAAGCGCCCGAGATCAGCCGGTTGCGGCGTGGGAAGTCGCGGGCACGCGGCTCGTGGCCGAGCGGCATTTCGGAGATCGCTGCGCCGCTCTGATTGAGGATCGCAGTGAGCAGGTCGTCATGCTCCGGCGGATAGATGCAATCGTGCCCGCCGGCGAGCACGGCAATGGTGCCGCTCTCGACGCTGGCGCGATGCGCGGCCTGGTCGACGCCGCGCGCAAGTCCGGAGATGATGATGAAGCCGGCTTCGCCGAGCTCGCGCGCGAGCTGGCCGGCGAATTTCAAACCAGCGCCGGAGGCATTGCGCGAGCCGACGATCGCAATCATCGGCCGCATCAGCGCCGCGTTCTCGCCGCGCACCGCCAGCAGGGGCGGCGCATCGTCGAGCGTTGCGAGCCGCGCCGGATAGCCGTCCTCGCCGGGCACAAGCCAGGCGATGCCGAGCTTGCGGCTCGCGGCGAGCTCGGCCTTCGCTTCATCCGCGCTGCAGATACGCCCGGATCGCTGTGCGCCGCCGCGGCGCGCCAGATCCGGCAGGCGCTCCAGCGCGGCACGCGCGCTGCCGAAATGATCGACCAGCGAACGAAAAGTGCGGGGTCCGACATTGTCGGAGCGGATCAGCCGCAGGCGGTCGATCCGGTCTTGCTCGGTCAGCTCCACGCTTTTGTTGATGGCGTCCACGGCGTCTCATTGTGGGCGCAGCATGGAACAACCTGAGGGCGTGGGCAACAACTCCGTGCGCTTGCGCGGCCTCATCGCAATGCTAAAAGCGATCCCAATAAGAAGGGTTTTGCCATGATCTCACTCGCCGACCTCCAGCGCCGCATCGAAGCGGGCGAGCTTTCGCCCGAGGCCGCCATTGCCCAGTCGCACGCGGCGATCGAGGCCAGGGAGAAGGACGTCCGCGCCTTCGTCCGCCACGACACCTCGGCGAAAGCGCAGGCGTCAGGTCCGCTGCGCGGCATCGCCGTCGGCATCAAGGACATCATCGACACCGCCAACATGCCGACCGAGATGGGCTCGGAGATCTATCGCGGCTGGCAGCCGCGCAGCGATGCGCCTGTCGTGATGATGTTGAAGCGGGCGGGCGCGACCATCATCGGCAAGACCACGACCACCGCGTTCGCCTCGCGCGATCCGACGCCGACGCTCAATCCGCACCATCCCGGTCATACGCCTGGAGGTTCGTCGTCGGGCTCGGCCGCAGCCGTCGGTGCCGGCATGATCCCGCTGGCGCTGGGCACGCAGACGGGCGGCTCGGTGATCCGGCCCGCGGCCTATTGCGGTGCCGCTGCCATCAAGCCGTCGTTCCGGATGCTGCCGACGGTCGGCGTCAAGTGCTATTCGTGGGCGCTCGACACGGTCGGGCTGTTCGGATCGCGCGCGGAAGATCTCGCGCGGGGGCTGCTGGGAATGACCGGCCGCACCGAATTCGCAGGCATTGCGCCGGCGAAGTCGCCGCGCATCGGCGTTGTCAGGCAGGAGTTCGCCGAGGCCGTGGAGCCGGCGGCAGAAGAGGGATTGCTGGCTGCGATCAAGGCGGCCGAGACGGCCGGCGCCAGCGTGCGGACCATCGATCTGCCCGAGGCGGTCGCCGAAGCCTGGCGGATCCACCCGATTATCCAGGACTTCGAGGCGCATCGCGCGCTCGCCTGGGAGTTCGACACGCATCATGACGAGATCGCGCCGATGCTGCGTGCGAGCCTCGATGAGACGGTTGGCCTGACGCCGAAGGAATATGACGATGCACGCCGCATCGCCCGCCGTGGCCGGCGCGAGCTCGGCGAATTGTTCGAACATTTCGACGTGCTGCTGACCTATTCGGCGCCGGGCACCGCGCCGGCCAAGGAGCTCGCCTCGACCGGCTCACCCCGCTACAACCGGCTGTGGACGCTGATGGGCAATCCTTGCGTCAACGTGCCGGTGCTGAAGGTCGGCGGCCTGCCTGTTGGCGTGCAGGTGATCGCGCGCTTCGGCAACGATCCCGGTGCGCTGGCGGCTGCGTGGTTCCTGGAGAACGCGCTGGCGAAATCAGGCTAGCGCAGGTTCTGCAGCGGCAAGGGCGCGCCGGGTCTCGGCGCCTGTCGCGCTCTGCCCGAGCCAGCGCTCGGCAGCCTCGCGGCCGCTTCGGTGCAGCATGCGAATGAAGCCGCGGCCGAGATCGGCCGATGAGCGCTGCGCCAGCCCCTCGATCGAGTCTTCCGCAGCGATCGTCGAGAGCCGCAGCGCAGGTGCTGCATGCGACTGCGCCCATTCCATCGCTGCGATCTCGGCCTTGAGCGCCGAATTGGCGGCGATCTGGTCGAGGCGGCGATCGATCGCGGCGAGCGTAATCGGGACAAAGCTGTCGCGCGTGGGCGTCACTTGAATAAGCAGCAGGTCGGCGGTAGTCGATTGCCGCACCAGCCCGATCAGCGGCGGATTGCCACCAAAGCCGCCATCCCAATAAGCCTCGCCGTCGATCTCGACGGCGCAGTGGACCAAAGGCGGGCAGGTCGAGGCCAGCGCGACGTCGGCTGTGATGGCATCGTTGCCAAAAATCTGCTGCTGCCCGTCGCGGATCCGCGTCGCCGCGATCAGGAGCTTTGGGCATCGCGCCTCGCGCAAGGCGGCAAAATTGATGTCGCGCGAAAGCGCCTGGCGCAGCGGGTCGAGATCAAACGGATCGAACTGGCCCGAGCGCAGCGTCGGGCCGAACGCGACCGAGCTTCCCGCCGGCGAGAAGCCGCCGACCAGCATCAGCGAGCGGAACGAGGCCTCGTGCATCAGCCGGAGCCAAAACCGGTTCAGGCGATTGCGGGCGCCTTCGCGGCCACCCTCGGCGAGGCCGCCGGCGAGCAGCAGCGCGTTGATGGCGCCGGCGCTGGCGCCGCTGATCGCGTCGAATTCGATGGATGGCTCTTCCAGGAGCCGCTCCAGCACGCCCCAGGTGAACGCCGCAAAGGTGCCGCCGCCCTGGAGTGCCAGCGAGAGTTTTCGCGGCGGCCATTGATCGGCGCGGGTCTGCATGGGCGCAACGGAGGCAATGGTGGCGGGAGCCTGCGGGACCGGATCAGGTCGCGGCGGTGGTGGAATTGGCGCTGGCTTTGGCGCCGGAGGCGGCGCATCGGACCAGATATTGGTCGATGAAAGCAGGCGGCTCGCCGCAGTGCCCTGCGCGCGACCGTCATCATGCGTGCCGTGACTCTTCTCGCTCATTCTGAGCAACCGCGTAACGCCATTTCCTCTGTCAGGATGACAGGCATGGTCCACGTTCGCCACTGGCGCCCGCGAGCCGGACGCAAGTTGCGAACAGGATTTGGCATATAATGCGGACGCGCTGCGGCGGTATCCGTACTTTTTCCGGTCTTGGGTCGAGAACGCGACTTAAGCCTTCTCGCCGATCCGGCCTTCTTTTCCTGATTGCAATCGCTTGATGTTCTCGCGATGCATGTAGAACAGCAGTAGCGTCAGCACTGCGAACAGCGAGGCCAGCGCGAGGTGGCCGAACCACCACAGGAACAGCGGCGTGATGAAGGCCGCGACCAGCGCCGAGAGCGAGGAATAGCGGGTGGTGAAGGCGGTCGCCAGCCACAGCAGGCAGAACACGACGGCACCCGGCCAGAACAAGCCGAGCAGGATCCCGATATAAACAGCAACACCTTTGCCGCCCTTAAACTTGAGCCAGACCGGGAAGAGATGGCCGACGAAGGCGCCGAGGCCCGCCACCATCGCGGCATTGGGGCCGGCGATGTAGCCTGATATCACCACGGCCGCGGTGCCCTTGAGCGCATCGAGCAGCAGGGTCGCTGCGGCGAGACCCTTGCGGCCGGTGCGCAGCACGTTGGTGGCGCCGATATTGCCGGAGCCGATCGAACGCAGATCCTGGGTGCCGGCGAGCCTGGTCAGGATCAACCCGAACGGAATCGAGCCGAGCAGATAGCCGATGACGAGGGCCACCGGCAGGAATGCATCAAGCCCCATGGCTGTTTCTCCATGGTTCACATAGCCAGCGCCCATCAGACATGCTCGTAAACCGTCCGTCCGCCGACGATGGTCCTGATCGCGCGGCCTGTAAAGCGGGCTTCGTCGAACGGGGTGTTCTTGCAGGGCGATTTGAGGTCGTCGCGATCGACCACCCACGGTACATCAGGATCGATCACGACGACGTCGGCCGGGCTGCCGATGCGCAAAGTTCCGCCGGGCAAGCCGAGCAATTCGGCCGGCCGGGTCGACATCGCCCGGATCAGCGTCTTGAGGTCGAGCTCGTCATTGTGGACCAGTCGCAGGCCCGCCGGCAGCATCGTCTCGAGCCCGATGGCGCCGGGCGCCGCTTCCGCGAACGGCAGGCGCTTCATCTCGACGTCGTGCGGATTGTGGTCGGACATAATGACGTCGAGGAGGCCGGAGGCCACCGCGTCCACCAGCGCGCGGCGGTCGTCCTCGGTGCGCAGCGGCGGCGACAGCTTCAGGAACGAACGGTAGGGGCCGATGTCGTTCTCGTTCAGCGCAAGATGGTTGATCGAGACCGAGGCGCTGACGGCAAGGCCGGCGTCGCGGGCGCGCTTCAGGATCTCGAGCGACTCGATGCAGGACAGCGAGGCCGCGTGATAGCGGCCGCCGGTGAGCGCGACGAGGCGCATGTCGCGTTCGAGGATCACGGCCTCGGCAGCCTTCGGAATGCCCATCAGGCCGAGGCGCGAGGCGAACTCGCCCTCGTTCATCACGCCTTCGCCGACCAGATCGGGATCCTCGGTGTGATGCACGATCAGCGCGTCGAAATCGCGGGCGTAGGTCAGCGCGCGCCGCATCACCTGCGCATTGGTCACGCTCTTGTCACTATCCGTGAAAGCGACAGCGCCGGCGGCCTTGAGCAGGCCGAACTCGGTCATCTCCTCGCCGCGCATGCCTTTTGTGAGCGCGGCCATCGGCTGGATGTTGACGATCGCGGTGTCGCGCGCGCGGCGCATCACGAAATCGACGGTCGCCGAATTGTCGATGACGGGCGACGTATCCGGCTGGCAGATGATGGTGGTGATGCCGCCGGTCGCGGCCGCCTGGCTCGCCGAGGCAAAGGTCTCGCGATGGCTGAAGCCGGGCTCGCCGACGAAAGCGCGCATGTCGATCAGGCCCGGGGCGACGATCTTGCCGGAGCAGTTGACGACGTCGGTGCCCTCGGGGACGCCGGCCGCGCCAATGCCGCGGCGGGTCTCGCGGATGATGCCGTCGGCAATCAGGACGTCGCCGGGGCCGTCGAAATCCCTGGAGGGATCGACGACGCGGGCGTTGGCGAGCAGGATCGGGCGGCGGTCGGTCAGCATGGGCATCACGCGTTCGGCAGGTTGCGGGCGAGCGCTTCGAGCACGGCCATACGCACGGCCACGCCCATCTCGACCTGTTCGCGGATCAGCGATTGCGCGCCGTCGGCAACCGCGGTGTCGATCTCGACGCCGCGGTTCATGGGACCCGGATGCATCACGAGCGCATCCGGCTTGGCGTAGGCGAGCTTCTTCTGGTCGAGCCCGAAATAATGGAAATATTCCGACGTGGACGGCACGAAGGAGCCGTTCATGCGCTCGCGCTGCAGCCGCAGCATCATCACAATATCAGCGCCGTTCAGGCCCTCGCGCATGTCGCGCGCGACCTCGACGCCCATGCGCTCGATGCCGGGCGGCAGCAGCGTGGAGGGACCGACGACGCGGACGCGGGCGCCCATGGTGTTGAGAAGGATGATGTTGGAGCGCGCCACGCGCGAATGCAGCACGTCGCCGCAGATCGCGACCACGAGCCCTTCGAGCCGACCCTTGTTGCGGCGGATGGTGAGTGCGTCCAGCAACGCCTGCGTCGGATGCTCATGCGCGCCGTCGCCGGCATTGATCACGGAACCGTCAACCTTGCGCGCCAGCAGTTCCACCGCGCCGGAGGCGTGATGGCGCACCACAAGGATATCAGGATGCATGGCGTTGAGCGTCATCGCGGTGTCGACCAGCGTCTCGCCCTTCTTGATGGACGAGGAGGACACCGACATGTTCATGACGTCGGCGCCGAGCCGCTTTCCCGCGAGCTCGAACGAGGACTGGGTCCGGGTCGAGGCCTCGAAGAAGAGGTTTACCTGCGTCCGTCCACGCAGGACGGTGCGCTTCTTGTCAACCTGGCGGTTGAGCTCGACATATTCTTCGGACAGGTCGAGGAGGCCGGTGATGTCGGCCGCGGAAAGGCCCTCGATGCCCAGCAGATGCCGGTGGCCGAGGACGAAGGTCGATTTTGATGTCATTAAAGCGAGAGCTATAGGCGCGGATGGCGGGGGGAGCAAGGGCCAATGCCGGGACGGGGAGTTATCCCCTGATCTGTCTCCTGCTCCGTCATTCCGGGATGGCGCGCAAGCGCCAGACCCGGAATCTCGAGATTCCGGGTTCGATGCTTTGCATCGCCCCGGAATGACGAAATCTGGGAGGCATTGTGAAACCAATTTTTGCTGCATTTGTATCAATCGTGGCTATCTCATCCGCCCACGCCCAATCGCTCCCCGGCGGCTTCGTCTATCTGCGCGACATCGACCCCACCATCATCCAGGACATTCGCTACGCCACGCCGAACAACTTTATCGGCCGTCCGCTCGCCGGCTACGGCGCCGGCGAATGCGTGGTGAAGCGCGAGGTCGGCCTGCGGCTGAAGGCTGTGCAGCAGGACCTGGCGGCGCAGAATTTGTCGCTGAAGATGTTCGACTGCTACCGGCCGGCGCGCGCCTCGCTCGACATGGTGAGATGGTCGCAGAACGGCCACGAGACCGCGGCCGACCGGCGCTACAATCCACACATCGCCAAGTCCGAGCTGTTTCGCCTTGGCTATATCGCGAGCCGTTCGCAGCATTCGACCGGTGCAGCGCTGGATCTCACGCTGGTCGATCTCAAGGCCGACAATTCCGCCAGGATCGATCCAGCAAAAACCTATGCCGATTGCACGGCGCCGGTCTCGGCGCGGCTGCCGGAAGGCAGCGTGGATATGGGCACCGGCTATGATTGCACGGATGCCATGGGGCACACCGCAGCACCATCGATTTCGCCGGACCAGCGCGCCTGGCGCAAGCGGCTGGTGGCTGCGATGGCGAAGCAAGGCTTTGTGAACTATTCGAAGGAGTGGTGGCATTTTTCCCTGCCGGGGGCGGGCGGGGCGGCCTATGATTTCCCGATTCCGCCGCGGCGGAACTAAAATCCGCGCTGAGGATACGAGATGACGCAGCCGAGCTTCGCGACCCACGAGGTCTTCAACCAGTCGCCGCCGTTCGAGGACATCGATCTGTTTGCCGTGGACCGTCCGCTGGTCGAAGCGGTGAAGGCCAATGGCGGCGCGGCGGCGGAGCGGGAGCTGTCCGAATTCGGGAAACATTGGGGCTCAGCGGCGATGGCCGATCGCGGCCGCGTGGCAAACGAGAACACGCCGAAACTGCGCAGCTTCGATGCCAAGGGCAATCGCCGCGATCAGGTCGAGTTTCATCCCGCCTACCACGAACTGATGGCGCAGAGCGCCCATGCCGGCGTGCACAATTCGACATGGACCGTGGATGGGAGGCCGGCAGGCGATGCCGCTGAAGTCATCCGCGCGGCAAAATTCTACATGGCCTCGCAGGTCGAGACTGGTCATCTCTGTCCGATCACGATGACGCGTGCTTCCGTCGCCGCGCTGGCGATGCAGCCGGACCTGCTCGCGCGCGTGATGCCGGTGCTGTCGACCAGAAGCTACGATCCCAGCTTCGCGCCGTGGTGGGACAAGCGCGGCATGACGCTCGGCATGGGCATGACCGAGAAGCAGGGCGGCACTGACGTGCGCGCCAACATGACGCGCGCGGTGCGGGAAGGGAACGCCTATCGCGTCACCGGCCACAAATGGTTCATGTCGGCGCCGATGTGCGACGCGTTCCTGGTGCTGGCACAGGCTGAGCAGGGATTGACCTGCTTCTTCATGCCGCGTTTTGCGCCCGATGGCTCGGTGAACGCGATCCAGTTCCAGCGGCTGAAGGACAAGCTCGGCAACCGCTCCAATGCATCCTCGGAGGTCGAGTTCGTCGGCGCGTATGCCGAACGCGTCGGTGAGGAGGGCAAGGGCATCCGCACCATCATCCAGATGGTGCAGCTGACGCGGCAGGATTGCGCGATCGCCTCTAGCGGCCTGATGCGCTCGGGGCTCGCACATGCGCTGCATCACGCCCGCCACCGCAGCGTGTTCCAGAAGCATCTCGCCGATCAGCCCTTGATGCAGGCCGTGCTATCCGACATGGCTCTGCATGTGGAGGCGAGCACGGCGCTGGTGATGCGGCTCTGCCGCGCCTTCGACCGCACGCCGCATGATGCGGCGGAGGCCGCCTATATGCGGCTGCTGACGCCCGCGGTCAAATACTGGACCTGCAAGAGCGCGCCGCCGTTTCTGTACGAGGCTATGGAGTGCCTCGGCGGCAATGGTTATGTCGAGGATGGCATTCTGGCGCGCCATTACCGTGAGGCGCCGGTCAACGCGATCTGGGAAGGCTCGGGCAATGTGATGTGCCTCGATGTGCTCCGCGCTCTCTCGCGCGAGCCGGAGCCTGCGATGGCGGTGCTGAAGTCCCTTGCGGCTGAGACGAAAGGACTGCCGGGGACGGGTGAGGCGGTCGCCTATATCGGCAAGACCTTCCGCCGGGCCGACGGCGAACGCGTCGCTCGCCTGGCCGTTGAGAGGCTGGCACTGCTCGCGGCCACAGCAGCGCTCAACGGTGTCTCACCCCACCACGCCGAGCTCTTCGCCGTCACGCGTCTCGCCACCAATCACGCCAGCACGTACGGCGCGATCGAGCTCGAGAGCAGCGACGTGCATGCGCTGCTGCAGCGGGCGCTGCCGTGAGCCTGCCAAACGAAAGCCTCTCGGTGGATTCCCTCAATCCCGACCATCCGCCGCTGATCGTGACGTCCGCGCCGTTGCGCGTCTGGAAGTTCTGGGGCACGGCGCTGTGGGGCCTGCTCATCTTCGTTGCGATGTTCGTCGGCCAGGTCGGGGCGATCCTGCTTCTGATTGCGATGCGCGGGCTGCCGCTCGACATGGGCTCGATCCAGTCCGTCGGCCGCGAACCGCAGGCGTTGGCGCTGTCGGTCATCATGGGCCTGCCTGCGACGTTAGCTGCGGTGTGGCTCGCCATCCGCGTCAAGAAGGCCTCCTTCGTCGACTATCTCGCGCTGCGCTGGCCAACCTGGCGGCAATTCCTGCTCGGTGCGGCCGGGCTTCTGCTGACTGTGCTCGCTTGGGAGGTGGTGTCGCGATCCCTCGGCCGCGAGGCGACGCCGGGCTTCATGACCGACCTCCTCAAATCCGGCCGCGACAAGGGCGCGGCGCTGCTGTTGCTGTTCGCCTTCAGCGTGGCTGCGCCGATGTCGGAAGAGGTGCTCGCGCGCGGCTTCCTGTTCCGCGGTTGGTCTGCGAGCTTCCTGCGCGTGCCCGGCGCGATCATCCTGTCGTCACTGGTGTGGACGGCGGTGCATCTGCAATACGATCTGTACTTCCTCGCCGAGGTCTTCTCGATCGGCCTCTGGTTCGGCTACATGCGCTACCGTGCCAACTCACTCTGGCTCACCATCGTGCTGCATGCGCTGAACAACCTGACCGCGGTGGTGCTGACGATGTGGCTGGGGAGCTGAGGCCTCAGGCCACCAGCGCGATCGCAATCGGCATCGTGATCGCGGCCAAAATCGTCTGCAGCGTGATGATCTGCGCCAAGAGCGGCGCATCGCCGCCCATCTGGCGGGCCAGCACATAGGCGCTTGGCGAGGTCGGCACTGCCGCGCAGATCGCAACGATGGCGAGGTTGGTGCCCGTCAGCCCGAACCAGACGGCGAGCGCCAGCGCAAGCACCGGCATCAGCGCCAGCTTGAACGCCACGCCGATCGTTGCGCCCAGGCTCGGGCGGAGCAGGCCTTTGAGCTGAAGGCCCGCACCGGTGACCAGCAGCCCGATCGCGAGGGAGGAGCGACCGAGGGCGTCCGCGACCTCGTGCCAGATCTTTGGCAGCGGCAGATGGACGACATTGATGACGAGGCCGATGGCGCAGGCCCAGATCAGGGGATTGCGGATCACGGTCATGGCGATGGCGCGCGCGGACTGCTTCTCCGGGGACGCATAGTGCGCGAGCACGGCAACGCTGAAGACGTTGACGAGAGGGATGATCGCGACCATCGCGACCGATGCCAGCGCCAGTCCGACGTCGCCATAAAGATTGGCGGAGACGGACAGTGCCACATAGGTCTGCCAGCGCGTCGCGCCTTGGAAGATCGAGGTGAAGGCCGGGCCGTCGATATCGAGCCGCGCCAGCGCTGGGCGCAGCGCGAGGCACAACAGCGACATCGCCAGCGCCGACAGCAACAGCGCGCCGCCGACGCCGGCAACCGGCACATTTGTGAGGTCGGCCCTCACCAGCGTCTGGATCAAGAGCATCGGGAACAGGACGAAATAGGTCAGACGCTCCAGCCCGTGCCATTGCGTGTCGAGCCGCATCAGGCTGTGCCGGAGCACCGCGCCGAGCACGATCAGGATGAAGACCGGCAGCAGCGCGGCGATCACGGCGGCCATGCGCCTAGTCCTTCTTCAGCACGAAATCGGCACCGCGCGTCCCGAAGCGGGGGCCTTTTGGTGTGATGGTGTGCTTGGGGTCCATCCAGTCGCCGGTGATTTCGTTCGTGGCGGTGAAGTGCGCGACGTAGAGGCCATTGAGGACGGCGTCATCTCCCTTGATGTATCCGGTCTCGGTCCACTTGATCAGCGAGCCCTCGACCATTCCCATCACTCTTGTCGTCGTGTCGAAGGTCGGCCACTCCATCGTGCCGGTGAATTCACTGCCCGAGATCGCATCGACAGTCAGCTTGACGGCAAAGCTGTCGTTGATGTCGTGCGAATATTGATTGAATGTCCCGGACCAGGTGCCCTTGAGCTCCGAGGCGGCATGATCTTCCGCGGCAAACGAGCCCGGGACGGCGAGGAGAGCAAGGAGGAGGGCGCCGATCGATATTGTTGTTCTTGCCGGCAGTGCCATCAGTCGCTTCCAATCAGCCTTGCCGCAGATTGGCGAGCCGGTCGAGCGCGCCTTGCAGGATGAAGATGGCGGCGTGCTCGTCGATCACCTCGGCGCGCTTGGCGCGGCTGACGTCCATGCCGATCAGCTCGCGCTCGACGGCTGCGGTCGAGAGGCGCTCGTCCCAGAGGCCGATCGGCAGCGCGGTCAGATTGGCCAGGTTGCGGGCGAAGGCACGGGTCGACTGCGCACGCGGGCCTTCGCTGCCGTCCATGTTGATGGGCAGGCCGAGCACGAAGCCGACGACCTTGCGCTCGGTTGCGATCGCAAGGAGGCGAGCGGCGTCCTGCTTGAACTGCTTGCGCTGAATGGTCTCGACACCGGTCGCCAGCCGCCGGTCCGGATTGGAGACGGCTACGCCGATGGTCTTGGTGCCCAGATCAAGGCCGATCAACCCGCCGCGTTCGGGCCAGTGGGTTGCAGCATCGACGAGAGGCAGGATAAGAGCCGGCATGGACTAGCGCATATCATGCGTTGCGCCGCGGAGTGAACCCTGAACGATGGATGCACTGACTCTATTCGGCTTGTTTGCCGTGACCGCGATGCTGGTCACTTACGCGATGGAGGACCGCAGTCCCTGGTTCGTGCTGCTGTTCGCCGCCTCCTGCGCGCTGGGCTCGGCCTACGGCTTCCTGCAGGGGGCCTGGCCGTTCGGCCTCGTCGAGGCGATCTGGACCCTCGTTGCGCTGCGGCGGTGGTGGATCAGGCCGCGATGATCTCGTCATCCCCGGTCAGGCAAGACCGGAAGCCCTGAAGCGCACTGGTTTGATGGCCGGCGCGGCGCTGGATGAACAGCGTCTCGACGCGGGCGTGCAACGGGCTCAGGGCGTGCATCGTCACGCTGCCGCTCATCGCACTGCGTTCGACCACCGTGCGTGGCAGCAGCGTCACACCCATGTCGGCGGCGACACAGCCGATCATGCCGTCGAGCGTGCCGAGCTCAAAGCGCGCCGCCGACGGCCAGCCGAACTCGACAAATATCTGTTCGAGCCGCTGGCGATAAGTGCAGCCGGTACGGAACACCAGCGCAGTCGGGCCTGACTCAGACGTGCCGGCGCGCAGCTCGGCGAGCGAAGCCCAGCGCCGCGCGCTCACAAGCACCAGCTCTTCGCGAAAGGCGCTCGTCGCGGTGAGGTCGGCATGCGTGATGGGCCCGGCGACGAACGCTCCATCCAGCGTGCCCTCGAGCACCCCGTCGACGAGATCGGCGGTCGGCGACGTGCGCAGGCTGAGGCGGACTGCGGGGAAGCGGTGGTGGAAATCGGCGAGCAGCGTCGGCAGCCGCACTGCGGCTGTCGTCTCCATCGATCCGATCGAAAGCGGTCCCTTTGGCTCGCCATCGTCGCGCGCGGCGAGCACGGCTTCACGCGACAACGCGGCCATCCGCTGGGCGTAGGGGAGGAGACGTTTGCCCGCGCCGGTCAGCGCCATGCCGCGGCTGTGGCGCTCGAACAGCGGCGTGCCGATCTCGCCCTCCAGCGCCTTGATGCGCTGGGTGACGTTGGACTGCACCGTGTTGAGCTCTTCGGCGGCGCGGGTGATGCCGCCGGTGCGGGCGACCGCGGCAAAGGTCTGGAGGTCGCTCAGTTCCATGGCGTCGTTTCACTTTTGTGATGGCAACGTTCTCTACAATTCATTTTTCGAGAATGCTAGTTGGGCCTAGGGTTCGTGTCCAGAGGTGGGAGAGGACCCAATGCCGATCGCGACGCCGCTGACCACGCTGCTGGGAATCAAGCATCCCGTCCTGCTGGCGCCGATGGACATCATCGCCGGCAGCCGGCTGGTGAGATCAGTGAGCCGTGCCGGCGGTTTCGGCATTCTGGGCGGCGGCTATGGCGAGCGGGCGTGGCTGGAGCAGGAGACGGCCAAGCTCGCTGACCTGTCCGCGCCGTTCGGGATCGGCTTCATCACCTGGAGCCTCGCCAAACGACCCGAACTGCTCGATGTCGCGCTCGCGGCAAAACCATCCGCGATCATGCTCTCGTTCGGCGATCCCGCGCCGTTCTCGCCGCGGATCAAGTCTGCCGGTGCGCGGCTGATCTGCCAGGTGCAGGACGAGGCGATGGCACAGCAGGCGCTCGATGCCGGCGCGGACATCTTGATCGCGCAGGGGACGGAGGCGGGCGGTCATGGCGCCTCGCGCACCACGGTCGATCTCGTGCCGGCGATCGTCGATCTTGCCGCGGGCCGTGTGCCCGTTGTCGCCGCCGGCGGAATCGCTGACGGGCGCGGGCTAGCCGCCATGATGATGCTCGGTGCGAGCGGCGTGCTGCTCGGTACGCGTTTCTATGCGAGCCAGGAGGCCGACGGCGCTGAAGAGGCCAAGCGGCGCATCTGTGCGGCCAAGAGCGGTTCGACCGTGCGTGGCATCGTGTTCGATCTCTCGCGCAACAATGTCTGGCCGGCGCCGTTCACGGGACGGTGTCTGGTCAACGACCACGCCAGGCGCTGGGTCGGTCGTGAGGTCGAGATGATGCAGAATGTTGCCAAGGTTGCCGCTGATTATGCCGCGGCGAAGGCGAGCGGCAATTTCGACGTCGCCGCCGTGATCGCAGGTGAGGCGGTCGGCCTGATCCATGATATTCCACCGGCGGCCGAGATCGTTGAACGGATTGCGGCGGAGGCCGAGCAGTTGCTCGCCGGCCGACGCAACTCCATCGCATCGCTCGCCTGAACCAGGAAAGACCCAACCATGTGGCCTGACCGTCGACTGATCGATCTCTTCAAGACCGAATTTCCGATCGTGCTGGCGCCGATGGCGGGCGTGATGGATGCCGAGCTCGTCATCGCGGCCGCGCAAGGCGGTGCGCTGGGATCGCTGCCTTGTGCGATGCTGTCAGGGGACAAGATCCGCGAGCAGGTCAAGATCATCCGCCAGCGGGTGACGGCGCCGGTCAATCTGAATTTCTTTTGCCACACGCCCGTCGAACTCACCGCCGCGGCTGAAGCGCGCTGGAAGCAGCGCCTCGCGGGCTATTACGCCGAGCATGGCCTCGATCCAGCAGCGCCTGTCAACGCGGCCAACCGGGCGCCGTTCGATGCGGCGACCTGCGCAGTGGTGGAGGAGTTGAAGCCGGAGGTCGTGAGTTTTCATTTCGGTCTGCCGGAGAAGTCCCTGCTTGACCGCATCAGGGCGGCAGGTTGCCTCGTGATCGCCTCGGCGACGACGGTGAAGGAGGCGGTCTGGCTCGACCAGCGCGGCGTTGACGCCGTCATCGCACAAGGCGCGGAGGCGGGTGGCCATCGCGGCATGTTCCTGACCGAGAAGATCGCCGAGCAGCCAGGCTTGTTCGCGCTGCTGCCGCAAATCGTCGACGCGGTGAAGGCGCCGGTGATTGCTGCCGGCGGTATTGGTGATGGGCGCGGCATCGCGGCGGCCTTCACGCTCGGTGCATCGGGCGTGCAGATCGGCAGTGCCTATTTGCGTTGCCCGGAATCCACCCACACGGCGGCCGGGCGGGCCGCGCTCGCTGAAGCGCGGGACGACTCCACCGTGATCACCAATGTCATGACCGGTCGGCCGGCGCGGGGTGTCCAGAACCGGGTGATCCGCGAGGTTGGTCCGATCTCGCCCGACGCTCCGCCATTCCCCCATGCCGCAACGGCACTCGCGCCGCTGAAGGCAGCCGCCGATAAGCAGGGCAAGGTGGATTTCACCAATCTCTGGGCCGGGCAGGCGATTGGCATGGGAAGGGAGCTTCCCGCGGCTGAATTGACCCGGGATCTCGCCAAATCGGCCCTCGCACGCCTCCGCCAGATGGCGGGGTAGCGCGCGCCGCCGGTTGCGGCGCAAAACCGGCCTCTGCTATACGGCAATAGGTTTTGCTGTGAGAGGCCTTATATAATGTCCGTCGACGCCGCTACCGTCCGCCGCATCGCGCATCTGGCGCGCATTGCGGTTTCCGAGGGCGAGGTTCCGCATCTGCAGGGCGAGCTCAACGCCATGCTCGCCTTTGTCGAGCAGCTCTCGGAGGTCAATGTCGAGGGCGTGGAGCCCATGACCTCGGTCACCCCGATGCAGATGAAGAAGCGGCAGGACGTGGTCAATGACGGCGAGATCGCCGACGATATCGTGGCCAATGCGCCTGCGACCGAAGGTCACTTCTTTCTGGTGCCGAAGGTTGTTGAATAGTTTTTAGGACCAAGTCCGATGTGCCTGCTTTGCGACGATGAAAAGGCCTATCAGGCCTACATGAACTATCTCGACAAGATGGAACGGCAGGGCAAGGCTGCCGATCCCAACGTCGCCGTCAATGCCGTGCTCGACGAGCTCCAGGCCGCCGCGAATGCGGCCGCCAAGAAAGACGACCCGGCCAACGACAAGACCCTGTCTCCGTTCTTCTGCAGCCCGATCAATAAATGACCGATTTGACATCGCTGACGCTCGCCGAGGCCCGCAAGGGTCTCGCCGACAAGACTTTCACGTCGCTCGAGCTGACCGACGCGCATCTTTCCGCGATCGAGAAAGCGCGCGTGCTCAATGCCTTTGTTCTGGAAACGCCCGACCAGGCGCGCAGCATGGCGCGCGAGGCGGACGCCAGGATCGCCAAGGGTGAGGTGGGGCCGCTCGCCGGCATTCCGCTCGGCATCAAGGATCTGTTCGCGACCAAGGGCGTGCGCACCACGGCCTGCTCGAAAATTCTCGGCAATTTCGTGCCGACCTATGAGTCCACCGTGACGTCGCAGCTGTGGCGCGATGGCGCGGTGATGCTCGGCAAGCTCAACAATGACGAGTTCGCGATGGGCTCGGCGAACGAGACCTCATGCTTCGGTCCCGTCGGCAATCCCTGGCGGCGTGAGGGAAGCAACACCACGCTGGTGCCGGGCGGCTCGTCCGGCGGCTCCGCTTCGGCCGTCGCCGCACTGCTCTGCATGGGCGCGACCGCGACCGACACCGGCGGCTCGATCCGGCAACCGGCGGCGTTCACCGCGACCGTCGGCATCAAGCCGACCTATGGCCGCTGCTCGCGCTGGGGCATCGTCGCCTTTGCATCGTCGCTCGATCAGGCAGGTCCCATTGCGCGCACGACACGCGATGCGGCGATGCTGCTGCGTTCGATGGCCGGCCACGATCCGAAGGACACCACTTCGGTCGACATTGCCGTGCCTGACTACGAGGCCGCGATCGGCAAATCCGTGAAGGGCATGAAGATCGGCATCCCCAAGGAGTATCGTCTCGACGGCATGCCGGCCGAGATCGAGAAGCTTTGGGAAGCGGGCGCGGCCTGGCTGAAGGCGGCCGGCGCCGAGCTGGTCGAGGTGTCGCTGCCGCACACGAAGTACGCGCTGCCGGCCTATTACATCGTGGCGCCGGCGGAGGCGTCGTCCAACCTCGCGCGCTACGACGGCGTCCGCTACGGCCTGCGCGAGCAGGGCAAGAATATCATCGAGCAGTACGAAAACACCCGCGCCGAGGGTTTTGGCGCCGAGGTGCGTCGCCGCGTCATGATCGGCACCTATGTACTCTCGGCCGGCTATTACGACGCTTACTATCTGCGCGCCCAGAAGGTACGCACGCTGATCAAGAAGGACTTTGAGGATTGCTTCGCCAAGGGCGTCAACGCGATCCTGACCCCGGCGACGCCGTCGGCGGCCTTCGGCATCGGCGAGAAGGGTGGCGCGGATCCCGTCGAGATGTATCTCAACGACATCTTCACGGTCACCGTGAACATGGCGGGTCTGCCCGGCATCGCGGTGCCATCAGGCAAGGACGCACAGGGCCTGCCGCTCGGCCTGCAACTGATCGGCCGCCCGTTTGAGGAGGAGGCGCTGTTCTCGCTTGGCGAGGTGATCGAGCAGGCCGCCGGCCGCTTCACGCCCGCGAGGTGGTGGTGAATGTCGCTGACTTCATCGCAAGCCTCGACGGCGCGGCACCCGCGCCGGACCTGAACGCGCCGCTCAAAGGTCTCTGGTGGGCCGCGAAGGGCGACTGGAACCAGGCGCACAAGATCGTTCAAGACGACAATGGCCGCGACGCCGCCTGGGTGCACGCCTATCTGCACCGCGTCGAAGGCGATCTCGGCAATGCCGGCTACTGGTACCGCCAGGCCGGCCAGCTGGCGGCAAAGGATTCATTGGAAGCGGAGTGGGAGCGGATCGCTGCCACGCTGCTCGGGAGCACGACATGAGCACGGCCACGCACAAGCTTCTCAAGGGCGCCACCGGTGACTGGGAGATGGTCATCGGCATGGAGATCCATGCCCAGGTGACGTCGAACTCAAAGCTGTTCTCGGGCGCGTCGACCGCGTTCGGCGGCGAGCCGAACAGCCACGTGTCGCTGGTCGACGCCGCGATGCCGGGCATGCTGCCCGTGATCAACGAGGAATGCGTCAGGCAGGCTGTCCGGACCGGGCTCGGTCTCAACGCAAAGATCAACCTGCGTTCGGTGTTCGATCGGAAAAACTATTTCTATCCGGACCTGCCGCAGGGCTACCAGATCAGCCAGTACAAGTCGCCCGTCGTGGGCGAGGGTGAGGTTCTGGTCGAGCTCGATGGCGGCCGCAGCGTCTCCATCGGCATCGAGCGCCTGCATCTGGAGCAGGACGCCGGCAAGTTGCTGCACGACCGGTCGCCGACCATGACCAATGTCGATCTCAACCGCTCCGGCGTGGCGCTGATGGAGATCGTCTCCAAGCCCGACATCCGCGATGCCGAGCAGGCCAAGGCCTACGTGACAAAGCTGCGCTCGATCCTGCGCTATCTCGGCACCTGCGACGGCGACATGGAGAAGGGATCCTTGCGCGCAGACGTCAACGTCTCCGTGCGCAAGCCGGGCGCGCCGCTCGGCACCCGCTGCGAGATCAAGAACATGAACTCGATCAATTTCATCGGACAGGCGATCGAGTATGAAGCGCGCCGCCAGATCGAAATCCTCGAGGATGGCGGGGCGATCGACCAGGAGACGCGGCTCTACGACCCCAACAAGGGCGAGACGCGCTCGATGCGCTCGAAGGAAGAGGCGCACGACTATCGCTACTTCCCCGATCCGGATCTGCTGCCGCTGGAGTTCACTCAGACGTTCGTCGACGAGCTGAAGGCCAAGCTGCCGGAGCTGCCGGACCAGAAGAAGACGCGCTTTGTCGCAGACTTCGGCCTGTCGGCTTACGACGCAAGCGTGCTGGTCGCCGAGCGCGAGAGCGCCGTGTTCTACGAGACCGTGCTCGACAGGCTCGCCAACCGCACCCGCGACGGCAAGATGGCGGCGAACTGGGTGATCAACGAGCTGTTTGGCCGTCTCAACAAGGAGGGCCGGGATATTACGGGCTCTCCTGTGACCTCCGAGCAGCTCGCTGCGATCATCGACCTGATCGGCGAGGGCACGATATCAGGCAAGATCGCCAAGGATCTGTTCGAGATCGTCCGGCAGGAGGGCGGCGACCCGCGCGCGCTGGTCGAAAGCCGCGGCATGAAGCAGGTGACGGATCTTTCGGCGATCGAAAAGGTTGTCGACGACATCATCGCGGCCAATCCCGACAAGGCTGCGCAGGTGAAGGACAAGCCGCAGTCGCTCGGCTGGTTCGTCGGCCAGGTGATGAAGTCGTCGGGCGGCAAGGCGAACCCGCAGGCGGTCAACGAGCTGCTCAAGTCCAAGCTCGGCATCTGACGTCACGCGTTCGGACGAGGTGACGATGCGCTTCGTCACCTCGCATCACCTTACGACGCGACGCTCTCGCGCGTCATCGACAGCAACCAACATCCCGTCCGAGTGCGATGTAGCGACCGAATCGCGGTCCGCGCGATTCGCGCAAAACGGCGTCTTGCACACGCCCTGACGAGCGCTTCCGCCGTTAAGCATGAAAATAATTTCGTTGCCAAAACTCGCGACTCAGAGTCCGCGACTAACCTCCACGAGGCGATGGCGCGCTTCGCGGCGCGCGTCACCGCGTCGATCACGCGCGATGTGCGCGCGCAGAATAATACTTGCTGCATAGTGTTTTCCTGCAATCGCGGCGCTTGCCGATGTCGATGTTGCGCGAAGCATTGGCAATCGCGAACGCGTCTCGCTGCTCGCAGGCAAATCAAGCGCGGCTGGCGCACGCGCGCTGCGCCGTCAACACTTCCTTAAGTGAGAAGATGTTTTTTTCGTCGTGTTGGTGTATTCGGAATGAGTGTGCACTCGATCCCCGAATGCATGCAGCGATTAAAGCCATCTCACACATCGGAGGGCAACATGGCCAAGAAAGCGAAGAAGGCGAAGAAGGCGAAGAGCGCAGTGAAGAAGACTGCGAAGAAGACCCGCAAGGTCGCGAAGAAGAAGAAGTAACTTCGACTTCTGAAGTTGCCGGCTCTCGCAGCCGGCACGTCATCAGCGCCTCCTAGAGGTTCTGGTCGACGATAGAGGGTGTCGGCGAGACATCAGGTCAACGGTCGGATCGCTTCTCTTTCGCGGTCCGGCAGAAGAAACAAGCTTTCTTCGTTCGGTGCGGTTCTCCCTTCAAAGGGCTCCGCAATTCCACAAGCGGCCTTCGGGTCAATTTGGAATCTGGTCCTGACGTGTTCGCCGACGCCCTCGTTCCCTGAGGCCGGGGTATTGCCGGCATTCCCTTCCCCACATTGCTGAACTGACTGCGAAGTCTTCGCACCGCGCTGCCTTGGGCAGGCGCGGGCCGCGACGCACGCTCGTCCGCCATGACCGTGGCTCGGCGCTCAGCTCACCGTCGACGATGCGGCGTTTCCAGCGTGCCCCCACCCACAAGATGTAACCACAGTACGCGTGCCACCGTGCGCGATGGTTATCGATGTCCGAAAGCCGCAAGGTAAACCGAATCTGACGAATCGCAGAAGTGCCTGCAAATCGGGGACTTTTCGAATCGCCGGTGCGCGTAGCGCGGCCTTCCGTTTACGTCTGCTTCATCGCGATACTTAAACTGCCATTCAAATTTGCCCGCCATCATCGCCTTCAACAAGCCGGCAAACGGCAATGGGCAACAGCCCAGGACAAGAAGATTTGGGGACGAGTTGAACATCGCGCGATCCAGAAGGATCACGCGGATCAGAGTTGGACGGGAGCCGCGCTCGGGGAACGAGACGGCATAAGAAAAGGGGATGCGTTATGTTTCAGGGTACTTTTGATCTCGATGCGGCGACGCCGATCGAAGCAACCGCGCTGTCGGACGTTCTGTTCGAGCGTGGCATCTATTGGGCGAGCGGTCGCTCCGGCCTGGTCGACCTCGTCGCCGCGCACAAATGGTTCAACCTCGCCGCCCTGAAGGGCCGCAAGGACGCCATCGCGCTGCGCCAGGAAGTGGCCGGCCAGATGTCGGAGTCCGAGATCTCGGCCGCGCAGCGCGAGGCACGGGCCTGGGTTTCCGCGCATTGAGCAGACAGTTGCATCCGGCCCCGTGTCGCCACGGGGCGGATCAGTTGCGCTGAATCAAGTTCCCGCGTCGTGCCGCACCGTAGACCCGCGCGGCATGAAAGACCCCAACAAGGCTGACTCGCGACAGAGTCAGTGCCGATTCAGATCGCGCCCGACGATTGCGATCTGGAACTCGGACGGGTGCGCAAGACCGGCATTGTGGGCGAATCCGGCGATCCCACAGCTAGGTGCGCGCACACATATATAAGGAGAGCGCGAATCGGCTGAGTTCAGCCGCGCGAATCCTTGCGCCAGGCTGTGGCAGCTGCGCCGCGATCGATCGCTTTCCGATGTGGGAATGCGCAGACCTTGATTCTGCTGCTGGGTGGCGGAGAGAGAGGGATTCGAACCCTCGATACAGCTTGAGACCGTATGACGCTTTAGCAAAGCGTTGCCTTCAGCCACTCGGCCACCTCTCCGGTGCGAGCCTTATGCATCTAATTGGTCGGGCGGGTCAATTTGGAAGCGTGTGTTTTCGTTCAAATATTCCCAACGAATTCCGCGGCCCTGCGCGTCGCTAAGGATGGTTTGCTCCCGTGCCGGGAAACATCGCGCAGAAATCGCCGGCACGTTGCGAGCGCGCGTGGCCCGGCGACAGGCAGGGGACGAGGGCGGAATCATGTGCTGCGACGTCAAATATCTGAATTTGTTGGCCGTTTCTTCCGCACTCGGACTCGTGGGGGCAGGATCGCTGCTCGCGGCGAGGTGAGGGGCGCTCCGCCGGCAGGGATCCCTTGCCAAAACGCCGCGATCTCCGAGGTGATTGCCGCCTCTGAGCCAGGCCGCCCCCGACGCTCTAGATGAACGTCCAGTTCCCGATCACCGCGCGTTACGGGCCGACACATATCCGCTGAGTCTCCGGGCTGATTCCACGATTTGAGCGCCTGAACCCCGGGGCTGTGTGTAAGCCCGCCCGTGCGCCATCTGACCGGGAATTTTGATGGCAAATGGAACCGCCTTAAAAAGAATAGTAAAAACAATATGTTGCGGGCGCCGTTTGATCACATCTGCGTGTTATTTGTGCAACACTCTCCGGGAAACACGCTTCAACGGCCCGTTTTGGAGCGTTCTGTTGTTGTGTGTGCAAGGACGTTCGGTAATTGTGATCGGGCGACGGAGGGGGGCATCCCAAGGTCGTCCCGTTTAGGTCTTTCGCTTAAGTCCCTCGCGTTCATGCGGGTGTGTCCGAAGACGCGAAGGCGGCCAAAAGCGGTGATTTAGATGGGGTTGGGGAATTGGCCATTCGGGTCAGTGACCTTCCCTGAAGAGCAACTTGGAGGTTTAACATGAAGTTGGTTAAGAGCCTTTTGCTCGGCTCAGCGGCGGGTCTGATCGCCGTGGGCGGAGCACAAGCAGCCGATCTCCCCGTGAAGGCCAAGGCGGTCGAATACGTGAAGATCTGCTCGCTGTACGGCGCGGGTTTCTACTACATCCCGGGCACCGACACCTGCATCAAGCTGAGCGGCTACGTCCGTGCTGACGTCATCCTCGGCGGCGCGAACGACTACGGCTTCAACAACAGCCAGGCCACGGCCAACGGTGGTTCCAACAACCGTCTGACCAACTACTACTACACCCGCGCTCGTATGGACCTGAACGTCGATACCCGCACGGCGACCGAATACGGCGTTGTCCGCACCTTCGCTGACATGATCTTCAGCTACGACACCGGCAACTACACCGGCAGTGGCGGTGGTACGGCCTTTGCTGCTGGCGGTGCTACGCTCGGCCTCTACCATGCGTTCATCCAGTTCGCTGGCTTCACCATGGGTCGTACGGTCTCGATCTTCGACGCGCCGTGGCAGAGCTACAACGCGGGCGGTCCCGATACCGTTCCGGGCGGCTCGAACCACGTGACTGGTGTCAACCAGTTCGCCTATACCGCTGACTTCGGTCAGGGCATCACCGGCTCGCTCGCCTTGGAAGCCCCCGATACGCAGTCCAACGGCCAGGGCAACCTCTGGAACGCCTCCGCTTTCGCGGCCTCCAGTGCTGTTAGCGGCGCGGGTGCCATCGTGACGACTTCTGCCGCTACGAACGCTGGTAACGCCCTCATCCAGGGGCAATACGGCGTCAGCGATTGGGGTGGAACGCGCGTTCCCGATATCGTCGGTGCGATCCGTGTTGACCAGGCCTGGGGTCTGGGCCAGATCTCGGTTGCCGCGCATGACCTGCATCCGGGTTACTACGGCTCGACGGAACCCACCGGTCATCCCAGCGACAAGTGGGGTTGGGCTGTGCAGGGCGCCTTGTCGATCAAGAACATCCCGACTGGTGCGGGTGACTCGATCAACTTGAACGCCGTCTACACCGATGGCATGTCCAGGGAAAACTTCCAGGTCCTGTTCCCGCAGCAGTTCGTGATGTTCAGCGGTTCGGGCATCGGCGCTTACCAGAGCATCGGCTTCGCTGGCATTGCTGACGGCGTCTACGGCGCTGGCGGCAGCATCGAGACCGTCAAGACCTGGGGCGTCCGTGGTGGCTACACCCACAACTGGAACCCCTACTGGGTCACCGCGGTCTACGGTGGCTATGCTTCGCTGAGCTACACCAGCAATGCGAAGGCTCTGATCTGCGGCAACTTCGTCGCCGCTTACGGTGCCGCCACTGCAACGTGTAACCCGGACTTCAACTTCGGCGTCGTCGGCATCAACACCGTCTGGACCCCGGTCAAGAACCTGGCGTTCACGGCTGACCTGAGCTGGTCGCGTCTGGATCAGAAGTACTCCGGCACGATCGCGATCCCGGCGACGGGCATGGCGGCTTGGGCGAAGCCGGCTGCTGTGTATGAGCTGAAGGATCAGAACTCGCTGACCCTGATGCTGCGTGCTCAGCGCACCTTCTAATACCTGACTATCTACTCGAGCCCCCGGCGGGAAACCGCCGGGGGCTCTTGCTTTTTGGGGGCAAGGGCAGAAGTCGCAAGACGCTCAAGCCGACAGAGGATCGTCGACGAGGGCAGGGAGCGGACGAAGTCGATCTGGTCTCCCGAAACGAAAGAGGCCGCCTCTTGAGGCGGCCTCTTTCGTTTCTGCCCGCAGCGTGTTGTCCGACATCGGGCGTTTGTCGCCTGCATCGGCTGCGGCGTTGAGGGGGCAACGCACGCGCTGGTGCGACCAGCATGGCGGCGAGGGCGGTTCAAGCAAACGCTGTCGGCGCCTCCATGGCTTTGCGCCCTTTGTTGTCCGGGCAGCAGGTCATCTGCCCCGGACAGGGAGCAAGAGCGCTTGCGATGGCGCAGGCTCAATCCGGGCACGGCCCGGTGATTGATGGCCGGTGACTGAGGTGGACGTCTTCCGTTCGAGAGAGGGTGGCTCTATTCCGCGCTGCCGGCGCCGCGGCGCAAATCTGCCTCGATCTGCAGCTTCGTGCCGCCGCCGAAGCGGGCGCGGTAGACCTGAAGGTTCTCCATGATGCGCTGCACGTAATTGCGCGTCTCGGAAAACGGGATCAGCTCGACCCAGTCGACCGCGTCGATCTTGGCATCGCGCGGGTCGCCATAGCGGTCGATCCACTTCTTCACGCTGCCGCGGCCGGCATTGTAGGCGGCAAACGTCATGATGTAGGAGCCGCGGTAATCCTCGAGCAGGCCACCGAGCTCGGCCGCACCGAGCGTGGCGTTGTAAGACGAATCGTTTTTCAGTCGCGACAAGTCATACGTCGCGCCGTGCCGCTTGCAGACATAGCGCGCGGCATCGGGCGTCACCTGCATCAGGCCATAGGCCTGTGCCGGTGAGACCACGGCCGGATTGAACGCGCTTTCCTGCCGCGCGATGGCGTAGACGATGCTGCGCTCGACCTCGGGACCGATCTGCGTGAACTGCGGAATGCCGTTGACGGGGTAGGCGTAGAAATCGAACGGCAGGCCGCGATTGAGCGCGGCCTTGCCGACCAGCAGCATGCCGCGCGCGTCGCTGTAGCGCTGGGTGAGCTCGCCGAGGCCCGCGAGTGCCTCGGGATCGCCGTTCTCGCCCATGTCGGCGAGCATGGGCACCGCCATCTCGCGCTCGTCGAGCTCGTAGAGCAATTGTGCAGCACGCACGATCTCGAGCCGTTCGGCGCCGCGGCCGCGTGGTTGGCTGTTCAGCTCGATCTGCGGCAGGCCGAGCTTTGCGCGCGCGAGCTGGCCGTAATAACTCGTGGATTGCTCGGCGGCGCGGGCAAAGGCATTGCGCGCCTCCTGCTGGCGGCCGGCGGCTTCGGCTGCGCGGCCCTGCCAGTAACCGGCGCGGGCGAGCGTCGTCGGATTGACGCTGCCGACGCCGATCCGGGCAAAGTGCTGGCTGGCGGCCGCGGGATCGTTGAGGAAGCGCAGCGCGATCCAGCCCGCCGTGAATTCCGCCTCAGTCTTGTAGATGTCGCGCGAGGGCAGGGCGGCGTCGCGCGCGATCAGATAGGCGCTGCGGAAATCCTCGGTGTCGATCATCTTGCGCGCCAGCAGGCGCCGCTCGATCCACCATTCGTCGAGATTGTAGAGCCGGTTCGGATCCTTTGGCGCCGACAGCATGAGCTGGGCTGCTTCCGGAAACTTCTCCTCGCGGCGCAAGAGCTGGATCTTGCTGAAGATGAAGCCGGGATCACTGTGCAGCTCGCGCGGCACCTCTTCGAGCAGCGCGCGCGTGTTCGGCGCCTTCTTGTTGGAAGCAATGCGGGCCTTGGCAAGCGCGACATAGCCAGCGCCGAGACGCCTTGCGGCGCGCATGGCCGCCTCGGTCTCGCTGCCATAGAGCAGCGCGTCCATCCGAGCCTTCTGGTCGCCCGGCGTCAGCAGCGCGCCGAACTGGTCGAGCGCGTTGTTCTCGGTGTCCTCCGACATCGGATCGCTGCGCCAGGCTTCGCGGACCAGCCGCTCGGCATTGGCGCGGTCGCCGCGCGCCAGCATCGCTTTGGCGAGCACGAAGCGGCCTTTCGCCGAAACGGGGGATTCGTTCTCGAACCACGACCAGCCAACGGAATCGTCGCGCCTGTCGTCCCACATCGCAGCTTCAAGCCGCCGGCGCAGGAAAGTTTGCGACGGCCAGCTCGGATTGGCGGAGAGGAAGGCGCGATAGCGTTCGACGCTCGCGCCATTGTCCTCGCTGCGCAGGATGATCCATTCCGCGAGTTTTCGCGCGACCGGATCCGAAATCGAAGCCGCGTAGCTGCTGGCATCGCCCGCCTTGCGCTTGCGCACGAGCTCGATGACGTTTTCGAGCGTGTCCTTGTCGGCTTGCGACGTCGAGGAGGTCGCGGCGACCGCGGCCGGCGTGACCGGCTTGATCGGCGCGGCATGCTGGCGGGTCGCTGGCGCCAGCATGGGCGCTGCACCAGGTCTGGCGGAGGCGGGGGCCGAGACGGTGGGCTTGATGGTGGCTGTCACGGCCGGCGCCGCCTGGCGGACTGACGTGTTCGCGGCTGGCCTCGATTTTGGTGCGGCAGCTGCGGCTGCGGGCTTCGATTTGTCCTTCGCAGTGTCCTTGCCGGCGGATTTCTTTGCGGCGTCCTTGGCGGGAGCGGCAGCTGCTCCCTTGCTTGCGCCCTTTGCCGTGTCCTTGGTGGTGTCCTTGGCCGATCCCTTCGTCGCGTCCTTCGCGGGCTGTTTCGCGGCCGGCTTTGCAGTTCCCTTCGTCGCCGGCTTTGCACTCCCCTTGGCAGGGTCCTTCGCCGTGTCGTCGGACGTCTCATTGGACTTGGCCAGGGCGACCTTGGCCAGGGCGACGCAGCCAATGGACAGGCCGGCCATCAGGCAAATGGCCAGACCGGCGGATCGCCACGCTGCGCGAGGAATAGAGGTCACGGCGGTTCGTCGCCCCGAATCAGTCAATTGGCTCAAGACCTATCTGTACAAGATCTGGCTGTATTTGATTGAATATGCGGACAAAATACCAACAGCCGCTTACCTTCGCCGGGTTTGCACCACCACCGCGGCAAAATCGCGGCTTAAACGGTGCGTCACACGGATGCAGGCCTTTTACGGGCGGGTGAGACCCGATATGAAAGGGGCTTGCTCTAAAACTCGCCGCGTACGGAGGAAGTCCATGGCAGCCAAGACGAAATTCCGGGGGTCGTTCACCGCCTTGGTCACGCCGTTCAAGAATGGCTCGCTGGACGAGGCGGCGTTCCGCTCCCTGGTCAACTGGCAGATCTCCGAGGGCACCAACGGCCTGGTCCCGGTCGGCACCACCGGCGAGAGCCCGACGCTCTCCCACGACGAGCACAAGAAGGTCGTCGAATGGTGCATCGAGGAGGCCAAGGGCCGTGTGCCCGTGATCGCCGGCGCCGGCTCCAATTCGACCAAGGAGGCGGTTGAGCTTGCCCAACACGCCGAGAAGGCGGGCGCCAATGCCGTGCTGGTGGTGACGCCTTACTACAACAAGCCGACCCAGGAAGGCCTGTACCAGCACTTCAAGGCGATCAACGATGCGATCGGGATTCCGATCATCATCTACAACATCCCGCCTCGCTCAGTGATCGACATGTCGGTCGACACCATGAAGCGGCTGTGGGAGCTGAAGAACATCGCCGGCGTCAAGGACGCCACCGCCAGCATGGTGCGCGTGTCGCAGCAGCGCGCCGCGATGGGCGAGGACTTCAACCAGCTCTCCGGCGAGGACGCCACCATCATCGGCTACATGGCGCATGGCGGCCATGGCTGCATCTCGGTGACCTCGAATGTCGCACCGCGCCTGTGCTCGGAGTTCCACGCCGCTTGGGCGAAGGGCGACACCAAGGCGGCGCTCGCGATCCACGACAAGCTGATGCCGCTGCACAACAACCTCTTCATCGAGAGCAACCCGGCGCCGATCAAGTACGCGATGTCGCTGCTCGGCAAGCTCGACGAGACGCTGCGGCTGCCGATGGTGCCGGTCTCGGCGCCGACCCGCGTTGCCGTGCGCGACGCGATGGTGCACGCTGGCCTGATCAATTGATGCGTTAGCCGATCGGGGAGGCCTTTCATGAGCGTCGACGAAAAGGGCAGGCGGATGCTCACGGAGTTCCGCGATTTCGCCATGAAGGGCAATGTCGTCGATCTCGCGGTCGGCGTCATCATTGGTGCGGCCTTCGGCGCCATCGTCACGTCGCTGGTCGGTGACATCATCATGCCGATCATTGGCGCTGCGACCGGCGGCCTCGACTTCTCGAACTACTTCGCCCCCTTGTCGAAGGCGGTGACCGCCACCAACTTAGCGGATGCGAAAAAGCAAGGCGCCGTACTTGCTTACGGTAGCTTTCTGACGCTGACGATCAACTTCGTCATCGTCGCCTTCGTGTTGTTCCTGGTGATCCGTGCCATGAACACGCTGAAGCGCAAGGAAGAGGCCAAGCCCGCGGAGCCGCCGAAGCCGTCGGCAGAGGTCGTTCTGCTCACCGAGATCCGCGATCTCCTCAAGAAGTGACGCGCGCGCTTCATCCAAACTGTTAGCTTAGCATCTCGATCAGGTTTTTCTGCCAGGTTTTTGAAGGTCATGGCCGATAAGAACGAACGTCCTATCAAGGTCATGGCGGAAAATCGCAAGGCCCGCTTCAACTATGCGATCGAGGATACGATCGAGGCGGGCATTGCGCTGACCGGCACCGAGGTGAAGTCGATCCGCAACGGCAAGAGCACCATTGCGGAGTCCTATGCCGATTCCAAGGACGGCGAGATCTGGCTGATCAACGCCACGATCCCGGAATACCTCCAGGGCAACCGCTTCAACCACGAGCCCAAGCGGCCGCGCAAGCTGCTGCTGCATCGCCGGCAGATCAACAAGCTGATGGGCGCGGTCGACCGCGAGGGCATGACGTTGATCCCGCTCAAGCTCTATTTCAACGAGCGCGGGCGGGCCAAGCTGCAGCTCGCAGTCGCGAAGGGCAAGAAGCTGCACGACAAGCGTGAGACCGAGAAGAAGCGCGACTGGAGCCGGGAGAAGGGCCGCCTGATGCGGGCGAGAGGATAGGACCAAGAGGAACGACGGGATGACCCAGAAGAACCTGCTCGAGGTCGATTGGAGCCAGATTCCCGCACCCGTTGACGACGGCGGCGCTGCGCATCTCAAGGGCCTGATGCTGCCTGCGGTCAGCCTGCTTGCGACTGACGATACGTCGGTGAATCTCTCCGCCCTCTCGGGCCGCACCGTCGTCTTTGCCTATCCCCGCACCGGCGAGCCCGGCAAAATCGGGCTGGTCGACGATTGGGACATGATCCCTGGCGCTCGCGGCTGCACGCCACAGACCTGCGCCTTCCGTGATCTGTTCGCAGAGTTGAAGGCGGCCGGTGCTTCCCACGTGTTCGGCCTTTCGACCCAGAGCAACGAATACCAGACCGAGATGGCGTCACGGCTGCATCTACCGTTCCCGGTGCTCTCTGACGAGAAGCTTGCGTTCACGCGCGCGCTCAATCTGCCGACCATGGAGGTCGCAGGCCTGACGCTGATCAAGCGCCTCGCGCTGATCGTCGACGATTCCAGGATCACCCGCGTGTTCTATCCAGTGTTCCCACCTGACCGGAACGCCGGCGACGTGCTGGACTGGCTGAAGGCCAATCCGGTCCGGGCCTAATCGAGGTCGGCCTTCACCTTCGCGAACACTCTGCGGAACATATCGGCCGTCAGCACGCCCGTGTTGGTGTTGTAGCGGGAGCAGTGATAGCTGTCGTAGAGCTTGAACGCGCCGGCCTGATGCACGGCGCCGTGGCCGAAAGGCGCCTGCGAGGCCTTCAGCTTCAGCGGCTTGAGCACGCTGTCGTGCGCAATCCGTCCGAGCGCGATGATCGCGCGCAGCTTCGGCATCGTTTCGAGATTGGCGACCAGGAACTGACGGCAGGTGTTGATCTCGACCGGCAGCGGCTTGTTCTGCGGCGGAACGCAATGCACGGCATTGGCGATCCGGCAGTCGACCAGCTTCAGGCCGTCGTCGGGACGCGCCTGGTAATTGCCTCTGGCAAAGCCGTATTCGAGCAGCGTGGCGTAGAGCAGGTCACCGGCATAGTCGCCGGTGAAGGGCCGGCCCGTCCGGTTGGCGCCCTGCATCCCCGGCGCGAGACCAACGATCAGCAGACGGGCCGTGATGTCGCCGAAAGGCGCAACCGGAGCATTGTGCCACAGCGGCTCGCGCGCGCGGTTCGCCTCGCGAAAGGCGACCAGGCGCGGACAGAGCGGGCAGTCACGATCGGGGACGAGCGCGGCGAGCTGGCGGCTTGACTGGGCCGCCTCACTCCTCGAAGTCGTCATCGCCCCTCGGCGCCATCGTGGTCGCGCGCTGGAGGAACTGCGGAGCGTGGTGGCGGGCCTCGCGCTCGCCGCGATCGCGCGGGGCGGGGCGCTCGGACGGATCGCGACCCAGCTTGGACTGCAATTCGACGAGGTCGGTGAAGACGTCGGCCTGGCGGCGCAGCTCATCGGCGATCATCGGTGGCTGGCTGGCGATCGTGGAGATCACGGTGACTCGCACGCCGCGGCGCTGCACGGCCTCGACCAGCGAGCGGAAGTCGCCGTCACCCGAGAACAGCACCATCTGGTCGATGTGCTCCGCGAGCTCCATCGCGTCCACGGCAAGCTCGATGTCCATGTTGCCCTTGACCTTGCGGCGGCCGGAGGCGTCGATGAACTCCTTGGTTGCCTTGGTGACCACGGTGTAGCCGTTGTAGTCGAGCCAGTCGATCAGGGGGCGGATCGAGGAATATTCCTGATCCTCGATGATCGCCGTGTAGTAGAACGCCCGCAGCAGCGTCCCGCGGCTCTGAAATTCCTTCAGAAGGCGCTTGTAGTCGATGTCGAAGCCGAGAGTTTTCGCCGTTGCGTAAAGATTGGCCCCGTCGATGAAGAGCGCGATCTTGTTGGTAGGGGAAGGTGACATTCAGTTGCTCGCGTAGTGTTCGTGAAAATTCGTTTATTGTTGGCGCGGCGACAGCAAGCCGCGCAGTTCAATTTGCTGCCGAAACCCGTCGAAACCGCAAATCCGGAGAAGTCGGGGCAATCAAGGTATAGTTATGGCGGCCGTGCATACACCCGGCGCTGCCCTTCATGGCAGCCCGGAAAACCACCCATCCCAACCCCAATGTGGGGGTAGCAGAGCCGTTTGGCGAGGCCAAATCACAAATTGGCCTTGCGAAATTGCCCCGGCCCCTATAACTAGCCCCGATCATCCACATATTTCGTCCCACCCACAACGGAGCGACAGTTCATGGCTCGCGTCACCGTAGAAGATTGTATCGACAAGGTCGACAACCGGTTTGACCTGGTCCTGCTGGCCGCCCACCGTGCCCGCATGATTTCGTCCGGTTCGCAACTAACGGTTGATCGCGATAACGACAAGAACCCTGTTGTATCCCTGCGCGAAATTGCCGACCAGACCATTTCGCCGGAGGATCTCCGGGAAGAGCTGGTGCACTCGCTCCAGAAGTTCGTCGAGGTGGACGAGCCCGAGCCGGACACCGTGCCGCTGATCGGTTCTGCCGGCGCCAGCGTCGATGCGGACGATACCGAAGTTGCCGTGGAACGCATGACCGAAGAGGAGCTCCTGAAGGGCCTCGAAGGCCTCGCGCCGCCGGAAGAGCAGCCCGAGGAGGACGAGTAATCGTCTTACTCGCGATCGTCGAATTCTTGTGATCTTATCAAAGGCCCGAACCCGCGTTCGGGCCTTTGCTTTTGTTGGTGTTTTCGTGGTTACCATAGCGTTGCCGGTTCGCGCCGCAAGCCTGTCAGTGAATTGATCGGCCGCGTCAGCGATCGGGGCTTAAGATGTATACAACGAGCTCTTTCGAGGTTCGTTTGAAGGCAGGACGGCATGGTGTATCGACGCCGCAGACCCACGCAGATGCAGGCCGCAACCGAATCGGTTGCCGTGGCCCCGACTGCTCCGGTGGCACGGCCAGCGAAGCCGCGTGCGCGGATGATGCGTCAGTATGACCTCGTCGAGCGCGTGCGATCCTACAATCCGAACACCAACGAAGACCTGCTGAACCGCGCCTATGTCTACGCCATGAAGGCGCACGGCTCGCAGACCCGCGCCTCCGGCGATCCCTATTTCTCGCACCCACTCGAAGTCGCAGCGATTCTCACCGATTTGAAGCTCGACGACGCCACCATCGTCGCCGCGCTGCTGCACGACACGATCGAGGACACCGAGGCGACGCGGGCCGAGATCGACCAGATTTTCGGCCCCGAGATCGGCGCGCTGGTCGAAGGCCTGACCAAGCTGAAGCGGCTGGAGCTGGTGTCGCGCGAGGCCAAGCAGGCCGAGAACCTGCGCAAATTGTTGCTGGCCATTGCCGACGATGTCCGCGTGCTGCTGGTCAAGCTCGCCGACCGCCTGCACAATATGCGCACGCTCGACTTCGTGCCGACCGAATCGCGGCGGCGCATTGCCGAGGAGACGCTCGACATCTACGCGCCACTGGCCGGGCGGATGGGCATGCAGGAGATGCGCGAGGAGCTGGAGGATCTGTCCTTCCGGACCCTCGATCCCGAAGCCTATTCGGTGGTGATGCAGCGGCTCGATGCGCTTGCCGAGCGCAACCGCAACCTCATCGGCGAGATCGAGGACCAGCTCTCCAACAATCTGCGCCACCGAGGTCTCGGCGCGCGGGTCTATGGTCGCCGCAAGAAGCCGTTTTCGATCTGGACCAAGATGGAACGCAAGTCGGTCGGCTTCGAGCAGCTGTCCGACATTTTCGGCTTCCGCGTGGTCGTCAATGACATTGAGGCTTGCTATCGCGCGCTCGGCATCGTCCACACCACTTGGCCGGTCGTGCCGGGGCGCTTCAAGGACTACATCTCGACGCCGAAGCAAAACGACTATCGCTCGATCCACACCACCGTGATCGGCCCTGGCAACCAGCGTGTCGAGCTGCAGATCCGCACCGAGGCGATGGACCAGATCGCCGAGCGCGGCATCGCCGCGCATGTCTTCTACAAGGAAGGCGTGGGCTCGCCGACCGAATTCCTCAAGCGCGAGTCGAACGCCTTCGCTTGGCTGCGCCATACCATCGGCATCCTCTCGGAGAGCGCCAACCCCGAAGAATTCCTCGAGCATACCAAGCTCGAGCTGTTCCACGACCAGGTGTTCTGCTTCACCCCGAAAGGCAAGCTGATCGCGCTGCCGCGCCATGCCAATGTGATCGACTTCGCCTATGCCGTGCATACCGACGTCGGCAACAGCGCAGTCGGCTGCAAGATCAACGGCAAGTTCGCGCCGCTGTCCTCGGAGCTGCAGAACGGCGACGAGGTCGAGGTTCTGACCTCGGAAGCGCAGTCGGCTCCGCCCTCGGCCTGGGAGACGCTCGCGGTCACCGGAAAGGCGCGCGCTGCGATCCGCCGCGCCACGCGCACCGCCGTGCGCGACCAATATGTCGGCCTCGGCCGGCGCATCGTCGAGCGCCTGTTCGAGCGCGCCAAGATCGAATATGCCGACGACAAGCTGAAGGGCGCGCTGCCGCGACTTGCGCGCACCTCGATCGAGGACGTCATGGCGGCGGTGGGGCGCGGCGAGATCAAGGCCTCGCACGTCGCGCGCGCGATGTATCCCGACTACAAGGAAGAGCGCGTCGCGCGCTACGGGGTCAAGAAGGGGGGCCTCGCGGCCAAGCTCAAGGAGAAGCCTCCGGAGCCGTCGCGCAGCCCCGTCGCGATCCCGATCGGCGGCAACAATTCCGGCCTGCCGGTGAAGTTCGCGCCGAACGGCGGTGCCGTGCCGGGCGATCGCATCGTCGGCATCATCACGCCGGGCGAGGGGATCACGATCTATCCGATCCAGTCGCCGGCGCTGAAGGATTTCGAGGAGGAGCCGGAACGCTGGCTCGACGTGCGTTGGGACATCGAGGATTCCGCCCCGCAGCGCTTCCCGGCGCGCATCAAGGTCGAGAACGTCAACGAGCCCGGCGCGCTGGCGCAGATCGCGACCGTGATCGCCGAGCATGACGGCAATATCGACAATATCAGCATGCAGCGCCGCTCGCCCGACTTCACGGAGACGACGATCGATCTCGAAGTCTACGATCTCAAGCATTTGAGCGCGATCCTGGCCCAGCTGCGCGCGAAGGCAGTCGTCGCCAAAGTCGAACGTGTTAATGGATAGGCGTCCTTCGTCCCCGCCTGTCCCTCCGATCTCGTGAGTTTCTTAAATGCCCGCTTCTCCGCTCCGCCTCGGCGTCAACATCGACCACGTCGCGACCGTCCGTAACGCCCGCGGCGGCCGCCATCCCGATCCGGTCCGCGCCGCGCTGCTGGCGATCGAGGCCGGCGCCGACGGCATCACCGCGCATTTACGCGAAGACCGCCGGCACATCCGCGACGAGGACATGGCGCGGCTGAAGGCAGAGATCTCCAAGCCGCTGAATTTCGAGATGGCGGCGACCGGCGACATGATGCGTATCTCGCTCGCGACCAGGCCGCATGCGGTGTGCCTGGTGCCGGAGCGGCGGCAGGAGGTGACGACCGAGGGCGGGCTGGACGTGGTCGGCCAGCATAATGCGCTCGCGCCCTATATCGCGCGGCTGAACGATGCCGGCATCCGCGTCTCGCTGTTCATTGCCGCGGACCCCGCGCAGATCGAGATGGCGGCGCGGCTGCGCGCGCCCGTGATCGAGATCCACACCGGTGCCTGGTGCGACGCCGTCACCGACGGCCATGCCGACAAGGCCGAGGCCGAATGGCAGCGGATCGTGGCCGGAGTGAAGGTCGCCAAGGACGCAGGTCTCGAGGTCCATGCCGGGCACGGCCTCGACTACGCGACCGCGGAGAAGATCGCTGGCTTGCCTGAAATCATGGAGCTCAACATCGGTTACTACATGATCGGCGAGGCGCTCTTTGTTGGTCTCGCCGAGACCGTGCGCAGGATGCGCGCCGCGATGGATCGCGGCCGGAGCCGGGCATGATCATCGGCATCGGCTCCGACCTGATCGACATCACGCGCGTGGCCAAGGTGATCGAACGCCACGGCGAGCGCTTCCTGGACCGCATCTTCACCGAGGCCGAGCGGGCTAAGGCGGAGCGGCGTGCCAAAAACGAGAAAATGGTCGTGGCGACCTACGCCAAGCGCTTTGCCGCCAAGGAGGCCTGCTCCAAGGCGCTCGGCACCGGCATCAGGCAGGGCGTCTGGTGGCGCGACATGGGGGTGGTCAACCTGCCCGGAGGTCGGCCATCGATGCGGCTGACGGGCGGGGCGCTGGCCCGGCTCCAGGCCCTGACGCCGGCGGGATCCGAGGCCCAGATCGATCTGTCGATCACCGACGACTGGCCATTGGCGCAGGCCTTCGTGATCATTTCCGCGGTGCCGATTGCCAGGCTCTGACCGCCTGATGGTTATTTTATAATTCTCATTGAAAATCAATGTCTTATTTGTTTTTGATGTGATCCTTGATTGCGTGGCCGGCGACAACCGTCTAAAAGTCCGCGAACGCAAATCAGGCTGGGCGAATTCGGCTTTACGCCGGAATTGGCCCTCACTATCAGAATCAGGACAATCTCCTTGGGCCGCGAACCGGTGGGCCGTTCGCGGGAGGAGGGCGCTCTGTGACCGCCGGCCGGAATTGAGAGAGCAATGAGCGTGACTTCAGGAACCAAAACTGAGAGCGGCGTCGGCGAGACGGTCCGGGTCGTGATCCACGCTCTCCTGATCGCGCTGGTGATCCGCACCTTCCTGTTCCAGCCCTTCAACATCCCGTCGGGCTCGATGAAGGCGACACTGCTGGTCGGCGATTACCTGTTCGTCTCGAAATATTCCTACGGCTACAGCCACTACTCGATCCCGTTCTCGCCGCCGCTGTTCTCGGGACGGATCTGGGGCTCGGATCCGAACCGTGGCGATATCGTCGTATTCCGCCTGCCGAAGGAGGACTCGACCGACTACATCAAGCGCGTGATCGGCCTTCCCGGTGACCATATCCAGATGAAGGATGGTCTGCTCTACATCAACGACACCCCGGTCGAGCGCCAGCGCATGAGCGAGTTCGTCGGTGAAGATCCGTGCGGCTCCGAAGGCGGCGGCATCTCGCGGGTGAAGCGCTGGAAGGAAACGCTGCCGAACGGCGTCTCCTACGAGACGCTCGATTGCGCCGACAACGGCTACATGGACAACACAAACGTCTACACCGTGCCGCCCGGCCATTTCTTCATGATGGGTGACAACCGCGACAACTCAACCGACAGCCGCTTCCTCGGCCAGGTCGGCTACGTGCCGCAGGAGAATTTGATCGGCCGCGCGCAGATGATCTTCTTCTCCATCGGCGAAGGCGAGCAGGCCTGGATGTTCTGGCGCTGGCCGTGGTCGGTGCGCTGGACGCGCTTCTTCAAAATCGTCCGATGAAAGACGAAGCCAAGGACATCGCGACCCAATCGATCGAGGCGCAAGCCGCTCCCGAGGGCGAAGCTGCAACCAAGACGCTTGCGCCCAAGTCTCCTGAATCCAAGTCTCCTGAATCCAAGTCTCCTGAGGCCAAGGCGCCTGCAAAGAAGAAGCGGACGCGGAGCAGCAAGGCCAAGGACAAGGCGAAGGCAGCCGCAGACGCGAACGCAGCGCTCGAGGCGCGTATCGGCCACAGCTTCACCGACCCGAACCTGCTGATGCAGGCGATCACGCATGTCTCGGCGTTGAAGTCCGGGCGCAAGCGCGGCGACAGCTATCAGCGGCTGGAATTCCTGGGGGACCACGTGCTCGGGCTCGTCGTCTCCGACATGCTCTATCACGCCTTCCCGAACGCCGATGAGGGCGAGCTGTCCAAGCGCCTTGCCGAACTCGTGCGCAAGGAGAGCTGCGCCGACGTCGCCAAGTCGCTCGGTCTGCTCGACGACATCAAGCTCGGCTCGGTCGGCTCCAGCGCCGACGCCCGCTTGCGCAAGTCGATCCTCGGCGACATTTGCGAAGCTGTGATCGGCGCGATCTTCCTCGACGGCGGTCATGCCGCGGCGGACGAGTTCGTCAAGCGCAACTGGACCGAGCGCATGCACAAGCCGCGGCGGCCTTTGCGCGATCCCAAGACCGTGCTGCAGGAATGGGCGCAGGGCAAGGGACTGCCGACGCCTGTCTATCGCGAGGTCGAGCGCACCGGTCCGCATCACGATCCGCAATTCCGTGTCGCCGTGGATCTGCCGGGGCTGGCGCCGGCTGAAGGCATCGGCGGCAGCAAGCGCGCGGCGGAGAAGGTCGCGGCCTCCGTCATGATCGAGCGCGAAGGCGTTGGTGGCGGCAATGATGGCTGAAACAAGCGGCGAGACGCCTGCCGCGACGCGCTGCGGCTTCGTAGCGCTGATCGGCGCGCCGAACGTCGGCAAGTCCACGCTGGTCAATGCGCTGGTCGGGGCCAAGGTCACGATCGTCTCGCGCAAGGTGCAGACCACGCGCGCGCTGATCCGCGGCATCGTCATTGAGAACAACGCGCAGATCATCCTGGTCGACACGCCCGGGATCTTCCTGCCCAAGCGGCGGCTCGACCGCGCCATGGTCTCGACCGCCTGGAGCGGAGCGCATGACGCCGATCTCGTCTGCGTGCTGCTCGATGCCAAGACCGGCATCGACGAGGAGGCCGAGGCCATCCTGGCCAAGGCCGCCAGCGTCAATCACGACAAGATCCTGGTCATCAACAAGGTCGACCTGGTCCAGCGCGAGAAGCTTCTGGCGCTTGCGCAGGCCGCCAACGAGCGCATGAAGTTCGCGAGAACCTTCATGATCGCGGCGATCTCGGGCGACGGCGTCGACGACATCCGCACGACGCTTGCCGAGATGGTGCCGCCGGGGCCGTATCTTTACCCTGAAGACCAGATGTCGGACGCGCCGATGCGGCAGCTGGCCGCCGAAATCACGCGCGAGAAGATCTATCAGAAGCTGCACCAGGAACTGCCCTACCAGTCCACGGTCGAGACCGACAAGTGGGAGGAGCGCAAGGACAAGTCGGTGCGCATCGAGCAGACGATCTTCGTCGAGCGCGAGAGCCAGCGCAAGATCGTGCTCGGCAAGGGCGGCGCCACCATCAAGTCGATCGGCGCGGACTCGCGGAAGGAGCTGATGCAGATCCTGGATGCGCCGGTGCATCTGTTCCTGTTCGTCAAGGTGCGCGAGAATTGGGGTGACGATCCCGATCGCTACCGCGAGATGGGCCTGGAATTTCCCAAAGAATAAGCAAGAACAGATCGGCCACTGATGAGCGTGCCCCGCAACGTCCAGCGCTTCGAAGCGCTGCTCTATGCCTCGCTGATGCTGGACTCCCTGTCGGTGGCGGTGCAAGACCGCACGCCTACCGTCGAGACGACCGAACAGATGATCATGACGACGACGCTGCTCGCCGGCGGAATGATCCTGCTGATGGTCTATTTCGTCCGGCTGGCCGCGCGCTGGCGCAAGAACTGGCCGCGCTGGGTGCTGGCGGCAGCGCTGGTGCTGTCCGTGATTTCGCTCGCCCAGATCCTCGGCGAGCGGGGCCTCGAGCTCGACAGCGCCATCGAGATCGTCTCGTGCGTGCTGACGGCGTTCGGGCTGTATTTCTCGTTTACCGGCGACGCGAAGGGCTGGTTCAACGCGTGACGATCAAATTGGTGGGCACGCTGCGCTTTGCCCACTCTACGGCGGTCGAAATGCGATAAGCTTCTGCGATGGAATGGACCGACGAAGGCATCGTCCTGGGCGTGCGGCGGCATGGCGAGAGCAGCGCCATCGTCGAGCTGTTGACGCGCCAGCACGGCCGGCATCTCGGCCTCGTGCGCGGCGGGGCGAGCTCGCGGCTGCGGCCGCTCTTGCAGCCCGGCAACAGCGTCAGCGCGGTGTGGCGGGCGCGACTCGACGAGCATCTTGGTACCTACGCGATCGAAGGTCTGAAGCTGCGTGCCGCGACACTGCTGGGATCGTCCCACGGCGTCTACGGCGTTACCCATCTGGCGTCGATCGCGCGGCTGCTGCCCGAGCGTGATCCGCACGAGGAGATGTTTTCGCTGCTCGAGCATTCGCTGGATGATTTCGACGACATCGGCAGTGCCGCCGTGCACCTCATTCATTTCGAGCTGGCCATGCTCTCCGAGCTCGGCTTCGGCCTCGCGCTCGAAAATTGCGCGGTGACCGGGGAGACCACCGACCTGATCTATGTCTCGCCCAAATCGGGCGGCGCGGTGTCGCGCGGCGCGGGCGAGCCGTGGCGCGACCGGCTGCTGCGGTTGCCGCCGTTCCTGCGCCATGGCGAGGCCGCGCATGACCTCACCGACGAGGATCTCCAGGACGGCTTTCGACTCACCGGCCTGTTCCTGCTGCGCCATGTGCTGGAACCACGCGGACAGGCCCATTCGGACGCGCGGGCTGGCTTCATCAATGCCCTGACTCGGCAGCAGGCCAAGGCAGCGCTTCCGGCGCCATGAGCCGATCGCGCTGCTGCATTGCCTGAAAAATCGGGCTACCCCTCGGAACGAAATTTGCCTGTCCGCGTTGGCCGGGCAGGTTCCACAACGGGGACAGCCCAAATGTTGATCAGGGGTTTTGCGCTGACCGCGGCGCTGCTCGCTTTTGCGCCTGACGCGATGGCCGGTGAGCCGCAACCTGGCGTGTTTCGCCGGGCCTCCTGCACATTGGTGAGGTACTATGTGGCGAAATATTCCGCTGCGGCCGCAGAGACATGGGCGCGGTCCCACGGCGCAACCGATGCCGAGATCGAGGCCGCGCGCCGCTGCGTCGCCAACACGCCGGCGCCGGCTCCGGCCAAGGTCCAGCCGACCGTGACGGCAGGCTGGGCAGGGCAATAGAAGCCCACAAGGAACCAATCCATCCTTGCCCGATTCGCTTCCACGGTTTAACCGGGCGGCATGGGAAAACGAATCGTTCCGCCGGAAGAACCGGCCGAAATTCACGAGGTGCCGCTGCGGGAAGCGCTGGAAGAGCGCTACCTCGCGTATGCGCTCTCCACCATCATGCATCGCGCGCTGCCCGATGCGCGCGACGGCCTGAAGCCGGTGCACCGGCGCATCCTCTACGGCATGCGCCTGCTCCGGCTCGACCCCGGCACGGCCTTCAAAAAATCCGCCAAGATCGTCGGCGACGTGATGGGCTCGTTCCATCCGCACGGCGACCAGGCCATCTACGACGCCATGGTGCGCCTCGCGCAGGACTTCTCCTCGCGCTATCCGCTGGTCGACGGCCAGGGCAACTTTGGCAATATCGACGGCGATAACCCCGCCGCCTACCGCTACACCGAAGCGCGCATGACCGATGTCGCGCGGCTTCTGCTCGAGGGCATCGACGAGGACGGCGTCGAGTTCCGCGCCAATTACGACGGCCAGTCGAAAGAGCCGGTCGTGCTGCCCGGCGGCTTCCCGAACCTGCTCGCCAACGGCGCTCAGGGCATCGCGGTCGGCATGGCGACCTCGATCCCGCCGCACAATGCCGCCGAGCTGTGCGAGGCCGCGCTGCACCTCATCGAGAAGCCCGACGCGAAGTCGAAGGCGCTGATGAAGTGGGTCAAGGGCCCGGATTTCCCGACCGGCGGCATCTGCGTCGATTCCAAGCAGGCCATCGCCGAAGCCTACACGACCGGCCGCGGTTCGTTCCGCGTTCGCGCCAGATGGGAACAGGAAGAGGGCAACCGCGGCACCTGGGCCGTCGTCGTCACCGAGATCCCCTTCCTGGTGCAGAAGTCGCGCCTGATCGAGAAGGTCGCCGAACTGCTCGACCAGAAGAAGCTGCCGCTGGTCGGCGACATCAGGGACGAATCGGCCGAAGACGTCCGCATCGTCATCGAGCCGAAGTCGAAGAACGTCGATCCGGCGCTGATGATGGAATCGCTGTTCCGGCTGACCGAGCTCGAAAACAAGATTCCGCTGAACCTGAACGTGCTGATCAAGGGCCGCATCCCGAAGGTTGTGGGGCTCGCGGAGTGCCTGCGCGAATGGCTCGACCATCTGCGCGACGTGCTGATCCGCCGCAGCAATTATCGCAAGGCGCAAATCGAGGGCCGGCTCGAGGTGCTTGGCGGCTATCTGATCGCCTTCCTGAATATCGACGAGGTGATCCGGATCATCCGCACCGAGGACGAACCGAAGCCGGTTCTGATGAAGGCATTCAAGCTGACCGAGGTGCAGGCCGAAGCCATCCTGGACATGCGCCTGCGCCGCTTGCGCAAGCTCGAAGAGATGGAAATCCGCACCGAGGACAAGAGCCTCCGTGCCGAGCTCAAGGGCATCAATGCGGTGCTCGCCTCCGAGCCCGAGCAGTGGAAGAAGGTCGCCGAGCAGGTCGGCAAGGTCCGCGACATGTTCGGGCCGAAGACGCCGCTCGGCAAGCGCCGCACCACCTTTGCCGACGCGCCCGAGCACGATCTCGCCGCGATGGAGGAAGCCCTCGTCGAGCGCGAGCCGGTGACGGTGGTCGTCTCCGACAAGGGCTGGATCCGCACCATGAAGGGTCATGTCGAGGATCTCTCGGGCCTGGCCTTCAAGCAGGACGACAAGCTCGGCATTGCCTTCTTCGCGGAGACGACCTCGAAGCTCTTGCTGTTCGCGACCAACGGAAAATTCTTCTCGATCGACGTGGCGAAGCTCCCAGGCGGCCGCGGCCACGGCGAGCCGATCCGCCAGTTCATCGATCTCGAGCCGGAGGCCGCGCCGGTGACGCTGTTTGTCAACAAGGGCGGTCGCAAATTCCTGGTCGCCAGCCACGAGGGCCAGGGTTTTGTCGTCAACGAGGACGATTGCGTCGGCACCACCAAGAAGGGCAAGCAGGTCCTCAATGTCGACATGCCGAACGAGGCGCGCACGGTCACCGAGGTGATCGGTGACACCGTTGCGGTTATCGGCGAGAACCGCAAGATGCTGATCTTCCCGCTCGACCAGGTGCCGGAGATGGCCCGCGGTCGCGGCGTTCGCTTGCAGAAGTACAAGGACGGCGGTCTCTCCGACGTCACTGTCTTCGAGGCAAAGGCGGGTCTGACCTGGAAGGACTCTGCGGGGCGCGAATTCTCCGCGACCATGAAGGAGCTTGCCGAATGGCAAGGCACCCGCGCCGATGCCGGCCGCCTGCCGCCGAAGGGTTTCCCGAAGTCGAACAAATTCGGCAATGTGATCGGGTAGCGCTTTCTTGTCCCGGACGCGCTGCAACGCCCTTGCGTTGCTGCGCCGAGCCGGGACCGCATGCCACGCGGATTGCTCGGAGAGATGGCCCAGGCTCAGCAGCGCACGGTCTACCGGACGATGCGTCGCATCGCCGGGGTGACGCTGCGCTGCGTCCGGGGCACAGGTCAGGGTGTGGCGCACACATATTCCAACTCGGCAATGACGGGACGTGTGGCACGGCCATCGGTCTCCAATTCTCATTTCAAACAGCGCCCGAGCGTCCGCCTTCTCGCGGCGCATCTCGCCCGAGTTTTGCCTTTCGCTTCGCGCCTTCGCAAAGACGAGGGCGCAGGGAAGGCCGGGCGCCGGCTGGCACCCGCAGGTCCGTGCGCCATGGAAATGCACACGGGGTGGACCACAGGTGTTGCCGGATCGCCCGGCCTTCCCTGCGCGATGGTTTTAACGTGTCCTTCGTGCTCTCCCCGGGGAGCGATGCACTATTGCCCCCGTCGCCCTGCAGATCACTGATGCGCGTGTCCGGTTGGACCAAGCGCATCACCACAGGACTTGACGCACAGGCTCCGGGCGTCAGGACCACACGACTTGTTCGTCCGCGCACGTCTTCGCTGGAACTCCGGGCGCTGGCGTGTGCTCACGCTCGAAACCATGCAAAGACGCTGTCAGCGTCGTGTCGTACGCGCGACGACGATTGCTCACGGCCAAGCCGCCCTGCAACGCCAACCGCGCCCGACGCCGTCGCGTCCATCGCGCCCCAACCCGCAGTTCGTGACGATCGCGATCCGCCCCTTGTCTTGGGTCAGGGTGTTTCTCTTGTACGATAAATCCGAATTTCGGTAAAGTGGAATATTTTTGGCAAGGGGGCTTGACGCGTGAGGTCGCTCCGCTCGCCGCTGTTTTGCCCGACGGCACGCGCGCGATCACGATCGGCCCATCATCCGTTACATGTATTGTCTCGTGCTTTGGAGAAATCGTTCTTTCTCGCCCGGTGCGTAACCCTGGGAAGCTCCATAGTAAGGTTCATTGAATTGATTGTACGGCGCAGCGCGGTAGCGGGTCGGCGGCTTTGGTGGTGTGTATGTTTGCCGTGAGTGACGCCGATTGTTCCCTCCGGCCGTCGCTCCGGCGTAATAAGGGTTGAGGACGCACATCTGACCGTTGGCCGACGCCCTGCATTGGTCCATCGTCGTATAGCTGCACCGATAGTATGGACTGGTTCCGCGAGAGACGACGTTCAAGCAAACGGGAAAAGCCGGATCGTATCTCTGAGCCCGGGCGTGCCCCGCTGTTAAGGCGATACTCACGGTCAAAATCGTCAAAGCCCATTTGCGCATTGGGGCTTCCTCCAAGTCGGTACTCCAAGTCGGTACTCCAGGTCGGTCCGACACACCGGTGGCACTCCGACCGTTGGCAGTATTGATCCACGTCAATGCTCGCGGAATTCCGCCCTAGATCACCCCGACCATCCGCAGCGCCACGCCGGCGGCGCAGCTCCCGCCGAGCACCGTCAGCATGCCGAGCTTGAAGCGGAAGATCGCGGTGGCGGCCGCGATCGACAGCACGAGCGCGGGAAGATCAACGCTCTTCACGACGGGCATATCGAAATCCAGCGGGAAGGCGTGCACTGGCACGGTCTCGCGGAATAGCGTGTGCAGCGCGAACCAGATCGAGAGGTTGAGGATGACGCCGACGACGGCGGCGGTGATGGCACTGAGCGCACCAGAGAGCCCGGTGTTGCCGCGCAGGCGCTCGATATAGGGGCCGCCGACGAAGATCCAGAGGAAGCAGGGCGTGAACGTGACCCAGGTCGCGAGGAGCCCGCCGAGCGTTGCCGCCAGCATCGGCGGCAGGCCGCTTGCGTCGCGATAGGCCGCCATGAACCCCACGAACTGCAGCACCATGATCAGCGGGCCCGGCGTGGTCTCGGCCATGCCGAGGCCGTCGAGCATCTCGTGCGGCTTGAGCCAGTGATAATGCTCGACCGCCTGCTGGGCCACATAGGCCAGCACCGCGTAGGCGCCGCCGAAGGTGACCAGTGCCATCTTGGTGAAGAACAGAGCGATCTGGCTGAAGACGCTGGCCTGTCCAAGGACAATCAGCAACGTAACCACCGGCACGAGCCAGAGCGAAAGCCAGAGCGCGGCGGTGCGGATCGCACGCGCGGTATTGGGACGCACGTGCTCGGGCACGGCTTCGCCAAGCATGCTGTCGATTGCAGCGCCACTGCCGCCATGGCCGTGGCCGGCGGGCGCGAATTCGGGCCGGCCGGCCCTTGCGCCGGCATAACCGATTACGCCGGCGGCGATGATGATGATCGGGAAGGGGACGGCGAAGAAGAAGATTGCGACGAAGGCGATCGCGGCGAGCGCGATCATGACGCGGTTCTTCAGCGCGCGCTTGCCGACGCGGAAGACGGCCTCGATGACGATGGCGAGCACCGCGGCCTTCAGCCCGAAGAACAGTGCCTCGACGAAGCTGACATTGCCGAAAGCCGCGTAGATATAGCTCAGGCCCATGATGGCGATGATGCCGGGCAGGATGAACAGCCCGCCCGCCATCAACCCGCCGGCGGTGCGATGCATCAGCCAGCCGATATAGGTCGCCAGCTGCTGCGCCTCAGGTCCAGGCAAGAGCATGCAGTAATTCAGCGCATGCAAAAAGCGGCCCTCGGAGATCCAGTTCTTCTCTTCGACCAGGATGCGGTGCATCACCGCAATCTGGCCCGCAGGCCCGCCGAAGCTCAAGCACGCGACGCGCAGCCAGACACGGAAGGCCTCAGTGAAGCTGATGCCGTGACCGGCATCAGCTCCTGCTTGGCTATTACGGATGTCCATCACGCCTTTACCTTGTTGGTTGGCCAGTTGTGGGTCTCGCCGGTGGCGTCCCGGCACCAACGATAAAAGGCATCATAGAGCAGCATGCCGGCCTCGAGTTGTTGGAGGTCGTCATCGTACATGCGGGACAATCCGAGCGAGGCTGCAAGCAGGCCGGGCGCCTCAGGCGCGAGGTCCGGCCGCGCCGTGTCGGCTCCGCGCACCAGCGTAGCCAGCCGCAGCAGCGCCGGCGTCGCAATGCCGAACTCCTCGATCATGACGTCGAAGGTGCAGAGCTCGCCGCGGTGGCTCCAGAACACGTTCTCGATGTCGAAGGGCGCGGCCGTGAAGCGCTCGCCGACGGCGACCACTTCGGATGGCGCGACAAACAAGAACACCGCAGCGGGATCGACGAAGCGGCGGATCAGCCAGGGACAGGCGATACGGTCGACTTTCGGCCGCGCCCGCGTCACCCAGGCGGTGCGCCCCCTGGCATCGCGCGGCGGGAGCTTGCGGGTGTCGAGCAGCGGCAGCTTCGCTTCCTTCCACCCCTCGAAGCCACCATCGAGCGTCTCGGCCTCCACGCCGAGCTGGCGGAGCCAGGCCGCCGTGCCCTGTGCGAGCTTGCCGCCGCGCAGGCAGGAGACGATGGCGGAGCGGCCGGCAAATTGGCCGCCCCAGTCCGCAACCGCCTCGTGGCTGAACCTGATAAAGCCGGGGATCAGCCGCCGGTCTGCGGCAAAATCCTCCTCCGTCCGCACATCGATCAGGACAGGAGCATTGGCCGTGCCGATCAGGCGCGACAATTTATCGGATGATATGGTCGTGAATGTAGACATGATGCGTCCTCGAAAAACGGGGGACGCGATACTTGGGCATGTCGCCTCGTGGGGAGATCGCTCGATCCCCATAAGCTCATTACAGCGAAACCGCGCCGGCCTGTCAATCAAAGGTTTCGCCGGCAAGGCGCGTTAGAAAGATATGCTGCTACGGCCTATAGTGAGTGGAAGTGGAATTCTGCGGCAGGGGCGGGGTTGATCCTCGGTCGCCGCAAGGAGGCGCTGCAAGGAGGGACCAGGGATGACATCCAGGATCATGCCGACGATCATGTCTAAATTCACGCTCGCTCTCACCGCCGCGGCACTGGTGTTGTCCTCCCAATCTGTATCCGCGCAGAAGCCGGGTGTCGAAAGGCTTTACATCATGAATTGCGGAGAGGGCGTCGCCGGCGACATCGGGCGCTGGTCGCCCGGGGTGAATGAAGGCAAGTCGATGGATTTTGTCGACACCTGCTATCTCATCAAGCACAGCCAGGGCTGGTTCCTGTGGGACACCGGCATTCCCGACGCCGTGGCCGCGATGCCGAACGGGCTTGCGCCTGCCGACCCCAAGGCGGTGAGCTGGAAGCGGCCGAAGACTCTCGCCGCGCAACTCGAGCAGATCGGCGTGAAGCCCGCTGACGTCAAGGCGATGGGTGTCTCGCACACGCACCCCGATCACATCGGCAATGTCGAGATGTTCCCGCAGGCGACGCTCTACGTGCAGAAGGCCGAATATGACTGGCCCGGTGCCAACAACGAGCCGCGCTTCAAGCCTTCGCATCCGGTCGAGCTGCTCGCAGGCGACAAGGACGTGTTCGGCGACGGCAGCATCACCATCCTCTCGACGCCCGGTCATACGCCGGGACACCAGTCGCTGATGGTGCGGCTGCCGAGGACCCGCGTGGTGTTGCTCTCAGGCGATGCCGCGCACTTCAGGGACAATTACGACAACCGCCGCGTCCCCGTGAACAATGTCAGCAAGGAGCAGTCGATCGCCTCGATGCAGAAGATCGCCGACACCATTTCAAAGGAAGAGGCGCAGTTCTGGATCAACCACGACAAGGCCCAGCGCGACACCCAGAAGCTGTCGCCGGAGTTCTATGACTAGCTTTCGCCGGATCCCTCTTGCCATCATGGTGGCAGCAGGGATGTGCTAGGCGCCGCCAAAGGCGCCGATCAGGGAGGCGAAGCGTGGGGGAGTGGCTCGGGGTCGCGATCGCGCTGGCGTCGAGCAGCATCGGCGGCACCGCCGCGGCAATCACCCGCTATCTCGTCGCCTGCGCTGATCCGGTCATGCTTGCAATCCTGCGTTGGGGGATCGGTTTCCTCTGCCTGCTGCCATGCGCGCTGCTGCTGCGCGTGCGCTGGCCGCAGTGGTCGGACTGGCCGGCCGTGATGACGCTCGGCATCTGCTTCTTCGGCCTGTTCTTCATCCTCTACAATATCGCGGTGTCCTACACGACCGCCGCGCGTGCCAGTCTCGCGCTGGCGACGCTGCCGCTCCACACCATGGTGGTCGGTGCGATCCTTGGTGTGGAACGGCTGACGATGCGCAAGATTACGGGCGTCGGCATTGCCGTGCTCGGCGTGGCGGCGGCGCTTGCTGTGGGCCTCGCACAGAGCCCGCCCGGATCCTGGCGCGGCGAGCTGATCATGACCGGCGCCGTGTTCTGCATGGCGTTCTACAACGTGCTATCGCGACCGCTGATGCAACGTTCCAGCGCGCTGGGCTTTCTCACGGTCGGAATGGGCGCGGGCGCCGCGGTACTGATGCTCGTGGGTCTTGCGAAGGGCAGCTTCGCCGCGCTCGCGCACTTCACGACGGCGCAGTGGATTGCTGGCATCTATCTCGGCGCCGGCGGCGGTGCGCTCGCCTTCATCTTCTGGGTCATGGCGCTGGCCCGCGCGACGCCGACCAGAGTGGCAAACACGATGACCGTCAATCCGATCGCGGCCACCTTGCTGGCGGCGCTGTTGATTGGCGAGCCGATCACGCCAAATCTCCTGATTGGGCTGGTGGCCGTGTTCGCCGGCATCTGGATCGCGACCAGCCAGCCGAAACGGCTTAGCTCTTCGGTGCGCTGACCGCCGGCGGGCTTGCCTCCGGCGTCTTCTTCGGCTTCAGCGAGCCGGCATAGAACGAGACCAGCCACACCAGCAGCACGGCGAGGAGATACACGCCCCAGGCCTGCGGCGGCGTCATGGCCCAGCGCAGGAGGCCTTTGAATGTGCGGGGCGGGGGGCTGTTGTCGGTCATGCCGCGCTTGTGCGCGAAAGCAGCGGCGCGGTCAATCCGGCCGCTTTTCGGCGCGGATCAGGAACAGCGCGGCCAGCGCCGACAGGCTCAGCGCGGACGAGACCATCAGCACCTTGGCGCCCATCACGTCGATCAGCAGGCCGAAGGCCAGCGGCGCGATCGCCTGCGCCATGCGTGCCGGCGCGCCGATGATGCCGAGGCGGTAACCAAAATCCTTCGGGCCGAAGATCGCGAGCGGCAGCGTCCCGCGGGCAATCGTCAGGATGCCGTTGCCGGAGCCGTGCAGAAGCGCGAAGGCGGTCGCGGCCGGCGCGCCGAAGATCGCGACGACGGCCGCGCCAATCGGGTGGGTGACGCAGGCAAGCCGTGTCGACCACAGCGGATGGAAGCGGCTCAGGACGCTCGCCTCGAGGATGCGCGCGATCACCTGGGCCGGGCCGATCAGCGCACCCGCCGCGATGGCCTCGATATGGCTCGCGCCCGTGGCTTCGAGGATGCGCGGGAAGTGCACCGCCATCGCGCCGGTGACGGTCCAGACCGCAGCGAAGACGAACGCCAGCAGGATCATGGTGCGGTCGAGCGGGACGTGCGGCTTCTCGGCCGTTGCCGCAGCCTGCTTGGCGCCCTTGATCGAAGGCAGCATGAAGAAATTGAGGGGCAGGCCGATCAGGATGTTGGCGGCTGCCCAGGCGAAACACGTATCGCGCCAGCCGATATGGGCGAGCCCCCAGGCGGTGAGCGGCCAGCCGACAGTCGAGGCGAAGCCAGCCATCAGCGTGATGCCGGTGATGGGCCTGCGCGCCTCTGTGCCATAGATGCGGCCGAGCGCGGCGAAGGCGGCGTCGTAGAGCCCCATCGCCATGCCGATGCCAAGCACGAACCAGGCGAAGGTCATCACAGCCACCGACTGCGCAAGGCCGAGCAAGACGAGGCCTGCCGCGATGGTCAGGTTCGAGGCCGACAGCACCTGCCGCCCGCCGACGAGATCGATCTGCCGGCCGATGCGCGGCCCCAGCATCGCGGAGATCACGAGCGAGGCCGAGAACGCGCCAAAGATCCAATTGGTGGAGATGCCGAGGTCGTGCGCCATCGGATCCGCAAGCAGGGCCGGCAAATAATAGCTGGAGGCCCAGGCCAGGGTCTGCGTGGTGCCGAGCGCCAGGATGATCGGAAGCTGGCGCCGGCTCATATCGCAAGATTTCTCGTCGTCGATGTCATCATTTGCATTTGCGGCCCGAGGCGAGAGCGCGTCAACAGCGTCCGCGACATATTCGATCTGCCATAGGCGGGAGCCTTGGTTTGCACACGGTCTGCGTGTGGCCTTTCGTTCGTCACGAATGCACGCCATAATGGCGTATGCAACTCACCTCCCGCCTTGCGCTGATGAACTGGCTGGCCGGCCAGGGCCTCACCGGTCTTCCCGAACCCGAACTCTTGCGCGGCTTCTGTGAGCGCTGCCGCGCCGAAGGGCTGGAACTCTCGCGCGGCCTCGTGGTCATCGACACGCTACATCCAATCTACGAGGGCCGCGCCTTCCGCTGGAGCGACACGCCGACCAACGAGAGCGACGTCCTCGAATACGGCTCGACGGCGGAGGGCGATGCGGCCAAGAACTGGCGCCGCTCGGTGTTCTATCATCTGCTCGAGCACGGCCACGACGAGATGGTGATCGATCTCGCCGACGCGCCCTCGCTCGATTTCTCGCAGATCGGCGAGCTCGCCGAAAACGGTCACCGTCATTTCCTGGCCTTCGTGCACCGCTTCGGCGAGAGCGGAGCGCTCGGGCAGATGGATTGCCTCTACTCCTGCTGGACGACGCGGCGCGACGACGGCTTTACCGAAGCCGAGCTCGCGGCCCTGCGCGATCTCGTACCGGTGCTGGGGCTCGCGATCAAATCGGCGCAGCAGGTCGATATCGTGCGGACGCTGGGGCGGGTCTATCTCGGACGTGATGCCTCCGAGCAGGTCCTGCGCGGGCGCATCACGCGCGGCGTCACCGAGCGCATCAACGCCGTGCTGTGGTATTCGGATTTGCGCGGCTCGACCGGGATCAGCGAGAGCATCGGCCCGGATGAGATCATCCCATTCCTCAACGATTATGCCCAGGCCGTGATCGACGCGATCTATGATGCCGGCGGCGACGTGCTGAAGCTGATCGGCGACGGCGTGCTTGCGATGTTCTGGGGCGAGGACATGGCGGCCGCACGCCGTGCCGCGCTGCGCGCCGAGCACCTGTTCCGCCACAACGTCGCGGCGCTGAATGCACGCCGAGCCGCGGAGGGCCGTCCGACCACGTCGGCCTATATCGGCCTCCATGTCGGCGAGGTCTTTTACGGCAATATCGGCAGCGAGGACCGGCTCGATTTCACTGTGGTGGGCCCGACCGTCAACGAGGTCAGCCGCATCGCCTCGATGAGCCGCTCGGTCGATCGCGAGCTGCTGGCCTCGGCCGAGTTCTACAAGGGCCTGGATGCCGCCGGCCGCCGCTATCTCGTCTCCACCGGTCGCTACGCGCTCCGCGGCATCGGCCGCGCGCAGGATCTCTACACACTCGATCCCGAGGTTGACGCGAGCGAGCCGGTGACGGGGAGCTACGAGCGGTATCTGGCGAATTAGGCCCGCGCGGTCGCGCTGTCGTCCACCATGGCCGGCTGCCGGTCCAGCGCCACCGCCGGCGACAACCAGATCACCAGCGCCTGCACGCCGAACACGGCGGCGGCGAGATAGAGGCACGCTTCCGCGCTCCAGACGCCGCCGACGACGGCGCCCAGCGCCGAGCCGAGCGGGCGGGCGCCGTAGCTCATGATGTTGATGGCGGAGACGCGGCCGAGCAAGCGCGGCGGCGTGACCGACTGGCGCAACGTCGTGGTCGAGATCACCCACAGGATCGGGCCGACGCCGAGCAGAAAGAAGCTCAAGGCCGCAAGCCAGGGCGAGGGCACCAGCACCGTCAGCGCCATCACCAGGGCGGCGACGAAGCCTGTCACGGGGCCGAGGCCGACCACGGTGCCGAAGGCGACGCGCTTCATCACGCGGGTTGCGAACAGCGCGCCGATCACCATGCCGACGCCGTACATCGTGAGCACCGTGCCGACGCCGGCCGCGGTCAGGCCGAGATGGCGCACGGCGTAGGGCACGAATACGGCGATCTGCAGGAACCAGCCGGTGTTGAAGATGAATTGGGTGACGAACACCGGTCGGAGCAGCGGATGATGAAACACAAAGGCCGCGCCTTCGCGGATATCCTGGAATGGATGACGGCGCGGGACTGGTGCACGCGAAGGCTCGTAGAGGCCGGAGAGCAGCACCACGGCGGCCGCCGAGAGCGCCGCCGCAAAGCCGAAGGCTGGGCTTGCGCCCCACCAGCCGACCAGCGCGCCGCCGACCGCAGGACCGCTGGCGAAGGCGATGGTGCGCGCCAGTTCGATCCTGGCGTTCGCGGCCGGCAGCAGCTCCGCAGCTACCAGCGAGGGCACCAGCGCCGGCGCGGCCACGCTGTAGACGACGGTGCCGCACACGGCGGCAAAGCCGAGCAGCGCGAGCAGCGGCAGATTGAGCGCGCCGAGCGCCAGCAGCAGCACGATCGCCGCAAGCGCCACCGCTCGCAGCGCCTCGGCACCGGCCATCAGCGAACGGCGGGAAATGCGGTCGGCGAGCAGGCCGGCCGGAATCGCGAACAGAACGAAGGGCAGGCTGAGCGCGGTCTGGAGCACGCCGGTCTGGCCTTCCGCCACGCCCAGCGTCAGCACCGCGACGATGGGCGCGGCCGCCAGCGCGATCTGCTCGGCCGATTGCGCCGCGAGGTTGGACCAGGCGAGGCGGTTGAAGGTGTCGGGAAGGCGAGGGGCATTTGACATGGCGCATTTCCTGCAAAGTCTTGATGGCGCCAGTATCCGCCTCCGACGCGGGTCAAACCCACCCGCTTCCCGACAGGGTCGGGCAAACCCGGAGCGGGCTGTGGGAACCAACGCGCCTAGATGCAGTTGCAAATGAGTTGCAATAAGAATCGACTCCGGTATTCTGACGGCATGGATGCCCGATCGCCCGATCTGACCCAGGACCTGGCCCAAGATGCTGCTGGCTGGCGCACCGACGCGCCGGCCACCAAGAGCCTCGCCGAGGTGAATGCCACCGTCGCCGTCCCCGCGGCGGGGGCGTGGTGGCGGCGGCTGCTCGCCTTTGTCGGCCCCGGCTACATGGTCTCGGTCGGCTACATGGACCCCGGCAATTGGGCGACGGACCTCGCCGGTGGATCGAAGTTTGGCTACACGCTGCTCTCGGTCATCCTGCTCTCAAACCTGATGGCGATCCTGCTGCAGTCGCTGGCGGCACGGCTCGGCATCGTCACCGACCGCGATCTCGCGCAGGCCTGCCGCGCGACCTACTCGCCGGCAGTGAATTTCCTGCTCTGGCTCGCTTGCGAGGCGGCGATCATCGCCTGCGATCTCGCCGAGGTCATCGGCACCGCGATCGCGCTGAAACTCCTTTTCGGGATCCCCCTGATCGGCGGTGCGCTGATCGCCGCGCTCGACGCTTTCCTGCTCCTCGTGTTGATGAACCGCGGCTTCCGCTTCCTCGAAGCCTTCGTCATGGCGCTGCTGGCGGTGATCGCGGTGTGCTTCGCGGTCCAGATCGTGGCCGCGGCGCCGCCCGTTGCCGACGTGCTGCATGGCTTTGCGCCGAAGAGCGAGATCTTCACCAATCCGGAGATGCTCTACATCGCGATCGGCATCATCGGTGCGACCGTGATGCCGCATAATCTCTATCTGCATTCCTCGATCGTGCAGACGCGCGCCTATGCGCGTAACGACGAGGGCCGTCGCGAGGCGATCAAATGGGCGACGACGGACTCCACCATTGCGTTAATGCTGGCGCTGTTCATCAATGCCGCGATCCTCGTCGTGGCTGCGGCGACGTTCCACACCAGCGGCCATTCGGACGTTGCCGAGATCAGCCAGGCGTTTGAGCTGCTCTCGCCGCTGCTCGGTCTCGGCATCGCCTCGACATTGTTCGCGGTGGCGCTGCTGGCCTCGGGCCTGAATTCGACGGTGACCGCAACGCTCGCCGGCCAGATCGTGATGGAAGGCTTTCTCGACCTGCGCCTGCCGAGTTGGGCGCGACGCCTGCTCACGCGCGGCATCGCCATCATTCCCGTCATCATCGTCACCGCAATCTACGGCGAGCGCGGCACGGCGGATTTACTGGTATTCAGCCAGGTCGTGCTGTCGATGCAGCTGCCCTTCGCCGTGATCCCGCTGGTGCGTTTCGTGTCGGATCGCCGCAAGATGGGGCAGTTCGCGATATCAACGTCAATCGCCGCGATCGCGTGGATCGTCGCGGGCGTGATCGTGATTTTGAACGTGAAGCTGCTAGTGGATATGCTGTTCGGGTGAGCGATCTAATCCTGCGGCTCGGACGCCGTATCCCCTTGCGCGTCGATGCGCAGCCAGCCTGAGGGCGCGAGGCGCTGCTGCGGCAGGAAGCGGGCCTTGTAGTCCATCTTCTTCGAGCCTTCGATCCAGTAGCCGAGATAGACGTAGGGCAGTCCCTGCCGGCGGGCGCGCGCGATGTGGTCGAGGATCATGAAGGTGCCCATCGAGCGCGAGACTTGGCTCGGCTCGAAGAACGAGTAGACCATCGACAGGCCGTCGCTGAGGACGTCAGTCAGCGCCACCGCGATCAGCTCCTCGCCGCGGCCGGTGAGGCCGCTGTCGGGCCCGCGCTTGCGGTACTCGATGATACGGGTCTCGACATGGCTGTCCTCGACCATCATGGCGTAATCGAGCACGGTCATGTCGGCCATGCCGCCATGGCGGTGGCGGGCGTCGAGATAGGCGCGGAACACCGAATATTGCTCTGATGTCGGCACGGCGCTGCGCTGCTCGCCGACGATGTCGGAATTACGGGCCATCACCTTGCGGAAGTTGCGCGACGGGCGGAACTCGTTGGCGACGACCCGGACCGAAACGCAGGCCCGGCACTGGTCGCAGGCGGGACGGTAGGCGATCGACTGGCTGCGGCGGAAGCCGCCATGGGTCAGGAGGTCGTTGAGATCGCCAGCGCGCTCACCCACGAGGTGCGTGAACACCTTGCGCTCATGCCGGCCCGGCAGATACGGGCAGGGGGACGGCGCCGTGAGGTAAAATTGTGGGGTGTCGCGCGAGTGCTGGGTCAAGGGACGTCGTGGGCCTCCGAAGTGGGTATCAGCATCGCGCTACGAAAGCCCCCGGTCAATCGCTTCGGTTAGTCTAGCGGATCCGCGTTAGTAGGTCCTTGATCACCAGGTTCTGGCTGTCTGAGCGACGGGCGCGCGAACGGAATTGTTGATCACCACCGTTCCCAGCACGAAATCGTGCAGCAGGCGCCGGCGGCCGTTGAACAGGCCGACCAGCACGACGAAGGGCGACAGGAACGAGACCGTCACCCAGAACAGCACCGCATGGGTGGCGCCGAGGACGAAGTAGCCCGGCGCGCCGTACCAGGTGCGCAGCTCCAGATCCATGATCCGCATCCCGATCGTCGCCGACGAGGGCCCGCCGATGCAAGCGCCGTAATAGACGATGGCCCAGATCACGGAGGCCGGCCAAGCTAGCCAGAACAGTGCCCAGCCGATGCCGAGCGTCACGACGCCGAACAGTGCGATGAAGATGTAGCCGAGGATGACGGGCACGGACATCACGACCATGTCGATCAGGAACGCAAACGCCCGCCGCGTCGCGACACCGCGGAACAGTTCCGGATGCAGATAGGGATCGTAGGCGTGTGGCTGAGCGCCGCCGTCATTGCGCCAGGCATTGCCTTGGTCCGAATAAGACATCGTTCCGTCCTCCAACGGGAAAACCCTCGTGGCAGGACATGGGAACAGGCTCTTCCCCTGCCAAGGGCGCAGTGGGATTAACAAGCCAAAATATTCCGGCGATTCGGGGGCGGGGAGGCGCCAACCTACCCCAAAGCGCGCAGTTTCTCCGCGGCCTTCGGCGCGAAATAGCTGAGCACACCATCCGCGCCGGCGCGCTTGAACGCGAGCAGGCTTTCCATCATGGCGCGGTCGCCATCGAGCCAGCCATTGTTGGCGGCGGCCGCAATCATCGCGTATTCGCCGGAGACTTGATAGGCGAAGGTCGGCATCGCAAACGTGTCCTTCACGCGGCGGACCACGTCGAGATAGGGCATGCCGGGCTTCACCATCACCATGTCGGCGCCTTCGGCGATGTCGAGCTCGACCTCGCGCAACGCCTCGTCGGTGTTGGCGCTGTCCATCTGATAGGTGCGCTTGTCGCCGGTCAGCGTCTTGGCCGAGCCGATGGCATCGCGGAACGGGCCGTAGAAGGCGGAGGCGTATTTGGCCGCATAGGCCATGATCTGCACGTCGAGCAGGCCCGAGCGATCCAGCCCCTCGCGGATCGCGGCGACGCGGCCGTCCATCATGTCGGAGGGCGCGATGATGTCGCAGCCGGCTTCCGCCTGCACCAGCGCCTGGCGCACCAGCACGGCAACCGTCTCGTCGTTCAAAATCTTGCCGTCGGAGATCAGACCGTCATGACCATGGCTGGTGAAAGGATCGAGCGCGACGTCGCAGAGCACGCCGATCTCCGGAAACTCCTTCTTGATCGCGCGCACCGCCTGGCAGACCAGATTGTTCGGATTGGTCGCTTCCGAGCCTTCCTCGTCGCGCAAGGACGGATCGGTGTAGGGAAACAGCGCCAGGCAGGGGATGGTCAGCTTCATCGCGCGCTCGGCCTCGCGCACGGCCTGGTCGACGCTGAGGCGGTCGACGCCGGGCATCGAGGCGATCTGCTCGCGCTTGTTGTTGCCGTCGATCAGGAACAGCGGCCAGATCAGATCGTCGGTGGTGAGCACGTTCTCGCGCACCATGCGCCGGGCCCATTCGGCCTTGCGGTTGCGGCGCGGACGGATGGTCAGGTCGAGGGCAGGGGAGGCCGTCGTGCCATCCCGGCGCGAAACCTCGCGCAACTCGATCGGACGTCCGTATTTGATCGCCATTACTGTTCTCCAGGCTGGAATTATTCTTATACCAGCTCGCATGGTTCCCGTCACCGCGGCTTGACCTCCCGCAAGGGAGGGGCTGCCGATTGATTTTGCGGGGCGAAACAGCCAGAAGGGGGCCATGTCCGAACTCTCCACCCGCGATGCGGCCCGCGATGGCGCCAATGCCAGGGACGCCGTCAGAGACGGCACCCGAGACAGCGCGCTGTCGGTGGCCGCGATCTCGTCGGAGCGGCCCGAGTCCGACGACAATGTCTGGACGCGGCGCCTGGTGCTGTTCCTGCGGGTGATGGCGCTGCTGTCGATCCTCAAGGGCCTCTATCACTGGGCGCAGGTGACGGGCTTCGTCGGCGGCGAGGACGAGGCTTTCGAGAACCAGTCGATGGCCTGGCAGGCCTCGACCATCTACTTCGCGGTGATCGAGCTGGTCGCTGCCGTCGGCCTGTGGCTGGCGACGCCTTGGGGCGCGGTGGTGTGGCTCACGACCGTGGTCTCGATGGCGGTGATCGAGCTGATGTTCCCGGGCATCTACGGTGGCAGCCTGATCGTCGTCGCGATCGAAGCGATCATGCTCGCGGCCTATCTCGCGCTCGCCTGGATGGCCGCGCGCGAACGGCCGCCGTAGGGTTGCAAACTCTCGTGCCCCGGACGCAACGCAACGCGGCCCTGGCGATGCGGAGCATCGTCCAGTGCGGCGTGATGCGTTGCAGAGCCGGGGCCCATCTCTCCGCGATCTCGCTTGTGGCCCTGAGTCCCGGCTCTGCGCTTCGCTTGTCCGGGACACGAAAGCGGTTACGTGGCTTGCGCGCTTGGTTGACCACTGGTTGCCTCAAATTCGAGGTAACTTTTCATTGACCTAGCGCTTTCCGCCACAGCTCTTACGCGCGGGTTTCGAAACGGGGCGGGGCTGTTCTGGAATGTGACAGAACGCGCGGACGGAGGGTGAACAGGACCTTGCGACGGTCAACAGACGGTTGCGAAAAGTGCTTGTGGCACAGGCTTAATCCGCAATTCACTGTCTTAAATTCATGATCTCTTTATTCTCTTATTTAAGCCGATCTTCAAACGGCCCCCTTAAGTTGGACCTATCAGACGGAACACAAGTTGCGTCGAATAAGTGTCGATAAAAACGACAACAGGGGAAGTGTCATGATGAAAGCCGTCGCAACTGCGGCAGATGCCGCAGAGCGCGTTTCCGGCCCGCAGGGCTCGGTGCAGTCGCTCTATCTGGAAGCATTGACTCTTGTGGAGCGGCTGCATCGCCGGCTCCTCGACGTGATCAAGGACGAGTTCGATCGTCGTGGCCGCGCCGACATCAATTCCGTGCAGGCACTCCTGCTCTATAACATCGGCGACAAGGAGCTGACCGCGGGCGAGCTGCGCACGCGCGGTTACTATCTCGGCTCCAACGTCTCCTACAATCTGAAGAAGCTCGTCGAGCTCGGCTTCCTCGACCATCAGCGCTCGCGCGTTGATCGCCGCTCGGTGCGCATTCGCCTGACCCCGCAGGGCCAGGAAGTTCGCCGCATCGTCGACAGCCTCTACCAGAAGCACGTCAAGACCGTTGAACAAGTCGGCGGCATCTCGGGCGAGGAGTTCTCGACCCTGAACAAGTCGCTGCACCGTCTCGAGCGGTTCTGGACCGACCAGATCCTGTATCGCCTCTGAGTTCTAAAAGGGATTTTGGCCAAGCCGGCCCACAACAAGACCGGCAAGCCTCTCCCTGACGTGCCTGACTTCCCCAAGCGCGCCGGCCCGGCTTGCCCCGGACCGGTGCGTTTTGACGTCTTTTTGCACTTGCGAAAAAATGGCCTGACAGGCGGAACCGGTTCTTCGCGTCGCAGTTGTCTCTCCGGATCGGAGGACGCGATGCTGGTCGAGCGCGGGATGCAGGCAATGAACGTCGAGCTCGTGAGCGATGCCTATGCCATCGCTGCGAATTATCTTCGCCGCTCCGGCGCGATCCCCGACACGCTCGTCACCAACGAACGCTTGCTCGGGATCATCGTCAAGCTGCTCCAGCACGGCGAATTCAACAAGATCAGGCTCGCCAACAGGGCGATCACGCGCTTCGAGGCGCAGTCCGGAGCGCGGGCGGTTGCCTGATCGAGCCTTCCAAAATTCTGAAAAATCAGAGGGTGCCATGGAAGCTGCCATCGACCGCATCATGAAGACCTATGACCTGCTCGCCAACCGCACGGCAGCGGCGAGCGAGGAGGCGCGGGAAAAGGTGACAAACTACCTCAATACCCTGATGGAAGCCGGCGAGAAGGATCCCCACAGGTTGACGGTCTGCGGCCTGACCTATCTGCGCCAGCTCGATGGCAGCATCGACCCCGTGAAGGCGGGGTACACCGGGCTGTAAGGGCCGGTGCCGGAGCGCCATTTAGGGTCCGAAGCGGCCCTTTAAGGTTGACCGGATCGGAGGCGGTTTCGGAGAGCCGTCTTCCTGCAAAATCCTTCAATTCCCACCATATCTTGCATAAATATCAGGCCCGACCCGCAAATGCTTGGCCGGGGACGGGCGATGTGGTAGATCGCGCATGCTTCCGACCGCCACACCAGACCCGCCCGTAGCCCGCCAAAAGGCTGCGGCGGTGGAGATATTCGCAAGATGACCCTCGCCAAAACAGCCAATGCGCCCGATTCGTTTTTCACCGCTTCGCTCGAGCAGGCCGACCCGGAAATCGCCGTCGCCATCAAGGGCGAGCTCGGCCGGCAACGCCATGAAGTCGAGCTAATCGCCTCCGAGAACATCGTTAGCCGGGCCGTGCTGGAAGCGCAGGGTTCGGTGATGACCAACAAGTACGCAGAGGGTTATCCGGGCGCGCGCTACTACGGCGGTTGTGAGTGGGTCGACGTCGCCGAGAACCTCGCGATCGATCGCGCCAAGAAGCTGTTCGGCGCCAACTTCGCCAACGTGCAGCCGAATTCGGGCAGCCAGATGAACCAGGCGGTGTTCCTGGCGCTACTGCAGCCCGGCGACACGTTCATGGGTCTGGATCTTGCGGCCGGCGGCCATCTTACCCACGGCTCGCCCGTCAACATGAGCGGCAAGTGGTTCAAGGCTGCGCACTACACCGTGCGTCGTGAGGACCAGCTCATCGACATGGACGCGGTCGCCAAGCAGGCCGAAGAGGTCAGGCCGAAGCTGATCGTGGCCGGCGGCTCGGCCTATTCGCGCGCCTGGGATTTCAAGCGTTTTCGCGAGATCGCGGACTCGGTCGGCGCGTATCTCTTGGTCGACATGGCACACTTCGCCGGTCTCGTTGCCGGCGGCGTGCATGCCTCGCCGGTACCGTATGCCCACATCACCACGACGACCACGCACAAGTCGCTGCGCGGCCCGCGCGGTGGCCTCATGCTGTGGAATGACGAGGCGCTGACCAAGAAGTTCAACTCGGCGATCTTCCCGGGCCTGCAGGGTGGCCCGTTGATGCATGTGATCGCGGCGAAGGCGGTTGCCTTCGGCGAGGCGCTGCGTCCGGACTTCAAGATCTATGCGAAAAACGTGGTCGAAAACGCCAAGGCGCTGGCCGCGGCGATGAAGAGCCATGGCTTTGATATTGTCTCGGGCGGCACCGATAACCATCTGATGCTCGTTGACCTCCGGCCGAAGGGCCTGAAGGGCAACGCCTCGGAGAAAGCGCTGGTTCGCGCCGCCATCACCTGCAACAAGAACGGTATTCCCTTCGACCCTGAGTCGCCGTTCGTCACCTCCGGTATTCGTCTGGGCACGCCGGCGGCGACGACCCGCGGCTTCGGCGTCGCCGAATTCCAGCAGGTCGGCGGCATGATCGCCGAGGTCCTCAATGCGATCGCGCAATCGTCCGACGGCAAGGCGCCGCTGGTGGAAGCTGCGATCAAGGAACGGGTCAAGGCGCTCACCGACCGGTTCCCGATCTATCAGTAAGGTCCAGGAAAACTGGCTAAGGTCAACGGATGCGCTGCCCGAACTGCAATAGTCTCGATACGCAGGTGAAGGACTCGCGTCCGACCGAGGATTCATCCGTCATTCGCAGGCGGCGCGTGTGCGTCGCCTGCGAATTCCGTTTTACCACCTTCGAACGCGTACAGTTGCGCGAGCTCACGGTGATCAAGCGCAACGGCCGCCGCGTGCCGTTCGATCGCGACAAGCTGATGCGTTCGGTCTCGATCTCCTTGCGCAAGCGCCCGGTCGAGCCGGAGCGGGTGGAGAAGATGGTCTCCACCATCGTGCGCGAGCTGGAGACCGGCGGTGAGGCCGAAATCTCATCGGAGGTGATCGGCGAGACCGTGATGGAGCATCTGCGCACGCTCGACGACGTCGCCTATGTGCGCTTCGCCTCCGTCTATCGCAATTTCCGCGAGGCCAAGGATTTCGCCGATGTGCTCGGCGAGCTCTCCGGTGAGGAGGAAGCGCGGCTCGCCGCGATCCGCAAATGATCTTCCGTATCCTGGAAGATCAGTTCGCCGCGAGGATCCGCGAGTCCAAAGATGCCGATCGCCGCTTCATGCAGCTGGCGCTGGCGCTCGGCCGGCGCGGGCTGGGCCGCGTTTGGCCCAATCCGGCTGTCGGTGCCGTCATCGTCAAGGACGGCGTCATCGTCGGCCGCGGCTGGACGCAGCCAGGGGGACGACCGCACGCGGAGCGGGAGGCGCTGCGGCGTGCAGGCGAGGCGGCGCGCGGCGCCACGCTCTACGTCACGCTCGAGCCCTGCTCGCATTTCGGCAAGTCACCGCCGTGTGCCGATGCGGTGATCGCGGCGGGCATCACACGCGTGGTGGCGGCGATCGAGGATCCCAATCCTGAGGTGGCGGGGCAGGGCCATGCGCGCCTGCGCGCCGCCGGCATCGTGGTGGATGTGGGCCTCTGCGCGGCGGAAGCCGCGTTCGATCACGCCGGCCATTTCCGCCGTATCAGGGACAAGCGCCCGCATGTGATCCTGAAGCTCGCGGTCTCACCCGACGGAAAGATTGGTGCGGCCGGCGGCAAGCCGCAGGCGATCACCGGCGAAGCTGTGCGCGACCGCGTGCATCTCCTGCGCGCGCAGTGCGACGCTATCCTGGTTGGCATCGGCACGGTGCTGGCAGACGATCCACAGCTCAATTGCCGCCTGCCGGGCATGGAAGCGCGTTCTCCGTTGCGCGTTATTCTCGACGAGAATTTGCGGATTTCCGCGTCCAGCCAGCTTGTTCGTTCTGCGCGCGAGACGCCGCTCTGGGTGATCGGCTCCAAGCTTGCGGAAGCGGCGGCCGCGACCCGCCTTGGCGCGGCCGGTGCGCAAATCATGCGCATGCCGCCGAACGGTGCAGCCGGGCTCGATCTTCCGGCCGTGCTGCATGCGCTGGCCGAGAAGGGCATCACGCGGCTGATGGTCGAGGGCGGCAGTCGCGTTGCGGCATCGTTCGTGTCCGACGACCTCGTCGACGAGATCTGGCTGTTCCGCGGAGCGGAAGAAGTGGGTCCCGGCGGCGTCGATGCGCTCGATGCATTGTCCCTGTCAATAATCACGCAGTCGCAGGCCTACAAGGTTCATGCTAGCGAGACCTTCGGCAAAGATACTCTCACCATCTACGAGCGCGCCTAACATGTTCACCGGCATTGTCACCGATATCGGCGAGATCGTCAGCTTCACGCCTGTGGCGCCGGGGCAACTGCACCGTCTGCGCATCGCTTGCAGCTACGATCAGGCCACCATCGCCGACGGCGCTTCGATCGCCAACAACGGCGTATGCCTCACCGTGGTCGCCTCCGGCGTCGCCGACGGCAAAGATTCCAAGCAAAGGACCTGGTTCGACGTCGATGCTGCCGCCGAGACGCTGGCGCTGACGACGGCGAAGCACTGGAAGCTGGGCACCAAGCTCAACCTCGAGCGTGCGCTCAAGATCGGTGATGAGCTTGGCGGCCACATCGTCGCCGGCCATGCCGACGGCATTGCGACCATCGTCAGCCGCGAGGATCTGCCCGACATGGCGCGGTTCGAACTCTCGACCACGCGCGAACTGGCGCGCTTTATTGCCACCAAGGGCTCGATCACGCTCGATGGTGTGTCGCTTACGGTCAATACTGTGAAGGACACGACCTTTTCGGTGCTGATCATCCCGCACACGCTGACGGCGACGACGATCGGCGGCTGGAAGGCGGGCTCTGAGGTCAATATCGAGGTCGATCTGATGGCCCGCTATGCGGCGCGGCTGACGGAAATGAAGTGACTGCCTGTTTGAACTTGGCTTGCCGGCTCACGGCGACTACATACGGCCCGACCCCAGAATGGACGGATTTAGACGATGGCTGACGCACGGCGTGCACCCCTGAAGGACCAGACCGACATTTCCGGCGCGCGTGCGCTGGTCGTCGAGGCGCGGTTCTATGATGACCTCCAGGATGCACTTCTGGACGGCGCGGTCACTGAACTGAAGGCGGCGGGCCTGACCCATGACGTCATCACGGTTCCCGGCGCGCTGGAGATCCCGGCGGCGGTCGCGATCGCAGTCGATGCGGCTGCGGCGAACGGCAAGCCCTACGATGCGGTGATCGCGCTTGGCTGCGTGATCCGCGGCGACACCATTCATTTCGAGATCGTCTCGCAGGAATCCTCGCGTGCGCTGATGGACCTCGCGGTCGCGCGCAAGCTGCCGCTCGGCAACGGTATTCTCACCGTCAACAATGAGGACCAGGCCTGGGCGCGGGCGCGCGCCAGCGAGCTCAACAAGGGCGGCGATGCTGCGCGCGCGGCGCTTGCGATGCTGCGCATCAAACGTCGCCTGGCGCGGGCCTGAGCCATGTCTGATTCCAAGAAAACGGCTGACACCAGGAAGCCGGCGGCGGCAGAGAAGAAAGCGAACCGGCGCGGTGCGGCGAGGCTCGCGGCCGTGCAGGCGCTGTATCAGATGGACATCGCGGGCGCCGGCATCAACGACATCTTCGCGGAGTTCGAAAGCCACTGGCTGGGCAATGAGGTCGAAGGCGATACTTACCTGCCGGCTGAAGCCGCGTTCTTCCGCGACGTCGTCTCGGGCGTCGTGCGCGACCAGAAGAAGCTCGATCCCTTGATCGACGAGGCGCTCTCGAAGGGCTGGCCGCTCAAGCGGATCGAGGCGATCCTGCGCGCGGTGTTGCGGGCGGGGGCCTATGAGCTGCAGCATCGCAAGGACGTTCCGGGCCGCGTCGTCGTGTCCGAATATGTCGATGTCGCCAATGCCTTCGTCGACCGCGAGGAGACCGGCATGGTCAACGCCGTGCTCGACCAGATTGGCCGCCAGTTTCGCGGTGACGAGTTCGGGCGGGGGTAGGTAGCGCGAGGGCGGTGAATTGATGCGATGCAGCTGCCCCATACTCCGCTGTCATGCCCCGCGAAGGCGGGGCATCCAGTACGCCGGGGCCTATCGATTTTACATGACTGTCTCTGGAATACTGGATCGCCCGGTCAAGCCGGGCGATGACAGTTGTGTGTGGGGTTGATGCCGGTGGCCGCCCCGCAAAATCTCTCCGCCGAAGATTCCCTCATCGCGCGCTATTTCAAGCCGCTGGCGACTGATCCCGGTGCGTTCGCCCTGGTGGATGATGCGGCTGTGCTGTCCTCGTCAGGCGACGACATCGTCGTCACCACCGATGCCGTGGTCGAGGGCGTGCATTATCTTGCCACCGATCCCCCCGACACCATCGCGCGCAAGGCACTGCGGGTGAACCTGTCCGATCTTGCCGCCAAGGGTGCTGCGGCCGCCGGCTTCTTGCTTACGCTGGCACTGCGCAGCAAGGAGGATGCCTGGCTCGGGCCGTTTGCGGATGCGCTCGGCGAGGACGCCAGGAGCTTCGGCTGCCCGTTGCTCGGCGGCGACACGGTGTCGACGCCGGGGCCGCAGATGATCTCGATCACCGCGTTCGGCCGCGTGCCCAAGGGTCGGATGGTCGGTCGCACCGGCGCGCGGCCGGGCGACCTGATCCTGGTCACCGGAACGATCGGCGATGCCGCGATCGGCCTCGACGTGCTGACCGGCGGCGCGGCGGCTGCGGCACTCGCGTCAGAACCGGCTGCGAGGGATGCCCTCGTCTCGCGTTATCGGATCCCGCAGCCGCGCAATGTGCTGACGCAGGCCGTGCGTGACCACGCGACGGCGGCGATGGACGTCTCCGACGGGCTCGCCGGCGACCTGACCAAACTCTGTGCAGCTTCCGGCGTCTCGGCCTCTGTTGATGTGGCGCGTGTGCCGCTGTCAGCCGCGGCGGCCGGCCTGATCGCGCGCAAGGTCATTTGCGTTGAGACGCTGCTTGCCGGGGGCGACGACTACGAAGTGCTGTGCACGGTTCCGCCGGCGCAAAGCGGTGCGCTGATTGCGGCCGGGCAGGCGGCAGGCGTTGCCGTCACGGCGATCGGCACGATTGTCGCGGGCCATCAGCGGCCGCGCTTCCTGGACAGGCAGGGCCAGGAACTCGCCTTGAAGCGTCTTTCCTACAGTCATTTCTAAGGCCGCAATCCTCGCGCCAGCCAATAATTGTATCGCATCCATTGGTGCAACAGCAGCGTAGGGGTGCGATTCGATGAATGCGGCCGCTTCGGGTTTGAGCGAGGCGCTCGCCGCTTCAGGACGGGAGTGCGGCGGCTGCACGCTTTGCTGCAAAGTCTACAACGTCGTCGCTTTCGGCAAGCCCGCGGGCAAATGGTGCTCGCATTGCAAGCCAGGTCGAGGCTGCAAGATCCACGACAATCTGCCTGCCGAGTGCGCGGCGTTCGATTGTCTCTGGAAGACCATGCCGGCATTGCCGATGCATTGGAAGCCCGATCAGGCGAAGATGGTGCTGACCGTGCATCCCCAGACCAACAACATCCAGGTCGTGGTCGATCCCGGACAGCCGTCGGCATGGACCCGGCCGCCTTATCACGGTCAGTTGCGCTTGCTGGCGAAGAGCAACATGGCCAAAGGCCATCTGGTGATTGTGTTCGTCGGCGAATTGGCGACGCTGATCCTGCCCGACCAGGATGTGCAGCTGGGCGTCCTCACGCTCGATCAGGTCGTTTCGGTAACGCTGGAGACGGGCCCCGGTGGCACCGCCTACGAGGTCCAGGTCCTCAACCGGCGCGCCACGGCCGACGGACAGACCTTGGAAGTGGCATCGACGTCCCGTCATGCCGTGAGGTCAGCCGCTTAAGAGGCCGCGGACCGGGGCGTTCGGGATTAGGTCTAAATACTTGCCCAGATCGGCTTTTCCCGCCTCATCCGGCGTTGCACCCTCAATTTGATTTTGGCAAGGTTGCGACCGACTAAGGCCGCTTGGGGGCGGCCTTGTTCAAAATCAAGGCGCCGCACCGCAATACAGATAACAAAAGGCGCCGGGGGTACGTACATCAAGGATCTGAGGCAAAAATCAAATGACAGCATTATGGTTGATAGTGCTCTGCGGAGTGCTTTCCGTCGTCTACGCGATTTGGGCGACGTCTTCGGTGTTGAGTGCGGATGCGGGGTCACCGCGCATGCAGGAGATCGCAGGAGCTGTGCGTGAAGGCGCACAGGCCTATCTCCGGCGCCAGTACACCACGATCGGTATCGTCGGCATCGTCATCTTCGTGCTGCTTGTCTATTTCCTTGGGCTTTATGTCGCGATCGGTTTTGCCATCGGCGCCATCCTGTCGGGGGCGGCCGGCTTCATCGGCATGAATGTCTCGGTTCGCGCCAATGTGCGCACCGCCCAGGCCGCGACGACGTCGCTCGCCGGCGGCCTCGAACTCGCCTTCAAGGCGGGCGCGATCACCGGCATGCTGGTGGCGGGTCTCGCACTGCTCGGTGTGACGCTGTACTTCGGCTTCCTGGTGCATTCGCTGAAGCTCGCGCCTGACAGCCGTACCGTCATCGACGCCATGGTGGCGCTCGGTTTCGGCGCCTCGCTGATCTCGATCTTCGCCCGTCTCGGCGGCGGCATCTTCACCAAGGGTGCGGACGTCGGCGGCGATCTCGTCGGCAAGGTCGAGGCGGGTATCCCCGAGGATGATCCGCGCAACCCTGCCACCATCGCCGACAACGTCGGTGACAACGTCGGTGACTGTGCCGGCATGGCCGCCGACCTGTTCGAGACCTACGCGGTGACTGCGGTCGCCACCATGGTGTTAGCTGCGATCTTCTTCGCCAAGACGCCGATCCTCTCCAACATGATGACGCTGCCGCTCGCCATCGGCGGCATCTGCATCATCACCTCGATCATCGGCACATTCTTCGTGAAGCTCGGGCCGAGCCAGTCGATCATGGGCGCGCTCTACAAGGGCCTGATCGCAACCGGCGTCCTGTCGCTGATCGGCATCGCCGGCGTGATCTACTATCTGATCGGCTTCGGCAAGCTCGACGGCGTCGACTATACCGGCATGTCGCTGTTCGAATGCGGCATCGTGGGCCTCGTCGTCACCGCGCTGATCATCTGGATCACGGAATACTACACCGGCACCGACTATCGTCCGGTGAAGTCGATCGCGCAGGCGTCGGTCACCGGTCACGGCACCAACGTGATCCAGGGCCTCGCCGTCTCGATGGAAGCGACCGCGCTGCCCGCGATCGTCATCATCGCCGGCATCCTGGTCACCTACAGCCTTGCCGGCTTGTTCGGCATCGCGATCGCGACCGCTACCATGCTGGCGCTGGCCGGCATGGTCGTCGCGCTCGACGCCTTCGGCCCGGTGACTGATAACGCCGGCGGCATCGCCGAAATGGCGGGCCTGCCCAAGGAGGTGCGCAAGTCGACCGACGCGCTCGACGCGGTCGGCAACACCACCAAGGCGGTGACCAAGGGTTACGCGATCGGCTCCGCCGGTCTCGGTGCTCTGGTGCTGTTCGCGGCCTACAACCAGGACCTCAAGTTCTTCGTTGCGGACAGCGCGCACCACGCCTATTTCGCCGGCGTCAATCCGGATTTCTCGCTGAACAATCCATACGTCGTGGTCGGCCTGCTGTTCGGCGGCCTCTTGCCGTATCTGTTTGGTGCGATGGGCATGACGGCCGTGGGCCGTGCGGCCGGTGCGATCGTCGAGGAGGTGCGGCGTCAATTCCGCGAGAAGCCGGGCATTATGCAGGGCACCGACAAGCCTGATTACGGCAAGGCGGTCGACCTGCTCACCCGCGCGGCCATCAAGGAGATGATCATCCCCTCGCTGCTCCCGGTGCTGTCGCCGATCGTGGTCTACTTCCTGATCTACGCGATCGCCGGCGGCGGCGCGGCCGGCAAGTCCGCGGCATTCTCCGCGGTGGGCGCGATGCTGCTCGGAGTGATCGTGACGGGCCTGTTCGTCGCGATCTCCATGACCTCGGGCGGCGGCGCCTGGGACAATGCCAAGAAGTACATCGAGGACGGTCACTTCGGCGGCAAGGGCTCTGACGCCCACAAAGCGGCCGTGACCGGCGACACCGTCGGCGATCCTTACAAGGACACGGCGGGCCCCGCGGTGAACCCGATGATCAAGATCACCAACATCGTGGCTCTGCTGCTGCTGGCGATCCTGGCGCACTGAGCCCGATGGCTTGAAAGAGAAAACCCCGCGGTGCGAGCCGCGGGGTTTTTGTTTGGCAAGAACCTCGTTCGCTGCATGCGAACAAACACGGAGATCAATCCATGTCGCTCTCATCCGCCCGGAATTATGCACTCCGCGCCGCCAAGTCGCAGGACCAGAAGGAGGCCGCAGAATTGTTATCCAAGGCCATCTTGGAGCTCGCCCTGGCGATCGAGACCACCGAAGCCAAGGTCAAGAAGATCAACAAGTCGTCCTAGGCGCGATGCAATTTTGATGGACCGGACGCTCTCACAGCGTCATTGCACGTCCATCTGCAGCCCTTCCTTCTGGATGATGCCGGCGAACTTCTTCGTTTCGGCGTCCACGAAGTCGGAGAATTGCTGCGGCGTGCCGTAGTCGGCGCGCGCGCCCATGGCGGCGATGTTCTTTCTGATGTCGTCGCGCTCCAGCATCGCCTTGACCTGGAGGTTGAGTGCGTCGAGCACGGGGGCGGGGACGCCCTTCGGCAGGAACACCGAGAACCACGACGACACGTCGAAATTCGCAAGCTCGGGCGCGCTCTCGCGCATGGTCGGCAGGTTCGGTGCGAGCTCGCTGCGCTCAGTGGTGGTGACGCAGAGGCCGTTGAGCGTGCCGTTCTGCACTTGGGGCAGGCTCGGATAGAGATTGTCGAACAGGATCTGGATGTCGCCGGCGAGCGCGGCCTGAAGCGCGGGTCCGGCGCCGCGGAACGGGATATGTGTCATCTTCAGCCCGGTGAGCTGCAGGAACCACGCGCCGGTGAGATGAGGGCTCTGGCCGACGCCTGATGAGGCGTAGCTGAGCTTGTCCGGATTGGCCTTGAGAAAGGCGATCAGTTCGGCGACCGACTTGATGCCGGTCTTCGGATGCGCCGACACGATGTTCGGAATCCGGATCATGTTGGTCACCGGCTGGAGCTGGTCCGGCCTGTAGGTGAGATTCTTGAAGATGCTGTAGGCGATCGCGTTCGGACCGGGATTGCCGATCAGGATGGTGTGGCCGTCAGCCTTGGCGCGAACCACCTCGGCGGTCCCGATCGTGCCGCCGCCGCCCGAGCGATTCTCGACCACCGCTGTCTGGCCCCAGGCGGATTGGAGATGAGCCGCGAGCAGCCGCCCCATCACGTCGGTCGATCCGCCCGCTGCAGCCGGCACGATGATGCGGATGTTCTCGGTCGGTTTCCAGTCTGCAAGGCTCGATCGCGGCAGGATGGCTGCGGCGGTCAGGCCAGCGGCTCCCGCAAGCACGCGACGACGCGACAACAACTTGGTCTCAGATGTCTTGAGCACGAATCCACTCCCAGCTTTTGTTTTGAAGAGAGCGTAGGGAACCCGATCCACAACGGCAAGTCGCGCGCGACCGCAAGCGCCGCGCAGAGAGCGGCACGACGCCGCAGGCCGAAATGATCCCAATCTCAGTTGAAGCTGAGCAGCTTGAACAGCGGCGCGAGGTAGCTCATCTCCTGACCCGACGTCGGCGTGGTCCGGCTGATGGAGTCGAAGATCTTGCCGTCCTGGAGGCCGTAATTCGCAAGCCGGCGCACGCGCCGGTTCTTGTCGAAATAGATGGCGATGACGCGCTGGTCGACCACCTTCTGGTTCATGAAAGCGACCACACGCTCCGAGCGCTGCGAGATGTAGTAAAACACTTCACCGTCCAGCGTCGCGACCGTGGAGGGGGTGCCCATCACGATCAGCACCTGGTCCTGGCTCGCACCGATCGGAATTTGCTCGAGTGCGCCGGGCGGCAGGATATAGCCCTTCTGGAACTGCTCACCGGTGCAGCCCGCGAGCGCAGCGCCAACCAAAGTCGCGGCGGCGAGCATGCGCAGGCCGCGCCAACGCGAATTCAGGCCGCGCCAGCGTGCATGAAGGCCGCGCCGCTCGTTTGCGCGCAGGCCGGTCTGGTTCGTTTTCGTCATAGCGGAACTGATTCCGTCCCCTTGCGTCGCGCGAGGCGCTGAAGTACCGGGCGGGGCGTCTTAATGCAACTCACGCGCGCCCGCTTGCGGAAACCACAATGCTTTGGCCGTTCAATCACTTCAGGAAACCCCGGCTAACCCCGGCCGGCACCATTGAAGCCATCTATGGCATGATCGTGACGCAGGCGCGAGAACCCATATTTTACCGGGACTTGGGCGTGCCGGATACCGTTAACGGCCGTTTCGACCTGTTGCTGCTGCACCTCTGGCTGTTGCTGCGGCGGCTCAGGACTGTCGCCCAGGGCGGGACGGAGCTGGCGCAGGCCCTGTTCGACCGCTTCTGCGAGGACATGGACGACAATCTGCGCGAGATGGGGGTGGGCGACCAGACCGTCCCGAAGCGTATGCGGGCCTTCGGCGAGGCCTTTTATGGCCGGGTCCAAGCTTACGACCAAGCTTGCGACCAGGCGACCGAGACAGGCGCAGAAGCGCTGGCGCAGGCGATCTGCAAGAATATCTTGAATGGCACCGGGATCGACCAGGCGCGACGGCTCGCTGCCTATGCGGTGGCGGCGGATGCCGAGCTCGGCCAGACCGGCGATGCCGCGCTGCTGCGCGGAGTTTTCAGGTTCCCCGCACCGCTTCGGGAGGATGAGACATGATGAATCGACCGATGACCGGACCGGATCCCTGGCGCTCGCCTGTCATAGTGGCGCAAATTCCCGATACGGGGCTGCACCGTCAGCTCGAAGCCTCGCCTGCCGAGCGTCGGGCGATGGCCGATCTCGCAGGCCTGCGCGACATCCTGTCGGCTCATGCCGACTTCGACGTTGAGCCGAAGAGCGGCGGCCGGATCCAGGTCACGGGCCGCGTCCGGGCTAGGGTCGGCCAGACCTGCGTCGTCACACTCGATCCGATCGAGAGCGAGATCGACGAGGAGGTCGATCTGACCTTTGCGCCCGAGGCAGAAACCCGGCGGCTCGAGGACCTGATCGAGGAAGGCCGGGACGACGAGGAGCCGGCGGAGGTCGCCGATCCGCCGGAGGCCATCGTCAACGGACTGATCGACCTCGGCCGGATTGCGACCGATGCGCTGTTTCTGGCGATCGACCCTTACCCCCGCAAACCAGGTGTCGTGTTCAAGGCAGAGGTCACCGCACCCGGCCCCGAAGACCATCCCTTCGCCGCGCTGAAGGCGCTCCAGGACAACAAGAAGAAGGGCAAATAGCCCGGCATTCCCCGTAAGACCGCTGTGTTGCGCGGAGTGAGGTCTTTGCCGGGCTGGTTTGACAATTTGTCATATCCTTTTGATTTTCTTGTCATTTCTTCAGATTTAAATGCCGGCCGAAGGATCGCCCTTAATCCAAAAGGCTGGGGGCAAGAGGTTGTTTCGGGATAACAAAACGCTATTGTCCGCCCCGGTTCGGGTGCGGCGTGGCGCTTGGCCGGTCGTTCATATCCATGACGACCCATTCCGCGGCCCCGCTGATCGACGACCGCGCCAGACCAGGTTTCCGGGATTTTGATGCCAAGCAAGGTTCGTATCGCGCTTGACGCCATGGGGGGCGACGTCGGCGCCCCAGTCGTCGTTCCAGGCGCGGCCATCTCGCTCGGCAGGCATCCCAAGACCGAGTTTCTGCTGGTGGGGGATCGCGCCAGGATCGAGCCCGAGCTCGATCGTTATCCCGCGCTCAAGGTCGCTTCGAAGATCCTCCATACCGACGTTGCGGTCAGCGGTTCGGACAAGCCAAGCCAGGCGCTGCGCCGCGGCCGCAAGACCTCCTCGATGTGGCTTGCCATCGACGCAGTGAAGAAGGGCGAGGCGGATGTGGCCGTCTCGGCCGGCAACACCGGCGCGCTGATGGCGATGGCGCGCTTCCATCTGCGCACGCTGCCCGGTATCGATCGCCCCGCGATCACGGCGGTGTGGCCGACCATGCGGGGCTCCTCCGTCGTGCTCGATCTGGGTGCCACGATCGGCGGCGATGCACGCCATCTGGTGGCGCTCGCGGTGATGGGGGCGGCCATGGCGAGCGTGGTGTTCGACAAGAAGCGCCCGACGGTCGGCCTGCTCAACATCGGGACCGAGGAGATCAAGGGGCATGAGGAGATCCGCGAGGCCGGCGAGATCCTGCGCACGATGAACCTCCCGGAACTCGATTATGTCGGCTTCGTCGAAGGCGACGGCATCGGCAAGGGAATGGCCGACGTGATCGTGACCGAGGGGTATAGCGGCAACATCGCGTTGAAGGCCGCCGAGGGAACCGCGCGCCAGATGGCGGACTTGCTCCGCAACGAGATCCAGCGGAGCTGGCTGTCCAGGATTGGTTATCTGTTTGCCCGCAATGCCTTCCAGGCCTTGCGTGACAAAATGGATCCGAACAAGTCGAACGGCGGCGTGCTGCTCGGGCTGAACGGGCTGGTGGTCAAGAGCCACGGCGGAATTAATGCCGAAGGCTTTGCCTATGCGATCGATGTTGGCTATGAGATGGCCAAGTTCGATCTTCTGAACAAGATCAATCAGATGCTCAACCGCGATGGGGGTGCGCTCGGTTCAGTGCCAACCGCGCCGGAGGATGTTTCGTGACCAAGATTCGTTCGGTCGTGCTGGGCTGCGGCTCCTATTTGCCGGAGCAGGTGGTGACCAATGCTCAGTTGGCGGCGCGCATCGACACCTCCGACGAGTGGATCGTGCAGCGGACCGGCATTCGCGAGCGGCACATCGCGGCCGAGGGCGAGTTCACGTCGCATCTTGCGATCAAGGCGGCGCAGGCCGCGCTCACCGACGCGGGGCTCGACGCGCAGTCGATCGACCTGATCGTACTGGCGACCTCGACGCCGGACAACACGTTCCCCGCAACCGCGGTCGCCGTGCAGCACGCCCTCGGCATCAATCACGGCGCGGCGTTCGACCTGCAGGCCGTGTGCTCGGGCTTCGTGTTTGCACTCGCGACCGCCGACAATTTCCTGCGCACCGGCGCCTTCAAGCGCGCTCTGGTGATTGGCGCCGAGACCTTCTCGCGCATCCTCGACTGGAACGACCGCGGCACCTGCGTGCTGTTCGGCGACGGCGCCGGCGCGGTCGTGCTGGAGGCGCAGGAGCAGCCGGGCCAGGCCGCCACCGACCGTGGCATCGTGACCACGCATCTGCGCTCCGACGGCCGTCACAAAGCCAAGCTGTTCGTCGACGGCGGGCCGTCCTCGACCCAGACGGTCGGTCACCTGCGCATGGAAGGCCGCGAAGTCTTCAAGCATGCTGTCGGGATGATTACCGACGTCATCGTCGACGCGTTCGAGGCGACCGGCTTGAATGCCGACCGTATCGACTGGTTCGTACCGCACCAGGCCAACAAGCGAATCATCGACGCCTCAGCCCACAAGCTCCACATCGCGCCGGAAAAGGTGGTGCTGACGGTGGACCGTCACGGCAACACCTCGGCCGCCTCGATTCCTTTGGCGCTGTCGGTGGCGCGCAAGGATGGCCGCATCAAGCGCGGCGACATGGTTCTCCTGGAAGCGATGGGCGGAGGCTTCACCTGGGGCTCCGCGCTCGTGCGCTGGTAGAGCCACATCAGATAAAAATTTGCCGGAATCAGCTGCTGATATCAATGCTTCTGCATTGATGAGCGCTGTTGACCGCCGTATCGTAACCTCCTAATTTCAGACAACAATTGTTCGCCGTGATGTGGGGCAGGGCGATGACCGATCAAAGTAAAACCGTAACGCGTGTGGATCTCTGTGAGGCCGTCTACCAGAAGGTGGGACTGTCGCGCACGGAATCGTCCGCCTTCGTGGAACTCGTGCTCAAGGAGATCACCGACTGCCTCGAAAAGGGCGAGACGGTGAAGCTGTCCTCGTTCGGGTCCTTCATGGTCCGCAAGAAGGGTCAGCGCATCGGCCGTAATCCGAAGACCGGCACCGAGGTGCCGATCTCGCCGCGCCGGGTGATGGTGTTCAAGCCGTCGGCGATCCTGAAGCAGCGGATCAATGGCCAGCATCGGGCCAATGGCGACGCCAGCAAGGCGCAACCCGAGGCGTAATCGCCCAACGGATAAGGATTGGCATTTGGACAAGGCGCCGGATGCGTTCCGAACCATCAGCGAAGTAGCGCAGGAACTCGACATTCCGCAGCACGTGCTGCGGTTCTGGGAGACCCGCTTCTCGCAGATCAAGCCGATGAAGCGCAGCGGCGGCCGCCGTTATTACCGCCCCGACGACGTCGATCTGCTCAAGGGCATCCGCCGGCTGCTCTACGGGGAGGGCTACACCATCCGCGGGGTGCAGCGGATCCTGAAAGAGCACGGCGTCAAATCGGTGCAGGGCCTGGCCGACGGGTCGGCCGCGGTTTCGTTCGGGGCGATCGAGGACGCCATCGGCGCGAGCCTGATCGAGCCGGACGAGGAGCCGCCGATCAAGGGCGTCGCCGATGCCGACGATGACGACTACCAGGGTGATGAGGAAGAGGGCATCGACTTCCGTTTCACCGAGGTCGATGACGAGGACATCCTCACGACCTTCCGCAAGGGCGGCACCTCCGCCGCGCCGGCCGGCCCCAGCGCACTGGACCGGGAACGGCTGGAACGGGTGCTCGGTGACCTCGTCGCCTGCAAGACCATGCTGGAACAGGCGCTGAAGGACGGCTGAGGCGCCATTTCGTCGGCTTTGCGGTCCTTGCAGGGGCTTTGGGCGCAGACACCAAAATGGTGCGGCTCGCCTTGCGCAAAGCGGCGATCCTAGCTAATGGAACGACGTTCGGAGCGTGGCGCAGCCCGGTTAGCGCACTAGTCTGGGAGACTAGGGGTCGGAGGTTCAAATCCTCTCGCTCCGACCATTTTCTTCAGAAATCGACCAATCGTTTGCATGCGCGGATCAGCGGGCGGTCTCCTGTCCTCTGAACAATCCGTGTTAGTGGCTGGCGATCAGCAGCGGCTGCGCGGACATTGCTCGTCCGCGGGAGCCTTGCCGCGGACCCAGGTCGGAACGGCGAAGGCCAGTTGATATTGCCCCATCGTGTCCACGAAAGAGGCTTGCGCGATCTCCAGGCGCTTGGATAGCCCGCTGGTATTCAGGTCCAGGGCCGCGTCGAGGGCCAAAAGGGACATCGAGACGCATGCAATCGTCACTGCGATGGCCATCGCCTTCCATTCTGGTGATTTAATCATCTGATTTACTCATGTATTTACCTGCCCGGATAGATAGGGCTTCCGCGCAGGATTCAACCCCCGTGCGGTTCGCGCACGCGTTCTTGAAGTGCGACAGTTCTGCAACGAAGCGACGCGTGTCGTCGCGAATCGATCGGTGATCTGATTCGCGACGTCCAGCCACGAGGCCAGGTCCGATGGCGAACGCTACGCTGGAGCCCGCAGATATCCGACCACCATGCGCGTCGTCTCGTCCACCAGCGTCCTGACCATCTTGTCCGGCAGTATCTCGGCCTGGTTCAGCACCACATTGTGCGCGACGGCCTCGATTGCGCTGACGCAGATGAAGGTCGCGACATCGAGGTCGATCCTGCGCATCTCCTTGCGGCGGCTGTCGAGATAGGCGCGCACGAGGGCGTGGACCTCGCGGTTGAAGGCTTCGACGTCGAGTTTGCGCGCGCGGGGGATCTGCTCGGCGAGCACGCGATGCAGTTTGGGGTTGATGCGATGCGCCTCGATCGCGACGGTGACGAGGCGGCGCACGGCCTTCTCGATCGGCATGTCGGCGAGTTCGGTGAGCGTCGCGCGCACGATACCCATGATCTCCTCGTTGTGACGATCGATCACGGCGGCGACGAGCGCCTCCTTGCCGGGAAAATACTGGTAGAGCGAGCCGACACTGACGCCGGCGATTTCGGCAATCCGGTTGGTGCTGGTCCTCTCGAAGCCTTCCTTGACCAGAATGCGAGCAGTTGCCTCGACCAGTGCGTCGACCGTGGCGCGGGACCGCTCCTGCGAGGCGTTTTTTCGGGGTGTTGTGGGTGATCTGCGGGCCACGGCCTTGTGATCCGAATGCGAGTAGGAAAAGCGAGCGAATGCTCACATTATATCGGAAAGTGGCGACGGGTCAGCAAGCCTCTTGTCGCCGCCTCGAACGAGTCGGATGGGGATGTGGCCATGAGCGTTGCCAGGATCGTGTCGGCTTTTCAGTTTTGTCCGCTCGGCTGCGCGGTCGGAGCAAAGGCGTCGACCGATCCCGCGCCGAGCTTGCAGAGCCGCCTCTTCAACGTGCTGCTGCGCCAGCTGCCATACAAGGAGCAGCTTGCCTCGGCCGAGGCCGTGCAGGCGCATGTGCAGAGGCTTGCCTCGCAGCCGGCCTCGTTCGAGCCGGCGGGCCTCGGCCACGGGGTCGAGGCGGTGCTGACGAAGATGGGCGGATGGCCGGTCTATTACACGGCGCCGTCATCCGGGCACGAAGGCTGCAACCACGTGATGTTCCTCCATGGCGGTGGCTACATCAACGAGATCGTGCCCGCGCATTGGCGCTTTGTCGGACAGATGACGCGCCAGGCAGGCGTCGTCTGCGTCGTGCCGATCTATCCGCTGGCGCCGCGCGCGACCGCGAAGGACGTCGTGCCGGCGACGGCCGAGCTGCTGCGGATGTTGCTCGAGGATGCCGGGCAGGCCAAGGTGACGGTGGTCGGCAATTCCGCCGGCGCGGGCCTTGCTCTCGCTGCATGCCAATGGCTGCGCGATCATGGCCATCGGCAACCCAACCGGCTGGTGCTGATTTCGCCGGCGGCTGATGCGTCGGTCAGCCGTCCCGAGCAGGTGGAGATCGCACCGCGCGATCCGATCCAGGACATTCCGGGGATCCTCGAGGCGGGACGGCTCTATGCCGGCGACCTCGATGTCGGCCATCCCTTCGTCAGTCCACTCAACGGCGCTTTCCGTTCGCTCGCCCCGATGACGATCTTTTCGGGAACGCGCGATCTGCTCTACCCCGATAGCGTCGATCTCGCAGCGCGCGCGAGGGGCGCGGGCGTGCCTGTCGAACTGCATCTGTGGCGAGAGCAGCCGCACAATTACGCGCTGATGCCGACGCCGGAAGGACGACGCGCCCGCGCGATGATTTTGGGTGCGGTGGCTTAACGAGAGACCGTGATCGCTGTCACAGAGTGTGCGCAGCTCATGAGAGTCCCTGCGCTGATGGTGCCCGCGCGGAGGGACACATAGCGGCCCCCGGGGCGTCTCCTCGATATCAGTAGTTTTGCGGGGCCTTAGGCGTGGCCCTTGATCTCGTAGTGGCCCGGCACGCATTTGTAGCGCTCGAGGCGCCAATTCGCGTGATAGATCGGATGTTCATCCATCCATTTGGCGAGCGGAGCCTGTGCGCCGACGGCACATGCCATCATCGACATGTCGGGCGTCATGTTGCTGTCGGTCACGATCTCCTCGACACAGCTGCCTGAGGCAGCAGCGCCGAGCCGGCAGAGTACGGCAACGACGGTTATGAACATTCCAGTCACCTCATCGGTAGTTTCGACCACGAGGAGGATGCAAGCCGAGTGCCACAGCCTGTGTCGGAAACGACACGCTGGCTGGGCCTGCTCGCCCCAGTGCCCCATTTGATGATTCGGATTGTAAAAAAATTGCCACTAAACCGAAGCCGGACAAATACGGGGAACCCGATTGGCCGCCGACCTGTGGCGGCAGCGCCACTGTGGCGGGGCAGCCATGCGCAAGCGACGACGGAATAATCCGCGCGTCGAAATAAGCAGCGCTGGTCGCAGCCGTCGCGTCGATCTGCTTTTGCGCTTGGATGCGGCGCTGCTACATTTTGCGCGCGTCGCATGCGCGGCGCGCCAATGACGAAGAAACAGGCCGACGAGGGGAGGGGCTGAAGTCCCATGAAGGAATTTGCTGGAAAGATCGCCGTCATCACCGGTGGCGGCACGGGCATGGGGCGCGAGCTCGCCCGGCAGCTCGTTGCCGAGGGCTGCAATGTTGCGATGTGCGACATTTCGGAAGCCGCGATGGCCGAGACCAAGCGGCTCTGCGAGGTCGAGAAACTGCCGCAGGGCCTGCGTGTCACGACCCATGTCGCCGACGTCTCGATCGAGGATCATCTCAAGCGCTTTCGCGACGAGCTAGCCGAGCAGCAGAAGACCGACAGGATCCATTTGCTGTTCAACAATGCCGGCATCGGCGGTGGTGGCAGCCTGTTCACTAACACGCGCGAGCAGTGGGAGCGCACCTTCAATATCTGCTGGGGCGGCGTCTATCTCGGCGTCCGTACCTTCCTGCCGATGCTGGTTGCGGCGGACGAAGCCCACATCATCAATACCGCCAGCGTCAACGGCTTCTGGGCCTCGATCGGCATGGGCAATGCGCACACCGCCTACAGCTCGGCGAAGTTCGCGGTGAAGGGATTCACCGAAGCCCTGATCAACGATCTCCGTCTGCATGCGCCACATGTCAAATGCTCGGTGGTGATGCCCGGCCACATCGGTACCTCGATCGTCTCAAATTCACGCAAGGTGCAGAGCGGTGACGGATCGGAGCGCCTCAGCGCCGACGAGGTCGTGCTGACGCGCAAGCGCATGGTCGCGGCCGGCGTGCCAGATGCTGACAACATGTCGGACGAGCAGATTCAGGGTGTTTTCGCGGAGCGCGCCCGCAGCTTCCTGGAGGATGCGCCGACGACCGCCGCACAAGCCGCCAGAATCATCCTCGACGGTGTGAAGGCGGAGCGTTGGCGTATCCTGGTCGGCGAGGATGCCAGGCTGCTCGACGAGCGCGTGCGCGCGACGCCGGAGCAGGCTTATGACAGGGCCTTCTACGAAACTTTTGCCCAGGAAGCCGGCTGGCGGCTTGGCTGAGACTGTCAATAACCGCGCGCGTAAGTAGGTATGATGGCCATCATCGCAAGAGGTGTGATGGCCATTTGCTCAGAAAATTTTACCTGCTGCCGGCGCGCGCTCGCCCCCTCATGACGATACGGAATGTCAAGCATGCGCGATATTCCCGCGTTCAAGCGATGGTGATCTCAAACATCTCTCATTTGAAGCACGCCAGCTTGGTCGGTGGACTGAAATAGTTTAGCAATCAGGGGTAACGCCACGATCAAGCGTAGCTCCAATGATACCCGCATCGCTCTCCGACGACTTCATCCTCTGCCCGGAGAGAGAGGATATCTCCGCCGAATTCACCCGGCTGCTCACCGCGGCGCAGGAGGGTGGCGCTACCATCGCCGAATGCCTGATGATTGCGCGGCAGCTGAAGCGCGGCGATGAGCAGTCCTGGCATCGCGAGTGGAAGAAGCTGGCGCAGGCCAATCGGCAGCGCGCCGAGGCGGCTTTCGCGGAAGGCCATATGGTCACTGCACAGCGCAACTGGCTGCGCGCGATGAATTACTACAGTGCGGCCGCAATGCCGCTCGATTCCGCCGACGAGCGCCGCTGGGTCGCCGTGCTGGCGATGCAGGAATGCGCCCGCCGTTTCCTCAAAGCGCGCGGCCCGGCCGGCGAGGTCGTGACGATCCCGTGGGTCGAAGGACACTCGCTGCAGGGCTACTTCCTGCCTGCACCTGCGACGAACGGTCGCGCTCCGACCGTGATCTGCATCGGCGAGCCCGGACATCGCAAAGAAGAATTCCTGGTCAAGCTCGCTCCGCATGCGCGTGAGCGCGGATTTGCGATGCTGGCGCTCGATCTGTTCGGCGACGAGCGTGACGACTACATGGACGTGCTGTTGCAGCGTCGGGATATCGAGAGCTCGATCGCCAGCGTCATGGACTACCTGGAGCTGCGCAGCGACGTCGATTTTGATCGTGTTGCGATCGTGGCCGATGGGTGGGGCTCATCTTTCGTTGCCCGCGCGGTGTTGCAGGAGCCGCGGTTTGCTGCGGCCGTCTGCGATGGCGGTCTGTGGGATCTGCACGAGCGGTCGTTTTTCGCCAGCCGTTTCGCCATGAAGGATCTCAGCATTGTCCCGGTACCGCATGCTCCCCTGATGGCATCGAGCGCCGAATGCCCGGTGCTGATCACGCTGGGTGAGGAGGGGTGGCTCGAGGCCGACCGGGCGCAACAGATCGTGCAGAAATCCCGGCTGGGCAGCTCGGACATCGTGCTGAAGGTGTTCACCGCAGCGGAAACCGGCGCGGCGCAGGCGCATGCCGACAATCCGAGCCTTGCCAACGAATACATCTTCGACTGGCTCGAATCGCAGCTCGGCGCCGCCAGCAAGCGGATCTGAGTGCGGCCGCCGGGCCGAGAAGCGGAGCTGCGCCTCAGAAGTCGAGCGAGACCCTGACGCAGGCCTTTTCCAGCCGGTTTTTCAGCGTCGCGAGCTTGGTGGTGAACTCTGCCAGCTCGTTCTCGTCGAACTCCTGGAAAACGAATTCGCGAATCGTCTTGTACTGCTCGTTGAGGCTCGCGATGTGCTTCTGCGTCTTCTCGACGAGCGACAGTCGCACCACGCGGGCATCGGTCGGTGAGGGGCGGCGGCGCAACAGGCCTTTCTTCTCCAGCAGCTTGGACTGGGTGGTGACGAAGGACGGGTCGACGTGAAGCAGCTTGGAGACCACGTTGATGGGCACGCCATCATCCTTGTCGAGGTCGGAAATCGCCATCAGGATCAGCCATTGCGGCCCGCTGATGCCGAGCGTCCTGGCCCAGAACTGACGCAGCTCCTCCAGATACATGTTGATCGACGATATCTCCCAGGTAAACCGCCTGATGATATCGAGATTGCCGGCGGGGCGGAGGCGCGCCCCTTCTTTCCTCGTCGCTGACACAGCGTCACTCCCGGAAGCTGATTCATTCTGGCCAGTGTTTGTGGCGGGCATAGTCCACGCAAGTCTGCCCTGACGCAAGTGCAGAGCAGGGTAATTGTGTCACGGAAATTACAAATATGATCCGGTCAGCTTTTGGGGCGCTCCGGGGGCAGTGTTGCTCCGCAGACACAGGGTTAGTGAAACCACAAAGCTGATCTAATAAACTATTTTGATTAACGGAACGGCGCAGGCATATTGGTCCGTGACGGTGGGGGGTTCTCGATCGTCCCGTTGCAGGTGGTTCGCTCACGTCCCTCGCGTCTCAAGCGGGTGTGTCCGAAAACGCGAAGCGGCCGAGCGGATTTGATGAAGAGACGGGGATCTGGGGGGCCTTACGGTCCGGTCTCCGTAAAATGAACAACTTGGAGGTTTTCAATGAAAGTGGTGAAGAGCCTTTTGCTCGGCACTGCGGCGGGTCTGATCGCCGTCGGTGGAGCTCAGGCGGCTGATCTTCCGGTCAAGGCGAAGGCGGTCGAATACGTGAAGATCTGCTCCCTGTACGGAGCTGGTTTCTACTACATGCCGGGCACCGACACCTGTATCAAGCTGGGTGGCTACATCCGTGCGGACGCGATTCTCGGCGGCGCCGGCGACTATGGTTTCAATCAGAGCGCGAGCTCTGTGAACGGTGGGTCGAACAACCGTCTGACCAACTACTATTACAGCCGCGCTCGTCTCGACCTCAACATCGATACGCGCACGGCCACGGAATACGGCGTTGTCCGCACCTATGCTGACATGACGTTCACCTACAATACGGCAGACGTCACCGGCAGCAGCCCGGCGTCGGTCACCTCCAGTGCGCCTTCGCTCGGTCTCTACCACGCGTTCATCCAGTTCGCCGGCTTCACCATGGGCCGCACGGTCTCGATCTTCGACGCTCCGTGGCAGAGCTATCCAGCTGGCGGTCCCGATACCATTCCGGGCGGCAGCAATCACACCAACGGTATCAACCAGTTTGCCTATACTGCTGACTTCGGCCAGGGCATCACGGGTTCGATCGCGTTGGAAGAGGAGACGACGGCGTCGAACGGCCAGTCGAACCTGTGGAACGTCACCGGCTTCACGGCGTCCAGCTCCGTTAACGGCGCAGGTGCCATCGTGACGACGTCTGCGGCTGCGAACGCTGCTGCCGCGCTCATTCAGGGCAACTACGGCGTCCAGGCTTGGGGTGGAACGCGCGTCCCCGATATCACCGGCGCGGTCCGCGTTGACCAGGCTTGGGGTCTGGCCCAGATCTCGGTTGCGGCGCATGACCTCCATCCTGGCTACTTCGGTACGACCGAAGCCACCGGTCATCCGTCGGACAAGTGGGGTTGGGCAGTCCAGGGTTCGTTGTCGATCAAGAACATCCCGACCGGCGCGGGTGACTCGATCAACCTGCAGGCCGTCTACACGGATGGTGCGACCCGCTACAACTTCCAGAGCCTGTTCCCGCAGAGCTTCTTCATGTACAGCGGTAGCAGCTCGGCGTACCAGAGTGTCGGCTTCGCCGGTCTTGCTGACGGCGTCTTCGGTGGCGGCAACGGCATCGATACCGTCAAGACCTGGGGCGTCCGCGGTGGCTACACCCACAACTGGAGCCCGAACTGGGCGAGCGCCATCTACGGTGGTTACGCTTCGCTGAGCTACGGCTCGACGGGCAAGACCCTGATCTGCGCCAACTTCGCGACGATCGCCGTGGCCGGTTCGACCTGTAACCCGGACTTCAACTTCGGCGTCCTCGGTGTCAACACCGTGTGGACCCCGGTCAAGAACCTGGCGTTCACCGCTGACGTGAGCTGGTCGCGCCTGGACCAGAAGTACTCTGGCGCCATCACTGCTCCGGCGGTTTCCACCGCCGCCAAGCCGGGCGCTGTGTACGAGCTGAAGGACCAGAACTCGGTCACCATGATGCTGCGCGCTCAGCGCAACTTCTGATCATCGATCGCGTCAATCGATCGGAGAACCTCGGCGGGCAACCGCCGGGGCTTTTTTCTGGAGAAACGCTGATTCCCTGAATCAGAAATCTCCTACGCGGGCGACGAAGACGAGCTATGCAATTCGATCGCCATCAATCTTATTTACTTACCTGAGTTGATCAGCTATATAGCTGCTCAGCCGGTTTCGAAAAGTCACGGCTCTTAGCTTCACGCTAAGCCTCCAGAAACCTCCGGTAGTGCCCTGCCGGAGGTTTTTCGTTGTGGGGAGGCGCGCGGCTTCAGCCGCGCATGACTCGCGCGCGGGAGTTCGGCCGATATGCGAGGCGGCTGTGGCCGGCGCAATAGGGCTGGCCATCGTGCGCGGCATTGCCGCAGAAGCAAAAATCCTCCGCGCCCGGCGTCGAGATCGGCCAGCGGCAGCGGTTTTCATCGAGCTCCAGCAGCGAGCAGCGATTGGCTTGGTCGATCGGGCCGGTCACCACGGGCGCGTCCACTTCGCCGTAGATCGTGGCGAGCATTTCAAATTGCAGCCGGGGCACCGCTTTTGGCGCGCGCGGGGGGGAAACCCTGTTCAGATTTCGATCTTGGAGCCTGCGCTCGTCGACCGAGCGGCCGCGGGTGAGATTCAATCGCGACAGCTTGCCGATCACGGCGTTGCGGCTGACGCCAATGTCGGCGGCAATCTCGCGGCAGGACAGGCCTGCGGCGAAGTGCTGTTTCAGAAGTTCAATTCGTTCGTTGGTCCAGGTCGGAGAGAGAATAGGCATTTGTAACGGTCCCAGGTTGCGACATCTGGCCATCAGCAGCTCGAGATCCGCCCGCTTCTCGCTCGGTGCTCACGTCCTGCCATTGTCGCGAATCGACAAAAGTCCGTCCTTGATGGCGAGACGGATACCTTCCTCGATCAAGGTACGTGCGACGCCGGGAACGCTGGTGCCGTGGGTGCCCTGTCTCACCAGTTTTTCGAGATAGGTGATGGTCGAGAGCGCCAAGGTTACGGGAATGCGGTCAGTCTCGGCTTTTTCGGTGGCCATGGCCCGAACGCTAGCCTCTTACTCAGGTACATAAAAGTAACGATTAAGACTCTATTTAGGTTCGGGGCAGGAAGTCAAATCCGGGGTTTTGCGGTGGCAGAGCGCATTGGAATCGCTGCGAAAAATTGGCACGTGCCGGCGCGCCGCGCGAAATGCCGGGCAGCGGCGTGGCGTCAGCGCTTAGGAGGTATGGGCCCGGCTTAGCCGTGCACGATCGTCTTTTCGATCATGCAATGAATGCCCTTGGAGCCGTTGACGGTCTGGGTCACCCGCAAATCGGCCGCGAGGCTGCACAGCATATAGGCATCCTCGCGCGACAGGCCTCTGATCTCGCCGAGCAGCACGATCATGTCGCGCAGCGCCCGCACCGCGCATTGGTCGAGATCGGGGTCCATCGCCATGGTCATGTAGTGCGTCGGCGTCTCAGCGCGGGGATAGGCGAAACGCAAATCCTTGCGCAGCGTCAGGCGGAAGCGGCCCTGGAGCGCGGTTTCGATCGCGGTGACGCAGACCTCGCCGTCGCCCTGCGCGCCATGGCCGTCGCCGCAAGAGAACATCGCGCCCGGGACGAACACCGGCAGATAGAGTGTCGCGCCGGCGCCGAGCTCCTTGTTGTCGAGATTGCCGCCCATCGCGCGCGGAACGAGCGAGGTAATGCGCCCCCAGGCCGCTGGCGGCGAGACGCCCATCACGCCGAAGAAGGGCTTGAGCGGCAGGTCGAGGCCCCAGGGCATCCGGCCGACCATCCGCGCCCGATCCAGCGGGATGTTGAGGAGGCGCGTTTCGTGGAAATCGTCAGGCAGGGTGCCCGACAGCGGCTTGATCAGATTCCAGCCCCAATCCTGCCGAAGTCGGATGTCGATGATATCGACCTGGAGTACGTCGCCAGGTTCGGCGCCGTCGACGGCGACCGGGCCCGTCAGGATGTGGCCGGGCAGCATGCGCTCGTTTTTGGCATGAACCTCGAACAATTCGGGCGGAATGTGAAACTTGCTGCGGTCGGGCAGCATGTCAGGGCCGCCGCTGATGGTATCGACAGTCACTTCATCGCCGCTGGCGATGGTGAGCACGGGCTTGAGCGCGGCTTCGAAGAAGCCCCAATGGCAGGTCTCGGGGCTTGAATGCAGGTGATGGTGGGTCATTTGCAGTGTCCGTCCGGTTTCATCGGATCTTGCTACGCCCGGGCTTGACCCGGCAATCGATCCTCTTCCAAGAAGATTTCTGAAGATAGGCGGGCAGGTCAACCCCGCTCATGTACGATGATTTTCAGCGAGGTCTGTCCTGTTCTTCATTCTTTCCAAGACACTTGGCGCCGCGGTGCTGCCGGTCAATCTTCTGGTCGAACTCGGGATCATTTCGGTCTTGCTGATGGCAACGCGCTTTGCCGGGCTTGGCCGGAAGCTGGCCGCGACCACGCTGGTGCTGCTCGCGCTCGCCGCCTTTTCGCCGCTGGGCGAACTCTTGCTCTATCCGCTGGAGTCGCGATTTCCCCCGTGGGATCCGTCGCGTGGTGCGCCCGACGGCATCGTCGTGCTGGGTGGCTCCGTCGATACCGATCTGTCGGCGGCGCACAACACGCCTGTCGTGCCACACGCGGCCGATCGGCTGTTCGCAACCGCGGAGCTCGCGCGAAAATATCCGAATGCGCGCGTCGTCTTTACTGGCGGCTCGGCGAACCTGGTCTCTGATAACGCCAAGGAGGCCGATTATTCCGCGCCGATCCTGGAGAATTCGGGTGTCCGCAAGGATCGCCTGATCCTGGAACGGGAGTCGCGGAACACATACGAGAATGCGATGTTCACGAAGCAACTTGTGTCGCCCAAGCCGGGCGAGCGATGGCTGCTGGTCACGTCGGCTTTCCACATGCCGCGCTCGATGGGAATCTTCCGCAAGGCGGGTTTCGACGTCGAGGCCTATCCCGTGGACTGGCGCATGGGTGGGCGCGCGGATCTCTTCACGTTCACCAATATGAGTCTGGATGGGCTCGGCCGAACGGATGTCGCCGTGCGCGAATGGATCGGCCTCGTGGCTTATCGCCTGGCGGGCCGGACCAGCGATTTGCTTCCAGGCCCCGCCAAGGACTAGAAGAAGTCCCGCCAAGGACTAGAAGTCCCGCAAGGACGAGAAACAATCACCAAGATGATCGGCGCATGATCGCCGGCGCGGAGGACGCCATGCAGCAGAGTGCGGAGACAATCGACCTTGCCGGCCTCGTCGCCGATCTCAACAATCTGCTGCGGCTGAAGACCACGGTCATCGGCATGAAGCTGTTCGCGCGCGCCGAAGACATGGAGGCGATCCCGAAGATCCGGCGACCGAACGCCATCCATACCACCGACCAGATCGTCAGCATGGCTTCCCGTCTGGGGTGGACCGTCGGCATCACCGGCGACGACCTCGTCGGCGCGCAGTGCCGCGCGGTGATTGGCCTTAGCCCCCACGACGAGAAATGGCTCGCGGGCGAAAACTATGTCGGGGTCTGGCATGGCACCGCCGAGGATGCACGCAAGCGCCAGGAGGCACTGGACGTGGTTCCGTTCGGCCAGTATCAGGCGCTGGCCGTGAGCCCGCTTGCGAGCGGCAGGCTTGACCCTCCCGATATCTGCCTCGTCTACGCGACACCGGGACAGATGATCATCCTGATCAACGGGCTGCAATATACCGGCTACAAGAAATTCGAATGGGGCGTGGTCGGGGAGACCGCTTGCGCGGATTCCTGGGGGCGCGCGCTGAAATCAGGCGAGCCCAGCCTGTCCTTGCCATGCTATGCCGAACGGCGCTATGGCGGCGTGCCGGACGAGGAAATGCTGATGGCGCTCAAGCCGCATCATCTCGCCAAGGCAATTGAGGGCATGAAGGCGCTGGCCAAGAACGGTCTGCGCTATCCGATCCCGCCCTACGGGATTCAAAGCGACGTCCGTGCCGGCATGGGCGTGAGTTACGCGAAGAAGTAAAGGCCAGTCATGAGCTCTGCGAAATTCGACATCGTCGTCTACGGCGCGACCGGTTTCACCGGCCAACTCGTTGCCGAATATCTGGCGGCACACTACAAGCACGACAAGCAGCTCAAATGGGCGATGGCGGGCCGCAGCCTCGACAAGCTCAAATCCGTGCGCGATGCGATCGGCGCGCCGGCGGACACGCCGCTCATCGTTGCCGATGCGTCCGACGCCGCCTCGCTGAAGGCGATGGCGGAGCAGACCATGTCGATCATCACGACGGTCGGTCCGTATCAGCTCTACGGAGAGGAACTGCTGGCGGCCTGCGTTGCGACCGGCACCGATTATTTCGATCTTTGCGGCGAGCCGATCTGGATGCGGCAAATGATCGACAAGTATGAGGCTGGCGCAAAGGATAGCGGCGCGCGCATCGTATTCTCTTGCGGCTTTGACTCCGTGCCGTTCGAGCTCGGCACGTTCTTTGTGCAGGAAGAGGCCAAGCGCGTGTTCGGCGCACCGGCTGCGCGGGTGAAGGGCCGCGTGCGTGATATGCGCGGCACGCTTTCGGGCGGCACCGCAGCGAGCGCCAAGGCAACCTTCGACGCGGTTGCCAAGGACATCAGCCTCGTCGCGATCCTGAACGATCCGTTCGCGCTGACGCCGGGCTTTACCGGTCCGAAGCAGCCGAGGGGTAACAAGCCGCTGATCGAGGAGGATCTGAATTCCTGGGCCGCGCCGTTCATGATGGCGCTGATCAACACCCGCAACGTTCATCGCGCCAACATGCTGATGGGCTTTCCCTACGGCCAGGACTTCGTCTATGACGAGATGGTTCTGACCGGTCCCGGGGAGAAGGGCGAGGCCAACGCCAAGCGCGTGATGGCGGCGAATGCGGAGAAGACCGGCCCAAGCGCCCCGAAGCCGGGCGAGGGGCCGTCTAAGGAGGAGCGCGAGAACGGGCTCTTCAACTTGCTCTATGTCGCGATCGCGCCCGATGGCCGCATGGTTCGCGCCGGCGTCACCGGCGACCGCGATCCCGGCTACGGCTCGACCTCGAAGATGATCTCCGAATGCGCGATCTGCATGCTGCGCGACACGACCGATGTCGCTGCCGGCTTCTGGACTCCGGGCGCAGCGATGCAGCACAAGCTGATCAAGCGGCTGCGGGACAATGCGGGATTGACGTTCGACGTGGAAGCGTGAGGTCCGTGATCTCGAAGTTCGACATCGTCGTCTACGGCGCAACCGGATACACCGGCCAGCTCGTCGCCGAATATCTCGCTGCGAACTACGTTGGTGACGGGGCGCCGACATGGGCGCTGGCGGGACGCAGCAGAGACAGGCTTGCGTCCGTTCGCGAGGCGATCGGCGCACCCGCCGATACACCTCTCATCGTTGCGGACGCCGCCGATCCGGCGTCGCTGCGGGCGATGGTTGCTCAAGCCAAGCTGGTCGTCACCACGGTCGGTCCATATCAGCTTTACGGGTCTGATCTGCTCGCCGCCTGCGTCGCCGATGGCACCGACTACATGGATCTCTGCGGCGAGCCGATCTGGCTGAAGCAGATGATCGAAAGGCATGAGGCGGACGCCAAGGCGAGCGGCGCGCGCATCATGTTCTCCTGCGGCTTCGATTCCATGCCGTTCGAGCTCGGTGCGTTCTTCGTGCAGGAGGAAGCTCGCCGCGTGTTCGGCGCGCCGGCTCCCCGCGTCAAGGGCCGCGTCCGCGACCTCAGCTGGAAGTTCTCGGGCGGCACCTCGGCGAGCGCGCGGGTCACCTTCGAAGCGGTGGCGCAGGATCTCAGCCTGGTGTCGATCCTCAAGGATCCCTTTGCCCTCACGCCGGGCTTCGAAGGGCCGAAACAGCCGCGCGGAAACAAGCCTGTTTTCGAGGAAGACCTGCAATCATGGTCGGCCCCGTTCGCGATGGCGACGCTGAACACACGCAATGTCCATCGCTCCAACATGCTGATGGGATTCCCTTATGGCCCGGATTTCGTCTATGACGAGATGGTGCTGACGGGGCCGGGCGACGTAGGGCAGGCCAACGCCAGACTTGTCATGGCGACCAACAGCGAAAAGACCGGCCCCAAGGCACTTCGACCCGGCGAAGGGCCGTCGAAGGAAGAGCGCGAGAACGGTCGTTACGATCTGCTCTATGTCGCGATCGCACCCGACGGCCGTCAGGTTCGCGCAGCAGTGAAGGGCGATCTCGATCCCGGCTATGCGTCAACGGCCAAGATGATCTCCGAATGTGCGATCTGCTTGCTGCGCGATACGCCCGATGTTCCGGCTGGTCTGTGGACGCCGGGCGCAGCGATGCAGCACAAACTGATCAAGCGGTTGATCGATCATGCCGGGCTGAGGTTTGAGGTGGAGGGCTAGGCGCTTTCTTCGCCTCGCTGCGCTTGCGAGAGAGGGGGAGAGAAAGTTACGCCGCCCTCGCATCATACGCGTACATGAAATCCATGCTCTTTGCGCCCAGCGGCAAGAGCCATTTGATCATCTGATTGCGAATGAACGCGCCGGCGGCGCTGAGTTCGCGCTTGTTGTTGCCGTTGCGGCGGGCGAGGGCGACGATCTTCTCGGCGCGGGGACGGCGCTCGGCCTCGAAGGCCTGGAAGGTGGCGCCGAGCTCCTGCCTCACTTGCATCAGGCGGGCGAGCCGCATTGCATCTTCGAGTGCGAGCGAGGCGCCCTGGCCGGCATGGGGGCTGGTCGCATGCGCGGCATCGCCGATCAGCAGTGAGCGCTTGCGCGACCAGGTCGGCAGGGTCGCGACGTCGAGCGTGTCGGTGACGACGATGTTCTCGGCCGCCTCGATGATAGCGGGGATCGGATCGTGCCAACCGTGATGAAAGCCGCGCAGATGCTGCTTCAGCGTCTGCTGGTCGAGGGCACGGAACATGGCGGCATCCATGCCGTGCGCCGGTTGCGTGCTCCACCACATCGCGCCGTCCTTCGGGTCCGGGCTGCAATAGCCGTAGCCGAAAAAGCCGCTCTGCCCGAACGTTGTCTCGACATTCCAGCCGGTCGCCCGGCCATTGAGGACTGCGTGGGGCACGAAGCCGCCGAACCCGATCAGGCCGGTGTTGAAGGGCTTTGGCCCATCCGGCACCACCTGACGCCGCGTAACCGAATGCACGCCGTCCGCGCCGATCAGGAAATCGCCCTCGGCGGTGGTGCCGTCGGCGAAATAGGCGATAATAGGCTGATCGCCGCGGTCCTCGATCTTGATCAGGCGCTTGTCGAAATACAGCGAGACGCAGGCGCACCAGGCCTTGTCGACCAACATCTCGTTCAGCGTGCCGCGGCAGACATTGACCGCGGGCTGGCCAAAGCGTCGCGCCATGTCGCGATTGATCGAGCCGAGCCGTCGGCCTTCTTGCGAGTAGAAGTCGAACGATTCCGCGATCGAGCCGCGGCTGATCAGCTCGCCGGCGAGCCCGATCTCGTCCATGACATGCATGCCGTTCGGCGCGATCTGGAGGCCGCCGCCGATGCCCTTGGAGTAGGGCCAGGCTTCGTAGATTGCCGATTCGATGCCGGCGCGGCGCAGCAGGATCGCGGCGACGGGCCCGGCGATGCCGGCGCCGATGATCAGGGCCTTGCGGGGACGATGAGACATTGGCTTGCTCCCGACGTTTCCGTGGTGCTAGGAGGAATTAAGGTCGGTAAATCTCTTAGTTACTAAGATATATATCGACTAAGATATGGGGCCGAGCTTGTCAAGGACGAAAGCGCGCATTGCGTTATTGGGTGAACTGGAAGAGTCGATGCGCCGGTCCTCCGCGCAGGGCGTGCTCTACGGACAAACCGTCGCGAACGTGGCTGGAATTGCCAATTCCGATCTCGAATGCATGGACATCCTCTATCTCGAGGGACGCGTGACCGCGGGCCGGCTTGCCGAGGTCACGGGGCTCACGACGGGCGCCATCACAGGGGTGGTCGACCGGCTCGAGAAAGCCGGGCTCGTGCGCCGCGAGCGGGACGAGACCGATCGCCGCAAGGTCTTCATCGCCGTCGTGCCGGAGGCCGCCATGAAGATCGGCCAGCTCTACGTGCCGATGCAGCAGGCGATGGAGAAGGTCTTCAGCACCTATACCGATGAGGAGCTGCGCCTGCTGCTGCGCTTCGCCAATGAGGGCTACAAGAGCATCCTTGCTGCGACCGCGACGCTGAAGGGGCTGCTCGACACACCGCCGGAGAAGCGGCCCGACCTCAAGCTGAAGAAGCGTCGTTAGTCTTGTAGGCCTGTGCGGCCGCGATCATGCCCCACATCGCGCCCAGCATCATCCAGAAGTGGCGCCAGTGGTCGGTGTCGATCACGAAGCTCTCGCCAACGGTGCCGACGAAGGCCGAGAACACTGCCAGATAAGCGCGCTGCCAGGGCACGCGGACGAAGATGTGACGGAAGCCCGTGATCACGGTGGTGAAGACCAGCGCGGGATAGCACACGCCGGAGAGCCAGCCGCCGGACATGAAGGCGTTCAAGTAGGAATTGTGGGTGTCTTCGGGGAAGAAGCGGTGGAATTGCAGCGGGCCGATGCCGAATGGCAGGTCGAGCGCCATTTCCGCACCCAGGATGTGCCGGCCGAAACGGCCGAAGCGGCCCTCGTCATAGCTCTGGTCGAAGCTTGCGCGCTGCTTGAACATCTCGGCGATGGAATCGAATGACAGCAGCACCGCGATCAGCGCAAGGCCCAGCACCACCGCGACGATGGCCATGATGATGATGCGCGAGCGCTGCGCATTGGTGCGGCTGGTCAGCACCATCAGCGCCAGCATGAAAGCCGAGGTCAGGAGCAGTCCGCCCCACGCGGCGCGGGAGAAGGCGAGCAGGATCGCCAGCGACATGATGCCGAAGGCGATGACATTGCGAGACGCCTTGAGCAGTTTGTCCGAGACGACGCTCTGGAGCGCAAACAGTGCCGGCAGGATCAGGAAGGCGCCGAGCACGTTCGGGTCCTTGAACGTGCCGCGTGCGCGCTCGTAGAGCGTCAGCAGATCGTGGCCGCCGGGAACGAGGTTGAAATAGCCTGATATGGCCGAGAGTGATGCGATCATGGCGCCGACCACAAGGCCGCGGCGCAGCATGTCCAGCCGCGCGGCCGTGTCCTCCGAGGTGACCATGGCGAAGAAAACCACGGTCACGGCCATGTACCAGGAGGTCGCGATCCAGCTCACGACCTCGGACTGTGCATACAGCGGGATCGCGCTGATGGTGTAGCCGAAATTGAGCAGGACCAGGGCCAGCACCAGCGGCATCAGCACGAGCCTGAGCCGCAGGCCTGTCGCGAAGAACGTCACGGTGGCGAGCAGCGTCGCGATCTCGTAGGGGCTCGGCTCGATGAAGACGATCGCGCCGGACGCGCCGACCAGCCACACCAGCGCGCGCTGAAGGGCCAGCACGCCGGGCGCAGCCGGTGCGGCTGCGGTCATTTCCCCGGCTGTCGCCGCATACGCCATCAGGCACTCACGCTATCGGTACGCCACAAACACTCTGTCATGGACCCGGCCTTTCCGGGGCATGACCACAGCTCAATACGCGTTCTCGTTCTTGGTCAGCAGCGAGATCGGCGTCTTCAGGAGAATGAAGAGATCGAACAGCACCGACCAGTTCTCGATGTAGTAGAGGTCGAACTCGACGCGCTTCTGGATCTTCTCTTCATTGTCGATCTCGCCGCGCCAGCCGTTGATCTGGGCCCAGCCGGTGATGCCGGGCTTGACGCGGTGGCGCGCGAAATAGCCGTCGACGGCCTCGTCGAACAGGCGGCTCTGGAGCTTGCCCTGCACCGCGTGCGGGCGCGGGCCGACCAGGGAGAGATTGCCGGACAACACCACGTTGAAAAGCTGCGGCAGCTCGTCGAGGCTGGTCTTGCGGATGAAGCGGCCGACGCGGGTGACGCGCGGATCGTTCTTGGTCACGACCTTCGACGCCGTCGGGTCGGCCTGGTGGTGATACATCGAGCGGAATTTGTAGACGTCGATGCGCTCATTGTTGAAGCCGAACCGCTTCTGGCGGAACAGGACCGGGCCGGGGCTGTCGAGCCTGACCGCGAGCGCCACCAGCGCCATCACCGGAAGCGCCGCAAGCAATGCCAGGCCGCCGACGAGGCGGTCGAACAGCCATTTCATGACCAGATCCCAGTCGGTGATCGGCGCTTCGAACACGTCGAGCGTCGGCACCTCGCCGAGATAGGAATAGGAGCGGGGACGGAAGCGCAGCTTGTTGGTGTGCGCCGAGAGGCGGATGTCGACCGGCAGCACCCAGAGCTTTTTCAGCATCTCCAGGATGCGCGTCTCGGCCGAGATCGGCAGCGCGAACAGCACGAGATCGACCCGGGTGCGGCGGGCGAATTCGACGATGTCGTCGACCTTGCCGAGCTTGCGCGCGCCGGCGCAGGTGTCGAGCGCGCGGCTGTCATTGCGGTCGTCGAACACGCCGAGCACGTGGATGTCGGAATCCGCCTGCGCCTTCAACGCCTCGACCAGCTCCTCGCCGTTGCGGTCGGAGCCGACGATGATGGTGCGGCGGTCAAGCCGGCCCTGGCGCGCCCAGCTGCGCACCAGCGAGCGCAGGACGAGACGCTCCGCAATCAGCGCGGCAAGGCCGAGGAAGTAGAAGGCGGCAAGCCACAGCCGCGACAGCTCGCTGCCGAACTTGGCAAAGAAAGAGATGCCGATGAACATCAGGAAGACGAACGACCAGGACGAGATCATCCGCGTCATCTGACGAAGCTGACCGCGGAAAAGCTGAACCTGGTAGATGTCGGCCGCCTGAAAACAGACCACGGCAGCGACCGCGACGGCGACGATCTCGGCAGGATAAGCCCAGCTGAAGCCGGACATCGGCATGACATAGCCGACATAGAGCGCGACGCCGACGAAGCTCAGCAGCGCGAAATCGAGGGCGCGCACGGCGCCGGCGATCACGATCGGCGAATAGGCGCGGGCAACTTTCTGGTTGACGACTTCGAGCGCGGCCGGAGTGAGGCGACGGCGGCGTTCGACAAAGGACTGGTCAGTCGCCTGGGCCGCGGCGCTGGTCGCGGCATCGAGCATCGAGCGTGCGTTGAGCGTTTCCACGGGCGTCCACGTCCATTCCAAAGACCCGCGACGCAGTAATGCGTTCCGGGCAAAGCATCCCCTGGTCGCCTGGAGTATCGGACAAATCGGAAGATTCTCTAAAGCAGGCGGAGAAATAGTTAATGATTGGCAAATGCGTCGCGGTAGCCGGCGAGCACGCCGTCGACCATCGCCTGCTGGGAGAAATGCGCCGAGATGCGCTCGCGCAAGGCGGATGCGCGCTGCGCGGTTCCCTGCGGGTTGTCGAGCGCGGCCGCGATCGCCTCGGCCATGGCTTCGGCGTTGCTGGCTGTGAACAGCGCCGGGCTCTCGCTGCCGAAAATCTCGGGAATGCCGCCGACGCGTGCCGCGATCATGGGGATGCCGGCGGCGCCGGCCTCGATCACGACATAGGGCATGGAATCGCCGCGCGAGGGGACGACCAGCAGTCGTCCCTTGGAGAAGCCGTAGCGCGCCTTGACGTGGCCGATGAAGCGGATCGCGCGCGTCAGGCCGAGCCGCTCGACCTGCGCCTTCAGCGTGGCTGTCTCCTCGCCATCACCACCGAGCGTCAGCGTGACCTTCTTGCCGCTCTCATGCAGCCGGGCCACCGCATCGACCAGAAGATCTGCGCCCTTGATGTGCCTGAACTCGCCGACATAGGCGAGATCGGTCGCGTCATCGGCGATGATAACAGGCTCGAACTCCTCCGGTGTCACACCATTGAAGACGCAATGCACGACGCCCTTTGGGGTGCCGACGATGCGCTGGTAGGTGTCGCGGGCAAAGGCGCTCTCGAACAGGAACAGATCCGTCGAGCCCATTAGCGTGCGTTCGAGACGGGCGTAAAATTCGCCCTTCAATGTGTGCAGCGGATAATGCAGCGAGCCGCCATGCGGGGTGTAGATGCGGATGCTGTCGTTGGAACGCCGTCGCATGCGGACGAAGGCCCCGGCTTTGGCGCCGTGGCCGTGCATGACGTCGGGTTTGAGTCGGCCGATCAGGCGCTGCATCCGCAGCCACACCAGAAAATCATCCGGCGAGGGCTCGCGGCGGATCGCGAGCCGGTGCACGCCGAGCTTCAGGCGCGGTGCAAGCTCCGCCAGCGCCTTTTCGGCGCGCTCACCGCCGGTGAGGCTGTCGGCGAGAATGCCGACATGGTGACCGCGATCGACCTGGCCGTTGGCGAGGTCCAGGATGTGGCGGAAGATACCGCCGACCGGCGCGCGCACCGCATGCAGAATTCGAAGCGGCTGGTCAGGAGAGGGGGGCATGATCAAAACCAGCGCTCGACGCCAACAAAGCTCTCGAAATATCAAGATGAATTAAGGGGCCTCGTGGTTAACAAACGGTGACGAGGCTGCGTGCGTCGCTCGCAAGTTGTCTCGATTAACCCAGCGGCAACCTTAATGGAGTGTAATCGGCTCCATTGAGGTACACGAGTGGCGTTGCCCTGCGGGAGTGTTCGATGCGTTTAGCGTTCTGGCGTGCCGGCAAGGACAAGGCCGTCGTCGAGCGGGCCGTTTCGAAGGCCATACCCGGGGCAAAGCCGGGGGGCGACGCCAGGCCCGCGCCCGATGCCGCGAAGCCGGCGTCAGCCGAATCAGGTGACATCGACCTCCATGCGCTCGGCGGCGCGCTTGCGCGCAAGCGCGGCTGGATCATCGTGCCGACTGTGTTGGCGCTCGTCGCGTCCGTCGCCATCGTCAACCTCATCACCCCGCGCTACAAATCCGAGTCGCGCATCCTGATCGATGGCCGCGAGAACGTCTTCCTGCGCCCGAGCAGTGATCGCAGCACCGAGGAACGGCAGGCGCTCGACCCCGAGGCCGTCACCAGCCAGGTCCAGCTCGTGCTGTCGCGCGATCTTGCGCGTGAGATCATCAAGAAGAACAAGCTGGCGGAACGGCCGGAATTCGATCCGGTTCTGCAAGGCATTTCGCCGCTGAAGTCGCTCGCAGCGCTGGTCGGCATCGGCCGGGACCCGTTCTCGATGACGCCGGAAGAGCGTGTGCTTGACGCTTATTATGATCGCCTCCAGGCTTACGCCGTCGACAAGTCGCGCGTCATCGTGGTCGAGTTCCAGTCGCAGGATCCCGAGCTTGCCGTCCGTGTCGCCAACTCGATTGCTGACGGCTATCTCGTGCTCCAACAGAATGCGCGCCAGGATCAGGCGCGCAACGCCAGTCAGTGGCTGTCGGGCGAAATCGAAAATCTGCGCAAGAAGGTTTCCGAGGCCGAAGCCAAGGTCGAAGATTTCCGTTCGAAATCGTCGCTTTTCGTCGGCACCAACAATACGACGCTGTCAAACCAGCAGATGGGCGAGGTCAACACCCAGCTCAACAATGCGCGTGCGCTGAAGGCCGATGCGGAATCCAAGGCGCGGCTGATCAAGGAGATGCTTCAGAGCGGCAAGCCGATCGAGGCATCCGAGGTCGTCAACTCCGAGTTGATGCGGCGCCTGTCGGAGCAGCGGGTAACGCTGCGCGCACAGCTCGCCGAACAGTCGTCCACGCTGCTCGGCAATCATCCGCGCATCAAGGAATTGAAGGCGCAGCTCGGCGACCTCGACAATCAGATCCGCGACGAGGCGGCCAAGATCTCGCGCTCGCTGGAAAACGATGCGCGGATCGCCGGCGGCCGGGTCGACGGCCTGACCACGAGCCTCGAACAGCTCAAGAGGCAGGCGACCTCGACCAACGGCCAGGACGTGCAGCTTCGCGCGCTGGAGCGAGAAGCCAAGGCGCAGCGCGACCTGCTCGAGACCTATCTTGGCAAGTACCGCGAAGCCAGCACGCGCGAGAGTATCGATTCCGCGCCGGCTGAGGGTCGCATCATCTCGCGCGCCATCGTCTCCAACATGCCCGCCTATCCGAAGAAGCTGCCGATCGTGCTGATCGCGACGCTGGCGACGCTGCTGCTGTCGTCCGGTCTCGTCGTCACCGGCGAGCTGCTGCGCCAGACCGCGCCGCGCGCCGTCGCCACGCTCGCGCCCGCGGCGGTTCGCCGCGCGCCTGCGGTTGACGAGGCGGAGATGGATCCGGCGCCGCTCCAGCCGGGCATCACGGCCGATGCCGATGTCAGCGCGCTCGCCGAGATCGGGCAGCTGGCCGAGAGCCTGAGGGCAGCCGGGGCCAACGCGAAAAAGGTCACCGTCCTCGGTACCGCCTCGGGTGAGGCCATCACGCTTTCAGCGTTGACGCTGGCCCGGCATCTGGCGCGCGACGCGCGCGTCGTGGTGATCGATCTCGCCGCATCCTCGCCGACCTTTGCTGCCGTCTCTGTCGACGCTTCGGCGCCGGGCCTTGCCGAATTGATGCAGGGGCAGGCTTCGTTTGCGCAGGTCATCACCCGCGACAAGCTCTCGCGGCTGCATCTGGTCATGGCCGGCCGTCCCGGCTTCGACCACAGCCTGCTGCAGTCGCCGCGCGTGACGCTTGCGGTCGACGCCCTGTTGCGCGCTTACGACTATGTGGTGCTCGACGCCGGCACCGCTTCCGAGCTGCCGGCCGATCTCTTGACGGCGAATGCCCGCGCCGTCGTGGTTCCCGATGCCTCGATGGATACCGATGCGCGCACGCTGATGTGCGAGCAGCTCAAAGCCGTCGGCTTCAGCGACGTGACGATGCTGGCCCGGCCGGTGCAGACGTCGGATGCCGCTGAGACGCCGCGCGTGGCGGCGGCGTAGGTCCGAGAGAAGGCGGCTCCCAGGCGATAGAGTTAGAGCCGGGTCTGCTACCCGAACGCCTGCCGCAACCTGCGCGCCAGGTCGAACAACATCTGGTTCTGCTTCACCAGGCGCTTGCCGCGGTTCAGCGAGGACATCGCCATCGCAACGAGCCTGCCGCGTGAGGTCAGCGGCACGAAGCTGTCGAAAATGTCCTCGTCGCTCTTGCAGAACATGCGCTTGTAGTCGTCCGAGCCGATGCCGAGGTCGAGTGCGTGGTAGCCGCGCTCGCCGCAGCGGTCGATAATGTAGCGCATCAGGATCAGGCCCGGGCTATAGCGGGCGTGCTCGGACAGCGTGTAGGTGTTGAACATCATCGAGAAGCGCTGACCGTCGGCGACGCCGGCGAAGATCGCGATCACTTCATCGTCGCACTCGAGCGCATGGATGTCGATGACACGGCCTTCGCCACGCGGAGCATGGCAGGCGCTGCGGATGAATTGCTCGACGCCGGGGTCGGCAAATACGTTCGGCAGCTTCTGCTCGGCCATCCTTGCCGGCTTGATGCGGAAGAACCAGTCGAGCAGGCGCGTAACGTCCGCCTCCGTTGTGGCAAGGTGATAGCGGTAACCGGAGAGCGCCTGGAGCTTCTTCTCCTTGCTCTTCAGCCGGCGGCGGAACGAATTGGTGATCCGGGATGCCGGCGGCCCGCCCGGCTCCATCACGAGCAGCGGGCAGCCGTTAATGGGGCTCTGCTGCGACAAGAGAGCGAATGGGTTCTGCTGATCGTGCCAGCGCTTCGGCTGCTGAGTCAGAGCGAGGACGTCCACCTGATCGCGCAGCGGTGCAAACAGCGCATCGAGATCGGCGGCAACGACTTGTGCCGCGAACTCGGCATTCCACAAGCCCATGTTGAACGTGGTGTGCTTGCCGCCCATGAAACAAGCCGTACGCACGCCGTGGCCTTGGCGCAGTGCGAGCGGAAGCAGGGTGAGGGGATTGTGCTCGGTGTCACGGGCGATCACGACGAAGGGGCGGGCGCCTTCGTGGCTTCCGACCAGCCGCTGCCAGGGGCTCAATAAATCGAACCGCTGATAGGGGGTGGAAAGATGGCCGGGCTCTTCGAAAGCGCGCCAGACTGCCTCGGCCTGGCCGAGATCAGTGACGACCTCGACATGCGCGATGCGGCTCGCTTTCGACCGCGCTGGCGATTCTGCCGTCGGGCTTTGCATCGCCGCAGCCATGGTCATTCGCGAAACCTGTCGAGAAAGCTGAAAAATACCCAGTTCGGCCTGTGGCCGACCTTTGCAAACAAATGTCAACAAAGGGTAATGACAGTGGCCGACGGTACGGGCTGCCGGCGAGCGCGAAGGTGGGATATTGGCATCCGACGACAGATGGCTGGAGCGGTTGCGGCTCGAACTGGCATGGTTCAGCGGCCAGCCCTTGCTGCGCAGCCGCGGTGCAGGCGCGATCCTGCACCTTCAGCACGTGCGTCCTCGCCGGAGCGGTGCATTCCAGCCGCTGCGCGAACACGAGGTCACGCCACAATTTCTCGACCGTGCCATTCGCGCCCTCAAGCGCTGGAACTATGACTTTCTCGGCATGGACGAGGTCTGCCGGCGCGCCGTGACACTGCCGGAGAAGCGGCGCTTCGTTGCGCTCACCTTCGACGGCGCATCCAAGGACCTCATCAGCTTTGCCTTTCCGGTGCTGGCGCGCCACGCCGTGCCGTTCACGCTCTACGTTCCCACCGCGTTTCCCGATGGCGTCGGCGAAGCGTGGTGGCTCGGGCTGGAGCAGGTGATCGCGCGCGAGAGCCGGATCAGCCTGATGATGGGCGACAAGGAACAGCGCTTCACCGTGACCGGTATCGCCGAGAAGCAGGCATTGTTTTCGCATCTCGAGGGCTGGCTGCGTTCGCTCTCGCCGGCGGATCTGTCGGTTGCGATCGCCGATCTCTGCACACGTTATCGCATCGATCTCGCCGCCCTCTCGCGCGAGGCATCGATGGACTGGGAGGATCTGGCCAGGCTCGCTGCGGATCCACGGGTGACGATCGGCAGCGCGACCGTGAACTATCCCGTTCTCGCCAACATGAAGGACCCGGCCGCGCTGCGCGAGATGACGATGGGCAAGGCGGTCGCGGAAGCATCGTTCCGCCGCGAGATCCGACATCTGGCGTTTCCGTTCGGCGACCGCGCTTCGTTTCGACGCAACCATGTCGTGATGGCGGAGGAGGCCGGCTTTGTCAGCGCCGTCTCGACGATCCCGGGAATCGTGGATTCGGAAGGGCGGACCAATCTGCGCGCGTTGCCGCGGATTTCCTGGGACGGCAGGGTGCGCTCGCTGCGCATGCTGCGGGTGCTGGTGTCGGGAGTTGCCTTCGCGCCGGTGAAACCGACGGGCAGCGCTACGAGCTAGAGGCTACGAACCGGATTTGGCGCGATCAGGCCGCTGCATCCAGCTCACGATTGGCATTGCCGGCAGCACCCAGCCCATTCCAACCACCACGTAATAGATTGCCTGCCGCCATCCGGACTCGGCGATCCATGGCATCTGCGCCGCCGCCATGCCGAGCAGCGCCCAGACGGTGGCCAGCATCAGGAGCAGGATGGCGCCGAGGAACTTGCGTGTGCAGATCGTCATAGCGGGGACTTGCGGCTTTCGCGTAACTTGCGCTGCGGGAGCGGGGGACTATAAGGGGCACGCAGTCCGGTTCAAGCCTTCAAGTCCTGGTTTTGCCTCTGAAATGACGACGATTTCCGCCCCGACCAACCCGCATCGCGCCGTGCGCTGGTGGCTGATCACCGTGGCCGGCCTGATCGCGCTGATGGTGCTGGTCGGCGGCGCGACACGACTGACGGAATCCGGTCTCTCGATCGTCGAGTGGAAGCCGGTCACCGGCAGCCTGCCGCCTATGTCGGAGGCGCAATGGTCGGATGCCTTCGAGGCCTACAAGAAGATCCCGCAATATCGCGAGCTCAACGCCGGGATGTCGCTCTCCGAGTTCAAGCAGATCTTCTGGTGGGAATGGAGCCATCGGCTGCTCGGCCGTTTCATCGGCGTCGCCTATCTGCTGCCGTTCCTGTTCTTCCTGTGGCGCCGCGGTCTGTCCGGTGAATTGAAGCGGCGGCTGTGGCTGCTGTTCGCGCTCGGCGGCCTCCAGGGGGCGGTTGGCTGGTGGATGGTGGCATCCGGGCTCTCAGAGCGGGTCGAGGTGTCGCAATATCGGCTGGCCACGCATCTGGTGCTGGCGCTGCTGATCTTTGCCGGCATCGTCTGGACGGTGCGACGGCTTGCTGATCGGCCGCAGCTTGCAGTCCCAGTGCGATTGCGGCTCACGAGCGCCATACTGGTGGTCGTGACCTTCATTCAGATCTATTTCGGTGCGCTGGTCGCAGGCCTGCGCGCGGGACGCGCCTACAACACCTGGCCGCAGATCGACGGGGCGTTCATTCCATCCGCAGAGCGGCTATGGTTTGAGACGCCGTGGTGGCGCAACATGTTCGACAATGTGCTGACGGTGCAGTTCGAGCACCGCATGGCGGCTTACTTGCTGTTCACGCTGGCGGCCCTGCACGCATTCGATGCGGTGCGCACGCGGGCCGGCTCTGCAGCGAGCGGTGCGCTGTGGCTGCTCGCGGCCGTGAGCCTGCAGGCGGTGCTCGGCATTCTGACGCTGCTGAACCAGGTGCCGATCGATCTCGCACTGTCGCACCAGGCCGTTGCGATCGTCGTGCTGGTGTTGGCGGTGATGCAGGCGGAACGGCTGGCGTCGCGGCAATCGACTGAGGCGCAATTGCTTGCGGTCCCGGTCGGCTGATCACTCTCAGCCCGGCGATCAGCAATATCCATAGATGCCGCACGAGTAGGGCAGGCGCCAGAAATAATCGACCTGCTTCCCGCCATAATACGAGCCCTGATAGTCGTAGTCCCAGGGACGCCCGTAATAGCCTGGCAGCGTGTGCGAGCCCGGCAACAGCGGCGTTCCGGGCAGATTGCTGATGTAGCTGCCGACGCCGTCGGCCGGCGAGATCAGCGCATCCGGATCGGTCTCGACATAGACCTTTGGTGGAGCTGTGGCCCGTCGCTTCGGATGAGCAGGCAGATCGGCGGCAATTGCGGCTGAAACCGTCAGCGTTGCCGCAAGGGCAGGTACCATCCAGCGCAGCATCATCGGCTCCGAATCAAAGGTGATCCAGTGATGATGTATGGAGCACGTATGGTTAATGACTGTTAACCGGCGCAGTCGTTCCGGGGCGGTTTTGCGCACCGCCCCGGAACGAGAGCAGTTACGCGCTCAGCGCCTGCTCCAGGTCCGCGATCAGGTCTTCCTTGTCCTCGATGCCGACCGAGAGCCGCACCACGTCGGGGCCGGCGCCGGACTTCACCTTGGCCGCGTCGTCGAGCTGACTGTGCGTGGTCGAGGCCGGGTGAATGACGAGCGAGCGGGTGTCGCCGACATTGGCGAGGTGCGAGAACAGCTGCAGCTTCGACACCAAATTGACGCCGGCGTCATAGCCGCCCTTCAGGCTGAAGGTGAACACGGCACCCGCGCCCTTCGGCGCATATTTGCGCGCGAGCTGGTTGTACCTGTCACTGGCAAGGCCCGCATAGCTTACCGAGGCCACCGCGGGATGGCCGGCGAGGAATTCGGCGACCGCCTTGGCGTTGTCGCAGTGCTTCTGCATGCGCAGCGGCAGCGTCTCGATGCCGGTGAGGATCATGAAGGCATTGAACGGCGACAGCGCCGGTCCGAGGTCGCGCAGGCCCAGCACACGGCAGGCGATCGCAAAAGCGAAATTGCCAAAGGTCTCCTGGAGCCGGATGCCGTGATATTCCGGCCGCGGCTCCGACAGCATCGGATATTTGCCGCCGGTCGACCAATCGAAGGTGCCGGCGTCGACGATGATGCCGCCGAGCGAATTGCCGTGACCGCCGAGGAACTTCGTCAGCGAGTGCACCACGATGTCGGCACCGTGGTCGATCGGACGGATCAGATAGGGCGATGCCAGGGTATTGTCGACGATCAGCGGCACGCCGGCCTTGCTCGCTACCGTCGAGATCGCCTCGATGTCGGTGATGCTGCCGGCGGGATTGGCAATGGACTCGATGAAGATCGCCTTCGTGCGCGGCGTCACCGCGCGCTCGAAGCTTGCGACGTCATCGGGATCGGCCCACACCACGTTCCAGCCAAAACTCTTGAACGCATGCGTGAACTGGTTGATCGAGCCGCCATAGAGTTTTCGGGCGGCGATGAACTCGTCGCCGGGCTGCAGCAATTGCTGCAGCACCACGACCTGTGCCGCATGGCCAGAGGCCACCGCAAGCGCGGCGGTGCCGCCTTCAAGCGCGGCGACGCGCTCTTCCAGCACCGCGTTGGTCGGGTTGCCGATGCGGGTATAAATGTTGCCGAACGCCTGCAGGCCGAACAGCGAGGCGGCGTGGTCGGCATCGTTGAAGACGAAGGATGTCGTTTGATAAATCGGAGTCGCGCGCGCACCGGTGGTTGGATCGGGCTGTGCACCGGCATGCACGGCGAGGGTCGAAAATCCCGGAAGGCGATCGCTCATTGAGGCGTCCTGTTCTTGTGGTCTGAAATCGCGCGGCATGCTGATCGGCGCCGTGCCCGGCGTCAAGCTGCGGCTTCACATCGTAACGGTCATGCTACCGATTGACGCGTCCGCGAAACAAATCCTTCGCAAATGCGTCAGCTTTGCTCGCTCTTGTTTTTGGCTGCGCGATTGGAGGCTGCGGTGTCGCCGCCGCCGACACTCATCCGATCGAGGGATAGACGCATGCCCTGCGTCGGCGCCGGTGCGCGCTTGGAGCTGAGCGTGCGCGAGTTGACGCCCATCCAGGAGATTTCGGACGATAACCGGCCATATTCGATCTTCGGGCAGCGGTTCATCACGACCTTGATACCGGCTGCCTCGGCCTTTTCCGCAGCCGCATCGTCACGCGCGCCAAGCTGCATCCAGATCACCTTCGGCAACGGATCGAGCAGGAGGGCTTCCTCGACGACGGGCATGATGTGGCTGGAGTTGCGGAAAATGTCGATCATGTCGACGGGACGTCCGATGTCGCGCAGCGAGGCGACGAAGGGCTTGCCGAGCAGGTCCTTGCCGACATGGCCGGGATTGACCGGGATCATGTCGTAGCCGCGCTGCGCCAGATATTTGAACGCGAAGTAGCTCGGCCGCACATTGACCGGCGAGGCGCCGACCATCGCGATCGACTTCACGCTGTTGAGGATGCCGCGGATGTAATTGTCGGGATAGGCGTCGTGATTCATGTGATCCTTCATTCGTCATTCCGGGGCGATGCGAAGCATCGAACCCGGAATCTCGAGATTCCGGGTCGGCTCTTCGAGCCGCCCGGAATGACGGTGTGACAACTACTCATCCCGCCATGTCGGCGTGCGCTTCTCGATGAAGGCGCCGATGCCTTCCTCGGCGTCGCGGGCCATCATGTTCTCGGTCATCACCTCTGCCGCATAGCGATAGGCATCGGCAAGGCTCATCTCGGCCTGGCGGTAGAACGCCTCCTTGCCGAGCTTGACCGTGTAGGCCGATTTGAGCGCGACCTGTTGCGCCAGCGCAATCGCGGAGTCGCGTTCGGTACCGGCGGGGACCACGCGATTGACGAGGCCGATCTCGCGGGCGCGCGCGGCCGGGACCGGCTCGCCCGTCAGCAGCATCTCCATCGCCTGCTTGCGTGGCACGTTGCGCGACAGCGCCACCATTGGCGTCGAGCAGAAAAGGCCGATGTCGACACCGGGCGTGGCGAAACTCGCCGTATCAGATGCAATCGCAAGATCGCAGCTCGCGACGAGCTGGCAGCCGGCCGCGGTCGCGATGCCCTGGACGGCTGCGACCACGGGCTTGGGCAGATGCACGATCGCCTGCATCATCGCGCTGCAGGCATTCATGGTCTCGGCGAAGAAGGCGCGGCCGCGATCGGGGTCGGCACGGCGCGCGGTCAGTTCCTTCATGTCGTGCCCGGCCGAGAAGGCGGGACCATTGGCCGCGATCACGACGCCGCGGACGGCGTTGTCGTTGCCGATGTCATCGAGCTCGGCGTGCAGGGTCGCGATCATCGCCGTCGACAGGCTGTTGCGCGCCGCCGGCCGGTTGAGGGTCAGGACCGCGATGGGGCCGACTATTTCGCGCAGCAGAATTGGCTGATGCGGGGAGGGGGCGCGGGCGGCCTGGGTGGACATTGCGGCGTTTCCGGTTGGATTATTGCGATTGGATGATGCAGATAGCCTAATGTAACAGGGGACGTGAAGCGAGGGTGGGGAACGGCATGGCGACAGCGAAAATGAGCGTGGCGGAGCTCGAGCAGTTTCTCCGCGACGAATTTCCCCAGGCCTTCAGCGGCGACGACATCACGATCGAGAGCGCGGATGGCCAGACCTGCCTTCTGCGCCAGCACTATAGCGAACGGATGCTGCGACCGGGTGGAACCGTGTCCGGTCCGACGCTGATGGCACTCGCCGATTTCGCCATGTACGTGGTGCTGCTGTCGGCGATCGGGCCGATCGGGCTCGCGGTGACCACCAATCTCAACATCAACTTCCTGCGCAAGGGCCAGCCGGGGCAGGACGTGCTGGCGGAGGCCCGGCTGCTCAAGCTTGGCAAGCGCCTTGCGGTTGGGGAGGTGAACCTGTTGTCCGGGACTTCACCCGATCCCATTGCCCATGTCACTTCGACCTATTCCATTCCAAATGTTTGAGCTTTTCGCAGGTAATATCGCACCATAATTTTAAGTTATTGATTTTGCTTTATTAATTTCATTCGCCGGGCATTGACCGTCGCGCGTCTCTTCTCTAGAAACCCGCCCAGTCCGGTGCGGTGTTCGCGCCGATATCTCCCGTCCACGGAAACTCCGATATGAAAACCTTTTCGGCAAAGCCGGCTGAGGTGACGAAGAAGTGGGTGCTGATCGACGCCAAGGGTCTGGTCGTCGGCCGTCTCGCCACCATCGTCGCCATGCGTCTGCGCGGCAAGCACCTCCCGACCTACACCCCGCACGTTGATTGCGGCGACAACGTCATCATCATCAACGCCCAGCATGCGGTCCTCACCGGCCGCAAGCGCGAGCAGAAAACCTACTACAAGCACACCGGTTACGTCGGCCACGTCAAGGAGCGCACTGCGCGCCAGATCCTCGAGGGCAAGCATCCCGAGCGCGTGCTCGAGAAGGCCGTCGAGCGCATGATCCCGCGTGGTCCGCTCGGTCGCGTCCAGATGGGTAACCTCCGTGTTTACGGCGGCGCCGATCATCCGCACGAGGCCCAGACGCCCGAGAAGATCGACATCGCGAAGTTGAACCGCAAGAACACGAGGGCCGCATAACATGGCCGAATCCATCCAGTCGCTCGACCAGCTCTCGCAGCTCAAGACCGCAGCGGCGCCCGATGCGCCCAAGCACGAGAAGAAGGTCGACAAGTTCAACCGCGCCTACGCCACCGGCAAGCGCAAGGACGCGGTCGCCCGCGTCTGGATCAAGCCGGGCGCCGGCAAGGTCACCGTCAACTCGCGTGAGGTCGAGGTCTATTTCGCCCGTCCGGTGCTGCGCATGATGATCGAGCAGCCGTTCTCGGTGGCCGCCCGTTCCGGCCAGTACGACGTGATCTGCACCGTCGCCGGCGGCGGTCTGTCCGGTCAGGCTGGCGCCGTGCGTCACGGCATCTCCAAGGCTCTGACCTACTTCGAGCCCGAGCTGCGCAGCGTGCTCAAGAAGGGCGGCTTCCTGACCCGCGACTCCCGCGTGGTCGAGCGCAAGAAGTACGGCAAGGCCAAGGCCCGCCGGTCCTTCCAGTTCTCGAAGCGTTAATCGCTTCGGTCACATTCGCCGCGAAAGCGGCTTCAATGAGATGCAAAAAGGCGCTGATTTCAGCGCCTTTTTTGTTGTTCGTTTGTGCGCAAATTGAACGCGTGTTTCCCGAAAACTTGGGGCCGCGTGAAAACCTGAATGGAACTCGCCGGACATAGCGTCGCATCTGGAAGGGCGCGCAAATCGGATGTGCCGATCGCGTAACTGCTATGTTTAGAAGGGGGCCGACATGATGTCGCTCGATAGCATCACGCTCTATTTGGTCGCCACGATGATCGCCGCTTTGCTCGGCGCCATGATGGTGTTTTTCGGCAAGCAGGAGAACAGCCCCGCGCTGAAATGGTGGGGCACCGCCTATCTGCTCGGCGCGGCTTCCGTCGCGCTGTGGACCGCGACCGGCGACAAGCTCGGCCAGCATCTTTACCTCGCGCTCAATGCCGTCGGCTTCGTCGCCTGCGGCATGGTGTGGAACGCGGCGCGCGTCTTCCACGGCCGCAAGCCGAACTGGCCGGGTCTCGTGCTCGGCGCGCTCGCCTGGGTCGCGGCCGCGACGCTGCTCGATCCCACAGCGTCGATGCTGCGCATGCTCATCGGCGCCGGCATCGTCTCGATCTATGCGGCGCTGACCGCGAGCGAGCTCTGGGTCGAACGGCGCAAGAGCCTGCAACGGCGCTGGCCCGCTTTCGTCGTGCCTGTCATGCACGGCTGTGTGCTGATGCTGCCGATCCTGCTCGGCAGCTTCCTGCGTCCGAACGATTCCGGCTTCTCCGGGAGCGTCTGGGTCACCGTATTCGCGGTCGAGCTCGTGCTCTACGCCGTCGGCACCGTGTTCGTGATCTTCATGCTGGTGTCCGAGCGCACCGTCACCGCGCATCGCACCGCTGCGTCGACCGATCCCTTGACCGGCATGCTCAACCGCCGCGGCTTCTCGGAAGCCTGCGCGCGGATGATCGAGCGCGAGGCCAAGGGTGGCCGCCCGGTCACGGTGATGATCTTCGACATCGACCATTTCAAGTCGATCAACGACCGCTTCGGCCATCCCGCCGGCGACGAAATGCTGAAATTGTTCTCGGCCGTGGTCGTCAACAATCTCCGCATCTCGGACCTTTCGGGTCGCATCGGCGGTGAGGAATTTGCGGCACTTCTGCCCTGCGCGCTGGAGGAAGGCGTGCTGGTCGCCGAGCGCGTGCGCGAGGCCTTCGAGACGTCAGGCGTGGTGGTCGATGGTGGTGCGGTCGACACCACCGTCAGCATTGGCGTTGCGGGCGGCCCCGCCGGCACCGAGCTCGAGGTGCTGCTCGCCTCGGCCGACACGGCGCTCTACCAGGCCAAGCGCGGCGGCCGAAACCGCGTCGAGGCGGCGGAGGAGCTGCCGCTATCGCTGGAGAACTGGCGCCGCCAGAGCGCCGCGCGGATCGGTGTACCAAAGACGCAGCCGGCGACCGCCTGAGATGGATTGTGTTTGCGGTAATCGTCTGTTTACCATTCGGTTCCTACCATTGCGGTCATGGAATCGATCCGTCGACAGAACCCGCAAGCTGCCCTGATGTCGCTCGAAGCCGCAGCGAGCTCGGCACGCGGTGGTTTCGCCTGTCTGTTCTCGACTGCGGACGAATACGAGACGGCGCTCATCGCCGAGCGTCGCGCACAGGGGCGCTACACGCAGGCCCGCAGCTTCTGGCCGGTCGCATTGTTCATCGGTTGCACGATGATCGTCCTCGGCACCGCGCTGCTATTTGCCTGAGAGCGGCGCATTTTCGGCCGGGCAGGGCGCCGTTTCGGCGCCTTTTTCTTTGGCCCCGGCTGCGGTAGATACGGCCACCAAACAAAAGGGGTGGAAACGATGATCACCGAGATCGCGCAAATCGACGTCAAGCCGGGCAGCGAGAAGGATTTTGAGGCCGCCGTCGCCAGGGCCAAGGCCGCCTTCGGCCGCTCCAAGGGCTTTCACGGTTTTGAGCTGCACAAGTCGATCGAGAAGCCGCAGCGCTACCGGCTGATGGTCAAGTGGGCCACGCTGGAGAACCACACCGTCGATTTCCGCGGCTCCGAGAATTTTACCGAATGGCGCGGCCTCGTCGGCCAGTACTTTGCCTCGCCGCCCGAGGTCGAGCACACCGAGACCGTGCTGACGACCTGATCGAGGTCACTCCGCCTCTGTTGTTTGAGCATGATCTTCGCGCAAATGCGTTCCGCTGATGTCGCGAGGGAAAACCACTGCGCACTTTGCGCTAACGCGGCCCTTCGGGTCCGGATCATGCTGCCAGGGGCGGCGCCTCATACGTCTTGAAGTGGTCGATCATGACCTTGGCGATGGCGACGAGGGGCAGCGCCAGCGCGAGGCCCCAGATTCCGAAGACGACGCCGAGCAGGATCTGGAACGCGAACAGCGTCCCCGGCGGGATGTCCAGCGCCTGGCGCTGGAGGAGCGGCGTCAGCACATAGCTCTCCATCGCATGCACGCCGAGGAACAGGATCAGTGCCGATAGCGCCGGGATCCAGCCCGAGGCGAGGCTCGCCAGCACCACGACGACGCCGGCGATGATGGCGCCGACGGTCGGGATGAAGGCGAGCAGCCCGGCCTGGATCCCCAGGATGAACGAGCCGGGGATGCCGATGATGGCAAGCCCGATCCAGGTGACGAGGCCGACCGCGATCATCACGATCATCTGGGCGATCAGCCAGCGCTCCAGCGTCTCGCCGATGCGGTCGACGATCAGGGTGGCACGGATGCGATGCCTGGCCGGAGTGAGGAACAGCAGGCCGTCGTGATAGACGCCGGGTTGCGCTGCGAAGGCGAGCCCGAGAAACAACACGATGAAAATGTTGCCGACGGCGCTGATCGCGCCGAACAGCAGCTTGAAGGTCTGACTGACGATCGCTCCACCGCTGGAGGCAAGTGCGCCCGCGCCCGGCAACGGTCCGCGCGAATTCTGGTTCGGCGCCGGCGACGCCGCCGCATCGGCCGGGGACGCAGCGGAGGTGGCATTGCCGAGGTCGAAGACGCTGGTGTCGATGCCGTGGCTCTCGAGGTACGATCTCACATGCGAGATCTGCGACTTGATGGTGGTGCTGAGCAGCGAAGCCTGCTGCGCAATGGTCGCGCCGCCGAGATAGGCGACGCCGGAGAGCATGACCGCCAGGGCGACGCAGACGATTGCCAGCCGCAGGGTATGCGGTAAGCGGACATGGCGGCCGAGCGCATTGGCGAGCGCGTTGAGGCCGACGCCGAGCAGCATGCCGGTGAAGATCAGCAACAGGGTGGTCGCAAAGTACCAGGTGAAGACCAGCATTGCGGTGAACAGCACGACGGCGATGCCGCCAAGCGCGATCGCCCAGGCGAGATCGGTGCGGGTTTGGGGCTGTTCATCTCTGGAGACGGTCACATCAGGTCCTTTTCCGAGCGGGCGGCACGCACTCTTTCGTGAAATCTGACCGGGGATCAAGCCGGGCCGTACGCCCGAAGACCGCGGCGGCAGCCATAAGCCAACGCCGCGGACCCTGCCGGGGGCCCCGACGTCTGGGATTTGCGCGAAAATAGCATTGCCGTCCCGCGATCCCTTCTGTTGAATTTGTTCCATCCGGGAGGCATGTTTGGGAATCTTTTTCGGCGGGAGGTCGGAACGGAAGATGAGAAAGCCGGTCGTCGGCGTGATCGGGAACGCCCATCGCGTCGAAAATCGATTTCAGGTCCAGATGGTCGGCGAGCGCAATCTGCGCGCGGTGGCCGAGGTTTCCGGCGGCTTGCCGATGATGTTCGCGGGCTCCCCTGATATCACCGACATCGCCGCATTGCTCGATGCCGTCGACGGCATCGTGCTGACGGGTGCCCGCGCCAACGTGCATCCGACCCGCTTCAACGTCGACCCTTGCGAGAAGCACGAGCCCTACGACATCCACCGCGACGAGGTCGCGCTGGCGCTTTCGGTCGCCTGCGTCTCGCGTGGTATCCCGCTGTTCGGCATCTGTCGGGGTCTGCAGGAGATGAACGTCGCCTTCGGCGGCTCGCTGCACCCCGAGATCCGCGAAATTCCCGGCCGCATGAACCACCGCATGCCCAGGCTCGAGAATGGCGAGATCCATCCCGATCCGACCGTCGTGTTCGCCGACCGTCACGACGTCGACCTCACGCCGGGCGGTGCCTTTGCGAAGCTCCTCGGCTGCGAGAAGATCCGGGTCAATTCGCTGCACGGGCAGGGCATCCTCGATCCCGGCAAACGCGTCCTGATCGAGGGCACCGCCGAGGACGGCACCATCGAGGCGATCCGCATCGCGGAGGCTCCAACCTTCGCACTCGGAGTGCAATGGCACGCCGAATACGACCCGCAACGCAACCCGATCAATCGCAAGCTGTTCGAGGCGTTTGGCGAGGCGATGGTGGCGAAGCAGAAGGCGGTGGCTTAGGCGGCTGCGCGGCGGTGAATGGCATCCCGATGATCCGCCACACGACCATCGCTGCTCTTGTCCTGTTCGCAACTCCTGCGCTCGCCCAAACCACGCCGCTGTCGGATGGACCGGTCACCTGTTCATCGCCGGTTTCGGCCGGCGATTCCGCAAAGAGCCTGATGCAGCGCTACGGCCAGGAAGCTGTGATGGAGGACAATCTCTCCACAGGCGTGGAGGACATCACCTACCGGGGACTTGTCCTGTTGCCGCGTAGCGTGGACTGGCGCATCGAGGTGGCCTTTGCGGACGAGACGATGAGCCGCGTCGCGCGCCTCACCTTGCGCAATTCCGCGAAGGCGAGCCACTGGAATGTGGCCGGTGTGACCATCGGCTCGACATTGGCCGAGGTGCAGAAGATCAACGGCAAACCGTTTCTCGTTCACGGATTTGACTCGGATTTCAGCGGCTTCGTCGTGAGTTGGAAGGGCGGAAAGCTCGATGGGAAGTTGCCGGGTGGCTGTCGCGTAGGCGTGCGTTTCGGCAAGGACAACAATTCCGCGCCAGATTTGTCAGCGGAGAGGATACCCTCTGACAATGGCAAGCTGCTCAAATGGGGGCCAGTCGTCGAGCAGATCGAGGTGAGCTTTTCGGACAAGTGAGCAAGCGACGAACTGCGCTCGCAATATCTCTGACGCAGTAAACCAATCAGCAAGAATTGCTGCGCGGTGATTTTTGCGATTCCGATTCGTTCCTTGAGAACGAAGTGGAGTCAGATGCAGAACGAAAGTTGATGGCTCAAACAAAAAGGCGCCCCGAAGGGCGCCTTTCGCATGTGGTGATCGATCGAGCCACTTAGCCCGAATAGTACATCTCGAACTCGACCGGATGCGGGGTCATTTCGAAGCGGGCGACTTCGGTCATCTTCAGCTCGATGTAGGCGTCGATGAAGTCGTCGTCGAACACGCCGCCGGCCTTGAGGAAGCCGCGGTCCTTGTCGAGGTTCTCGAGCGCCTCGCGGAGCGAACCGCACACGGTCGGGATCTGCTTCAGCTCTTCCTTCGGCAAATCGTAGAGGTCCTTGTCCATCGCCGGACCCGGATCGATCTTGTTCTTGATGCCGTCGAGGCCGGCCATCAGCATCGCGGCGAAGCCGAGATAGGGATTGGCCATCGGATCGGGGAAGCGCACCTCGACACGCTTGGCCTTCGGCGAAGCGGTATAGGGGATGCGGCAGGAGGCCGAGCGGTTGCGCGCGGAATAGGCGAGCAGCACGGGGGCCTCATAGCCCGGGACCAGACGCTTGTAGGAGTTGGTCGACGGGTTGGTAAAGGCGTTGATCGCCTTGGCGTGCTTGATGATGCCGCCGATATAGTGGAGGCAGGTCTCCGACAGGTCGGCATATTTGTTGCCGGCGAACACCGGCTTGCCGTCCTTCCAGATCGACTGGTGCACGTGCATGCCCGAGCCGTTGTCGCCGTAGACCGGCTTCGGCATGAAGGTGGCGGTCTTGCCGTAGATGTGCGCGACCTGGTGGATGCAGTATTTGTAGATCTGCATGTGGTCGGCCATCAGCGTCAGCGTGTCGAACTTCATGCCGAGCTCGTGCTGGGCGGAAGCGACTTCGTGATGGTGCTTCTCGACCTTGACGCCCATCTTGGCCATGGCGCCGAGCATTTCGGAGCGCATGTCCTGCACCGAGTCCTGCGGGGGCACCGGGAAGTAGCCGCCCTTGGTGCGGATGCGGTGGCCGAGATTGCCGCCTTCATATTCGGTGTCGGAGTTGATCGGCAGCTCCGAGGAGTCGAGCCGGAAGCCGGTGTTGTATGGATTGGCCGAATAGCGCACGTCGTCGAACACGAAGAATTCGGCTTCGGGACCGACGAACACGCTGTCGCCCACGCCCATCGACTTCACCATGGCTTCCGCCTTTTTGGCGATGCCGCGGGGGTCGCGGTTGTAGGGCTCGCCGGTGGTCGGCTCGAGCACGTCGCAGGTGATGACCATGGTGGTCTCGGCGAAGAACGGGTCGATCGTCGCGGTCACCGGATCGGGCATCAGGCACATGTCGGACTCGTTGATCGCCTTCCAGCCGGCGATCGAGGAGCCGTCGAACATCGTTCCTTCGGCGAATACGTCCTCGTCGATCATGCTGACGTCGAACGTCACGTGCTGCCACTTGCCGCGCGGATCGGTGAAGCGCAGGTCGACGTACTTAACGTCGTTGTCCTTGATTGCTTTCAGGACGTCTTTGGCGGTCTTCATGCATACCCCTTTTGGCTCTGCGGGTCGGTTTCCAGGTGAGCAGATTCGTTCTCGCTTTCGGCGAGTTTTGCGCAACCGCACAAACGAAATCAGGCCGCCGAAGCAGCCTTTTTTCTTTCAGAGTGTCGCAAAATGCGGGATAGCACCCGGCTCAGATAGCGTCCAGCCCGGATTCGCCGGTTCGGATGCGGATCGCCTCTTCGATATTGGAGACGAAAATCTTGCCGTCGCCGATGCGCCCGGTTTGCGCGGCACGGCGGATCGCGTCGATCGCGCGTTCCACCAGGTCGTCGCCGATCACGATCTCGATCTTCACCTTGGGCAGGAAGTCGACGATGTATTCTGCGCCGCGGTAAAGCTCGGCGTGACCCTTCTGGCGACCAAAACCCTTCGCCTCGGTCACGGTGATGCCCTGCAGGCCAACTTCCTGAAGCGCTTCCTTCACCTCGTCGAGCTTGAACGGCTTGATGATGGCTTCGATTTTCTTCACTGCGCGCCTCCCGGCCTTTCGATCAATTAGCAACGTCTTCGTCAGGATGCGCTTGTCTCACGCACGAGTTTTGTCGTCGGCATGCCGGGACCTGACCAGCCCGGCAACAACGGCCGGCCACACCCAGATAAAGCCAGTGAGCACGACGAACCGAAGCGGCTTCCTCGAAAGCAGGGTCTATGCCAAGTTGCAAAGGCTCTGATTATTGGAGCGTTATCAGCCTATTAACGAGCATCTCTGATGGTGGAGCCAACTGGCACAAAATAGCGAAGACTACGGAATAGGCAAACAGTTCAATCTCTGTGCAGATCAAGGTTTGATGTTTCGAAGCGGCACAGGAAATGCCTGTTGAAAAGGCGTTTGGACCAGGGAAGTGGCATGGAAGTTCTGACCAACGCCGAAATGCAGCGGGCCGACCAGCTCTCGATCGCGGCCGGCACGCCCGGCTTCAAGCTGATGCTGAGCGCGGGGCAGGCGGTGGCGGAAGCCGCGGGCGCGCTGGTCGAGCAGGGGGCGATCCTGATCGTCGCGGGCCCCGGCAACAACGGCGGTGACGGTTTTGTCGCAGCCGCCGAGCTCGCCGCGCAAGGGCGCGAGGTCTCGGTCATCCTGATGTGCGAGCGCGATCAGCTGCAGGGCGATGCGGCTTCGGCCGCGCGCGGCTGGAAGCATCCGGTGCTGCCGTTCAATCCGCAGGCGATCGGCAAGCCGGCGCTGATCATCGATGCGCTGTTCGGCGCGGGTCTCAGCCGGCCCGTCGACGGCGAGGCGCGCGCGATGATCGAGGCGATCAACGCCAACGGCGCGCCGGTGCTCGCCGTCGATTTGCCGAGCGGCATCAACGGCACCAGCGCGGCAATGCTCGGCGCGGCGGTGAACGCCACCGAAACCGTCACCTTCTTCCGCAAGAAGCCCGCGCATCTCTTGTTACCCGGCCGCATGCATTGCGGCCGGGTGCGCGTCGCCGATATCGGTATCGAGGCACAGGTGCTGGACGAGATCGCGCCGCAGATTTTCGAGAACGATCCGGATTTCTGGGGCGCTGCCTTCCCAGTGCCGCGCATCGACGGCCACAAATATGCGCGCGGCCATGTGCTGGCGGTGTCGGGCGATGCCGCCGCGACCGGTGCTGCACGGCTTGCCGCTCGTGGCGCCTTGCGCGCCGGCGCGGGCCTCGTGACGCTCGCAACGCCGCGCGATGCCCTCGTGATCAATGCGAGCGCACTGACGGCTGTGATGGTTCGCCCCGTCGACACCGTGGTCGAATTCGCCGAGCTGCTCGGCGACGTCAGATACAATACCTGCATGATCGGCCCCGGCGCCGGCGTCGGTGATCGCACCTGCGACATGGTTCATACCGTGATCGCGGCGCAGCGCCGTGTCGTGCTCGATGCGGATGCGCTGACGAGCTTTGCAGCGAATCCCGAGCGGCTGTTTGAATCGATCAAGTCCGCGCCCGACGCCAAGGTCGTGCTGACGCCACATGAGGGCGAGTTTCCGCGGCTGTTTTCCGACCTCAGCAACAAGACACCCGGGCGTTCGAAGCTCGAGCGCGTGCGCGCCGCGGCCGAACGTTCCGGTGCCATCGTGCTCTTGAAGGGCCCGGACACCACGATCGCCGCGCCGGACGGCCGGGCCACCATTGCCGCCAACGCGCCGCCCTGGCTCGCGACCGCCGGCGCCGGCGACGTGCTCGCCGGCATCATCGCAGGCCTTTTGGCCCAGGGCGTGCCGGCGTTCGAGGCTGCCAGCATCGGCGTGTGGATGCACGGCGAGGCGGCAAGCGAAGCAGGGCCGGGGCTGATTGCCGAAGATCTCACCGAGACGCTGCCGGCCGTGCACCGGCGGATCTATAGCGCGCTCGGGATCGAATATTGATGCTCAGGCAGCTTGAGCATACCGACATGGGCGCGGCGGCGCAGGTCCATCGGATCGCGTTCGATCACGCGATGCCATGGCTCGCCGGTCTGCACACGCCGGACGAGGACCGCTGGTTCTATCGCGAGCGCGTCTTTCCGACTTCTCATGTCTGGGGATGCTTCACTGGCGACGAGCTGAGCGGGATCATCGCATTCCGTGATGGTTGGATCGAGCAGCTCTATGTCCGTCCCACCGCGCATGGGCGCGGCATCGGCACCGAACTCCTCGACGTCGCGAAAGGCGCTAACAAGCGGCTCGAGCTCTGGACCTTCCAGCGCAACGCGCGGGCGCGGCGTTTTTACGAAGCGCGCGGCTTCGTGTTGGGAGAGGAAACGGACGGAACGCGGAACGAAGAGAAGGAACCCGATGCGCGGTACGTCTGGACGCGAGCGGGCCGCTGACTCACTCCACCCCGTACCACCGCACCAGTCGCGGCGCGGCCCAGTCGGTCGCGACGGATTCGATCAGCCAGCGTCCCGGCGATGTCGCGGCGAAGGCGATGCGTTCGGTCTGGCCGGGCTCGATGGCGAGCGTGTCGAGCCAGTAGGGCTTCCAGCCATCGTCGAGGCGGTCGAGCAGGCGGAAATGGTGGCCGTGAAGAGCGAAGACGGTGGTAACGGGAGCGGGGTTCTTCAGCGCCAGCACGATGGTGCGGCCGGCTTTGGTGCGGAAGGCGGGTAGGGAGGCTGTGGAAAAGCTTGCGGTCCGCGCCCAGCCGGTGTCGGGCGCGCCGAGCGCGACATCGAACCGCAGGGCTCCCTTGAGGTCGAGCTTTTCAGGCAGGTCGTTCGACGGAAGCGGTCGCGCCGGCTCCAACGGTGCGCTCCGCTCAAACCTGCCGGAGACCTTCAGGTTGCCGACCGTATGCGCCGCCTTTCCGTCATGCAGCAGGAATACAGCCGATTTGGTCGCATCGACGAAAGCGTCAGCCCTCGCACCGGGGGCCAGCACCAGGGCGCCATTGCGCGCCGGGAACGGCTCGGCAGGCTGGCCGTCCAAAGCCATCACCCGGACTTCGTGGCTTTCCAATTTGATTGCCAGAACAGAGCGTTGCGAGCCATTGATGAAGCGCAGCCGCAGCCGCTGATTGCCTGAGGCTGAGAGTTCGAATGAAGTGTGTCCGTTGATCGTATAGAGCGGGGTCGTGTCCTTCGGGTCCTGACCCGGGGGCACGGCGGCGCCATCCGGCCGCAGGTGCCATTCCTCGATGAGCAGGACCTCGTCACGATCGACGGCGATCGGGCTGGTCTCCGCAGCAATAATCGGAAGCGGCCGTGAGGGTTGCTTCAGTCCGCCTTCGAACAGCCGCAAGTCAATCAGCAGGGTTCCGGCGCTTGATATTGAAATCGTTGATGTTTCCGTGGCCCCTGGGGCTGTGGGCATGCGCCCGCGCTGGGGATCGGCGACGGCCGCGCCGTTGAGGCCGTACCAGGCCGGCGCCAGCGGTACGGGTAGGTCATTTCGAAACACCACTTCGCAGAGGTCGCCGCGCTTGAGACGGACACCCCTGGTATGGCTTGCGGCGGCAAGCTCCCAGATCGCCGTCGCTGACCGGCCTGGCCTCAGATCCAGGGTCGCTGGCTTGGCCTGAAGGAGGACCTGCGCGGTCGGGAGCGGGGCTGCGCCAGCCGTCATGAACCCGGCCGCCGAGGCGCCGAGGGAGGCACCCAGCCGGGCCAAAACCTGGCGCCGATCGAGGTCAAAAATCCGCGGTTTCATGGGGCTGATCCGGACCACGCCGCGCTGGATAAGTCCAGCCATCGAGCCTACTTGAAGGATGCCTCCATCAGGCCATTTTTTTGCTGCGAACAGTCGGGCACATGCTATAAGCCCGGCCGCCCGCGGCATCGCGGCCGGTCTAGATGCAAATTCACGCGGGCGTGGCGGAACTGGTAGACGCGCTGGATTTAGGTTCCAGTGACGAAAGTTGTGGGGGTTCGAGTCCCTCCGCCCGCACCAAGCGCTTATCGCGTTTGCACGGATTACTGAGGGGCCTTGGCTCCCACGCGGATGTTTTTCCGTTTGGGGCCGGGCTCGATGAACCCCCGGCGTTGAGGCGTTTTGCCTCGCGCTGGATCGATTAATGACAGCGTCCCGACGCGGATAGCGTGCCGGGACCGAACGAGAAGAAGATTGGACGCCATGCAGGTCACAGAAACCCTCTCGGAAGGTTTGAAGCGCGAGTTCAAGATCAGCGTTCCCGCGTCTGATCTCGACGCCAAGGCTGGCGCCAAGCTCGTCGACCTCAAGGACAAGGTGCGCCTTAACGGCTTCCGTCCCGGCAAGGTGCCGGTCACGCATCTCAAGAAGGTCTATGGCCGTTCGGTGATGGCCGAAACCATCGACCAGACCATCCGCGACACCAACACCCAGCTGTTCTCCGAGCGCGGCTTCAAGCTCGCGACCGAGCCGAAGATCACGATGCCGACCGAGCAGGCCGAGGTCGAGGAGCTTCTCACCGGCAAGACCGATCTGACCTACACGGTCGCGATCGAAGTGGTGCCCGCCATCGCACTTGCCGACTTCAAGACCTTCCAGGTCGAGAAGCCCGTCGCTGACGTGTCCGATTCGGATGTCGACGAGGCGATCAAGCGCATCGCCGACAGCAACCGCGGCTATGCCGACAAGGGTGAGGGCGCCAAGGCCGCTTCCGGCGACCGCGTCACCATCAACTTCAAGGGCACCATCAACGGCGAAGCCTTCGAGGGCGGCACCGGCGAGGGCATCCAGGTCGCAATCGGATCCAACACCTTCATCCCGGGCTTCGAGGAGCAGCTGATCGGCATCGGCGCGAACGAGACGCGCACGCTGAAAGTGTCGTTCCCCAAGAACTACATGAGCGAGAAGCTCGCCGGCCAGCCGGCCGAGTTCGAGACCACCGCGACGCTGATCGAGGCGCCGCAGGATCTCACCGTCGACGACGAGTTCGCCAAGACGCTCGGCCTGGAATCGCTGGACAAGCTGAAGGAAGCCGCGCGCGAGCGCCTGGTTGCCGAGTACGCCGGTGCGACGCGCCAGCGCGTCAAGCGTGCGCTGCTCGACCGTCTCGACGAGGCGCACCGCTTCGAAGCGCCGCCCTCGCTCGTCGACGAGGAGTTCAACCTGATGTGGAACTCGGTCAAGGCCGAGATGGATTCCGCCGGCAAGACCTTTGCCGACGAGGACACCACCGAGGACAAGGCGAAGGAAGAGTATCGCAAGATCGCCGACCGCCGCGTGCGTCTCGGCCTCGTGCTCTCCGAGATCGGCGAGAAGAACAAGATCACAGTGACCGACGACGAGGTCGGCCGTGCCGTGATCGAGCGTGCCCGCCAGATGCCCGGCCGCGAGAAGGAAGTCTGGGACTTCTATCGCAACAACGCCCAGGCGCTGGCCCAGCTTCGTGCGCCGATCTATGAGGACAAGGTGGTCGACTTCATCCTCGAGCTCGCCAGCGTGACCGAGAAGAAGGTCTCGCGCGAGGACCTCTACAAGGACGAGGAAGAAAAGACTGCAGCCTGAAGGCTTTGAAACAGTCTTCTATTAAGGATGATCAGCGAACAGGCCCAGCTAGCCAGATGGCCGGCTGGGCCTTTTTGCGAGAATCAGCTTCAAGTGCCAAAGGGGACCAGGTCGATTAAGCCTTAATTCGCTCCGCACTTGTCTGGCGCGAATTGGGCTATATCTGTCGGTACCTACGCGTTCTACCTCTACCAACTTCCTGCATCACGGGACGTCCATCGGCCTTCCGGCACATCCAGTCCGACTGGCAGCCAAGAAACTGCAGATCAAGACTGGCGATGTCCGCCTCTAAAAACCCTGGGTGACTCATGCGCGATCCGGTTGAAACCTACATGAACCTCGTGCCCATGGTGGTCGAGCAGACCAACCGTGGCGAGCGCGCCTACGACATTTTCTCGCGCCTCTTGAAAGAGCGCATCATCTTCGTGACCGGACCGGTCGAGGACGGCATGTCGACGCTGATCGTCGCGCAGCTCCTGTTCCTTGAGGCCGACAATCCGAAGAAGGAAATCTCGATGTACATCAACTCGCCGGGCGGCGTGGTGACGTCGGGTCTGGCGATCTACGACACCATGCAGTTCATCCGTCCGGCGGTCTCGACGCTGTGCACCGGGCAGGCGGCCTCGATGGGCTCGCTCTTGCTCGCCGCCGGCGAAAAGGACATGCGCTTCTCGCTGCCGAATTCGCGCATCATGGTGCACCAGCCCTCCGGCGGCTTCCAGGGCCAGGCGACCGACATCATGCTGCATGCGCAGGAGATCCTGAACCTGAAGAAGCGGCTCAACGAGATCTACGTGAAGCACACCGGCCAGACCTACAAGGCGATCGAGGATGCGCTGGAACGCGACAAGTTCCTCACCGCGACCGACGCCAAGGAATTCGGACTGGTCGACAGGGTCATCGACAAGCGCGCCGAAGAGCCGGCTGCAGCGAAGACCCCGTAGCACTACCGGGACCGCAACAGCGATCCCCGGATTGAGCGGGGATCGTCAGCACGGCGTTCACGTTGGGAACGCGTTCGCAAGGGCGCAAAAAACCATTTTGCGCCCTGCGACAAGCAGAAAGTTCCGCTTTCGTGCTCGTTTTTTCGTGGTAATCCAGCAACGTCGGGGTGATTTCGGTCACTTCGCCCGTGCCAAGACCTGAAATCACGGTATTGTAACGGGTAGCCGGCGTCCCCCGATTAGCGAATTCTTGATAGTCGGGTGACAGCATGGTTCGCTACGAGTGATCCGCTATGATTGTGGAGAATCGAGTGACCGTGATTCGCACGGGAAGTAACGCGTAGGGTCTTTTTTGGTACGGAATTTGCTCTATTTGAATCCCTTGCCCGCCAACGTTTCGGGATGGGACGATCGAGCGGACGGGATCGAACCGCGGACGGAGACATGAATGAGTAAGGTCGGCACGAGCGACTCCAAGAACACGCTATATTGCTCGTTCTGCGGCAAGAGCCAGCACGAAGTCCGCAAATTGATCGCGGGTCCCACGGTCTTTATCTGCGACGAGTGCGTCGAGCTCTGCATGGACATCATCCGCGAGGAGAACAAGTCCTCGCTGGTGAAGTCGCGCGACGGCATTCCTACGCCGAAGGAAATCTGCAAGGTGCTGGACGACTACGTGATCGGCCAGAACCATGCGAAGAAGGTCCTGTCGGTTGCGGTCCACAACCACTACAAGCGCCTCAACCACCAGACCAAGCACAACGACGTCGAGCTCGCGAAGTCGAACATCCTGCTGATCGGTCCGACCGGTTCGGGCAAGACGCTGCTCGCGCAGACGCTCGCCCGCATCCTGGACGTGCCGTTCACGATGGCGGATGCGACCACGCTGACCGAGGCCGGCTATGTCGGTGAGGACGTCGAGAACATCATCCTGAAGCTGCTCCAGGCCGCCGACTACAATGTCGAACGCGCCCAGCGCGGCATCGTCTATATCGACGAGATCGACAAGATCAGTCGCAAGTCCGACAATCCCTCGATCACGCGTGACGTGTCGGGTGAGGGCGTGCAGCAGGCGCTGTTGAAGATCATGGAAGGCACGGTGGCTTCGGTCCCGCCGCAGGGCGGCCGCAAGCATCCGCAGCAGGAATTCCTGCAGGTGGATACCACCAACATCCTGTTCATCTGCGGCGGTGCGTTCGCCGGCCTCGAGAAGATCATCTCGGCGCGTGGTCGGTCGACCTCGATTGGTTTTGCGGCCCAGGTGATGGCGCCGGAAGATCGCCGTACCGGCGAGATCTTCCGCCACGTCGAGCCTGAGGATCTCTTGAAGTACGGCCTGATCCCGGAATTCGTCGGTCGTCTGCCTGTCGTGGCGACGCTCGAGGATCTGGACGAGGCCTCGCTGAAGAAGATCCTCACCGAGCCGAAGAACGCGCTGGTGAAACAGTACCAGCGGCTGTTCGAAATGGAGAACATCGAGCTGACCTTCGCCGACGAGGCGCTTGGCGCGGTTGCCCGCAAGGCGATCGAGCGCAAGACCGGCGCGCGTGGTCTGCGTTCGATCCTCGAAGCGATCCTGCTCGAGACCATGTTCGACCTGCCGGGCTTGGAAGGTGTGGAAGAAGTCGTGATTTCCCGCGAAGTTGTGGAAGGCACGGCGCGTCCGCTCTACATCTACGCCGATCGCTCCGATCGCGCGGTCGAGAACGCCAGCGCCTAAATTGCGGCGCTGGAACGCTCCAAACGTCTTTCATGGTAGCGGCTGCGGAATGCTTTTCCGCAGCCGACGTTGCGTCGCTTACAGCTGTGCGTAAGCGCCTGATGGCGCGTGCTTTTCAATGACTTGACACCCCCCGGGTCGATAGCCACCTAATGTCGATGGCGAGCGAGAATTCTGTTCAAGATTCGCCTCAGTTCCGATCCGGCAAGCCCGGTCCAACCTTCGAAGGGTAGACCGGTTTTGTGGATCACGTCGGCACCTTGTGGCGGTTGCGCATGAGAGACGCGGACTGCGTGCGAGGGGGCAAAGCAAAAGGAAAAGGCCATGACTAATCCAAAACCCCGGCCAACCATCGTCCATGGCGAGACGCACGCTTATCCCGTGTTGCCGCTGCGCGATATCGTCGTCTTCCCGCACATGATCGTTCCGCTCTTCGTCGGTCGCGAGAAGTCGATCCGCGCGCTCGAAGAGGTGATGAAGAACGATGCGCTGATCATGCTCGCGACGCAGAAGAATGCGTCCGATGATGATCCGGCGCCCGATGCCATTTACGAGACCGGTACGCTTGCAAGCGTGCTGCAGCTCTTGAAGCTTCCCGATGGCACCGTGAAGGTGCTGGTCGAAGGGCTCGAGCGTGCGCGCGTGCAGAAGTACACCGATCGCGCCGACTATTATGAAGCCACCGCAGTTGCGCTCGCCGACACCGATGCGAAGTCGGTCGAGGCCGAAGCCTTGGCGCGTTCGGTCGTGTCCGACTTCGAGAGCTATGTGAAGCTCAACAAGAAGATCTCGGCCGAGGTGGTCGGCGTCGTGCAGGCGATCACTGATTTTGCCAAGCTCGCCGACACCGTCGCCTCGCATCTCGCTGTCAAGATCGCGGATCGGCAGGGAATTCTGGAGACGCTGTCCGTCACCACGCGCCTCGAGAAGGTGCTGGGCCTGATGGAGAGCGAGATCTCGGTGCTGCAGGTCGAGAAGCGCATTCGCTCGCGCGTCAAGCGTCAGATGGAGAAGACCCAGCGCGAGTATTATCTCAACGAGCAGATGAAGGCGATCCAGAAGGAGCTCGGCGACGACGACGGTCGCGACGAGCTCGCCGATCTCGAAGAGAAGATTGCCAAGACCAAGCTCTCCAAGGAAGCGCGTGAGAAGGCGCAGCATGAATTGAAGAAGCTGCGCCAGATGTCGCCGATGTCCGCGGAAGCGACCGTCGTGCGCAACTATCTGGATTGGCTGCTGTCGATTCCGTGGAACAAGAAGTCCAAGGTGAAGAAGGATCTGGAAGCAGCCCAGGCTGTTCTGGATGCGGATCACTATGGACTGGAGAAGGTCAAGGACCGCATCGTCGAGTATCTCGCGGTGCAGTCGCGCGCCAACAAGCTGACGGGCCCGATCCTGTGCCTCGTCGGTCCGCCCGGCGTCGGCAAGACCTCGCTCGGCAAGTCAATCGCGAAGGCGACGGGGCGTGAGTTCGTGCGCGTGTCGCTCGGCGGCGTGCGCGACGAGGCCGAGATCCGCGGTCACCGCCGCACCTATATCGGCTCGATGCCCGGCAAGATCATCCAGTCGATGCGGAAGGCAAAGTCGTCCAATCCGCTGTTCCTGCTGGACGAGATCGACAAGATGGGCGCCGATTTCCGCGGTGATCCGTCCTCGGCCTTGCTCGAGGTTCTCGACCCCGAGCAGAACGGGACGTTTGCCGACCACTATCTGGAGGTCGATTACGATCTGTCGAACGTCATGTTCATCACGACCGCGAATACGCTCAATATTCCCGGCCCGCTGATGGACCGCATGGAGATCATCCGGATCGCGGGTTACACCGAGAACGAGAAGGTCGAGATCGCGCGCAAGCACCTGATCCCGAACGCGGTGTCCAAGCACGGCCTGGACTCCAAGGAATTCTCGATCGATGACGACGCGCTGCTGCTTCTGATCCGCCGCTACACCCGCGAAGCGGGCGTGCGTAACCTGGAGCGTGAGCTCTCCACACTCGCCCGCAAGGCGGTGAAGGAGCTGATGATCTCCAAGAAGAAGTCGGTCAAGGTCACCGAGAAGACTCTGGAAGAGCTGCTCGGCGTGCCGAAGTACCGCTTCGGCGAGATCGAGAGCGAGCCGCAGGTCGGCATCGTCACCGGCCTTGCCTGGACCGATGTCGGCGGCGAGCTGCTGACCATCGAAGGCGTCATGATGCCCGGCAAGGGCAAGATGACGGTCACGGGCAATTTGCGCGACGTGATGAAGGAATCGATCTCGGCGGCAGCGTCCTACGTCCGCTCGCGCGCGATCACCTACGGCATCGAGCCGCCGCTGTTCGACCGGCGCGACATCCACGTGCACGTGCCTGAGGGCGCGACGCCGAAGGATGGTCCGTCGGCGGGCGTGGCCATGGCCACCGCGATCATTTCGGTCATGACCGGCATCCCGGTCCGCCACGATGTCGCGATGACCGGCGAGATCACGCTGCGCGGCCGCGTGCTGCCGATCGGCGGCCTCAAGGAGAAGCTGCTGGCTGCGGCCCGCGGCGGCATCAAGACGGTGCTGATCCCCGAGGACAACGCCAAGGATCTCACGGAGATTTCCGATGCGATCAAGGGCGGCATGGAGATCATCCCGGTCTCGCGACTGGATGACGTCATCGCCAAGGCGCTGGTGAAGAAGCCCGTGCCGATCGTCTGGGAAGAGGACACCAAGGTGACCGTGAAGCCCGACGGCGACGAAGCCGCCGGCGGCCTGACCGCTCACTGAGATCGCAGCTTGGAAAGATGATAAAACGGCGCCTTCGGGCGCCGTTTTTGTTTTGTCGGAAGGGGACACGATGCAGGTCGACGGGCAATGCCATTGCGGCAAGATCACCTTCGAGGCCGAGGTCGATCCTGAGGCGGTCTCGGTCTGCCACTGCCGCGACTGCCAGGCCCTCACGGGCTCGCCGTTCCGGGTCACCGCGATCTGCACGGCGGCGGACGTCAAGCTCACGGCCGGCACGCCCAGGATCTACCGCAAGCGCGGCGACAATGGCCGCATGCGCTTCCAGCACTTCTGCGGCGACTGCGGTTCCCCGCTGTTCACCAGCGGCGAGGGCGACCAGGCCGACGATTGGGGCATCCGCTGGGGCTCGATCCGCCAGCGCGACAAATTGCGCCCGGTCCGGCAGATCTGGTGCCAATCGGCCGCCGTGTGGATCGACGCGGTCCCGCTGCTGCCGGGAAGGCCGGGGGATTGAGGGTGCGAGATCCCTCGTTCCAGACTTGCCCGCACGGGGCCGGTAGGGATAAAGAAGCGCCGTGGGGCGGTTAGCTCAGCTGGTTAGAGCATCTCGTTTACACCGAGAGGGTCCGCGGTTCGAATCCGTGACCGCCCACCAGCCTTCGCTCGCTTCGCGAGCTTCGGCTTGGCGAGCCAGCCTCACACGTCATTGGCGCGACGCGACGAAGGCTGCCGCGCCATAGCCGATCGGCGACGACGGGCGATATCGAGCGACAGAGGCCTTTATGCAGCAGCCCAGCGGACACGAGCAGAACGTCGACCAGATCGCCTATTGGAACGGCCCGAGCGGGCAGCGCTGGGCCGATCGTCATGCGGCGCAGGAGAGCCTGCTCGGGCCCATTGCCGACGTGCTGATCGACCGCGCGAGACCGAAGCCCGGCGAGCGCGTTCTTGACGTCGGCTGCGGCTCGGGCGCGACGACCTTTGCATTCGCGAAAGCCGTCGCACCTGATGGCTTTGCGCTCGGCCTCGATGTGTCCGATCCGATGCTGTCGCAGGCCCGCGCGTTTGCGCCCAAGGGGCTGCCGCTGGAGTTCGTGCTGGCGGATGCGACGGTGTATCCGTTCGAGCCTGATAGCTTTGATCTGCTCGCCTCGCGCTTCGGCGTGATGTTCTTTGCTGATCCGATTGCGTCCTTCACCAATCTTCGCCGTGCGCTGAAGCCGACGGGGCGCCTCGCTTTCGTCTGCTGGCGCGAGCCGAAGGACAATCCGTGGATGATGGCGCCGCTGATGGCGGTCTACAAACACGTGCCGAAGATGCCACCGGTCGGGCCGGAAGAGCCGGGCCCGTTTGCCTTCGCCTCGGAAGGGCGCGTGACGCGCATCCTGAAAGGGGCGGGCTTCGTGGACGTTGCGATGGAGCCGCATAATCTTCCGATGGACATCGCCATCGGTGGAGGCCTCGATGCCGCAGTCGGCGGCTCGCTCCAGATCGGTCCCGCCAGCCGCGCACTCCAGGGCCACCCGCCGGAGACGGTCACGGCCGCCAAAGCCTCGATCCGCGAGACGCTCGCGCCGTTCCTGAAAGGGCAGAGCGTGGCGCTGCAGGGCGCGATCTGGATCGTGACGGCGAAGGCGACCTAAACCACATCATCCGGCGCCAGCGCGCAGCCATTGTCCGGATGCGTCTCCACCTGCAGCGTTGTGTGGCCGATGCGGAATGATGTCTTCAGCTGCTGCGCAGTCTCCGTCAGGAACGCATCGACAGTGCCTCCAGGCATCACGAGATGGCATGTCAGCGCCGTCTCGGTGGTCGAGATCGGCCAGACATGGAGATCGTGGATCGCGGAGACGCCCGGCCGCGCCAGCAGGAACGCCTTGATGGCGACGAGGTCGGTGCCCTTCGGCGCTGCCGCCATCGACATGTCGATGGAGCCGCGCAGCAGGCTGGTGGTGCCCCACAAAATGCTGGCGCAGATGACGAGGCTGGTGAGGGGATCGAGCCAGAGCCAGCCGGTCCAGATGATCAGCGCCGCCGAGACCACAACGCCGAGCGAGACTGCGGCGTCGGCGGCCATGTGCAGATAGGCGCCCTCGATATTGATGTCGTCCTTGCGGCCGCTGGCGAACAGCGTGGCGGTAAAGCCGTTGACGAGGATGCCGACGCCGGCGACCACCATCACGGTGACGCCCGCGACCGGCTCGGGCTCGCGCAGGCGCAGGATCGCCTCCCAGCCGATCGCGCCTGTTGCGACCAGCAGGAACACGGCATTGGCGAGCGCCGCCAGAATGGTGGAGGCGCGGAAGCCATAGGTGAAGCGGCCGCTCGGCGCGCGCCGCGCGGCGATCGAGGCGCCCCAGGCCACGACCAGGCCGAGCACGTCGGACAGATTGTGGCCGGCATCGGCGAGCAGCGCGGTGGAATTGCCGAGATAGCCGTAGACCGCCTCGGCCACGACTAGCGCGGTATTAAGTGTGATGCCGATCGCAAATGCCTTGCCGAAATTGGCGGGCGCATGGACGTGGGCGTGACCATGACCGTGGGAATGATCGTGGTCGTGCCCATGATCATGCGCGTGGCCGTGGTCATGGTGGTGATGACCATGATGGTCGTGGTTGCCCAAACCTAGCGCTCCCCGGCGTCAGCCAAATCAGGCGCCATCTTAAGCGTTTCGTCTGCGCCGTCACGCCGGAATAGCACGTAGAGCGCCGGCAGCCGTTGAGCACGGCAACACCCGACAGTGCGATGAAGCCAACCCCGGCGCTGATTGACAGCGGATCACCGCAGCCTGCGGCTTCTCGTCGCGCAATCGATGAGATCGCGGAGCGATGGACGGACATCCATGTCAAGCGCGCGCCGTCCGACGCCCCCGCCGCCAGGACATGGCTGCCACGAGCGTCGCCTGCAGGCTGCCCCGGCTCCACGGGCGGCCAGATCAATCGCTCTGCAAATCGCGCTCACGAGGGCACTTCGAGGCACCTGAACTCTCGAAGTGCTCGAGGTCTCGATCCAGCCTCGACCCAACATGATATAGTTATTGCAACATTGTTACACGAGGGAACTTGACGATCGCATCGATCGTCCCGCCTTGACGCTCAAGCTGTCGCAGGCAATTCGCCTTCGCATGGCGAACATAATTCATATGCTATACGCTTGTGATGACCCAGCTGCGACGCGCCAAAGCTACGTTGTTTATTGCACTCCGGCGGGAATATTCTGGCAGCACATTTGTTTGGGAGGTTTCCAACCCTCCTTCAGGTTCACTTGTATAGACGAGAAGCAGCGCCGCCTTAATGACTGTGCAACCGGTCTCCTTAACGGCGATTATCCTGACCTTGAATGAGGAGCCTCACCTCGAGCGAGCCATTCATTCGATCAGTCATATCGCAGAACGTATTTTTGTCGTCGATTCTGGCTCAACAGATCGAACCGTCGATATCGCGCGCCAGATGGGCGCTGACGTCGTGGATCATCTGTTTATCAATCAGGCCTACCAATTCCAGTGGGCGCTCGATAACCTGCCCATTCAAAGTGACTGGATCCTGCGCCTCGATGCCGACGAGGTGCTCACGCCCGGGCTCGCTGCGGAAATCGCGAGCCGGCTACCCTCGTTGCCCTCCGACGTGACGGGCGTCGTCCTGAAGCTGCGCTACATATTCCAGAACCAGAAGATCAATTTCGGCGGCCGAGGACTGCGTTTGCTGCGCATCGTGCGCAGGGGAAAATCCGCTGTCGAACCTCGCTGGATGGACGAGCACCTTGTGGTGAAGAGCGGCCGCATCGTGACGTTCTCTGGAGAGATGTTCGATCACAATCTCAAGGACCTCACCAGTTTCGTCAAAAAGCACAACGGCTACGCGACGCGTGAAGCCATCCAGCTGATGCTCGAGCGATACCCGAGTGCGGATGCGAAAGATGCGACCATCCGCGGCGGCGTGACCAAGCAGGCGAGATTGAAGCAAGTGCTGCGAGACAAGGTGTACAATCGACTCCCGCTCTCGGTTGGGCCGATCGCGTATTTCCTGTATCGCTACGTGTTCTTGCTTGGGTTCCTCGACGGGAGGAAAGCGCTCACGTATCATCTTCTCCAGGGATTGTGGTATCGCTTCCTGGTCGCCGCCAAGGCGCTGGAATATGATCGGTCGATCAGCAAGATCACCGATTACGGTGATCGGATCGAGTTGCTTGGGAAACTGACCGGCCATAACATCGCGCTTTACGAGAAAGCGGAGAAATACGCAGGTCTCTCACGGGACTTGGAGCGTCCCACGTGAATATCATCATCAATGCCGACGACTTCGGCCTTTCCGAGGAAACCGTCGCAGCCACTGCGGAGTGCTTCAGGGCGGGAGTGCTGACGAGTGCAACGATCATGGCAAAAATGCCGGGATCGAAATCAGCCATATCGTTTGCGCGGGCGCATCCCGAGTTCAGCTTTGGTGTCCATCTCACGTTTGCGGCGGAGTCCGACAGCTCGAACGAAACTGCCGTTGCCGACCCGCGCCTCGTGCCGACCCTCGCTCATCCCGACGGCCGGTTCCGGCCGACGCCGGCCATCCGCCTTCTGGCGTTACAGGGGCGCATCCCCGTCCACGAAATCGTGACTGAAGCCAGCGCGCAAATCGGCCTGCTGCGAGACATGGGAGTGCCTCTGTCTCATGTCGACTCCCACGGTCACCTGCACAAGTTCGCGCCGTTCCGGCGCGCGCTGGCGACGGTACTGCCGCGGTTCGATATCCAAAGGGTTCGCGGCGTTCAGGACATCTACCTGAAGAAGCCGTACACCAGCCCCACTTACTGGTTCGGAAGATATTGGGGGCGCGATCTTGCCCGGAGATACAGGACGACGGACCATTTCTTCATGCCGACCAGCAGCAGCGAACATGCCGGGTGGGGCCCAAGGCTGCTGGACAGGCTGTCAGGACATGCCATCGAGGTCGGCGTTCATCCGGGGCACGACGAGGCTTGGCGAAAAGACGAGTGGGCCGGCGCCGTCGAGTTTGCGACCCTTGCGGTCGCGGGCGGGCACCGGCTGACAACGTGGAATGACATTTGAGGTCGCGCGGCGCCCGCAACCTCCCTATGCCCGTTCCTCCCAGATCATCGCCAGATGCACGATGGTCTGAACCGCCTTCTCCATGTCCTGCCGGCTCACCCATTCCAGCCGCGAGTGGAACGCGTGCTCGCCGGCAAAGATGTTGGGGCAGGGCAGGCCCATGAAGGACAGCCGCGAGCCGTCGGTGCCACCGCGGATCGCGGTGCGCATGGGTCGCAAGCCGGCTCGGCGGATCGCCTCGATGGCGTATTCGAGAATGTGCGGGTGACGGTCGATCACCTGCTTCATGTTGCGGTACTGCTCGCGCACCTCGAACTTGTAGCTCGAGCGCGGATAGTCCTTCATGACGTCCTTGACGATGCCCTCGAGCAGGACCTCCTTCTCCTTCAGGCCCTCCTCGGTGAAGTCGCGGACGATGAAGGAGAGGGTTGCCCGCTCCAGCGCGCCTTCGATGCCGACCGGATGCAGGAAGCCTTGCTTGCCAGAGGTCGTCTCCGGGGAGCAGCCCTCCTTGGGCAAGCGCTCGACGATGGCGGCCGCGATCTTGATCGCGTGCTCCATCTTGCCCTTGGCATAGCCGGGGTGGGCGCTGACCCCATTGATGGTGATGGTGGCGCCGTCGGCCGAGAAGGTCTCGTCCTCGACCGAGCCTGCACTCTCGCCGTCCATGGTGTAGCCGAAATCGGCACCTAACTTCTTGATGTCGACATTGTCGACTCCGCGCCCGATCTCTTCGTCCGGCGTGAACAGGATCTTGATGGTGCCGTGCTTCACATCGGGGTTGTTGATGAAGAAATGCGCGGCATCCATGATCTCGGCGACACCGGCCTTGTTGTCGGCACCTAACAGCGTGGTGCCGTCGGTGGTGACGATGTCGTTGCCGATCTGGTTCTTCAGCGCTGGATGTTCGGCGAAGCGGATCACCTGACCGGTGTCGCCGACCAGAGTGATGTCGCCGCCGCGATAGTTCTTCACGACCTGCGGTTTCACATTCTTGCCGGTGACGTCGGGCGAGGTGTCCATATGCGAGCAGAAGCAGATCACCGGCACTTTCTTGTCGGTGTTGGCCGGGATCGTCGCATAGACATAGCCGTAATCGTCGAGATGGGCGTCCGCGACGCCCATGGCCTTCAACTCGGTGACGAGCACGCGGCCGAGATCTTTCTGCTTCTCGGTCGAGGGCGAGGACGGGGAATTCGGATCGGACTGGGTGTCGATGGTGACGTAGCGCAGGAAGCGCTCGGTCACGGTATGCGTGAAGGTCAGGGACATTTCTGGTCAAACCACCGGGGCTTTTGGAAGCAGGTCTCGTGGAAGCAGAGCCTGGGAAGCAGCCGGTATACCAGAAAAGCGGGCTGCGTTGCGGCCGGACGAGGACGGATCAGGCGTAACGGAATGCTGCGCTCAGATCGCTTCCTTGAGTTCCTTGACCGGCCGGAACGCGACCTTCTTGCTGGCCTTGATGTGGATGGCCTCACCGGTGGCAGGATTGCGGCCGGTGCGGGCCGCCCGCTTGCGGACCTGGAGGATGCCGAGGCCGACGATGCGGACCCGGTCGCCCTTCTTGAGGTGCTTGGTGATCAAATCGATCATGTCGGTCAGGACGGCCTCTGCGTGCTTCTTCGAGAGGTCCTGGCTTTCGGCGATGTCGGCCGCCAGGTGCTTGAGCGTGATCGTGGCTGGCGCCATTGTCTTCTTCGCCGAATCCTTCTTAGCCGAATCCTTCTTAGCCATGTCCTGGCCTCCTCGGGGGCGTGCGGAGCTTTTCGGGCTCCCAAACTGCCAAGTTCCCGCAGGCGTAGACGATTCGGGATGGGACTGACTATGCCGCCATCCATGAAGCTCGATTTTCGCGTGATGTCCCAGACAAATCCGCGCGTCCCGCAGGTCTCGCCGGAGGCGAACGAGCGAGATGCGGCGCCAAGCCGTCAACCGGGCTGAGGATATTCAGTTAAGCTTTTGAAGATATTGCCAAAAATGGCGCGAGAGACGGGGCTCGAACCCGCGACCTCCGGCGTGACAGGCCGGCGCTCTAACCAACTGAGCTACTCCCGCGTGACGCGTATGTGTCCGCGCGGAACGAGGGGGGACTTAAAGGGGGGACATGGTGAAGTCAAGGACGTTGCGTTCACGGGGCCAAACCTCGTGTGGAGCAGGGCGGGTCCGTATCGCTACGGCCAGGACCGCTGCCCGCGGGCTTCGAATCAATCAATGGTGTTACAAGCTCCACAGGCATTTTCCCGGGGGATATCAGGCTTGACCGTCGGCTCGCGCGCCTTCCAGAACGCAAGGCTCCAGAAGAAATTCAAGAAGGAGGCGGACGCCGCGCTGGCTGCGGCCCAGCAGGCCTATACCAGGGGGCAGCTCGCCGACGTCGAGACGCTGTGCCGGCGGATTCTGGAGGTGCTTCCCGAGCATTTCGACACGTTGCATCTTTTCGGGGTCACTCTCAGCGCCGATCCGAAGCGGCTGGAGGAGGCCGAGCAGGTCCTGCGCGCCGCAATCGCGGTCAGCCCGCGCGCGGCCAACGTCTATTGCGACCTCGGCACGGTGCTGTTCGACCTGAAGCGCTTTGCGGATGCGCGGGCCGTTCAGGAGAAGGGCCTCGCGCTCAATCCGAACTTCCCGATGGCCCTGACCAATCTCGGCAATACACTCATGCATCTGGCGCTGCCACTGGAGGCGATCGAGCTGCACGAGCGTGCCATCCGGTTCAAGCCCGACTACGCCGATGCCTTTTGCAATCGCGGCATGGCCGAGCTGCGGATCTGGCACTCCGAGCAGGCTTTGAAAAGTTTCGAGCGCGCGCTGGCATTTCAGCCGAACCATCTGGAGGCCCTGGCCGGCCGCGGCATGGCCTTGCTGGAGTTGCGCCACTACGCCGCTGCCGAAACTGCCCTGAACACCGCGCTGGCGATGAAGCCCAACAATGCCAAGGTGCTGGCACATCGGGGACGGCTCCATCTGCGGCTGCTGCGCCTCGAACAGTCCGAGCGCGACCTCGAGGCCGCGCTCGGGCTTGACCCCAATCTCGAGATGGCACTGCGCGAAAAGGCGCGTGTCTGTCTCCTGCTGAACAAGCCGACGCAGGCGATGGCGGCCTGCAAAAGGCTGCTCGAGCAGAATCCCAAGTCGGAGACGGCGATCAGCGTGATGGGATCGTGCTACGCCAGCTTCGGGGACATCGCGACCGCGATCGAACATTTCGATCGGGCGCTAGAGCTCAAGCCCGATTTCGAGGATGCGATCCACAGAAAGATCTTTGCACTCGATTTCCTGCCCGAAGCGGACTTCGCGATGTTGCAGGCCACGCGCAGATACTGGTGGGACAATATCGGCGGCAGGATTCCGCAACGGACGCTTCGGCCGCGTGACCTCGATCCCGACAGGCGTCTGGTGGTGGGCTACGTCTCCGCCGATTTCAGGCGCCACTCGGCCGGCTTCATCTTCATGCCGGTGCTGCGCCATAGCGATCACGCCAATTTCGAGATCGTCTGCTATTCGTCATCGCCGCTTCAGGACGAGATCACCGATGAATTCCGCTCGGTCGCGGACCGCTGGGTCGATGCGGTTGCGCTGAGCGATGATCAATTGACCGACCGTATCGAGGCCGATGGGATCGACATCCTGGTCGATCTCTCCGGTCACTCCGCCGGCGCTCGCCTTGGCATGTTCTCGCGCAAGCCCGCGCCGATCCAGATCTCGGCCTGGGGCGCGCCGACCGGCACGGGCCTGAAGACCATCGACTATATCTTTGCGGATCCGGTCGCGATTCCGGAAGCAGCGCGGCCTGAGTTCGCCGAGAAGATCCACGACCTGCCGTGCATGCTCACGATCACAGAGCCTGCACCGGGCTTGTACCGGCCGGACCTGCCGATGCTGCGCAACGGCTATGTCACATTCGGCAGCTTCAACCGGATCGACAAGATTTCGAACGAAGTGCTGCCGGTGTGGTCGAGGCTGCTGCGTGAGCTGCCGGGATCGAAGCTCATCATCAAGCACTCCGGCCTCGACGATGCCGGCCTTCGCGACAGCCTGGTTGCCCGTTTCGTCGAACATGGTGTCGACCCTGATAACGTGGTCTGCCTGGGGGCGAGTATCCGCGAACAGCACCTCACCGAATTCGCCCGGGTCGACATCTCGCTCGATCCGTTCCCGCAGAACGGTGGCGCCGGCACCTGGGAGTCCCTCCATATGGGTGTGCCTGTCGTTGCCAAGCTCGGCCAGACGACGTCGGGGCGGGCGGCGGGCAGCATCCTCAAGGCGGTCGGGCTGGACGACTGGGTCGTGGAGGACGACGAAGCCTACATCGCGGTCGCCAAGCGGTTTGCGGGCGACCCGGCCGCCTTGGCCGGGCTGCGGCAGCAGCTGCCGGCCCGGATCGCGGCCTCTGCGGCGGGCAACGGCGCGATCTACACACGCCATGTGGAAGCCGCCTACCGCCAGTTCTGGCGCGACTATTGCGCGGCGCAGGCCCATTGATTCAAGGGCTTGGCCTTAGATCTTGAGGCTCTGCCAAAACAGCAAAAGGCCGCCAAAGGCGGCCGTTGCGTATCAAACCGGACCTTTTTCGGGAGTTAGCGGATCTCCGACGTCCCCGAGCTCGTGATCACCACCGGCTTGCCGGCCTTGATCACGTGGGTGGACTGGGCGGTCTGGCTGAAATCGGCATTGGTCCGGGCTGCGATCCCGAAGCCGGCCACTGCGATGCCGGCCACCAGCGCCACCACCACGATCTTCAGGTGGGTACCCCGATCTGCAGAGTGAATTGAGTGGTTCATCGAAGCCTCCCGACGGGCTTTGGCGCCGTCTGTAGGCTGATGTCTTAAGGGGTATCTGTTTCCGGATCGTTTCGCGGGTTCCGCAAAATGGTTTCATCTGTGGCAATTTCGCCTGATGGCGTTAGGCGGTCTTACCTGCCGCGTAATCGCGGACACCAAGTCCCTTCGTCATGATCGCTTCCATCGGCCGCGAAACATCCGGCAAGGGAGAAGCACCATGAACCGTCGAACCGTCCTCGAAGCCACATTGCTTGGAACCGCCTTTGCGGCGGCATCGGGCGCCAGCGCGCCCGTGGCAGCGGCCCAGCAGACAGCACGGTCGCCTTATGTGACCGCAAAGGACGGCACCAGGCTGTTCGTACAGGACTGGGGCAGCGGCAAGCCAGTCGTGCTGCTGTCGGCCTGGACCTTCGACGGCAGCACCTGGGGCACCCAGATTGAAGCCCTCACAGCGAAGGGATTCCGCTGTGTTGCCCCCGACCGGCGCGGGCATGGCCGGTCCGAGATGCCGTCCACAGGTTATGACCTGGAGACCCTGACCGACGACGTCGCCGCGGTGATCGAGGCGCGTGATCTGCGTGACGTCACGCTGGTCGGCTTCTCGATGGGGACGGTCGAGGCGGTGAACTATCTGGGTCGATACGGGTCGGACCGGATCGCAAGGGTGGTCCTGGTCGCGCCAACGACGCCGTTCCTGGTCAAGACCGAGGACAATCCGGATGCGGTTCCGAAGGCGATGATCGAGGCTGACAACGCCGCCGTCGGGCGCGACTTCGCCAAATGGATCGCGGCGAATGAAGCCCCGTTCTTTCTCCCAGAGACGCCCGAGATCACGCGGGCCTGGATCCGCGAGATGATGCTCAGCGTGCCGTTGCCGGTGGCGCTGGCCTGCCGCAAGACCATCAGTTTCTCGGATCTCCGTGCGGCGGCGGCCGGGATCGATCGGCCGACGCTGATCCTCCACGGCGACAAGGATGCCAGCGCGCCGCTGCCACTCACGGGCGCCAAGACCGCAAAGCTGATCAAGGGCAGCAAGCTCGTTGTCTACGAAGGCGCGCCGCACCCACTGCCACTGACGCATGGCGAGCGGCTGGTTGCGGACATGCTCGCCTTCATGGCGGCGTGAGGGCGCTCAGCTCGCCCTGACGATATCGGCGCGGATGGTCCGCGCCGCCCAGATGAACAGCAAGGCGCCGAGCGTAGTCGTGGCAGCGGCCGAGAGCAGGGAATAGCGCACGGCGTCGGCGCCGTAAGCGTCCTTCAGCGCGTCGTTGACCACGCCCACGGCGAGCGGGCCGACGCCCTGGCCGAAACAGGTCGCGGTGAGCGCGATCAGGGCCGAGGCCAGAGCCCGCATGCTGGGCCTGGCTACGGTTTGCGCGATCGCGAAGATCGGCCCGAGATGGAACCCGACCAGGAACGAGGTCAGCGCCAGCATGGCGACCATCATCGTAAAGTCCTGCGTCAGCATGCAGACCGCAAAGACGGGGCCGGCGAGGCCTGAAGTGATCGCCGGCGCCCACAGCTTCCAGCGGTCGTCGCGACGGCTCACTTGCGCCACCACGAAGCCGCCGAGCAGGGTTCCGGCCATGCCGGCGAGACCCTTGAAGGTGCCGGCATAGGTGCCGATCTCGGCGCTCGACAGATGGTGCACGCGCGCAAGAAAGGGCGGAATCCAGGCTGCGGTCGCGTAGTTCGTGTAGGTGGTGAGGCAGAAGCCGACCAGCACGATGATAAAGCTTTGCTGCGAGGCGAGGAAGCGCAGCGTCGGCCCGAGCGGTTCGGGCACGAAGCTCTCCTGCATCGCGCCGCGCTTTGGCTCGGAGATCGTCAGCCACAGGATCAGCGCGAGCAGGATGCCCGGCACGCCCGCGACGTAGAAGGCCATGCGCCAGCCGTAGTGCTGGTTGACAGTGCCGCCGATGAAATAGCCGAGGAAGACGCCGAGATAGGTGCCGATGGCGTAGATGCCGAGCGCGCGCGGGCGCTCGTTCTTGGCAAAGAGGTCGGCGACGATCGACTGCGAAGCGGGCGAGCCCGCGGATTCGCCGATGCCGACGCCGATCCTGGCAAACGCCAGCGCGGTGACGCTCGAGGCCATGCCGCACAGCGCCGTCATCGCGCTCCAGAACGCGAACGCCATTGCCACGATGTTGCGCCGATTGAGCCGGTCGGCGACGCGCGCGATGGGAATGCCGAGCAGGGAATAGAACAGGGCAAAGCCGAAGCCCGCGAGCAGGCCCATCATGGTGTCGCTGAGCGAAAACTCCTTCTTGATCGGCTCGATCAGGACGTTGAAGATCGTGCGGTCGAGAAAGTTCAGCGCGTAGATGATGGTGAGCAGGCCCAGCACGTAATAGCGCCGTGGCGAGGGCGTCGCCGCAGCGGTCGTTTGCGCCGACATTTGTGACGTCACATCGACCATCGCTTCCCCCAATTAGTCTTTGTTGTCGTTGTCGGCCAGCTCTTCTCGGAGAGCTGGGATAGCAGAGCGTTTTCAAGCGAAGTGGGTACCGGTTCGCGTGAAGAAAACGCGTCAAACAAAAATGAGAGCCCCGCCCGATCTTATCGGGCGGGGCTCTACCCCTCGCGGATGTAATTCCCCGCTTCGAATTCGACTGGCGCGGCGCCCGCATCGAAGGATATGCCGACGGGATCGCGACCTGTTTCCATCGCTTCCAGCTGCTCAGTCAGCATCCGCCGGATCATCAGGATGCCGCGGTCGCTCTGGCCGAAATGTTCCTCGGAATGAACGGTCACCGGGCCCTGGCCAACCTGGGCCTCATAGTCGCCAGGAAACTGCTGGTGCTCTTCTTCCGTCATGTCCCACCAGAACTTGCCGTTGAACTTCGAGCGCATGCGGCCGATGTCACCGGTATTCTTCACGCGGCCGGCGACATAGATGCGGAACGACGTGTCGTCGATCGGCAGCGTCCAGCCGATCGACTCGACGCGGGCGAACTGCGCGACGCGCGGGTTCGGCACGACGCGCAGCGTGGGGAGGGCAGCTTCGGTGACGCGGTAAAACACACGGCCATCGTCCTGCTTGCGGATCGAGCGCACGGCGATGCCGCGCGGCGTCTGGTCGAATTTCACCTCCGGCATCGAGGCCATCATGTCAGTGAATTGCGGCCCTGAGAACGAGCCGTGCAGAACCGGCACGTGATAGGGGTCGACCACGTTCTCGAAATGCTGGAGCCAGTTGCAGGGGATGACCGCGGGCCCGCCGCCGCCGATCGAGGAATCATCCGCCTCGACGAACTCGCCGTCGTCCATGTTTTCCAGGCACTCGTAGCGCGGCAGCACCGGGCGTTTCTCGGCCGGGCCCATATAGGCGAAGATCAGCCCGTAGCGCTCCTCGACCGGATACCAGGGCTGGCGCACCTTGTCCTTGAACTGGCCGCCGTCTGGCTCGCAGGGCTGTTCCAGGCAATGGCCTTCGGTGTCGAATTTCCAGCCGTGATAGCAGCAGCGGATGCCGTCTTCCTCGACCTTGCCATAGTAGAGCGTGGTGCCGCGATGGCAGCAGCGGGCGTGGAGGAGGCCGACGCGACCGTTCCTGTCGCGGAACAGGATCAAATCCTCAGCCAGCGCGCGCACTTTCTTCGGCGTGTCGGTGGCGTCGCTCGCAAGCCCGACCGGGTGCCAGTAGCGGCGCAGCAGTTCGCCCATCGGTGTGCCGCGCATGACCGAGGTGAGCTCGGTGCGCGTATGCGCCGGCTTCATCGCATAGGCCGTGCCGAGATCGCGATCCCGCTGGGTCCTCGTCATGCTTGTTCCTCCCGCCGCAGGCCTTCGTGGCCGGGTCGATCTTGATCCGTCGACCCAGTGAAAAATAATTCGATGACAATGTCAACGATCTTCCTGGATGCCTTTGGTCCCATTCGGAACAGGTTGGGGAGGTTACGCTACCAAGACGCGAGTGAGACTTGGCACGTGTTGGCTTTCTTGGCAGAGGTGGGCCATGAGCCAGACATCGAGCAGGGACGGGCGCGAGTCGTCCGATACGGACGGCAATCACTCACCGGCGCCGATCACCGTGATGCTGTCATCGCGGCTGATGGTGCTGGCCAATCTGCTCAAGCGTGGCGCCATCCTGCGCTACAAGCGTCTCGCGGGATTGTCCTCGGTCGAATTCGGCCTCGTCGCATCGCTCGGCCGCCGGCCGCCGATGAGCGTCGCGCGGCTGGCCGAGGCCGTCGGCCAGGACAAGGGCCAGATCAGCCGTGCGCTGGCGGAGCTGGTCTCGCGCAAACTGATCGCGAAGTCGGCAAATCCGAAGGACAGCCGCGAGGTGCTGGTGGCGCTGACGCCGGCCGGGCTCGCCGCTCATGACGTGATCGTCGAAGGCGCGCAGGAGCGCAATCGGATGCTGCTCGAGCAATTGAGCAAGGACGAGCTCGAGACGTTGCTCGCGCAGGTCGATCGTCTCACCGCGACTGCGGAGGCGTTGCTCGAGGCCGAGAAGGTCTCGCGCTGACCGCGCAGAAATCTTCGGAAATATTCGAGCGCTTCTAAGAGACTTTCCAAGACTCTTTCTAAGAGCCTTTCAATTAGGGATATCGCGCGCGCTCCCCTAAGCGTCACCCAATCGCAGGCCGTCCTGGGACAGGCGGCATGACGCATCGTGTGCAGATTAGGGTGGCGCGTTGAACAGTCTTGGAATGCTGCGGTCGGCCGTGTTGGCGACCGCATCCGCTTGGGTTTTGATGCCGCAGGCATCGCTCGCACAATCGTCGGCACAGAACGGCGCGCAGAGCTTGCCGCCCGTGAACGTGGCCGCGCCGGAACAGCGCCGCCGCGCAACCGCATCCACGCCGCGCCGAGTGCAACGCCAGGTCCAGACGGCCAGCACTCGGAACCCGCAGTCGCAGCGCAATGTCGGCGTCGTCGAGAATCCGCGCGGCCCGGTGCAGGGCTACGTCGCCCGCCGCAGCTCGTCCGGCACCAAGACCAACACGCCGATCATGGAGACGCCGCAGGCGGTGTCGGTGATTGGCGCCGATCAGATCCGCGACCAGAAGCCGAACAAGCTCGACGAAGCCTTGCGTTACACCGCCGGCGTGCGCGCCGGTACGTTCGGCGCCGACACCCGCAACGATTGGTGGCTGATCCGCGGCTTCAAGTCCGACGATATCGGCCTGTTTCTCGACGGCATGCAGCTGTTCTACACGTCCTATGCCAGCTGGAAGCTGCAGCCCTCCAACATGGAGCGCGTAGAAGTGCTGCGCGGTCCGTCGGCCGTGCTGTACGGTGGATCGAGCCCGAGCGGCATCGTCAACGTCATCAGCAAGATGCCGCCGACCGAGCCGGTCCGCACCATCGAGACCGGGGTCAACAATTTCGGCAACGCCTATGTCGGCTTCGATGTCGGCGGTCCCGTCGCAACGCAGCCCGGCAACGGCCAGTTGCTCTACCGTGTGGTCGGCCAGGTCCAGAACGGGGGCACGCAGGTCAACTTCACGCCCGACAACAATTACTTCATCGCGCCGTCCGTCACCTGGAAGCCGGATGCCGACACGACGCTTACGGTTCTCGCCTCGGCCTCGAAGCAGGACACCCGCGGCATCAATTTCCTGCCCTATCAGGGCACGGTGAGCAGCGCGCCGTTCGGCAAGATCCCGACCAGCTTCTTCGCCGGCGATCCCGGCGTCGACAAGTTCACGCGCGAACAGGAGATGCTCGGCTATCAGTTCGAGCGCAATCTCACCGACGACCTGACGTTCCGGCAGAATGCCCGCTTCGCGCATGTCGATCTGACTTACCGCGGTTACGTCGGCAGCGGCTGGAGCAATGTCGATACGGCCACGCTCGGTCGCTACAATTGGTATGCGAAGAACACCGCCAACCAGGCCGATCTCGACAACCAACTGGAGTATCGCTTCGACACCGGTCCGGTGAAGCACACCGTGCTGTTCGGCGTCGATCTAAAGGGTTACCAGATCGACGACTATCAGGCCTTCGGGTTCGGCGTGTCCTCGATCAACGTGCTCAATCCTTCCTATGGGGCCGCCGAGGTTCCGGTGCCGACCGCGCCGTTCCGCAACTTCCTGATTACGCAGAAGCAGGCCGGCACCTACGTCCAGGACCAGATGAAGCTCGCTAATTTCACGCTGGTGCTGAGCGGCCGCAACGACTGGGTCGAGACGACGCAGGCCGCGCGCGACACCGGTGTGACGGTCGGCCAGCGCGACGACAGCAAGTTCAGCGGCCGCGCAGGCGTGATCTACAATTTCGACAACGGCATCGCGCCCTATGTCTCCTATGCCACGAGCTACAATCCGATCATCGGCCTCAACGCGCAGAACCAGCTGTTCCTGCCGGAGACCGGCAAGCAGGCTGAAATCGGCGTAAAGGTCGCGCCCAAGGGATTTGACGGCTATTTCACCGCTTCGGTGTTCGACCTGAAGCGCCAGAACGTGGCGACCACCGATCCGTCGAACGTCCTGTTGCAGAACCAGACCGGCGAGGTGACATCGCGCGGCATCGAGCTCGAAGCGGTGGCCAACGCCACCAGGGAGCTGAAGCTGATCGGCGCCTTCACCGCCTACCATCTTTTCACCAGCAAGGACCTCGATCCGTCCCTCGTCGGCAAGACGCCGACCAACACGCCCGAGATGCTGATCTCGGGCTGGGCGGACTACACTTTCAAGGACGGACCATTGGAGGGATTTGGGTTCGGCGGCGGCGTGCGTTACGTCGGCTCGTCCTGGGCCGACACCGCCAACACACTCGAAGTTCCCGCGGTCGTGCTTGGCGATCTCGCGCTCCATTACGAACGGCAGAACTGGCGCACGGCCCTCAACGTCATCAACCTGACCGACAAGATCTATGTCGCGAGCTGCGCGTCGACCTCGTCCTGCTTCTACGGCGACCGCCGGCGCGTCACCGCCAGCGTCTCCTACAAATGGTAGGGACGGACGAGGGGAGGGTCTTGTGAAGGCGCGCACGGTCAGGCTCTGGTCAATGGTCCACACCTGGACCAGCCTGATCTCGACCCTGTTCCTGCTCTTGCTCTGCCTGACCGGCCTGCCGCTGATCTTCCATCACGAGATCGATGAGCTCCTGGGCTACGCCCCCCAGCCCGAAGCTCATGCGAGCGCGGCGCGCGCGATGCCCCAAGTCGTCGCCGACGCCGCGCTCGCCGCCGATCCGGGACGCGTCCTGCAATATGTGTCCTGGGACAAGGACGAGCCCGGACTGGTGATGGCCTTCACCAACAGCGCTCCTGATGGCGCGCCTGATAACGCGACCGTGCGCGCCTTCGACGCGGTCTCGGCAAAACTGCTCGGGCCGGTCGGCGTCGGGCCGATGCTGATCGTGCTGAAGCTGCACACCGACATGTTTGCGGGACAAGTTGGAAAGTTGTTCCTCGGCGCGATGGGGGTGTTGTTTGCGGTCGCGATCGTCTCCGGCGTGGTGCTGTACTGGCCGTTCACCCGACGCCTGCGCTTTGCCACCATCCGCGATCATGCCTCGCGCCGAGTCCGCTGGCTCGACTGGCACAATCTGATCGGTGTGGTGACGGTGGCCTGGGCGCTGGTGGTGGGTCTCACCGGCGTCGTCAACACCTGGGCCGAGCTGATGCTGAGCCAGTGGAAGGCGACCGAGCTTGCCAGCATGGTCGCACGGTATTCCGGCAAGCCGGCGCCGGGGCATCTCGCCTCACTCGACGAAGTCGTGGCACGCGCGAAGCAGGCCGCACCCGGCATGGAGGTCGCTTTCATCGCGTTTCCAGGCACGCCGTTCGCGTCCTCACACCATTTTGCAGCGTTTATGCGCGGGGATACGGCCTTGACCGCGCGGCTGCTCAAGCCGGTGCTGCTCGACGGCGAAACCGGGGAGGTCGCCGATACCAGGGGGCTGCCGCTCTATCTCCAGGCGCTGCTGGTCTCGCAGCCGCTGCATTTCGGTGATTATGGCGGCATGCCGCTGAAAACGATCTGGGCCGGGCTCGATGGGCTCACCATCGTTGTCATCGGCAGTGGCCTCTATCTTTGGCTGGCACGGCGACGGAGGCGGTCGTCTGGCCGCACCGACGCATTCGCCAGGCGAGCCCCGGTCCCGTCGTGACGCATGGCTCCTCTGAACGCGCGCGGCTGTGGATACGTGTCTTTGCTGCACCTGTCCTGCTCGCGGCCGCGACCATCACGGGTCTGCTGGCTGCGCTGCTCTTGGGAAAGGTCGGCCGGTATGTCGCCTGGGTGACAGTCGGGGCCCCGGTGATGGTCGTTGTCTGGGTTTGGGTGCGCCGCCGCACCAAAAAAAGCGGGCAATTCGGGTAGACGTCGCGCGAGAACGAGCTGCCGGCCCCGGCGCGCCGCAATCCCGGAAACCGCTGCCCTGCAAAACGGTGGCCGCCCTTGTCGCGTCAGGCGATCTGCTCCATACCAGCCGCGGGGTGATTCCGGGATTTCCACCGGTCTGGGAGCAGCAAAGGGCCTAAAAAGAGCGTGTCTTGCGCCCATTGGTGCACTGCGCTAAGGCTCAGAATAATTCCAAATCGGACGAATCCGTGGCTGTCCCGAGGCTGCGGGAAAAAGGGCTCGTCAATGAGCGGCATTCTACAGAACTATCTTCCACTCGTCGTCTTCATAGGGGTAGCTGCCATCATCGGCCTGGTGCTGCTGATCGCACCCTTCATCGTCGCGTTCCAGCAGCCTGACCCGGAAAAGCTCTCGGCGTATGAGTGCGGTTTCAACGCCTTCGACGACGCCCGCATGAAGTTCGACGTCCGCTTCTATCTGGTCGCCATCCTCTTCATCATCTTCGACCTCGAGGTGGCGTTTCTGTTTCCCTGGGCGGTGGCATTCGGAAAGCTCGGCGCGACCGGCTTCTGGTCCATGCTGGTGTTCCTCGCCGTGCTGACGGTGGGCTTCGCCTATGAATGGAAGAAAGGCGCACTCGAATGGGATTGAACCCTGCACCGTCCTCCGGTCCGGCGATCGCGCCGGCCCCCAAGGGCATCCTGGATCCGTCGACCGGCCGTCCGGTCGGGGCTAATGATCCGTTCTTCCTCGAGGTCAATCACGAGCTGTCCGACAAGGGCTTCTTCGTGGCGGCGACCGACGACCTCATCACCTGGGCCCGTACCGGCTCGCTGATGTGGATGACCTTTGGTCTGGCCTGCTGCGCGGTCGAGATGATGCAGGTGTCGATGCCGCGCTACGACGTCGAGCGCTTCGGCTTCGCCCCGCGTGCCTCGCCGCGCCAGTCCGACGTGATGATCGTCGCCGGCACGCTCACCAACAAGATGGCGCCGGCGTTGCGCAAGGTCTACGACCAGATGCCCGAGCCGCGCTACGTTATCTCGATGGGCTCCTGCGCCAATGGCGGCGGCTACTATCACTATTCCTACTCGGTCGTGCGCGGCTGCGACCGCATCGTGCCGATCGACATCTACGTGCCGGGCTGCCCGCCCACGGCGGAAGCGCTGCTCTATGGCGTGCTGCTGCTGCAGAAGAAGATCCGCCGCACCGGCACCATCGAACGCTAAGGTTTTACGTCATGGACGACGCCAAGCTCGACGCCCTGGGGCAGACGATCGTGAGCGCGCTTCCGGGCGCGGCGACAGGTTATCAGGTGGCCTTCAACCAGCTCACGGTTGATGTCGAGGCCAGCAAGATCGTCGAGGTGGTCAAGTACCTCCGCGACGATCCGAATTGCCGTTTCGTCAACTTCACCGATATCACCGCCGCAGACTATCCGTCGCGCGAAAAACGCTTCGACGTGATCTATCACTTCCTGTCACCGACGCTGAACACGCGCATCCGCCTCAAGGCCCAGGCCGACGAGACCACGCAGGTGCCGTCGCTGATCGAGGTGTTCCCCGGTGCCGACTGGTTCGAGCGCGAGGCCTACGACCTCTACGGCGTGTTCTTCGTCGGTCATCCCGACATGCGCCGCATCCTCACCGATTACGGTTTCGAGGGGCACCCGCTGCGCAAGGATTTTCCGCTGACCGGCTTCCTGGAGGTCCGTTACGACGACCAGGAGAAGCGGGTGGTGTACGAGCCTGTCAGGCTCAACCAGGAATTCCGCAAGTTCGACTTTTTGTCTCCGTGGGAAGGCGCCGACTATCCGGTCCTTCCGGGCGATGAAAAAGCAGGGCCGAAGGCTTGATCATGAACGAGCAACCCGAACAGCTTCGCAACTTTACGATCAACTTCGGACCGCAGCATCCGGCGGCACATGGCGTTCTTCGTCTCGTGCTTGAATTGGATGGTGAGGTCGTTGCGCGCGTCGACCCGCACATTGGTCTCTTGCACCGCGGCACCGAGAAGCTGATCGAGCAGAAGACCTATCTGCAGGCGATCCCTTATTTCGATCGGCTCGACTACGTCGCGCCGATGAACCAGGAGCACGCCTTCTGCCTCGCCGCCGAAAGGCTGCTGGGCATCGAGGTGCCGCGCCGCGGCCAGCTGATCCGCGTGCTCTATTGCGAGATCGGCCGCATCCTCTCACACCTTCTCAACGTCACCACGCAGGCGATGGACGTCGGCGCCCTGACCCCGCCGCTGTGGGGATTTGAAGAGCGCGAGAAGCTGATGGTGTTCTACGAGCGCGCCTCGGGGAGCCGTATGCACGCGGCCTTCTTCCGCGTCGGCGGCGTGCATCAGGACCTGCCGCAGAAGCTGGTCGACGACATCGAGGCCTGGTGCGATCCGTTCCTGAAGGTCGTGGACGACCTCGACCGGTTGCTCACCGCCAATCGCATCTTCAAGCAGCGCAACGTCGACATCGGCGTGGTGCCGCTGAAGGAAGCCTGGGAGTGGGGTTTTTCGGGCGTGATGGTGCGCGGTTCGGGCGCGGCTTGGGACCTGCGCAAGTCGCAGCCTTATGAATGCTACGCCGAGATGGATTTCGACATTCCGATCGGCAAGAACGGCGACTGCTACGACCGCTATCTGATCCGCATGGAAGAGATGCGCCAGTCCGTGCGCATCATGAAGCAGTGCATTCAGAAGCTGAACGCAGCCGATGGCAAGGGCCCCGTCGTCGTCGCCGACAACAAGGTCGCGCCGCCGCGCCGCGGCGAGATGAAGCGGTCGATGGAAGCGCTGATCCACCACTTCAAGCTTTACACCGAAGGCGTTCACGTGCCGGAAGGCGAGATCTACGCCGCGGTCGAGGCGCCCAAGGGTGAGTTCGGCGTCTATCTGATCTCCGACGGCACCAACAAGCCCTACAAGTGCAAGATCCGCGCGCCGGGTTTTGCGCATCTGCAGGCGATGGACCACATCTGCCGCGGCCATCTGCTCGCCGACGTCTCGGCGATTCTCGGCTCGCTCGACATCGTGTTCGGAGAGGTCGATCGGTGATGGCGCAGGCGCCAATCCAGTTTGACCGTGCCTCGGGGGCCCTTGAAGGGGCCAACCTGTGGGAGCGGACGGCTGCCTTGGCGCTGGTGACGGGATCGAAGATCTCGTCGCATTTCTCGCATATGGGCTACATCGCCTGCGCGAATTTGCTGCGGAAGACGCTGCCCGAGCGCAACATCGCGATCAAGCTCAACCCGGACGCCGTGTTCGAATTCCCCTACGGCGACGGCTATTGGAGCAAGCTGCTCAACCGCTCTTATTGCTACGAGGACGAGCTGGAGCTGCTGTTCTCGGACTCCATCGACGTTGACTACACCTTGCTCGATTGCGGCGCCAATTACGGCTATTGGTCGGTGCTGGTGTCGAGCAAGCCGTTCGGTTCCCACAAATCGATCGCGATCGAGCCGTCAGGCCAGAACTATCCGAAGCTTGCCAACAACGCCCGCGTCAACGGCAACCGCTTCGAGACCATGAAATGCGCGATCGGCGCCGCCCGAGGCACCGCGCGCCTGTCAGGCACCAAGCACGAGGCCTTCAGCATCGCCGGCGCTCCGGCGGATGGTGGCGAGGAAGTGCCCGTTCTCGCGCTGGATAACCTCATCGACGACGGCAAGGTCCCCGCATCAGGCAAGTACCTGATCAAGCTCGACGTCGAGGGCGTCGAGATCGAGGCGATCAAGGGCGGCGCCCGGCTGCTCGAGACCGACAGCGTGATCATATGCGAGGAGCACGGCAGCGACCGCTCTCATGCGGTGTCGCGCTACATCCTCGAACAGACCCCGATGAAGCTGATCGTGCTCGACCCGCGCACCAACCGGCTGGAGACCGTGACCGAGCTGTCGATCCTCGACCGCATCAAGGTCTCGACCCACGTCGGCTACAACGTTTTCGGCACCGCAAGCGCGTTCTGGCAGGACAGGATCAATGCCCTGAACGCCAAAACCGCGCGCCGTATGCAGTGAGAGATAAGACATGTCCGTTCGCCGATTAGCACCGAAGGAAGTCCAGCCCGCGAGCTTTACGTTCACGGAGGAGAACCTCGCATTCGCCAAGCAGCAGATCGCGAAATATCCGGCCGGGCGCCAGGCCTCGGCGGTCATCGCCATTCTCTGGCGGGTCCAGGAACAGCACGAGGGCTGGGTGTCGGAAGCCGCGATCCGCGCGGTCGCCGACCTGCTCGAGATGCCCTATATCCGCGTGCTCGAGGTCGCGACCTTCTACACGATGTTCCAGCTCGCACCGGTCGGCAAGAAGGCCCACGTCCAGGTCTGCGGCACCACGCCGTGCCGCCTGCGCGGTGCCGAAGAGCTGATCCATGTCTGCGAGAGCCGGATCCATCACGATCCGTTCCATCTCTCCAAGGACGGCAATTTCAGCTGGGAAGAGGTGGAGTGCCTGGGCGCCTGCGTGAACGCACCGATGGTGCTGATCGGCAAGGACACTTATGAGGACCTGACCACGGAAAGCTTCGGCAAGGTGCTCGACGGTTTTGCCTCGGGCAATCCGCCCAAGCCCGGTCCGCAGAACGGTCGCCAGTTCTCCGCGCCGATGGGCGGGCCGACCACGCTGAAGGAGACCTCATGATGGGCGATCTCCCCACAATTGGAGGGAACGAGGCCGTGAACAAATGGGGCTTCGTCGCCATGCATGCCGCGCTCGCGGCCGGCTTCATGTTCCTGCTGCAGCGCTTCGTGATGAACGCGACGCAGGAAACCAGTCTGCTCTGGGCGCTGACCTTCGCCGTCTGCGCCGCCGGGCTTGCTTACAAGCAAGCCAACCGTTGATCGGAAAGCACTGACATGCTCGAGGACAAGGACCGCATCTTCAAGAACCTCTACGGCCTCCATGATTGGGGTCTGGAGGGCGCGCGGCGCCGCGGCGCCTGGGATGGTACCAAGACTATCATCGACAAGGGCCGCGACTGGATCATCAACGAGATGAAGGCGTCAGGCCTGCGCGGCCGTGGCGGCGCCGGCTTCCCGACCGGTCTGAAGTGGTCCTTCATGCCCAAGGAGTCCACCGACGGTCGTCCCAGCTATCTCGTCGTCAACGCCGACGAGTCCGAGCCCGGCACCTGCAAGGATCGCGAGATCATGCGGCACGATCCGCACCTCCTGATCGAGGGCTGCCTGATCGCGAGCTGCGCGATGGGCGCGCACACCTGCTACATCTATGTCCGCGGCGAGTTCATCAGGGAGCGCGAGCACCTTCAGGCTGCGATCGACCAGGCCTATGACGCCAAGCTCGTCGGCAAGGACAACGTCAACGGCTGGCCGTTCGACATCTACGTCGCGCACGGCGCCGGCGCCTATATCTGCGGCGAAGAGACCGCGCTGCTCGAAAGCCTCGAAGGGAAGAAAGGCCAGCCGCGCCTGAAGCCGCCGTTCCCGGCCAATGTCGGCCTGTTCGGCTGCCCGACCACCGTGAACAACGTCGAGTCCATCGCGGTTGCTCCGGACATTCTGCGCCGTGGCGCCGCCTGGTTCGCCGGCATCGGCCGTCCGAACAATGTCGGCACGAAACTCTTCTGCATTTCTGGCCATGTCGAACGTCCCTGCAACGTCGAAGAGGCCATGGGCATTCCGTTCCGTGAGCTGATCGAGAAGCATTGCGGCGGCATCCGCGGCGGCTGGGACAACCTCAAGGCCGTGATCCCCGGCGGCTCGTCGGTGCGCATGGTGCCGGCCGAGCAGATCATCGACACGCCAATGGATTTCGACTCTTTGAGCAAGCTGCGCTCGGGCCTCGGCACGGCGGCCGTCATCGTGATGGACAAGTCGACCGATTTGATCCGCTCGATCGCCCGCATCTCCTATTTCTACAAGCATGAGAGCTGCGGCCAGTGCACGCCGTGCCGCGAGGGCACCGGCTGGATGTGGCGCGTCTTGACCCGTATGGCGGAAGGTCGAGCGCATAAGCGCGAAATCGACATGCTGCTCGAGGTGACAAAACAGGTCGAAGGCCACACCATCTGCGCGCTCGGCGACGCAGCTGCCTGGCCGATCCAGGGCCTGATCGCACACTTCCGTCATGAGATCGAAGCGCGCATCGACCAGTATTCGCACAAGGCCGACATTGACGACATCGGCGTCCGCGATCCCGTGAACATGGTCGCGGCGGAGTAAGAGACATGACCAAGCTCATCATCGACGGCAAAGAGATCGATGTTCCGGCCGAGTACACGCTGCTGCAGGCGTGCGAGGCGGCCGGCGCCGAGATTCCGCGCTTCTGCTATCACGAGCGCCTGTCGATCGCCGGCAATTGCCGCATGTGCCTCGTTGAGGTTAAGGGCGGCCCGAAGCCGGTCGCGAGCTGCGCCTGGGGCGTGCGCGACTGCCGTCCGGGCCCGAAGGGCGAGCCGCCGGAGATTTCCACACGTTCGCCGATGGTGAAGAAGGCACGCGAAGGCGTGATGGAATTCCTTCTGATCAACCATCCGCTGGACTGCCCGATCTGCGACCAGGGCGGCGAGTGCGATCTTCAGGATCAGGCGATGGGCTATGGTGTCGACACCAGCCGCTTCGCCGAGAACAAGCGCGCGGTCGAGGACAAGTACCTCGGCGCGCTGGTCAAGACCTCGATGAACCGCTGCATCCAGTGCACACGCTGCGTCCGCTTCTCTGCGGAAGTCGCTGGCGCCCCTGAAATGGGTGCGACCGGTCGCGGCGAGGACATGGAGATCACGACCTATCTCGAGCACGCGCTGACCTCGGAACTGCAGGGCAACCTCGTCGACATCTGCCCCGTCGGCGCGCTGACCTCGAAGCCCTATGCGTTCGCGGCGCGTCCGTGGGAGCTCGGCAAGACCCAGTCGATCGACGTCATGGACGGCGTCGGATCTGCGATCCGCGTCGACACCCGCGGCCGCGAGGTCATGCGCGTGCTGCCGCGCATCAACGAGGCCGTGAACGAGGAGTGGATCTCCGACAAGACCCGCCACATCGTCGACGGCCTGCGCACCCAGCGTCTCGACCGGCCCTATATCCGCGAAGCCGGCAAGCTGCGCGCGGCGAGCTGGCCGGAAGCCTTTGCGGCGATCGCCTCCAAGGCGGCGCGCACCGACGGCAAGCGCATCGGCGCGATCGCGGGCGATCTTTCCGGCGTGGAAGAGATGTTCGCCGTGAAGGATCTGCTGGCAAAATTCGGCTCGGCCAATCTGGCGGTGCAGGGCGGCGACGCCTTCGATCCCGCGCTCGGCCGTGGCTCCTACATCTTCAATCCGACGCTGGCAGGCGTGGAGCAGGCGGATGCGCTGCTCATCGTCGGTGCCAATCCGCGGAAAGAGGCGGCCGTGTTCAACGCCCGTATCCGCAAGCGCTGGCGCGCCGGCGGCTTCAAGGTCGGCGTGATCGGTGCCAACGTTGATCTGACCTACGATTATGACCATCTCGGCGCTGGCACCGAGACGCTCAGTGAGCTCGCGTCCGGCAAGCATTCCTTCATGGACGTGCTGAAGGGCGCCAAGAATCCGATCATCCTGGTTGGCGCGGGCGCGACGTCGCGTCACGATGGCGCTGCCATTCTGGCCGCTAGCGCCAAGCTCGCGCTCGACGTCGGTGCGGTGAAGGACGGTTGGAACGGCTTTGGCGTGCTGCACGAGACCGCCTCGCGCGTCGGTGCGCTCGACATCGGGTTTGTGGCCGGCGCGGGTGGCCTGAACGCCGCCCAGATGACGACGTTTGGCACGCTCGACCTCTTGTTCCTGCTCGGCGCCGACGAGATCAAGGCGCCGGACGGCACCTTCGTCGTCTATATCGGCACCCATGGTGATCGCGGCGCGCACCGCGCCGACGTCATCCTGCCGGCGGCCGCCTATACCGAGAAGTCCGCGATCTTCGTCAACACAGAAGGCCGCGTGCAAATGACCGGTCGTGCCGCGTTCCCGCCGGGCGAGGCCCGCGAGGACTGGGCGATCATCCGCGCGCTCTCGGAAGCGCTCGGCAAGAAGCTCGGTTACGACTCGCTTGCCGCGCTGCGCCAGGCGCTCTTCAAGGCCGTGCCGCACCTGATCCGTCTCGACCAGGTCGAGGCCGGCTCCGCCGACCAGATCAAGAAGCTGGCGGGGAAGGGCGGTTCGCCCGAGAAGGCGCCGTTCAAGGCTGCCGTCGAGGACTTCTATTTGACCAACCCAATCGCGCGGGCGTCCGCCGTGATGGCGGAATGCTCGCGGCTTGCCTCCGGGCAGATGCTGACCGCAGCGGAGTGAGCTAGATGGAATTCTTCGAAAGCGCATTCTGGACCGGCTTCCTCTGGCCGCTGATCATCATGATCGCGGAAAGTGTGCTGGTGCTCGTCGTCCTCTTGGTCGCGATCGCCTACATCCTGCTCGCCGACCGCAAGATCTGGGCGGCGGTGCAGATCCGCCGTGGCCCGAACGTGGTTGGGCCCTGGGGCTTGTTCCAGTCCTTCGCCGACCTGCTCAAGTTCGTGCTGAAGGAGCCGATCATTCCGGCCGGCGCCAACAAGGGCGTTTTCCTTCTTGCTCCCTTGGTATCTTGCGTGCTCGCGCTCGCGGCCTGGGCGGTGATCCCGACCAATCTCGGCTGGGTGATCTCCGACATCAATGTCGGCATCCTCTTCATCTTCGCGATCTCGTCGCTGTCGATCTACGGCATCATCATGGCCGGCTGGTCGTCGAACTCAAAATATCCGTTTCTGGCCGCGCTGCGCTCGGCGGCGCAGATGGTGTCCTATGAAGTCTCGATCGGCTTCGTCATCATCACGGTGCTGCTCTGCGCCGGCACGCTGAACCTCTCGGCCGTGGTCGAGGCCCAGCATGTCCGCGGTCTCGCCAGCCTGATCGGCCTGCCGCAGCTCACGATCCTGAACTGGTACGTCTGGCCGCTGTTCCCGATGTTCGTGGTGTTCTACGTCTCGGCGCTGGCGGAGACCAACCGTCCGCCCTTCGACCTCGTCGAAGCGGAATCAGAGCTCGTCGCCGGCTTCATGGTCGAGTACGGCTCGACGCCGTATCTGCTTTTCATGCTCGGCGAATATGTCGCGATCGTCACGATGTGCGCGATGGCGACCATCCTGTTCCTTGGAGGCTGGCTGCCGCCGGTAGACCTGCCGCCCTTCAACTGGGTGCCGGGGATCATCTGGTTCTCGCTGAAACTGTTCTTCATGTTCTTCCTGTTCGCGATGGCAAAGGCGATCGTGCCGCGCTACCGCTACGACCAACTGATGCGCCTCGGCTGGAAGGTGTTCCTGCCGCTGTCGCTGGCGATGGTGGTCGTGGTGGCCGGCGTGCTCCAGTTCGCCGGCATCGCGCCGAAGTGAGGGCCGTCATGGGTATCAACATCAACGCCACTGCACGCTCGCTCCTGCTGTCGGAATTCGTCTCGGCGTTCTTCCTCGCCATGCGCTATTTCTTCCAGCCGAAGCCGACGCTGAACTACCCGTTCGAGAAGGGCCCGATCTCGCCGCGCTTTCGCGGTGAGCATGCGCTGCGCCGCTATCCCAACGGCGAAGAGCGCTGCATCGCCTGCAAGCTGTGCGAAGCGGTGTGCCCGGCCCAGGCCATCACCATCGAGGCCGGCCCGCGCCGCAACGACGGCACCCGCCGCACCGTGCGCTACGACATCGACATGGTGAAGTGCATCTATTGCGGCCTATGCCAGGAAGCCTGTCCGGTCGATGCCATCGTCGAAGGTCCGAACTTCGAGTTCGCGACCGAGACCCGCGAGGAACTGTTCTATGACAAGGCCAAGCTGCTCGCCAACGGCGACCGCTGGGAACGCGAGATCGCCAAAGCGATCGAGCTCGACGCGCCTTACCGGTGAGATGAGAACATGATCCTTCCCGCGCTGTTCTTCTATCTCTTCGCCGGCGTCTGCGTCGCCTCGGCGGTGATGGTGATTGTCTCGCGCAATCCCGTTCACTCCGTGCTGTACCTGATCCTGGCCTTCGTCAACGCCTCCGGCCTGTTCGTGCTGATGGGCGCCGAATTCCTCGGCATGATGCTGATCGTCGTCTATGTCGGCGCGGTCGCGGTGCTGTTCCTGTTCGTCATCATGATGCTCGATGTCGACTTCGTCGAGCTGCGGGAAGGCTTTATCCAGTACCTGCCGGTGGGTGTCGTGATCGGCGGCATCTTCCTGTTCGAGCTGCTTTTGACGGTCGGCGCCTGGGTCATCAACCCCGGCGTCAGCAAGACCATCACGGCGCCGATCCCGGCCAACGTGTCGAACACCGAGGCGTTGGGTCTGGTGCTCTATACGAAGTACATCCACTACTTCCAGCTCTCGGGCATGGTGCTGCTGGTTGCCATGATCGGCGCCATCGTGCTGACGCTGCGCCACAAGGCGAGCGTGAAGCGGCAGGACATCAACGTTCAGAACGCGCGTACGCCCGACATGGCGATGGCGATGCGCAAGGTGGCGCCGGGGCAGGGGCTTTCGGATGCGGATGCTGCGGAGTGGGTGAAATGACGATCGGGCTCGGACATTACCTGGCGGTCGGCGCGATCCTGTTCACGCTCGGGATCCTCGGCATCTTCCTGAACCGCAAGAACATCATCGTCATCCTGATGTCGATCGAGCTGATCCTGCTCTCGGTCAACATCAACCTGGTGGCATTCTCGACCTTCCTCGGCGACATCGTCGGTCAGGTCTTCGCGCTGCTGGTGTTGACCGTTGCGGCCGCTGAAGCCGCGATCGGTCTCGCTATCCTGGTGGTCTATTTCCGCAACCGCGGCTCGATCGCGGTTGAGGACGTCAATCTGATGAAGGGTTAACCCGGCTATGGTCCAGGCAATTGTCTTTCTGCCGCTGCTGGGCGCCATTCTGGCCGGCCTGATCGCGCTCGTCGGCGCGCATGGCCGCAACCCCTCGGGCGACGAGGTCGAGCATCACGGCGATCACGGTCACGGCGATGCGCATGCCTCGGACGCCCATGGTCACGACGATCACGCCCATGACGATCACGGCCACGGCCCGGTCGAGCCGGCGGCCGCGGGCTCGCGCGGCGCCGAGCTGATCACCACCGCGCTGCTGTTCGTGGCGGCGGCGCTGTCCTGGATGACGCTTGTCGATGTCGGCTTCATGCATCATGAAGCAGCCCAAATTCAGCTGCTGCCCTGGATCTTCTCCGGCGACCTCCAGGTCTGGTGGGCCCTGCGCGTTGATACGCTCACCGCCGTGATGCTTGTTGTGGTGACCACCGTGTCCTCGCTCGTGCACCTCTATTCCATCGGCTACATGGACGAGGATCCGTACCGGCCGCGCTTCTTCGGCTATCTCTCGCTGTTCACCTTCGCCATGCTGATGCTGGTGACGGCGGATAACCTCGTGCAGATGTTCTTCGGCTGGGAAGGCGTCGGTCTGGCGAGCTACCTCTTGATCGGCTTCTGGTACCAGAAACCCACGGCGAACGCGGCCGCCATCAAGGCCTTCGTGGTCAACCGCGTCGGCGATTTCGGCTTTGCGCTCGGCATTTTCTCGATCTTCATGCTGACGAACTCGACCGATTTCGAGACCATCTTCCACGCAGCGCCGGGCCTGACCGGCAAGACCATCGACTTCCTTGGCTGGCATGCCGACGCGCTGACCTTGACCTGTCTGCTGCTGTTCATGGGCGCGATGGGCAAGTCGGCGCAGTTCCTGCTGCACACCTGGTTGCCGGACGCGATGGAAGGTCCGACCCCTGTGTCGGCGCTGATCCACGCCGCGACCATGGTCACCGCCGGCGTGTTCATGGTGGCGCGTCTGTCGCCGCTGTTCGAACTCGCCCCGAACGCGCAGGCCGTCGTGATGTTCTTCGGCGCCACCACCGCGTTCTTTGCGGCGACCATCGGCCTCGTCCAGAACGACATCAAGCGCATCGTCGCCTACTCGACCTGTTCGCAGCTCGGCTACATGTTCGTGGCGATGGGAGCGGGGGCCTATTCGGTCGGCATGTTCCACCTGTTCACGCACGCCTTCTTCAAGGCGTTGCTGTTCCTAGGCTCCGGCTCGGTGATCTACGCGATGCACCACGAGCAGGACATCCGCAACATGGGCGGCCTGTGGCGCAAGATCCCGTACACGTTCGCGGTGATGACCGTCGGTACGCTGGCGCTGACCGGCTTCCCGCTGTTTGCCGGATACTTCTCCAAGGACGCGATCATCGAAGCCGCCTATGCCTCGCATAATCCGTTCTCGACCTATGCCTATCTGCTCACGATCGTGGCGGCCGGCCTGACCTCGTTCTATTCTTGGCGTCTGGTGTTCAAGACCTTCTTCGGCGAGCCGCATGACCAGGAGCACTATGAGGCCGCGCACGAGAGCCCGATCTGGATGCTGATCCCGATCGGTGTTCTGGCAATTGGCTCGTTGGCGGCTGGCCTGCCGTTCAAGGAGTACTTCGCCAGTCCTCATGGCGTGGAAGAATTCTTCCGCGAGTCCGTGAAGATGAATCCGCATATCCTCGAGGATATGGAGCACATGCCGCCTTTGTTGGGCTGGCTGCCCTTCGTGATGATGGTTGGCGGCTTCCTGGTGTCCTACACCTTCTACATCCGCAAGCCGTACCTTCCGGTCGAGCTCGCGGACACGCAGCCGATGCTCTACAAGTTCCTGCTCAACAAATGGTACTTCGACGAGCTCTACGACCTCATCTTCGTCCGTCCGGCGAAGTGGATCGGCTACCAGCTCTGGAAGAAGGGCGACGGCTTCATCATCGACGGCTTCGGCCCCGACGGCGTCTCGGCGCGCGTGCTAGATGTCACTCGCAACGTCGTGAAGATCCAGACCGGCTATCTCTATCACTACGCATTCGCCATGCTGATCGGCGCCGCCGGCCTGATCACCTGGTTCATGTTCGGCTTTGGAGGCCAGTAAATGACAACCTGGCCCATCCTTTCGGTCACGACGTTCCTGCCGCTGGTCGGCGCCCTGATCGTTTACCTGAGCCGTGGCGATGACGAGGCGGCCAGGCGCAATTCGCGCTGGATCGCGCTGTGGACCACGCTGATCACCTTCGCGGTGTCGGTGCTGCTGGTCATGCGCTTCGACCCTGCGAACGCCGACTTCCAGTTCGTCGAGAAGTCGGCCTGGCTCGCCACCGGCATCACCTATCACATGGGCGTCGACGGCATCTCGCTGCCGCTGGTGATCCTGACCACCGCGATCATGCCGTTCTGCATTATCGCGAGCTGGAAGGCGATTACGAACCGCGTCCGCGAATACATGATGGCGTTCCTGATCCTGGAAACGCTGATGATCGGCACCTTCTCGGCGCTCGATCTCGTGCTGTTCTATCTGTTCTTCGAGGGCGGCCTGATCCCGATGTTCCTGATCATCGGCGTCTGGGGCGGCCCGCGCCGGGTCTACGCGTCGTTCAAGTTCTTCCTCTACACGCTGCTCGGTTCGGTCCTGATGCTGCTCGCCATCATGGCGCTGTACTGGAACGGCGGCACCACCGACATCCCGGCCCTGATGCACACCGCCGTGCCGCGGTCGTTGCAGACCTGGGCGTGGCTGGCCTTCTTCGCCTCCTTCGCGGTGAAGATGCCGATGTGGCCGGTGCACACCTGGTTGCCCGACGCGCACGTCGAGGCGCCGACCGCGGGCTCCGTGGTCCTTGCCGCGATTCTGCTGAAGATGGGCGGCTACGGCTTCCTGCGCTTCTCGCTGCCGATGTTCCCGCTGGCCTCGCATGACTTCGCGCCGCTGATCTTCACCCTGTCCGCGATTGCCATCATCTACACCTCGCTGGTGGCCTTGATGCAGGAGGACATGAAGAAGCTGATCGCGTACTCGTCGGTCGCGCATATGGGCTTCGTCACCATGGGCATCTTCGCCGGCACCATGCAGGGCGTCGCAGGCGGCGTGTTCCAGATGATCTCGCACGGCATCGTCTCCGGCGCGCTGTTCCTTTGCGTCGGCGTCGTCTACGACCGCCTGCACACCCGCGAGATCGCGGCCTATGGCGGCCTCGTCAACCGGATGCCGCTTTACGCGCTCACCTTCATGGTCTTCACCATGGCCAATGTCGGTCTGCCCGGCACATCAGGCTTCGTCGGCGAGTTCATGACGCTGCTCGGCACCTTCAAGGTCTCGATCCCGACCGCGTTCTTCGCCACGACGGGCGTGATCCTCTCGGCGGCTTACGCTCTGTGGCTCTACCGCAAGGTCGTGTTCGGGGCGCTGGTCAAGCCGACGCTGATGAGCATGAAGGATCTCACCTTGCGCGAATGCGTGACGCTGTTCCCGCTGATCGCGCTGACGATCCTGTTCGGCGTCTATCCGAAGCCGGTGCTCGACATGTCGGCCGCCTCGGTCCAGCAACTCGTCAATAACTACAACACCGCTGTGACGGCCGTGAAGGCCGCCGCACTGCTCCAGTGATCGGGCAGGTCAGGATATCGCCATGAGCATTACGACTGCAGGTTATCAACTGGCGCCGGTGCTGCCCGAGCTCGTGCTCGCGATCGGCGCCATGGCGCTTCTGATGCTCGGCGCATATCGCGGGCAGGGCACCACGAGCACGGTCACGACGCTCGCGGTGCTGCTGCTGATCGCTGTCGGCGTGCTCGAATACGCGCTGCCGGCAGGCAAGCAGGTGACCTTCGGCGGCAGCTTCATCGTCGACGATTTCGCCCGCTTCATGAAGATCCTGGCGCTGGTCGGCTCGGCCGTGACGCTCGTCCTGTCGACCGAGTTCCTGTCCGATCCGTCGCGCCGCATCTTCGAATACCCGATCCTGGTGCTGCTCTCGACGCTCGGCATGATGGTGCTGATCTCGGCCGGCGATCTGATCTCGCTCTATCTCGGGCTCGAATTGATGTCGCTCGCGCTCTATGTCGTGGCGGCCTCGAACCGCGACAACGCCAAGTCGACCGAAGCCGGCCTGAAGTACTTTGTGCTCGGTGCGCTGTCCTCGGGCATGCTGCTGTACGGCTCCTCGCTGGTCTATGGCTTCACCGGCACCGTGAGCTTCACCGGCATCGCCGCGGCTGCGACGGTTTCCAATGTCGGCCTGGTGTTCGGCCTGGTGTTCCTGCTCGCGGGCCTCTGCTTCAAGGTCTCGGCCGTGCCGTTCCACATGTGGACGCCTGACGTCTATGAAGGCGCGCCGACCCCGGTCACCGCTTTCTTCGCCTCCGCGCCGAAGGTCGCCGCGCTCGCCGTCTTCACCCGCGTCACGCTCACCGCGTTCCCGGGCATCGTCTCGCAGTGGCAGCAGATCCTGGTGTTCGTGGCGATCGCCTCGATGGTGCTGGGTTCATTCGCCGCGATCGGCCAGAGCAACATCAAGCGCCTGATGGCGTATTCCTCGATCGGCCATATGGGCTTTGCCCTGGTCGGCCTTGCCTCCGGCACCGTCGAGGGCGCGCAGGGCGTGCTGATGTACATCGTGATCTATGTCGCGATGACGCTGGGCTCGTTCTCGATCATCCTCGCCATGAAGCGCAACGGCCAGGCCGTCGAGCAGATCAGCGATTTCGCCGGCCTCTCGCGCACCAACCCGCTGCTCGCCTTCATGTTCGCGATGCTGCTGTTCTCGCTCGCCGGCATTCCGCCGCTCGCCGGCTTCTTCGCCAAATGGTACGTCTTCGTCGCCGCCATCAAGGCGAATTTGTTCACGCTCGCCGTGATCGGCGTGCTCTCCAGCGTCGTGGGCGCCTACTACTATCTCACCATCGTCAAGACGATGTATTTCGATGAACCGGCCGGCCAGGTCGATCCTGTCAGGGTCGAGGTCAAGACCGTGATGGCGGTCTTTGGCCTGTTCAACCTGCTGTTCGCGCTGTTCGCGGGGCCGGTGGTGAGCGTCGCCTCCGCCGCCGCCAAGTCGTTGTTCTAGGATGGGCTTCGCGCTCGGTCCTCGCGCGATCGCGGCCGGCTACAAGCTCGCTGCCCTTGAGCGGACCGGCTCGACCAATGCCGATGCGATCGAAGCGGCGCGCGCGGGGGAGCGCGGGCCGATCTGGTTCGTCACGTCAGATCAGACCGCCGGCCGCGGCCGCCGCCAGCGCCCCTGGATCGCACCAAAGGGCAATCTCGCGGCCAGCGTCCTCGAAGTCCTCGATGTCGCGCCTGTCGTCGCCGCCACCATCGGTTTCGCCGCAGGCCTCGCCGAGGAGGCTGCGCTGGAGAAGGTCAGCCTCGAGGCCGCACTGCGGCTCGGTGAGGGCAGGCCGCGCTACACCCTGAAATGGCCGAACGACGTCCTCGCCAACGGCAAGAAGCTGGTCGGCATCGGCCTCGAGGCTGAAGCCGTCGGCGATCGTCTCGCCATCGTCGTCGGCATCGGCACCAACATCGTGGCCGCGCCCGAGGGCACGCCGACGCCGGCCATCTCGCTTGCAGCCCTCGGCGTCCAGATCAGCGCGGAAGAGCTGTTCTCCGCTCTGTCAGATGCCTGGGTCGAATTCCGCGGCATCTGGGACAATGGCCGCGGCTTTGCCGAAATCCGCAAGCTGTGGCTGGAGCGCGCCGCCCGCCTGGGTGAGCCGATCGCGATCCACACGGGAGCCACGGTGCTGGAAGGCATTTTTGACACGATCGACGACACCGGCTGCCTGATCGTCCGCACCGCGGAGGGGCGGCTTGTGCCGATCGCGGCAGGCGAGGTGTTCTTCGGCCCGGTCCGTTCGGTGGGAGCTGCGTGATGGCGAGGCCCGACGAGCTGGTGTTTGCGCCGCTGGGCGGTGTCGGCGAGATCGGCATGAACCTGTCGATCTACGGCCTCGGCGGCCGCCAGCAGCGTGCCTGGCTCGCGGTCGATCTCGGCGTCTCCTTCGGCGACGAGGAGCATCTGCCTGGCATCGATTTGATCATGCCTGATATCTCCTTCCTGGAGAAAGAGCGCAAGAACCTGATGGGCCTGGTGCTGACCCACGCCCATGAGGATCATTTCGGCGCCATCATCGACCTCTGGCCGAAGCTGAAATGCCCGATCTACGCGACGCCGTTCAGCGCGGCGCTGTTCGAGGCCAAATGCGCCGCCGAGCGCAACGCGCCGAAGATCCCGGTCACGGTTGTCCCGTCCGGCGGGCGGATCGATGTCGGCCCGTTCAATGTCGAGTTCATCCCGGTCGCGCATTCGATTCCTGAAGCGCATGCGCTCGCGATCCATACCGACGCCGGTATCGTGCTGCACACTGGCGACTGGAAGATCGATCCGACCCCGACGCTCGGGCGCCCCACCGACGAGAAGCGGTTGCGCGAGCTCGGCGAGGAAGGCGTGCTCGCTTTGATCGGCGATTCCACCAACGCCGTGCGCGATGGCCGCTCACCGTCGGAAGCCGAGGTCGCGCGAACCATCATTGATCTGGTGAAGGCGGCAAAAGGCCGCGTCGCGGTCACGACCTTTGCCTCCAACGTCGCGCGCATCAAGGCCGTGGCCGATGCGGCCAAAGCCGCCGATCGCGAGGTCGTCGTGGTCGGCCGCGCCATGGAGCGCGTGGTGCAGGTCGCGCGCGAGACCGGTTATCTCGACGGCGTGCAGAATTTCCGCTCGCCCGAGGTCTATGGCCATCTGCCGCAGGACAAGGTGCTGGCGCTCTGCACCGGCAGCCAGGGCGAGTCCCGCGCCGCACTGGCCCGCATTGCCAATGACGACCACCCTGAGATCACGCTCAATCGCGGCGACAGCGTGATCTTCTCCTCGCGCACCATTCCGGGCAACGAGAAGGCCGTCGGCTCGATCATCAACAATCTGGTGCTGCAGGGCGTCGAGGTTCTGACTGATCGCGACCATCTGGTCCACGTGTCAGGCCATCCCCGCCGCGACGAGCTGCGCGACATGATCTCGTGGGTGAAGCCGCAGCTGCTGATCCCCGTGCATGGCGAGGCCCTGCACCTGAACGAGCACGCCAAGCTCGCGCGCGCCGCCGGCGTGCCGCGGGTGCTGGTCATTCGCAACGGCGACCTCGTCAAGCTCGGCCCCGGCGATCCCGGCATCATCGGCGAAGTGCCGTCGGGCCGGCTCTACAAGGACGGCAACATCCTGGAGGATTCGAAATCCCGTGCAGTGGTCGAGCGCCGCCGCATGGCGTTCTCCGGCTGCGCCTTCGTCGCAATCGCCATGACGGCGCAAGGCGAGCTTGTCGACGAGCCCGAGGTCGATCTGGTCGGCATTCCCGAGAAGAACCGGGCGGGCGAGCCGCTCGACGACATCGTCTTCGATGCCGTGATGTCCACGATCGAGAGCCTGCCGAAGGCGAGGCGCCGCGATCCGGATGCGCTGGCGGAATCGGTGCGGCGCGCCGTCCGGGCCGTCATCAACGAACATTGGGGCAAAAAGCCCCCCTGTCTGGTCCACGTCCTGACAGTATAATCGTGTCGGCATGGTCCCGCGGGCGTGTCGCTCCGCGGTTTTGCAGATCATGCGCTGAGGGAGAAGAACATGCTGGGTCGCCTCAACCATGTCGCGATCGCGACCAAGGATGCCGTCAAGTCCGCGCGGATCTACGGCGCGGCGTTCGGCGCGCAGATCTCGGAAGCCGTGCCGCTGCCCGAGCACGGCGTCATCACCGTGTTTGCCACGCTGCCCAACACCAAGATCGAGTTCATCGAGCCGCTCGGGGAAGCCTCGCCGATCGCCAAATTCGTCGAGCGCAATCCCGACGGCGGCATCCACCATGTCTGCTACGAGGTCGTCGATATCATCGCCTCGCGCGACACGCTGGTGAAGGAGGGCGCGCGCGTGCTCGGCGACGGCGTGCCGAAGATCGGCGCCCACGGCAAGCCGGTGCTGTTTCTGCATCCGAAGGACTTTTCCGGCGCGCTGGTCGAAATCGAGCAGGCGTAGTCGGGATTATGGCCGTCCAGCTCTCAACCGCGCTCGCGATCTACTTCGTCATCTGGTGGATCGCGCTGTTTTTGACGCTGCCGTTCGGCGTACGCAGCCAGCACGAGGATGGCGTCGGCGCGCCCGGCACCGACCCCGGCGCACCCGTTCTGACCGGCATGAAGCGCAAGCTGATCTGGACCACGATCATCTCGGCGATCATCTATGGCCTTGGTGTTGCAGCCTATCACGCCGGCTATCTCTCGCTTGAGCGGCTGTCGCGATTGATGGGAATGCCGTTTTAGTTCTTTGCGTTGCGTTGTTGTCGGGGGAGCAAATGACTTTTCAGAGGATCGTTGTCGCGCTGCTGGTGTTGATCGTCGCCGGCCTTGGGGCGATCGGCTATGTCGAATGGAAGATGGCCGTGCAGGTGCGAACGCTGAAAGCGTTCGTCGAGGGCTATGTCTTCAACGAAGCCGTGCTGGCCTGCGAGCAGGCCAAGAGCTCGACCCCGTTCAAATGGAACGGCGGCAAGAGCACCTCGGTGATCGGCCTGAACTCGGTCAAGCTTGACAAATACACCGTCAGCGCCAGCTACACGCTGGTGGCGGACAGCGTTTATTGTGATTACGATCCCATCAAAAGAAAGGCCGAGATCGGCTCGAGCTTCCTGGAGCGGGAGTAACGATCCGGCCCGAACAGCATGATCCGGAAAAGTGTGAAGCGGTTTTCCGGCAAGATCATGCTCAAATACATGGGAGGGGATCGTCATGGGGCAGGGGGATTACCGGATTCTGCAGGAAGCGGCCTTGCGGGATTATCTCGCAGGCCTGACGGACCTCAAGGCGCTGCTCGGCGGTGAACCCGCCACGTGGGCCATCACCGAGGTCGGTGACGGCAATCTCAATCTCGTCTTCATCGTCAAGGGTGCAAGCGGCGGCATCGCCGTAAAACAGGCGCTGCCTTACGTCCGCCTCGTCGGCGAGAGCTGGCCGCTGCCGCTGTCGCGGGCGCATTACGAATATCTCGCGCTGTCCCGGCAGGCCAAGCTCGCGCCCGGCCTTGTGCCGGCGCTGCTGCATCACAACGAGACGCTAGCGCTCACGGTGATGGAACTGCTCGAGCCCCACATCATCATGCGCAAGGGCCTGGTCGCGGGCGCGCAATATCCTGATTTCGTCGACGACATCACGACGTTCATGGCGCGGACGCTGTTCTTCACTTCCGACCTTGCGCTCGCGGCCGCCGAGAAGAAGGAGGACATTGCCGCCTTTGCCGGCAACCATGCGCTCTGCAAGATCACCGAGGACCTGATCTTCACCGATCCCTACCGCATCGCCGAGCAGAACCGCTGGACCGCGCCTTATCTCGATGGTCTCGCCTCGTCCTTGCGCGAGGACATGGAGCTGCATGTCGCAATCTCCCGCCTGAAGCTGAAGTTCATGGCGAGTCCCGAGGCGCTGCTCCACGGCGACCTCCACACCGGCTCGATCATGGTGACGGCGTCGGAGACGCGGGTGATCGATCCGGAATTCGCCTTCTACGGCCCGATGGGGTTTGATGTCGGCGCAGTGCTGGCCAATCTGTTGATGGCCTATTTCGCCTCCGCCGGCCACGAGCGCGCGCCGGGCGAACGGCAGGTTTTCGAGAGCTGGGTGCTGCAGACAGTCGAGCAAGTCTGGAACGAGTTTTCGCGAAAATTCCTCGACCTCTGGCGGTCGGAGGCCAGCGGCGATGCCTATCCGGTCTCGCTCTTTACGGGCGAGAAGGGCGCCATGCGCCTCGAGGCCGAACGGCAGACCTACATGCAGCGCCTGTTCACCGACGCGGTCGGCTTCGCCGCAGCGAAGACAATTCGCCGCATCTTCGGTCTCGCCCACAACATCGATTTCGAGCTGATCGAGGACCCGCGCAGGCGTGCGATCAGCGAAGCGCGTGCGGTGCGGTTGGCGCGCGGGATGATGGTGGAAGCCGTGGCATTTCGGACGATCGCCGACGTCACGGGTGCGGCGCGGAAGCTGCGGGAGTGGACGCCGGAATTGTCAGGTTGAAGACGCCGCAATGACGGGCGAGACGGTCGCAGAATCCTAATAGAGATGCACCGGCAGCAAGACGCCATGCGTCTCAACCAGCAGACCCCAGGTCTCGTTGGCCGCGACCTCGAACTCCCGGCTGCGCGCGGTGCTGCCGTCCACTGTCAGCGTGACCTTATACTTGCCCGGCGACAGATCGAGCGTTTGGCTCTCCGGCAATTCGCCGGCCGCGTCGTCTGAATTCGCCAGGTTCGCTCCGGCATGCGCCGCCAGCTTGATGGTCCGCTCGTTGACGGTGACGACTGCCGCGTCGTCCGTCTTGTTGCCGAGCATCAGCCGCGCTTGCTCCGGTTTTGGCAGGAACCCTGCCGTCGCGACAGGGCGCTTGCGCAGCGACAGGTCGGCGATTGTCTTGCCGTCCTGACGGGCGAGCCGAAGCAACGCCGGTCCGTCGGCCGTGGTGTAGCCGATCACGGCGCGATCGGGCGCGACTACTGCGCCATTGTTCTCGGTCCAGCCACGGTCGTCGAGTGCGGCGCGAAAGAAGTCGAGGACCGCCTCGAGATCGCGCGGCGTCTCGACGTGAGCCGACCGGATGAAGGGCGAGTTGTTCGCGGTCATTAGGCCCCAGCCGCCGGGGAGTGGCAGGCCTACGTCTGCGGACATTTTGCTCTCAAAGGTCTGGCTGCCGGCTCGCACCAGCACCCTGAGGGCGTCGCAGAGCAGGCGCTCACCGAGAGTGTCGGGGGCGCAAGGGCCCGTGACCGTCCACCAGATATCGGCAACTTCCCCGTTTGACCGCGAGGTGTGGGACCAGCCGGCCTGGATGGCGCCGGTCAAACTGCCCCGGGTCGGGTCCGGCTTGACGGGGATCGCCATCGCAGCCGTTGCGACGACCAGACTGCCGGCGAGCACAATACCTAGCGTTCGGCGATTCATTTTTTCCGCGATCCCATTTTTTCGCGATTCTCGGGGTTCAGATAACGATCCTGAGCTTGGTCGCGTCGATCACGGAAAATGTTCACTGCTCGGGGCGCCTGATGACGCACCGCGTCATCAGGCGCCTTGCATCACCGGGAGACGCAACCTGCCCCCCAAGGTCTCCGTCGAGGGGCAGCTTCAGGAACCGGCATCGATTGCCATCAAAACGAAGCTTGCTTTCGACTAGCGACGAATGATCAAATCTCTGACCGGAAGATACCTGCGTTGTTGGGGGACAGATGATGTTAAGGAAGATTGCGATCGTCGCGGCATTGGGTCTGGCGCTCGCCGCCCCGGCAGAGGCCCAGACGCCGCGCAAGGGCGGAACCATCCGTATGACGGCGCCCTACGGCTCGAGCTTCACCAGCCTCGACATCCACACCACCCAGCGTGCCCAGGACGAGATCTACGCCAAGGGCCTGCATCGCTCGCTCTACATCTGGGACTCTGCGGAAGGAAAGCCGGTTCCGGAGCTCGCGAAGGAAGTCGTCGTCTCGGGCGGCGGCCTGGTTCAGACCTTCAAGCTCCGCGACGACGCCTATTTCCACAACGGCCGCAAGATGACGGCCGACGATGTCATCTGGTCCTTCAACCGCATCATGGACGGCACCAAGGCCTATCCGGGCGCGCGCTTTGTCCGCATCATCGAGGGCGCGGCGGCGGTCGAGAAGGGGCAGGCCAAGGAGATCTCCGGCCTGAAGAAGATCGACGATTTCACCCTCGAGATGAAGCTGACCGAGAAGGTCGATCCCGGCTTCTATTTTTTCACCGCGCTGACCTCGATCTATCCGGCGGATGAGGCTGCCAAGGACAGCTTCATCCAGCATCCGATCGGCCTCGGGCCGTTCAAGTTCGTCGAGCACGTGCCGGGCTCACGCATCGTTCTGGAACGATGGGAAAAGTTCTACAAGCCCGGCAAGCCCTATGCCGACAAGATGATCGTGTCGGTCATGGGCGAGGCCGCTGCGCGCGATGTCGCCTTCCGCAACAAGGAGATCGACACCTCCGTGCTCGGACCCGCACAATATGTCGCCTATCTGGCTGATCCCAACCTCAAGGACACCATCGTCGACGTCGCCGAGGTCTTCACGCGCTATATGGGGATGAACCCCAATTTCAAGCCGTTCGCCGACAAGCGCGTGCGGCAGGCCATCAACTACGCGATCGATACCGATTTGATCATCAGCAAGCTGGTCAAGGGCAAGGCCTATCGCGCCACCAGCTGGCTGCCGTTGACCTCGCCGGCCTACGACAAGACCTTGAAGCCGTATCCGTATGATCTCGCCAAGGCCAAGCAGCTGCTTGTCGATGCCGGCTATCCCTCAGGCTTCGAATTCGAATGGACCACCAGCCAGAACGAGAGTTGGGGCCTGCCGATCGTCTCGGCCGTGATCCCGATGCTGGACAAGGTCGGCATCAAGGTGAAAGTCAAGCAGGTCGAGGCCGCCGTGCTGTCGGAGGTGGTTCGCACCGGCGACTATCAGGCCTTCATCTACTCGCAGCAGACCGGCCCGGATCCTCAGGCTGCGCTGAAGTGCTTCCACTCCTCGACGCCGCAATCGGCCTGCAACTACATGATCTACAAGAACGCCGAGTTCGACAAGATCCTGGATGAGGCCGGGCAGGCCGATGACGCTGCCAAGCGCACCCAGCTGCTGCAGAAGGCCAATGCGCTGCTCTATGAGGAGGCGCCGGTCTGGTTCTTCAACTACAACAAGGCCGTCATGGCCGTGCAGCCCTGGCTCCACGGGATTCAGAAGAACCCGACGGAGCTGACCCATCAGAACGCCGAGGAGCTCTGGGTCGACGAGACCTCGCCCGCAAAGTGACACGCGTTCTCGTGCTCCTTCCATCGCCATCCTTTCATCGCTATGAGCGATGGAAGGAGGGAAGAAAGTGCCGATGCTCTCCTTCCTGATCCGCCGTCTCCTGCAAACCATTCCGACCGTGCTCGCCGTCGTGCTGCTGGTCTTCGTGCTGTTCAGCGTCGTTCCCGGCAGCATCGCCTCGAGCATCAGCGACGACGTCGATCCCCAGGTCGAGCTGCGCCTGAAGCAGCAGCTCGGCCTCAACGATCCCGTCCCTGTGCGCTTTGGCAAGTACATCGCCAAGCTCGCGACCGGCGATTTCGGGACGTCGTTTCGGACCCGCGAGCCCGTCACCAGCATGATCGCCAAGCGGGCCTGGCCGACGCTGCAATTGATCTTTACGGCCATGGCGTTTTCCGTCGTGGTCGGCGTGCCGCTCGGCTTCATCGCCGCGTTGCGGCCGGGCGGTCTCGTCGACACAGCGGCGATGGTGGTTGCGGTGACGGGCCTCTCCATCGCCAAATTCTGGCTCGGATTGGTGATCATGTACGTCTTTGCCCTGAAGCTCGGCTGGCTGCCGAGTTTCGGCTATGGCGACGGCAGCCTGAAATATCTGCTGCTGCCGGCCTTGACGCTCGGGGTCTCGCCGATGGCGCTGTTTGCCCGGACGACACGCGCCGCCGTCCTCGAGATCATGACCGCCGATTTCGTCCGCACTGCGCGCTCCAAGGGCATGAGCGAGACGCGTGTGGTAAAATGGCACGTGATGCGCAACGCGCTCGTCATCATCCTCACCACCGTCGGCCTGCAGTTCGGTGGGCTGATGGGGCAGGCGGTTGTCGTCGAAAAACTTTTCTCCTGGCCGGGCATCGGCTCGCTGCTGGTGGACAGCGTCCTGCAGCGTGACATTCCGGCCGTGCAGGGCTCCATTCTCGTGGTGGTGCTGGCCTTTCTCGCGATCAATTTGCTGATCGATGTGCTCTACGGCGTGATCGATCCCAGGATCCGATACGCATGAAGCTTCGCGCCAATCTCATCATCGGCGGCGCGCTGTTCGCGCTCGCGATCCTGGTCGGCGTGCTCGCACCCTGGCTCGCGCACACCGATCCCGTCATGGACGCCAATTTGATGAATGCGGAAGAGCCGCCTGGCTGGACCTGGTGGTTCGGCACCGACGATCAGGGCCGCGACATCTATTCCCGCGTCCTCTATGGCGCGCGTGTCTCGTTGACCGTCGGCATCATCTCGCAGCTCATCAACAGCGTCATCGGCGTGGCATTGGGCCTCAGCGCCGGCTACTGGGGCGGCTGGTGGGACGATGTCGTCAACGCCCTGACCAACGTCATGCTCGCGATCCCCTCGCTGATCTTCGCGCTCGCCATCATGGCGGTGCTTGGGCCGGGCCTGACCAGCCTCCTGATCGCGCTCGGGCTGACGAACTGGTCCTATACCTGCCGGATTGCGCGGGCCTCGGCGCTGTCGCTGCGGAGCCAGGGCTATGTGCAGGCGGCCACCGTGCTCGGCTATGGCGATCTGCGCATCATGATCACGCAACTGCTGCCGAACATGTTGGGGCCGATCGTGGTCATCGCCACGCTCGGCATGGGAAGTGCGGTGCTGTCCGAGGCTGCTCTGTCGTTCCTCGGCCTCGGCGTTCGTCCGCCATTCCCGAGCTGGGGCAGCATGCTGTCGGACGCCCGCGATCAGATCACGACGGCGCCATGGCTCTCGGTCTTTCCCGGCCTCGCCATCTTCCTGACGGTGCTCGGGCTCAATTTGCTCGGCGATGGCCTGCGCGACATTCTCGATCCCCAATCGCGGAGCCGGCGGGCATGACGGGCGCGCCGCTGGTTGAAGTCGAGGATTTGCGCATCGATCTGGACGACGGCTCGCGGCGCGTGGCCGCGGCCGAGAGCATTTCGTTCCGGATCGATCGTGGCGAGACGTTTGGTCTCGTCGGCGAATCCGGCTGCGGCAAAAGCATCACGGCGCTCGCCTTGATCGGCCTTTTGCGGCCGCCGCTGTCGATCGGCGCCGGCATCATCAGGTTCGACGGGCGCGAGATCCAGCATTTGTCCGCGGCCGCCCAGCGCGACCTGCGCGGCAACAGGATCGCCATGATCTTCCAGGAGCCGATGACGGCGCTCAATCCGGTCTCGCCCGTGGGCCGGCAGATCGCCGAGATGTTCGTGCTGCACAAGGGCAAGAGCTGGCGGGAAGCCAACCAGCTCGCGGTCGAGGCGCTGGCTAATGTCCGCGTGCCCGCGCCGGAGCGGCGCGTCCACGACTATCCGCACCAGCTCTCCGGCGGCATGCGCCAGCGGGTGATGATCGCGATTGCGCTGGCCTGCGGTCCGGATCTGCTGATTGCGGACGAGCCGACCACCGCGCTCGACGTCACCGTGCAGGCCGAGATCATCGAGTTGATGCGCAATCTCTGTGCCGAGCGCGGAACGGCGATCCTGATGATCAGCCACGATCTTGGCCTCGTCGCCAATGTCTGCCGCCGTGTCGCCGTGATGTATGCCGGCCGTATCGTCGAGGAGCGAGGCTCGGCCGATATTTTCCGCGCGCCCGCGCATCCCTACACCCAAGGCCTGGTCGACTCGCTGCCGCGGCTGGGCAGCCGCGCAGCGCTTGGCAGGACGCGGCTGAAGGAGATCGCGGGCGTCGTCCCGGCGATTTCGAATTTCCCTGATGGCTGCAGGTTCAATCCGCGCTGTGCAAATGCGACCGACATTTGCAGAAGCGTGGTGCCGACGGCGGATTTTCTGGAGGACGGCGGCCTGGTGAGGTGTCATCACCATGCTTAATCCGCAGGGGAGCGCGAACGACGATCTCATTCTCAGCGTCGAGGACCTCGCGGTGCATTTTCCGCTCGGCGGCGGCCTGTTCGGACGCGGCCAACGGCTGCTCCGTGCCGTCGACGGCGTCGATCTCGAGCTGAAGCGCGGGGAGTGCCTTGGCCTCGTCGGCGAGTCCGGCTCCGGAAAATCGACGGTGGCCTTGTCGATCCTCGGCCTGTTGGCGCCGACGCGCGGCCGCATCGTGCTGGACGGGCAGGTGATCACGGGCAGGCCTTCCGGCGATCGCAAGGCGCTGGCCCGCATCGTGCAGATGGTGTTTCAGGATCCCTACGCCTCGCTCAATCCGCGCCAGACGGTGCGCCGTACGCTCGAAGATCCCTTGCGCGTCCACGGCGTGACCGCAAGAAGCGAGATCGAGGACCGCGTCGCCACCATGCTGCGTCACGTGGGCCTGCGCCCCGAACAGGCCGATCGCTACCCCCACGAATTCTCCGGCGGCCAGCGCCAGCGCATCGGCATTGCCCGTGCGCTGATCCTCAATCCAAAAATCGTCATCTGCGACGAACCGGTGTCGGCGCTCGACGTTTCGATCCGCGCCCAGATCATCAACCTGCTGCTGGAACTGAAGGACACGCTCGGTCTGTCCTACATTATGATCAGCCACGACCTCGGCGTCGTTGAGCACATGAGCGACCGGGTCGCCGTGATGTATCTCGGCCGCATCGTCGAGAACGGCGACTGGCGCGAAATTTTCGAGCGGCCGGCGCATCCCTATACGCAGGCGCTGATTGCGGCGATTCCCGATCCCTTGCATCATGCCCCCCTGGCAACGACAGGCGGCGATCTGCCCAACCCGCTCAATCCGCCGAACGGCTGCGCATTCAGCCCGCGATGCCGGTATGCGGACGATTTGTGCCGGCGAGAGCCGGGGCCGGTGCTGGAGACGCGTCCCGACGGGCATGCGGTGAGGTGCTGGCGAAGCGAGGAGATTGCAGCCTTGCTCGCCCGCACCGACGAGGAGATTCAATGAAACGGCGCGACTTCATCGCGACCATTGGCATTGTACCGGTGTTCGTGGCGTTCAACGCGCACGCGCGGCCGCGGAGCGTCGGTTTTATCAAGTTCGGGTCGGCCGATGCCTATGTGCCATTTGTCGCTGCGTTCAAGAATGGCCTCCGCGAAACGGGCTATGTCGAAGGCCCCGATGTGATCATCGATTACAAGTGGGTCAAGAATGACGGCGACGCCGGCCGGGCCGCCCTGTCTGAATTCGTGCGCGGCGGGGTGCAGGTTATTTTCGCGGCAGGTAGCGGCGAAGCCTTGGCTGCACGGGCCGCAACGCCGACCATTCCGATCGTGTTCTATAGCGCCGGTGATCCGGTCGCCATGGGCCTTGTCCAGAGTCTTAATCGGCCCGGAGCAAATGTAACGGGCATCAGTCGCTTGAGCCACGCATTGGGGGCCAAGCGGCTCGAGCTCGTGCAACAACTGGTGCCCGGGGCAAAAGCCATCGCGCTCCTGGTCCGACCGGATAATCCCAGCGCAGCGATCGAAATCGAAGATCACGTCGCCGCGGCAAAGGCACGCGGCCTGCACGCACCGATTTTTGAGGCCCGCGATGCCGCCGAAATCGGCCGAGCGTTCGACGCTGCAACCGAGGGGCGCGTCGATGCGCTCGTGGTTGCCGGCAGTCCGCTCTTTACCGCGCAGCGCGGAGACATCACAAAGCTCGCGGCGCAACACGCGATCCCGACCATCTATCCCGAGCGGGACTATGTGGAAGCCGGCGGCTTGATGAGCTATGGAGCCAGCTTCGCAGACTCCTGGCGTCAAGCCGGTACTTATGTCGGCCGCATTCTCAAGGGCGAAAAACCTGGAAACCTGCCGGTGCTGCAGCCGACCGCGTTCGAACTCGTGATCAGGAGCAGAACCGCGACGATCCTGGGGCTTCAAATTCCACAGAACCTTCTCGCCACCGCCGATCTGGTGATCGAATGAGGCAACGATGACGCCTGTTCCTGATGTTCGCTGATATCGTCGGTTCGACGGGACTGTCAGCGAAGCTTGCCGACCTCAAAGCAGCGCCATGGCCGTTCCAGCGGCCGCGCTGAAGGCGACGACGACCAGCGGCGGGGCGCGCCAGGCCACCAGCAGGACGAAGCCGGTAAGCGCGATGCCGAAATCCCGCGGCGAATGCACGGTGGTGGTCCAGACCGGATTGTAGAGCGCTGCGCCCAGCACGCCGACCACCGCCGCGTTGACGCCGCGCATCATGGCCTGGGCGCCGGCGCGCTTCCGGAACGAGTCCCAGAACGGGAGCGCGCCAAGCAGGACCAGGATCCCCGGCAGGAAGATGCCGACGAGGCCAAGCGCCGCACCGGCCACTCCATGCGGCTCCGGAGAGACCACCGTGCCGAGGTAGGCCGCGAAGGTGAAGAGCGGGCCCGGCACGGCCTGGGCAGCGCCATAGCCGGCGAGGAAGGCGTCGTCGGTCAACCAGCCCGGGGTGACGAAAGCCTCACGCAGGAGCGGGAGCACGACATGGCCGCCGCCGAACACGAGCGCGCCGGAGCGGTAGAAGGCGTCGAACAGGGCGACACCAGCGGACCCGGTCAGGCTGCGCAGCGCGGGGAGGCCAGCCAGCAGGATGACGAACATCCCGAGCGTGATCAGCCCGACAGTGCGTGACACGGGGATCTCGACATGCCCGGACGGCGCCGCCGCATCGCTGCGGCAAAGCCACAGGCCGGCAAGCCCGCCGAGAACGATCGCGCCGATCTGGGCGATCGACGCCGTGCTGAAGAGGATGATCAACGCCGCCACGACCGCGATCGAGGCGCGCGCGCGATCGGGGCAGAGGCTGCGCGCCATGCCCCAGACCGCTTGCGCCACGATGGCAACCGCCGTGAGCTTCAATCCGTGCAGCAGGCCGGCGCCGAGAGGGCCACCCAGTGCGCCGGCGCCATAGGCGAACAGCACGAGGATCACGGCCGACGGCAAGGTAAATCCGGCCCAGGCGGCGAGCGCGCCGAGATAGCCGGCGCGCATCAGCCCGATCGAGAAGCCGACCTGGCTGCTGGCGGGACCGGGCAGGAACTGGCACAGCCCAACCAGATCGGCGTAGGCGTGCTCGTCGATCCATTTCCGGCGCACGACGAACTCGTCGCGAAAATAGCCGATATGGGCGATCGGACCGCCGAAGCAGGTCAGACCGAGCTTGAGGAAGATGCGCAGGACCTCCAGCGGCGTGCCGCGGTGGGCAGGGAGGGGCGTCGTTTCGGGGGGAGTGTCCATTATGCGTACTCGAACAGGGCCATGAATCCGAAATCCATGTGCAGTTGCTGATGACAGTGGAAGAGCGTCATGCCTGGATTGTCGGCGACGAAGTCGAACTCAATCTCCTGGAAGCCACCCAGCATGACAACGTCCTTGACCACGCCGGCGGTCGGCTTGCCGCCGACCCGCACCAGTTCGAAGCTGTGACGATGGAGGTGCAGCGGATGGATGTCGTCGCTGGCATTGCGGAATTTCAAGCGGTAACGGCTACCCTGCTGAACTTTGTACATCGGCTTCATCGTGTCCATCGAGAACGCTTCGCCATTGAGGGTCCACTGATTGAAGCCGTTCAGCGCCCCGTTGCGCTTGAGGATCATGATTTCCATGGTCTCGTCCGGTTTTGCCGGCGAGGCGCCTGGCTTGCCGAACAGCGTGTAGTCCCACTTGTAGGGCTTCGGCTTCGCCCACTGCGGCTTGCCCTTGGCACCGGCGTACTCGACGACAATCCCCATTCCCCGCTTGCGATCGTCGTCGGCGAGGTCGCCCATGACCCAGACGCCGGGGTGGTTCATCTCGACGATGGCCGAGATGCGCTCGGCCGTCCCGAGCCAGAGCACCGGCACATCCTTCGGCGCAGGCACGGGGTTGCCGTCCAGCGCGACGACCCTGAACGAGTGCCCAGGCAGCGCGAGACTTCGGATCTCGCCGGCGCTGCCGTTCAGGACGTGGAAGAGCACGCGTTCGCCCTGCTTGACGCGGACGGGCTCGCCGTGGCCCAGCATCTTGCCGTTGATCGAGAAGAGGTCGTAGCCGACCTCGAAGCCCTTCGCCTTCTCCTGGGCCTCGTCGTCGGACTTCTTGCCGAGGTCTTTCAGCTCCTTGATTTCCTCGCCGGCAAGAAAGTCCATCGCCATATCGCCGCCACGGCTGAAGGACGGTTCGCACTCTTTCAGAACCAAAAACACCTCGCGATCGTAGGCGCCAGGCTCGTTCTTCGGCTCGATGTAGACCGGCCCGACCTGGCCCGTGTAGGTGCCGCGGTTGAGGTCGCCGCCGGCAATGGTGTGCGTATGGTAGAAGCGGAATCCGGCGGGTTTCGGCACGAAAGAGATGCGCCGCATCCCATGCGGCGGGACGAAAGGCGTGCCTTCCTCGGCCGCCCCGTCGACGTCGCTCGGGATCGTCTGGCCGTGCCAGTGAACGAGCTCCGGCACGTCGGTGTCGTTGTGGACGTCGACGATGGCGCGCTGCCCTTCCTTGAAGCGCAGCAGCGGGCCCGGAAACTGGCCGTTGTAGAGCGTCGTTGACACGATGTGGTCCGGAGCGAGTTCGGCGAGGCCGGTCGCGATCCGCAGGATGTAATCGGCCTTCTCCTGGTCGCCTTGCGCGAAGGCGGGCGTTGTGCGGGTCTGCAGCCCGACCAGCGGGATGAGAGCCCCGCCCGCGAGCAGGGAGCGGCGACCAATCGGCATGTCGGGAATCCTCCACCAGGCTGCGCCCCAGCCCGCGGCGGCTTTATCGGGTTCCGATATCGATAACCGATATTCCAACGAAGGCAAGTAACTTCCCGGGTGGATGGCCGTTCCTATCCCTTCATGGCTTCGCCGGTGAATTCCTTGACGCGGACCTTGGCCAGCGCGAGCCCTTTTTTGCCCAAAGGCGTGGCCCGATACAGCTTTCGGGCGGTGCGGCCCTCGCGCTGCTTGCGGGACTTGAGGTAGCCCCGCTGTTCCATCGCGCTCAACAGCGGATAGAGCGTACCAGGACTGAGCTTGTAGCCGTGCCGCGCAAGCTCTTCGATGATCCACTGGCCGTAGATTTCGTGCTCGGCGGCATGATGCAGGATGTGCAGGCGGATGAAACCGTTCAGCAGATCCTTGAATTTCATTTCGGTGCACCTTCAGCGGATTGGCAGAACGCAAGAACCCGGTGCCCCCTGCGGGGCTGCCTGACAATACATCAAAATCGGTCATCAGCCACGGGCGTGACCGCTGCCCACCGTAATCTGACGATACCGTGAGCCAAGCATGGCTTCCCCAAGCATTCGCGATAGAGCGGATTGCCGTCGATGCCGATCCTGAAGGTGGAGGCCGTTGGATGAAGGTCATGTTGTTGTTGCGTCGCTCGCGGTGCCGCAGCATGGTCACCATCACTAGCAACGCGAGACTTTCCTCACGTCGCGGGCACATTGACGCTGGTTTTTGTCGGAGGTCGTCATGATCACACGTCGATCGCTCATCGTCGGCACGGGCGCCGTCGCGTCGGCGACCATATTAGACGCGCGGTTCGGCCGAGGCGAAATAACGCGCGGCGGCGGCCATCTTCCGATTCCGCAACTCATCGACGCCGCCAATCACCACAACGCGATCAGGCTTACGGTGTCAGCCGGTCACCACGAGTTCTACAAGGGAAAGCCTGCCCGGACTTACGGCTATTCCGGGCCGATCCTCGGTCCCGTGCTTCGGTTCCGGCGGGGAGACCATGTCGAGATGAGCGTCCGCAACGAGCTCGGCGTTGCGACCACGGTCCACTGGCATGGCCTGCTGGTCCCGGGTGATGCCGATGGAGGGCCTCAGCGAAAGATCGCACCAGGGGCAACCTGGCGGCCCACGCTTTCGATCGACCAGCCCGCCGCGACGCTCTGGTATCACCCTCATCCGCATCACGACACGGGCCGGCAAGTCTACCTCGGTCTTGCCGGGCTGATCATTGTCGAGGACGGAATTGACCTGGGCCTGCCCGATCGCTTCGGCGTGGATGACCTGCCCCTCATCATCCAGGATCGGGTCATCGACGAGACTGACGGGTCGATCGGTTACGATCTCGGTCAACTTGACGTCGTGTATGGCGTCCGCGGCGATACGGTCATCGTCAATGGCGCGATTACGCCGACGGCCAACGTGCCGGCAGGGTGGGTTCGGTTACGGCTTTTGAACGGATCCAACGCCCGGAACTTCGAACTGCGCTTTCAGGACGGCCGCACCTTCCATGTCATCGCTTCCGACGGCGGCTTTCTCTCACGGCCGGTGCCGATGTCGGTGCTGCGCATTTCGCCGGCCGAGCGTTTCGAAATTCTGGTCGATTTCGCGGATGGGCAGCCCGTGGTTCTCCAGACGGGACCGGATCGGGCGATGGGTCTGTTTGGCGCGATCTCCGACGCGGGCACCGACGAATATGCTCCGGTCATGCGTTTCGAGGTGGATCCGGCACCCGCAGCAGCAAGGCAGCTGCCATTTCAACTCGTCGAGCCGGAGGCGGTTGACCCCAGCGCGGCGGTGCAGAGGCGTCAATTCGTTCTCAACAACGGTCTATGCGGTCAGCGGACGCGCATGAGCAATCACGGGAATTTACCGGCGATCATCGGAATCAATGGCCAAGTCCACGATCCCAGGAGGATCGACGTCGAGACCAGGCTTGGAACGAGCGAGGTATGGGAGATCGTTTCAGTCGGAATGCCACACCCCTTCCACGTCCATGGCGCCATGTTCCGCGTCCTTACCCTCGACGGCAAACCTCCACCCGAACATCTCACAGGCTGGAAGGATGTCGTTCTCGTCGAGGACAAGGCCGAGCTACTGGTCAAGTTCACCAAGCGAGCCACGCGAGAGTATCCGTTCATGTATCACTGCCACATCCTCGAACACGAAGACGCCGGCATGATGGGGCAGTATGCCTGCACGTGAGCGCAGCACCTGCGAAGTCTTGCACAGCGCTCGTCGTGGGGAGCAGCAGCGATCCTCCCACATGCGGTCTCCGCTCCTGTACGATGAAACCCGCGACGGATTTCTCCGCGCGGGTTGAGGAATTTTCGATGCTGCCATTCTGCCAGTGTTTTGCCCGACGTGTGTCAAACGCCATTCTGCGCGCATCAATCAGCGGGAGCCATCATTTGTCGAACCAGGTCGAGAAAAATCGTCGAGTGAATTCCCTTCTGGCTTTGATCCAGTTCAACGACCTGAACGGCGACCAGATGTTTCTCCGGCACGATCACGATCAACTGTCCTCCGTAGCCGGAGGCAAAGATTGCGTTTCGTCCCCATACATCGGCATTGAGAGTCCACCATAAATAGCCGTACCCCCGGTCTTTTCGACCGGTCTCCGAATAGGCCTTCGTCGAGTCTGCTGTCCATTGGGAAGGAATGACTGAAACGTCGTTCCATCGCCCCATATTGAGAAACAGCAATCCGAACCGTGCAAGATCGCGCGCACTCATGTTGAACACGTAGGCGCGGTAAAGAGAGGAGCCGTCGCCAACAAAAGTCCCGTCATGGGCCGTGAAATCCTGCATCCCGATGCGACGCGCAATCGCCTTGTCGAAGCTGTCGAAGATGTTCGAGCCCGTTGCGTTTTCGTAGATTGCACCCAGCGCGTTGAAGTCCCAGTTATTGTAGTACCAGAACGTGCCGGGCGGATGAGAGCCGCGCGGCGGGCGCGTCGATTTCTGGTCGCTCGTTTCATATGCGGCGGGGTGATAGATGCCGGAACGCGCCATGAGCAGTTGGCGAACCGTCGCCTGCTTCTCTTCGGGCGTCAGCGATGGCGCGGTATCGTCGATCCCCAGTCCAGCGAGTGTGCTTTCAAGTTTGATCTGGCCGCGTTCGATGGCGACGCCGTAGAGGGCGCTCAAGAAGCTCTTTCGAACAGAGCGAACATTGACCTTGCGACTGACATCTCCTGAGGTCGCGACCACGAGGCCGTCCTGCACGACCATGATCGCGGTTGGCTTGTATTTTCGGGCGTAGCTCTGCACGGCGCCTTGGACTGGCGAGGGCTGCGCCGATCCCTTGGACTCCACGGCCTTCCATTCCGTACCGGGCTCTGCACCTGCCGACCCCGACCAGAACAGCAAGGTCGCGAGCAGCACAAGATACCGCATGACAGGGCCTCGTTCTGAGGTTCGGCAGACAGTCGAGGAGTGGGAGACGAACCGCGGGCTGCATCGCGAACCCGGGCCGCCGGCAGGATCCGGCTGCGGATCAGGAGTTTCCGGTCAGGCGAGGATACGAGGCGCAGCGGTCGCTTTGTCACCCGAGTTCGGCGTGCCCGTGGGTTCGATCAGCAGGATGTGCACTTCGCCATGCGCCACGGGCCGGTGCTCTATTCCCTTGGGTACGACAAAAACCTCGCCGGGGTTGAGCCTGACCGTCCGATCCCGCAGCTCGATGTCGAGCGTACCCCTGAGCACGAGAAAAAAGTCGTCCGTATCGTCATGCTTGTGCCAGTGATATGGCCCCTCGAGCTTGGCCACCATGATGTCGTTGTCGTTGTAGACAGCGACGGTACGAGGCGAGAAACGCTCGGTGAAAGTGGCTAGCTTCTCGGCGAGATTTGCAGGTACGTTCATTGCATGACCTTGGACTGAAAGACCTGGCCCGCCCTCGCCATAGGCTGGCTGCGGCCGGTTGCGTGGCTTGCGATGCTGGTGTTGCGCGCCGAACGGATGATCGGGGAATCCCGCGGACGGCACTTCGCGATGATGACATCCTACGCCTGTTTTGCCCGACGAGTCAAATGCACTTCGTAAAATCCGCAATTTCGCAACCTTGTCGGCAAGTCATTGATTTCGTTGGCCCCAGCTACTGTGCATGGGGTTGTTTTCGCGGTCTTGTTTCGAGCTTCGGCTACTCCGCAGTTTTTTCCCTCAGCCGCTGCGCATAGACGTTGATGACCAGCGCCGCCAGCAGGATCAGGCCGCGGATCAGGATCTTCAGGAAGCTGTCGATGTTGACGTGGTCGAGACCGTTGTTGAGGACGCCGAGCACGAAAAGCCCGACGATGGTGTTGCCGATGCCGCCGCGGCCCCCAAACAGGCTGGTGCCGCCGACCACGACGGCGGCGATGGAGTCGAGCAAATAGGTGTCGAACTCGTTCTGCTGCGCGCTGCCGAAATGGGCGACTCCCAGCATGCCGCCGATGCCGGAGCACACCGCGGAGATCACCATGACAGCGCCGAGGATCAGCTTGACGTTGAGGCCGGCATATTCGGCCGCCTCGCGGTTGCCGCCGACCATGTAGACGTAGCGGCCGAAGCGCGTGTAGGTCAGCACCAGATGCCCGGCGAGCAGCATGATGGCGGCGACGATCACGATCCACGGAATGCCGCCGACCGAGCCCGAGCCGAGCGTCGTGATCAGGCCCGGCACCTTGTAGGCGATTTGCCCGCGCACCAGCATCGCAGAGATGCCGGCCGCGATCTGCATCATCGCCAACGTCATGATGAAGGAGGGGATGCCGATCACGGTCAGCCCGAGTGTATTGACGACGCCGAGCAGCGCGCAGAGCGCGATGGCGAGCAGGATCGCGGCTGCGCCGGGCAGTGGCAGATTGGCGATGTTGACGTAGGATTCCTGGACCGTGAAGAAGGCGACCGCGATGCCGGTGACGTTGGCGATGCTGGCGATCGAGAGGTCGATCTCGGCGCAGAGGATCACGAAGGTGAGGCCGACCGCGATGATACCCGTCACCGACACCTGCGTCAGGATGTTGCCGAGATTGTCGATGGTCGCAAAGGAGGGGCTCGCAAAGGCGAAGAAGCCGGACAGGAAGATCAGCGTCAGGAACGGCGCGATATTGCGCATCTGCGAGCGCAGGAAAGGCGCAAGGCCCCGTGGCCGCTGGCCCGCCGCTGATGCCGTCTCACTGCTCGCCATGGTGCTTCTCCGTCACGCCGCTTCCAGCAGGCGGTCCTTGCTGACCGGCTCGTTCTTGAATTCCCGCACCACAGCGCCGCGCTTGAGCACGAGGATACGGTCGGCCAGCGACAGCACCGTTTCCGGCTCGGTCGACAGCACGATGATCGCGAGCCCCTTGGCGCGGAGGTCGCGGACGATGTTGATGACGTCGTTCTTGGCGCCGACATCCATGCCGCGCGTGGGCTCGCACAGCACCAGCAGCTTGGGCGGGTAGGTCAGCCATTTCGCCAGCGCCACCTTCTGCTGGTTGCCGCCGGAGAGCATGCCGAGGTCGAGGCCGACGACCGGCGGCCTGATCTGCAACTGCGCGACCTGGCGCTGGGCGATGTCGCGCTCCTGCGCCGGCTTGAGCAGCAGCGAGGAGATGCGGTCCAGAATGCTGATCGAGATGTTCTTGTAGACCGGCTCCTGGTGAAACAGCATGGCGCGCCGGCTCTCCGGCACCAGCGCCACGCCCGCACGCCGCGCCGCCGCCGTGCTGGCGAAGGTCTTTGGCGTACCCTCGACCATCAGCGTGCCGGCGTCCGGCTTCAGCTTGCCGAACAGGATACGCGACAGCTCCTGCTGGCCGCAGCCCATGAAACCGTAGATGCCCAGCACCTCGCCGGCGCGGGCCTCGAAGGAGACATCCTTGAGGCTGCGTGCCAGCGATAGCTGGTCGACCTTCAGCACCACCGAGCTGTCGCTCGGCCGCGGCAGCATCAGGTCGTCGCTATAGCTGTGCTCCAGCGCCTCGCCGCCGCGGCCGATCATGGCCTCGATCAGCGCGCCCTTGGTGGTGGCGGTGCTCGCGGTCTCGGCGACCTTCCGCCCGTTGCGGAAGACGGTGACGGTGTCGGACACGCGAAGAATGTCCTCGATGAAATGCGAGATGAAGACGATCGCGGTGCCTTGCTCGCGCAGTCGCCGCAGCGTCGTGAACAGCCGCTCCACCTCGGGCGGGGAGAGGGCGGAGGTCGGCTCGTCCAGGATGACGATCCGCGCGCCCGAGAACAGCACGCGGGCGATCTCGATCAGCTGCTGCAGCCCGATCGGCAGATCGCCGAGCCTCGACATCGGATCGACGTCGATGCCGAAGCGCGCAAGCTGCTCGCCCGCCTCGCGCGCCATGCGCCGCCATTGCACGAGGCCGAGGGCGTTGGTCGGCTGGTTGCCGAGGAAGACGTTCTCCGCAACCGTCAAGTCCGGCGCGACGCTGAGCTCCTGATGCACCATGGCGATCCCGGCGGCATGCGCATCGCGCGCCGAGCGGAAGTGAGTCTCCTGACCGTCGATCAGGAAGCGGCCGGAGAACTCGGTGTGCACGCCGGCGATGATCTTCATCAGCGTGCTTTTTCCGGCGCCGTTCTCGCCGACGAGACCGTGGATCTCGCCGGGGAGGAGCGCGAAGTCGACACCACGAAGCGCTTCGACGCCGCCGAAGCTCTTCGTGATGCCCTGGAGTTCCAGGATGGGCAGACGACCCTCAGGCATGCAAGTTCAGGTCTTGGAGGATTTCAGATCAGGAAGTGATCCTGCATCCACTGCATGCCCGCCGCATTGGCCTTGGTCACAACCGGACCGTCGGTGACGACGTTCTTGGGAATGCCCTGGCCGCTCTTCTCGCCACCGGCGACAGCCGCAACGCCCGCGATGATCGCGCCGCCATGGATGCGGCAGGACGGATTGCGGACGGTCGCGTACATGCGGCCCTCGCTCACCGCCTGGATCGCCGGCGGCATCGCATCCACACCGCCGATCAGGATGTTGGTGCGGTTATGCGCCTTCATGATGTTAGCGGCCGCAAGCGCCATATCGTCATTGTGGAAGAACGCCGCGTCGATCTGCGGATATTTGGTCAGATAGGTTTCCCAGAGCCGCGCGGTCTTGGAGACGTCCCAGTCAGCCGGCTGGGTATCGAGCACCTCGATGCCAGGGAATTGCTTCACGACGTTGTTGAAGCCTTTGGCGCGGCCCTGTGCGCCGGTGTGGCCGAGCGCGCCTTGCGTCATGATGATCTTGCCCTTGCCGCCCATCGCGTTGCACAGCGCCTGCGTCACCGATGCGCCCATGAACTCGTTGTCGGGGGCGAGGAAGGAGTGGACGTTAATTTGATCAAGAGGAGCAATAAGCGTGTCCATATCGATGACGGGCGTGCCGGCGTCGATCATCTTCTGCACGGGCTGGGTGAGGGTGCCGATGCCGAAGGCCTGGATGGCAACGAAGTCCCATTTCTGCGAGGCCATGTTGTCGATCGCCGCGCGCTGCTTCACGGCATCGAGCTGGCCGTCGAACCAGGTCACTTCGACATTGAACAGCTTGCCCCAGAACTCAGCGGCCTGCTTGCCCTGCGCGCACCAGGTGGCCTGAAGGCCCGCGTTGGAGAATGCCGCCTTCAGCGGCTTCTCGCTGCGTCCCATTTCGGCCGCCAGCACTGGGTTTATGCCCATGCTGCCGAGGATGGCAGTCGCGGCGCCGGCGGTCGCAGCCGCCTGAAGAAGATCGCGCCTCGTCGTCGAGAAATCTTTCGTCCCGGACATCGCTCGCTCCCATATATTTTGTCGTCGGCGCGTCATTGGTTGCGCTACCGATCTCGCAAAGTGTCTCACAATCGAAGACTTCACGCTACCCAATCTGCAACGCGAGCGTTGGTGCAGCGCAAAGCGCGCTACGCTGCGATGCCAGCGAAGGCGTCGATCTCGACGAGCAGCGCGTCCCACGCCTGCATCATCTCGTCCGACCATTCATCGCCGAGCTGATCGCGCAGCGTATCCCTGATCACGGCGAAGAAGCCGATGAACAGCTCGCGTGGCGTCCCGTAGGCGTCGTGTGAGACCACTTCGCAGGCGATCAGCCGGAAATGTCCGCTACGCTCGCCGGCGAAGTCGAGAATCGCCTCGATCGTCAGCGCGAGCATCGATCCCATCACGAACTCGCTGCCTTGTGTGCGGAACATCGCTCGCGCTTCAGGATGCTCATCGAACAGCCGTTGATAGACGAGGGGCGTCAAATCTGCGCAGCGCGAGGCCGCGAGCTCAAAACTTTGTTCGATCGGATTGGGAGGAAAATTCATCGGCGTATCAGCCGTGCAGACAAAAAAAGAGCGGGGCCGTAGCCCCGCTCAAAAATTGTGTCGACCCTATTATCCCCGATTCTAAGATTTGATCTTGATTGGCGGGGCGACGCTGCGTTTTGCGCGCCAGGGGCTCCTCCCGAGACTTGGACCACCAGACTTCGACCTCGCGGCCAGCCTGAGCAAGAGGGATGCTAGATCAACTTTTCTCACTTGTCATCATTTTCGGCAACGATTGTTCAAAATTCGAGCAGTTAACGAAATGATCGGGCTCATAACCCTATAAGCATATGACAAATATAAGAAATCTGTGGATGGGTGAGGGGCCGGACTGCCTCAAATGCTGGAGGTCAGCCTTCGACGAGGGGCCGCCGATCACATTATTCGAGAAATTTGCGCGCCCCCAACAAGGCGGCCGATGTGATCTCGACTCGCGGCGGGCGTGGTGTTTAGTTAGCAGGCGAACGAATGGTTCGGCGGATGCGCGCACGGCTGCAAAAATTCTTACCCGTAGTCCTGCTCGCGCTGGTGATGCAGGTGCTGGCGCCGATTGCCGCCTGTTGGGCGGCTGGCCAGGCCGTTTCCTATCCGCTTGGTGCCGGCGTCATCTGCCATGGTGTCAGTGAGCAGGGTACTCCGAGCGACCAAACTGGCTCGCCGACCGCGCATTCCGGGGCCTGCGCGCTGTGTTGTCTCGCGCAGGCGAGCGCCTCCCCCGAATCGCCGCCGCACGCGGCGCTCGCCGTGCCCTTCCGTCATGCCGCGCGCGTGGTGTGGCATGAGACAGAAGCATTCCTTCTCGCCGCCCATGGGGGCTCAAGCGCTCAAGCGCGGGGACCTCCCCACTTTTCCTGACAACCCTTCGTGACCACTGCGGTTCATCCGTTGGCGGTCGATGTTGTCGATTGGCCGGAGCGAAAGCCGGCGTCAGGAATTCCCAATGTTACCTCGTCATGCCCGCTGCGGCGTGAGCATCGTTGCCGTTCAGGCCGCGCTGCTTGCCTCGTCGAGCGGTGTGTTCGCCCAGAGCACCTCAAGAGAGCTGCCAGCGGTGACCGTCGATGCGCCTGCGACGGTGAAACCCAAGCCGCGCAAGCCGGCGGTTCAAACCGCGGGTGCCAGTAGAAATTCGGCTAAACCGATCCAAAGGTCGGTCTCGGTCGCCGCAACCAATGAGCAGGGACAGGGCGGCGCTCGCGCGTCGCTGGATCAGCCGGCCGCTGTGGCGCGCTATCAGCTTCCGCAGCGATCCTTCAGCATCACGGCCAAGGAGGTCGACGAGACCATCAACCTCAAGGACCCCGAAGACGCCGTCAAATACATGCCGAGCCTGTTCGTGCGGAAGCGCAATGACGGCGACAACCAGGCGGTACTCGCGACGCGAAGCTGGGGCCTGAACTCGAGTGCGCGCACGCTGATCTATTACGACGACTTGCTGATCTCGGCCTTGATCGGCAACAACAATTCCGGCGCCTCGCCAAAATGGAACCTGATCTCTCCCGAGGCGATCGGGCGGATCGATTTCCTCAACGGTCCGTTTGCGGCCGCCTATCCCGGCAATTCCATTGGCGGCGTTCTGCTGATCACGTCCAAGATGCCGGACAAGCCGTTTGCGGTGGCCAAGGAAACCGTCTCGGTGATGCCATGGAATCAATACGGCACCAAGGACACTTATGTGACCAGTCAGACCAGCGCTGCCGCGGGCAATCGCGATGGTCAGCTGTCCTGGCTCGTCAGCGCCAACTATCTCGACAGCTATCAGCAGCCGCTGGCCTACACGACTAATGCGACGTTCCCGACTGGCACGACAGGAGGTTTTGCCGCGCTCAACAAGACGGGCGGCGTTGCCAACGTCGTTGGTACCGGCGCGCTGGCGCACTCACAGCAGACATCGGGCAATCTGCGGCTCGCCTACGACGTCACGCCGCTGGTGCAGGCAACGTACTCGCTCGGCATCTGGAATAATCACCAGACCTCCGATCCGCAAACCTATCTCAGATCGGCAGCAACGGGCTTGCCGACCTTCGGTGGTATCAGCAGCTTTGCCAGCAGCAAGTACACCTGGGACCAGCTCCACATGAGCAACGCGGTTTCGCTGAAGAGCGATACCAAGGGCGTGTTCGACTTCGACCTCGCGGCCTCAACCTACAACTATCTCCAGGACACCCTGGTTAATCCCTTTACGGTCGTGCCATCGCCGGGCCTTGGCTATTCGCTGAACGGCAAGGTGACGCGAATGGACGGCACCAATTGGCAGAACGCTGACGCCAAAGGCATCTGGCGTCCGTTCGGCATCGATGGTCCGCACGAGATTAGTTTTGGCGTGCACGGCGACCGCTACCGGCTCGAGAACCCCGTTTATGCCTCGACGGTCTGGTTCAACGCTCCTTCAACCGGCAATGGCCAGCTCTATTCGACTGGCGTCGGTGAGACGCGCACCGAAGCTCTTTGGGTACAGGACGCCTGGAAGATTACGCCCATCGTGAAGCTGACGCTCGGCGGGCGGCTGGAAAGCTGGCAGGCGGTCGAAGGCTTCAACCTCAACACTACGACGACCAGCGCCGGTGTCATCACGTCGGCGGTGCCGACGTGGCAGCCGGGGCTGTCCTCGACCAATTTCTCGCCGAAAGCGTCGCTATCTTTCGATCCGAATAAGGACTGGAACGTCACCGCGAATTTCGGGGAGGCCTACCGCTATCCGACGGTGACCGAGCTCTACCAGAACATCAGCGTTGGCGGCATCACGTATCTCGCCAATCCGCTGCTGTCACCGGAACAGGATTTCACCGGCGAGCTCAACCTCGAACGGCGCTGGGCCGATGGGCGTTTGCGGCTCACAGTGTTCGGCGAGCGCACCAACAATGCGCTGATCTCACAATCGACCACCGTGACGAACGCAAGCGGGGCGCAATCGGTGCAGACTGCCGTCAGCAACGTCGCGGCGATCCGCATGCAGGGCGTCGAATTGTCGGCCGACAAGGACAATGTGGTCATCAGCGGACTGCAGGTCTTCGGCAGCGTGACCTACGTCGACTCCAGGATCATTTCCGATCCGAACTGGAAGGGTCCGACCAGCGTCGTCGGCAAACGCGTGCCTTTCGTCCCCGACTGGCGCGCCAAGGTCGGCGTTACCTATCGGCCGAACGACAGCTGGGCCTATACCGTTGCGGCTCGCTACAGCGGCAAACAGTATTCGACGCTGGACAACTCGGATATCATCCCGCACGTCTACGGCGCGTTCGATAACTTTTTCGTTGTGGACTTGAAGATCCATTACAACGCGACGAAGAATTTCGCGTTCGACTTCGGCATCGATAATCTCTTCAACGAACAGTATTTCCTGTTCCATCCGTTCCCGGGACGAACTTTCGTTCTCGCCGGCAAGTACACGTTCTGACTGATGGGACAGATATCAAGGGCGACAAGAAAGGCAATCGACATGAACAAGCTCTCATCTCTCTTCGCGCTCGCGGCACTCTCAGCCGTCGTCGTCGCGGCTCCCGTCCGCGCTGACGACGTCAAGGCGGGCGATCTCGTCATCTCGCAGGCCTGGAGCCGGGCAACGCCTGGTGGGGCCAAAGTCGCCGGCGCCTTCCTGACCATCGAGAACAAGGGCACTGCGCCCGACAAGCTCGTCGCCGTGTCCGCCGAGATCGCGGGCAAGGCTGAGCTCCACGAAATGACGATGGACAATGGCGTGATGAAGATGCGTCCGCTGGAGAAGGGGCTCGTCATCGAGCCGGGCAAGACCGTGAAGCTCGCTCCCGGGGGCTATCATCTGATGCTTCAGGATCTGAAGGGCGCGTTCAAGGAAGGCGAGAAGGTGCCTGTGACCCTCGAGTTCGAGAAGGCCGGCAAGGTCGCCGTCTCGCTCGACGTCCAGGGCGTTGGCGCGCAGGCGCCCGGCGGTGGCGGAGGCATGATGATGAAGAAGATGCCCGACCATTCGGGAATGAAAATGTGACTGACGTAATCTAACCCCCGGGAGATCGAGCATGTTGAAGGCACCCTGGCTGATCCTGATGGCTGCGCTGGCCGCGTCGCCTGCGGCGGCGCATGTTTATCTGGAAGGCAAGCAGGCCACGGTTGGTGCGTCCTACAAGGCCGTCTTTGCCGTACCGCATGGCTGTTCCGGTTCGCCTACGGTGAAGATTCGCGTGCAGATCCCCGAAGGCGTCATCGCAGTGAAACCGATGCCGAAGGCGGGCTGGAACGTCGATGTCGTCGAGGGGCAATATGCCAACCCGTACGACTATCACGGCAACAAACTGACTTCGGGTGTGAAGGAAGTGGTCTGGTCCGGCGGCAAGCTGTCGGACCACAATTACGACGAGTTCGTCGTCAGCAGCTTCCTCACTGACAGCCTGAAGCCGAACACCACGCTGTACTTTCCGGTGGTGCAGGAATGCGAAAAGGGTGTTAGCCGCTGGATCGAAATCCCGGCGGAGGGCGCAGGGCATTCGCATGAGGACAAGTCGCCGGCGCCTGGCGTGAAACTGCTGCCCAAGCCCTAATGCGTCTTCCGGCTGCGCTCGCATCGCTGCTGATCGTCGTCGGCTATTCGACCGGCGCGTCGGCGCATGCGGCGCTGATTTCGGTCGAGCCGGCGAGCGGCAGCATCTTGGCGACTGCGCCGAAGGCGGTGGAGCTGCGCTTCAATGAAGCGGTGACCCCTGGCGCGATCCGCTTGATCGACGGCGCGGGCAGGGCGCGCGATGATGCGCGCGTTACGGCATCGGACGAGAGCATTTCGGTTGCGATGCCGCAGGACCTGCCGCAAGGCACGGCGGTCGTGAGCTATCGCGTGATGTCGCAGGATGGCCATCCCGTCGCGGGATCGGTGATCTTTTCCGTCGGCGCGCCGACGGCCACGCAACCTCCGGCCAACGCCGATGGCTGGTTGAACGCGCTGATCTGGCTGTCGCGGATCGGTCTCTATCTCGGATTGTTTGTCGGTGTCGGCGGCGTGTTTTTTGGCCGCTGGATTGCGTGGTCGATGACCGGCATGGCTGTGCCTCGTGTAGCGCTCTTCATCGGCATCCCGAGCGCGGTCGTATCTGTTGGCGTGCTGGGTCTCGATCTCCTCGGTCTGCCGCCGGCAGCGCTGATGACGACAGCGCCCTGGACCGTCGCGTTCGCGACCAACGCCGGCCCTGCCTTGCTCGTCGCCATGGCGGCGATGCTGCTCGCGCTGATGGCGCTGGGCCGAGCGCGGTATGCGCGCGTGTTTGCCGCCATCGCGTTCGCCGGTGTCGGGCTGTCGCTGGCCATGACCGGGCACGCCGCAACGGCATCGCCCGAGATGCTGACGCGCCCGGCGATCTTCCTCCATGGCCTTGCCGTGGCGTTCTGGATCGGTGCGCTGGCGCCGCTGGTTGCACTGCTGTCCAAGCCGACGCCGGTGGTGCTGCCGCTCCTGAACCGCTTCTCACGAATTGCCATGCCGGTGGTCGCTGCGCTGGCGCTGACGGGCCTTGCGCTTGCGATTATCCAGCTCGAAAGGCCGTCAGCGCTGGTTGAGACCAGCTATGGTCTCATTCTCTCGGTCAAGCTGGTGCTGGTCCTGTTGCTGCTGGCGCTCGCTGCGCTCAATCGATACAGGCTGACGCCGCCATTGGCGAAAGATCGCGGAGCCGCGCCGGCGCTCAAACGTTCGATCCTGCTGGAGTGCGGGGCTGTGCTCGGCATCTTCGCCGTCGTCGCCGGCTGGCGTTTCACGCCACCGCCGCGGACCATCGTGCCGGAGACGCCGCTGGCGATCCATATCCACACCGATAAGGCGATGTTCCAGGTGCTGGTGTCGCCGGGCAAGCCTGGCATGGACGATTTCGTGCTTCAGCTCATGACTGGCGAGGCGACGCCATTGAAGGCCAAGGAGGCGACGCTGACGCTGAGCCTGCCGGAGCGCGGCATTGAGCCAATCGAGCGCGACGCTGAGCTTGGGTCCGACGGCTATTGGCATGTGCGCAAGGTCGAACTGCCCTTCGCCGGCCGCTGGCATGTGCGGATCGACGCGCTGGTGACAGATTTCGAGAAAATCACCCTTGAGGACGAGCTCGACGTCTTGCCGCCCTAGTTCCGGCACGGTTCAAGTCGAACCTGAAGTCGACGGAAAAATGACAGGAATTCCGTCGCGTTAGCGGCTTTTCCTCATTCCCGGTCTTGTGTTTTCGCTCCCAATCCGGTTTCACTGCAGCCCCTCACTGATTCCCAGAGTATTGCCATGCGGTTGTCGCGGTTCTTTCTGCCCATTCTGAAGGAAAATCCGAAAGAGGCGGAGATTGTCTCGCATCGGCTGATGCTGCGGGCTGGCATGATCCGACAGGAGGCGGCCGGTATCTACGCGTGGCTGCCGCTGGGCTTCCGGGTCCTGAAGAAGATCGAGCAGATCGTGCGCGAGGAGCAGGACCGCTCCGGTGCCCTGGAACTGTTGATGCCGACACTGCAACTCGCCGACCTCTGGCGCGAGAGCGGCCGCTATGACGCGTACGGGCCGGAGATGCTGCGCATCGCCGACCGTCACAAGCGCGAGCTGCTGTACGGACCGACCAACGAGGAAATGATCACCGAGATCTTCCGCGCCTATGTGAAGTCCTACAAGAACCTGCCGCTCAATCTCTATCATATCCAATGGAAATTCCGCGACGAGCAGCGTCCGCGCTTCGGCGTGATGCGCGGCCGCGAGTTCCTGATGAAGGATGCCTATTCCTTCGATCTCAACGAAGCCGCCGCGCGCGTCGCCTACAACAAGATGTTCGTCGCCTATTTGCGCACCTTCGCGCGGATGGGGCTGAAGGCGATCCCGATGCGCGCCGAGACCGGCCCGATCGGCGGCGATCTCAGCCACGAGTTCATCGTGCTGGCTGAGACCGGCGAATCCGGTGTTTTCATCAATCGCGACGTGCTTGACCTGCCGGTGCCGGGCGAGGACGTCGACTACAACAGCGATCTGACGCCGATCATCAAGCAGTGGACTTCGGTCTATGCGGCGACGGAGGACGTTCACGATGCCGCCCGGTTCGAGCAGGAGGTGCCTGAAGACAAGCGGGTGAACACCCGCGGTATCGAGGTCGGCCAGATCTTCTATTTCGGCACCAAGTACTCCGAGCCGATGAAGGCGACGGTGGCGGGGCCCGACGGCGTCGATGTGCCGATCCATGGCGGCTCCTACGGCGTCGGCGTCTCGCGCCTGCTCGGCGCCATCATCGAGGCCTGCCATGACGATGCCGGCATCAAATGGCCGGAGGCGGTGGCGCCGTTCCGCGTCGCGATTCTGAACCTCAAGCAGGGCGACGCTGCAGTCGATGGCGCTTGCGAGAAGCTCTATGCCGAGCTGACCGCCAAGGGTGTCGACGTGCTCTACGACGACACCGACCAGCGCGCCGGCGCCAAATTCGCGGCTGCCGACCTGATCGGCATCCCCTGGCAGATCATGATCGGGCCGAAGGGGCTGGCCGACGGCAAGATCGAGCTCAAGCGACGCGCCGATGGCTCACGGGAGAGCCTGTCGCCGGCGGACGCGGTTGCGCGCCTGGTCGGCTGAATAGTGTTCATCGCGCGATAATGGGCCGGCAATCCGGCCACAATTGACCCCGAATCATGGGATTATCAAGCGATGGATGAAACCATGACCGAAACCGTGCAGACCGCGCCTTTTGCGCCCTTCGAGTGGATGCTGTCGGCGCGCTATTTGCGGGCGCGGCGCAAGGAGGGATTCATCTCGGTCATCGCCGGGTTCTCCTTTCTCGGCATCATGCTCGGCGTGGCCACGCTGATCATCGTGATGGCCGTGATGAACGGCTTTCGGAAAGAGCTGCTCGACAAGATCCTGGGGCTGAACGGCCACATTCTGGTGCAGCCGCTGGAATCGCCGCTCACCGACTGGAAGGACGTCGCCGAGCGCATCAGCCAGGTCCAGGGCATCCGGCTGGCGGCCCCCGTCGTCGACGGCCAGGCGCTGGCGTCCTCGCCCTGGAACGCCTCGGGCGTGCTGGTGCGCGGCATCCGCTCCGACGACCTCAACAACCTCACCTCCATCGCCAAGAACATCAAGCAGGGCTCGCTCGAGGGTTTTGACGACGGGCAGGGCGTCGCGATCGGCCGCAGGCTCGCCGACCAACTGTCGCTGCACGCTGGCGACAGCGTGACGCTGGTGGCACCGAAGGGGGCGGTGACGCCGATGGGCACGACACCGCGGATCAAGCCTTACAAGATCGTCGCCGTGTTCGAGATCGGCATGTCCGAATACGATCTCGGCTTCGTCTTCATGCCGCTCGCCGAAGCGCAGGCCTATTTCAACCGCAGCAGCGACGTCACCTCGATCGAGGTGTTCACGACCAACCCCGACAGGATCGACGCCTTCCGCAAATCGGTGACGGAAGCCGCGGGCCGGCCGGTGTTCCTGGTCGACTGGCGCCAGCGCAACTCGACCTTCTTCAACGCGCTCCAGGTCGAGCGCAACGTGATGTTCCTGATCCTGACCATGATCGTGCTGGTCGCCGCGCTCAACATCGTCTCCGGCCTGATCATGCTGGTGAAGGACAAGGGCAGTGACATCGCGATCCTCCGGACGATGGGCGCCTCGCAGGGCTCGATCATGCGGATCTTCCTGATCACGGGTGCGTCGATCGGCGTGGTCGGTACGCTGGTCGGCTTCTTCGTCGGCCTCGTGATCTGCCTCAACATCGAATCCATCCGGCAATTCCTGTCCTGGCTGACCAGCACCGAGCTGTTCTCGCCGGAGCTCTACTTCCTGTCGAAACTGCCCGCCGAGATCGACGTCGGCGAGACCACGGCCGTCGTCATCATGGCGCTGACGCTGTCGTTCCTTGCGACGCTGTACCCGTCGTGGCGCGCCGCGCGCCTCGATCCTGTCGAAGCGCTGCGGTACGAGTGAGGGGCTGATGGAGCAGCAGGGGGCTGAGGATGTACCGGTCATTTATCTCCACGAGATAAAGCGGCAGTACCTCCAGGGTGAAGCGGCGCTGACGATCCTCGACAACGCCAAGCTGGCGCTGTGGGCGGGTCAGTCGGTCGCACTGGTCGCGCCGTCGGGCTCGGGCAAGTCGACGCTGCTGCACATTGCGGGGCTGTTAGAGGCGCCTGACTCGGGCGAGGTCTATGTCAACGGCGCGCCGACCTCGCAACTGCCCGACATCGAGCGCACCCAGCTGCGCCGCAGCGACATCGGCTTCGTCTACCAGTCGCATCGGCTGCTGCCGGAATTCTCGGCGCTGGAGAACGTCATGATGCCGCAGATGATCCGCGGCCTGAAGAAGTCCGAGAGCGTCAAGCGCGCAAAAGAGATTCTGGGCTATCTCGGCCTCGGCGACCGCATCACGCACCGCCCGGCGGAGCTGTCGGGCGGCGAGCAGCAGCGCGTCGCGATCGCGCGCGCGGTCGCCAACGCGCCCCGCGTGCTGCTGGCGGACGAGCCGACCGGCAATCTCGATCCGCACACTGCCGACCATGTGTTCCAGGCGCTGATGCAGCTGGTCAAGGCGACCCGGGTCTCGATGCTGATCGCGACCCACAACATGGAGCTCGCCGGCCGCATGGACCGGCGCGTGTCGCTGTCGAACGGCCAGGTCGTCGAGCTCGAATAACAAAACCGCGAAAACAACCCCATGCACAGTAGACGGAAGCAGCCGTCTCCCGTCGGGGCCACATCGTCCAGCCCTCTGATCAATCAGACGTATCCGCTGCGACGGCGCATCGCCGCAGCGGGCTGGTCAATTACGGCCTGATCACCGTCAATTTGAACGGCCCGCTGACGGCGGCGGCGTGCGCGACGGCCTCGTTGACGTGGTCGAGGTCGAAGTCGGTCGTCTGGTATTCGTCGAGCCGCAACAATCCGGCGCGCACCATCGAGATCAGGCGCGTTGCCGCATCCGGCGGATACATCCAGACACCTTGGATGGAGATGCAGTTGCGCATCAGCCAGGGGTAGGGGAGCTCAAGGCCGGCGCCGCCGGCCATGCCGACACCGCCCATCAGCGCGACGCGGCCGTAAGCGCGCACCGTCATGACCGCCGCGCGCACCACACTCGTGCTCACCAAGGGCGGCATGATGTCGAGCACGCAGTCGATCGGGCCTCCTGCGGCGCGCTTCATCGCCTCGCGGTCGTCGTCCTCATTGCCTGATAGCCTGACCGGCTTCACCCGCGCGCCGAAGCGTCGGACGAGGTCGGCCTGAACCGCCTCGTTGCGGCCCGGCGTCACCACGCAGGCCGCGCCCATCGCCAGCGCCACCGCCACCGCGGCGCTGCCGAAATTGCCGGTGGCCCCGCTCACCAGCACGGTCTCGCCCGGCTGAAGCTTTGCGGCGAGAAAGCCGCCATAGGGCACCAGCGCGGTTCCGAGCGCGCACCATTGCGAGGCTTCCCCGGACGTGATCTGGCCGAGCTTCTTCACGTTCTCGCTCGGCACGCGCATCTGCTCAGCGTAGGAGCCGTGGCGAAAATGCCGTTGCAGCTTCATGCCGCCGGGGCCGGCGGCCGTGAGCCCCTGCAGGGCGATATCGGGCGCCACGACATCGTCGCGCGAGCGCACGGTCGGGTCGCAGAACACCCAGTCGCCGACGTTGAGCTTGGTCGCATCAGGGCCGATCGCGCGCACCCGGCCGATGCCGCCGGGGCCCGGAATGATCGGCAGCTCGAGCGCGTAGTTGCGCTCGCCGCTGAAGACCTCGTTCATGTAGGACAACACGCGTGTGGCGACGACGTCCACGATGACCTCGCCGGTGCCGAGCACCGGGTCGGGCACGGTTTCGATCGCGAGCGGGGATCCGAAGGATTTGAGCACGGCAGCTTTCATGATGTTCACCTCAGAGACGGGTGATACGAATATGCGGCGCCCTTGAAGGGACAGGAAGGCCTGGTATTATCCTAGTATTCGGTCGACCCAGTGTGACGGGTGCGCAGGCCATGCAGCCGAGGGAGAACGTTGCCACAGCCGGAGTGGACGCTCGGTTACGTTAATGCCAACGCCATGTTGCGGCGCGCCCCACCGCCTTGTATCACCGTTCAATCATATACGGAGGGGCGTTTTTCGGGTTATGCGAATTGAATCGCTTGATGCCGTCCGGGGCATCGCAGCCTTGACAGTTCTATTCCACCACATGCGGTTGTTGGCGATCGAAACGCCTCCCGTGTGGATCAAGTACACGCCCCTCAGAGTACTGTTTTCAGGTCAATCAGCGGTCCTGCTGTTCTTTGTGCTGAGCGGCTTCGTCCTCCACCTCGCCTTCGTTTCAAGGCGGGAAGGCTATTGGCCGTTCATGATCAAGCGCTTTTGGCGAATTTACCCACCGTTCTGCGTCGCGATTCTGGCCTCCGCGGCTCTCTACCATCTTATAGGGGCGGCCCCTATGGACGGCCTCACCGATTGGGCCAATCATTCCAGCTGGCAACTTCGCCCGACTTTCTCGGTGGTGGCCGCTCACCTGGCGATGACCGATATCGAGGACCTGCACTCGTTGGACAATCCGATGTGGAGTCTCGTCGTCGAGATGCGTATTTCCATTCTCTTCCCTCTCATCGCACTTGCGACTCAATGGAATTGGCGAGCGACGTGCTTTGGCGCCTTGGTGATCTCGTTGGCCTGCAGCTACTTGGAGCAGCGCTATGTGCCGGACTGGCTCTTCGATCCGCTATCGACCGGACGCTTCCTCTATTTGTTCGCAGTGGGAGCAGCCGTTGCCGAAAATTCAAAGTCGATTAGGATGGTAGTTCAGATTCAGCACTGGCCGGTGCGCCTTGCGCTCTGGGGCACCGCGCTCGCACTGCTCTCAATATCTCCGATCCTCGCTGGCATACCGACGGCTATCGGCTCGACGCTGATCGTGGTATTGAGTTTTGCCGACACCAAAACGGATGCGGCGCTCGCCACTCCAGCCCCTATGTGGCTTGGCAAAATTTCCTACAGCCTCTATCTGATACACGTTCCAGTCTTGATCGCCGCGGCGCATTTGATGACTGGCCGCATGCCCATAATTTGGATCTTCGCGGCAACCGTTCTCTTGTCGCTGCTCATCGCCGAATTGATGTATCGAGTAGTGGAGAGGCCAGCGATCGTTATCGGACGGCGCATGGCGGATTGGTCCAAATCTCTGAATCTCAACCATGAGCAACAGCGAACGAAGCGGGCTTAGGCTCGAAGCCAGCCCACTGCACCGTAGACTTGTACGGATGGCCGCCAGGCAGATTTACGTCGTTAAGGTCACCTGCGCGACGCCGTACCAATGGGAGCGACCGCCTATCTTGCGGGCAGGCGAGGGCCTGGTATTATCCTAGTATTATCAAAGCCCCTCCATCCACAAGAACACGCCATGGCCGACCCCCGCCGCATCGAATTCGGCGACTTCCTCCGCTCCCGCCGCGAAAAGCTCACGCCGAAAGCCGTCGGCCTGCCGCCGGGGGCGAGGCGCCGCACGGCGGGGCTGCGCCGCGAGGAGGTTGCTCAGCTCGCCGGCATTGGGGTCGACTGGTACATCCGGCTCGAGCAGGGCCGCACCGTCAGCCCGTCGGTGACGACAGTCGATGCGCTAGCGCGGGCGCTGCGGCTCAGCAAGACCGAGCATGCGCATCTTAGGGGTCTCGCGCGCGACGGCGCGAGGGGCCCCTTCATCCGCGAGGTGGTGCCGCCGCCGATCCTGCGGCTGGTCGAGAGCCTCCCGCATCCGGCCTACATCACCGGGCGGCGCTGGGACGTGCTGGGCTGGAACGCGGCGGCCGAGGAGATCTTCGCGTTCGGACGGCTGCCGGAGGAGGATCGCAACACGCTGCTTCTGATGATGACCAACAAGAAGACCCGGAAATCGTATGGCGCAGGCTGGGCTGACGTCGCCAAGCGCATGGTCGCGATGTTTCGCGCCACCCACGACGTCTGGGCCGGCGATCCCGCCTTTGCGGAATTGCTGTCGCGCTTGCGCGAAGGCAGCCCCGAATTCGTCAAATGGTGGGGCGCGCACGAGGTGCACGGCACCTTGTCGGGCCGCAAGACCATGACCCATCCGACCAAGGGCGTGCTGCATCTCGAGCACACCAGCTTTCAGGCCAATGACGATCCTGCGCTGAAGCTCGTGATCTATACGCCGGTGTGAGGGCGGTACTCCGTTCGTGGCCCAGGGCGCACACATGACTAGTGGAAATCTCTGGTCGGATGGCGCAACAAGGCGTATTAAAAAGTTTTGCTACCTCAAATTGGCGTTCTGACGATCCAATCGGCGGGTTTTCGGCAATGAACGCGCAATCCTTTCACCGTTCGCGTCGTTATCGGCTGTTGTTGTTGCTCCTGATGATCATTCCGCTTCTGCCGGAATTGGTCATCATCGCAACAGGAACCAGCGCCGTAATCATGGGCTGGGATCAGAAGGGCTTGTGCACTTTTGCGTCAGAGCGTTTGTCGAACATCGTCGATCTTACACTAGGGGGCGCCGTAAGCTGGATTGTGGTCGCCGTTGGCAAGCGGTTCACATGGTTGGTTTTGTTCTACGTCGTTGTGTCCGCGTGGCTTTCTCTGTGTTTGATCCTGATTTGCCTCGGCTGGACGGCCAGATTGACGCGTCTCGTTCTAGGCTTCGCTGTCACCTGTGTCCTGGCAATCCTACCTTACTTCGGGCCCTGGCTGGCCTTGACGAGTTTTGCGGACAAGAATTGCCGGACAAATGAAGCGGGCGTCGGGACTTGCGTGATCTTTGGCGGCTATGTCGAGAACGCGCATGATACCGTCCGCATAGGGTGGCTTGCCTGGTACGGTATCCCGCTCGTATTCGGAATTTTCGGCATCTACGCGATTGTCGTCGGACTTTCGATGATCCCTCAGAAGCGAATGGCTTCCTCCGGTGCGCGATACTTCGATGGCAAAAATACCACCTAAGGTCGCAAAATAACTTGCCAACCGAGACGGGTTATGGCGCAATGCCGCAATATCTAACCTGGAGGCCGGCGATGTTTCCAGATTTTGCAAATTTCTTTTTTCGTATTTTTCTCGTTGCGGGCATATGCACACTGACTTTGCCAGAGCTTGCGGCTGCGCAATCGGTGCGTGATGCGCCTTGCGGTTTTGGGATCTCGGAAGACCAGGGCCGCCTAATCAGCGCAGAATACTCGGCGCCTTGCGCCCGCTATTACGCGCCTTACGCGATCATGGCTGCCGGCGCCTATGCTCCGGTTAGTGATTTTGAAAAAGAGCGTGCCCAGCGTCGATCCGGCGTTGAACTGGCGGTGAGTGGCCTGGGAACGCATGATGAGATTACGGACTATGCCAAGACGCTTATGCGCGGGTGGAGCTATCGATTTGGCAGCGAGGGCTACATCCAGTGCCTCCACGACAAGGACGCAAACTATCCGGTGGACGAGTCCTGCAAGGCTGCGCTACCAGGCAGATTGAGGCGCTTCATCGGCTCATATACGGGGCCTGCGTTCAACGTCTGGGCGCGCGAGAGGCGATCCACCAGATGCAGTGAAGTGAGCATTGTGTTTCGCGGCACCGAGAAGGCGGGTGATTTCCTCTCCAATTTTCGTCGTGCTACCGATTGGGCGGCTGATGAAGGTTATCATCAGCTACAGCGAAACGTCGACGCCATTATCGGTAGAATAACGAGCCTGCCCTGCTACAGGGGCGCAACAACACAAATCGTTTCCGTAGGGCATTCGCTAGGGGCCGGTTTGGCCGAATTTTCTGCGTTCGCCTCGCGGCGCGGTCCGCGCATTTCGAAGGTATTTGCCTTCAATCCGTCGCCGGAGTCGGGCTCCGCGCTCGTCGACAAAGCCACCTTGGACAGGAACCTTGGAAGGGGTGAAGGCGGCGCGCTGGAAGTCGATATTGTCTATCACCCCGGCGAGATTCTTGAACCGGTGCGCGAGTACGTCCAGCAGTTTCCGCTTCAGGAACGCTGCTTCCCGCTCGTGCGAACCGTCAGGTTCGACGTCAACAAAGGGCGCCAGCCTGGTGCTGAGCACCGCATCTGGGGGACAGGTTCCTTTGCCTATGGAATTGTCCGAACATCGAAGGAATGGGGGCAGCCGTTGTCGCTGCCGCCGGAAGTCGCCGACTGTCCAACGCGATATCGTCGCGGGCTAAATCCCCTGGTCGCCGCGGTTCCTGGGCAGATGATTGCCAGCGCCTCTTCCGCAAGGGTTGCCAGAAATGGGTCGTATGGGCTTCGGACTGTGAGTGCAGCGAATATTGATACGAACAACAGAGCAAGGATGCGCCAGGGGCGCGAAATCGGTGTCACGGCAATGTTGGATCGCAACTTCACAGCGCATGAGCCTGCGCGATGAATAGTGTATCCCTCTAGTTATCTTTCGCCGCTTCAGGCCAGGGACGGTCCCGCGCTGAATGGTGGTGCGCGCGGCTACTGGGTGGCCAGGACCTGAGTTGTCCCAGCCACCTCGAGCAATCAGTCAGGCGTTCGTGCCGCCATCCACCGTGAGGTTCGCGCCGGTGATGTAGGACGCCTCGGGGCTGGCGACGAAGACAGCCAGCGCCGCCACTTCCTCCACCTTGCCGTAACGGTTGAGCGCTGTGGCCGCCTTCTGCGGGGTCGCCCAGTCACCGGCAGCCGGATTGAGATCGGTATCGATCGGTCCGGGCTGGATGTTGTTGACGGTGATGCCGCGATCGCCGACCTCGCGCGAGAGCCCTTGCGTGAACATCCGGATCGCGGCTTTCGTCGCCGAGTACGGCACCAGTCCCGGCGTCATCATGCGCTCGCCAACACACGAGCCGATCGAGATGATGCGACCGCCATCGTTCATCTGCTTGAGCGCGGCCTGCGTGGCGATGAAGACGCCGCGGACGTTGAGGTTGATCACCTGGTCCAGCTCTTCCAGCGTAGTGTCCTCGAACTTCTTGGGGATCGCAGTGCCCGCATTGTTCACGAGAATGTCGAGCTTGCCGAGCGCGCTCACCGTTTTATCGACCGCCGCCTGAACGGCCTTGGGGTCGGTGGCATCCGCCTGGATTGCGATCGCCTTGCCGCCGGCGCCCTCGATCGCTTTGACGACAGAAGCCGCGGCATCCGAACCCTTGGCGTAGGTGATCGCTACCTTGGCGCCGCCAGCAGCGAGCCGCTTGGCGATCGCAGCGCCTATACCGCGGGATCCACCGGTGACGAGTGCGATCTTGCCTTCGAGTTTTGTCGACATGTTGATTTTTCCTTCGTGGGTTTGAGAAACGATAGCCGTCGCGTCGATCAGCTGGCGGTTTTGCCGCCGTTGGCGCTGATGATCTGGCCGGTGATGAACGAGGCCTTGTCGGACGCAAGGAAGACGATCGAGTCCGCGATCTCTTCGGGGCGGCCTGCTCGCCGAAGCGGAACGCCTGCGATCAATCCCGCTTTGCGGTCATCGGAGCCGGTGAAGCGATCGAGCATCGCCGTATCGACGGGGCCGGGCGCAACGGCGTTGACGCGCACGCCGAAAGCAGCAGCCTCGAGCGTGGCGGACTTGGTCAGCCCCTCGACCGCATGCTTGCTCGCCACGTAAAGTGACGCGTTCGGCGCGCCCCGGCTGCCCATGGTCGACGAGATGTTGACGATGCTGCCAAACGCCTGCGATCGCATCACGCGCAACTCATGTTTCATGCAAAGGAGCACGCCAAGCACGTTCGTGTCGAAGGTCGCTGCGTAGCTCTCCGGGGTCTGCTCGGTGATCGGACCAGGAGTACCCTCCGTGCCTGCATTGTTGACCGCGACGTCAAGACGACCGAACCGCGCGACCGTCTTGTCGACCATCGCCTGGACGTCATCTTCGTTGCGAATGTCTGCCTTGATGAACTCGGCTTCCGGACCGAACGTGCGAAGCTGCCGGACCAATTCCGAACCGGCTTCCTCGCGTCGCCCAGCCACGACCACGATCGCGCCTTCCTTTGCGAAGGCGACTGCGGCGGCGCGTCCGATGCCCGTCAGTCCCCCTGTGATCAACACGACCCAGCCAACCATCATCATGAACTCCTTGACGCGTTCGTGATCTGCCCGTCCTCGCTTCGAGGATTTTTTCGGGCGTTTCCGCAATCAGCGAGGATGAATTCATAGACGGTCGATAGCCAGACGTCCTGAAATCACGGCGAATTACTCCGAAACTGTTCTGAAATTCGAGCGATGCCCGCGGAGGCTGTCGTGCTTGCAAGCGTAACCGGCCGGGTGCAATGTCGTTGCAAGCCAAGCAATTCGTCCGTTTACCGGAGCAAGACGTGAATATTCGTCCTCAAGACGTCAAATCAGGCGGCCTGAGCGCTCCAGATCTGGTTCAGATTGCCGACTTTACCCTCGATCTTCGGCAGGAGGAGTTGCGCGACAGGACCGGCGCCCGTGTCGATTTGCGGCAGCGATCATTCGATGTGCTCCGGCATCTCGTGAAAAGCGCGGGAAGGGTCGTTTCCAAGGACGAGTTGCTGGCCGCCAATTGGCCGGGCCTCACCGTCACAGACGATTCTCTGACACAGTGCGTCTCCGATATTCGCCGCGTGCTCGGCGAGTCCGGCCGCGACCTCGTTCGTACCGTCGCCCGGCGCGGCTACATGATCGTGTTGCCGGAGCAGACCGTCCGGATTGCGCGGGACCTCTCGGCGGGGCCGACTGTCGCCGTCTGGCCCGTCGAGGCGAACGCCAGCGACGACACCAGTCATACGCTTGCCGATGGCTTGACGCAGCAGATCGTCGCGGCGCTCAGCCGCTTCGGCGAGTTGCGGGTCCTCACCCGAAACGTGGCCAAATCCTATAAGGACCGTTTTGAAAGCTCGGCTGACATCGGCCCGGCACTCGGCGTGGACTATCTGGTCGAGGGCAATCTGCGAAAAGACGGCGAGTTGACGCGCGTCGATATTCATCTGTCCGACACGCGGACCGGCGCGCAGGTTTGGAGCAAAACCTTCAGGGTCGACGTGAACCCGTCCAACCTGCTGGCCATTCAAGATGAGCTGTCAGGCCAGGCGAGCGCCATGATCGGCAGCTATTGGGGGGCCATTGGCGCTGCGGAATACAAACGCATCCAGAGCAAACCGAGCTCGGAACTGACACCATACGAGTGCATCGTCCAGGGCGTGATCGGGATTCCGACGGACGCAACGGTCCTCGAGCCCGTAGCAAAAGCGCGCGAGTGCCTGGAACGGCTCACCCGCGATCAGCCGCGAAACGCTGCTGCGTGGGCTGCTCTCGTTCTCGTATTCAACAGCCAGAGGACCTGGGGATTCCCCTCGTCGACGGGAGAGATCGGCAGCGTCGAGCAACGGCTTTATCTGGCCGACCTTGCGGTTGAAGCCGCAAACCGCGCCGTCGAAATTGCACCGCATGATGCGTTCGTGCGCGGACTCGTTGCCCGAGCCGCCTGGATGGCTTGCCAACCCGATTTGCTTCGCATCGAGACGGCGCGAGCGATCGAGCTCAACCCCAATGATCCGCAGAATCTCGGGCCGCTCGGCAATCTCATGGCTTATGCGGGTTTCTGGGACGAGGGTGTGGCGCTCGCTGAAAGGGGCATCGCTCTGACGGGGCCTAGCACCCCCCGGTGGTGGTGGTGGGCGCTCGCGAAACGGGCGTTTGCGTATGGAGACTATGCAAAGGCGTTCGACGCGTTCCGTCAATCCTATGTCGAGCAACTCTGGATCAGCCATCTGCACATGGCCTACACCTTGCCGTTTCTCGACCGGACGGACGAGGCTGCGGCTCACGTCGCGACGTTGCTGAGACTGAAGCCTGGCTTCACGTTACGCGAGGCGGACGCTTACTATAAAATGTGGTGCTTCGCACCATCGTATCGCGAGAAGATGTGCGACGCACTGCGCCGCGCCGGGCTGTCAAACGGGGAGGCGTGACCCCGGAGGTCAACTTCCGCTGCTGGCCCAACGAGCACACAGGCCAAGCACGAAGGCACGGCAATAGAAAACCAGTCAAGAGAGAGCCGGATGAGACGTCGGCAATTCATGTCGCTGCTTGGCGGGGCGGCTCTGACGCCGATCGCGGCGACGCCGGTCTCTGCTGGCCCTCAGGCCAATTGTGCTGGCCCAGTGAAGCGTGAGGACGGCTGGTCCGTTGCGTCTGCCAGCGGAGACAACGATATCAACCACGCCGCGCTGTGCGGGATGGCAGATCGGCTCGAAAGCTCGGGCGCCAACATTCATGCCGTACTGGTCGCCCGTCACGGTCGACTGGCGTTTGAGCGGTACTTCAAAGGATCTGATGAGGTCCCCAGTCGCTTCTTCGGCGTCCGGGTCAGGGACGTCAGCTTCGACGCCGATACACTGCACAATCTGAAATCGTGCTCGAAGAGCGTCGCGTCGCTGGTCATCGGGATCGCGATCGACCAGGGCCTCATCCGAAGCATCGACGAGCCGGTCTTCAACTTCTTTCCCGAATTGTCCGACCTGCGGTCCCCGGACAGGGATCGCATCCTGCTCTCACATGTGCTCACGATGTCGATGGGCCTGAAGTGGGTGGAGGCGACGCCAGCGACAGGCGATGACAACGACGAGGTACGCATGCACATGGCGCAGGATGCCTGTCGCTATGTCCTCGGCCTTCCCGTGACTGCACCGGCCGGGCAGGAGTTCTTCTACAACACCGGCGCCCTTGCGCTGCTCTCGGCGATCGTGCGCAAGGCCACCGGCCGCCCGCTCGATGAATTCGCGCGAAAGGTGCTGTTCGATCCGTTAGGCATCACCGACTTCGAGTGGAGCAGGTTCAAAGGCGACAGCGATGCCGGCGGTGGATTGCGGCTGCGGCCGCGCGACATGACGAAAATCGGCCAGCTCGTCCTCGCAGGTGGTCGCGGGAACGATCGGCAAATCGTATCCAAGGCATGGATCGAGGCGTCGACCACCATGAAGCTCAAGGCGACCGACGGTCAGTCCTATGGATATTTGTGGTGGCTGCGGAGCACCCGGCTCAATGGGCGTGTCGTCCAATCGATCGCCGCGCAGGGTCGAGGCGGCCAGTCGATCCGGATCGTCCCGGAGCTCGATCTCGTCGTCGCGGTGACCGCGGGATATTATCAGGACTATAGCCCTGAGGCTTTCAAATTGCAGTTCGGCGTGTTCAGGGACGTGTTGCAGGCGATCGCGCCTCCGGTCTGAATGCGAAGCATGTAGCACACAGCTGCCTGATCCGCTCGCGACGGCAGAGTTTGCTCGAGTCCTGAATTCCTGCGAGGCGAGGGGGCTCTTGCCATTTTAAGACCGTTTGGTCTATATATCTGCCTATGCGCCACCCAACCCCCGTGCCATCGTCCCGTGGCCGCCCCCGGACGTTCGACACCGAAGCTGTTGTCGAACGCGCGATGAATGTGTTCTGGACGCGCGGCTATCACGCTACGGCGCTCCCGGACCTTCTCCGTGCCACCAAGCTCTCGCGCGGCAGCCTTTATGCCGCCTTTGGCGACAAGCACTCGCTCTTCCTGCGTGCGCTTGATCGCTACATTGCCGATGCCCTCGCCCGGATGGACGTCGAATTCGCTCCCGATAGAGAGCCCATCGACGGCTTGCGGGCCTACTTCGCCGGCTATGTCGAGCGCAACAGCGGCGCCAATGGTCGGCGCGGATGCCTGCTGGTCGCCACGGCCATGGAGCTGGCTGGCCGCGATGCCGACGTCGATCGTCGCATCGGGAGCTTTTTCAAAGCCATGGAGGGGAGGGTGACCGGTGCCCTGTCCCGTGCGAAGGCGGCGGGCAAGTTGGCCGATGGCGTCGAGCCTTCGAGTGCCGCCCGGATTATCATCTGTTTCGTCGAGGGCATGCGTGTGGTCGGGAAGACGGCGCCGACACGGATCATCTCGCAAGCCACCGTCGACGCTCTGCTCGACCGCTTCATCAGGTAGACAAAAACCATGGACGTTCCCACTATTCGCGCGCCTATATCTGGACCGAATGGTCTTGAAAAGAACGACGTCATGTCTGCGGTCCAGATCGTCTGCGCCGTGACCGTTCCCTTGCTTTGGGGTTATCAGTTCGTGGTCATCAAGGTCGGCGTGACCGAGTTTCCGCCGCTCTTCTTCCTCGCGCTGCGCTTCCTCGTCATCGCGCTGCTGCTCGTTCCGTTCGTCAAAAGGCCGACACGGCAACAGATCGGTCCTGTCGCAGCCATTTCGCTGTTCCTCGGCGGGCTGAATTTCGGGCTGTTCTACGTTGGCCTTGGTCTCGGCTCGGGAAGCCTGTCGGCCGTCGCATATCAGCTCGCCCCGCCGTTCACCGTCCTGTTGGCGTGGCCGCTGCTCGCAGAGCGGCCCTCTCTCGTCACGTCTGCCGGAGTGGTGCTGGCATTCGCCGGCGTGATCGTGCTGGCCGCGGGGCCCGGTCTGTCGGCAAACGCGCTACCGCTGCTGCTCGTGGTCGGAGCCGCGTTCGCATTCGCGGTGTCCAACGTCCTGACCAAGCGCCATGGCCCTTTTGATCCCCTGATGCTGATGGGGTGGTCGTCGCTGCTCACGGTGCCGCAGGTTCTCCTGATGTCGCTGCTCATTGAACATGGGCAGCTCGCGAGCCTGGTCGCCGCGGATGAACGTGGTTGGCTGGCGCTCGCCTACACGATCTTCATCGGAGGGATTGTCGGGTTCGGCCTCTGGTTCTGGCTGATCGGGCGTTGCTCGATGGGCCGCGTCGCGCCATACGGCCTGCTGCTGCCGGTGTTCGCGTTGATGTCGAGCGTGCTGTTCCTCGGCGAACATATGACGCCGAAGCTGCTCGTCGGCGGGCTGCTCGCGATATCAGGTGTTGCTAACGCAGCTGCGACCGGCGGCTCGTTCGTGAGCATGGACAGGGGGCCGGACGGTGTCCGCCGAACCGCTTTGCGAAACGACGAAGTTTCGGGGTAGGTTCGGTGGCCACATCAGCCATTGTCTGGAGCCTGCCTGTGACCATCGCTCTCAAGGGCATCATTCCGGTGATGCTGACGCCGTTCACCGAAGCGAACACGATCGACTATGCCGGCCTCGAAAGGCTGATTGAATGGTACATTGCTAACGGTGCCGACGCGTTGTTCGCGGTCGCTCAGTCGAGCGAGATGCAGTTCCTGACGCTGGACGAGCGTGTCGCGTTGGCACGGTTCGTTGCCAGAACCGCGGCCGGCCGGCTTCCTGTCATTGCATCCGGCCATATCAGCGCCTCCAGGGAGGACCAGCTGATCGAGCTGTCCACGATTGCGAGGACAGGCGTCGACGGATTGGTGCTGGTGACCAATCGGCTTGCGCCGGTCGATCAGACCGGGACTGATTTCACCGACAATCTGACCTGGCTGCTCGACAGATTGCCGAAGGAGATGACGCTCGGTCTGTACGAGTGTCCGGCGCCGTTCCGCCGGCTTCTCACTGACGATGAATTGAAGTTCTGTGCCGACAGCGGCCGCTTTGCTGTCCTCAAGGACGTGTCATGCGACCTCGCGACGGTGCAGCGCCGGGTCAAGCTGACCAGCGGCTCGCCGCTGACCATCGTCAATGCCAATGCCGCGATCGCTTTCGACGCGATGAAGTCGGGCGCGCCCGGCTTCACCGGCGTGTTCACGAACTTTCACCCCGATCTCTACAAATGGCTGCTGACGCAGCACGCGAAGCACCCGGCGCTGGCCAACGAGCTTTCGGTCTATCTGGCGCTCGCCGCGATGGCCGAGCCCATGGGCTATCCGAAGCTGGCCAAGCTCTATCACCAGCGGCTCGGCACCTTTTCCTTCATCGGGAGCCGGGCGGTCGATTTCGATATCAGAGAGCGGTTCTGGGCGCTCGATGCGCTGATCGACAAGATCGTCGAGGGACAGCAATCATTCCGCGCGAAGATCGCGGCGGCGCGCTGAGCGGAACATCGACCGTTCTGTTTTTGCGGCAAATACGGGTTCACGACGGAGCTCGCGCTGCGTGCGCGGCGAACGTCAAAGCAAATGTGGCGAACGCGAGCGACAATGTGGCGACAATGCGGAAGCGAAACGTTTTGCGCGTTCTTCGATTCTTTGATCACACAATTGTGCATGTGACGACTTTGCGCACGTTTGCAATGCAATTGGTACCAACGACGTTGGAACTGCGGAAAAGTCTTGTTTCAAAGGGTTTCGGCGCACGCGCTGCTAAACTTTCATTAATGCAGTGCGGGCCTTTGGAGCGAACTGTTGCGTCGAGGTTACAGCAATTCCGTCGATCGCTGTTATGACGTCGCCACGGCCCGGGGGCCTAATGACGAAACTGGAACGGGATTCAAATGAACAAGAATTTGTTGCTCGCTGCTGTGAGCCTCGTCGCGATCAGCGCGACTGCGCCGGCGCTGGCTGCTGACCTCGCTGCGCGTCCTTACACCAAGGCGCCTGCGATGATCGCCACGGTCTATGACTGGAGCGGCTTCTACATCGGTATCAACGGCGGCGGCGCTTCGGCTCATACGAGCTGGGATCAGACCGCTCCGCTGGTTGGCGGCGAAGGTTCCCACAACGCCACGGGCGGCACGGTCGGTGGCCAGGTCGGCTATCGCGTGCAGTCCGGCCAGTGGGTGTTCGGCCTCGAAGGCCAGGGCAACTGGGCTGACTTCACCGGCGACAACACCAGCGCGCTGCTCGCTCAGCGCAACCGCACCAAGATCGACTCGTTCGGTCTGATCACCGGTCAGGTTGGTTACGCCTGGAACAACGTGCTCGTCTACGCCAAGGGCGGTGCGGCCGTCGTCGGCGTCAAGAACGAAGTGTTCAGCACGGCGACCGGCGCTTCGCTCGGCTCGAACAGCGACACCCGCTGGGGCGGCACGGTTGGCGCCGGCCTCGAGTACGGTTTTGCGCCGAACTGGTCGGTGGGTGTGGAGTACAACCACATCTTCCTGGCCGACAAGGACGTCACCTTCACTGGCCTGAAGACCGATCGCATCAAGCAGGACGTCGACATGGGTCTCGTCCGCCTGAACTACAAGTTCGGCGGCCCGATCATCGCCAAGTACTGAGAATAGTCGCTCTGCAAAGGGCTGATGTCGAAAGCCCCGGCCTTGCGCCGGGGCTTTTTTCTTGCGTGAATTCAGCGAGTTAACCATTTCATTTTGAAGCGGCTGAGTTCGCTTGACTCTCGGGAACGAAATGAGAACAATGTTCTGCATACGTTCTGGTAATGGAGCAAGCCATGTTCAGGATTTTCGTGGAAGAAGCCGCTGCACTGACGTCGATCGCGCTGTTCGTCGGGATGATCGCGATCTGGGCCCAGGTCATACCGCAGCTCTGATTGGCCCCGCGCCCTTGCTAGCCCACTTCTTGCGAGCCCAGTTGGGGAAAAGCGGGATGAGGCGGCGGATCGGCAGCTCCAGCGTGGACTCTGGCGCTCCGAGCCCCCACCATTGTCAGGCGAGTCGCCCAAGCGAGTGCATGACGCTCCCTGTGCCGGCGACCGCGCCAACTCACCTGCAAGAGGCCGTCACGCGACCATGCCGAGCGCCGGATTTGTCCACCTTCACGTTCACTCGGCCTATTCGCTGCTCAAGGGCTCGATCAAGATCGCCAAGCTCGGCGAGCTTGCGAAGAAGGACCACCAGCCCGCGCTGGCGCTGACCGACACCGACAATCTGTTCGGTGCGCTGGAATTTTCCGACAAGATGGCGGGGTACGGCATCCAGCCGATCGTCGGCCTGGAACTCGCGATCGATTTCGGTGACCAGGATCCCAACGCGCGCAACGCGCTGCCGCCCTCGCGCGTGGTGCTGCTGGCCGCGCAGGAGCGCGGCTATCGCAGCCTGATGCGGTTGAATTCGCGCGCGTTCCTCGAATCGCCCGATAGCCACGCGCCATTCATCAAGTTCGACTGGTTCGACGGTGAGACCGAAGGCCTGATCGCACTGACGGGCGGTCCTGACGGCCCGATCGCGCTCGCGCTTGCGAGCGGCCAGACCGAGATTGCGGCCGCGCGCTGCGAGCGTCTCGCCGGCCTGTTCGGCGACCGCCTCTATGTCGAGATACAGCGCCACAACATCGACAAGGAACGGCGCATCGAGAGCTCCCTGATCGACATCGCCTACGCAAAAGGCCTGCCGCTGGTTGCGACCAACGAGCCGTATTTCGCGTCGACGGATGACTACGAGGCACATGATGCGCTGCTCTGCATCGCCGGCGGCCGGCTGATCGCCGAGACCGAGCGCGAGCAGCTCACGCCCGATCACCGCTTCAAGACCCGCGCCGAGATGGCGGTGCTGTTCGCCGACATTCCGGAAGCGCTGGCCTCGACGGTGGAGATCGCCGAGCGCTGTTCGTTCCGCCCGATGACGCGCAAGCCGATCCTGCCGTTCTTCACGGTCGGCGCTGCCGGTAGCTCCGATGCGGCCGCCGTCGAGGCGGCCGAATTGAAGCGTCAGGCGGAGGAGGGGCTCGCCAATCGCCTGCGCGTCCACGGTCTGTCGCAAGGCACGACGGAGGAAGACTACAACAAGCGCCTGGCGTTCGAGCTCGACGTCATCATGCGCATGAAATACGCCGGCTACTTTCTGATCGTGTCCGACTTCATCAAATGGGCGAAGGGCCAGGGCATTCCGGTCGGGCCGGGCCGTGGCTCCGGCGCAGGCTCGCTGGTGGCGTGGGCGCTGACCATCACCGACCTCGATCCGATCAAGTTTGGCCTGCTGTTCGAGCGCTTCCTCAATCCCGAGCGCGTCTCGATGCCGGACTTCGACATCGACTTCTGCCAGGACCGCCGCGGCGAGGTGATCCAGTACGTCCAGCAGCGCTATGGCCGCGACCAGGTCGCGCAGATCATCACCTTCGGTACGCTGCAGGCACGCGGCGTGCTGCGCGACGTCGGCCGCGTCTTGCAGATGCCTTACGGCCAGGTCGACAAGCTGACGAAACTCGTGCCGCAGAATCCGGCCGCGCCGGTGACGCTGGCGGCCGCGATCGAGAGCGAGCCGAAGCTGCAGGCGTTCCGCGATGAAGACCCTGTCGTGGCGCGCGCCTTCGACATCGCCCAGCGCCTCGAAGGCCTGACGCGGCACGCCTCGACCCACGCGGCCGGCATCGTGATCGGCGATCGCCCGCTGAGCGAGCTCGTGCCGCTCTACCGCGATCCGAAATCCGACATGCCGGTGACCCAGTTCAACATGAAATGGGTCGAGCCGGCCGGCCTCGTGAAGTTCGACTTCCTCGGCCTGAAGACGCTGACCGTGCTCGATGTCGCGTGCAAGCTGCTCAAGCCGCGCGATATCCATGTCGATCTCGCGACGCTGCCGATCGACGATGCCGATAGCTACCAGATGCTGGCGCGCGGCGAGGTGGTCGGCGTGTTCCAGGTTGAAAGCCAGGGCATGCGGCGCGCGCTGGTCGACATGCGGCCGGACCGTTTCGAGGACATCATCGCGCTGGTCGCGCTGTATCGCCCGGGTCCGATGGCGAACATCCCGACCTATTGCGCGCGCAAGCATGGCGACGAGGAGCCGGAATATCTGCATCCCGTGCTCGAGCCGATCCTGAAGGAGACGTTCGGCGTCATTATCTACCAGGAACAGGTGATGCAGATCGCGCAGGTGATGTCGGGCTATTCGCTCGGCGACGCCGACCTGTTGCGCCGCGCCATGGGCAAGAAGATCCGCGCCGAGATGGACAAGCAGCGCGACATCTTTGTCGCGGGCGCGGTGAGGAACGGCGTGCCGAAGGGGCAGGCCGAGACCATCTTCGAGCTCTTGGCGAAATTCGCCGACTACGGCTTCAACAAGAGCCACGCGGCCGCTTATGCGCTGGTGTCCTACCACACCGCCTACATGAAGGCGCATTATCCGGTGGAGTTCATCGCGGCGTCGATGACGCTCGATCTCAACAACACGGACAAGCTTTCGGAATTCCGCTCCGAGGCGCAGCGCCTCGGCATCAAGGTCGAGCCGCCGAACATCAATCGCTCCGGCGCGACCTTCGAGGTCGGCGACAAGGTCATCTACTACGCACTCGCCGCGCTGAAGGGCGTCGGCATCCAGGCGATCGACCAGATCATCGAGGAACGGACCAAGCGGGGATTGTTCACCTCGCTCGCCGACTTCGCCGCGCGCGTCAATCCGCGTGCGATCAACAAGCGCATCATCGAAAGTCTCGCCGCTGCCGGCGCCTTCGACACGCTGGAGCCCAATCGCGCGCGCGTCTTCGCGGGTGCAGATTCGATTCTGGCCGCCTGCCAGCGCGCCCATCAGGCCGAGACCATCGGCCAGAACGACATGTTCGGCATGTCGGCGGACGCGCCGACGATCATGCTGCCGCAGATCGAGCCGTGGCTGCCGGCCGAAAAGCTCCGCCGCGAATACGACGCTGTCGGATTCTTCCTCTCGGGCCATCCGCTCGACGACTACGCGACCGTCTTGAAGCGACTGCGGGTGCAGTCATGGGCCGAGTTCTCGCGCGCGGTGAAGACGGGTGCGACTGCCGGCAAGGTCGCGGCGACGGTGGTGTCGCGCATGGAGCGGCGCACCAAGACAGGCAACAAGATGGGCATCATGGGCCTGTCCGATCCCACCGGTCATTTTGAAGCCGTGCTGTTCTCCGAAGGCCTTGCGCAATATCGCGACGTGCTGGAGCCGGGCGCGGCGGTGCTGCTTCAACTCGGTGCGGAACTGCAGGGCGAAGACGTCCGTGCTCGCGTGCTGCACGCCGAGCCGCTCGATGATGCCGCCGCCAAGACGCAGAAGGGCCTGCGCATCTTCGTGCGCGATACCAAGCCGCTCGACTCGATCGCCAGACGTCTGGCCGGGCCGGAAGCCGCCGGCAGCACCGCGCCGAAGATCGGCAGCCCCGGTATCGCGCCGCGCTCCAACGGCGACGGCGAGGTCTCGCTGGTGATGATGCTCGACCTCGAGACCGAGGTCGAGATGAAGCTGCCCGGCCGCTTCAAGGTCTCTCCGCAGATCGCCGGCGCGATCAAGGCGGTGGCCGGGGTGGTGGACGTACAGCAGATCTAGCTGCGTTTACCTGATGTCACGGCCGGCCGCGTGATTTGCAAAGTTGTCAAATAGGCCCGGTTGCAACCTTTCGCTGTTTCTGGCTAGCATGCCCTCGGGGAATTGGCTGGGGTTGGGCGATGCTGCGATCGGGCGTGTTGTTGTTGGCCGTTGGTGCCATGTTGACGGGTTGTGTCAGTGATCAGGTCGGAACCGACTTTGCGTCCGTGTCGCGGAAGGTCGGGCCTCCACGCGCCGGGCAGGCGCGCGTCGTTTTCTTGCAGGACAAGCGCGAGGGCCTCAGCATGGCAGTCTGCGGCTGCGAGGTGAAGCTCGATGGCGCATCGCTCGGGACGGTCGTCGCCGGAAAATACGCCTATGCCGATCGTCCCGCCGGTCGCCATGACGTGCTGGTGACCGAAGCGCTTTTCCCAGGTGACACCAAACGCGAGATCGTGATGGAGGCGGGCCGGACATATTTCTACCTCATCAAGAGCAGCGCCAGGCATGACGCTGCGACGGGCGGAGCGATCCTCGGCGGGCTGGCCGGGCTGGCAGTCGTTTCCGTCGCGACGGCGGGAGAGGCGAATCCCGGGCCGGGCGAGCTGGTCGCACTGGACGAAGCGACGGCGCGAACGAAGCTCGCCGAGCTGCAAGCCGTCAACTAGGGTGGATGCTGCGGCACGGTTGCCGTGGACCCGCGGCAACGGTTGGCGGGAGGGAAAGCATGTGCGAAAAATGCACTCGCGACACCAAGACCGGGAGCGGCCCTTCGCGGAGATCGTTCATCCACTTCACCGGCGTCGCCCTTGGTCTTGCTGCGAGTGGGGCGGCCTTCGCGAAGGAGCACAAGGCCCCACCAAAACCACAAAACGTGCTCTCGCCTGATGCTTCGCTGAAGCGTCTGATGGCTGGCAATGAGCGCTACGTCGAAGGCGTTACGCGGCGCCACGATTTCAGGCACGAGCGCGAGGCACTGGCGGGCGGGCAGAACCCGTTCGCAGCGGTGCTGAGCTGCGCCGACTCGCGCATCGCCCCGGAATACGCCTTCGACACCGGGCGCGGTGATCTGTTCGTCTGCCGCGTTGCCGGCAATTTTGCCGGCACCGAGGCCGTCGCCAGCATGGAATATGCGGTCGCCGTGCTCAACACGCCGCTGATCCTCGTGCTCGGCCATGATGCCTGCGGCGCGGTCGATGCAACGCTGAAGGCGCTCAAGGACGACAAGCCGCCGCCGGGACACATCCCCTCGCTGGTCGATGCGATCGCGCCGGCCGCCAAGGCTGCGATGAAAGGGGCTGCGATGCAGCAGGGCGGGGAGGTGCTCGACAAGGCGATCCGGCAGAACGTGATCGACAATGTCGCCAAGCTGAGATCGGCCGCGCCGATCCTCAATGCAGCGGTGGAGCAGGGCAAGCTCAGGGTGGTCGGCGGCATCTATCGGCTCACCACAGGAACCGTGGAACTGATCGCCCAAGGCTAGGGCTTTCGGACCAAAGCTTACGTCAAGCTGACGCTTGGAGCGGGGCGGGGCCGGGCGCCTTGCCTCCGCCTCAATCCGCGCCTTTCGTTCAACTGCCATTCAGCCAGCGGCGCGCCTTATGTGCGGCGGCACCTCAACAACAATAACGGGCAAGCAAGCCATGCGCGGGACACACAAGGCCTTCATCTGCTTCCTTCTACCGATCCTTTTCGTTGCAGGCGTGCTTGCTCCCGCGCGCGCCCAGCAGCAGGAGAAACGCATCGCGCTTGTGGTCGGCAACGGCGCCTATGCGAGGACGCCGCTGGCAACCACGGCCAATGATGCCGGCCTGATCGCGCAGACGCTGCAGGCGGCGGGCTTCGACGTGGTCGGCGCTCGCGATCTCGATGGCGACACGCTACGCAAGAGCTTCCGCGACTTCATCCAGAAGGCGCAGGCCTCGGGACCCGGCACCGTCGCGATGATCTATCTGTCCGGCTATGGCGTGCAGCTTGCCGGCGAGAACTATTTCATCCCCGTCGATTCCAATATCTCGCGCGACACCGACATTCCGACCGAGGCGTTGCGCATCAGCGACTATGCCCGCCAGCTCGCCTCCATCCCGCTCAAGGCCAACATCATTGTGCTCGACGCCGCGCGCGCGCAGCCCTTCATCGAGGGCGGCCAGCAGCCGATCGCGAGCGGGCTGGCGCTGGTCGAGCCGGATCCGAACATGCTGATCGCCTTCAACGCAGCACCCGGCACGGTGGCGCCCGAAGAGCCGGGGCCTTACGGCATCTATGCGCAATCGCTCGCCGAAATGATCCGCACCGGCGGGCTGACGTTGCCGGAGGTGTTCGACCGCGTCCGCTTGCGCGTCAACGAGGCCTCCAAGGGTGCGCAGGTGCCGTGGGACGAGCAGAAGGTCAGCGCGCCGTTCTCCTTCTTCGACCGCGCGCCCGACGCACCGCCGCCGGCGGCCGCACCCGACCAGGTCGCGGCGATCCGCAGCAAGCCGATCCGCGATCTCGGCGTGCAGGACGCCTATGCCGCCGCGCTCGAGCGCGACACGCTGCCGGCCTATGAGGAGTTTCTCGCGGCTTACCCCGGCGATCCCCTGGCCAAGCGCGTGATGGCGATCGTGGCCGCGCGCCGCGAGGCGATCACCTGGCGGCGCAGCTATCGCGCCGACACGCCGGATGCCTATTGGTCGTATCTGCGCCGCTATCCGCGCGGACCGCATGCGGGCGATGCTAGGCGAAGGCTTGCGATCCTGACCGCGCCGCTCGAGCCGCCGCCGACCTTCGCAATGATGGACTATGACGTGCCGCCGCCGCCACCGGCCGAGGTGGTCTATGTCGATCGTCCCGTCCTGTATTTCAGCGACCCGGATTTCGGCTTCGTGCCGCCACCGCCGCCGCCGGTCTATTTCTGCCCACCGCCGCCGCCGGATTTCATCGTGCTGGCGCCGCCGCTGCCGGTGGTTGGTCTGTTCGTGCTGCCTCAGCCGATGTTCGTGCCGATCCCGGTGTTCGTCCGGCCGCCGATCTATGTCGCGCCGCCGCCGAACAACATCATCTATCAGAACATCCACAACACCACGATCATCAACACCGTGATCAACCAGGCGCCGGCTCCGCCGCCCGCCGGGAATACCGCGGCCGCGGCGCTCGTCGCAGCGAATGGAGCCGGCCGCGCCGGCGCGCTGACACCGGTGCCCGGCGCCGTCAGGCAACAGGCGATGGCGATCCAGACCAATCCTGGCCAACAGCTGAAGCCGAGCCAGGCAGCGTTCGTCAGCAACCCGACCGCAAAGCCGGCCGCGATGATGGTGAAGCCGGTCAACGCCACGCCGAACGCCATCACGCCCACCACAGCGCCCGCGGCGGGCCACGCGCTTCCGGTTCCGGGCACGCAGAACACGCCGCCCGCACCGGCTGGTGCGGCAGGACCGCAGACCGCACCGAACCGGCTGGCGCCGACTGCAAATGCACCCGTCAACGGCCAGCCGCAGGTTCATCCCAATACAGCGGTTGCGCCTGCCAATACGACGACGGCTCCAGCCAACGCCGCACCGGCGGGCAAACCGCCCGTGGCGCAAACGCCGCCGGTGGGAGGTGCGGATCCGCGGGCGAAATCGCTGGCGCATGAGCCAGCAGTAACCCCGCCGACGACGACCCCGGCGGGCAAGCCGGCCGTGACCTCGACGAAGCCGACGACGACGCCTTCGACGCCGCCGGTCGCTGCGCGAGAGCCGATCAAGCCGCAGAATCTGCGGGCCACGCCACCGCCGGCGCAGGCTGCGAAGCCAGCGCCAACGCCGCCGCGTCCGCAGGCCGTCGCAAGGCCGGCACCTCCGCCCCCACCACGGGCGGCTGCCCCGCCACCACCGCGGGCGGCTGCACCGCCGCCACCGCGCCCGCCAGTTGCAGCCGCGCGGCCCGCACCGCCGCCACCGGTGGCCCGTCCAGCACCGCCACCGCCGCCCAGAGTGGCTGCAGCCCCACCGCCGCGTCCGCCCGCGCCGCCGCCACCGCGCCCGGCCCCTCCGGCCCCGAAGAAATGCCCGCCTAACCAGCCCAAGTGCTAGCGAGCAGGGCGGAAATCCCGGAAAGGGCCTTATCGAGGCGGTAAAAGCCCCGAAAGGCCCTTATTTCCTTGCTTCTGGCCGAAATGGCGCTATATAGCGCGCCATCTCACACGGAAGCATGGCTCACAAGGCCGTCCGGTGGCACCCGGGGCGACATCGCTCCGTTTTGCTCACACGCTTCCGGAGGAACCAACCGGAGAATTCAAACGATGGCACTACCCGATTTCACTATGCGTCAGTTGCTCGAAGCTGGCGTGCACTTTGGTCACCAGTCGCACCGCTGGAATCCGAAAATGGCTCCGTTCATTTTCGGCGCGCGCAACAACATCCACATCGTCGACCTCGCCCAGACCGTGCCGTTGCTGCACAACGCATTGCAGGCGGTCAGCGACACCGTCGCCAAGGGCGGCCGCATCCTGTTCGTCGGCACCAAGCGCCAGGCGCAGGACGGCGTCGCGGACGCAGCCAAGCGCTGCGCGCAGTATTTCGTCAATTCGCGCTGGCTCGGCGGCACGCTGACCAACTGGAAGACGATCTCGGCCTCGATCAAGCGCCTGCGTCACCTCGACGAAGTGCTGGCCGGCGGCGAAGCCAATTCCTACACCAAGAAGGAGCGCCTGACGCTCCAGCGCGAGCGCGACAAGCTCGACCGCTCGCTCGGTGGCATCAAGGACATGGGCGGTCTGCCCGACCTGATCTTCGTGATCGACACCAACAAGGAAGACATCGCGATCCAGGAAGCCCAGCGGCTCAACATCCCGGTCGCCGCGATCGTCGACACCAATTCCGACCCGAAGGGCATCACCTATGTGGTGCCGGGCAATGACGACGCCGGTCGCGCGATCTCGCTGTATTGCGACCTGATCGCGCGCGCTGCGATCGACGGCATCTCGCGTGCCCAGGGCGATTCGGGCATCGACATCGGCGCCTCGACCCGTCCGGTCGCCGAAGAGCTGCCCTCGACCGCCAGCTTCCAGGGCCTTGCCGGTCCGCGCGGCACCGCCGACGACCTCAAGAAGCTCCCGGGCGTGTCGGGCGCGATCGAGAAGAAATTCAACGACCTCGGCATCTTCCACTATTGGCAGCTCGCCGAGCTCGATCACGACACCGCGCACAAGATCGGCGAAGAAGTCGGTCTGCCGAGCCGCGCGGATGCCTGGGTGGCCAAGGCCAAGGCGCTGACCGCGGAAGCGGAATAGTCAAAACGGCGATGGGTTGGCCGGATAGACTCCGGCCACCATTTCATTCAGTTGACGCGAATTCCTGAGATGGACCGCGGCGGGGCAATTGGAGCCGCGCCGCGGCGAACCGGCAGGCAAGAAGGATTTTCCAAGATGGCAACGATCACAGCTGCGATGGTCAAGGATCTGCGCGAGTCCACCGGCGCAGGCATGATGGACTGCAAGGCCGCGCTGACCGAAAACGACGGCAACATGGAAGCGGCCCAGGACTGGCTGCGCAAGAAGGGCCTGTCGAAGGCCGCCAAGAAGTCGGGCCGCGTCGCGGCTGAGGGTCTGATCGGCGCGCTCACCAAGGGCAACAAGGGCGTCGTGGTCGAGGTCAACTCCGAGACCGACTTCGTCGCACGCAACGGTCAGTTCCAGGGGCTGGTCAAGATGATCGCCCAGGTCGCCTTCAACGCCGGCGCCGATGTCGAGAAGATCAAGGCCGCCAAGGTCGGCGACGTCACGATCGAGACTGCGATCAATGACGCGATCGCCACCATCGGCGAGAACATGACGCTGCGCCGCGCGGCCGCGCTGGAGGTGACGCAGGGCGTCGTGTCGCATTATGTCCACGGTGCAGTCGTCGACGGTGCCGGCAAGATGGGCGTTCTCGTCGCGCTCGAATCGCCCGGCAAGGCCGACGAGCTCGCGGCTCTCGGCCGCCAGATCGCGATGCATGTCGCTGCCACCAACCCGCTCGCGCTCGACCCGACCGGCCTCGATCCGGCCGTCGTGAAGCGCGAGAAGGACGTACTCGCCGACAAATATCGCCAGCAGGGCAAGCCGGAGAACGTGATCGAGAAGATCGTCGAGTCCGGCCTGAAGACCTACTACAAGGAAGTCTGCCTGCTCGAGCAGGCCTTCATCCACGACACCGGCAAGTCGGTGGCGCAGGCGGTGAAGGAAGCCGAAGGCAAGGTCGGCGGGGCCGTGAAGATCGCCGGCTTCGTGCGCTATGCTCTCGGTGAGGGCATCGAGAAGCAGGAATCGGACTTCGCGGCCGAAGTCGCTGCGGCCAGCGGCAAGAAGTAAGCGCCGGGACACCTCCTTCCGGCGTGCCGCCGGAAGCGGCGCCCGGACAAGGAAAGTGCGCATGACTGATCCGGTCTATCGTCGCGTCGTGATCAAGCTGTCCGGCGAATATCTCGCGGGACAGCAGGGCTTTGGCATCGATCAGCCGACCATCGACCGGGTTGCCGACGATCTGATCGCCGCCCGCAAGCTTGGGTGCGAGGTGGCGGTGGTGATCGGCGGCGGCAACATCTTCCGCGGCGTCGAAGTGTCCTCCCGCGGCGTGTCGCGCACAACAGGCGACACCATGGGAATGCTCGCCACCATGATGAACTGCCTCGCGCTCGAAGCCACGATCGAGCGCAAGGGCACGCCGGCGCGCACGCTGTCGGCGTTCGTCATGCCGGAGATTTCCGAGCTCTTCACCCGCACTGCGGCGCACAAATACCTCGCCGAGGGGCGAATCATCGTGCTCGGTGGTGGAACCGGCAATCCGTACTTCACTACGGACACGACGGCGGTGCTGCGCGCTGCCGAGATCGGCGCCGAGGCGGTCTTGAAGGCGACGAATGTCGACGGCGTCTACTCGGCCGATCCGAAGAAGGATCCGTCCGCGACCCGGTTCGACCGGTTGACGCATTCGCAGGCCATCGAGGGCGGCTACAAGGTGATGGATGCGACCGCCTTCGCACTTGCCCGCGAGACGTCGCTGCCTATCATCGTATTTTCGATCGCGGAGCCCGGTTCGATCGGCGCGATTCTACGCGGTGTCGGCCACGGGACTGTTGTCGCCGGCTGACGGCTCACCCGGCACGCCCCAAAGGAGGGGTGCGAGGGGGGCGGCGAAGTCGCCGGGATATTGAAGGAGAAACGTGATGGCCACGGGTAATTTCGACCTCAACGAAGTGAAGCGCCGCATGCAGGGCGCGGTCGCATCGCTCAAGCACGAGCTCGGCGGCTTGCGCACGGGCCGCGCGTCGGCCTCGATGCTCGATCCTGTCCAGGTCGAAGCTTACGGCAGCCACATGCCGCTGAACCAGCTCGCGACCGTCAGCGTGCCAGAACCGCGCCTGATCTCGGTGCAGGTTTGGGACAAGACCATGGTCAAGCCGGTCGAGAAGGCGATCGTCGATTCCAACCTCGGCCTGTCGCCGGCGACCGAAGGCCAGGTGCTGCGCCTGCGCATTCCCGAGCTCAACGAGGAGCGCCGCAAGGAACTGGTCAAGGTCGCGCATAAATACGCCGAAGCGGCCAAGGTCGCCGCGCGCCACGTCCGCCGCGACGGTCTCGACGTCTTGAAGAAGCTCGAGAAGAATCACGAGATGTCGGAGGACGATCAGAAGCGTCACGCCGACGAGGTGCAGAAGGCGACCGACGGCACCATCACCGAGATCGACCAGCTGCTGGCCGCCAAGGAAAAAGAAATCCTCACCGTCTAAAGCGCTGTTATCGTCGCGCTTTAGGTTATTGTTCGCGCATGATCTTTCCGGAAAACCGCTTCGCACTTTTCCGGATCATGCTTTGAGGCCGCTTTTCCATGTCCAACGCCGCCGCGCCAGCACCTGAAAGACCCGATCGGTCCGATGTGCCTGCGCATGTCGCCATCATCATGGATGGCAACGGGCGCTGGGCGGCCGCGCGCGGCCTGCCGCGTGCGGAGGGGCATCGCCGCGGCGTCGAGGCGTTGCGCCGCGTCGTGCGTGCCTCGCACGAGCTCGGCATCCGTTACCTCACCATCTTCTCCTTCTCGTCGGAAAACTGGTCGCGCCCGGCGAGCGAGATCGGCGATCTCTTCGGGCTCTTGCGCCGTTTCATCCGCAACGATCTCGCAAGCCTGCATCGCGACGGCGTTAAGGTCCGCATCATCGGCGAACGCGACGGACTGGAGGGCGACATCTGCGCGCTCCTCAACGAGGCCGAGGAATTGACGCGCGACAACACGCGCCTGACGCTCGTCGTCGCCTTCAACTACGGCTCGCGGCAGGAGATCGCCAAGGCGGCGCAAAAGCTCGCGCGCGAAGTCGCGGACGGCAAGCGCGATCCTGAGACGATCGACGCCGATGCGCTCGGCGCCCATCTCGATGCGCCCGACATTCCCGATCCCGATCTCATCATCCGCACCAGCGGTGAGCAGCGGCTGTCCAATTTCCTGATGTGGCAGGCTGCCTACAGCGAACTGGTGTTCGTGCCGCTGCACTGGCCCGATTTCGACAAGGCGGCGCTCGAAAGTGCGATCGCTGAATTCGCCAGGCGCGAGCGCCGTTTCGGCGGCCTGGTTGCGAAATCAGCCTCGTGAGCGAACCCGAAGCAGCGGGCGCAAAGCCTGCCCCGAGCAATTTCGTGATGCGCCTCCTCGCGGCGCTGGTGCTGGCGCCGCTCGCGATCGCGGTGGCCTATGCCGGCGGCTGGCTGTGGGCGCTGCTCGTCACCCTGGCGTCGATCGGTCTGTTCGCGGAATGGCTGATGGTGGTGGGCGCAGGCACGACCGCTCTGACCGGGGCAGGGACGCTCGTCATTGCCATGATGGGCTTGTGCGTTGCCGCCGGCGCGCTGAAGACCGCCATCATCGTCGGCTGTGTCGGCGGTGCTGGCGTGACGCTGATCGCACGCGGCAAGTTCATCTGGGCGGCGACGGGATTCGCCTACGCCTCCGCGGCGCTGCTCGCCTCGATCCTGGTGCGGAAGGATCTCGTGCACGGATTCGCGGCGCTGATGTTCGTGCTGCTCGTGGTGTGGGCGACCGATATCGGCGGCTATTTCGCCGGCCGCAGCATCGGCGGACCGAAGCTGTGGCCGCGCGTCAGCCCGAAAAAGACCTGGGCCGGTGCGGTCGGCGGGTTTGTCGCGAGCCTTGCGGTGGCGAGCGGGTTTGCGGCCTTCGGTATTGGGAAAGCCGTCCCGCTGCTCGCCGTCAGCGCCGTCCTGTCGGTGGTGTCGCAGGCGGGCGATCTGTTCGAATCCGCGGTGAAACGGCGCTTCGGCGTCAAGGATTCCAGTCACTTAATTCCCGGCCATGGCGGGCTGCTGGACCGCCTGGACGGCTTTGTTGCCGCCATCCTGGTGGCATGGATTATCGGCTTTCTCCGCCATGGTGTGCATAGCGCCGGAAGCGGTCTTATGGTTTGGTGAGGATATGAGCCCAGTCCCTTTGCGTAACAACAAGGCTGCGGCGTCTGCCGTCCGCAGCGTCACGGTCCTCGGCGCCACCGGCTCGATCGGCGACAGCACGATGGATCTGCTGCGTGCCTCACCCGATCGCTATCGCGTCGAGGCCCTCACGGCGAACAGCAATGTTCAAGCGCTGGCGAAACTCGCGAAGGAATTCTCCGCGCGCTTCGTCGCGATCGCGGACGCCTCTAGGCTCGCCGATCTGAAGGCCGCACTTGCGGGCACGAGCACGGAATGCGGTGCCGGCGAGAGCGCGGTGATCGAGGCGGGCGCGCGTCCGGCTGATTGGGTGATGGCGGCCGTGAGCGGTGCGGCCGGATTGAAGCCGGCTCTGGCCGCGGTCGATCGCGGCGCGCATGTCGCGCTCGCCAACAAGGAATGCCTCGTCTGTGCCGGTGATTTCTTCATGCAGCGCGCGGCGAAAGCGGGCGCCTGTATCCTGCCGGCCGATTCCGAACACAACGCGCTGTTTCAGGCGCTGGCCTCGGGCAATCGCGACGAGCTGGTGCGCGTCATCATCACGGCATCGGGCGGTCCGTTCCGGACCTGGAAGCCTGCCGACATCGAACAGGCGACGCTCGAGCAGGCCCTGAAACATCCGAACTGGAGCATGGGCCAGAAGATCACGATCGATTCCGCCTCGATGATGAACAAGGGTCTCGAGGTGATCGAGGCGTCCTATCTGTTCGCCCTGGCGCCCGATGAGATCGACGTGCTGGTGCATCCGCAGTCGATCATCCACGGCATGGTCGAGTTCTCCGACCGCTCGGTGATGGCCCAGCTCGGTTCGCCCGACATGCGCACGCCGATCGCCCATTGCCTCGGCTGGCCCGACCGGATCAAGGGGCCGGCGGCGAAGCTCGATCTGGCCAAGATCGGTCAGCTGACCTTTGAGGCCCCCGATTTCGAGCGGTTCCCCGGGCTTCGCCTGGCCTTCGATTCGCTCCGGACCGGGAAGGGAGCGACCACCGTCTACAACGCCGCCAACGAGGTCGCGGTCGCAGCCTTCATCGCCGGCAAGATCCGGTTTGGCGCCATTGCCCGGCTGGTCGAGGCGACCCTGGACGACTGGATCCGGGGCGGCAACCAGGGTCCCATGACGTCAGCGGATGATGCAATAAATGTTGACCATGTTGCGCGAAATAAAGCTGCCGCCCTATTGCCTCAAATTGCCTTAAAGGCATCCTAGGTAGTTCGGGGCCAGGGCCTTGCGGCGCTGGATGAGGGAATTCGATGATCGACTTTTTTACCCATAGTTTCAACACGTTGAGCCATGGGCTCCTCGGTTATGCGGTTCCTTTCCTGTTCGTCCTGACGATCGTCGTGTTCTTCCACGAGCTCGGCCATTTCCTGGTCGCGCGCTGGGCCGGCGTTCGTGTGTTAACGTTCTCGCTCGGTTTCGGGCCCGAACTGGTCGGCTTCAACGACCGCCACGGCACCCGCTGGAAGATCTCGGCGATCCCGCTCGGCGGCTACGTCAAGTTCTTCGGCGACGAGAGCGAGGCATCGACCCCCTCGGCCGCTACGCTCGAGGCCATGACGGCCGAGGAGCGCGCCGGCAGCTTCCACCACAAGAAGGTCGGTCCGCGCGCGGCCATCGTCGCGGCCGGACCGATTGCCAATTTCATCCTCGGCGCCCTGATTTTCGCAGGCATGGCCCTGTACTACGGCAAGCCGAGCACGATCGCCCGCGTGGACGGCGTCGTCGCCGACGGCGCCGCGGCCGCTGCCGGCTTCAAGATCGGCGACGTCGTCGTGCAAATCGACGGCAAGCCGATCGAGAGCTTTGCCGACATGCAGCGGATTGTGGCGACGAGTGCAGGTTCGGCGCTGGTGTTCCAGGTGAAGCGGGATGGGGGGCTGGTGTCCTTGACGGCAACGCCTGCGCTGCTCGAGCGCAAGGATCCGTTCGGCAACAGCCACAAGGTCGGTGTGCTCGGCGTCGAGCATAAGTCCCAGGCTGGTGAGGCCTCGACCTCGCCGGTCGGTGTCGGCGAGGCACTCAAGATCGGGGTTGAACAGGTCTGGTTCATCATCACCAGCACCTTCAAGTTCCTGGGTTCGCTGTTCATCGGGCAGGGCAATCCGAACGAGGTCAGCGGCGTGCTCGGCATCGCCAAGATGTCAGGGCAGGCGGCCAGCGCCGGGTTCCAGTTCGTGATCAATCTGTGCGCCGTGCTGTCGGTCTCGATCGGGCTGCTGAACCTGTTCCCGATCCCGCTGCTCGATGGTGGTCACCTTCTGTTCTACACGGCGGAGGTTGTGCGGGGCCGTCCGCTCTCGGAGCGGACTCAGGAGATGGGATTCCGAATCGGCCTCGGTCTGGTGCTGATGCTGATGGTGTTTGCCACCTATAACGACATCCTGCGGATGGCAGCTTCCTGATCCCGGCTTTTTTGTGGCGTTGCTGTTCAGCAACGTCTTGGAATGAAATTGAAATTACCGCGTCAGCTGCCGTTTGCGATGTCGGGGAAATTGGCTACAAGCGGCTAGAACTTGGGGAATCTCCCAGACCAGCTTTGGGGTTGGGTCTGGTAAGTTGATAAGGGCGCGTTGCGCAATGAAGTTTGGACTGCGACTCCGGGGGGGCTTGCTCGCAACCCTGATCATGTTCGGCGCGCCGGTGGTTGCCCCGGTTGGGGCTGTTTTCGTGCCTTCGTCTGCGTTCGCTCAGACGGTGCAGTCGATTTCCGTTGAAGGAAATCGCCGCGTCGAGGTGGAGACGATCCGCTCCTATTTCAAGCCTGGCCCCGGCGGTCGCCTCGATCAGGGTGCCATTGATGACGGCCTCAAGGCGCTGATCGAGACCGGCCTGTTCCAGGACGTGAAGATCAACCGCGGCGCCGGCGGCCAGCTGATCGTCTCGGTTGTGGAAAACCCGGTGATCGGGCGCGTCGCGTTCGAGGGCAACAAGAAGGTCAAGGACGAGCAGCTCACTGCTGAAGTGCAGTCCAAGTCCCGCGGCACCTTCTCCCGCGCCATGGTGCAGTCGGACACGCTGCGAATCGCCGAAATCTATCGCCGCTCCGGTCGCTATGATGTGACCGTCGTGCCTGAGATCATCGAGCAGCCGAACAACCGCGTCGATCTGATCTTCACGGTCAACGAAGGTGCCAAGACCGGCGTTCAGTCGATCGATTTCGTCGGCAACAATGCGTTCTCGGGCTATCGCCTGCGTGACGTCATCAAGACGCGCGAAACCAATCTGCTGAGCTTCCTCGGCAGCGCCAACGTTTACGACCCCGACCGCGTCGAGGCCGACCGCGATCTGATTCGCCGCTTCTACCTGAAGAACGGTTTCGCCGACGTGCAGGTCGTGGCTGCGCTCACCGAGTATGATCCTGGCAAGAAGGGCTTCAACGTCACCTTCAAGATCGAGGAAGGCCAGCAGTACCGCGTCGGCGCCGTCGAGTTCCGCACCAGCATCCCGAACTTCGATGCGACGTCCTTGCGCTCCTATTCGCGCGTCAATGTCGGTTCGCTCTACAATGTCGAATCGGTCGAGAAGTCGGTCGAGGACATGCAGATCGAGGCCTCGCGCCGCGGCTATGCGTTCGCGGTGGTGCGTCCGGGCGGCGACCGCAATTTCGATGCGCACACCGTCTCGGTCGTGTTCAACGTCGACGAAGGTCCGCGCACCTATATCGAGCGCATCAATATCCGCGGCAACACCCGCACCCGTGACTACGTGATCCGTCGCGAGTTCGATATCTCCGAGGGCGATGCCTACAACCGCGCGCTGGTCGATCGCGCCGAGCGCCGCCTGAAGAACCTCGACTACTTCAAGACCGTGAAGATCACGACGGAGCCGGGTTCGTCCAGCGACCGCGTGGTCCTGATCGTCGAACTCGAAGAGAAGTCGACCGGCGACTTCTCGGTCTCGGGCGGTTACTCCACGACCGACGGTGCGCTCGCCGAAGTCTCGGTGTCGGAACGTAACCTGCTCGGCCGCGGCCTGTTCGCCAAGGCGTCGGTCACCTATGGCCAGTATGCGCGCGGCTATTCGCTCTCGTTCGTCGAGCCGTATCTGCTCGACTATCGCGTCGCGCTGGGCCTCGACTTCTATCAGCGCACCCAGCTGTCCAACAACTACATCTCCTATGGCACCAAGACGCTGGGCTTCGCGCCGCGCCTCGGCTTCCAGCTGCGTGAGGATCTGTCGCTGCAGCTGCGCTACTCGGTCTACCGGCAGGAAATCACGCTGCCGTCCTATCTGGCGAACTGTAACAACTTCCTCGGTCCGAACTTCAATCCGAGCCCTGCTTATGCCAACACGCCGAAAGGCACAGCGGATATTATCGCGAGTGGATATAATTTCGCAGGCACCAACTACCTCGGCTGCTACAGCGACGGCGAAGCCTCGCTGCCGGTCCGCAAGGAGCTGGCGAACGGCAAAACGGTGACCTCGGCGCTCGGCTACACGCTGACCTACAACACGCTCGACAACAACAAGAACCCGACCGACGGTCTGCTCATCGACTTCCGGCAGGACTTCGCCGGCGTCGGCGGCGACGTCTCCTACCTGAAGACCGTCGCGGACGCGAAGTACTACCAGTCGCTGGTGTCCGACCTCGTTGGGCTCGTCCATCTCCAGGGCGGTGTCCTGAACAAGGTCGACAAGGATCTTCGCATGCTGGATCACTTCCAGATGGGTCCGAACCTGGTTCGCGGCTTCGCTCCGAACGGCATTGGTCCGCGCGACCTCAATCCTTACGGCTCGCAGGATGCGCTTGGCGGCACCAAGTACTGGGGCGCTTCGCTGGAGTTGCAGATGCCGTTCTGGTTCCTTCCGAAGGAAGTTGGCCTGAAGGGCGCTGTTTACGCCGACGCCGGCGGTCTCTTCGACTATCAGGGCCCGACGACGTGGTCGCTGACCAACGAAATGACCACGACCAAGAACTCGAACTGTACGCCGTCGACCGTCAACCCGTCCTCGACTGGAACTTGTACCGGCCTGGTGTATGACAATGCCAATGTGGTCCGCTCGTCGGTCGGTGTCGGACTGATTTGGGCCTCGCCGTTCGGTCCGCTGCGCTTTGACTACGCAGTGCCGCTCACCAAGGGCAAGAGTGACCGCGTGCAGGAATTCCGGTTCGGCGGCGGCACGTCGTTCTAATTCGATCAGCTGGGCATGACCCGGCCCCCTGGGAATTCCTTGAGAGTTTCCTTGGGGCCGGTCGCCAAAAAGATCGTGTACAATCCATGAGATAGGGCATGATGCGGCATGACCGCTTCATGACGAAGCCGGACCGCGACGGGGTGGAATGGCGCAGCCGACCTTCTTCACGAAACCGCCGGCCTCAACGCTGGCCGACATTGCCGCGCTCACCAAGGCGCAACTGGTCGACCCCAACAGGGGCGGCCATGTGATCACGGGCCTTGCTTCGCTCGACGAAGCCGGCCCGATGCATCTGGCATTCTTCGACAACCTCAAATATGCCGGCGAGCTCAAGGCCACCAGGGCGGGCGCATGCCTGGTGAGCCCGCGCTTCGAGGGCCAGGTGCCGGCGCATGTGGCGGTGCTGCGGGCGACGCAGCCCTTCCGCGCCTTCGTCAGGATTGCCCGGGAATGGCATGGCGACGCGCTGCGGCCGCAATCCTCGGTCGGCAATGATGGCATCGCGCCGTCGGCCATCATCGACCCCTCGGCCCGGCTCGAGGACGGCGTCATCGTCGATCCGCTCGCGGTGATTGGGCCGAATGCCGAGATCGGCAGCGGCACGGTCGTCGGCGTCGGTGCGGTGATCGGCCCGAGCGTCAAGATCGGCCGGGACTGCAATGTCGGCGCCCGTACGGTGATCCAGTGTGCGCTGATCGGGAACAATGTCCTGATCCATCCGGGCTGCTCGATCGGCCAGGACGGCTACGGCTTCATCTTTTTCGGCCCCGAAGGCCATCTGAAGGTGCCACAGACGGGCCGGGTGCTGATCCAGAACGACGTCGAGGTCGGCGCCGGAACCACGATCGATCGTGGATCTCTGCGTGACACCGTGATCGGGGAGGGCACCAAAATCGACAATCAGGTCCAGATCGGTCACAATGTGACGATTGGACGACACTGTTTGCTGGCGGCCCAGATCGGGCTCGCGGGCAGCCTGACCATCGGCGACAACGTGGCGTTGGGAGCGAAGGTTGGCATCAACAATCACCTCAAGATCGGCGATGGAGCCCAGGTAACCGCCATGAGCGCGGTCAAGGACGACATCCCGCCGGGGGGACGTTGGGGCGGGCATTTCGCCAAGCCGACCAAACAATGGTTCAAGGAGATCATCGCGGTGGAGCGTCTGGTACGCGACAGCAAGACCGATCCGAAGGATGAGGGACGGGAATGACGGAGGAAGCACAGATCAAGTTTGCGCTGGTGGATATCAACGGGATCCTTCAGCTGCTGCCGCATCGTTTTCCGATGCTGCTGATCGACCGGGTGATCAACATCCGCACCGACTACAGTGGTGTCGGCATCAAGAACGTCACCTTCAACGAGCCGGCCTTCCAGGGGCATTTCCCCGAACGTCCGGTCTATCCGGGCGTCATGATGATCGAGGCGATGGCGCAGACGGCGGGCGTGATCGGCATCAAGTCGGTCGAGGGGACCGAGAAGCCGCGGGCGGTGTATTTTCTGACCATCGACAAGTGCAAATTCCGCAAGCCCGTGCTGCCCGGCGACACCATCGAGTATCACATGCGCTCGCTGGGGCGCCGCAAGACGATGTGGTGGTTTCACGGTGACGCCAAGGTCGACGGCCAAGTCGTCGCCGAAGCCGATGTCGGCGCCATGCTGGTCGACTGAGGCGGCGGGGCCGTCCGTTCACGTGTTGGGTGAGGTCGTTGATGCCCAGAGCGGCTCGTTCGGCCGGCTTCTGAAACACGCCGAGATCATACGTCACTGGACAGATCGGGCGCAGACGCGCTAACCACCGGAAAGCCGAGCAAGTTCAACACATAGCCAGACCTTGTTGATAAGTAAGATCGCTTGATGAGTAAGATCGACCCCACCGCCCGGGTGGAAGACGGCGCCGTAATCGGCGAGGGCACCGAGATCGGGCCTTTTTGTATCATCGGTCGCAACGCCCGGATCGGGGCCAATTGCAAGCTGATCGGACAGGTCACGGTCATCGGCCACACCTCGGTCGGCGACGCCTGCGTGATCTCGCCGTTCGCAGTGCTCGGCGGCGCGCCGCAGGATCTCAGCTACAAGGGCGAGCCGACCACGCTCGAGATCGGTTCGGGAAACATCATCCGCGAGGGCGCGACGATGAACGTCGGCACCGTCAAGGGCGGCGGGAAGACGCGCGTCGGCAACGACGGCTACTTCATGAACAACAGCCATGTCGGCCATGATTGCATCGTCGGCAACAACGCGATCTTCGCGACTTCGGCGACGCTGGGCGGCCATTGCGAGATCGGGGACGCCGTCTATATCGGCGGGCTGTCCGCGGTGCACCAGTTCACCCGCATCGGCTCCTATGTGATGGTTGGCGGCCTCTCGGGCGTGCGCGACGACATCATTCCATATGGGCTCGCCAACGGGCAATACGCGGTGCTGGAGAGCCTCAATTTGATCGGCATGAAGCGGCGCAAGTTCACGAAGCAGCGGCTTGCGACCGTGCGTGCGTTCTACCAGAAGCTGTTCCACGGCTCCGGCACCTTCGCCGAGCGGCTGGAGGCGGTGCGGTCGCTCGCAAGCGAAGATCCCGCGATCGCCGAAATTCTGGGCTTTATCGGCAAGGGCAAGCGCCCGCTCTGTCTTCCGACCATCGAGAAGTGATGCCGGGATGGCCGCGGACCTGACATCGGCGGCATCAGGAATTTCATCGCCGGTCGGCGTGGTCGCCGGCGGTGGTGCCATGCCGTTCGCGGTCGCCGAGTCGCTCGCCGCGCGCGGCATCACGCCGGTACTGTTTCCGCTGCGGGGAGCGTGCGATCCGGAGCAGGTCGAGCAATTCCGTCACCGCTGGATCTCGGTCGGACAGCTCGGCCGCGCCATGCGGCTGTTCCGCGAAGAAGGCTGTCGCGACCTGATCTTCATCGGCACGCTGGTGCGGCCGTCGCTCACGGAGATCCGGTTCGATTTCACAACGTTGCGGCTGCTGGGTAACGTCATCCGCGCCTTCCGCGGCGGCGACGATCATCTGTTGTCGGGTGTCGGGCGCATTCTCGAGGAAGGCGGCTTTCGCATGGTCGGCATCAAGGACGTCGCGCCCGACCTGCTGATGCCCGAGGGCTGCATCACCCGTGCCTGGCCGGCTGATAACGCCAAAGGCGATATCGAGCGCGGGCGTGCGGTGCTGACCGCGCTCGGGCCGTTCGACATCGGCCAGGCCGCCGTGGTGATCGACGGCCATGTGGTGGCGGTCGAGGACATCGAGGGCACCGATGCGCTGCTGGCGCGCGTGGCGCGGTTGCGCGAGGAGGGCCGCATCCGCGCGGCCACGGGGCGCGGCGTGCTGGTGAAGGCGCCGAAGAGCGGCCAGGATCTGCGCTTCGACCTGCCGACGATCGGTGCGCGCACAATCGAGGGTGTCGCCAAGGCGGGTCTTGCCGGTGTCGCCGTCATCGCCGGCAACACCATCGCTGCGGAGCCGCAGGCGATGATTACGCTTGCCGACGCCAAATATCTCTTTGTTGTCGGCTTGCCCGCGTGATGCAGTCGCGCGATCCCATCAGGAAGATTTTTCTGATCGCGACGGAGGAATCCGGCGACCGGCTCGGCTCGGCACTGATGAAAGTGTTGCGCCAGCGCCTCGGCGACGGCGTGCAGTTCGAGGGCGTCGGGGGCCGCACGATGGCGCGCGAAGGGCTCGAGACACTGTTTCCGATCGAGGAACTGTCGATCGTCGGCCTTGCCGCGGTGGTGCAGCAGCTGCCGAAAATCCTGCGCCTGATCCGCAAGACCGCGGATACTGCGACGGAGGCTGCGCCCGATGTGCTCGTCATCATCGACAGTCCCGATTTCACCCATCGCGTTGCGCGCCGTGTTCGCGCGAAGACTCCGGCGATCCCTATCATCGACTACGTCTCGCCCTCGGTCTGGGCCTGGCGGCCGGGCCGGGCGCGCGCGATGCTCGGCTATGTCGACCACGTGCTCGGTCTGCTGCCGTTCGAGCCGGAGGAATATCGCAAGCTCGGCGGGCCGCCTTGCAGCTATGTCGGCCATCCCCTGATCGAGCAATTGCCGTCGCTGCGGCCCGATGCGGACGAGCAAAAGCGCCGCTCTGGCGAGCCGCCGGTGCTGCTGGTACTGCCGGGCAGCCGTCGCAGCGAGATCCGGCATCATCTCGACGTGTTCGGTGCGGCGCTCGGCCGTTTGCAGGGGCAGGGCGTCGCATTCGAATTGATGCTGCCGACCATGCCGCATCTCGAAGCCACCGTTCGTGCCGGCATCGCAAGCTGGCCGGTCAAGCCGCAGATCGTGGTCGGCGAAACCGAGAAGCGCGCCGCATTCAGGATCGCGCGCGCGGCGCTGGCAAAATCAGGCACGGTGACGCTGGAGCTGGCACTGTCGGGCATTCCGATGGTGACGGCCTATCGCGTCGGCGCGATAGAGGCCTTCATCCTGCGCCGCGCGATCCAGGTGCCTTCGGTCATCCTCGCCAATCTCGTGATTGGCAGGGAGGTGATTCCCGAATTCTTGCAGGAAGACTGCACGCCGGAGAAGCTCGCGAGCGCCCTGTCCGAGGTGCTGACGGATTCACCGATGCGCACGCGACAGGTCGAAGCCTTTGCGCAGCTCGACACCATCATGTCGACCGGCAATAAATCGCCGAGCGTGCTCGCCGCCGACATCGTGCTTGCGACGATGCGGAAGGGGCGACGCTAGACTAGGCCTCTCGCTCTTGGCTACTTCTTCGTGCGTCCGCCGGCGGCGCGGCGGGGCTTCGACTTTGCCGTCGCATCAATCGGTCGCGCGGGCATCGTGTCCAGCGACGGACTTTCTTCGGGAATATGAAGGGTCGCCAGAAAATCGGCGCCGGCGCGCATGACATGCTCTGCGGCAAGCGTGGCCGCGGCGCGCTCGTCGCCGGCGATGATGGCGCGCAAGATGCCGGCATGCTCGTCCCAGGTTCGCGCCTGGCGCTCCGGATCGGTTGGCGCGAACAACATCGCGGTTCTCTCGCGGAGCCGTTTGAGCAGATCGGAGAGCACGCGATTGCGGCCGGCCGCGGCAAGCTCGTTGTGGAATTGCTGATTGAGATCCGACAAGAGCTCAAAGCGCTTGGCCGCAACCGCTTCCGTGCCCTTGTTCAGAACGGCTGCAATGCGCGCCAGAATATCCTGATCGCGGCGACGCGCGGCCAGCCGTGCGTTCTGTCCTTCCAAGAGCGCGCGAACCTCGATCGTCTCCCGCGCTTCCTCGTCGGTCATGGCAAGCACCGAGGCGCCGCGCCGCGCGGTGACTTCGACCAGGCCCTCGGTCGTCAGCACCCGGATTGCTTCCCGCACCGGATTCCGGGAGACGCCGAGCTCCTCCGCAAGACGCCCTTCGACCAGCCGCTCACCGGGCTTGAGGCGCCGGCTCAAGATGGCCTGGCGCAGCTCCTCGATGACCTTGTCGTGGAGGGAGAGGTAGTCGTCGCCGAGGCGTCGTTTCGAATTTCCCAGCCTGCCAGCCATGAGATGACCTTCTCAACCGCACCGGTTTGATATTTCGAACCGCGCGGAGAGATTCGATCCGCCACCGACCGAGCGCGGACTGACCGGCGGGACGGCACAAACGTACTTAGACTGCCCATTGTACAGCGGCAAGCCGTCGTCGCCGGGAAGACCGGCACCACCCACCAGATCAATCGGGCGAATCGGGCGCAGGGTTCGTCGCCATTGGGCGAGCCCCTGCGCTGGCGGGCTTGGGCGTCCAGGACACACTGACATCGCCCTTGAGAAAGGTCTGGCATGCCATCCGGTAGCCGGCGGCAAATTGCTCCTCCGTGAGGTGCTTGCGCTCCTTCGGCTTGATCGCGTCGGTGTTCTGCAACCCCTTCTCGATGAGGCATTTGCACGTCCCGCAAAGCCCTCCGCCGCATTTGAAGGGGATGCCGCCCTGTTCGCGCAAGGAGATCCGCAGCAGGTTGCTGTCGACGGGGGCCGTGACGGACTTCCCGTTGTTGGTCACGAAGGTGACCTCGATCGTGCCGGTCTTCGCTGCGGGCAGATTTGTGCTATCGGACATCACGACTTGCGCAGCTTCGTGTCCATGTGGCCGAAGGTGGTGAGGTGCTCGAGCTCGCGATAGGCCAGTTCCGGCGTTGCGAATTTCTCGAGGAACTTGGACGGCACCTGATTCACGATCGGCGGCGACCACGCTTCGTCGATCACGTTGATCTTGGTGTCCTTGAGCAGCTCCGCGATCACGAAGGTTGCCTTCTTGGTGCCATAGAACAGATAGTCGTAAGAGGCGAGGGGCCGCAGCCCATCGACGATCTCGGTCCGGAACAGGCCGTCCTTGCTGGTCAGGATCACATACATCGCTCACGTCTCCCGTATTTGCCGAGAATTGCCGCAAGGCCGATACGGCCCCCGGCATTCACTGAATCAACCGACCTTGCCGGCTGCGACGACGTCGGCGAGCGGCGTTGCCTCCTGCGACAGCTCGACGTCGTGAGTGAGCCAGAGCTGGCAGGCCAGCCGATAGCCGGCCTCAATTCGTGCGCCGAGCCGCTTCTTTTCCTTCCAGTTCGGTTCGGGCAGATGCTCGGCGCCCTTGATGATCAGGGCCGCGCACTTCCCGCATTTGCCCATGCCGCAGCCGTAGAGGAAGTTCGGATGGGGAAATTGCCGGATGCCCGCCCTCACGACGAGATTAGTGTTTTCCTTGATCTCGCCGTGAAAGGTCTGGCCGTTCCTGTGAAAGACGACGTTGGGCATGCCGCCTCGCTCAGGCTTGCAGCAACGCGCGCTCGTCGGCGGGGACCTTGGCCTCGCTCATGTCGAGCTCGGCCAGCGGAATGTCCTTGGCGACATAGTCGTGATACAGCGCGGTGGTGTAGAGCAGCCGCATCTGCGCGCCGATTTCACAGATCTTCAGGCAGCGCTGCTGCAGCTCGACCGTGTTGGCGTGCTCGAGCACGATCTGGTAGCCGCGCTCGCCGTGAATTTCATCCGACACGATGTGAAGGTCGAAGAACTCGACTTCCTCGTCGGTGAATTTGTATTTCTCGCGCAAGGTCGGCGTCTGCTTGCGGTAGATCGACGGCACTTGCGATTCCAGGCCGACCACGAGACCTGCCACGGCCACAATCGGGTCCTCGCGCATGGCGACCGAATAGCACCAGCTCTGCAAGCCCCGGGTCGTCGCGGTCATGTTGTCGGGATTCTTGACGCGTTCCGCCGTCGTGCCACAGGCCTCGGCGAAGCGGATCAGCAGATCAGTATGGCGGTCGCCACCGATCTCCTCCTCGTACATGTTGGCAAGCAGGAAGTCCTTGGCTTCCTGATACTGCTCCGGCATGCGCGCGTAGATGTAGCCGAGATAGTCCGCGAACGGGCCGACATAGTGGTAGTGGTTCTCCGCCCAGGACGCGAGATGCGCGCGGCTCAGCTTGCCGCTCGCCCATGCGATGCTGAAGGGAGCCTTGTTGGCGCTCTTGCCCTTGATCGCATTCTCGAGGGCCGTGCGGAATTCCACATGGTTCATCAGCTTTGACATCGTCGCGCTCCTCTGTCGCAGAAAGGGGGCCGGATTGATCGCGGCGATCGGGCCCATGCAATAAAAGTATACAGTATACAATTTTTGTCGAGCGTCAACGCACCACGCTGTGGAAAAGCTTCGTCAAAGCTACGTCATTCTACATTTTATTATACGATATCAGATAGATATGACTTCGTAAGTTTCGATCCCCAGGCGCCTTCGGCAAAATAATTCGCAGTTAGCTGTTGCATTTCTAGAATACAGTATACAAAATTGCTCTACTTCCTGGGGGAGCGCATCGCATGACAATGCCGCAAGTTCCGATCGTCGCCGCGCACTGGGTCTACCTGTTTGGTGTGGCCCTCATCGTCCTGACCATGATCTGGCGTGCCAACGTGGTGGTGCCGTCGGTCCTTGCCACGTTCCTGGTTGCGCTCGCCTGGACGCACAGTCCGATCGCTGCGCTCGGAAGCATCTTCAATGCCAGCTTCACGGCGGCAAAGGAGCTGTTCAACATCTTCCTGGTGATCGCGCTGATGACCGCGCTGCTCAATGCGCTCAAGGTGCTGCGGTCCGACATCAGGATGGTGGAGCCCTTCCGCGCGGTGATGAAGGACGGACACACGGCCTATTTTGTTCTCGCCGGCATCACCTACGTGATCTCGCTGTTCTTCTGGCCGACACCGGCGGTGCCGCTGGTGTCGGCGGTGCTGCTGCCCGCGGCGATCGCGGCGGGACTGCCGCCGCTCGGTGGTGCGCTGGCGATCGCGATCGCAGGCCAGGGCATGGCGCTGTCGTCGGATTACGTCATTGGCGTCGCTCCGGGCATCAGTGCCAAGGCGGCGGGTGCAGCGGTCAGCGCTGCCGCGGTCGCGGACCGGGCGCTGGTGCTGTCGCTGATCACCGGCGGCGTCGCGCTTGTGCTGGGCTACTTTGCCATTCGCAAGCTCATCGCCAAGCCGGATGACAGGCTGCTCGAGCGCTGGCAGGCGCAGTCGAGCAATGGCGAATTGGCGCGCATCGCAGAGGAGGGCACTTTCGACAAGGTCGAGATCGCCCGGGGTACTGCCGGCGACCAGACGCCGCTTGCGAGCCAGGCGCAGATCGACAAGGCGCTTTCCTCGATTCCCGGTTCCCGCGAAAAATGGTCGAAGATTTTTGCGGTGGTGACGCCGCTCGCCTTCCTCGGCGTCATTGTCGTGATGGTGCTCGCCAAGCTCGGGATCGGCCATGATCTCAAAGGCGGTGACGCCGCGGCGCTGGTTGGCGGCGTTGCCGCCGTGCTGATGATCTGCGCCTCGTTCGTCACCGACGACTTGCGCAAATTCCTCGATGTCAGCGCCGACCATGTCACCGAGGGCTTCATCTTCGCGTTCAAGGCCATGGGGTCCGTGCTGCCGATCGCCGGTTTCTTCTTCCTCGGCGCCGAACCGGGATTGTCCGCCCCGATTCTCGGTGTCCCTGCGGCCCAGGCCCCCAATCTCCTGTTCGAACTGGTTCAGGCTGCGCAGCATTGGATTCCGGCAAACCAGGTCTTTGTGTCGTTCGGCGTTCTGATTGCGGGCATGATTACCGGGATCGATGGATCGGGTTTTGCCGGCCTGCCGCTGACCGGATCGCTCTCGGGCGCGTTGGCGCCAACTGTCGGGCTCGATCCCGCGACGCTCGCGGCCATCGGCCAGATGGGCGCGGTGTGGACGGGTGGCGGCACGCTGGTGGCCTGGTCGTCTCTGATCGCGGTGGCCGGGTTCGCGCGCGTGCCGGTCTTCCAGATCGTCCAGACGGTGATGGTGCCGGTGCTGGCGGGGCTGGTGACCTCGACGATCTCAGCGGTCCTGATCTGGCATTGAAGAAGGTACAACGATGATGAGTGACACTGCGACAGCGAGCCTCCGTGGTCCCGAGGCAAGACTGCGGGTCGAGGAGTTCCCGAACCTCATCAATGGCGAGCAGTTGCGGGGCGTTGCGAAGCCGTTCGACAACACCAATCCCGCTGATACGTCCGACATTGTCGGTCGCTTCCAGGCCTCGACGGCTGCCGAGGCGAAGCTCGCGGTCAATGCGGCCGTGGCCGCAAGCGAGCGCTGGAGGAAAACGCCGGTCTCGGCGCGCGCAGCGATTCTCAATTGCGCGGCCGATCGTCTCGAGGCGCAGGCCGACCAGATTGCGCGGGAGATGACGCGCGAGATGGGTAAGGCGCTCAACCTCGCCAGGGACGAGGTCCTGCGCTCGGCACAGACGCTGCGATTCTATGCCGTCGAGGGCCAGTCGCTCGCCGGCGAGGTCTTTCCCAATGATGATCCTGACATGACGGTCTACACGCTGCGCGAGCCGCTCGGCGCTGTGTCGGTCATCACCCCGTGGAATTTTCCCATCTCGATCCCGGCCCGCAAGATCGCGCCTGCGTTGATGACCGGCAATACGGTGGTGTTCAAGCCGTCGTCGGATGCGCCGCTAAGCGGCTATCGTCTTGCCGAGGCGCTGGTGGCGGCCGGGCTGCCCAAGGGCGCCCTGAACTTCGTCACCGGCTCGGCCGGCGAGGTCGGCCCCGCCATCACCGCAGCGCCGGAGATCCGCGCTATTTCCTTTACCGGATCGACAACGGCTGGCGAACAGATCTGCCGGTCGGTCAGCTTCACGACGCGCACGCAGATGGAGCTCGGCGGCAAGAATCCGCTGATCGTGATGGACGATGCCGATCTCGACAAGGCGGTCGACCTGACCGTGAAGGGCGGGCTGTCGCTGGCTGGCCAGGCCTGCACCGGCACCAGCCGCGTGCTGGTCATGAAGCAGGTGCGTGCGGAGTTCACGGAGCGGCTGGTGGCCCGGGTCAAGGCCTTGAAGATCGGCAGCGGGCTGACGGCCGGCATGGACCTCGGGCCGCTCGCGACCGCGAGGCAACTCGACACCGTGTTGCGTTACATCGAAATTGGAAAGCGGGAGGCGACGCTCCTCTGTGGCGGCGAGCGGCTCTCGGGCGCTGGCTATGACGGCGGTTACTACGTCGCGCCGGCGATCTTCACCGATGTCACGCAGCAGATGACGATCGCGCGTGAGGAAATCTTCGGGCCCGTCATCGCGATCATCGAGGTCGAGTCCTATGCAGATGCCATCGCCAAGGCCAACGACACCGAATACGGATTGTCGGCTGCGATCGCGACGCGAAACCCGCGCATCATGCACGATTTCGCCAATGACATTCAGTCGGGGACCGTCAAGATCAACCGGACCACGACCGGCAATCTGATCAATGCGCCGTTCGGAGGCCTGAAGCGGTCGAGCACTTCGACCTTCCGCGAGTCCGGCCGCGCCGGGCTCGAATTCTATACGCAGATCAAGACCGTGTATCGCGGTTGCTGAAAATCCACGCGACGCCGCACGCGCGGTATCGCTGCAGACGAAAAAGGGATGAGATGAGGAAATCGCTCAAGCTTGAACTGGCGGAAGCCAGGCACATGGCGGCCGCAGCGTTGCAGAAGGCCGCGGACATCGGCGTGCTCGAGACGGTTTGCATCGTGGACGATGGCGGTTACCCGATCGTCCTCGAACGGATGGACGGCGCGCGCGTCACCGGGCCGCAAATCGCCTGGAACAAGGCCTTCACGGCAGCCGGCCACAAGCGCTCGACACACTTGTTCAACCAGACGCCGAACGGACCAGCGCTTCCCGGCAATGAGGCGTTCGGTATCCAGTGGAGCTTCGAAGGCAAATTCGCCGTGTTCGTCGGCGGTTTTCCGATCGTGGTCGACGACGAGGTGGTCGGCGGCGTCGGACTCAGCGGCGGCAATGGTGAGCAGGACACGCATTGCGGCGTCGCCGCCTTGCAAGCGCTGCATGATCTTCTGACCGGCCACCGCGTGCTGGTCGCAGCCGACATCAAGAAATGAGCGTGGATGCGGGCGGGATTCCGTGTCCCGCCTGATAGGTATTGGCTAGGCCAGCCCGCCGTCGACCCGGAAACACTGGCAGGTGATGCGCTGGCTCGCGTCGGAGGCGAGGTATACGGCCATGCTGGCGATATCCTCGGGTGTCACCGCATCGGGAATGGCCTGGCGCGTGCGCATCTCGGTGATGACCTGTTCATCCGGATACCACAGACGGCGCTGCCGTTCGGTGATCACCATCCCCGGTGCAATCGCGTTGACGCGGATCCGGTCCGGACCGAACTTGCGGCCGAGCGAATTGGTGAAGCCGACGATGGCTGCCTTGGCGCCGGCATAGACCGGAAGCCCTGGTGCGCCGCGCATCCAGGCGATCGAGGACATGTTGATGATCGAACCGCTGCCGCGCGCCTGCATCTGCGGCACGACGGCTTGTGCGGCAAAGAAGACGTGCTTGAAATTGACACCGATCATCCAGTCGAACTCTCCCGGAGTGACATCAGAGAGCACCTGGCGCTGGTCATTGGCGGCGTTGTTGACGAGAACCGCGGCATTGCCGAGCGATGCGTGCACCTTTGAAAGCGCGGCGCGCAGGGCGTCGATATCCATGAGGTCGCAGGGCACGAACAGCGGTGCCGTGCCGGAGGTCTTCGCCACCTCCTGCGCGAGCGCTTCGCCCGCCTGCGTGTCGAGGTCGAGGAAGGCGACGTGAGAGCCCTGAGCTGCAAACGCGCGGACAAAGGCGGCGCCGATGCCGCTGGCGCCTCCGGTAATCACCACCACGCGATCGGCGAGGTCGGCGTAGGTCGTCTGGGTCATGCGATCAGTCGCTCCGTCTCAGGGTCGAACAGGCAAATGCGGCGGGTATCCAGGGCAAAGGAGGCGGTCGCGCCCGGCGCGGGGCGGATGTCCGGCGAGATGCGGGCCTGCGCGGGCTCGCCACCGAGCCGCAGCAGGACGATGGTCTCCGCACCGGTGGGCTCGACGAGCTCGACGGGTGCGGTGACGATGACGGGCGGGCCTACCGCAGCGGAGAACACGCGGTCGCCCTCGGCGATGCATTCGGGCCTGATCCCGAGCACCACCTCACGGCCGACATAGGACGTCGCCGCCTCGTAGCCTTGCAGGCGGAGGCGGACCTCGTCCGGCCGGCCTGCGCCGATCACCACCACGGGTCCGCCCGCGTCAGCTTCGAGCCGGGCCGGCATCGTGTTCATCGGCGGCGAACCCATGAAGCGGGCGACGAACAGGTTGGCGGGATAGCGGTAGACGGTGTCGGGGTCGGCGAATTGCTGCACCACGCCGCGATGCATCACCGCGATGCGGGTGGCCATCGTCATCGCCTCAATCTGGTCGTGGGTGACATAGATGATGGTGGCACCGATGCGCTGGTGCAGCCGCTTGATCTCCATGCGCATCTCGACGCGCAGCTTGGCATCGAGGTTCGACAACGGCTCGTCGAACAGGAAGAGCAGGGGATCGCGCACCAGCGCACGCCCCATCGCCACGCGCTGGCGTTGGCCGCCTGACAGTTGCGACGGCTTGCGGCCGAGCAGCGGCTCGATCTGGAGCAGCCTGGCGACGTTGGCCACGGCCTTTTCCTGCTCCGCCTTGGCGACGCCCCGGCATTCCATGCCGAAGGTGATGTTCTGGCGCACCGTCATTGACGGATAGAGCGCGTAGGACTGGAACACCATGGCGATGTCGCGGTCCTTGGGCGGCACGTCATTGACCACACGCCCGCCGATCTCGATCGTGCCGTCGCTGGCGCGATCGAGCCCGGCGACGATGTTGAGCAGCGTGGACTTGCCGCAGCCGGACGGCCCGACCAGCACGGTGAATTCGCCGCTCTCGATGTCGAGGTCGATGCCCTTGAGCACCTCGAGATTGGCGTAGCGCTTCGACAGGGCGCGAATGCTCAGTGCTGCCATGACATATCCATCATTTCACGGCCCCGGCAGTGAGGCCGCGTACAAAATACCTGCCGCCGAAGAGATAGATCAGCAAGGTGGGCAGGGCTGCGATGATCACCGCCGCGCTCTGCACACCATGCTTGGGGATATCTGCGACCGGGGCGGACAGCGCGATGAGCGCGGCCGTGACGGGCTGCTGCTGGCCGGTGGTGAAGGTCACACCAAACAGGAACTCGTTCCATATATGGGTGAACTGCCAGATCACGGTGACGATCAGGATCGGGGAGGAGAGGGGCAGAATGATGCGCCAGAAGATCCGAAAGAACCCGGCACCATCGATGCGCGCTGCCCGGATCAGTTCATGCGGAATGGCGATATAGTAATTCCGGCAGAACAGCACGGTGAAGGAGAGCCCCTGAATCGTGTGAATCAGCACGAGCCCCCACAGCGTGTTGATGAGCCCGATGTCCCGCAGCACGATGGTCCAGGGCAACAGGCGCATCTGTTGGGGCAGGAAGAGGCCGAGGGTGACGATGCCGTAGATCCAAACGTCGCCACGAAAGCGCCAGAGCGACACGGCGTAACCGGCGACTGCACCGAGCAGGGTCGAGAAGATCGTCGCCGGGATCGTGATAAGCGCTGAGTTGAACATGTACGGCCGGATGCCGTTGCAGGTCTCGGCGACGCAGAAGCCGCTCCAGGCCAGGGCGTAGTTGCCCCAGGCCCAATGTTGTGGCCAGCCGATCATCGAACCCTGCGCGATCTCCTCGTTGGTCCGGAGCGAGTTCAGCACGACGACGACCAGCGGCGCGAGATAGGCGGCCGCGAACAAGGTCACGATCAGATAAATCAGAGCGCGGCTCGGCGCGAAGCTTCGGTCACGCATGGGTGGCCTGCCGTCGCTGGACATAACGCCACGCTGCATAGGGCAGCAGCACCGCGAGAAGGATGAGCAACATCAGCACCGCAGCCGCCGCACCGCGGCCGAGCTGGCTGCGCTGGAACATCAGATCATAGACGACAAGCGCCGGCAGCTGGGTGGCGATCCCGGGGCCGCCATTGGTGAGCGCGCGGACGAGATCGAAGGCCGAAATCGCAAATTGCAGCTGGACCACGACGACGGTGATGGTGATTGGCCAAAGCGTCGGCAAAATGACGCGCCGATAGGTTCGGAACGGTCCTGCGCCATCGATCTGCGCGGCCCTGATAATGTCGGCGTCGACGGAGCGAAGGCCGGCCAGGAACAGGGCCATGGCGAAGCCCGAGGATTGCCAGATCGCTGCAATCACAATCGTCCAGATCGCCATGTCGCGGTTGACCAGCCAGTCGAACTTGAACGTCATCCAGCCGAGATCATGGACGAGCTTCTCGATCCCGATGCCGGGATTGAGCAGCCAGCTCCAGACCGTTCCGGTGACCACGAACGACACCGCCAGCGGATAGAGAAAGATGGTCCGCAGCACGTTCTCGCCGCGAATGCGCTGATCGAGCAGGATCGCGAGCAAGAGGCCGGTGACCAGGCTGAGCAGCACGAAAGCGGTGCCGAACAACAACAGGTTGTCGAAGGCGATCTGCCAGTTCCGTGACGCCAGGACCGCGGTGTAGTTGCGCAAGCCGACCGTGCCCGTAACAGGGACAAGGGTTGAGGGCGTGAACGAAATCCAGATCGTCCAGATCGAAAACGAAATGAGGTGCGCTGCCGATAACAGCAGCGGCACCCAGATCATCAGAAATTCGGGCAGCCGGCGCACCGCCTCGGAGGTCGCCGACCGGCCGGGTCGCACTGCTGTCGAGGCGACGTCGGTCAACGTGCGCCCTCGACGGCGTCGGCGAGGCGGCTGACGGCCTCCTCCGGCTTGATCGTCTTGTTCTTCACATATTCGGTGATGACGTCGATCATCGCAGCGGTGAGACCGTTTTCCTGCGCCATGTTGTGCGCGAGGCTGAGGACGGCCTGATTGTTGCCAACGGCATTCTTCAGTGCGGCCGCAGTTGTCCGTTGACCATCCGACCAGCCTTCGCCGGACAGATCCACGTCGGTGCGGACGGGGATCGATCCCGTGATCTGCGAATACATGGTCTGGATCGCCGGATCCATCACGAGTTGCGCCATCAACATCTGGCCGGCCTGCAGATCAGCCTCCTTGCGCTGCCAGAAGATGAAGGCATCGGCATTCAACAGGAAGACGGGCTTGCTGTTGTCGCTGGGACCGGGGGTGATGACGTAGTCGTCAAACTTGAAGCCGGCGTTCTTCAACACGCCCTGCGCCCAGCCGCCCATGATCAACATGCCCATGTCGCCGTCGACGAAGCGCTTCAAATTGTTGGCATAGGGTTGGGCGCCGACATTGGGGTCACACCAGTCGGAGATCTTGCGCGTCTGCGCGAAGGCTGCCTTCATCTCAGGGCCCTCCAGCGCCTTCTTGTCGAGATTCATGCAGGCGGCGCGGTATGCCGTCGGACTGATGCCGGCCAGGGACGCCTCGAATTTCTGCCCATCGTCGGCGCGGGTGCCGCCGTTGGCGAGGGGGTAGGCCATTCCGGCCGACTTCATTTTCTCGGCAAGGTCATTGAAGTCAGCCCAGGTGACGGGGACCTTGTCGGCCTTGGCCTTGTCCATTCCGCGCTTGGAGAGGAAGAGCATGTTTGTGCTGTAGATCTGCAACGGCAGCGCAATCCACTTGCCTCCTGGCTTGTGCAATTTTGCAAGGTCCGGCGCGACGACCTTCTCATAGCCGGCAGCCGCGACTACGGCGTCGAGATCGACGGTCGGAGCAATCTTCGACCAGGCGGCAATCTCGGGACCCTTGAGCTGCGAACAGGCCGGCGGATCGCCGGCGATGATCTGGGCGCGCAGCTTGTTCATCATGTCGGTGGTGAAGCCGGGGACGGGCGAGTGCTGCCAGACGCCGCCCTTTTCCTCGAATTTCTTGCCAAGCGCCGTGATCGCGGCACCGTCGCTACCGGCAGACCATTGCGAGATGGCGGTGAGGCGCGGCTTGACGGCGCCTTGCGCACGGGCAAAGGCCGGCAGCGCGAGCGCGGCAGCGGTTCCAGCGAGCAGACGACGCCTTGTTGTTGCGATTGTCATGGCAGTTCCTCCCGGGTGTGAAGTTTGTTTGCGCTGTTTTGGCGCTGTTGTTGGCGTGCGCGAGCCGCACGCGACTTAGGTCATGTCAGGCGGCCTCCGTCGATGCGGCCGGCATGCCGCCGGATCTCGCGAGGCAGAAGGCGGCGAAGGCGAGTGCCGCTTGCGGATCGTTGCCGGTCGACGGCGGCACGAAGGCGAGCGATACCTGCGCCAGTTTCCGGCCGCCGAGCAGACAGGCATCGATCCCATCGACCACGGCCTTGCGACCGTTCTCGTCGAGCAACGACGGCCAGCCGCTGACGACAACGCCACGGCATGGCTTGACGTTCAATGTGTTGCCGATGGCGAGGCCAAGTCTGAAGAGGCGTTGGCGCAGTTCCTGGCGTACCCGCGCGGTGAGGGGGATCGTCGTCACCCAATCACTGCCGAGCTGGACCAGTTCTGCCTCGGTGGTGCGCAGCAGCTCGGCCAACGCCGGCAGCGACGTGTAGGCTTCGACGCAGCCGTGATGACCGCAGCGGCAGCGAGGGCCGTCGGTCCCGAACACCATGTGGCCGAGCTCGACCGGGTCGAGCGCGTCGTCCTCGCTCGGATCGTCGACCCAGGCACCGGCAACGCCTTGGCCGACGAACACGAACAGGTGTGGGTCGCTGCAGGGATAGTTTTCCGTGCGGCAACGATGAAACGAGGCATGCGCCACCACCGAATTGGTGAAGGTGACAGGCACGCCCGCGAACATCTCGCCGACCATGTCGCCGATCTGTCCGACGTCGCAGGGGATGATGGGGTTGCCAAACTCACTCAGGCGACCGAGGCCGGGAACAGTGACACCAACCTGCGCGAGCCTGATGCGCCGCCGCCGCGTCCAGTCGCGCAGCAAATTCAACGCTTCGCCGAACACCCGGCCGACGGTTTCGACGGTCGGCTTTCTCGGCAGCGGCACTCGCCCGGTGTAATGCAACTCGCCCGACAGACTACCAACGCCGACGCTGAGCCATTGTCCGGTGAGCTCGAGCGCCGCAAGCGCCACCGCGGGATCGAGCGATACCAGGCCAGTGGGGCCGCCGACGTAAGGGGCAGGGCGTCTGACTTCCTCGATCAGGCCTTCGGCCTTCAGGTCAAACAGGATGCGCGACAGGCTTGCTTCGGACAGGCGTACAGCTTTCGCCAGCGGCGGCCGGAATGAGCCGCCGGACTGAAGCAAATGAGTCAAAATGGCGGCACGCGTCTGCCGCCGACTTCTCGGCTGCTCCGGCATTTCCATCCCTATCGTCATTCTTACTTAGAGTAAGAATTTGCCTACGGAGCGTTTCAACTGTCAAGCGCTCGTCGGTGTGATGGGCCGACTTGTTGTTGTGCGCGGCACAAGACCAGCTGCATCCTTATCAGTTCGTAGGGTGCGCAAACAAAAACGGCGCCATCTTGCGATGGCGCCGTTTCGTAAGACCTAAAGTCTAGACTTACTTGCGATCCTTGATCGCGACGTAGTCGCGGCGGGTGACGCCGGTGTAGAGCTGGCGCGGACGGCCGATCTTCTGCTGCGGGTCCTCGATCATCTCGCTCCACTGGCTGATCCAGCCGACGGTGCGGGCGACCGCGAACAGCACGGTGAACATCGAGACCGGGAAGCCCATCGCCTTCAGCGTGATGCCCGAATAGAAGTCGACGTTCGGGTACAGCTTGCGGTCGATGAAGTACTGGTCGCTGAGCGCGATCTTCTCGAGCTCGAGCGCCACCTTCAGCATCGGATCGTCGCCATGGCCGGTCTCCTTGAGCACGGCGTGACACATCTTCTGCATGATCTTGGCGCGCGGATCATAGTTCTTGTAAACGCGATGACCGAAGCCCATCAGGCGGACCTCGGAGTTCTTGTCCTTCACCTTGGCGATGAACTCGGGGATCTTGTCCACGGTGCCGATCTCGGCAAGCATCGCAAGCGCGGCTTCGTTGGCGCCGCCATGCGCCGGGCCCCAGAGGCAGGCGATGCCGGCGGCGATGCAGGCGAACGGGTTGGCGCCGGAGGAGCCGGCGATACGCACCGTCGAGGTCGAGGCATTCTGCTCGTGATCGGCGTGCAGGATGAAGATCTTGTCCAGCGCGTCAGCGAGCACCGGGTTGATCTTGTACTCCTCGCACGGCACCGCGAAGCACATGTTCAGGAAGTTTTCGGCGAACTTCAGCGAGTTCTTCGGGTACACGAAGGGCTGGCCGATGGTGTATTTGTAGGCCATCGCCGCCAGCGTCGGGATCTTCGCGATCATGCGCATGGAAGCGATCATGCGCTGCTTCGGATCGTTGATGTCGGTCGAGTCGTGATAGAACGCGGCGAGAGCGCCGACCGAAGCCACCATGACAGCCATCGGGTGGGCGTCGCGGCGGAAGCCCTGGAAGAAACGGGCCATCTGCTCGTGCACCATCGTGTGATGGATCACGCGGTCGTCGAAATCCTTCTTCTGCGCGGCGGTCGGGAGATCCCCGTAGAGCAGCAGATAGCAGGTCTCGAGGAAGTCGCCATTCTCGGCCAGTTGCTCGATCGGGTAGCCGCGGTATTCCAGAACGCCCGCGTCACCGTCGATATAGGTGATCTTGGACTGGCAGCTCGCGGTCGAGGTGAAGCCGGGATCGTAGGTGAACAGGCCGGACTGGCCGTACAGCTTGCCTATATCGACGACGTCAGGCCCGACGCTGCCGCTGTGGATCGGGAGATCGTAGTTCTTGTTTCCAACCGTCAGCGTGGCGGTCTTTGGGCTTTCTTTTGCGTCCATCAGAGGTCCCCGATGTAAGGTGAAACGGGCCGGACCCGGAAGGCCCCGAGACATGGTGGGACAGGCCGGATGTTCCAGAAGGTACGGCCAAGATGGGTATATTATTGCTGTGTGCGCTGCAAGATCATGGCAGCCATGGCCGACTTAGGTCGTAGCATCGTCCTTGCCTAGTTCTTGCTTAGTCCTTGGCCTGATCCTTGAGCCGGGCGAGGCTCTCCTGGCGTCCCAGCACGTCCAAGACCTCAAAAATACCAGGCGAGGTGGTGCGGCCGGTGAGCGCCGCCCGCAACGGCTGAGCAACCGCGCCGAGCTTGAGACTATTTTCCTCGGCAAAAGCGCGCAGCGCGGCCTCCGTCGTGGCGCCGCTCCAGGTTTCGACATTCTCCAGCGCGGAATGAAGCTGGCCGATCAGCTTGCGATTATCAGGCGTTAGCAGAGCTGCTGCCTTCGGATCGAGCTGCAACGGGCGGTCGGCGAAGATGAAATAGGCGCCGTCGATCAGCTCGAGCAACGTCTTGGCCCGCTCCTTCAGGGCCGGCATCGCCTTGAGCAGCTGGCCGCGCGTGGTGTCGTTTAACTTGGCCTTAATCTCGTCGCGGGCGGGCACGACGTGGTCGAGCACGTCCTCGAACATCCTCACGAGCGATTGATCGTCGGCGTGACGGATGTAATGGCCGTTGAGGTTTTCCAGCTTGGCGAAGTCGAAGCGAGCGGCGGCGCGGCCGACATTGGCGAGGTCGAAGGCTGCGACCATCTCCTCGGTCGAGAAGATCTCCTGGTCGCCATGACTCCAGCCGAGCCGGACAAGGTAGTTGCGGAGCGCGGCCGGGAGGTAACCCATGGCGCGGTAGGCATCGACGCCGAGCGCGCCGTGCCGCTTCGACAGTTTCGAGCCGTCCGGACCGTGGATCAGCGGGATGTGGGACATGTTCGGCAACGCCCAGCCCATCGCATCGTAGATCTGCTTCTGGCGCGCGGCGTTGATCAGGTGGTCGTCGCCGCGGATGACGTGGGTGACGCCCATGTCGTGGTCGTCCACGACCACCGCGAGCATGTAGGTGGGGTTGCCATCGCCGCGCAGCAGGACGAGGTCGTCGAGGTTCTCGTTCTGCCAGACCACGCGGCCCTGGACCTGGTCCTCGATCACGGTCTCGCCGGTCTGCGGCGCGCGCAGGCGGATGGTCGGCTTGACGTCGGATGGTGCGGTGGCCGGATCGCGGTCGCGCCACATGCCGTCATAGAGGCGGGTGCGCCCCTCGGCGCGTGCCTTCTCGCGCATGGCGGCGAGCTCCTCGGCGGTGGCGTAGCAGCGATAGGCCTTGCCGTCGGCGAGCAACTGCTCGGCAACCTCGCGGTGCCGGGCGGCGCGGCTGAACTGGTAGATGACGTCGCCATCCCAGCCGAGCTCCAGCCATTTCAGCCCGTCCAGAATCGCGCCGATCGCGGCCTCGGTCGAGCGCTCCCGGTCGGTGTCCTCGATCCGGAGCAGCATCTTGCCGCCGTGCTTCTTCGCATAGAGCCAGTTGAACAGCGCCGTGCGGGCGCCTCCGATGTGGAGGAAGCCGGTCGGCGAGGGAGCGAAGCGGGTAACGACGGAATCGGTCATTCTTGGCAGGGCCTATGCATTGGAGGCGGTGGTATATAACAGGACCGGAGCATAACTAAAGCCCGGCAGCGGTGCCTTAAGGCCTTGGCGCAGCCAAGCGAATTTGGCAGAAGGACCGCTGATTTCCCTACAGGATTTTCGTAATGACAGAACCGGTGGCGACTGAGGTTGGGCGCGATTTCATTCGTGACATCATCCAGGCCGACCTCGATCAGGCCAAGTACAAGGAGATCGTGACCCGGTTCCCGCCGGAGCCGAACGGCTACCTGCATATCGGCCACGCCAAGTCGATCGCGCTCAATTTCGGCATCGCCCAGGAGTTTCCGGGGCGCTGCCATCTGCGCTTCGACGACACCAATCCGGTCAAGGAAGAGCAGGAATATATCGATTCCATCCAGGCCGATGTGCACTGGCTCGGCTACGACTGGGGCAAGAACCTGTTCTACGCCTCCGATTATTTCGACCGCCTGTACGAATGGGCCGAGAAGCTGATCCGCGACGGGCTCGCTTATGTCGACGACCAGACCCAGGAGGAGATCCGGCTCTCGCGCGGCACGCTGACGGAGCCCGGCAAGAACTCGCCGTTCCGCGACCGCGGCGTGGACGAGAATCTCGACCTGTTCCGCCGCATGAAGGCGGGCGAATTCCCGAACGGCGCGCGGGTGCTGCGCGCCAAGATCGACATGTCCGCGGGCAACATCAATCTGCGCGACCCCGTGCTCTATCGCATCCTGCACGCGCACCATCCGCGCACCGGGACCAAGTGGAGCATCTATCCGAGCTACGACTATGCGCACGGTCAGTCGGACGCGATCGAAGGCATCACCCATTCGATCTGCACGCTGGAGTTCGAGGATCACCGGCCGCTCTATGACTGGTTCATCGAAAAGCTGCCGGTGCCGTCCAAGCCGCACCAGTACGAGTTCGCGCGCCTGAACCTGACCTACACGCTGCTGTCCAAGCGCGTCTTGACCCAGCTTGTCCGCGACGGTCACGTCGCAGGCTGGGACGATCCGCGCATGCCGACCATGGCGGGCATGCGCCGCCGCGGCGTGCCGCCGGCCGCGCTCCGCGAATTCGTCAAGCGCATCGGTGTCGCCAAGGCCAACAGCGTGGTCGATGTCGGCATGCTCGAGTTCTGCATCCGCGAGGAATTGAACCGCACGTCGCAGCGCCGTATGGGCGTGCTGCGACCGCTGAAGGTCGTGATCGAGAACTATCCGGAAGGGCAGAGCGAGGAGCTCGAGGCGATCAACCACCCGGACGATCCGAGCGCCGGCACGCGCAAGATCACGTTCGGCCGCGAGCTCTATATCGAGCAGGACGACTTCATGGAGAATCCCCCGAAGAAGTTCTTCCGTCTGTCGCCCGGCAACGAGGTGCGGCTGCGCTACGCCTATTTCGTCAAGTGCACCGGCGTGATCAAGAACGACAAGGGCGAGGTGGTGGAGCTGCGCTGCACCTACGATCCCGCGACCAAGGGCGGCAACGCGCCCGACGGCCGCAAGGTCAAGGCGACCATGCACTGGCTGCCGGCGGCGAATTCGGTGCCCGCGGAGATCCGCATCTACAACCAGCTGTTTGCGAACCCCAGCCCGGATGCCTCGAACTTCGCAGCCGATCTCAATCCGAACTCGCTGGAGATTCTCTCAGACGCTCGGATCGAGGCGTCGGTTGCGCAGAGCAATTCGACCGAGCCGATGCAGTTCGAACGCCAGGGCTATTTCGTGCGCGACAAGGATTCGACGCCGGGCAAGCCGGTGTTCTCCCGCACCATCGGCCTGCGTGACACGTTCGCGAAGGAAGTCGCCAAAGGCTGACGGGGGCAAGGCTCATGAGCAACGATGCCGACGCCATCGTTTCAGCCATCATCGCGAAATGGTGCGCCGGCTTCGCGACGCTCGATGCAGCCGCGCTGTCGTCGCTCTATTCACGGAACGCGTTCTTCTTCGGCTCCAACCCAAAACTCTATCGGGGCAGGGACGGCGTCGCCGACTATGTCAACGGCCTGCCGCGCTGGCGCAATCCGAGCGCCACCTTTTTCGACGTGCAGGCGGCGCATGCAGGGCCTGACCTGATCAACATGGGCGCGACCATCAATTTCGATCTCGCCGGCGAGCGGCCCGATCTCGTCGTCAAGATGAGCTGGGTCATCATGCGCGAGGACGGCGACTGGAAGATTGTCAATCACCATGCCTCGGCGAAGGCGCCGCTGATTTGACGGGGCTAGGCTCCGCCAGCCGGGCCACGTGTCTCCAGGGCAACAGGGTCCCTTTTTGATCGGGACCCACATGGCTGACATTTACAGCGCTGCGAGCACCGTGCGACAACCTCACGTGGAAGTTGGGGACACGTGGTGAATGGGAATTGGGGTGGGGCGCGCCGCCTCCTGACCGGGGCACGCGCAGTGTTGTTGGCAGCTTCGGGTTGCATTGGCGGGATGGCGATCGCGGCGTCAGCCGCGCCAGCCTACGCCGATTGCGCGCCGGCTGCCGGCAATGACGTCACGGCCACCTGCACGGGCACGACGACCAACCAGGGCAGCGGCTCGCCTGGTACCAGCGCTGGAGTCAACGGTTTTGGTTCTGGCATCGAGACCAACCTAAACACGACCGTGCTCCTGGGCGCGACTGTGACCGGAAATTCGGCCGGCATCGCCTACGGGTCGGGCGCAGTGATCAATTCCGGCACGATCTCCGGGGCCGGCGCCAACGGCTTTGCCGTAGTTGCGACCGGGGACATCGCGATCACCAATTCCGGCACGATCGCGGCCAACAGTTCGTTGAGCCTTGCCATCTTCACTCAGGGCAGCGCGACGGTGGCCAATTCGGGCAGCATTTCCGGAAGCTTTGGAGGCATCGATAGCTACGGCGCCGCTACGGTGACCAATTCCGGCATGATTGCAGGCGGCCTGTTCTATGGGATCGTGTCGGGCGCCGACGCCAATGTAGGCAATTCCGCCACCATCATGGGATGGGACGGCATCCGCGCCGGTGTCGTCACGTTGACGAACTCCGGCACCCTCACGGGGACCCATGGCTACGGCGTCTATGCGTTGTCGACCGCGGTCGTGACGAATTCCGGTACCATAACCGGCGCCGGTTCCGCCGGCATCAATGTGGTCAGCGGCGCCCTGACCTTGACGAACTCCGGCACGATCTCGGGGGGCTCCAACGGCATTGCGGCAAATACTTCCGCGGTAGTCACGAACTCGGGCACCATCACCGGCACGAGCGGCAACGGCATCTACGCCTTCAACGGCTCCGCTCAGGTGACCAACTCCGGCTTAATTACATCGGGCAACACCGGCGTTTCGGCTGCCTCCAGCGTCAGCCTGACGAACTCCGGAACGGTCGCGGGCGCGAGCGGTTACGGCGTCTACGCCGCCGGCGATGCTGCGACCGTGATCAATTCCGGCGCCATCACGGGCGGCCAGCAGGGCGTCTACGCCTTCAAGAGTGCGAGTGTGACAAACTCCGGCACCATCACCGGGATCACCGGCGGCATCATAGCCAATGCCTCCGCCAACGTGACCAATTCCGGCACGATTTCGACGTCCGGGGCCAACAGCACCGCGATTTATGCCAACACCAACGCGGCGGTGAGCAATTCGGGAATCATCGCGGCGACGGGCTTGGGCGGCTCTGCGGTTTCTGCGGGCGGTGACATCGCGATCACCAACTCCGGCACGATCGCGGCCAGCGGCTCTTTCGGCACGGCCGTGTTCACGACGGGCAGCGCGACGGTGGTCAATTCCGGCACCATCGCTGGAACTTTCGGAGGCTTGGACTCCTACGGAGTCACGACGGTGAACAATACCGGCACGATTGCCGGCGGTTTGTTCTACGGCATCGTTTCCGGCAGCAGCGCCAACGTGACCAACTCCGGCGCTATCACGGGATGGGATGGCATCCGCGGCGCTATCGTGAACCTGACGAATTCCGGCACGATCACGGGGACCCACAGTAACGGCATTTTTGCTTTGTCGTCGGCGTTCGTGACCAATTCCGGCACGATCAAGGGCACGGGTTTCGCTGGCATTAGGGCGGTTGGCGGTGCCGCGACCGTGAGCAATTCTGGCGTTGTCACGGGGACCAACAGCGGTATCGTTGCAGGCACGAGTGTCAGCCTGACCAATTCCGGAACGGTCATGGGTACGAACGGCTACGGCGTCTACGCCTTCACCAGCGCGACCGTTACAAACTCCGGGAGCATCATCGGCGGCAGCGCCGGGATCTACGCTCAGACGTCCGCCAGCGTGACTAATTCCGGAATGATCTCGGGCGCGTCGGGCATTGTCGCGCTTGCGAGTGGCGACGTCAGTAATTCCGGTACGATCATCGGCACCAGTGGCATCGCCATCCAGCTTAACGCCAGCGGCGTCGCGGCATCCGATACGCTGACTGTGCTTCCAGGAGCACGGTTCGGTGGCAAGGTCGATTTCGGCGGTGGCGCCGACAAGGTCACCTTCGGGCCTGGAAGCTGGATCCTGAACACCGCCAATTTCGACGCCACGCTCTCGACTGTTGCGACGGCCGGCAATCCGTATGTCGTGACGCCGAACCAGATCATCGTCGGCGAGCTCTCGGGATTCGGTGCTCAGAACCGCGCCATAATGGACATCACCGGCTGGATTTCGTCGGTGCTGCCAGATGTGCCGGTGTTTGTGCCTGGTGCGGGGGCGGGTGGTCGGAACTCATTCGCCGCCCTCGACAGTGAAGCATCCCCGTTCGATGCATTTACGAATTTTCCGCCGGATGCATTGGGCTATGCCGAGGCGCCGGCGTTCAAGGCCAGTAGCGCAACTTACGCCGACGGCAGCACGGTCTGGGCCAAGGGCTTTGGCGGCCAGCGACAGCAGGCGACCAATGGTGCGTTCATCGGCGCCGCAACGACCGGGTATGGCGGAGCGGTCGGCTACGAGCGCTTGGTTGGTCCCGACCTGAAGATTGCTGTTCTGATCGGCGGCAGCACCAACCGGACCAATCTCTATCAAAGCGCCGGCAATTCCGGCACCGACACCATGTTCGGTGGCGCCTATGGCCGAAAAACCTGGGGGGCCAACTTCCTCGATCTGGCTGTGATCGGCGGCTCTCTCGACAACACCACTGTCCGCAACATCGGCGGCGGTCTTGCGCTCCTGAGTGCAAGTGCAACCTATGGCGGCTGGTTCATCAGCCCATCTTTGGTGGCCGGGCGACGTATCGATATCGATGGACGTGGTTTCACCGTCACCCCTGCCTTGAAAGTCCGCTACGTCGATGTGCATTTTGACGGCTATGCCGAGACTGGGGCAGGAGCTGCCGATCTCACCGTCGCGGACCGGGACTTGCGGGCGCTCGAGGAGCGCGCAGAGGTGACCTTTGCCAACTCGTCGACCACGGCCAATGGCAATCTCGCGACCGTGCGCGTCACCGGCGGCGTGCTCGGCCAGCAGCGCACAGCGGGTGGCCAGGTCAATGTCGCTCTGCTCGGACTGAACTTCCTTGCCGCCACCCCGGACCCCGCCAAGGTGACCGGCGCTTACGGAGCAGTCGGTCTCGATTGGCGGATGGGCAGGGTGACCTTGTTCGCGGCGGGCGAATACTCCTACACAAACGACACCGCGCGCAGCTATGCCGGAAAGGGCGGCGTGCACGTCGGCTGGTAGCCGGCCGGCCACTGCCGTGTTCATCCTCCCGTGTGGCCTCCACGTCTTCGCCGGCACCTTCTCCCTTCTCCCCCCGGGTTTCTGCATCTGTTCCGCTATCCCGCGCCGGGCAGCTTCAAGTAGCTTCGATGTTCGTCGTGTACCTTAAGGTGTAGCGCTCAATGGCGGAGCCAGGCCGGCCTCAACGTTCAGGGATTGCCGGAACCTGGCCCATAGGCCGGGCGGGGACGAGCGGCCTCGTGCCAGCCGGTGTTGGCGTATGGTCGTCGTTTGCTGGGGCGCTACGCGAATGGGCGAAGGCCGAAGCCGGTGCCGGGCGGCTGTTCCCCTGGGTGCCTATCGCCTTCGGCTGCGGCATCGCGCTCTACTTCGCCGCCGATCATGAACCCGTGCTGTGGGTTGCTGTCGCGACGGCGGCGTCGCTCGCGCTCGGCGCCGTTCTTCTGCGACGAAGCCGGCTGTTCGCGCCCGCCATCATGATCGCGGCGGTCGCGGCCGGATTTGCTGCGGCGACGTGGAAGACGGCGCGCATCGCGCACACGGTGCTCGCAAAGCCTCTTTATTCAGTGTCGCTGTCGGGCTTCGTCGAAACCCGCGACATCCGCGAACGCACCGACCGTTTCGTGCTGCACGTCACCACGATGGATGCGCAGCGCAGTGACGTGAAGCTCGAGCGCGTTCGTCTCTCCGTGCGCAAGGGCACCGCGCCCGATGTCGGCAGCTTCGCACAATTGAAGGCACGGCTGATGCCGCCGCTGTCGCCGCTGCGGCCGGGCAGCTACGATTTCTCGCGGGACATGTTCTTTCAGGGCATCGGTGCCTCCGGCTTTGCGATGGGGGCGATCACAACTGTGACCCCCCCAGCCTCAGGCGGATTGCAGCTACGATACGCTGCGATCATGCAGGGCCTGCGCGATGCGATCGATGCCCGCATCCGCGCCGTGCTCGACGGCGACAACCGCGCGATCGCGACCGCGCTCTTGACCGGCCGGCGCGACGCAATCACCACGCCCGTCAACGATGCGATGTTTATCTCCGGGCTTGGCCACGTCCTCTCGATTTCCGGCTACCACATGGCGGTCGTCGCCGGCGTTGTGTTCTTCACGGTCCGCGCGCTGCTCGCGCTGATCCCGGGACTGGCGGCGGGCTTTGCCATCAAGAAATGGTCGGCCGCCGCGGCACTGGTCGCTTCTGCATTCTATTTGCTGCTCTCGGGCGCTGAGGTCGCAACCCAACGATCGTTCTTCATGACGGCCGTCGTGCTGATCGCCGTCATCGTCGATCGTCGGGCGATCACGTTCCGCACGCTCGCGGTGGCGGCGTTGATCGTGCTCGCGGTCGCGCCGGAAGCGCTGGTGCATCCGAGTTTTCAAATGTCGTTTGCGGCAACGCTTGGGCTGGTGGCAATGGTGCAGATCGGCATGCCGAAGCTGTTCGCTTCGCCCGATCATTCGACCACCGCGCGGATTGCTCTATGGGGCGGCCGCGAGATCGCGATGCTGTTCATGGCATCCATGATCGCGGGGCTTGCGACCACGCCTTATGCCGCCTTCCATTTCCACCGCATCACGCCCTACGGCGTGCTCGCCAATCTCGGCGCGATGCCGGTGGTCTCGGCACTGGTGATGCCCGCCGGGCTGCTCGGATTGCTCGCAGCGCCATTCGGGCTCGACGGCGTGTTCTGGTGGCTGATGGGGATCGGCATCGACTGGATGATTTTGGTCACGCGCTGGGTGGCGGCATTGCCGGGTGCGATCGGTCACGTCGGCGCCTTCGGCACCGCGCCGCTGATTGCCGCGAGCCTGGGGCTCGTCCTGATGGGCCTGTTGCGCACGCCGCTGCGCTGGTCGGGTGCGTGCGTGCTCGTGGCTGCGACCGTCTGGGGTTTGTCCGTTCGGCAACCCGATATCCTGATTGCCGCTGACGGCCAGACCATCGCGGCGCGAGGCAGGGACGGGCAACTGCATCTGATCGGGACGAAGAAGGACAATTTCCTGCTGAAGGAGTGGCTTGCCGCGGACGCTGACCCGCGCGATGCGGCCAGCGCCTCGCTTGGTGATGGTGTGTCATGCGACGATGCCGGCTGCGTGACGCCGCTTGCCGATGGCCGCATGGTCGCCTTGGCGCTACGCATCGACGCGCTGGCCGATGATTGCAGCCGCGCTGCGCTTGTTGTGACGACAAGGCCGGCGCCCGCCGATTGCACTGCGATGGTGGTCGATCGGCCGCGCCTGATGAGCCAGGGCGCCCTGGCGCTGACCCGGCGCGGCGACGGCTTTGCGATCCAGTCGGTGAAGGCGAGGGGCGCAAACCGACCCTGGTCGCCGGCCGCGGCCGGCGATGGAGATTTCGAGACGACCCTCATGCCTCGGTCGGCGGCACAGCGTGCCAAGGACGCAACACCGGCGGAAGCCGACCAGCAGGCCGAGGACTGATATCCGCTTCAGCCGATCGGCAGGCGCGGGGGCGTCGGGCGACTGTCGGCGATGATCTGCGGCTTGCGCTCGCGCTCGCCGAACGTCTGGGTCACCGGCAGCTGCAGCACCGTTGCGCGCTGGCCTTCGACGAGTTGGGTCACCAGCACGTATTTGCCATCGGGGAACTCGATCGCGTCGTGATGCCGATCGGGAATGTGCGGATCGACCTTGCCGAACTTGCCGACGCGCGAATTGATGGTGCGCGTCCAGATCCACCTGTTGTCGTAGCGGACGTTGTCGGCGAAGGCGAGCTCCGTTCCCGGCAACAGGCAGACCGCGACAGACATGTCGGCTTCGGAGGCGAAGCCGCGCGTCGAAGTGCCACGGAAGGTTGTCGTGACGATCGTCTCGCCGATTTCTGCGGGACGCGTCGCGACGGCATGCAGGCTGTAGTCACACATCGGGTGCTCCTCATCAGCGATAGAGCACCGGCGCCTCTTCTGAGGCGCAGGCCTCTATCAGAGTGGAAGCCTGCAATCATATGCGATGTTGGGGGCAAATCTGCGGCTCCGATCTGCGGCCCGCAATCACATTATCTTTCCCGAGCGCCTTGGGAACAAAGCCTGCTCCCGTGCATTCGGCGAACCTCCGTCAGCGGCCGGCAGGAGCCGACCAGCCCGAATACGGCCAAGCCGGCTGCGTCTGTTGCTCGACGGCATTGCGGGCATCGCGGAATTGCGCGCTCGTCGCCTGCGCTGCCTTGCGGGCGTGATGCTGCGGCTGCGTGGCGAAGGCTTGCGACACTGACGTTGCGATCAGCGCCATTGTGACGGTGGCCAATATGATCGTGCGCATGTCATCTCCTCGGTCTCTCAAAGGCCTATCGAAGCGATGCTTGCTTCGTTGCGGCATGCCGGGGATGTAGCGCTGGAGAGGTGGCCGGATAATCTGTGCAAAACCAGAAAGACTATCCAGCCGGAGCGGACAATCGTCCGCTCCATCAGGATGGCGCGCCAAAAAGGCGGCGCGAGATAACTCAGTACTTCCGGTAGAGCCCGATCAGCTTGCCCTGGATCTTGACCCGGTTGGGCGGCAGGATCCGGACCTCATAGGCGGAGTTTGCGGGCTCGAGCGCGATCGAGGCGCCGCGACGGCGGAAGCGCTTCAACGTCGCTTCCTCGTCATCGATCAGGGCCACCACGATATCGCCGGTATCGGCGCTCTCGTTGCGCTGGATCAGCGCCATGTCGCCGTCGAGAATGCCGGCGTCGACCATGGAATCGCCGCGCACTTCGAGCGCGTAGTGCTCGCCGGCGCCAAGCATGTCGGGCGGGACGCTGATGGTGTGGCTGCGGGTCTGCAAGGCCTCGATCGGCGTACCGGCCGCGATCCGACCCATGACAGGCACCGCGACGGGACGCTCGCCCTCATCGGCGGGCGGGCTCGACGTGGTACGCACCTTGCCAAGATTGCCTTCGATAACGCTCGGCGTGAAGCCGCGGCGGCTGCCGGCGGCGGCCTGCAGCTCGGGCAGCTTGATCACTTCGATCGCGCGGGCGCGGTTCGGCAGGCGGCGGATGAATCCGCGCTCCTCGAGCGCGGTGATCAGACGGTGGATGCCCGACTTCGAGCGCAGATCGAGCGCGTCCTTCATCTCGTCGAAGGAGGGCGGCACACCGCTTTCCTTCAGGCGCTCGCTGATGAACCGCAGGAGCTCGTATTGTTTGCGCGTTAACATCTCGACCAAAATCCCCCTGATGATGTCGTTCGATTCCGAGACGCTGAATTCGGCCATAAGCCGCTACATGCTCGAAACAAATCATGAACGGACACTATATGTTCGATACATGTTCCGCAACTGCTTAATTTACCGTGAACGCGGCAAAGTTCGCGGAACGGTTGCGAACGGTACGCTCACACGGGCAGTCGCAACACCTCGCAGGGCGTGCCGGCTTCGGCCTTCGGCGCGAACGGCGTGCGCACGAGAAGTGCCTGTGCCGCAGCGAGATTCGCAAGCAGCGAGGAGTCCTGATGATTGACGGGCAGGGCAAGGAGCGTGCCGTCGTCACGCGTCTCCAGGCGCGCGCGCAGATAATCCTCGCGCTGGTCGTTGGCGCCGACGTCGCGGCCAAGGATGGCACGTTCGCGGCGATGATGAATCACCGAACGACCCGATAGCGCGCGAATCAGCGGCACCAGAAACAGGAACCCGCAAACGTAGGATGACACGGGATTGCCGGGCAGGCCGATCACGCGCATCTCGCCGAGCTGCCCGTTCATCATCGGCTTGCCCGGACGCATCGCGATTTTCCAGAACGCCATCGAGATACCTTCGTCCCGGAGCGCCTGCTGCACCAGATCGTGGTCGCCGACCGAGGCGCCGCCGGTGGTGATCAGGATGTCGGCACCGCTCTGTCGTGCGCGGCGGATGCCAGCGGTGGTGGCGGCAAGCGTGTCGGCGGCAATTCCGAGGTCGACGGTGTCGGCGCCTTCGCTGCGGGCGAGCGCATGGAGGGCGTAGCCGTTGGAATAGACGATCTGGCCGTGGCCGAGCGTCGCGCCCGGCATCACCAATTCGTCGCCGGTGGCGAGAATTGCGACCTTCGGGCGGCGGTGAACGCTCAGCTGCGGATGGTTCATGCCGGCGGCGAGTGCGAGGTCGCGCTCGGTCAATCGCGCGCCCTTGCGCAGGAGCACGTCACCTTCCGAGAAGTCGATCCCGGCGGGGCGGATGTGTCGTCCGGTGATGGCGGCTTCCTTGATCGTGATGCGCTTGCCATCCGCGACGATGTCCTCCTGGATCACGACTGCATCTGCGCCGGCGGGAACAACGCCGCCAGTGAAGATCCGCACGGCTTCGCCAGCACCGACAACGCCCGTGAACGGTCGGCCAGCGGCAACCTCGCCGATGACCGTGAGCTGCGTATCAACCTTGGTCGCATCCGCCGCGCGAACGGCATAGCCATCCATCGCCGACATGGCCTCGGGCGGCTGCGTCCGCAGCGCGGCGACGTCGCGCGCGAGCACGCGGTGGTAGGCCTGATCGAGGGCGATCGTTTCCTCAGCCAGCGGCTTAGCACCCGCGAGCACGGCGGCTAGCGCATCGGATACCGGCATAAGGGCCACGGCAGAACTCCAGCTTGGGCAACGCAATCGGATTGCGGCAAGCGTTCTAGCCGAGTGTGCGCGATGAGGCAAAATAGTTGAGCGTGTATTGAAGCCAGCCACTTCTGCAACAACAGCCGCACCAGCTCCGCCTGGCGGGAGGCAAGCGGCACCGCATTCTCGGTCCACTTGCTGCCGACCGGGGTCACCTGCAGCCGCTGCGCATCATGATGGTGTTACGGGAACCCCACGAGCGGAATTTTCGTCGTCCGCAACGTCAGGTGCTTTGGGGCCCTGATCCCGGTCGGGCATCGGATCGGCCTGAGACTTCAGATCCGCAGCCTTGCTCATCAGCTTGGCGGAGAGCTCAGAGTCCGAGGTGGTCCTGGCGAATTTGACCAGCAGGGAGGCCTGCTTGGTGAGGTAGGTTTTGCCCAACACAATGATACGTCCGTTCGTAGAATTCCCAACGGACTGTAGAGTCCGGACGCAGGCATTCCGTTCCCGGAACTTCGTATAAAAATGCACACAGTGTTTTGGTTCCTCGCTTCCGGGTGAAATTGTTCCGGAAGCGCGCGGTTCGGAACGAGGAGGCCGTCAGATCCCGAGTGCCCGCAGCGCGTTCCCGACATCCTTTGGCGAGGTGACATGCACCGCGGTCAGGCCGCGGGCACGCGCGCCTTCGATGTTCTCGGCGAGATCATCGAAGAACACGATCCGGTTCGCCGGTATGCCCATCGCTGCGACGACATGGTCGAAGGCTTCCGCATCCGGTTTGCGCAGGCCGATGCTCGAGGACAGGTACAGCTCGCGGAAATGGCCGAGCAGATCGGCATATTCCTTCGAGAAATGGTCCACATGCGGGCGGTTGGTGTTGGAGAACGCATAGACCGGCAGCTGCTGCGCCGCGCGCGGCAACAGCTCCGCAATGTCGGGCATCTCGCCGGCGAAGATCGCATTCCATCCTTCCAGGAATTGCGCATCCGAAATGCCGATGCCCAATGATGTGCGCAGCGACTGAAAATAGTCCGCGTCGCTGATCCTGCCGACCTCGTGCAGCCGATAGGCCTCGTCACGGACGTAGCGCGAGACGATGGCTTCGGGCCTGCAGCCGGCATGTGCCGCCCAGCAGGCGATCGCCTTGGAGAAATCGATGTCGAGCACGACGCGCCCGAGATCGAACAGAAGCGCATCCGCACTGCCGGGAGAGAGGGAGGTCATTGCATGCTTTCGCTCAGTATCGATAGGGCTCGTGGTCGAACAGCGGGAACGCGCTGAACACACTCGGCGCATTGGTTGCGGTGGCCGGGTGCAAGCAGGATTTGTTGACCTCGGCGAACGAGGTGGCACCGAGGAGACCAAGGCAGCGCAGCACCTCGTCCTCGAGCAGCTCCAGCATGCGCGCCACGCCGGCTTCGCCGGCCGCCGCCAGCGCCCAGCATTGCAGCCGGCCGATGCCGACGAGGTCCGCGCCCGCCGCGATCGCCTTGACGATATCGGTGCCGCGGCAGATGCCGCCATCGACCATGATCCTGGCGCGGCCTTTCACGGCGTCGACGATTTCAGGAAGCACATGCATCGCGCCGCGGCCGTGATCGAGCTGGCGGCCGCCATGGTTGGAGACATAGATCCACTCGACGCCGTGATCGATTGCGATCTGCGCGTCCTCGGCGGTGGCGATGCCCTTGAGGATCAGTGGGATCCTGAACTTGTCCTTGATCATCTTCACGGTCCGCCACTCCAGGCCCTTCTGGTAGTCGCCGCCGGTGGCCCGCAGGCGGCTCTCGCGAACGTAGCGCTTGGCGATGTCGCGCTCACGACGGCTGTAATGGGCGGTGTCGACGGTCAGGCAGAAGGCGGCATAGCTCGCCTTCTCGGCGCGGCTGACGACGTCGGCGACGAAGGCGTCATCACCGCGGACATAGAGCTGGTACATGCGCAGCGCATCGGGGGCGGCCTCGGCGGTCTTTTCCAGGCCGGGCTCGGAGACCGAACTGAGCATGTGCGATGCCCCGAACGTGCCGGCCGCGCGCGCAACGCTGGCGGCGCCAAAGGGATCGAAAATCTCCAGCGCACCGACGGGCGCGAGCACCACAGGCAGGCGCATCTTGCGGCCGAATTGCTCGACCGAGCCGGTGACCTTGCGCACGTCACGCAGCACACGCGGGCGAAAAGCGATCTCGTCCAGCGCCATGCGGTTGCGGCGCATCGTGGTCTCGGTCTCGGCGGCGCCGACGATGTAGTCCCAGGCGTTCTGGTTGAGGTTGGAACGCGCCTTCCGGATGAATTCGTGCAGGTTCTGGAACGGCTCGTCGCTGGCACCGAGTTCGACGTTCCGTTCCGGCCGGAGTGCTTCGTTCATTGTTATCCTCCCGAGAATTTGAAGCCTTATGTCATCGCCTATCTCGTCCGGCTCTCCAAAACCATCCTAAAATCGCATAGCTGCGAGGCGTGGCTCGGCCGATTGATTCCCGTCTGGCGGGCGATTGTTTCGGAACGTTGCCAAAAGTTTAGGCCAGGGCGAAGGGATTTTTGCGGTATACCCGCGGGCGTGGCAGCCCGGCCTTGAAGAAACCTGAATGGTATTGTGAGAACCGGGCAGGATCTCCATTTGCGTGGCGTCCCGTCCCAAGCGAAAAGGCCAACCATTCCATGCGGAAAACCCTGCTGTTCCCCCTGGGCGCGCTCACCGGAGCCTGCCTGACCCTCCTCATATCCGGTCCGCAGGGCGGACTATGGGCGGCACGGGCGGCGGCGGGTGCGGATGATGCGTATTCCCAGCTCAATCTGTTCGGGGAAGTGTTCGAGCGGGTGAAGGCCAGCTACGTCGAGAAGCCGGACAATGCCAAGCTGATCGAAGGCGCGATCACCGGTATGGTGACCTCGCTCGATCCGCATTCGCGATATATGAACGACAAGGCCTGGACCGAGATGCAGGAGACCACCTCCGGCGAGTTCGGCGGCCTCGGCATCGAGGTCACGATGGAGGAGGGCCTGGTCAAGGTCGTCTCGCCGATCGATGACACGCCGGCGACCAAGGCCGGCATCATGTCCGGCGACCTCATCAGCAAGATCGACGGCGAGAACGTGCAGGGCATGACGCTCGAGCAGGCCGTCAACAAGATGAAGGGCCCGGTCGATACCAAGACCAAGCTCACCATCGTGCGCAAGGGAGCCGATGCGCCGCTCGATGTCGCGATCACGCGCGAGATCATTCATGTCCGCCCGGTGCGCTTCCACGTCGAGAACGGCGATATCGGCTACATCCGCGTCACCTCGTTCAACGAGCAGACCACCGACGGACTGAAGAAGGCGATCGCTTCGATTTCCAAGGACGTCCCGCAGGAGAAGCTCGTCGGCTATGTGATGGATCTGCGCAACAACCCCGGCGGCCTGCTCGACCAGGCGGTCTCGGTGTCTAGCGCATTCCTGCAGCGCGGCGAGGTCGTCTCGACCCGCGGCCGCAATCCGGAAGAGACCCAGCGCTTCACCGCGCATGGCGGCGACCTCACCAAGGGCAAGCCGCTCGTCGTGCTGATCAACGGCGGCTCGGCTTCCGCTTCGGAAATCGTGTCCGGTGCGCTGCATGACCACAAGCGCGCGACGCTGATCGGCACCCGCTCGTTCGGTAAGGGGTCGGTCCAGACCATCATTCCGCTCGGTACCGGCAACGGCGCGCTGGCACTGACCACCGCGCGCTACTACACCCCGTCGGGCCGCTCGATCCAGGCCCAGGGCATCGCGCCCGACATCGAGATCCTCCAGGACGTGCCGGCCGAGCTGAAGGGCCGCGTCGACACCATGGCGGAGTCGCAGATGCGCGGCCATTTGCAGAATGCCGAGGGCGCCGAGCAGACCGGCTCGCAGTCCTATGTCCCGCCGGAAGAGAAGGACGACAAGGCGCTGCACGCGGCCTACGACTTCCTGCACGGCGTCACCGTGAATGCGGCGGCCGCCAAGCCCGCGCCGAAGACGGCGGTGCCGAACTAGGCCCTCAAACTTCGAGACATCGATCGCCCGGGAGTGGGTTGCCGCTCTCGGGCGAATTCGTTTCCGGACATCGTCTCAGCTTGAACTCTTCGCCTCAAACGTAGCCCAGCAGTGGCTTTAGCTTGCCTCGCGGCGGCGAGCTTCGCTGCCTTCGCGCTGGGCGAGGCGGCTGCGATGGAGCGCGAATAGCTCGACGACCTTGTCGGCCGGCTTCGCGGCGCTGAACAGATAGCCCTGCATTTCCGTGCAGCCGAGCGTGCGCAGCAGCCGCTGCTGTTCCTCGGTCTCGACGCCCTCGGCCGTCGTCGCCATGCGCCGGGCGCTGGCGAGGTTGACCACGGCCTGCACGATGCTGGCGGAGCCGTCGGGGCCGGCGATGTCGTTGACGAAGCAGCGGTCGATCTTGATCTTGTCGAACGGGAAGCGGTGCAGATAGCTCAGCGAGGAGTAGCCGGTGCCGAAATCGTCGAGCGCGATGCGCACGCCGATGGCGCGGAGCTGGTGCAGGATCGCAAGCGCGGTCTCGTCGTCGCGGATCAGCACGGCCTCGGTGATCTCGAGCTCGAGCCGGCTCGCCGGCAGGTTGGAGGAGGCCAGCGCCGCCATGATCTTCAGCGCCAGCGTGCCGCTCTTGAACTGTACCGGCGAGACGTTGACGGCCAGGCGGATGTCGTCGGGCCAGGCGGCGGCGTCGCGGCAGGCGGTCGCCAGCACCCATTCCCCGATTTCGTTGATCAGCCCGGTATCCTCCGCGATCGGGATGAACTCGGCCGGCGAGACCATACCGCGCTCGGGGTGGCGCCAGCGCACCAGCGCCTCGCAGCCGGTGATGCGGTCGTCCTTTAAGCTGAGGCAGGGCTGGTAATAAACCTCGAGGCCGCCATAAGCGATGGCGTGGCGCAAATCGATTTCGAGCTGGCGCCGTTCGCGCACCTTGGCGTCCATGTCAGGCTCGAAGAAGCGATAGGTGCGGCGCCCGGCGGATTTGGCGGCGTACATGGCCATGTCCGCGTTCTTCAGGATCTGGTCGAGGGCGTCGCCGTGTTCCGGCGCCAGCGCGATGCCGATGCTGGCGTCGGTGGTGAGGTGATGGCCCATGCAATCGAACGGCGTGCGGATCGCGGCGAAAACGCGTGCGACGAGGTCGCTGACCTGGTCCTGCGAGGTCACGGCGCTCTGCACGATCGCGAACTCGTCACCACCGAGCCGTGCGACGAAATCGGTCGGGGCGGCGCAGCAGCGCAGGCTCTCCGCCACCGACTTCAGCAGCTCGTCGCCGACGAGATGGCCGAGTGCGTCGTTGACGCCCTTGAACTCGTCGATGTCGATGTAGTGCACCGCAAGCTGTTCGCCATCGACGATGGCGAGCAGCTGCTGACGCAGATGTTCATGGAACATGGCGCGGTTGGGCAGGTCTGTCAGCGCGTCGTAATGGGCGAGATGGGTGATGCGCTCCTCGGTGCGACGGCGCTCGGTGATGTCCTCGTGGGTCGCGACCCAGCCGCCATCGTCGAGAGGCTCGTTGACCACCTGAATCGAACGGCCATCGCCGGTGTCGACGACCATGGAGTTACGCACATGGATGTCGCGCAGCACACGCGCGGCATACTGGTCGACATCGCCCGTGAAAGAGCCGGTGGTCTTGCGGTGCGCGATAATGTCGCGAAAGCTGCAGCCTGGCTTCACGACCTCAGGCGACAACCCGTACATTTCGATATAGCGCTGGTTGCAAACGATGAGCCGCTGCGAGGCGTCGAACAGCAACAGGCCCTGGGTCATATTATTGACGGCGCGGTCGAGACGCTGCTTCTCCAGCATCAACCGCTCCCGTGACAGGCGGTGTTGCTCCAGCAGCTTGCGCACGATTGCGATCAGCACGCCCGCGATGGCCAGGGCAGACGCGGCGGCAACCGAAATCAGGATGCCGATCTGCTCGCGCCAGTCGGCGAGCGCCGCCGCGCGCGTGGTCGTCGCCATCATCAGGATCGGGAAGTGGGGTAGGGCGCGCGCGGAAACCAGCCGGTCCTCACCGTCGACGGGACTGATGAAGCGTCCGGCGAAGTGGTCGAGCGCGAAAATCTGTTGCTGCTCGGAAGAGCCGTTCCTGAAATTTCGGCCCATCAATTCGGCGGAATGCGGGAAGCGCGCCAGCAATGTGCCGTCCCGATGCAGCATCGAGATCGTGGCACCTTCCCCGAGCACGACGCTTTCGAAGAACTTCTCGAAATTGGCCGGCTCGATGCCACGCCCGATCAGGCCCATGAACTCGCCATGCGGTCCCATGATCTTGCGCACGATCAGGATGGTCCAGGCGCCCGAGATGCGGCTGTGCACCGGTTCGATCAGCACATCGGGCGCCTGCGGATCGTATCGGAAGGTGCGGTAATAGGCGCGGTCAGAAACATTGACCTGCGGGACTGGCCAGACGATCGAGGAATTGATCAGATTGCCGTCGGCGTCGATGACGTTGACACCGCCCATGTAGGGAAGCGCATCGATCTTCGAACGCAGCATTTGGTGCACGTCCTGGCCAGCGAGGCGCTTGCGGTACTCTGCCGCTGTCGTGATTCCGGTCAAACGCACGTGGTCGACGAAATCCTTCTGGATGACCGCGAAATCCTGCAATTGCTGATCGAAATGATGGGCGAGCAGCAGCGCGGTGTTTTCCAGCTCGCGGCCGGAATTGCGCAACGCGCGCTCGCGGAAATTCTGCGCCATCAGCACGGCGCCGACGGCGATCGCCGCGATCAGCAGTGCGCCGCCCACGACGAGCCAGCGGATCGGTCCGCTGCGTACAAAGGCCTGGTCGAGGAGTCGGCTGCCGTATCTTGTCATCATTGTCGTTCGTCGCCGCACACACGTCAGGGTCAGCTCTCGATCCCCATGACATCCGTCGGTTTACGGGATCGATGTGGAGGCGACGTTAGGAAGCGCGGTTAACGCCACACAAACCGAAACGCGCAAATGCAATCGATAGGTAGCGCGAGAGGTGTGCAGGTTTTTCCTGGGACGATCGCGATGCCGGTCAGTTCTTGCCGGTCGCAGCGATGGCAATCAACGCTTAACCATCTAACCTGTTGACCATCCTCGGCGTTGCAATGGCCCGCGTCTTGCAAACCCGATTTGCAACGACGCAGAGAGGACGCGATCTTGAAAAAGACTTTGAAGAATTTTTGGACCGATGAATCCGGTGCAACCGCGATCGAATACGGCCTGATCGCCGCCGGCATCGCGGTCGCCGTCATTACCGTGGTGAATGGCCTCGGCAGCAAGCTCAACACCAAGTTCGGATCGATCAGCGCGTCGCTGAAGTGATCGCGGCATCAAGCGCGGTAGTGGCCCGACTTGCCGCCCAGCTTTTCGATCAGATGGATGCCCTCGATGCGCACGCCACGCTCCACCGCCTTGATCATGTCGTAGATGGTGAGGCAGGCGACCGAGACGGCGGTCAGCGCCTCCATCTCGACCCCGGTCGGCCCGGTGACCTTCACGCTGGCGCGGACCACGCAGCCCGGCAGCTTCGCGTCGGGCTCGATGTCGACTGTGACCTTCGAGAGCGCGAGCGGATGACAGAGCGGGATCAGCTCGGATGTGCGCTTCGCCGCCATGATTCCGGCGATGCGCGCCGTGCCGAGCACATCGCCTTTCTTGGCGTTGCCGGAGACGATCAGGTCGAGCGTCGCCTTCTCCATGATGACGCGCCCTTCGGCCACGGCGAGCCGCTCGGTTGCGGCCTTGTCCGAGACGTCGACCATCCGCGCCTCGCCGGAGGCGCCGATATGGGTGAGGGCAGGGCTCGGCTTCTTTGAAGGCTTCGTCCTGGACGGCGTGCGCACCATGTCAGCGCGTGCCCGTGGCGCGGGCCTTCGTCTCGCGCGCGAGCAGCGTGCGCGTGGCAGCCGTGACGTCAGCCTGCCGCATCAGGCTCTCGCCGACCAGGAACGTCGACATGCCGACGCGCTCGAGCCGGGCGAGATCGGCAGGCGTGAAGATGCCGCTCTCTCCAACCATCAGGCGTTCGCTCGGGATGAGCGGCGCCAACGTCTCGCTGGTCGCAAGGGTGGTTTCGAAGGTGCGCAGGTTGCGGTTGTTGACGCCAATCATCAGCGACCGCAGCTTCAGCGCGCGGTCGAGCTCGGCCCGATCGTGGATCTCGATCAGCACGTCCATGCCGTAGGCGATCGCGGCGTCTTCGAGGTCCCTGGCGGTGGCGTCATCGAGCGCGGCCATGATGATGAGGATGCAATCGGCGCCGTGCGCGCGGGCCTCGACGACCTGATAGGTGTCGAACAGAAAATCCTTGCGCAGAACGGGCAGCGAGGTCGCCGCGCGCGCTGCCTCCATGAAATCGAGATGGCCCTGGAACGAGGGCGTGTCGGTCAGCACGGACAGGCAGGCTGCACCACCCGCCTCATAGGCCCTGGCAAGCTCAGGCGGATCGAAATCCGCGCGGATCAACCCCTTCGACGGCGAGGCCTTCTTCACCTCGGCGATCAGCGCGTAGTCGCCATTGGCGTGCTTGGCCTTGATGGCACGCAAAAATCCACGCGGATCGACTTGTGCGTTGGCCTGTGCCTCGACCGCGGAGAGCGGCCGCGCACGCTTGGCCGCCGCGATCTCCTCGCGCTTGTAGGCCTCGATCTTGGTCAGGATGTCGGACATGACAGGCTCAGCTGTTGGAGACCGCGATCAGATGCTTCAGCCGTGCGCTGGCAGCGCCGCTGTCGAGCGACTTTGCGCCGATCGCGACGCCTTCTTTGAGGTCCTTGGCGCGCCCGGCGACAACCAGCGCCGCAGCGGCGTTCATCAGCGCGACGTCGCGATAGGGGCTGGGCTTGCCGTCGAGCACGCTTTGCAGTGCGATCGCATTGGCATCGGCATCACCGCCCTTGAGCGCGCCGGGCTCGCAGCGCGGCAGGCCGGCGTCCTCGGGCGTGACCTCGAAATTCCGGATCTCGCCATTGTGGAGCGCGGACACGAAGGTCGGGCCGGTGAGGGTGATCTCGTCGAGGCCATCGGAGCCGTGCACCACCCAGGCGGATTCGGAGCCGAGATTCTTCAGCACCTGCGCGAGCGGCTGCACCCATTGCCGAGAGAACACGCCGACCATCTGCCGCGTCACGCCGGCCGGGTTGGACAAGGGGCCGAGCAGATTGAAGATCGTGCGTGTCGCGAGCTCGACCCGGGTCGGGCCGACGTTCTTCATGGCCGGATGATGCGCGGGCGCGAACATGAACCCGATGCCGCATTCGCGCACGCAGCGGCCGACCTGCTCGGGCTTGAGATCAATCTTGACGCCAAGCGAGGCCAAGACGTCGGCGGCGCCCGAGCGCGAGGACAGCGCGCGGTTGCCGTGCTTGGCGACGGGCAGGCCGGTGCCCGAGACGATGAACGCGGCACAGGTCGAGACGTTGACCGAGCCGGAGCCGTCGCCGCCGGTGCCGACGATGTCGACGGCCTCCGCAGGCGCTTCGACCGTCAGCATCTTCGAGCGCATCGCCGTGACCGCGCCGGTAATCTCGTCCACGGTCTCGCCACGGACCCTGAGCGCCATCAACAGGCCACCCATCTGCGAGGGTGTGGCCTCGCCGGACATCACCGCGTCGAACGCGGCTGCGGCTTCCTCACGCGACAGGCTGGCGCCGGTCGCCACTTTTCCAATGATCGATTTCAGGTCGTCCATCGCGTGCTTTCAACTCACTGGTTCGCGCCGGTCACTTGCGCGAAGGCGGCCTGATTAATGGTGGTCCCGATGTCGGCTTCAAGCTTGTTGACGTAGGAGGCGACCTGCTCGTCGGTCAGCGATCGGCTGGCGGTCTCCTTCAGCTTCTTGGCGGCGTCGGAGGCGGCATCGACCGGGGGATCGACGATGTCGGTGACGCGGTAGACGATGACTTCGGCACCGCCGGTCACGGGCGCCTGTCCGACGCCGTCCTTGGCGGTGCGGAAGGCGGCCGCGACGATGTTCGCCGGCACGCCGGCCGGAGAGTCGTCGCGCTTGAAACCGCTGGCGGTCTCGACCTTGGCACTGACGGCAGCGGCTTCGTCGGCGAGCTTGCCGCCCTGTTCGAGCTTCTGCACCATCTCGGTCGCCTTTGCCTTCAGCTTGGTCGCGATCTGATCCTGGCGCCAGCGCGCTTCGACCTGGTCACGGACCTCGTCGAGATTGCGGTCACGCGACGGGGTGATGGCGAGTACGTCGTACCAGACATAGCCACCCTTGAACGAAATCGGGTCGTTGTCGACGCCGACATCGCTGTTGAAGGCTTGCGAGACCACGTCGAGGCCCTGGGGGATGTCGGCGACAGTCTGCCCGTTCGGGGCGCGGCCGGAGCGATCGACCGCATCGATCGTCACCGCGGTGAGCCCGAGCTTCTGGGCGGCATCGGCGACGCTGGTGCCGGCGCCGCGCTCGTCCTCCATCTTGTCGCGCAGCTCGCCGACCTTGGTGCGCGCGCGCTCGGTCGCGATCTGGCGCTTCACGTCGCCGGCGAATTTTGCGTAGTCGGCCTCGGCGCCGGGCTCGATCTTGTCGACCTTGACGATCGAGACGCCAATGGGGCCCTCGATCGGCTGGCTGATTTCGCCAACGGGGAGCGCGAAGGCGGCATCACCGAGCGCAGGATCGAGCGAGGACTTGGTTTTCAGTCCGAGATCGACGTCGGTGGCGCTCAGCCCGCGCTCCTTGCCGAGGTCCTCGAAGGAGAGCCCGCCGGCCAGGCGTTCGCGCGCTGCCTGCGCCTCGGCGACGTTCGGGAACACGATCTGGTGGATCTGGCGCTTCTCCGGTGTGGAGAGCTGGTCCTTGCGCTGATCGAACAGTTTCTTGGCGTCGGCGTCGGAGACGTCGCTCCACTTGGCGATGTCCTCGGGCGAGATCACGGTGAAGACGATCTTGCGGTATTCGGGCGCGCGGAACTGGACCTTGTGATCCTCGAAATAGGCGGCGAGCGCCTCGGGCGAGGGCGCCTCGATGGTGCCGGCCTGCGCCGTGTCGAGCCTGACGAACTCGATCGCGCGCTGCTCGCTCTGAAAGCGCGTTGCGACGTCGAGCATGGTTTTCGGCGGCTCGAGGCCGGCGCCGATCGTGCCGGTGATCTGGCGGCGCAGCGCCACCTTGCGCTGTTCGGCGACGTAGCGCTGCTCGGTGAAGCCGAAATTGCGGATCAGGCCCTGGAAGCGGTTCGCGTCGAACTTGCCGTCGACGCCCTTGAAGTTTGGATCGCTCATGATGAACTGGCGGATCTGCTCGTCGGACTGGCCGAGTCCGAGCTGGCGCGCATTCTCGTCGAGGGCAGCTTCCGCAATCGTCTGCTGCAGCACCTGGCGATCAAGGCCGAACGCCCGTGCCTGGTCGGAGCTCAGCGGGCGGCCGAACTGACGGCCGATCTGCTGGAGGCGGTCGGTGTAGATCTGGCGGAACTCGTTCAGCGAAATCTCGGTATGGCCGACCTTGGCCACCGTGGACTGCCCGAAGCCCCGGAAAATGTCGGCGATGCCCCAAATACCGAAGCTGATGATCAACACGCCCATCACGACGGCCATGATGGTCTTGCCGACCCAGTTTGATGAGGCCTTGCGCATTCCTCGAAGCATTTGGTCCAACTTGTCTGAAGGAAGGGAACGGGAGCGCGTCTTAATGCAGATTCCGCAAAAGCGCGTCACCAAATTGATATGGCATCATAAAGTGGCACCTTTTCCGCCGCAACCTCAGGTCAGGCCGCCACTCGAAGCTGCGGTTAAAGGCCTCTGGTCTCTGGAACTGCCGCGATAGCTCTGCTAGCGCATGCACGACCCCATTTCTGCTGGAAAATGACATGACCATCCGCCCCCTGATCGCCGGCAACTGGAAAATGAATGGCCTGAAAGCCCAGGCCGCTGAATTCGACGCCATGCTCAATGGCGCGGCAGAGGTGTCAGGCAAGGCCGATCTGCTGGTCTGCCCGCCGGCGACCCTGATCGCGGCCTTCGCGGACAAGGCGCGCGGCAAGAAGGTCGCCGTGGGGGCCCAGGATTGCCATCCCAAGGCCTCCGGCGCCCATACCGGCGATATCGCGGCCGAAATGCTCGCTGATGCGGGCGCGAGCGCCATCATTGTCGGCCATTCCGAGCGCCGCGCCGACCATGGTGAGGGCGATGCGGTGATCCGGCAGAAGGCGGAAGCCGCCTGGCGGGCTGGGGCGGTCGCCATCGTCTGCATCGGCGAGACGCAGGCCCAACGCGATGCCGGCCAGACCCTGGACATCGTGCGCGGCCAGCTCGACGGCTCACTCCCGGACGGCTCCACGGCCGCAAATCTGGTCGTCGCCTATGAGCCGGTCTGGGCGATCGGCACGGGCCTTACCCCCACGGCCAAGGATGTCGAGCAAATTCATGGCTTTATCCGGGAACTCCTGACCATCAGGTTCAAGGCCGACGGCGCCAAGATGCGAATCCTCTATGGCGGTTCGGTCAAGCCATCGAACGCGGCCGAGCTGATGGCGGTGAACAACGTCAATGGCGCGCTGGTCGGTGGCGCCAGCCTGAAAGCGGCCGATTTCCTTGCGATTGCGCAAGGCTGCCCCTAGCTAACCCAAAGCCTTAATCCGGGGGCGATCGGGGGTGGCAATGCCCCTTCCGATCGTGTAACACCGCGCAACTTCAGGAAAACCCGCGAAGCGCGATCGGCCGCCGTCAGGCGCCGCCCGCTTGTGACGGAAGGATCGCATGCAGACCGTTGTCATCGTCATCCACCTCATGATCGTTGCCGTCATGATCGGCGCCGTGCTGCTCCAGAAGTCGGAAGGCGGCGGCCTCGGCATGGGCGGAGGCGCGGGCTTCATGTCGAGCCGCGGCACCGCGAATCTCCTGTCGCGGACCACTGCGATCCTCGCGGCGGGCTTCTTCCTCACCAGCCTGTTCCTGTCCTGGTACGCTGGCTACAACCGCGCGCCGTCCTCGATCATCGGCACACCTGCGTCGCAGACCCAGCCAGCTGGCGGCGCCAACCCGATCACCGCGCCGACGTCGGGCGGTATTCTGGACACGCTGAAGAAGGCGGACGAGCAGCAGCAGCAGGCTCCGGCAGCGCCGAGCGGCCCGCAGGTGCCTCGCTCGCAATAAAGCAGGGGGGCCATGCAGGACGATGGCTAGCGTCCTGCATCAACAATCCCCATCAAGTCTCTGTCACCACTTTTAGTTTTGGTTCACCCACAGGCCCACAGATTCTTTGGGGCTGAATACGAATCGCTTTGGCGAATCGAGTTCGAGGGATTAGAGGTTAGGTCCCATGGCGCGGTACATATTCATCACCGGCGGCGTGGTTTCCTCGCTCGGCAAGGGTTTGGCTTCAGCGGCACTCGGTGCCCTGCTGCAGGCCCGGGGCTACAAGGTCCGCCTCCGCAAGCTCGATCCCTATCTCAACCTCGATCCCGGAACGATGTCGCCGTATCAGCACGGTGAAGTGTTCGTGACCGATGACGGCGCGGAGACCGATCTCGATCTCGGTCACTACGAGCGCTTCACCGGACGTCCCGCGACCAAGCAGGACAACATCACGACAGGGCGCATTTACCAGGACATCATCACCAAGGAACGCCGCGGCGATTATCTCGGCGCGACCATCCAGGTCGTCCCGCACGTCACGAACGCCATCAAGGAGTTCGTGCTGTCAGGCAATGACGACTACGACTTCGTGCTGGTCGAGATCGGCGGCACGGTCGGCGACATCGAGGGCCTGCCGTTCTTCGAGGCGATCCGCCAGCTCAAGAACGAGCTGCCGCGCGATCACGCCATCTACATTCACCTCACGCTCTTGCCTTACATCCCGAGCGCAGGCGAACTGAAGACCAAGCCGACGCAGCACTCGGTGAAGGAGCTGCGCTCGATCGGCATTCAGCCGGACATCCTGCTCTGCCGCACCGACCGCGAGATCCCGAAGGAAGAGCGTCGCAAGCTCGGCCTGTTCTGCAACGTGCGCGAAAGTGCCGTGATCGAAGCCCGCGACGCCGACAGCATCTACGCGGTCCCTGAAGCCTACCACAGGGCGGGCCTCGATGACGAAGTGCTTGCCGCCTTCGGCATCGGCTCGCGGATTCCGCCGGTGCTCAAGAGCTGGCAGCAGATCAACGAGCGCATCCGCAACCCCGAAGGCAACGTCACCATCGCCATCGTCGGCAAGTACACCGGCATGAAGGATGCGTATAAGTCGCTGATCGAGGCGCTCTCGCATGGCGGCATCGCCAACAAGGTGAAGGTCAATCTCGACTGGATCGAGAGCGAGATCTTCGAGAAGGAGGATCCGGCGCCGTTCCTCGAACACGTCAACGGCATCCTGGTGCCCGGCGGCTTCGGCCAGCGCGGTGCCGAAGGCAAGATCCGCGCGGCGCAGTTCGCGCGCGAGCGCGACGTGCCGTATTTCGGCATCTGCTTCGGCATGCAGATGGCGGTCATCGAGGCGGCGCGAAATCTCGTCGGCATCGAGGACGCCAACTCCACCGAATTCGGTCCGACCAAGGAGCCGCTGGTCGGCCTGATGACGGAATGGCTGCGCGGCAACGAGCTCGAGAAGCGCTCGCAGGCCGGCGATCTCGGTGGCACGATGCGCCTCGGCGCATACCCCGCCGCGCTCAATCGCGGCAGCCGCGTCTCGCAGGTCTATGGCGGCGCGACCGAGATTTCCGAGCGCCACCGCCATCGCTACGAGGTCAACACCGCCTACAAGGACCGCCTCGAGCAGCACGGCCTGAAATTCTCCGGCCTCTCGCCCGATGGCGTGCTGCCTGAGATCGTCGAGTACGAGGATCACCCCTGGTTCATCGGCGTCCAGTTCCATCCCGAGCTGAAGTCCCGGCCATTCGAGCCGCACCCGCTGTTTGCTTCGTTCATCGAGGCGGCGGCGAAGCAGAGCCGGCTGGTGTAGGCGGTCGTCGCGGTGTCGCCTGGCGCGGCGCCGACGTGGCCGTCGCGGCAGACTCTTCGCCCTTCAGTCTTGCCAGTTCGAGTTTGGCGGCGATGTGCTCGGTGTAAATGATGACAGCAAGCTCGCGCGTCGTGTCGAAATAGGTCTGCGCGGCGCTTTTGTCGCCGACCGACATGCTTCACCTCTGCTACTCAGAGGTTGTAGAGATGATGCGCCGCCGCCGTTCAATGCGAACGTTCAAGCGGCGCCTCAAGCTGCATCGGCATTGCGCTTCGATCGGTCATGCGACGGTAACGTCGCGGCTGGGCCGCGTAGCAGATCCCGGCACGACCGGTGCTGAAGCCTTCGCCGCCAGCGATCCCGCAATCAGCGTCATCTGCGGCCGCCGCGTCAGCTTGTAGACGGCGGCTGGCGGCACGTTCAGGAAGGCCCGGTCCACCAACGTTGCGCGCAGGCCGAGGCGGTCGAGCACCGGCCGCGGGATCGGGCAGCTCATGCCGTAGGTGAACTGGTAGAACGCGCCGCCGGGGCGGACATAGCTGAAGGCGCCACTGACGATCGAGACCACCTTGCGCGTCGACATGTTGAGCAGCGGCAGCCCGCTCACGACCGCGCCGACGGGCGCGCCGACATAGAGCGGCTCTGTCGCAAGGCGCGCCGCATCCATCCACAGCACACGCGCGCCGGGAAAGCGCATCTGCAGCACCTTCATGAAGTCGGAGCCGTATTCGATCAGCGTGAGATCCTGCGGCCGGACACCGCGCTTCAGGAGCTTGTAGGTGAATGCGCCGGTGCCGGGGCCGAGCTCGAGGATCGGACCGGTCTTTTCGCTGATCTCGCGCGTGATGAGATCGGCGAGCGCCGTGCCCGAAGGCGCAATGGCGCCGACCCGGCGCGGCGAAGACATCCATGACAGAAAGAAGGAGAGAAAATCATTGGGCATGTGCACTCCGGCATCTCGATGGCACCTCCTGGGATCAGAGGTGAGGCGGGTGCAATGTCGCGGTGCTGGATTGCGACAGCATTGCGCGGTGCGCTGCGCGTGCGGATTGAATCAACTTTGCCGGTTTGGCGGCAGCGTCATTCTGAAGCAAGTGCCGCCGTCGGCTCCGTCGGTGACCGATACCTGGCCGCCATGCAGGAGCACGATCTCGCGGACCATGTTGAGTCCGAGGCCGGCGCCACGATCGAGTGGCGAGAGCCGATAGAACGGCTCGAAGATCTGCTCGCGTTGATCGGCGGGAATGCCGGCGCCTTCGTCGGTGACCTCGATGCAGGCAGGCTTGCTCACGCGAATGCCGATCGTGCCGCGGCGCGGACCGTGCTGGATCGCGTTCTGCACCAGATTTGTCAGCGCCCGCTCCAGCGCCGCTGCGTCACCGATCGTCTCGACCGGCGTCGCAGGCGCATCCAGCGCAAGCTCGTAGCCGGCGGCAATGGCGAGTGGCGCGAGGTCGGCGGCGGTGTTCTGCGCGATTGCGACGAGGTCGACGCGACTGAAGGGATGGCCGCAGCGGTCGAGCCGCTGGATGTCGAGCAGTTGCTCTGCGAGCGTCGCCAGCCGCGCGGCGTCTTCCAGCAGCCGGGTCTTGTCCGGACCGGAGCGAAGTGATTCCAGCCGCGTGTTCAGGATCGCGATCGGCGTGCGCAGCTCGTGTGCGGCATCCGCGACGAAACGCTTGTGCCTGATATAACCCTGATCGAGCCGCGCCAGCGCATCGTTGACGGCGGTGACCAGCGGCACGACCTCGAGTGGAATTCGCTCCAGCGACAGCCGCGCGCCGCGCTGATGGATATCGATGCGGCGCGCCTGGTCCGCGGTTGCATCCAACCCCCGGAAGGCGCGCTGCACGATCATCGGTGTCGCGATGATGGTCGCGGTACCCATGATCAGCAGGCCGGGCAGGGCGATGCCGAGAAACGCCAGCGAGGTCATGAGCAGCGCCTTGGCGCCGGTCAGCCGTCCTTGCGTCGCGGTGATGATCTGCACATTGCCGGCATCGGTGTCGACGCGCTTCATCCGTGCCGCGGCCTTGCGCGGATCGTCCTCGAACATCTGCCAGCCAAGCCGTGCCTGGCTGATCTGGTCGAGGCCGCCGCCGATCGCTGCGAATTCGGTCGGCACGGTGCCTTCGGTGAGCGAGTGTCCTTGCCGGTCGCGGACCAGGAACCAGAGGTCCGGTGTCTCGGTGCGCAGCTGTTTCAGATCCGGCGTCGACTGCAGGATCAGGCCGCCGCCTGCGTCGCGTGCCAGCGCGCGCTGCACGACATCGATCACGCGGTCCTCGTCGCGCTCCGCCTGCACGAAGCCCGAGACGCAGAGCGCACCGACGACCACGCCAACCAGCGCCAGCAGCAGTGCGGCTTGAAGCGCAAGCAGGCGCCAGCTCAATCGCGAGCGCAGGCAATAGGCATCGTCGTGCCTGCTCATGGCAGTTTCTTCAGGAGATAGCCGACGCCGCGAATGCCGTGGATCTCCACGCCGGAATCCGCTTCGGCGAGCTTGCGGCGCAGCCGCGAGACATGCGTGTCCAGCGCGTTCGACTGGATCTCGTCGTCGAAATTGTAGACGGCCTCTTCCAGCGCCGAACGCAACACGGTGCGGCCCATCCGGCGGATCAGGGCTTCGAGCACCAGCAACTCGCGGCGCGGCAGCTCGAACGGCTCGCCGTCGATGCTGGCCTCGCGATGACCGAGGTCGAAGGCGATGCGGCCGGCGCGGATGACGTCCGGAGACAGGCCCGCGGGCCGCCGCAACACCGCACGCAGCCGCGCCAGCAGCTCCTCGACCGCGAACGGCTTGGACAGATAATCGTCCGCGCCGCTGTCGAGCCCGGCGATACGGTCGGCGAGCTCGCCGCGCGCGGTCAGGACAATGATCGGCACGCCGTCGGCCCGCGCTCGCAGCTTCGGGATCAGCGAGAGGCCGTCGCCGTCGGGAAGCTGGCGGTCGAGCAGCACGGCGGCATGGACGTCGGCGGAAATCGCTTCTTCCGCATCCGCAAGTGTCGGGGCGTGATCCACCACCATGTCGTAGCGCTTGAGCGCCGATGCCAGCGCACTGGCCATCTCGACTTCATCCTCGACAAGCAAGATCCGCATGAGCCGGCACCCTAACTGCAACCAAGCCATTCTAGCGGCCCGATCATTGCGGCAGCATTGCGGGAACCGGACGCGGTGATTTGGCCGAGGGTGGCCCAGCCATGCGCGAAACGCCGCTGGGGCAGCCGGGCAGGGCTCAAGACAGCGTCATGGCCAATGGTTATAACCGCCGGACCTGTCCAGCGAGGAAACGAGAATGATCTACGAAATGCGCCAGTATCGCTGCGTGCCCGGGCGCCTGCCGGCGCTGCTGAAGCGCTTTGAAACGATCACGCTGAAAATCTGGGAGAAGCATGGCATCCGCCAGGCCGGGTTCTTCACCACATTGATTGGCGAATCGAACCAGGAGCTGACCTATTTCCTGGCTTGGGAGTCGCTTGCCGAGCGCGAGACGAAGTGGGGCGCCTTCGCGGCCGACCCGGACTGGCTCGAGGCGCGTGCCAAGACGGAGGCCGATGGCCAGATCGTCGCCAACATCGTCAGCCAGATTCTGGCTCCGACGGCTTTCTCTTCGGTCAAGTAGCGGTCGTTCCGGACAGAGGGCTGCGGCGCAACCCCCTGATATTCGAAGGCCAGATATTCGACGGCCGGGGCCGAATGAGGTTGATCCGACCCAATCGGCCGCTATGGTCGCGCCGAAACAGGGATTTTGCGCCGTGAGCACCACTCAATCTGCAGCGCCGGTCGTCACCGTCGGCTCGGTCAAATTCGGCAATGATCTGCCGATCTCGATCATCGCCGGGCCATGCCAGCTCGAAAGCCGCCAGCATGCGCTGGAAGTGGCCTCCGCGCTGAAGGAGATCGCCACGCGGCTGAAGATCGGCCTCGTCTACAAGACCTCCTTCGACAAGGCCAATCGCACCAGCGCGTCGGCGGCGCGCGGACTCGGCCTGGCGCAGTCGCTGCCGATCTTCGCCGAGATCCGCTCCTCGCTCGGACTGCCTGTGCTGACCGACGTGCACGATGCCGCGCAATGCGCCGAGGTCGCGCAAGCCGTCGACGTCCTGCAGATCCCGGCTTTCCTGTGCCGGCAGACCGATCTGCTGCTGGCCGCGGCTGCAACCGGCAAGGTCGTCAACGTCAAGAAGGGCCAATTCCTCGCGCCCTGGGACATGACGAATGTCGTGAGCAAGATCACCAGTGCCGGCAATCCCAACGTGCTCGTCACCGAACGCGGCGCGTCCTTCGGCTACAACACGTTGGTGTCGGACATGCGTTCGCTTCCCATCATGGCGCGCACGACCGGCGCGCCCGTGATCTTCGATGCCACCCATTCGGTGCAGCAGCCGGGCGGGAAGGGCGCGTCCTCCGGGGGCGAGCGCGAGTTCGTGCCGGTGCTGGCGCGCGCGGCTGTGGCCGTCGGTGTTGCCGGTGTCTTCATCGAGACCCACCCCGATCCGGATCGCGCGCCGTCCGACGGCCCCAACATGGTGCCGCTACGCGAGTTCGAAGGGCTGATCCGCAGACTGATGGCGTTCGACGCGCTGGCCAAGGGCACTACGCGCTGATGCACCAGCCTGTAACCAGGCCGCCGTCCGACCAGAAGTTTCCGCCCGCGATCAACATCATCGCGCTCGCCGGCTTCTCGGCGGCGTTGTCGACGCGCGCGCTTGATCCTGTTCTGCCGCATATCGCAGAGGATTTTTCGATCAGCATCGCGACGGCTGCAAGCATCGCGGCTGGCTTTGCCCTGATCTATGCGCTGGTGCAGCCTGCGATTGGCGCCGCCGCCGATCTGTTCGGTAAAGCGCGATTGATGACGCTGTGCCTGGCGCTGCTCGGTGCCGCCTGCATTCTCGGCGCGCTCACGACCACGTTCTCCGGCCTGTTCGCGAGCCGCATTCTGGCCGGCATCGCCTCGGGCGGTGTGTTTCCAGTGGCGCTGGGCCTGACGGCCGATCTCGTTGCGCCCGCCAAGCGACAAGTCGCGATCGGGCGCACGATGGCGGGGTCGATGACCGGCAATCTGCTCGGCGCGTCCGCCTCCGGCATCATCGGCGATTTCATCGGCTGGCGCGGCGTGCTCGTGATCCTCGGTGCGCTTGGCCTGATTGCGGCCGTCGCGGTTGCGGCAGGCTTCCGCGGTGCCGCGCTGACAGCGCCGCCGAAAACCGATTTGAAAACCCTGCGGCAGGGCTACCGCACCATCTTCGCCAATCCCAACACGCGATACTGCTACTCCGCCGTGTTCGTCGAAGGCTGCTGCGTGTTCGGCCTGTTTCCCTTCATCGCTGCGTTCCTGTTCGATCTCGGCGAAAAATCATTGTCGATCGCGGGCATCGTGATCGCGGGGTTTGCGGTCGGCGGCTTGCTCTACACGTTTACGGTCTCGCGCATGCTGCCGCTGCTCGGCGTCAAGGGTTTGATGATCGCTGGCGGCTGCCTTGTGGCGTTGCAACTCGGCGCGCTCGCTTTCGGTCCGGGCTGGAAGGTGCAATTCGCCAGCATGCTGGCGATGGGCTGGGGCTTCTACATGATCCATGGCTGCTTGCAGGTGTTCGCCAGCGAGCTGTCGATCGGGGCGCGGGCGACCGCGATGTCGCTGCATTCGTTTTTCTTCTTCATGGGGCAGACGGTCGGCCCGATCGCCTATGGCCTCGGACTGCAGCATGGCGGCAAGGTGCCGACGTTGTTTGCGAGCGCCGCAATCATGGTGATGCTCGGCCTCGTCTGCGCCCGGATGCTCAAGCAGCGTGCGCCGTCCGACGCACGCGCTTGATGGACGTATCACAATACCGTTGTTCCGTATTTTCCCGGAAACGAAGGCTTGCTCGATCCTTGCAATCTTAAACCAAATCTCACCGTTCGCTCCGTAGAGTGCCGCCCGAACCGCTAGCCGGCGGCAACATCTATGGATCAGTCGATGCAAAAGCAGCGTTCGGTCGCCCGCATTCTCGGAGCGGTGGTTGGATCTCTCGGCCTCATCCTTGTCGTCATCTGCGCCTACGCGCTGAAGCTCGCAGTGACGCGGTACTTGGACAGCAACCGCATCGTCTCGCTGACGATTGCGAGCCGCGACCTGACCAACACGCTGGTGATCTTCCGCCTGGAGCGCGGCGACACGCTGAGCTATCTCGCCGCGGCTGCGCCCGCGCCCGACAGCGTCATGAGCAGCCTCGCCGAGCAGCGGGCTACCGTGCAGAAGAATTACGCGCAGGCGTTGCAGAGCCTCGCCTCCGTCGATGCGCCCGGTCTTGCCGAGAAGCTCGACAAGCTGCGCGGCATCTGGACCCAGCTCGAGGAGTTGCGGCCGCGCGCGATCATCGCTCTAAAGCAGGACAAGGCCGCACGTGAAGCCAGTCTGACGCCTGGCTGGGCCAAGGTCAGCGATGCCTTCATGGATGCGATCGGCGACGTCACCGCCCATGTCGACAATGCAATGACGCTGATCGATCCGGTGGTCGATCGCCTCCTGATTGCCAAGCAGGCTTCCTGGCAGGCCCGCGCCAACGCCGGCCAGACCATCCTCGCCCAGTTTTCCTCGATCCTGGCCAACAAGACCTGGACTGCAGCCGACGGCGTCGCGTTCGCCGACCTGCGCGGCCGCATCCAGCAGGCCTGGCTGGTGGTGCGCGATCTCAGCCCGAACGTGGCTTCACCCGAGCTGTTGCAGGCGATCCGGACCGCCGAGCCAGAAATCTCCGGCGCGCTCAGCGACGAGCGCAATGCCATTGCGACCAAGCTGCTCGCGGGCGAGCCCGCCGGCGTCGTCGGCATCGACTACCGGGATCGCCAGCTCGTTGGCGCCAACAACGTCGTCATCGTCACGCAGACCGCGCTCGCCAACATGATCGCGCGGGCGGAGGAGGGCGCCTCGCGCGCCCGCTTCAGCCTGATTCTGTTCGGCCTGTTGATGCCGGCCTCGCTGGCGCTGATGATCGGCGGCCTGCTGCTGATGCGCAACCGCGTGACCCGGCCGCTGACCGCGATCACCGGTGTGATGACGCGCTTTGCCGATCATGATTTCGCCAGCGACGTCCCGGGCCTCGACCGTAACGACGAAATCGGCCGCATCGCGTTGGCGCTACAGGTGTTCAAGGACGCCATGATCAAGGCCGAGCGTCTCTCCGGCGATCAGGCCGCCGAGCGCGCCGAGAAAGAGAAGCGCGCTGGCGAACTCTCGGGTCTCGTGCGGCAGTTCGAGAGCCGGATCGGCCAAATGGTGCAGGCACTGTCGAGCGCCTCGGGCGAATTGGAGACCACGGCGCGCTCGATGTCGAGCACGGCGGCGGAAGCCCAGGCCCAGGCTGGTTCGGCTTCGACGCTGGCCGATCAGGTCGGCGGCGGCGTGCAGACCGTTGCAGCCGCGGCCGAGGAGCTCAATGCCTCGATCCGCGAGATCAATCGTCAGGTCGAGCAGGCGAGCCGTGCCACCGAGCATGCCGTCGTCACCGTCAAGGAGACCGACAGCACCATGCGCGCACTCGCCGACGGAGCCGACCGCATCGGCGAGGTCATCGGCCTCATCACCTCGATCGCGGGCCAGACCAATCTGCTGGCGCTGAACGCGACCATCGAGGCCGCGCGCGCCGGCGAATCCGGACGCGGCTTTGCGGTCGTGGCGAGCGAGGTGAAGAACCTGGCGTCGCAGACGGCGAAGGCGACCGAGGAGATCAGTGCCCAGATCACCGAGATCCAGGGCGCGACGCAGAAGGCGGTCTCCGCCATCGACGGTATCGTCAAGACCATCGAGGAAGTCTCGAGCATCAACCGGGTCATCGCCGCCGCGATCGAGGAGCAGAACAAGGCCACCGCCGAAATCGCCAACACCGTGCAGCACACGGCGGAAGCGACGTCGACCGTGACCCGCAACATCGCAACCGTCTCGTCGGCTGCCAACGAGACCGGCCGCGCCGCCACCGGCGTGCTGAAGGCCGCCGCCGACCTGTCGAGCCAGTCGAGCTCGCTGACGGGCGAGGTGGACAGCTTCATCACCAGGGTGAGGGAAGTGGCGTAAGTGACGGCCCGGCCGACGGCCGCCGTTCTCTGCAACGAGAATTGCGCGCGCCCCCTGAGGGAGGCGAAGATCGGACTTCGATTGCCGATATTCGATAGCTGATGTCAGTCCTGTGTCAGGGAAACGATCGATGATCGTCAATTGAATGACACAAATGAGTCGGCATGCACGGACCTCAATGCGCTAACGGCAGTCTTTGTTGTCGAATTCGCAATGAGATCGTGAATTTGTATGTTCCTAAATCCGGTAGGGTGCGAACCTCCCATGTTGAAGCAGCAGATTTTGGGGTTGTCGGCAGACGAGCTTTGGCATCTCTACCAGGAGGTCCAGGTTGCGCTGATCGCTAAAATGCGAGCGCAGATGCTCGAAATCGACAGGAGGCTGAACGTAATTTCGCAGGGTCGCCACGCTCGTGGCCTGCCTCTTCGCTCGCCTGCGAAGACTGCAAAGCGCAAGGGCGCAAGGCTGGCACCAAAATTCAGAAATCCCGATGATCCCACTCAAACCTGGGCCGGCCGCGGATTGCAACCCAAGTGGCTTAAACAAGCGATGAGAAACGGCAAGGGACTTGACGAGTTTGCCATCCGCCAAGACTCAACGACCGAAACAAAGAACAAAAGGGGACGGCCGAGACCTCAAATCCGCGCTGTTACCTAACAATCTTTGACCGTGCCCTTGATTGGGCCCTTGATCGCTTTCGCAATATTTGGTCGCGGCGCGGGTTGCGGCATCGGGGAGATGGTTTCGAGGCAGACTACAGTCTTTGAGGCGTCCACTCGCATCAGGTTGGCGAGTGGAAGCGACGTGGCAGCGTTTCGGGAGTGCGCATCAGGAATTACAGATAACGTTAAGTCCAACCGGACTTCGCTGGTATTTCTACTAATCTTGCGGAGGCATCCCAGTTCGACCTACGGTTCGTGCTGAGGGATACGATGGCTGGATTGTTGATACTGCTTGCAACGTTCGCCTTTGGCTTCGGCGCCGGCTACGGAATGAGAGAATCGATCTCACGTCGGAGACGTCAACGGTTCGCGCGGACGACAGAGCGCGGTTGATCGAGTCCGTCGAACCGTCGGCGCTGGTCCCCAACTACCCCCGCCCGCGATATGGCGCGACGCCTTGCTCGGGCACCCACAGGCCCTTCGGCACGCGGCCGGTCTGCCAGAACACGTCGATCGGGATGCCGCCGCGGGGGTACCAGTAGCCTCCGATGCGCAGCCATTTCGGCTTGATCTCGCTCGCGATGCGCTTGCCGATCATCACCGTGCAGTCCTCGTGGAAGGCACCATGGTTGCGGAAGCTCGCGATGTAGAGCTTCAGGGATTTTGACTCCAGCAGCCACTGGCCTGGCGCGTAGTCGATCATGAGATGGGCGAAATCGGGCTGGCCCGTCACCGGGCAGAGCGAGGTGAATTCCGGCACGGTGAAACGGACCAGATAATCGGTCCCGGCTTGCGGATTGGGCACGCGGTCAAGCTTCGCCTTCTCGGGCGCATCAGGCCATTCCACGGCACGGCCGAGCTGCAGGCTGGGTGAGGTCTTCGATTTGCTTGGTTTTTTCGACATGCGGTCCTCATAGCCAATCGTGGCGCGGCCGTCACCCGGCCTTTTCCGCTTCGATGCATTGCGGTAGAAGCACCGCCAACTGCCCCCGTTTGTTCCCCGAAAAGAGGCCCTCATGACCGCCATCATCGACATCATCGGACGCGAAATCCTCGATAGCCGCGGCAACCCCACCGTCGAGGTCGACGTCGTGCTGGAAGATGGCGCGCTTGGCCGTGCCGCGGTGCCGTCAGGCGCCTCCACCGGCGCTCATGAGGCTGTCGAGCTGCGCGACGGCGACAAGGCCCGCTATCTCGGCAAGGGCGTCACCAAGGCGGTCGGCGCCGTCAACGGCGAGATCTTCGAGGCGCTGAGCGGTCTCGATGTCGAGCAGCAGGCCCAGATCGATCAGATCATGATCGATCTCGACGGCACGCCGAACAAGAGTCGGCTTGGTGCCAACGCGATCCTCGGCGTTTCGCTGGCCTGCGCCAAGGCGGCCGCGAACTCGCTCGACATGCCGCTCTATCGTTACGTCGGTGGCACCTCGGCACGCCTCCTGCCGGTGCCGATGATGAACATCATCAATGGCGGCGTTCACGCCGACAACCCGATCGACTTCCAGGAATTCATGATCCTGCCCGTCGGTGCGTCCTCCTTCGCCGAGGGCCTGCGCTACGGCGCGGAAGTGTTCCACACGCTGAAGTCGGAGCTGAAGAAGGCCGGCCACAACACCAATGTCGGCGACGAGGGCGGCTTCGCTCCGAACCTGCCTTCGGCGGACGCTGCGCTCGAATTCGTCATGAACGCCATCGGCAAGGCCGGCTACAAGGCAGGCTCCGACATCGTGATCGGCCTCGACTGCGCCTCGACCGAGTTCTTCAAGGACGGCAAGTATGTCTATGAAGGCGAGGGCAAGACCCGCTCGATCTCCGAGCAGGCCAAGTACCTTGCAGATCTCGTCGGCCGCTATCCGATCGTCACCATCGAGGACGGCATGTCGGAAGACGACATGGATGGCTGGAAGGAGCTCACCGACCTGATCGGCAACAAGTGCCAGCTGGTCGGCGACGATCTCTTCGTCACCAACGTCAAGCGCCTCGCCGAAGGCATCAAGGCCGGTCGCGCCAATTCGATCCTGATCAAGGTCAACCAGATCGGCACGCTGACCGAAACGCTCGCCGCCGTCGAGATGGCGCACAAGGCCGGCTATACCTCCGTCATGTCACACCGCTCCGGCGAGACCGAAGATTCCACCATCGCCGACCTCGCGGTCGCCACGAACTGCGGTCAAATCAAGACCGGCTCCCTTGCACGTTCCGATCGCACCGCCAAATACAACCAGCTCCTCCGTATCGAGCAGCAGCTCGGCAAGCAGGCGCTGTACGGCGGCAAGGCGGCACTGAAGGCGCTGGCATAAGCCGGCGCCTCAACAGGACACGGGAGGATCGACATGAGCGACGGCAAGACCGGACTGCAACTGCGTTCGCTGATCAAGACGAGCGGTGAGCTCGAGATCTCGCTTCTGGACGTGCCGACCCCCGAGCCCGCGGACGACGAGGTCGTCGTCCGCATCGAGGCTGCGCCGATCAACCCGTCCGACCTAGGCCTGCTGGTCGGCGCGGCCGACATGAGCACGGCCAAGGCATCAGGTACGAAGGAGGCGCCCGTTATCACAGCCAAGGTGCCTGACGGTGCGATGCGCGCCATGGGCGCGCGGCTCGACCAGTCCTTGCCTGTCGGCAATGAGGGCGCCGGAATCGTCATCAAGACCGGCTCGTCGGACGCTGCGAAGGCGCTGATGGGCAAGACCGTCGCGATGATCGGCGGCGCGATGTACGCGCAGTACCGCACGTTGAAGGCGCGGGACTGCCAGCCGCTGCCCGAGGGCACGAGCGCGGCCGAGGGCGCGTCCTGGTTCGTCAATCCGCTCACCGCTCTCGGCATGACCGAGACGATGCGGCGTGAAGGCCACAAGGCGCTAGTGCACACCGCGGCCGCCTCCAATCTCGGCCAGATGCTGAACAAGATCTGCATCAAGGACGGCATTCCGCTCGTCAACATCGTGCGCAGCCAGGAGCAGGCGGACATCCTGAAGAAGATCGGCGCCAAGCACGTCGTCGATTCCAGCAAGCCGGGCTTTCTCGACGATCTCACCAATGCGCTGGTCGAGACCGGTGCCACCATCGCCTTCGATGCGATCGGCGGCGGCAAGCTCGCCGGCGACATCCTCAACTGCATGGAAATCGCGATCAACAAGACCGCGAAGGAATACAGCCGTTACGGCTCCAGCGTGCACAAGCAGGTCTATGTCTACGGCGGGCTCGATATCCGTCCGATCGAGCTGCCGCGCGGATTCGGCATGGCCTGGGGCGTCGGCGGCTGGCTCTTGACCCCGTTCCTGCAGAAGATCGGACCTGCCGACATCGGACGGTTGCGCCAGCGTGTCGTGAGCGAACTGAAGACGACGTTTGCCAGCCACTACACCAAGGTGGTGTCGCTGCAGGAGGCGCTCGATCCCGCCAACATCGCAGCATATGCCAAACGCGCCACCGGCGAAAAATTCCTCATCAACCCAAATAAATAATCGTGATCTGCGAGCGCAGGTCACCCAAAAGACGTCTTGCCTTCTGAGCGAAGCGGGAGATTATTCCGCCGCGTTGAAAGCGGGAAAACCGCAACGCGCGCTCAGAAGGGGACAACTTCATGACCGATCTCTCTCGCCGTCATCTGCTCGTGGGCACGGCTGCCATCGGCGCAGCCGCCTTGACCGGATTCCGGCCCTCCACCGCCAATGCCGCAGTGCCGCAAGCCGGTGCGCAGGCGCCGGGCTTCTACCGCTACAAGGTCGGCAGCTTCGAGTGCACCTCGATCAATGACGGTGCCCGCAGCTTCCCGATGCCGGACAAGTTCGTCGTCAACGTTCCGAAGGAAGAGGCGCTCGCGGCCGCCGACGCCGTCTACATGCCCAAGGGCATGGTCACGGTGCCGTTCAACCCGCAGCTGATCAACACCGGCTCCAAGCTGGTGCTGATCGATACCGGCAACGGCGTTGCCAATCTGGAGCCGAGCAAGGGCGCGGTCGGCCGCACCCTGCAAAATCTGCAGGCCGCAGGCGTCGACCCCAAGAGCATCGACATCGTGCTGCTGTCGCATCTGCATCCCGACCACACCAATGGCATCCGTCTGGCCGACGGAGGACTTGCCTTCCCGAATGCCGAGATCATGGTGCCGGTGAAGGACTGGGAGTTTTGGGAGAGCGACGAGAACGCGGCCAAGGCTCCGAACGAGATGACGAAGAACTACTTCGCGAACGTGAAGAAGACCTTCGCGGGCCTGGAGTCCAAGGTGACGAAGTACGAGTGGGGCAAGGAGGTCGCGCCGGGTATCACCTCGATCGCAACCCCGGGCCATACGCCCGGTCACACTTCGTTTGCGGTTGCCTCGGGCGACAAGAAGGTGCTGATCCAGTCCGACGTCACCAACATTCCGGAGTTCTTCCTGCGCAATCCGGACTGGCATGTGGCGTTCGACAATGATCCCGCGATGGCCCAGGAAACGCGTCACAAGTTCCTGGACATGGCGGCTGCGGAGAAGGCGACGGTGGTCGGCTTCCACTTCACTTTCCCCTCGGTCGGTCATGTCGAGAAGGACGGCGCGAAATATCGCCTGATCCCCTCGGCCTGGAATCCGACGATCTGATCCATTTGCAGATTTGCACGAGAGATCGGGCCGCCGCTTGGCGGCCCGATTGTTTTGGGCGAGCATCTGCTTCTAGGAAACGCAGCGTTTCCAAATCGGACCGGTCCATGCACTTGCATCCATTGGCCCGGATCGCTTAAGTGCCGCGGGCACTTCCCCCTCAAGGCTTCGAGAACAAACCAAGGATAATCTGATGGCCTACAACATCGTCGTGATCGCCGGCAGCCTGCGCAAGGACAGCTTCTCGCTGAAGATCGCCCATGCGCTCGCAAAGCTCGCACCTGGCTCACTCAAGCTCGAGGTCATCACCCCCGCCGGCATCTCGTTCTTCAACCAGGACCTCGAGGGCGCGCCGCCCGCCGACTGGCTGGCCTTCCGCGAGAAGCTGCAGAAGTCCGACGGCGTCATCTTCGTCACTCCCGAATACAATCGCGCGATCCCGGGCGTGCTCAAGAACGCCATCGACGTCGCCTCGCGCCCGTATGGCAAGAGCTCGTTCAACGGCAAGCCGGTCGGCATCATCTCGAACTCGCCGGGCCCGCTCGGTGGTGTCAGCGCTGCGAAGGCGCTGCAGCACATCCTGCCGGGCATCTCCGGCCCGATCCTGCAGCAGCCCGAGGCCTATCTGAACGCGGTCGGCGATGCTTTTGACGCCGAGGGCAATCTGACCAAGGACTCGCTGAAGGGCGTGCTCCAGGCCTATATCGATGCGTTCGCCGCGCACGTGGCGAAGCATCACGGGTAAGGCTGACACCAAAATCTCCGTCATGGCCGGGCTTGACCCGGCCATCCTCGTCTTGGCCCGCGGCGAGGAAGAACGTGGATGCCCGGCACAAGGCCGGGCATGACGATCGTGGTTGGCGGTGTGGATAGAAGCGCGGTTAGCACTCCCTTAACCAAGCTGGCCCATCTTGCCATCATGGTCTCCCGCGCCCGCCTCAAATCGATCCTGACCGGTCTCGCCCTCTATGCGATGGCGGCCGCGATCGTCGGCTATTTCGGGGTCAACGCCTACACCGGCAAGTACGGCCTCAACGCCCGCCAGGAACTCGACCAGGAGATCATCGCGCTGACCAGCGAGCTCGCCCAGCTCAAGCGCGAGCGTGCTCGCAGCGAGCAGCGCGTGTCGCTGTTGCGCACCGAGAAGATCGACCCTGACATGCTGGACGAGCGGGCCCGGTTCCAGCTCGACTATGTCAATCCGCATGATCTCGTTCGGATGATCCCGCAGAACTAGCGCCTTCCGCAGCATTCGAAACGGCGCGCGAAAGCAGCCCCCGACTATTCCGAAGGTCGTAGATCCGCGACCAGTCCGCCACCTTGACGGCGGCGTGACGAGGGCAGATTGCTTGTCCGGGCGATGCCGCCGAAGGTTGACGGAGATCAATCTGGATTTGCGAGGCGCTGCCTAGACTGCTGTCCGGAGGAAACGGTGATGGATGGGTCAATGCCCCGGCATCACGCGGCTCGTGTCGAAGCCGCCATTGCATCAGGCCAGGCGGCTCGGTCCGCGCTCGTGGCCTCGTGGTGCCGTTCATCCCGATTGCATCATCTCGATCCCTCCGGCCGCAGCGCGCCGCTGCGGCTGAGCGACGCCGAGCTGCGACAGGCGCGTGAGCGCATCGCGCCACTGCTGGCGGCCGCGCAAGGCGCCATGGACCGGCTCTATCAGGCGGTTGGTGCGGCCGGCTGTTGCGTGCTGCTCGCAGACGGTAAGGGCGTTCCGGTCGACCGCCGCGGCACGCCGGCCGACGATGCGACGTTTGAATCCTGGGGCCTGTGGACTGGCGCGCTCTGGAGCGAGGAACACGAGGGCACCAACGGCATCGGCACCTGCGTCGTCGAGCAGCGCCCGCTGACGATCGACCGCGATCAGCATTTCTTCACCCGCAACACGCTTTTGAGCTGCACGGCGGTGCCGATCTATGACCACGAGGCGGCCTTTGCCGGCGTGCTCGACGTCTCCTCCTGCCGCGCCGATCGCACCGATGCGTTCTCCAACCTGATCGCGCTGGCGGCGGGTGAGGCGGCGAGGCGCATCGAGGCCGATTTGTTTCGCCGCGCCTTCGCGCATGCCCGCATCGTGCTGACGCAAGGACCGGACGGCCAGTCCATTGGACTCGTCGCGGTCGATGCGGACGATCTCGTGATCGGTGCGACCCGGACCGCTCGCGCAGCGCTCGGGATCGCGCCGGGCAGGGCGTTGCAGCCGGTCCCTGCGGGCGATCTGCTTGGCGGCGATGTCGCGCATGATCACCTCGCCGGCGGCCAGCGTGCGGTGTTGCAGCGGGCTCTGCTCCGCGCCGGCGGCAATGTCTCGGCGGCGGCCAAGGCCCTCGGCGTCAGTCGCGCGACGCTACACCGGAAGCTGAAGCGCTTCGACCTGAAACACTGACTGTCGCAGAACTGCGACAGGTCCGCTCTTCCATCGTTCCCGCCCGGGCTGACAGAATCCACCTCCCGCGAGATCGTTGGCGCAAGTCGTGAACACACGACGATTTGCGCAAACATCAACATGGGAGTGATCAATGAACAAGGTGGAATTCCTCGGCGTCACCCAGAGTCCGTTCGCCGAACGCTACGACAATTTCATCGGCGGCAAATTCGTCGCGCCGATCGCGGGCAAGTATTTCGACAACGCTTCGCCCGTCAACGGCAAGATCGTCTGCAAGATCGCGCGCTCCGACGCGCAGGACGTCGAAGCGGCCCTCGATGCCGCGCATGCAGCGAAGGGCGCGTGGGGACGCACCAGCGTTGCCGAACGCGCAGCGATCCTCAATCGCATCGCCGACCGCATGGAAGAAAATCTCGAGCGCCTCGCGGTCGCCGAGACCTGGGACAATGGCAAGCCGATCCGCGAGACCCGCGCTGCCGACCTGCCGCTCGCCATCGACCACTTCCGCTATTTCGCAGGCGTCGTGCGTGCCCAGGAAGGCTCGATCGGCGAGATCGACCACGACACCATCGCCTATCATTTTCACGAGCCGCTCGGGGTCGTCGGCCAGATCATTCCCTGGAACTTCCCGCTGCTGATGGCCTGCTGGAAGCTCGCGCCGGCGCTTGCCGCCGGCAATTGCGTCGTGCTGAAGCCTGCCGAGCAGACGCCGGCCTCGATCATGGTGTGGGCCGAGATCATCGGCGATCTCTTGCCATCAGGCGTGCTCAACATCGTCAACGGTTTCGGCCTGGAGGCCGGCAAGCCGCTCGCCTCGAGCCCGCGCATTGCCAAGATCGCCTTCACCGGCGAGACCACGACCGGCCGGCTGATCATGCAATATGCCAGCCAGAACCTCATCCCCGTCACACTGGAGCTTGGCGGCAAGTCGCCGAACATCTTCTTCAAGGACGTCACCGCTGAAGACGACGACTTCTTCGACAAGGCGATCGAAGGCTTTGTCATGTTCGCGCTGAACCAGGGCGAGGTCTGCACCTGTCCGAGCCGCGCACTGGTGCACGCCGACATCTACGACCGCTTCATGGAGCGGGCGCTGAAGCGCGTCGCGGCCATCAAGCAGGGCGATCCGCGCGCGGCCGACACCATGATCGGTGCGCAGGCCTCTGGCGAGCAACTCGCCAAGATCCTGTCCTATATCGACATCGGCAAGCAGGAAGGTGCCAAGGTGCTCGCTGGCGGCGGACGGGCCGAGCTCGGCGGCGATCTCTCTGGTGGTTTTTACGTCCAGCCGACCGTGTTCGAAGGCCACAACAAGATGCGGATTTTTCAGGAGGAGATCTTCGGCCCAGTCGTCTCCGTCACGACCTTCAAGACTGATGACGATGCGCTCGCGATCGCCAACGATACGCTCTATGGCTTGGGGGCTGGTGTCTGGAGCCGCGATGCCAATCGCTGCTACCGCTTCGGCCGGGAAATCCAGGCTGGCCGGGTCTGGACCAATTGCTACCATGCCTATCCCGCCCATGCGGCGTTCGGCGGCTACAAGCAGTCGGGCGTCGGTCGCGAGACCCACAAGATGATGCTCGATCACTACCAGCAGACCAAGAACCTGCTGGTCAGCTACAGCCCGAAGAAGCTCGGCTTCTTCTGATCGGCAGGTCCCGAATGGGGAGACACAGGCGGCGGCGTCGCGGCGCCGCCTGTGCAGATCCGTGACCGCCCGACCCGCCGTCATCCGTCTGTCAGACAATTGAGACAAGACGGCAGTCCGATCGCGCTCGACGCGATGCCAGGTACAGACGGAGGCGCGGCCATGACGACCAATCCTTTGCAGCGGAAGATACATGTCGGAGCGATGCTGCTCGGTGTGGCGGCCCTGGTGTCTCTTGCGCCGTCGATGTCTCTGGCGCAGACCACCCCGGCCCGCGCAAAACCCTTCCTGACCGTTGACGGCAAGGCGCCGCTGATCCTCGGACATCGCGGCGTGCCGGGCCTGGTGCCCGAAGAGACCGAGGCATCCTATGAGCTCGCCGCGGCGCTCGGAACCGACGCGCTGGAAGAGGATCTGCACCTCACCAAGGATTGCGTTCTGGTTGCGCGCCACAACCCCTGGCTGGCCGACAACACCAACGTCGCCGAAGTCGCGAAGACCAATCCGGCGGTCGCGGCGCGTAAACGCACCGTATCAGGTGTGCGCGTCAAGGCACCGGCTGCCGCAGGCACGCCCGCCGACTACCTCGTCGACCTCACTGATCCCGCCGATCCCAAATCGGTGCTGAAATCATTGATCGTCGACGGTGAGGATCACACCAACGACTGGTCGATCACCGATTTCACCATGGCCGAGCTGAAGCAGTGGATCGGCGGCACCACCTACGATGCGGCCAACGAGCGGCCCAGGATCTTCAACGGCAAATTCCCTGTCATCAGCTTCCAGGACATAATCGACATCGCCAAGGCGAAGAGCAAGGAGACGGGGCGTCCCATCCTGGTCTATCCGGAAACCAAGAACCCGACCTGGAACAATGCCCAAGCCATCGCAAACGGCTGCGGCGCGCCGGGAAGCCGTCCGCTCGAAGATGCCCTGATCAAGATCATCAAGGACAACGACCTCAACTCCAAGGACGCGCCTATCTTCGTTCAGAGCTTCGAGCCGGGCAGCCTGAAATATATGCGCAGCCATGGCCTTCAGACGCGGCAGGTCCAGCTCATCGACGGCAACGGCATCGACTTCAAGACCGGCAAGGTGCTGCTCAACAACATCACCAATTCCCGTCCGTTCGACTGGACGGTTGCGGGCGATGCGCGCCTCTATGACGCGATGCTGACCCCTGAGGGCCTGGCTGAGATCAAGACATATGCCGACGGCATCGGCCCGTGGAAGGCCTATATCGTGCCACTCAAGGTCGTGCTGTGGAGGAGCGCCAACGCCGACGGCACGCCCTACAAGGGATCGGCGCCGGACGCCTCGACGCAGGAGGCGACCAGCCTGATCGCCGACGCGCACAAGCTCGGCCTGTTCGTGCACGTCTTCACGTTCCGGAACGAGAAGAAATATCTCGCAGCCGACTATCACGCCGATCCCGCCCAGGAATATCTCAAATTCTTCCGTCTCGGCGTCGATGGGGTCTTCACCGACTTCACGCACACCGGCGTTGCCGCCCGAGCGGCGTATCTGCGCGAGCTCGGTTGGTAAGCCCAGTGCTTCGAATCGGACACGCATCGGAATTCAGCACCCGAGATATGCGTGTCCGATTGTCGTTGCCTCGTCTGCGTGCAGGGCTCTCGATGGCGCGGAGCTAATGTTGCCTGATCCGCGCCAAAGGTTTTGCAAAATTTCGGCCACGTTGCAGTGCGGCATAATGAAAGTCGTGGCATGCCGCTGCAGTGCTTTCACACGCGATTGAGTTAGGTTAGAGAGGACTTAGATTTCTCTGACCCGGAATTCCCATGGCCGCACCGAAGAAAGCCGCCGCAAGCGCTGAGCAGGACAAGACCAACGGCGGTTCGCCCCCGGAGTTCACGAGGGAGCAAGAGCTGAAGGCGCTCCGCGACATGCTCCTGATCCGGCGGTTCGAGGAAAAGGCCGGCCAGCTCTACGGTATGGGTGCGATCGGCGGCTTCTGCCACCTCTATATCGGCCAGGAGGCCGTGGTGGTCGGCATGCAGATGGCCCTGAAGGAGGGCGATCAGGTCATCACCGGCTATCGCGACCACGGTCACATGCTTGCGACCGGCATGGAAGCCAACGGCGTGATGGCCGAGCTCACGGGACGCCGCGGTGGCTATTCCAAGGGCAAGGGCGGCTCCATGCACATGTTCAGCAAGGAGAAGCACTTCTACGGCGGCCACGGCATCGTCGGCGCGCAGGTCTCGCTCGGCACCGGGCTTGCTTTCGCCAACAATTATCGCAGCAACGGCAATGTCAGCGTCACCTATTTCGGCGACGGCGCGGCCAACCAGGGCCAGGTCTACGAGAGCTTCAACATGGCGGAGCTCTGGAAGCTGCCGGTGATCTACGTCATCGAGAACAACCGCTACGCCATGGGCACCGCGGTCTCGCGCGCCTCGGCGCAGCAGGATTTCTCCAAGCGCGGCGTGTCCTTCAACATTCCCGGCAAGCAGGTCGACGGCATGGACGTCCGCGCCGTCAAGGCTGCGGGTGACGAGGCGGCGGCCTGGTGCCGCGCCGGCAAGGGCCCCTTCATCCTGGAAATGCAGACCTACCGCTATCGCGGCCATTCGATGTCCGACCCGGCAAAATACCGCACGCGTGAGGAGGTCGAGAAAGTCCGGCACGACCAGGACCCGATCGAGCAGGTGCGCAACCGCCTGCTTGCGGCGAAGGTGAGCGAGGCCGACCTCAAGGCGATCGATGCCGAGGTGCGTGACATCGTCAACGCCTCCGCCGACTTTGCCCAGCATGATCCCGAGCCGGAAGCCGCCGAGCTCTGGACCGACATCTACCGCTAAACGCGCGCAAGCTTTCTTTGGAGTCGATATGCCAATTCAAGTGCTGATGCCCGCGTTGTCGCCCACGATGGAAAAAGGCAACCTCGCCAAATGGCTGAAAAAAGAGGGCGAGACGATCAAGTCCGGCGACGTGATCGCCGAGATCGAGACCGACAAGGCCACCATGGAGGTCGAGGCGACCGATGAGGGCACGCTCGGCAAAATCCTGATCGCCGAGGGTACCGCCGACGTTCCCGTCAACACGCCGATCGCGACGATCCTCGCTGATGGCGAAAGCGCCGCCGATCTTGCCAAGGCGCCCGCGCCGGCTGCGGAGTCCGCGCCGCCTGCCGCCGCCAAGGCGGAAGCGCCTGCGCCCAAGGCTTCGGACTCAAAGGCTACACCGGCGCCGCAGTCTGTCGCCGCGCCCGATCCGGAAGTGCCCGCCGGCACCGAGATGATCACCCAGACCATCCGCGAAGCGCTGCGCGACGCGATGGCCGAAGAGATGCGCCGCGATGCGGATGTCTTCGTGATGGGCGAAGAAGTCGCCGAATATCAGGGCGCCTACAAGGTCACCCAAGGCCTGCTGCAGGAGTTCGGGCCCAGGCGCGTGATCGACACCCCGATCACCGAGCACGGCTTTGCCGGCGTCGGCGTCGGCGCCGCGATGACCGGTTTGAAGCCGGTCGTCGAGTTCATGACCTTCAACTTCGCCATGCAGGCGATCGACCAGATCATCAACTCCGCGGCCAAGACGCTCTACATGTCCGGCGGCCAGATGGGCTGCTCGATCGTGTTTCGCGGTCCGAACGGCGCGGCCGCGCGCGTGGCCGCCCAGCACAGCCAGGATTACTCGGCCTGGTATTCGAACGTGCCGGGCCTCAAGGTCGTCGCGCCGTTCTCGGCCGCCGATTACAAGGGCCTGCTCAAGGCCGCGATCCGCGATCCCAACCCGGTGATCTTCCTCGAGAACGAGGTGCTCTACGGTCACACTGGCGAGGTGCCGAAGCTCGACGATTTCGTGATTCCGATCGGCAAGGCGCGCATCGTGCGCGCAGGGACCCACGTCAGCATCATCTCGTGGTCGAACGGCATGACCTACGCGTTGAAGGCCGCCGACGAGCTCGCCAAGGAGGGCATCGAGGCCGAGGTGATCGATCTGCGCACGCTGCGCCCGATGGATACCGAGACCATCATCAACTCGGTCAAGAAGACCGGGCGTGCCGTCACGGTGGAAGAGGGCTGGGCGCAGAGCGGCGTCGGCGCCGAGATCGCCGCGCGCATCATGGAGCACGCCTTCGACTATCTGGATGCGCCGGTTGCGCGCGTGTCCGGCAAGGACGTGCCGATGCCTTATGCGGCGAACCTGGAGAAGCTCGCGCTGCCGTCGGCTGCGGAAGTCGTCGAGGCCGCCAAAGCCGTCTGCTACAGGTAGGTCATGGCGGGCCCGAAGGAGCAGCCACTGCCGCCCGACGTCATGACCCGCGATGATGCGGTCGAGATCCTGCGCGTGTTCGTGCTGGATGGCGGGCTGTCGATGGCGTTCCAGCGGGCCTTCGAGGAGCCCGACATGTGGGGCCTGCTGCTGGTCGATCTCGCCCGCCACGCCGCGCGCGCCTATGCGCGCGAGAGCGAATACACCGAGGAGGACGCGCTGAACCGGATCCTCGAGATGTTCCAGGCCGAGATCGAGCGTCCGACCGACACCGGGACCACGACGCCGCGCGGAAAGGGACACTGACTGTGGCGATCGAATCCTATCATTTCGATTTCATGCTGGAGGCGATCCGCGAAGCGGAGGCCTCGATCGCGCAAGGCGGCCTGCCGATCGGCGCCGTGCTGACGCGCGACAACAAGATCATCGCTCGCGGCCACAACAACCGCGTGCAGGAGAACAATCCGATCCTTCATGGCGAGATGAGCTGCCTGCGCGAAGCCGGCGCGATCTCGTTCCACGACACGGTCATGTACACCACGCTGTCGCCATGCTCGATGTGTGCCGGCGCGCTCGGTCTGTTCAAAGTCAAGCTGGTGGTGATCGGCGAGTCCGTCACCTTCGAGGGCTCCAAGGACATTCTCGACAAGTTCGGGATTCCCTGGATCGACCTTGCCGACGACCGCTCCATCACCATGATGAAGAATTGGCGTTCCATTCCTGCCAATGAGCGCCTGTGGCAAGGCGACATCGGCAACTAAAACCTGGTCTGTTCGTCCTCGCTCCCGGGGACGACGTTTTGAGAAGATCTTCGTGAGGTCAGCATGCCCATCAACATCCTGATGCCCGCTCTTTCGCCGACGATGGAGAAGGGCAACCTCGCCAAGTGGCTGAAGAAGGAAGGCGACAAGGTCAAGTCAGGCGATGTCATCGCCGAGATCGAGACCGACAAGGCCACCATGGAGGTCGAGGCCATCGACGAGGGCACGATCGCCAGGATCCTCGTGCCCGAGGGCACGCAGGACGTCCCCGTCAACGACGTGATCGCGGTGCTTGCCGGTGAAGGCGAGGACGTGAAGGCTGCAGGTGCCGCCAAGCCCAGCGCTTCGGCCGCACCGCCGAAGGCCGCTGAGGCTCCCGCTGCTGCGCCGGCCGCACCCAAGGCTGCGCCGGCGCCTGCTGCTGCTCCGGCGGCACAAGCTGCCGCACCCGCCGCGCAGAGCAACGGCCACGCGGCGCGTGTGTTCTCATCACCGCTGGCACGCCGTCTTGCCAAGGAAGCCGGCATCGATGTCTCGATGGTCACAGGCACCGGCCCGCACGGCCGCGTGGTTGCACGCGACGTCGAGCAGGCCAAATCGGGCAAGGGCCTCAAGGCGCCTGCCGCAGCCCCGTCCGCCGGTGCGCCCTCAATCGCACCGACGATGTCGGACAAGCAGATCCTGTCGCTGTTCGAGCCCGGCTCCTACGAGGTCGTCCCGCACGATGGCATGCGCCGCACGATCGCGCAGCGCCTGACCGCGTCGATCCAGAACGTCCCGCACTTCTACCTCACCATCGACTGCGACATCGGCAAGCTGCTCGCCGCGCGCGAGGAGATCAATGCGGCAGCTCCCAAGGACAAGGAGAAGAAGCCGCTCTACAAGATCTCGGTCAACGACTTCGTCATCAAGGCGATGGCGGTGGCGCTGCAGAAGATCCCGAACTGCAACGTCAGCTGGACCGAAAGCGGCATGGTCAAGCACCACCATTCCGATGTCGGCGTCGCCGTGGCGATGCCGGGCGGGCTGATCACGCCGATCATCCGCAAGGCCGAGACCAAGACGCTCTCGACCATCTCCAACGAGATGAAGGATTTTGCCGCGCGCGCCCGTTCGCGCAAGCTGAAGCCGGAGGAATACCAGGGCGGCACCACGGCGGTCTCCAATCTCGGCATGTTCGGCATCAGCCACTTCACCGCCGTGATCAACCCGCCGCATGCCACGATCCTCGCGGTCGGCACCAGCGAGGAGCGCCCGGTCGTGCGCGGCGGCAAGATCGAGATCGCAAACATGATGAGCGTGACGCTGTCCTGCGATCACCGCGCCATCGACGGCGCGCTCGGCGCCGAGCTGATCGGCGCGTTCAAGCAGCTGATCGAAAATCCCGTCATGATGATGGTCTGAGCCGCGAGGCGTGAATCCGTAGGGTGGGCAAAGGCGCAACGCGCCGTGCCCACCTTTTCTTGGTGTTGGAAGGCGGTGGGCACGCTTCGCTTGCCCACCCTACGAAGTTCAGTTGAATGGGAGCCAGCATGGCCGACACATCCTTCGACGTCATCATCATCGGCTCCGGCCCCGGCGGCTATGTCACCGCGATCCGCGCTGCCCAGCTCGGCTTCAAGGCCGCGATCGTCGAGAAATCCTATCTCGGCGGCATCTGCCTGAACTGGGGCTGCATCCCGACCAAGGCGCTGCTGCGTTCTGCCGAGATCTACCACTACATGCAGCACGCCGGGGATTACGGCCTGTCGGCCGAAAAGGTCTCGTTCGACCCGAAGGCCGTGGTGCAGCGCTCGCGCGGCGTCTCCAAGCGGCTGAACGACGGCGTCGGCTTCCTGATGAAGAAGAACAAGGTCAGCGTGATCTGGGGCGCCGCCTCGATCGATGCGCCCGGGAAGATCACCGTGAAGAAGTCCGACGTCGAGGGCCCGAAGGGCTCGCTGGGCGAGGGGGCTTATCAGGCCAAGCACATCATCGTCGCCACCGGCGCGCGGCCGCGCGTGCTGCCGGGCCTCGAGCCCGACAAGAAACTGATCTGGACCTATTTCGAAGCGATGGTGCCTGAGCGGATGCCGAAGTCGCTGCTGGTGGTCGGCTCCGGCGCGATCGGCATCGAGTTCGCTTCGTTCTTCCACACCATGGGCTCCGACGTCACCGTCGTCGAGGTGCTGCCGCAGATTCTCCCCGTCGAGGACGCCGAGATCGCGGGCCTTGCGCGCAAGCGCCTGGAGAAGCAGGGCATCAAGATCATGTCCTCGACCAAGGTGACGAAGCTCGAGAAGAAGGCCGACAGCGTCGTCGCCACCATCGACGACGGCAAGGGCAAGCCCGTCACATCTGAGTTCGAGCGAGTGATCTCGGCCGTCGGCGTCGTCGGCAATATCGAGAATCTCGGCCTTGAAAAGCTTGGCGTCAAAACCGACCGCGGCTGCATCGTGATCGACGGCTACGGCAAGACCAACGTTCCCGGCATCTACGCCATCGGCGACGTCGCGGGCCCCCCGATGCTCGCCCACAAGGCCGAGCATGAGGGCGTGATCTGCATCGAGGCGATCAAGGGCCTGCATCCGCATCCCATGGACAAGCTGATGATCCCGGGCTGCACCTATTGCCATCCGCAGGTTGCCTCCGTCGGTCTGACCGAAGCCAAGGCGAAAGAGAGCGGCCGCGAGATCCGCGTCGGCCGATTCCCCTTCGTCGGCAACGGCAAGGCGATCGCGCTCGGCGAGGACCAGGGCCTCGTCAAGGTGATCTTCGACAAGAAGACCGGCCAGCTCCTTGGTGCGCACATGGTCGGCGCCGAGGTCACCGAGCTGATCCAGGGCTACGTCGTCGCCATGAACCTGGAGACGACGGAAGAAGAGCTGATGCACACGGTATTCCCGCATCCGACCCTGTCGGAGATGATGAAGGAAGCCGTGCTGGATGCGTACGGCCGGGTGTTGAATATTTAGAGCGGGCTTGCAATGGCGGCTCGTGACGATTGGTCTGAAGTAGGTGCCAATATCCTTGCGCCGGAACTACTGGCCAAGGTTCGGGATATTCTCGAACGTGAGCCGATTATTCTGGAGCACCGTTTGTACGCGGGAAGCTCTGCTCCGTTGATGCTCATTTTCGACGATTACGAAGAGTTTGTGCTCCACCTCGAATCGCGTGCCCGTCCCGGAGATCGTCTACTTATTTGGGGGTACTCCGGCCTTTGCAGGGACGATAATATCGCGGTGGATGCCAAGTACCCCGATGCTGAAGGCCGGACCCCGCGGGGTGGTTCCTATTGAAGCTCTCACTGCTAACTCAAACGAAAGAACAGTTGTGAAAGACAACGACAATCTCACCATCGAACGCCCGACCTTCGTCACGCATCTCGAATGCGCCATGGAGGGCGATCATTACGCCGCCGACCAGGTCCACAACCTCTCCAAGGCCGGCAAGCCGCTGCTGGTGCGCTACGACCTCGCGGGCGTGAAGAAGGCGTTGACCAAGGATGCGTTGAGCCAGCGGCCCGCCGACATGTGGCGCTACCGCGAGCTGCTGCCGGTGCGCAAATGCCGGGATATCGTCTCGCTCGGCGAAGTGACGACGCCGCTGATCCGCCTGCCCAAGCTCGGCAAGAAGCTCGGCGGCGGCGAGATCATCGTCAAGGACGAGGGCCGCCTGCCGACCGGCTCATTCAAGGCGCGCGGTCTCGTCATGGCGGTGTCGATGGGCAAGGCGCTCGGGGTCACACACATGGCGATGCCGACCAACGGCAATGCCGGCGCGGCGCTGGCGGCCTACGCGACCTCTTGCGGCATCAAGACCACGATCTTCTGCCCGGCCGATACGCCTGAAGTGAATGTCAGCGAGATCGAGCTGCAGGGCGCGACCGTCTACCGCGTCAACGGCTATATCGACGATTGCGGCAAGATCGTCGGCGAAGGAAAAGCAAAAGTCGGCTGGTTCGACACCTCGACCTTGAAAGAGCCGTACCGCATCGAGGGCAAGAAGACGATGGGCCTCGAGCTTGCCGAGCAGCTGAACTGGGACGTACCCGACGTGATCTTCTATCCGACCGGCGGCGGCACCGGCCTGATCGGCATGTGGAAGGCGTTCGACGAACTGGAGAAGATCGGCTTCATCGGTTCGAAGCGCCCGCGCATGGTCGCGGTACAGGCCTCCGGCTGCGCGCCGATGGTGCGCGCCTATGAGGCCGGCACCGAGCATGCGACGCGCTGGGAGGACGCCCACACCATCGCATCAGGCATCCGTGTGCCGCAAGCGATCGGCGATTTCCTCATCCTGCGCGCCGTGCGCGAGAGCAAGGGCTTTGCCATCGCGGTCGACGACGACAAGATCTCGTCGGCGCTGAACGAAGTCGCGCGCGAGGAGGGGCTCTTGCTGTGCCCCGAGGGCGCTGCGACCTACGCGGCTTACAAGGAAAGCCTCGCCGACGGCCGCGTCTCGAAGACTGACTGCGTCATGCTGTTCAACTGCGCCACCGGCCTGAAATACCCACTGCCGAAGGTCGACCGTACGCTCGATCGCCACAAGCCGATCGACTACACGCAGTTCTGACTTGCTTCTCCCTCGCCCCGCTTGCGGGGCGAGGTGAAGAAAAAGAATCGCCGGGAGACCACTATGAACAAGGCCGTCTGGGCCGGGCTGATCGCTGTCCTCGCTTTCACCGGCGTCGCGCGCGCTGACGATTATCCGTCGCACCCCATCACCATCATCGTGCCCTTCGCCGCCGGCGGCCCGTCCGATGCGATGGCGCGCGTGCTCGCCGAGCGGATGCGCCAGTCGCTTGGTCAGGCCCTGGTGATCGAGAACGTCACCGGCGCCGGCGGCTCAATCGGGGTGGGGCGCGCCGTCCACTCGCCGCCTGACGGATACACCATCTCCTTCGGCCATCTCGGCACCCATGTTGCGAACGGCGCCGTCTACAAGCTCAATTACGACCTCGTCGCCGATCTCGAGCCGGTGGTGCTGCTGCCGAGCAACCCGATGATCGTGGTCAGCAAGAACGCGGTGCCTGCGACCTCGCTGAAGGAGCTGCTGGAGTGGCTGAAGTCACGGCCGTCGCCGCCAACGGCCGGCACCGCGGGTGCAGGCTCCGGCAGCCACATCGCCGGCGTCTATTTCGAGAGCGTGTCCGGCATCAAGCTGCAATACGTGCCGTATCGCGGCACTGCGCCGGCGCTGAACGATCTCATCGCCGGGCAGATCGACATCATCGTCGACCAGACCTCAAACTCCATCAACCAGGTCCGCGCCGGCACCATCCGCGCCTACGCCATCACCGACGACAAGCGCCTCGCCTCGGCGCCCGACATCCCGACCGCGGAAGAAGCGGGCCTGAAAGGTTTCAACATGACGCTCTGGTCGGGCTTGTGGGTGCCAAAGGGCACGCCGAAGGAGATCGTCGCCAAGCTCAACGCGGCCGTCGTGGACGCGCTGAACGATCCCGCCGTGAAGAAGCAGCTCGAAAGCCAGGGCCTGGAGATGACGCCCAAGGATCAGCTCACGCCGGAAGCGCTCGGCATCAGGCAGAAGGCCGAGATCGCGAAGTGGTGGCCCATCATCAAGGCGGCGAACATCACGGTGGAGTGAGGCCGGTCGGCTCCTACTCCGCCGCTCCCCTGAATCCCACCGGCGTCGCCTTGGCGGTCGCGTCCTGCGTCACCACGCGCTGGTCGGTCTTGCCGGCGATCGCGCCGCTGCCTTCGAAGCGTGCGCGGTAGACCAGCACGTTCTCCATCACGCGCTGGACGTAATTGCGCGTCTCCGACAGCGGGATGCGCTCGACCCAGTCGACCGGGTCGATCTTGGCATCTCTGGGGTCGCCGTGCGTCTGCACCCATTCACGCACGCGGCCGCGGCCGGCATTGTAGCCGGCGAAGGTCATGATCTGGTTGCCGCGATATTCCGACAGCAGCGCGCTGAGCTCGGCTGCGCCCATCTGCGTATTGTAGACGGGGTCGGAGCACATCTTGTCCCAGTCATAGGTCACGCCGAAGCGCTTTGCGGTGTCGCGGCCGGCTTCCGGCGTCACCTGCATCAGCCCGACGGCGTTGGCAGCCGATTTGTCGCGCTGGTTGAACGAACTCTCGGTGCGGGCCACCGAATAGATCACACTGGTCTCGATCGCGGGCGCCACCTGCTTGTGCTCGGGAATGCCGATGGTCGGGAAGGCGTAATGGTCGAGCGCCAGCCCACGCGCCAGCGCCGACTTGCCGACTTCCAGCATGACGCGCGCATCGTTGCGCTGCTTTGCGAGCTCGCCGAGGCCCTCGAGCGCGACGACGTCGGTGCTCTCCTTGGCGAAATCTTCGGCGTAGTAATAGACCGTGTCGCGCTCGCCGATGGCATAGAGCATGTCGGCGGCGCGCACGCGCTCGTCCACGGCCGGCGTATCGGCAGTGGCCAGCACGGGCGAGGGCGCGCGCAGCTCTATTCCGTCGAGACCGAGACGTGCACGCGCGAGCTGGCCGTAATAGGCGGTCGGATAACGGGCGGCCGCCTTGTAGCTCTGCTGCGCGTCGGCGACTGCGCCCATCGCTTCAGCCGCGCGGCCGCGCCAGTAATGCCCCCGCGACAGCGCGATCGGATTGGCCGACCCCTCGTCGATCGCCGCAAAATGCATTATTGCGGTTTTGGGATCGTCGAGATAGCGCAGCGCGATCCAGCCGCACATGAAGTGGTAGTCGACGCGGTAGACCTCCATCTCCGGGATCGCGGCTGCGCGCACCACGTCGTAGGCGGTCTTGAACTTGCCCTGGTCGAGCAGTTTGCGCGCCAGCAGGCGGCGCTCGCGCCACCAAGCATCGGTATCTTGCGCCGCCATGGTGTCGGGCGCGGCCGCAAGGATCACCTCGGCCGCGTCATCGATGCGGTCCTTCTGTAGGTGCCATTGCGCGCGGCAGAGGACATAGCCGAGGTCGCGGCGCGCATCTTGAGACACGTCGTCGAGATAGTCCTTGGCCTTGTTCTCCTTGCCGTTCACCGCGGCGCAGGCCTTGACGATCGCGAGCGCATCCTCTCCGAGACGTTTTGCAGCGCGCCTTGCGCCGGCATAGTCCTTGGCGCCGAGGCGCTTGTCCATGCGGGCGCGATGATCGTCTGCGGTCAGGAGGTCGCGGAAGGCTTCGTAGGAATCCTCCTCGCTGCGCTCGGACAATTCGTCCGTGCGCCAGGCTTCACGCACGAGGCGTGTCGCTCTGTCAGTGTCGCCTTCGGCGATCAGCACGCGCGCGAGCGCGAAACGGCCCTTGGCGCTGATCGGCCGATCCATCGTGAAGGCGTGCACGGTGGCCGCGTCGCTCTTCTCCTGCCACAACCGCGCCTCGGCGCGTTTGCGCAGCAGGACGGCGCTCGGCCAATCCGGATTGGCGGCGAGGAAGGCGGCATAGCGCTTGAAGGGGGCGGTGCTCTCGGAATGGCGCAGCAGGAACCAGTCGGCGAGCTTCTGGCCGGCGGGATCGGCAATGCGGTCGCGGGCCGCGGTCGCATCGTCGGTCTTGCCTTTGCGCGCAAGATCGATCGCGTCCTTCAGCGTGGCGAGGTCGCCCGTCAGCGGTGGCGGCGCCGGCTTGTCCGCGGGCTCGTCGTCCTGCTTCTTCGACTTGCGTTTGGCCTCGGCGTGTTTGCCGTGCTTGCCGGCCGAAGCATGCCGCTGCTTGCCGGCGGACTTGCTGCCGGATTTGGCTTCATGCGTCTTCTTCGGCGTTGATGACTTGCTCTTCGCTGCCAGCTCCGTCGGAAGGAGCGCCAATGCGGCCATGGCAACGACACACGCGAGCGAGCGTAGGCACTGGTTCATTCCATGGTCCCCCTGCGAAACCACTACAAACCAAGGTCCGCGATCTCAGCGGCTTGAGACTCAATCGATGCGAGAATCGACGCCAGAGATGATGGCACGGCATCGTTTCGCATTTGTCACGCTGTCGCAACATTGCGGCAAAAAACGGATGGAAGGAGGGAACTCGTGCAGCGAAGGATAGAGGTACAATTTTAACCTTTGTTAACGGGCGAGGCTTGCGCGACGGTTGTGGCGGTTCCTGGCGCCATGAACGGCCCGATTGCGCGTGTTCCCGGGCCAAAATCCGGTGTAATGAGTTCCATAGACCCTTCTTTTCAGCCCTTGCCCGCACCTCATGCCGCTTTTCAACCAGTCGATCCGGCGCAAGATCGTCGGCATCGCCCTCGGATTGATCGTCCTGATGCTGATCACCTCGATCCTGTCGATGGTGATGTCGAGCCAGGTCGGCATTCTCCTGGACGAGCTGACCAACCGCTATATTCCGGCTTACGGCCATCTGGCGCGGGTCAACATTCGTTCGCTCGAACGGGCGCTGGCGTTGCGACGCATGGTGATCGCCAAGACGCAGATCCCGCCGGACGAGGAGGGGTTTGCCGCACGCCTGCGCATCTTTCGTGACACCGATCCGCTTGTAGAGCAGGAGGCGGACGCCGCGCGAAAGCTGATCAACGAAATCATTAACGACACCAGCACTCCGTCGGACAACGCCGCGCTCGCCCGCATCGAGACACGCATCGAGAATGCCGTCACCGAGCTAAGCCACGATCTCGCCGAGGAAGACGCCAAGCTGCTGAAGGAGCTTGATGCCAAGAATTTTGCCGGCGCGCGCGATACGCTCGCCCACGCGGACGCGCTTCGCGACCTCTTCACGCAGCGGGTCGACGCGATCCGCGGCGACATGCTCAAACAGGTCTACGCGAGCACGTCGACGGTGATCAGCCATCAGCGGCAGGCGATCATCATCTCGGGCATCGTGACGCTGCTCGCGGCCGTGGTCGGATTTGCCTTTGCTCTGCTGGTCTCCGGCGGCATCACGCGCCCGGTGCGCCTGTTGCTCGCCGGGGCCCGCGAGGTCGAGGCCGGCCGCTTCGACAAGAGCATCGCGGTGTCGACCCAGGACGAGATCGGCGAGCTCGCCGCCGCCTTCAACCGCATGATCGAGCAGTTGCGCCACAACGAGCGCATTCGCGAGACCTTTGGCCGCTATATCGATCCCAAGATTGTACAGGGTCTGATCGACCGGCCCGAGGTCACGATCGACGGCCAGCGGCGGGTGATGACCATCATGTTCTGCGACATGAGCGGTTTTACCGCGATGAGCGAGGGCATGACGCCGCGCGGCCTCGTCAAGGTGATGAACCACTACTTCACCGTGATGTCGGCCCCGATCCGCAACAACCGCGGCGTGATCGACAAATATATCGGCGACGCCATCATGTCCTATTGGGGCCCGCCCTTCGTCGAGGCGGACGAGCAGGCGCTGCTCGCCGGCCAGTCCGCCATCGACATGGCCGAGCAGGTGCCCGCGCTGCAGAAGCAGCTGCCTGATCTGCTCGGTATCCGCACCATGCCGGTGCTGTGCGATCTGCGGATCGGCATCGCCACCGGCGAGGTGCTGACCGGCAGTATCGGCTCCGAGCTGATGATGAGCTTTACCGTGATGGGCGACGCCGTGAACCTCGCCTCGCGCCTGGAGGCCGTGAACAAGGTCTACGGTACCCGAATCCTGATTTCGCAGGCGACCGCCGAGGCAATCGGATCGCGGCTCGAACTGCGCGAGATCGATCGTCTCGCGGTGGTCGGCCAGAGCGTGCCGCAGCCGGTATTCGAGGTGATGGGGCGGGGAGGCGCACTCGCCGCGCCGCAGGAGAGCCTGCGTGCGCACTATGCTGACGGCCTTTCCGCCTATCGTTCGCGCCGTTTCGACGACGCCCGCACCGCGTTCAACGCGGCGCTGGAGAGCGTCCCCGGCGATGGCCCGTCACAGGCCATGCTCGCGCGCATCGCGCAGTTCGAGGTCACGCCGCCGGCGGCAGATTGGGACGGCGCCTGGCGGATGGAGAGCAAATAGCCGTTCGTGCGGGAATAATTGATTCTATCCCATAACGATGTTCGCCGTGACTCATTTTGCGGGCTTAGGTTTGTTGTCCTTGAGGCGTTTGATGGGGACACGCCGATGACAGAACTTGAGGACAGGCTGGAACGGTTCGAGACGCTCACCGCCGAATGCGAACTGATTGCCAAGCTCGCCACCGACGGCAACAAGCGCGAATTCTATCTAAAACTGTCGGAGCAATATCGTCAGCTTGCGGTAGACATGCGCCAGGCGATCGCGACCAGGGCTGCTGCCTGACGAGGGCCGGAGACGCCGCTGAAAATAAGGCACGATGTTCTGCATCCGTGTCTTTACGAGGCGTCGCGTGGTCGCAATCCGTTCTTAATATTTGAGACGCATCCTCGATGGAGAACGGCGAATCGCGCGTTGCGGTTCCCGGCGATGGGAATGCCCGGGGCAAGGTTGCTGTGCAAGATTGCCCGCGAACGTCACTCGTCCGATGGTTGTCGTCCCATGCGACTGTTTGCCATGCGTCTGTTTGCGGTGATCTTGTTGGCGCTTCTGACGGCCGCCTGCAACCAGGAGCAGGACGTCACCGGCTCGACGCCTCTGTGCCCGATGCGCAGCTACTCGTCCTACAACCCCCGCGACATGAACCAGTGCGTTGCCGCCTGCAAGTCGTGCGATCACGGCAATACCGTCACCTGCACCACGTCCTGCACGCTCCACGGAGCGCACTGAAGAGGATGGGCGCTCGAGCATGATCCGGAAAAGTGCATCGCGCTTTAGGCCCGGTGAGCCTCGCCCCGCAATTCCGGGAAAATAGCCTCGTCCTGAAGGATGACGTCGGCCGTTCGCTGATAGTGCGCCGCGAGAAGCTTTACGGCCAGATCGGAATCGCCGCTCAGGACCGCCTCCGTGATTGCGGCATGCTCGTCACCGACATGGCGGGAGGGAAAGGCCTTGCTGATCGACAGCCGCCGGTAGCGGTAGAGCTGGTCGGCAAGCTGGCCGCAGAACGCGATCAGGGATTGCGAGCCACATTGGCCGATCAGGGCGCGGTGGTAGACGCGGTGCAGCTTCTCCCATTCCGGATTGTCCTCGAACGCGGTGGCGCTCAGCGACCGCGGCACGCGGCTCAAGCGGTGCTGTGCCAGGACAAGCTGCTCCTCCCATTGCGGTGTCGACGCCGCCATGGACTCGCGTAGCGCCAGCGCCTCGACCCAGCAGCGGGTCTTGGTCAGCTCGGCAAGCTCCGCGCGGCTGACGTCCTTGACGTAGAAGCCGCGCTGCTCGCGGACCTCGACCAGCCCGTCGGCGGTCAGGCGGTTGAGCGCCTCGCGCAGGGGCGTTTGGCCCGTTTGATAGGTCTCCGTGAGAAATCGCATCTGCAGCTTGCGCGACGGGGCGAGGCGTCCGGACAGCAGGTCCTCGCGCAGCCGGTCATAGACGTGGCTTGCCTGCGTCGATGGCGCGGGCAAGGGGGGCGCTGCAGTCAACTCCACCGCTCAAGTCTCCGTTGTCCGCTCAGCTGGCGGTTGGTCATCATATACATCTGATCACGATTCCAAAAAATCTATAAATTTATATTGCGATATCGATTTTGTGTAATAAAAGGGGGTGTCGGCCGAGAAGTAGCGGCTGCGATCAAGAAAGCCACGTCTGGTCTGCCCGGACAGTGCGTGACGGAGGAGTGCGTTCATGGCCCGGTTTCCGGTGACAGCGCTGCGCAGCGTCGATCTCGGCACGCCGGACCTCGACCGCTCCGTAAAATTCTATTGCGACGTCTGGGGCCTGACGCTCGTCACGCGGGCGGCCGGAATGGTCTACCTGCGCGCCACCGGCAGCAACCATCACGTCGTCGCGCTCTATCCGAGTGAGCGGCCGGAACTCGGCGCAGTCACGTTTCGCGTGGCAACGGCCCGCGATATGGAGTCCATCGCCGCCAAGGCCGTTGCCGAGGGCGCACGTCTGGTTCGCGGTCCAGCTCCCAACGACGCGCCCGATGGCGGCATGATGATGGCCCTTCGCGCGCCGGAAGGCGGCCTCCTGCGCTTCGTTCACGGCGATGTCAGTCATGCGCCCGAGCCATCCCAAGGCGACCGGCCCGAACGGCTTGCCCATGTCAATCTCAACAGCACCGATGTCGATCGCTCCGCCGCCTTCTACGAGCGGGCACTCGGCTTTCGGCTGACGGACCGTTCGAAGGCGATGGCGTTCGTCCGCTGCAACAGCGATCACCATGCGGTCGTGATCGCCGACGCCAAGGTCAACGGCCTCAATCACGTCGCCTTTCTGATGCCGAGCCTGGAAGCGGTGATGCGCGGCTCCGGACGCATGATCGATGCGGGCTTCCCGATTGCCTGGGGCGTCGGCCGCCACGGTCCCGGCGACAACGTGTTCTCCTACTTCATCGATCCCTCGGGGACGGTGATCGAATACACGGCGGAAGTGCTGCAGGTCGACGACAGCTACGTCGTGCGGGGGCCGGATCAATGGGTCTGGCCGCCCGGCCGCACCGATCAATGGGGCATCGCGCCGCCCAAGGCCGACCACGTCAAATCAGCGCAATTGTCCGTTCGCTACGCCGCGCCGTAGAGCGCGACGATCTGTCAAAACGTCAACGAGGTCTTGAGATCAGTGTCAGGTTCGATCAGCGCGAACGAGTACCAGGTTGCCATTGTCGGCTTCGGCCCGTCAGGCGCTGTCGCAGCCAACCTGCTTGGCGCGGAGGGGATCCGGACGCTGGCTGTCGATCGCGACCGCGCGGTCTACGACAAGCCGCGCGCGATCGCGCTCGATCACGAGATCCTGCGCCTGTTCGACAATCTCGGTGTTGCCGAACGACTGCGTCCGCACATCGCGCCGTTTCCGGCTTCGGAACATTTCGGCGCGCGCGGCCAATTGATCCGCCGCATCGACATGGTGAGCGAGCCTTATCCGCTCGGCTACACCCCGACCATGGTCTTCACCCAGCCGCCGGTCGAGGAGATCCTGCGCGCGCATGCGCGATCCCAGTCGTCGGTGGTCGTGGAGCTCGGCACCGAGCTCCGCCAGCTCGATCAGACGCCTGATGGCGTAACGCTCGAGCTGAGCGGCGACCGGGGCATACGGAACGTCACCGCGGACTATGTCATTGCCTGCGACGGCGCATCGAGCACGGTCCGACGCCAGCTCGAGATCGGCTTTGACGATCTGGTCTTCGACGAACCCTGGCTCGTGGTCGACCTCAGGGTCAACGCTACAGGAGTAGCAAAACTGCCGCGCACGGCAGCGCAGTTCTGCGATCCGTCGCGGCCGACCACCTATATTGTCGGGCCCGGCTCGCATCGGCGTTTCGAGATCATGCTGCTGCCCGGTGAAGATCCGCGCGCCATGGAGCAGCCCGATCAGGTCTGGCGTCTCCTGGCGCGCTGGCTCTCGCCTGATGATGCGACGCTGTGGCGTGCCGCGAGCTATCGCTTTCACGCCCTCGTCGCCAGCAAATGGCGCGAAAGGCGAGTGTTTCTTGCCGGAGATGCCGCCCATCAGCAGCCGCCGTTCATCGGCCAGGGCATGTGCCAGGGCGTTCGCGACGTCGCAAACCTAGTCTGGAAACTTGCGCGCGTCTTGCGCGGAAACTCCGGCGATGCACTGCTCGACACCTACCAGGACGAGCGCAGTGCTCACGTTCGAGAGCTGACGACGCGGATCAAGGCGATCGGTCACGTCATCTGCGAGCGCGATCCGGAAGCCGCTGCTGCGCGCGATGTTCGTATTCTCGCCGAGGGCGGCGGCGTGCCGCGCACCATCACCCGCCAGGAGATCGTGCCGCCGCTCAGCTGCGGCCTGCGCGCCGACGTTCCGCATGCCGCCAACGGCACGCTGTTTCCCCAACCGTGGATCATCACGGCCGGCAGCCGGCAATTGCTCGACACGATGTGCGGCGCCGGGTGGCGGCTCGTGCTCAAGGGCGACAGCGCCCTGGCACGCTCGCGCGCGATCGCGACACGCGCGGCGGAGACGGGCTTGCGCCTGATCGCCATCGCGAAGGCGGATCACGATCAGGGGCCGGACGTTCTGCGGGAAGAGAGCGGCGTGGTGACGGATTGGTTCACACGGCACGCCTGTGCGGCCGCGATCGTGCGCCCCGATCATTACGTCTTCGGCGTCGGGGCGGACGAGGCCGGACTGGCGGCGATGCTGTCGGGTCTTGCAGCACGGCTTCAATGAACAGCGGCTTCAATGAAAAAAACAACGACAAATTCAACAGGGGGAAAAGATGCCATCATCGGAGAGCTTGACGACGGGACCTGCGGTGCCTGCGCGCGCCTATGCGGTTCTCGTCATGTTGTTTCTGTTTCAGACCATCAACTTCTTCGACAAGCTGGTCTTCGGCCTCTCGGCGGTGCCGATGATGAAGGAGCTGTCGCTCAGCCCGAAAGAATTTGGCCTCATCGGCAGCAGCTTCTTCCTGCTGTTCTCGCTCTCGGGCATGGCGGTCGGGCTGTTCGCCGTCGGCCGCTTTCCCGTGAAGTGGATCCTGATGCTGCTCGCCGCCATCTGGTCTGCGACGCAGTTGCCGGTGTTCTTCTCGAGCTCCGTGATGGTGCTGGTCGTGTGCCGCATTCTTCTCGGCGCGGGTGAGGGGCCGGGGCTGCCGACGGCGCTACACGCCTGCTACAACTGGTTTCCCGCCGACAAGCGCAGCGTCCCGAGCGCCGTGGTCCTGCAGGGCATCAGCGTCGGACTTCTGGCCGGCGGACCGCTGCTGACCTACGTGATCATCAATCACGGCTGGCGCACGGGCTTTCTGGTCTGCGGCCTGCTCGGCATCGCCTGGATGATCGCCTGGAGCGTCATCGGCGGGGAGGGACCTTACGCCGCGGCGAACGTCAGTCACGATGCGCCCGCGGCGTCGCCGAACGTGCCGGCACGGCTGTTGTGGCTGGATCCGACGGTCATCGGCGTCATCATCATGTCGACCATGTCGTACTGGATCGTCGGCATCTCCGCGACATGGCTGCCGCCGTTCCTGCAGCTCGGTCTCGGCTACAAGCCGACCGATGTCGGCTGGATCATTTCGGCCATCTACATGTTCCAGTCGCCGCTGCTGCTCAGCGGCTCCTGGATCACGCAGGTCCTGCAGCGTCGGGGCTGGAGCCTGCGTGCGTGCCTCGGCAACGCCTCGGGTTTTGCGTTGCTGATCGCGGGCTGCGCGCTGCTGCTCAGCATCGTGACCTCGGGCGCACTCCAGCTCGCCTGCGTCGCGATAGCCTTCGCGGCGCCGAGCCTGACCACGATCTTCGGTCCGGTGGCGCTTGGTGCCGTTGCGCCGGCGGCCCAGCGCGGCCGGCTGATCGTCGTGATCTATTCCGGCAATGCAGCCTCCGCGCTGTTCTCGAACGCGCTGACCGGCTGGATTGTGGGGGAGGCGGGCAGCAACACCGCGCTCGGCTATGCCCACGCGATGACGTTCACCGCCGGCATTCTCATTATCGGTGCGGTTGCCGCGTTCGCACTCATCTTCCCGGAGAGGACCATCGCGCGTTTTGCAAAGACCTCCTCGCCGTCATCTTCAGCTACCATTCTCCCCGCCACGTCGACCTGATCGGCCTATCTCAAGGACACCACATGAAATTCGCAAGCTTCGTTTTCAACAATTCCGCCTCCTGGGGCCTGGTGGACGGCGACAGCGTGGCCGATCTCGGGGATCGCTACCCCGACCTGAAATCGGCGATCGCGGCGGGCGGCCTGGCCGAGGCGGCCAGGTCCGCCGCTGGCGCCAAGCGTCAGCCGCTGGCGAAGATCAAATTCCTGCCTGTCATCCCGAACCCCGACAAGATCCTCTGCATCGGCTTGAACTACGAGAACCATCGCAAGGAGACCGGCCGCACCGAGGTCGAGAATCCCACCGTGTTCGGCCGCTTCGCCAACAGCCAGACCGGGCATCTCACCGATATCATCCGCCCGAAGGTCTCGACCCATCTCGATTTCGAAGGCGAGCTCGCGATCGTGATCGGCAAGCCCGGCCGCTACATTGCGCGCAGCGAAGCCTGGGGCCATATCGCCGGCTATGCCTGCTACAACGAGGGCAGCGTGCGCGACTATCAGCGTCACACCCACCAGTTCACGCCCGGCAAGAATTTTCCGGCGACCGGCGGCTTCGGCCCGTATCTGGTGACGCCGGACGAGGTGGGCGATGTCGGTCCGCTGCGGCTGCAGACCCGGCTCAACGGCGAGGTGGTGCAGGACACCACCATCGACCAGATGATCTTCGATATCCCGCGGCAGATCGAATATTGCTCGCAGTTCACCCGGATCGAGCCCGGCGACGTCATCGCAACAGGTACGCCTGGGGGCGTCGGCTCCAGGCGGACCCCGCCGCTGTGGATGAAGGCGGGCGATGTCGTCGAGGTCGAGATCGAGAAGGTCGGCCTGCTTCGCAACGGGATTGCCGACGAAGCCTGATGTCCTTGGAAGTGTCGACGGCCTATGCACCGCTGCTGCGCAGGATTCACTGGGCGACAGCGGTGCTCTTCATCATCGCCATGCTGATCGGTTTCTATTGCGGACTTCAGCCGCCGGGCACGTCGCCGCGCCGCGAGCTGCTGGAGGTGCACAAATCGCTCGGCATGACGCTGCTGTTCCTGTCGGTGCTGCGGCTGATGGTGCGCGCCGCGACGAAGGCGCCGCCGGAGCCGTCGTCGTTCGGGGCGCTGGTACGCTTCGCGGCACGGCTCAATCATGTCGCGCTCTATCTCATCCTGTTCGCGATGCCGCTCACCGGCTACGCGTTCTCGGCAGCCGGCGGCTACTCGCTGAAATATTTCTGGACGTTCAGCTGGCCGCGCCTGGTGATCGACAATCCGGAGATCGCGCATGCCGGCGAGATTGCGCACGACACGCTGGCGTGGTTCGTCTATGCCGTCGTGGCGCTCCACATCGCGGCGACGTTCTGGCACGCCGTTGTCGTGCGCGATGGAACATTGGCGCGGATGTGGCCGCGATCGGGGAACGACGCAGGTTGAGCAGCGAAGCCGAATGGCGCGACGACATCTCGTCGCTGGTGTTTCCCCTGATCGGCCACGGCGCGATCTGTGCCGTGCACAGGGGCGCATTCCGGACGCTGCTTGGCGCCGAGCCCACGCCGGAGGCCTGCCTCGGCCATTTCCGGCGCTTTGAAGCCGCCTTTCGAGCGGCCGCCGCCGCCAAGATCGCCCGCAAGGACATTTTGCCGGGGACAAGCCTGCATCTTACCAGTCGCGATATCGCCCGGAAGCTGCTAGAAGACGCGCAAATCGCCAATGGAGAATAGACCATGAGCCAGTCCCAGCTCGCCAGCGCCCAGACCCAGGTCACGCTTCCGGTCGCCGCCGGGCAGGTGGGACGGCTGTCGCAGGCCGTGATGGCCATGGTGCTCGGCCTGTTCGTCGTCGGCATGGTCGGCTTCTCCCATATCGACGTCGTCCACAATGCCGCCCACGACGTGCGCCACTCGAACGCGTTCCCCTGCCACTAACCTCGAAGGCATGAGCACGTTTCGCGCGATCGTCTTCGCCTCGGTCATATCGGGCTTCATCGTCGGTCTCGTCGTCACCGTCGTTCAGCAGTTCGGTACCGTCCCTTTGATTCTGAAGGCGGAAGTGTTCGAGAAGGCGGCCGAGTCGCACCAGCATGACGCGCCGGTCGCGGCGCAGCCGGCGGCTGGCGGGCATGATCACGCAGACCACGACCATGCCGCTCACGATCATACTGCTCGCGATCATGGCGCCGGCGACCACGATCATGGCGCCTGGGAGCCGCGCGACGGGTTTGAGCGCAACGCCTACACGGCCGCCGCCAACATCCTGACCGCGATCGGCTTCGCGCTTCTGCTGGCCGGCTTCTTCGCGGTGCGCAGCGGCGCCACCGGGGCGAGCGTGTCCTGGCACGAGGGCCTGCTGTGGGGCCTGGCGGGCTTTGCCGTCTTCACCCTTGCGCCGGGCCTCGGCCTGCCGCCCGAGCTGCCGGGCGTGCCGGCCGCGCCGCTTGTGTCGCGCCAGATCTGGTGGCTGGCCGCCGTGCTGGCGACATCAGGCGGGCTTGCCATGATCGTCTTCCGCCGCACGGTGCCGGCGGCGATCGCAGGCGTGATTTTGCTGACCCTGCCGCATTTGATCGGTGCGCCCGATCTCGCCACTATCGAGACCAACGTGCCGTCATCGCTGACGCACCAGTTCGTCACCGCGGTGACGGTGACGAGCCTGGTGTTCTGGACTTTGCTCGGCGGCCTCACGAGCGCAGTGTTCGCACGCTTTGATCGTGGCGCGACCGTCTAGCGGCTCGCCCCCACGAATCGCTCGCTGACCGTCCGTGCGATCGCCGCCGGCGCTTCATCGGGAATCGCAAAGCACGAGCTCGCGTTGATCTCGCAGAGAACGTAGGTATCAGCGCCGGCAGGGTTGCGCGGCCCGAACAGGAAATCCGCGTCCCAGATCACCGGCAGCGACGCCTCGTTGATAGCCAGCAGCTCCATCATCTGCGGCGTCCATTCGTCCTCCATCTGCCGCCGCAGCGCCTGGAATTGCGGCGCGTCGGGGCCGTGCATGATCCGCGGCCCCGGCTGCGCCTTGGGCGCATCCGGCCCGCCCGGTGGCGGTGGGATCAGGGCCTTGATCAATTGGTGCCCGAAGCCCGCGACTTTGGCGCCGCTCATGTAGCAGCGGATCATGCCGTCGGGCAGGCGCGGTTGAAACGGCTGATCGATGATGCAGCCGCCCCAGCCGAAATACGGCTCGCACCGTGCGATGAAGGCATCGAGCGGCATCTCTTCGGGAAGGCTGCCGCGCAACGCATGGAGCACGCGAACCGTCGGGATCGTGTCCGTCAGCGTCTCGACCTTCCAGACGCCCTGGCCGCCATTGCCGCGATTCTGCTTGAGCACGCGCGGGCCGCCCGCGCGCAGCCTCTGTGGGAATTCCGCCGCAAAGGCGGCGGCGGTGTCATAGCGATGGGTATCTGCCCCCCAACCGAGATGCCGCGTTCGGTAGAGCACCTCCTTGACGCCCATCTTCAGGATGACGTCAGGATGCGCGCTCACCCACGGGCCGCGCGCGGCGACGTCGCGTAACAGAGCATCGAGCCCGGCTCGCGTCTTGCCCTGGTGGATCGGATCGACCCACACCAGCACGCCGTCGACAGCAAGCAATTGCTCGCGGACCACATTGGCGAAGCTTTCGTCATAGATGGCCGGCTGCGCTTTGATGCCGGCAGCGGCAAGCGCTTCGAAGACGCGAACGAAACGGCTGTTCTGGGGGGTGGCATCGCGGCGCGCGTCGGCGTCGCCCCGCGAAACAATGGCTACGGAATATCGATGAGGGGATTTTGTGTCCATGCGCAAGCTCCACGAATTGCGTGCTGCGCAGACTTGGACCGAAGTCTCACGGGGAGTCTGCTTTGTCCCCACCGCTGCATTCTATGCGGGATCGTCCGGAAATCGCAAGCTGACTCACGTCATCAGTGCATGCAGCCCGGTCCAGCCGGTGTAGAGGCCGACGAAGACTATCAAGGCCGCCGATACATAAGGCGCGCGGTGGGCGTAGCGGCTGAAGCCGCTCCAGTGGCGCTCGACATGCCGCAGGCTGAGTGCGGCGAGAACGCCGGCCGAGACCATCGTGATCGCGAGCCCGATGCCGAAAGACAGCACCAGGACGAAACCGAGGCTGAACTGCTTCAGCTGGATGCAGAGCAGCAGCACGGTAATCGCGGCGGGGCAGGGGATCAGCCCGCCCGTGAGACCGAACAGCACGATCTGCGTCGTTGTGACGGTGCGCCCTGCAAAGCGCTTGCGGATGTCGGCGGCGTGGGCGCGCGCATGCGCGTCGTCCTCGTCGCCGAGATCGATGTGGTCGTGTTCGTGCTCTTCGAACAGCAGTTCGGTGGAGTCGCCGGCAAGTGCGACGCGCGCCTTGAATGCGTGCGGCTCGGGGATCTCCTCGATGCTCTCGAGGTATCCGTCGCGCGCGGCGAACGCGAATTTCTGTTCCGAGCCGCCCTCACGGATCGTGGTCACCTCGATGTCGCCGGCAGCGGGAAGCGCATTGGTCTCGCTCCGGATCCGCCAGCGCGGCGGCACGCCGTCTTCGAACACGTCCAGCAAGAGTTGCGAGCCGGCCAGCGAGATCGATTGCGGCTCGTCATGGTGGTGGTGATGATCGTCGTCGTGGTTCTGATCGCGCCAGGTGCGCCAGACCATCCAGCCGGCGATACCGACGATGATGACGGCAGACGTCAGTTGCAGCCAGGCCTCGCTGCGTTCGCCTGACAATTCCTGGCCGAAATGGAGCCCCGCGAGCGCGACCGCCCAGACGATGGCGGTGTGGGAGATGGTCGCCGACAGGCCGAGCAGCACGGCCTGGAGCACGGTGCCCCTGACGGCAATGATGAACGCGGCCATCATCGTCTTGGAATGGCCGGGCTCGAGCCCATGCAGCGCCCCCAGAAGGATGGCGCTGGGCACGAACAGCCATGCGTGTGCGCTGCTCTGCTGGAGCAGGTGAGACAGGTCGGTCATCGCGTTCACTTCAAATAGGTTCGGACGACGTCGATGAGGTCGGCGGCGCCCTTGGCCTTCTCCGGATCCTTTTCGTGCGCGGGATCCACGACATGATGGCGGATGTGGTCTTCCAGCAGCTCGGTGGTGAGGCCGCTGATCGCGCCTTTCACCGAGGCCACCAGCATCAGCACATCGGCGCAACCGATCTCCGACTCGAGCGCACGCTCGACGGCCTCGAGCTGACCCTTGATGCGGCGGACGCGGCCGATGAGCTTCGACTTGTGCTTGATCGTGTGCGACATGATCATAAGATAGGGGGGTACCCTATATCAGTCAAGACACGCTTGGTCGCCCTCGCGATGACGATCGCGGTGCAGCTTCCTGCGCACGCGACGAACGCCGACTCGCAGATCTGCGCCATGCCGCGACAGCGGGCGCGCGCCGCAATGTGAAATCAAAGGTTGTGAACTGTCACATTCGCGAGGGTATCGCAGTAAGCAGATCCGTGTCTTCCCGGTAACGATCGTGCTTTCCGGGCAACATTCCCGTGCGATCTCACAGATATCGCGGTCCGTTCGCATCGGCGCCGCTTTTTAGCCACAGCTGAACATGAATAAAATCATTCAAATGTTTGAGGGCTGGCTGGCCCGGTCGCAGGCTTCAGGAAGTGCCAAGGTCGATTCAAATCTTGGGTCTGATGTTCCTGAACTGAAAAGGGTTAGCCAAGGAAACTGGTCGCGATGGACGCCAAGACCAACATCAAGCAGAGGCTGCCGAGCCGTCACGTGACGGAAGGCCCTGCGCGTGCGCCCCATCGCTCCTACTTCTACGCCATGGGTCTGACCACCGAGCAGATCCATCAACCCTTCGTCGGCGTTGCCTCGTGCTGGAACGAGGCCGCGCCCTGCAACATCGCCTTGATGCGCCAGGCGCAGGCGGTGAAGAAGGGCGTCGCCTCCGGCGGCGGCACGCCGCGCGAGTTCTGCACCATCACCGTCACCGACGGCATCGCCATGGGCCATGACGGCATGCGCTCGTCGCTGCCGTCGCGCGAATGTATCGCCGATTCCGTCGAGCTGACCGTGCGCGGCCACGCCTACGATGCGCTCGTTGGGCTCGCCGGCTGCGACAAGTCGCTGCCGGGCATGATGATGGCGATGGTCCGTCTCAACGTGCCCTCGATCTTCATCTATGGCGGCTCGATCCTCCCCGGCAATTTCCGTGGGCAGCAGGTCACCGTGCAGGACATGTTCGAGGCCGTCGGCAAGCACTCGGTCGGCGCGATGTCGGACGAGGACCTCGATGAAATCGAGCGCGTGGCGTGCCCTTCGGCGGGCGCCTGCGGTGCGCAGTTCACCGCCAACACCATGGCGACCGTCTCGGAAGCTATTGGTCTTGCGCTGCCTTACTCGGCCGGTGCTCCGGCACCGTATGAAATCCGCGACGCCTTCTGCATGACCGCGGGCGAGAAGGTGATGGAGCTGATCGCCCAAAACATCCGGCCGCGCGACATCGTCACGCGCAAGGCATTGGAGAATGCCGCCGCTGTGGTCGCTGCGTCAGGCGGTTCGACCAATGCTGCGCTGCACCTGCCGGCGATCGCGCATGAGTGCGGCATCAAGTTCGACCTGTTCGATGTTGCCGAAATCTTCAAAAAGACACCTTATGTCGCGGATTTGAAGCCGGGTGGCCGTTATGTCGCCAAAGACATGTTTGAAGTAGGTGGCATACCGCTTCTGATGAAGACGCTGCTCGACAACGGATTTCTCCACGGCGACTGCATTACGGTCACCGGTCGAACGATCGCCGAAAACCTCAAAAGCGTGAAATGGAATCCGCACCAGGACGTGGTGCACCCGGCTGACAAGCCCATCACCGTGACCGGTGGTGTGGTCGGTCTGAAGGGCAATTTGGCGCCAGAAGGTGCGATCGTGAAAGTCGCGGGAATGTCCAATCTGAGGTTCACCGGTCCGGCGCGCTGCTTCGACCGGGAAGAGGACGCCTTCGAGGCCGTCCAGAACCGCACCTACCGCGAAGGCGAGGTCATCGTGATCCGCTATGAGGGCCCCAAGGGCGGCCCCGGCATGCGGGAAATGCTTCAGACCACCGCGGCGCTGACCGGCCAGGGCATGGGCGGCAAGATTGCGCTCATCACCGACGGCCGCTTCTCCGGCGCCACCCGCGGCTTCTGCATCGGCCATGTCGGCCCCGAGGCGGCCATCGGCGGTCCGATCGCACTGTTGCAGGATGGCGACATCATCGAGATCGACGCGGTCGCCGGTACCCTTAACGTAAAATTGAGCGACCAGGAGCTTGCCCAGCGCAAGACCAAATGGAGCGCTCGCGCGACCAACCACACGACGGGCGCGCTCTGGAAATATGCTCAGCAGGTTGGACCAGCGGTCGGGGGGGCAGTGACCCATCCGGGCGGCGCGCACGAGAAACAGTGCTATGCGGACATCTAGGCGTGCCATCGTTGCGTTTGTGTTGGGGGCTACTGCGCTGGCCACGCCCGCGCTCGCCTTCGACGGTGCGCCGGTCAACACCAAGGATGCGGCCATCCCGGTGGTGACCACCTTGCCCGGGGCCGCGGGCGCTGCGCGCAAATCGGCGCCGCCGGTCGCGACCCAGGAGGCCTCGCTCAGCGCGCTGCAATATGCCGCCGAGGGCGGTCATCCCATCGCGCAGTGGAAGCTCGGCCGCATGTACGCCAGCGGCGAGGGCGTCGCCCAGGACGATGTCCGCGCCTTCGACTATTTCACCCGGATCGCCAACGCGCATGCCGAGGACAGCCCGTCGGCGCCGCAGGCGCAGGTCGTGGCCAACGCCTTCGTCGCGCTCGGCCGCTATTATCTCGCCGGCATCCCGAACTCGAAGATCAAGGCCGACCCTGACAGGGCGCGGGAGATGTTCTCCTATGCCGCCTCCTATTTCGGCAACGCGGACGCCCAGTACGATCTCGCCCGGCTCTATCTGAAGACGCCGGACGCCTCGCGCGAGGATTTCCGCTACGGCGCGCGCTGGCTCGGCCTTGCCGCGCAGAAGGGCCAGCACGAGGCCCAGGCGCTACTCGGACAGATGCTGTTCAATGGCGACCGGCTGCCGCGGCAGGCCGCGCGCGGCCTGATGTGGCTGACGCTGGCGCGTGACAGCGCCGGTACCGACGAGACCTGGATCAAGGAAAACTACAACCGCGCCTTCGCCAAGGCGTCGGACGACGACCGCGCCATGTGCCTGCAGATGCTGGAACAGTGGGTGCAAGGGCGCCGCGAGCAGTAGAGGCCGCCGCGAGCAGTAAGCCCGCCGCGAGCAACAACCCCTTGAGGCGGCCTTACGCCGCCTCCAGGTCCAGATCCGCCCACACCGGGACGTGGTCCGACGGCTTCTCCCAGGCCCGCACATAGCTGTCGATGCCGACATTGGCGAGCCTGTCGCTCGCCTGCGGCGACAGCAGCAGATGGTCGATGCGCAGGCCGTGGTTCTTCTGCCAGGCCCCGGCCTGATAGTCCCAGAAGGTGTAGAGCCCACCCTCATCGGTGACGGCGCGCAAAGCATCGGTCAGGCCGAGGCCGAGCAGGGACTGAAAACTCTCCCGCGTCTCGGTCTTGAACAGGGCGTCCTCGGTCCAGGCGGCGGGATTGTGGACGTCGCGAGCGTGCGGGATGACGTTGAAGTCGCCTGCGAGGATCAGCGGCTCCTCGGTCTTAAGGCGCTCCTTCGAATACTCAAGAAGTCGCGACATCCATTTGAGCTTGTAGGGATATTTCTCGGTCCCGACCGGATTGCCGTTGGGCAGATAGAGACAGGCGATGCGCAGCACGCCGTTCTTGAGCGTCACCACGCCCTCGAGGAAACGGGCATGCGCATCCTCGTCGTCACCTGATAGCCCCGACTTGGTCTCGTCGAATTTCAGCTTGGAGAGCAGGGCGACGCCGTTGAACGTCTTCTGCCCGTGGGTGACCACGTTGTAGCCGAGCGCCTCGATCTCCAGCCGCGGGAACGCATCATCGACGCATTTGATCTCCTGCAGGCAGACGATGTCCGGTTGGCACTCCTTCAGCCAGGTCATCAGGAGATCGATCCGCTGCCGGACCGAATTGACGTTCCAGGTGGCAACTCTGATGGGCATGGGCTGAGGGCTCCGGGCAGGGGCCATGGTTAGAACAAACCGCTAACGCTTCCGTCAAGGACGCCGCAAAATCTCCCACAAAATTAACCCGGCTTAAGCCGGCTCTGGGCCATTGATGCGGAAAAGGTTTTTCGCATGGGATGGCGGCACACATCATCACATCTAACGGAGCCGCGCGACGGCCTGATCGGCGCGTTCCTGTACTGGCTCGGCGGCTTCGAGATCGAGGACGGTCTCACCGTCGGTCTCAGCGAGCGCGAGCTGGGCCGCATCCGCGCCAGGCAGATCGACGCGGTGGTGCGGGCCACCCCCGTGACGATGGCTGTCACCTTGCTCAACGTCGCCATCGTGCTGATCCTGTTCTGGGGCCGCGGCTGGAACGACTTCCTCGCGATCTGGGGCATGACTCTCGCCGTCACCGCCTGGCTCGCGGTGCGCGCCTGGCAGCGCTCGCATCGGAATCCGCCGCAGGAAGCGTCCCCGCGCGCGGCGCGGCAGATGCTGCGGCAGGCATTCTTCCTCGCCGCGATCTGGGGCACGCTGCCGCTGGCGCTGTTCAGCCGGGTCGGGCCGACCAGCCAGCTCATCCTGGCCTGTCTGATGGTCGGGATGATGTCCGGCGGCGCCTTCACGCTGTCGACCTTTCCGCGCGCCGGCCTCGTCTACCTCGCCACCATGACGATCGCCTGCGCCGGTTCGCTGCTGCTGTGCGGCACCGGGCCGTATCTGGTGACGGCGGTGTTCCTGCTGATGTTTGCGTTCTTCATGGCGCGCAACATCGTCTCGCAAGGCAATCTGTTCCTCGGCAATCTCAAGGCCCGGCTCGATCTCGAGCGGCAGACCGAGATCATCTCGCTGCTGCTGAAGGATTTTCAGGAGAACGCCAGCGACTGGCTGTGGCAGACCGATGCCGAAGGGCGTCTGACTGACGTGCCAGAGCGCTTTGCCGACGTCGCGCAATTGCCGCTTCCGCTGTTGAAGGGATCGCACTTCGCCGACGTGCTCGACATGCTCTGCCCCGAGGACAAGGCGGCCGCCTACAACATCGTTGGCCTGATGGAGCACGCCGAGCCGCTGCACGAGATGAACCTCAAGGTCGTCGCCGGCGGCGAAGCGCGGCTGTGGTCGCTGACGGCGAAGCCGTCCTACGACCGCGACGGTCAGTTCCTGGGCTATCGCGGCTTCGGCCGCGACGTCACCGAGCGCTGGCGCGCCGAGAAGGCCGAGGCCGAGAGCCGCGCCAAGTCGGATTTCCTGGCCGTGATGAGCCACGAGATCCGCACGCCCATGAACGGCGTGCTCGGGCTCGCGAGCATGCTGCTCGAAACAAATCTCGATCCGGAGCAGCGTGAGGCCGTCAGCACGATCCGCGAGTCCGGCGACAATCTCCAGCGCATCCTCAACGACATCCTCGATCTCTCCAAGCTCGAGGCCGGACGCTTCCAGTTCGAGGCGATCGACTTTGCCCCGCAGGCGCTGGCCGAGACGGTTGCGACCGTCGTGCGCGCGAGCGCCAGGAGCAAGGGGCTGGCCGTCAAGGTCGAGCTCGATCCGACCCTGCCGCCGACGCTGCGCGGCGACGCCGCGCGTATCCGCCAGGTGCTGCTCAATCTCGCCTCCAACGCGGTGAAGTTCACCGATCGGGGCGAGGTGACGATCAGGGCCGTCTGCCAGGCGCGCCGCGATCTGCTCGCGACCGTCGAATGGACCGTGACCGACAGCGGCATCGGCATTGCGCCGGACAAGCTCGGGCAGTTGTTCTCGGATTTCGCCCAGGCCGACGCCTCGATCAGCCGCCGCTTCGGTGGCACGGGCCTTGGCCTTGCGATCTCGAGGCGCATCATCGAGCAGATGGGCGGCACCATCGGCGTCACCTCGACGCCGGGCGAGGGCTCGACCTTCCGTTTCACGCTGGTACTGCCGTGGAGCCAGGCGCTGACCTCCGATCAGGACGAAGGCCGTGACGAAATCGACGATCTCAAGGCCCGCATTGCAAGTCTCGACCGGCCGCTGAAGGTGCTGGTCGCCGAAGACGATGCTGTCAACCGCATGGTCGTCAGCAAGATGCTCGGTGCCTTCGATGTCGAATTGCGGGTCGTCACCGACGGCGTCGAGGCTGTCGCGGCCGTGTCCGAGGGCGACTACGACATCGTGCTGATGGACGTGCGCATGCCCGAGATGGACGGCCTTGCCGCGACCCGCGCAATCCGCGCAGGAGGCGGGCGCTTCGACGCCTTGCCGATCATTGCGCTGACCGCGAATGCCTTCCCCGAAGACGTCAAGACCTGCCGCGAGGCCGGCATGTCGGATTTCGTGGCCAAGCCGCTACGCAAGCCGGCGCTGGCCGCGGCCTTGCTGCGCGCGCTGGACGGACACGTGATGACGGAAGACGCGCCGCTTCAGCCGGAGCTGATGCCTGATGAGGTGGAGTGGACGGACGAGGAAAGGCAGATCACGGGCGCTTAAAGCCTAACGCGCACGACTTTGGCCGGCTGTGAACTGCGTTCGCGCTGGACGCGACCAAGTGTCGGATCGACCATCCATCGATTGGGGGATCAGTTCTCCTTGATCTACCCAGATTGATTGGAGACAAAAAACGACCAAGCAGGCTTTGATTGGGGAGTTCAGCTTGTGAATCTCAGCGCTGAAGTGGCGTTCGCATTGGTGCTGCTCATGATCCCGGTACGCGGCGAGGCCCCTCCAGCCGGCGATTTCGACCGCGCCACGGCCGGCTTCGATCGGGGAATCCGGCTCGATCCGAAAGCAGGCGACGGCTTCGATCGCCGTGGCTTCGTGCACACTGCCGGACCCGACTTCGATCCCGACCCGGCCGTCTATGATAGGGCAATCAGCCGCGATCCCACGAACCCAATGCTATACCGCGCCAGAGGCTACATGTATCAATGCACGGGCCATTTGGACCGTGCGCTCGCCGACTATACGACGGCAATCTCGCTCGACCCCAAACATGCCAAGGGCTATGAGAGCCGCGGAGAGGTTTACCAAGCCAAGGGTGATCTGGATCATGCGCTCGCCGACTATACAACGGCAATCTCGCTCGATCCCGGCCTTACCGATGATGTCTATCTGCACCGCGGAGAGATTTACGAAGCCAAGGGTGATTTGGACCACGCCATTTCGGACTACGACCAGGTGATCCGATTGCAGCCGACCTTCGCCGAAGTGCTGTACCGACGCGGTTTGGCCAAGCGTCTCAACGGAGACGTTGCCGCGGGCGAGGCAGATATTGCTGCCGCAAGGAAAATACGTCCAGGAATTGGCCGACAGGCCCCGAGATAAGATGAGCGATGCAAAACGCTCACCGAGCGAACCGCCATTGCCCTGTCCGCCGTCGTTACAGTTTTCCATACACCCGCGCGGCGATCGTCTTCAGGTGCTCGACCGAGCCGGACTCCGGATGCGGCTTGACCGGTGCAAACAGGATTGAAGCCTGCTTGCCGTTCTTCCAGACGAAGATGTTGACGGCATTGCCGTTGCCCTTGGTGCAGGAATGCTCGCCGAATGCTTCACGGCCGAGCTCGGGGATCGCCACGTGCTGGCAGGGACCGGGCCGGTTCATCATGCTGATTGCGGTGTCGCGCGTGGTCGAGATCACTGCCACCACCATGGTGTTGGCCTCGCGGTCGAACATCATGCAGCTGCCTGCGCCGGTCCGCTGGACCTGCAGCGTGCTTGTGTCGAGGAAGCCGTCGGCATCCGCGGCTGTCAGCCACTCGCAATCGCCGAACCGCTCGCTTGTCTTGCTCATATTTCCGATGGCAACGCGGGCGACTTGGGTGAGGGGGCCGAGAAGCGCGTCGTCGGCGCGCCGGCCGGTCGGATAGACGCTGACTTGCAAAATGTAGTCGCCTGACAAGGCGACGATCGAAGCCTCCTGGCGCTGCGCGGAGGCCTCGGTCGTCCCGCGTTGGCCCTCGTCGCCGATGTCAGCCACCGCACTCAGCGGCATGCGCTCACTGAGCGTCTTGACGAAGGTCGCGTACAGCTCCTTGGCGCGGTCCTTGTCGGGATTGCGGAACACGGTCAGCATCATCGTGTCGCCGCGCCCGGCCGAGTAGATGCAGCCGCGCCCGTCCTGATTTGAAATCAGCGACCATTTGAGCGCCGGCATCGCGCCGGCGAGCTCCTTGGCGCTGATGAACGGGCAGGTTTGGGCTGCGTGCGCGGAAGGGACCGGGACGGCAGTAATTGCAAGGAATAGAACGAGGCAACAGAGCAGGCGATCGATCATGCGCATCTGAAAATTGACTACCGCTATTGGCGCCACGGCCGATGAGTTGGGCACTATTGCTTCGCCGTCGCGCGATGACAGGGAACGCCGAAGCACGATAGCCTTGTCGGTCACTCGACCACGCTGCCGTGAGTGCTTCGATCTGACGGCGACGCGCACCTACTCCCTATCGACGTCCTCCAGTCTCATGCCGCGTCCAGCGCGCAGGCTGTTCCGCGCCTGTTCAACGCGCCGCAGGAAACGGGGGTCATGTTCCAGACGGTAGTCAAACCAGTCGTCCTCCGACTCGAACCCAATCAACACGCCGGCCGGTTTGCCATGCCGTGTGATCACGATTTCCTGCGTCTCCGCCTCGCGAAGGTAGCGCGACAGATCGTCCTTGATCTCGGAGAGGGGAACTTCCTTCACTCCGGACTTCCGAATTGTGCGAGCCATGGTTCGGCCTCCGATTTGGACACGATCGCCAAAACTTCGACGGTCGTGCCGGAAACATCATAGAACACCCTGATATCGTCGACTCTCAGCCTGTATTGTGGGCGGCTCAGTCCTCGCAATCGCTTGATCCGGCTACGACTCGTTTTCTCGGGTCCGTGCCTGAGATGGGTTTCGAGCGCAGATCGCACGGCGGCCCGAACGTGCGCTCCCAGGCGACATCAGGCTTGCGGCGATCGGCATCGTCCACCCGGTCGAGCAGTACTACAAGCAAGGTATCACCATCAGCTCTCCGGAAGAGTTGGAGAGCGCCTTGGTTCAGCTCGTCATCAGGCTATTACGCCAGTCGCCTTGATGCGTGTGTTTGTGCGGGAACGAAAGCGGCAACCAAGGTCTGGGAATTGGACCGGCGGCAGGGGCCGCTTGGGCGTTGGGCCTATATCGAATCCGCTGCGTGCCCGGCCGAGCCCCCGTCTTGGGGATCTCGCGATGATCCTACATTACCGCTGTTTTGCCCGACGGGTCAACGGAATTTCGTAAAATCCGCATCGGCGCCACAGGCGCCAGCAAGCCTTTGATTCCGCTGCTACCGGCTACTGTGCATGGGGTTGTTTTTTGGGCTTTCGAGTCGGATCAGATCGAGAAGCTGGTGCCGCAGCCGCAGGACGCCGTTGCGTTGGGGTTGTTGACGCGGAACGAGGCGCCGATCAGATCGTCGACGAAATCGACCTGCGAGCCCGCCAGGAACGGCTGCGAGGCGGAATCGACCAGCACCACCGCGTTCTCCTGCTCGATGACGAGATCGTCGTCGCCGCGCGCGCGGTCGATGTCGAACTTGTACTGGAAGCCGGAGCAGCCGCCACCCTCGACCGAGATGCGCAGCATCGCGCCGGTGCCTTCGCCCTTGAGGATCTCCCCGATGCGGCGTGCGGCGCGGTCACTGATGGTCACGGCAGTCGTCATGGTCGTCTCCGATAGGCCCGCGTCATATCCAATTCATTTGGTATCCCGCGTCCGGCATAGTTAAGTGCAAGGATACGCAGAATCAAATGGATAGGGACTAAATTCGTCGTGTCCGTCGGAATGGCAGCCCCTCGCGCGCCCTATGCCTGCGACCCCGATCGCAGCCGCGGCCGGCTGGTCGCCGAGCCGCCGAGCCGGACCCGGAGCCCGTTCCGCAGGGATTGCGACCGGGTGATCCATTCGACCGCGTTCCGCCGCCTGAAGTACAAGACCCAGGTGTTCGTGTTCCACGAGGGCGATCACTACCGGACCCGGCTGACCCATTCGCTGGAGGTGGCCCAGATCGCCCGCGCGCTGGCCCGGCAGCTTGGGCTGGACGAGGACCTCACCGAGACCCTGGCGCTGGCCCATGATCTCGGCCATCCCCCGTTCGGCCATGCCGGTGAGCGGGCGCTGGATGCCTGCCTGAAGGATTTTGGCGGCTTCGACCACAACGCCCAGACGCTGCGCGTCGTCGGCTCGCTCGAGCACCGCTACCCTGAATTCGACGGGCTGAACCTGACCTGGGAGTCGCTGGAGGGCATCGTCAAGCACAACGGGCCGCTGACCGATCGCAGCGGCGCGCCTGTCGGCCGCTATCGCGAGCACGGCATTCCCGTCGGGATCGCCGACTACATCAAGACCTACGACCTCGAGCTCTGGAGCTTCGCCTCGCTGGAGGCCCAGGTCGCGGCGATCGCCGACGATATCGCCTACGACGCCCACGACATCGACGACGGCCTCCGCGCCGGCCTGTTCCATCTCGACGATCTCAAGGTGATGCCGCTCACGGCCGAGATCATCGCCGAAACGACCGCGCATTACCCTGACCTCGAAGATGTCAGGCGCGGCGCTGAGCTGGTGCGCGAGCTGATCTCGCATCTGATCGGCGCGGTGTTCGCGGAGGCGCAAAAGAACCTTGCTGCGATCAAGCCGCAATCGGCGCAGGACGTGCGCCAGCAGAGCCGGGCACTGATCGCCTTTCCGGCCGAGGTCGCCGAGGAGGAAGCCGCGATCAAGCGCTTCCTCTATGGGCACATGTACCGCCACAAGCGGGTGATGCGGGTGATGGGGGAGGCGGAACAGATCCTGTTCGACCTGTTCGCAAAGTACCTGAAATCGCCTGATGATCTGCCCCCGGAATGGCTGGTGGGGGCGCAAGCCGACGACGAGGGCGACCGGGCCCGCCGGATCGGCAATTTCATTGCCGGAATGACCGACCGTTTCGCCCTGACCGAGCACCAGCGGCTCTTTGACTCGACCCCGGATTTGCGTTAGGCGGCGGCCATGCCCGACACATCCTCAAGCCCGCATCTGTTCGCCGACGTGCTCGCACGCGTGCACGCCGCCTGCCGCGCGCTCGCGGCGGAAGCCAACTGGCCCGAGGGCATCGATTTTGCGCGCGTGGTGGTCGAACCGCCGCGCGACGCCTCCCATGGCGACATGGCGACCAACGCCGCCATGGTGCTTGCGAAAGAGGCAAAGGCGAAGCCGCGCGACCTCGCCGAGAAGATCGCTGAAAAGCTCCGCGCTGATGCGCTGATCGCCAAGGTCGATGTCGCCGGTCCGGGCTTCATCAATCTGACGCTGCAGCCCGCCGCCTGGGCCGAAGCGCTGCGGACGGTGCTGCGCGAGGGGGCCGACTACGGCCGCGTCCGTGGCGGGTCGAGGGTCAATGTCGAATACGTCTCGGCCAATCCGACCGGACCTATGCATGTCGGCCATTGCCGCGGCGCCGTGTTCGGCGACGCGCTGGCGAGCCTGCTCCAGTTCGGCGGCCATGACGTCACCCGCGAATATTACATCAACGATGCCGGTGCGCAGGTCGACGTGCTCGCGCGCTCCGCGTTCCTGCGGTATCGCGAGGCGCTCGGCGAGGACATCGGCGCAATCCCGGAAGGGCTCTATCCCGGCGACTATCTGAAGCCGGTCGGGCAGGCGCTGGCGAAAGAGCACGGCGACAAGCTGCTTGCGATGAGCGAAACGCAATGGCTGCCGACGGTGCGCGCCAAGGCGATCGCGATGATGATGGACGAGATCAAGGACGATCTCGCCGCCCTCAACATCCGCCACGACGTGTTCTTCTCGGAGCGCTCGCTGATCGAGACCGGCAACAACCGGGTTGCCGGGACCATCGATTTCCTGAAGGCCAAGGGCGACATCTATGAAGGTCGTCTGCCGCCGCCGAAGGGCGCGCCGGTCGAGGACTGGGAAGACCGCGAGCAGCTGCTGTTCAAGGCGACCGCTTATGGCGACGACGTCGATCGTCCGCTGATCAAGTCGGACAATTCCTACACCTATTTCGCTTCCGACATCGCCTACCACAAGAACAAGTTCGACCGTGGTTTTGCGGAGATGATCGACGTCTGGGGCGCCGATCATGGCGGCTACATCAAGCGCATGCAGGCGGCGGTGAAGGCGACGACGTCAGGCAAGGGTGCGCTCGACGTCAAGATCGTTCAGCTCGTGAAGTTGCTGCGCAACGGCGAGCCGGTGAAAATGTCGAAGCGGAGCGGGGACTTCGTCACCTTGCGTGAGGTGGTGGATGAAGTCGGCCAGGACGCCGTCCGCTTCATGATGCTCTACCGCAAGAACGACGCGGTGCTCGACTTCGACCTCGCCAAGGTCATGGAACAGTCGCGCGACAATCCGGTGTTCTACGTCCAGTACGGCCACGCCCGCGGCCACTCGATCTTCCGCAACGCCCGGGCGGAGGTGTTCCCGGACCTGCCAGAGGATACCGACAAGCGCATTGCATGGCTCGGTGAGTCGGCCGTGGAGCGGCTGTCCGACCCGGTCGAGCTCGACCTTCTCAAGCGCCTCGCAATTTATCCGCGCATGCTGGAAGCGGCAGCCAGCGCCCATGAGCCGCACCGTATTGCCTTTTATCTCTATGACTTAGCGAGCGAATTTCACGCACTTTGGACGAAGGGGCGCGATTTGCCCTATTTACGCTTCATTATCAATAATGATGCAGATCTTACAAAGGCGCGACTGGCCATGGTCCAGGGCGTCGTCTCTGTCCTGGCATCGGGCCTCGCCATCCTCGGCGTCCATGCTCCGGACGAGATGCGGTAGTTTGGGGCGAACTACTTAAGGGGAATATCGGGGGTACCGGCAGAAGCCGGATCGCTTAGATTTGGTTGAATGCCTTGTGGGTCGAAAGCCGCGCCTTGGTCGAGGGGCGCGCGGTTTTCCCGAAGGGACGCATCATCACGATGGCCGATCGATATCACGACAGACCGTTTCCTTCCGATGACTATGGTCGCGGCGCGGACCAGCATGGGAGGGCGGACGGCGATCCGTTGGCCGAACTCGCCCGCCTGATTGGACAGACCGATCCGTTCGCAGCCCAGGGCCGACAGGGTGCGCGGCCGGCCGCGGCGCCCGCGCCCACGCAGACCTATCAGGACGACGATTACGCGCAGGCCGACTATCAGCAGGATTATGCCGAGCAGGAGGCCCCTCCGCCTCAGCCGGGGCCGCCGTCATGGATGCGCCGCGCCAATGTGCAGCCGCAGCCGGCGCCTGAGCCCGACTATCCCGCCGCCATCAGTCCGGTTCACCCGCTGCATCGCTATTCGGCGCAGCCGGCAGCGCCCGAGCCTCAGTATCAGCAGCCGCAGGCGTATCAGGATCAAGCTTATCAGGATCAAGCCTACCAGCAGGAGCAGGCTTACGAGGCACCGTACGAGCAACCTGATCCAGCGCGCTACGATGATGCGCTGTACGGGCGGCTTGAGTCAGGCGAGCAGGATTTTCAGCGCGATCCGTCCTATCCGGACGACCCTTACGCGTTCCAGAGCGACTATCCCGAAGCCGATCTCGACGAGCACGAGCCGAAGAAATCGCGCGGCGGCATGATGACAGTCGCTGCGATCCTCGCGCTGGCTGTTGTCGGAACGGGCGCGGCATTCGCCTACAAGACCTATTTCGGCTCGCCCCGCAGCGGCGAGCCGCCCATCATCAAGGCCGACAACACGCCGACCAAGATCGTGCCGGCGCCGTCCGACTCGTCGGCGAAGGTGCCGGACCGCATGGTAACTGGCGACGGCAGCGAGAAGATCGTGCCGCGCGAAGAGGCGCCCGTCGACGTGAATGCCAAAGCGGCCGGTCCGCGCGTGGTGTTTCCGGCGCTGAACCAGAATGCGAACCCGCCGCCGGTCGCGAGCGTATCACCGTCCAACGTTCCGCCGCCGAGCGCCGGTCCGATCCCCAGCAACGGGACAATGCCGAACAGCGCGCCGCGCTCGATCAAGACCGTGGCGGTAAAGGGCGACCAGACCGACAGTGCCGTGCCGCAAGGCGCCGCGCCCGCAGCCAAGCCGGCTGCGCCGCCGAAGCCGGTTGCCGCGCCAGCCGCGTCGCGCAATCCGCCGACCTCGGCCAATGCCAGCGCCAACCAGCCGCTCTCGCTGGCGCCGCAGGCTGCTCCGGCCGAGCCGCCGCAGCGCATGGCCGCGACCAATCCGACGCAGATCGCGCCCGCGCCCAGCGGCGGTGGCGGTTATGTCGTGCAGGTGTCCTCGCAGCAGAGCGAGGATAGTGCCGCCGCGTCCTACCGGGTGCTCCAGAGCAAATATGGCAGCGTGCTCGGCTCTCGCTCGCCCGTCATCAAGCGGGTCGACCTGACCGACAAGGGCAAGGGCATCGTCTATCGCGCCTTCGCCGGCCCCTACGGCTCGGCTGACGAGGCAGTGCAGGCCTGCAACAATCTGAAATCGGCTGGCCTGCCGTCCTGCTTCGTCCAGAGGAATTAGCGGCCGTTTCCTTGACCCCCTCGAGGGGCAGGGTTAATCGGCCCTATGAGCACGCGGGCCTTCATTACCGGCGTATCCGGAACGGAACTGACCGCCGCTGAGCGGGCGTTTGGCCGTGCAGAGCGCTCATGGGACCTCAATCCGTTCAGGTCGAGCTTCGAGATTTCGACCCAAGCTACGGTTTCGGCAAGAGAATTGGCAGCGTCGGACCTGATTGCGCCGAATCGCGCCGGTTTCAGCATTCCCGTGGATGGCGCCGCCGAGCCCGCCCATCCGGGGCCGACTTCTGCGAAAATGGTCACTCAGGTGATTCGTAGCGCAGTCCGGTTCCAGGATTTGTTAATGAGTGATGACGTGTCGACGAGGAGCGCGCTTTCGGGACGCATTGCCGAGCGACTTCGCGCCATGTTCGCAGGCGGCGGCGACACGATGCTTCACCGCAACGACATCGCGACATTGGGCCCGTCGATCGCACGGGCAAACACGGCATCCGCATGACCGCAGAAATCCTATCGTTTGAAACCGGCCGGCCCGCAGAGCTTGCCGAGGGTGAACCGGCGTTGGTGGTGGACGTCGAGGGCTATGAAGGCCCGCTCGACCTGCTGCTCGCATTGGCGCGGCAGCAGAAGGTCGACCTCGCCAAGATCTCGATCCTGGCGCTTGCCGACCAGTATCTCCACTTCATTGAGGCTGCGCGAAAGATCCGGCTCGAGCTCGCCGCCGACTACCTCGTGATGGCGGCCTGGCTCGCCTTCCTGAAATCGCGCCTGCTGCTGCCTGAGCCGCCGAGCGCGGAAGGTCCAAGCGCTGAGCAGATGGCAACTGCGCTCGCCAACCGTCTGCGTCGCCTCGAAGCCATTCGCGAAGCCGCCAACCGGCTGATGAACCGGCAGCAATTGCTGCGCGACATTTTCCCGCGTGGCGAGCCCGAGCAGATCGCCGAGATCAAGCATCCGAAATACACCGCGACACTCTACGATTTGCTCACCGCCTATGCTTCGCAGCGCCAGTCGCGCGTGCTGGCGAGCGTGCATCTGGCCAAGCGCACGGTGTGGTCGCTCGCGGAGGCGCGCGCCACGCTGGAGCGGCTCGTCGGCAGCATCAGCGAGCAGGACGATTGGGGCGTTCTCGACGACTTCCTGATCCGTCACGTTGCCGATCCGACGCAGCGTGCGACCGTGTTTGCCTCGAGCTTTGCCGCCGCGCTCGAGCTCGTGCGTGAAGGTCAGCTCGAGCTGAACCAGAAAGAAGCGTTTGCGCCCATCTATTTCCGCAAAGGGCGTCCGAAACCGGTCGTGGACGCAGCTCCTGCGCCCGATGCGCCGGTCGGTTAAGTGCAAGAAGGAGAAGCTGCCATGGCAAGCCTGGCTGAAGTGCGGGTAGAAGAGGCCGAGCCGATGGAAAACGAATCCCAGGCACGTCCCGAAGAATTGCGGCTGCTGGAAGCGCTGCTGTTTGCCTCGAGCGAGCCGCTCGACACGGCGACGCTGGCCAAGCGCATGCCCGAGGGCGTCGATGTCAAGGCTGCGCTCGAGCAGCTCCAGGCCGACTATGCCTTGCGCGGCGTGAACCTCGTGCGGGTCGCCAACAAATGGACGTTCCGCACCGCCGGCGATCTTGCCTGGCTGATGACGCGCGAGAGCACCGAGACCAAGCGCTTGTCGCGTGCGGCCATCGAGGTGCTGGCGATCATCGCCTATCACCAGCCGGTGACGCGCGCCGAGATCGAGGAGATCCGCGGCGTCGTCACCTCGAAGGGAACGCTCGACGTGCTCTTGGAGACCGGCTGGATCAAGCCGCGCGGCCGCCGCAAGACGCCCGGCCGTCCGCTGACGTTTGGAACCACCGAGGACTTCCTGTCGCAATTTACCCTGGAACAGCTCGGCGACCTGCCGGGCCTGGAGGAACTGAAGGGTACAGGCCTCCTGGATTCGCGCCTACCGACCGGATTCAGCGTGCCGACGCCGTCCGATGATCCAGCGCTGCGTGAGGACGAGGATCCGCTGGAACCGGGCGAGGAGCTCGATCTGGCGCTGGCGCCCGCGGTCGAGCCTGAGACCGAACCGGAGACGCCGCCGGAAGGCGGCAATGAGGGCGGCGAAGAAGGCTGATATTTCGGCCTCTTACCGGACCCTGCGACCGGTTAACACTAGCAAGATTACGTAGCGCCAACAGCGAATTGGCGCGGCCTTGGTCCTTGTTTTTGGGCCTTGCGAAGCCTACGTTCCGGTCAAGATCGGCCGGGTCCCGGCCATGCGCGTTTTGGAGGGTTGCAGGATGGGTTCACTTAGCATTTGGCACTGGATCCTGGTGATCGCGGTGGTCCTGCTGCTGTTCGGCCGCGGCAAGATTTCGGATCTGATGGGCGACGTGGCGCAGGGTATCAAGGCCTTCAAGAAGGGCATGCAGGACGACGACAAGCCCGCCGAGAAGCAGGAGCCCTCGAAGTCCATCGAGCACAATGCCGCGCCGACCGCGGCGCGATCCGACGTCGGCAGCAAGGCCGTCTGAGCCAGGAGCACGCGAGACGCGGGAAACCGACCCGATCCTGCGCGTGAGGGATTGGGCCGAGCGTGATTTCGCGTGAACGGAAGACGTCATGTTCGACATCGGCTGGAGTGAGCTGGTTCTGATCGGGGTCGTGGCCCTGATCGCCATTGGCCCGAAAGAGCTGCCGGGCGTGCTGCGCATGGTCGGCCAGTGGATGGGCAAGGCCCGCAAGATGGCCGCCGAATTCCAGGGCCAATTCCAGGAGGCCATGCGCGAGGCCGAGATGGCCGACCTCAAGAAGAGCTTTGACGAGGTCAAGGAAGCCGCCTCCGGCTTCACCGGCGGCGGGCTGATGACTTCGCTGCAGAAGGACGTTAGCGACGCGCTCCGCGTCGATGCGCTCGACAAGCCGGCCGAGACGTCCACGACGGCTGCTGTTGAGCCGCCAGCAACGCCGACGACACCGGAAGCCCCGACGGCTGAAACCTTCGTGGAAGCCGAGGCGCACTCCGCTGCGAACGAGCCGCTCGCCATCACGCGTGAAGTCGAGCAGACGCCGGTCGCGCAGGACACCGTTGCGCAAGATGCGGCGCCACCCGAAGCGATCAAGGACGCCAAAGCGTCATGAGCGACGCCGATATCGAGGCGAGCAAAGCTCCGCTGATGGACCATTTGATCGAGCTGCGCGCGCGGCTGATCAAGGCGCTGCTCGGCTTTGGCGTGGCCTTTATCTTCTGCTTCTTCTTCGCCAAGCAAATCTACAACGTGCTGGTCTGGCCGTTCGTGTGGGTCGCAGGCGCGGAGAACTCCAAGTTCATCTACACCGCGCTGCTGGAATATTTCATCACGCAGCTCAAGCTGGCACTGTTTGGTGCCGGCTTCATCTCGTTCCCGATCGTTGCGACGCAGATCTACAAGTTCGTCGCGCCCGGTCTTTACAAGCACGAGAAGCAGGCTTTCCTGCCGTACCTGGTCGCAACCCCGTTCTTCTTCGTGCTGGGCGCGGCGCTGGTCTATTTCGTCGTGCTGCCGATGCTGGTGCGCTTCTCGCTCGGCATGCAGCAGGCCGGAAGTGACGAGACCGCACAGATCCAACTCCTGCCCAAGGTCGGCGAATATTTGTCGCTGATGATGTCGCTGATCTTCGCTTTCGGCATCGCCTTCCAGCTGCCGGTGATCCTGACGCTGCTCGGGCGGATCGGCATCATCACCTCAAAGATGCTGCGCGAGAAGCGCCGCTACTTCATCGTTCTGGCTTTTATCATCGCGGCAGTCCTGACGCCGCCTGACATCCTGAGCCAGTGCTCGCTCGCGATTCCCCTGTTGGCGCTCTACGAGGGCTCGATCATCGCGGTGTCGATGGTGGAGAAGAAGGCGGCCGCCTCGCAGACGACCACCGGCACCGACGTGTCGACGCCGGCCAATCCGGCGGAGTAGGGCACTTTCGCTCTATCATGGTGCTGTACAGCCCATGATTCGTCATGCCCGGGCTTGACCCGGGTATCCACGACTTGATCTAAGGCGGCAGATACGTGGATGGCCGGGATGAATCCGGCCATGACGGGAAAACAGCCATGCACGACATCAAATCGATCCGCGACAATCCGCAAGCCTTCGACGCAGGCCTCGCCCGCCGGGGCCTGAAGCCAATGTCGGCATCGCTACTCGCGATCGACGAGAGACGGCGGGCGTCGATCCTGGCGTCCGAGCAGGCGCAGGCGCGCCGCAATGCTGCGTCCAAGGAAATCGGCGACGCCAAAAAGGCCAAGGACGAGGCGCGTGCGGCGAAGCTGATGGCCGAGGTCGCCGAGCTCAAGACCACGATGCCGGAGCTCGAAGCGGCCGCGAAGACTGCCGACGAGGAGCTCACCAAAGAGCTGTCCGCAATTCCGAACATTCCGTTCGACGAAGTCCCCGATGGCGTCGACGAGCACGGCAACGTCCAGCACCACGTGTTCGGCGCCAGGCGCAATTACGGCTTCGCGCCGAAGCTGCACGACGATCTCGGCACCGCGCTCGGCTACATGGATTTCGAGGCCGCGGCAAAACTCTCCGGTGCGCGCTTCGTCGTGCTGAAGAAGGGGCTCGCGCGTCTGGAACGCGCGATCGGCCAGTTCATGCTCGACCTGCACACCAATGAGCACGGTTACACCGAGATCAATCCGCCGCTGTTGGTTCGCAACGAGGTGATGTTCGGCACAGGCCAGCTGCCGAAATTCGAGGACGACCAGTTCTGGGCGATCAAGGGCGAGCTGCTGGCAGAGCCCGATCATGAGCGGTTGAAGACCGAGCGCCTCGGCCTGATCCCGACGGCGGAGGTGTCGCTCACCAACCTCGCGCGCGAGTCCATTCTCGATGAGAAGCAACTGCCGATGCGGCTCACCGCGCTGACGCCGTGCTTCCGCGCCGAGGCGGGCGCAGCCGGACGCGACACCCGCGGCATGATCCGCCAACACCAGTTCACCAAGGTCGAGCTGGTCTCGATCACGACCCCCGATGCGAGCCGCGACGAGCTGGAACGGATGCTGTCCTGTGCCGAGCAGGTGCTGCAGAAGCTCGACCTGCATTACCGCGTCATGACGCTTTGCGCAGGGGATATGGGTTTCTCGTCGCAAAAAACCTATGACATCGAAGTGTGGATGCCCGGGCAGGGCGAGGGCGGGATGTTCCGCGAGATCTCGAGCTGCTCGGTGTGCGGTGATTTCCAGGCGCGGCGTATGGATGCGCGCTCGCGCGGTCCGGACGGCAAGCCGCGCTTCGTGCACACGCTGAATGGCTCCGGTACCGCCGTCGGCCGCGCGCTGATCGCTGTGATGGAGACCTACCAGCAGGAGGACGGGTCGATTGCGGTCCCCAGCGTGCTCCAGCCCTATATGGGCGGGTTGAAAGTGGTGGCGCGCGAGTAACATACAAAAATCAAGCGCGTTGCCGGTCTGAAACGTGGAAACGTTTGGTTGCGAAGATCGGGCGGCCGGCTATCCTGACGGTGACGAGCGAACGCGAACCCACCGTCCATGGCCCTGCACCGAGATATCTTCTGGATCGGCCGACAATGGGCAGTGACAGGTGCCGGCATCCAGGCCGTCGATCAGCGCTTGCGGGGCGTGCTGGACATCGACACCGCGCGGCTGTGGGACGACGCTCTCCTTCAGGACCGCAGAGCGAAGGCCGGCGTCAATGTCGAGGATTTTGACAAGGCGGTGACAGTCGCGCGCGATCGCTTTCCGAAGCTGCCAGCGGCGGAGCCCTTGATTGCGCAACTGAAGGCGCTCGGCGCGATCGATGCGACGCCTGCGGTGAGCCCTGTCGTGCCGGCGATGCGATTGCGAGCCGAAGGCAAGCTCGCGCGCTTTCTGCCGCAATGGCGCGTCCGCCGCTAAAACGCGTTGCCCGCTTCAATAATGCATCCGGCCAAAATAGGTCGGCGTGATCCGGAAATAGGTGCTCGGATCAACCTGATGTGAGCGATGACGTGCTGGCGGTCGCTCCTCGGCCGGCAGTTTTGGCGCGGCACCGGCATCCGAATTCGCAGCCGCAGTGACGCAGGGGCCATCGCGCGGACAGCGTTTTGGCACGCACTTGCCGTGTGCGAATTCGAGATCGTAGACCTGTCCTGACATCGTCACCTGGCCGATGCAGAGGCATTGGCCAGCGACCGTCATCTGGCCGCCGAGGCAATTGTCCGCATGGGGTCGGACGCAGGTGCCAACCTGATCTGCGCCGGTCGGCATCAGCTGGAAGCCGGCCGGGCAAAGACATCGTCCATCGCTCGCTGGACGGTCGTTGCAAGCGATGGTGACGAGCGCGCGCGGTGGTGCCGGAGGCGGCGCTGCGTCGATGATGCAGACGCCGCCCTCGGCATGGAAGTTGAGAGGGCAGATAAGCGGCGGTGGTGCTGCGCTGGTCTCGGCCGGTGCGGGAGGTGGATTTGGCATCGGCTGCGCCGGAACTTGCGCCGGCGCGAGCGGGGCCGACTTGGAGACGCAGACGCCCTCGCGGAACCCTTGCCAGGGAAAGCAGTGGTCAGCAGGTTCCAAATCCTGGGCCCACCCCGCCCCGGACCCGCAGAGGCCAAGACACAGCCCGAACAGAACAGCGACGGAAAAGCGGGTCATTTCATGCCCATTCGGCTGAAAATGCCCGAGAAAAATAGGATGCCGCGCTGCGGTGCCGCAATGATCTAGATCACAGACTAGGCCTGCCGAATCCCCGCGTTCCGCCGGTTTGCCTGATCGGCCGTAGGCGGATAAGACGGCCTGACCCCAGCTTCAGGAATCGACCACCGGCATGCGCATTCTCTGCACCAATGACGACGGTATCCACGCTCCCGGCCTCAAGGTCGTGGAGGAGATCGCACGCGCACTGTCCGACGACGTCTGGGTGGTGGCGCCCGAGCTCGATCAGTCCGGCGTGTCGCATTCGCTGTCGCTGAACGATCCCCTGCGCCTGCGCGAAGTCGGGCCGCGGCACTTTGCGGTGCGGGGCACACCGACCGACTGCGTCATCATGGGGGCGCGCCACATCCTCGGCGCCAAGCTGCCCGATGTCGTGCTCTCGGGCGTCAACAAGGGCCGCAACGTGGCCGAGGACGTGGTCTATTCCGGCACCATCGCCGGCGCGCTCGAAGGCACCATTCTGGGCATCCCGTCATTCGCGCTGTCGCAGGAATTCAGCGTCGAGACGCGAGATCGGCCGCCCTGGGACACTGCGCGCAAGTACGGTCCGGACATTCTGCGTAAGGTGATCAGGGCAGGCATTCCCAAGGACACTGTCATCAACGTCAACTTCCCGTCCTGCACGCCTGAAGAAGTGCTCGGCATTCGCGTGACGCGGCAGGGCAAGCGCAATCTTGGATTCCTGCGGATCGACGAGCGCAGGGACGGGCGCAACAATCCCTATTTCTGGATCGGTTTCGAACGCACGGCGATGATGGACACGCCTGCGGAAGGCACCGACCTTGCGGCGCTGCGCGAGCGCTACGTCTCGGTCACACCGCTGCGGCTCGACCGTACCAATGAAGCGTTTTCGGAAGAGCTGAGCGCGACGTTGAAGTAGCGGCGATTTGGAAGGAGCGGCTAGCCGCCGCGAAGCGCGGCTTCGATGGTCTTGCCGAGCGCGTCGAGCTGAAACGGCTTTTGCAGTGCGGGCCGGTCGCGATATTGCTCGGGCAGACCCGAGGAGCCGTAGCCGGTGGCGAAGATGAAGGGGCAGCCCTTCGCCTTGATGACGTCGGCGACCGGCGAGATGACCTTGCCATTGACGTTGACGTCGAGGATGGCGATGTCGAACTCGGTGGCCTGGGCCAGCCGCATCGCCTCGGTAATGTCTCCCGCTTCAGCCGCGACCTTGTAGCCGAGTTCCTCCAGCATATCCGCGACCATCATTCGGATCATCACCTCGTCCTCGACGAGGAATACAGAGCGGCCGGAAAGCCCTGTCGCGGTCATTGTCGTTGCGTCCTTGCCCATTGCCGAAAACGTTCGCAGATAACACGAATCGAAGCAATGCGCGTTTCGGCCAACTGACATATCGAGAATGACCGTGGTGGCTCGGCCCCTGTAAGCCGATTTGTGGTCAAATGCCGAGCCGCAGGGCTATATGGGTTCCTGAGCAGGAACAAGATTCTAGCCCGGATCCCGGCGTCGAAGCCATTGATCCGGGCCCTGGCGAGACGACATAGGCCGCGATGACCCCCAATCAAGAACCGCCCGAAAAGATGATGTTTCAGCTCACGCTGAGGCGTCGCGGCATCAGCGACCAGGCCGTGCTGCGGACCATGGAGGAGGTGCCACGCGAGAAGTTCGTCGAGGCCTCCGATCGCGACGGCGCCTACCGTGACAGCGCGCTGCCGATCGCCTGCGGGCAGACCATCAGCCAGCCCTTCGTCGTCGCCTACATGACCGAGCAGCTGCAGCTTCAGAAGCAGCACCGCGTGCTCGAGATCGGCGCGGGCTCCGGCTATCAGGCTGCCGTGTTGTCGAAGCTGGCGCGCGAGGTGCTGACCGTCGAGCGCTACCGCAAGCTTGCCGATGCCGCCCGCGTCAGGCTCGAAATGCTGGACTGTCACAACGTCGAGGTGATGCTCGGCGACGGCCTCAATCTGCCACCCAATATCGGGCCGTTCGACCGCATCATCGTGACCGCCGCGGTGGAGCAGATTCCGGAGAACCTGATCGCGCGGCTCGAGGTCGGCGGCATCCTGATCGCGCCTGTCGGACCGCATCAGGGCGTGCAGACGCTGACGCGGCTCAGCCGCAGCGAGACCGGGATCGAGCGTCGGGAACTCGTGGAGGTGCGTTTCGTGCCGGCGCTGCCGGGCGTGGCGCGGGAGCTGTAGAACTCCGGATCGGCTGTTCTGCCAACGTCTTATTGGGAGGGTTAAGCCGTTATTTACTCGGCGCGTGTTTACTTAAAAGACCAGTTCTGTTGCGTACGAGTGAGTAACCATGTCTGTTGTCGCCGAGTTGCTTTACTCGCGCCGCGTACCGCAGGTCGCGGTGCTGGCGCTGATTTCCTTCGGTTTCGCAGGGTGCAGCGCCGACATGTCGTCGCGGCTGTCCCAGTCGAATTTCTCAAATCCCTTCTCCTCTGAGCAGACCGGTTCGGTCCAGCAGGCCCCGCCGCAGCGCGAACTGCCGCAATATGCGCGGCCGCAGACCCAGCCCGGCTCCTATCAGTCCCAGGCACTGCCGCCGCCGGCCGTTGCCGCGCCGCAGTCTTATCCAGTTGCAGCCGGTGGAGGCGTCTCCGGAGGCGGACGCGGGCTCGGCTCCTACACGCCGCCGCCTCAGCCGCGTCTCGAAACCACCGGCACTGTGCCGCCGCGTTCGGTCGCGGCCGCCCAGCCTGTCGGCGGGACCAAGATCATCGTCGGCACCAGCGACACGCTCGACGTGCTCGCCAAGCGCTATCACGTCACGCCGCAGGCGATCCTCGCCGCCAACGGCTACAAGGGACCGCGTGCGCTCTCGCCCGGCCAGCAGTTGATCATCCCGCATCCCGGCGCTGTAGCTGCTGCGCCCGCACCGGTGACGGCCCCGGTTGCCGTCGCTCCCGCGATGGCGCCGAAGCCGGTCGTCGCCGCTGCTGCGCCGCCGAGCTTCCACTTCGTCAATCATGGCGACACGCTCGTAAGCATCGCGCGCAAGAACCATATCTCTGCGGCTGAGCTTGCCCATGCTAACGGCCTCGAACCGTCGGCCAAGCTCAAGCTCGGGACCAAGCTGACGGTGCCGGGCGCCAAGACCGCGGCGGTCGCTGCGCCGCTGGCTCCGGCTCCCGTCGGCGCGGCTCCCGTGGCGGCCGCACTGCAGCCCGTCGCGGCTGCTCCGGCTCCTGCTACGAAGATGGCCGCGATTGCCCAGCCGGCACAGAGCGCCCGTCTGGCCCAGGCCACCACCAATATCGACGAGAAGCCTGCCGCCGAGGCGCCGGCGAAAGCGGCCGAGACCACCAGCTCGCTGCCGACCTTCCGCTGGCCGGTGCGCGGCAAGGTGATCACGAGCTACGGTGCCAAGACCAACGGCAAGTCCAATGACGGCATCAACGTCGCGGTGCCCGAGGGAACGCCGGTCAAGGCGGCTGAAGACGGCGTCGTTGCCTATTCCGGCAACGAGCTGAAGGGTTACGGCAATCTGGTCCTGGTTCGGCACTCCAACGGCTACGTCACCGCATATGCCCATGCGAGTGAGCTGTTGGTGAAGCGCGGCGATACCATCAAGCGCGGTCAGGTCATTGCCAAGTCGGGTCAATCCGGGGAGGTGGCGTCGCCGCAGCTCCACTTCGAGATCCGTAAGGGATCGAGCCCGGTTGACCCGCTTCAATTCCTGAACGGGGCGTGAGGCTCCGGCGCCTCGCACCCACATCACCACGAACGCCATGATCGCCCGCGAGAGCGGGCGATCATGTTTTTCGAGACAGTCCTAATGGGTCGCGAGCTTCACGCCGAGGCGTCCCGCCAGCTCCTGCACGAACTGCCAGGCGACACGGCCCGAGCGCGAGCCGCGTGTGGTCGACCATTCCAGGGCTTCGCGCTCGAGCGCCTCATCGTCGACCTTGATGCCGAAATGGCTGCAATAGCCCCGCACCATGGCGAGATATTCGTCCTGGCTGCAGCGGTGGAAGCCGAGCCAGAGGCCGAAGCGATCCGACAGCGACACTTTTTCCTCGACCGCTTCGCCCGGATTGATCGCGGTCGAGCGTTCGTTCTCGATCATGTCGCGCGCCAGCAGATGGCGCCGGTTGGAGGTTGCGTAAAGGATCACGTTCTCGGGCCGGCCCTCGATGCCGCCTTCGAGCACGGCCTTGAGCGATTTGTAGGACGCGTCATTGCCGTCGAATGAGAGGTCGTCGATGAACACGATGAAGTGGAAGCTGGCGTCGCGAAGCTTCTCCATCAGCATCGGCAGCGTTTCGATGTCCTCGCGGTGAATCTCGATCAGCTTCAGCTTGTCGGCCGGCTTGCGGTCGGCGTTGATGCTCGCGTGCGCCGCCTTCACCAGCGACGACTTGCCCATGCCGCGCGCGCCCCAGAGCAGAGCGTTGTTGGCGGGCAGGCCGTTGGCGAAGCGCTCGGTGTTCTCCATCAGGATGTCGCGCATCCGGTCGACGCCTTTGAGCAGGAACAGCTCGACGCGGCTGACCCGCGGCACGGCCGCCAGACGGCCGTCGGGGTGCCAGACATAGGCGTCCGCCCGGTCGAACGACTCGCGCTCGACGGCCGGCTTGCCCTGGGCTGCCAGGTGGGCCGCAATGGTCTCCAGCGCGCGGACGATGCGCTCCTGGGAGAGGTCCGAGGCGGCGTTGGATGCGACCTTCGGGGCCGCCTTTTGGACCGCTTTGGGGCGTTTTGTCGCGACCTGGGCGGGCTTGAAAGCAGGGGTACGGGGGCCTTTGCCGGCCGGGCTTTTGCGAAGGTTTTTGGGCATGTCCGAAGTTCCTGAGAATGCAGCCTTATCGGGCCTGACGGCGCGCCGCAAGGTGGCTAAAAGGGCGGTCTGGCAGCGTTGCAATTGGGGCGGTGGTCGCTATAGTCCGCGCGAATTTGACCGAACCGGTCGCCATCAAGGCCTGACCGGCTTCTCCCGTTTCCACGAGGATCGTCCGAATGCTGATTACCCCTGCGTATGCCCAGGCCGCGGGCGCCGGTGACACCAACAGCATGTTGATGTCGCTGCTGCCGTTCGCCCTGATCTTCGTGATCATGTACTTCCTGATTCTGCGCCCGCAGCAGAAGAAGGTGAAAGACCACGCCGAGCTCGTGAAGAACATCCGCCGCGGCGACACCGTCGTGACCTCGGGCGGTCTGGTCGGCAAGGTCACCAAGGTGGTCGATGACGACCAGATCGAGTTCGAGATTTCCGACGGCGTGCGCGTGCGCCAGATGCGATCGATGATCTCGGGCGTGCGCGCCAAGGGCGAGCCGGCCAAGGACAGCGCGAAGGAAAGCGCCAAGGACGACGCCGCGGCGAAGTGAGCGCTTTCCCGCGAGCATCTCAAATCTCCTGATCTGACAGGTCCAGTCGATGTTGTATTTCACGCGGTGGAAGGCGCTCGGGATTATCCTGACGGCGCTGATCGTGTGCCTCTGCGCGGTCCCGAACTTCTTCCCCGAGGCGCAGGTCAAGACCTGGCCCGCCTGGGCGCAGCGGCGGCTGGTGTTGGGTCTCGACTTGCAGGGCGGCTCCTCTCTGCAGCTCGAGGTCGATTCCAACTATGTGAAGAAGGAAAAGCTCGACCAGGTCCGCGACGATGTTCGTCGCGTGCTGCGCGAGGCCAAGATCGGTTACACGGGTCTTGTCACGAAGGGCGATGCGGTCGAGGTGCGCGTCAAGGACGTGGACGCCCAGACGGCGCTCGCCAAGTTGCGTGATCTTCCTCAGCCGATTGGCGGCCTCATGGGGTCTAGCGGTCAGCGCGACCTTGATGTGGCCGATGCCGGTGGCGGATTGATCCGACTCAGTGTTCCGGAAGCCGCGATCAACGAGCGTTTGCGCAAGACCATCGAACAGTCGATCCAGATCGTCGAAAAGCGCGTCAACGAGCTCGGCACCGTCGAGCCTATCATTCAACGTCAGGGTAACGACCGCATCCTGGTGCAGGTGCCGGGTTTGCAGGATCCGACACATCTGAAGGATATTCTCGGCAAGACCGCCAAGATGGAATTCCGGATGGTCGACACGACTGTGTCGCCGGACCAGGCGCAGCAGGGCAAGTTACCGCCGGAATCCGAGCTGCTGACGAGCGCGTCGCCGCCACCGACTCCTTATGTGGTCAAGAAGCAAGTCTTGGTTGCCGGCGGCGATTTGATCGACGCTCAGGCGACTTTCGACCAGCGGACGAGTGAGCCGGTCGTCAGCTTCAAGTTCAATACGTCGGGTGCGCGCAAGTTCGCGCAGGCTACGCAAGAGAACGTCGGACTGCCCTTCGCGATCGTGCTCGATAACAAGGTGATCTCTGCGCCCCGGATCAACGAGCCCATCACAGGCGGGCAGGGCCAGATCTCGGGCAGCTTCACGGTCCAGTCCGCCAACGATCTTGCCATCCTGATGCGCGCTGGCGCGCTGCCGGCGCCGCTCACGGTGGTCGAGGAGCGCACTGTTGGTCCGGGCCTTGGCCAGGACTCGATCGAGAAGGGCGAGCTTGCGGCCTATGTCGGCTCAATTCTGGTCGTCGTCTTCATGCTTCTGACCTATCGGCTGTTCGGCGTGTTCGCCAATATCGCCGTCTGTATCAACGTCGCGATGATCTTCGGCCTGTTGTCGCTGCTCAGCGCCACGCTGACGTTGCCCGGCATCGCCGGCATCGTGCTCACCGTCGGCATCGCGGTCGATAGCAACGTGCTGATCTATGAGCGCATCCGCGAGGAGCTGCGCGGAGGGAGAACCCCGATCTCGGCGATCGACGCAGGCTTCAAGCGGGCGCTTGCGACCATTCTCGATTCCAACATCACGACCTTCATTGCTGCTGCCGTGCTGTTCATGATCGGCACCGGACCGGTGCGCGGTTTCGCTGTCACGCTCGGCATCGGCATCATCACCACGGTGTTTACCGCCTTCACCATGACCCGCCTGATCGTGGCGTGGTGGGTGCAGTGGAAGCGGCCGAAGACCGTGCCGATTTGAGAATCCGAGGCCGACTGTGACCACTACTCAACTCGTTCTCATCTCTCTCGGCGTCCTGATTGCGGTTCTGACCGTGGTCAGCGTGCTCGGCGTCCTGCCGTCGCTGCGCATCGTGCCAGACGATACGCATTTCGATTTCACGCGCTTTCGCCGCATCAGCTTTCCGATCTCGGCGGCGCTGTCGATCCTCGCCATCACACTATTCTTCAGCCATGGCCTGAATTTCGGCATCGACTTCAAGGGCGGTACCTTGATGGAGGTGCGGGCCAAGTCGGGCTCCGCCGATCTTGCGCAGATGCGCACGACCCTTGGCAGCCTCGGCCTTGGCGAAGTCCAGCTGCAGCAATTCGGCGGCCCCGCTGATGTGCTGCTTCGCGTTGCCGAGCAGCCGGGCGGCGACAAGGCGCAGCAGGAGGCTGTGGACAAGGTTCGCGGCGCCCTCGGCGAGTCCGTCGAGTATCGCCGCGTCGAGGTGGTGGGCCCGCGTGTCTCCGGCGAGCTGCTCGGTTGGGGCATGGCCGGCCTGATGCTCGCGATCGGCGCGATCCTGATCTATCTCTGGTTCCGGTTCGAATGGCAGTTCGCGCTCGGCGCCATGATCGCCAACGTGCACGATATCGTGCTGACCATCGGCTTCATGTCGATCAGCCAGGTCGATTTCGACCTGACCAGCATCGCGGCGCTTCTGACCATTCTGGGCTATTCGCTCAACGACACCGTCGTCATCTATGACCGCATCCGTGAAATGCTGCGGCGCTACAAGAAGATGCCGATGCCGCAGTTGCTGAACGAGTCCATCAACTCGACGCTGTCGCGCTCGATCATCACGCACTTCACGGTGACGCTTGCGTTGCTGGCGCTGCTGCTGTTCGGCGGCCACGCGATCCACAGCTTCACGGCGGTCATGATGTTCGGCGTGGTGCTGGTCGGCACCTACACCTCGATCTTCATCGCAGCGCCGATCCTGATCTATCTTGGCGTCGGCGAGCATCGCGAAGATGCCAAAGAAGAGGCTCCGCCGGCGAAGAAAAACAAGGCATGATCCGAACCGCTTGCCCTCGCATGAGTTTGCGGGGGGTGTAGCCTCATTCGGACGAAGCTCATGGCCGGCGATCCCAACGCTCCCCATTTCCCGCGCTCGGCGCCGATCGAGGCCTATGGCAAGGGCGGCTTTGCCTTTGCCGGCATGTCGCACCGGGGCTCGCTGCTCTGCCTGCCCGATGCGATCTGGGCCTGGGACGTGACTGACCCCGCCAGGATCGACCGCTATTCGCTCGATCGGGTCTTCGCCGCTGCCAACGGTATCGACACCCTTCTGGTCGGCACCGGTACCGGCCTCTGGCTGCCGCCACCGGAGCTGCGCCAGGCTTTGAAGGCGGTGAGGGTGGTGCTGGACACGATGCAGACCGGCCCGGCCGTGCGCACCTACAACATCATGATCGGCGAACGGCGCCGCGTCGCCGCCGCGCTGATTGCGGTGCCATGAGCAGCACTGTGGCGCCGCCCGACACGGTGACCTTTTGCGCCGACCTCGTGCGCAGCCACGACTTTCCGCGCTATGCGGCGACCCTGTTCGCACCGGCTGCCGAGCGCCGCGCGCTGCTGGCGCTCTATGCGTTCAATGTCGAGATCGTCCGCGTTCGCGACCAGGTGAGCCAGCCCTTGCCCGGCGAGATCCGTTTCCAATGGTGGACCGATCTGTTCTCCGGCCTTGTCCACGGCAGCGCCGAGGGCAACCCGGTGGCGGCAGAACTCTTGCGTGCGATCCGCGATTTCGACCTGCCGGTCGAGCCGTTGTCGCTGCTCGTCGACGAGCATCAGTTCGATCTCTACAACGATCCCATGCCGACGATGACGGCGCTCGAAGGCTATCTCGACGCGACCTCTTCGGCCCTGTTCGCGCTCGCGGCGCGGATCATGGGCGAAGCTTCGGACACGGCCGAGCATCTCTCGCGGCACGCCGGGCTGGCGCAGGGCATCGCGCAGGTGATGGCGAACCTGCCGCGCGACGCGTCGCATCGGCAATTGTTTCTGCCGCAGCAATACCTCACCAGCCATGGCTGCGCCATGGAGGACGTGTTCGCGGGCAAGGCGACGCCCAATCTCCATGCCGTGCTGGACCAGCTGATCGGCGAAGCGCGGCAGCATCTGACGACGGCCTCGTCGCTGCTGGCGCAGGTGCCGCGGTCGGCTCGGGCTGCATTCCTGCCGCTGAGCCAGGCGCGGGCCGATCTCGATCGTCTGTCCCGGCCGGGGCGCAATCCCTTCGTAGCCCAGCCGGGCTCGCGGCTGCGTACGCTATGGACGCTGTGGCGGGCATCACGATCCCGGGAATTTACCAAATAGGAAGTTGGCTTATCGCGGCAGCCCGCCAAATGCTCTATGCTGTCCCATGGCCGAGATGTCCCAAACCGCATCCCCCGATCTGAGCGGCTTTCCGGTCGCACCCAGCGATATCAGCGCTGCTGCCGAGACCATCCGGGGCGCCGTCGTCGAGACGCCCTGCAGTTACAGCCGTACGCTGAGCAACATCTGCGGCTGCGACCTCTGGCTCAAATTCGAAAACCTCCAGTTCACGTCCTCGTTCAAGGAACGTGGCGCGCTGAACAGGCTCACGGCACTGACGCCGGCAGAGCGTGCACGCGGCGTCATCGCCATGTCCGCGGGCAATCACGCGCAGGGCGTCGCCTATCACGCCAAGCGGCTCGGCATTCCCGCCACGATCGTCATGCCCGTGGGCACGCCGATGGTGAAGGTTGAGAACACCCGGCATCATGGCGCCGAGGTGGTCGTGACAGGCGCGACGCTGGAGGAAGCGGCTGCGCTTGCCCGCAGTCATGGCGAAGCCCGCGGCATGATCTTCGTTCATCCCTACGACGATCCGCTCGTCATCGCGGGGCAAGGCACGGTCGGGCTGGAGATCCTCAAGGCAGTGCCGGAGCTCGACACGCTGGTCGTCCCGATCGGCGGCGGCGGCCTGATCAGCGGCATTGCCATTGCGGCCAAGTCGATCAAGCCGTCGCTGCGGATCCTCGGCGTCGAGGCCTGGCTCTATCCCTCGATGTACAACGCCATCCATGGCGGCAATCTGCCGGCCCGCGGCGATACGCTCGCCGAGGGCATTGCGGTGAAATCGCCGGGCAAGATCACGACCGAGATCGTCCGCGGTCTCGTCGACGACATCGCGCTCGTCAACGAAGCCGAGCTCGAGCGCGCGGTTGCGACCCTGATCTCGATCGAGAAGACGGTCGTCGAGGGCGCCGGGGCTGCCGGCCTTGCCGCGATCATGTCCGATCCGACGCGCTTTGCCGGCGAGAAAGTCTGTCTGGTCCTGAGCGGCGGCAACATCGACACCAGGCTGATCGCCTCGGTGCTGACGCGCGAGCTTGCCCGCGAGGGGCGGCTGACCCAGCTCTCGCTCGATATTCCTGACAGGCCCGGGCAGCTCGCTGCCGTCGCATCGTTGCTGGCTGAGGCTGGCGCCAACATCATCGAGGTCTCGCATCAGCGGACCTTCTCGGACCTGCCGGCGAAAGCGACGCTGCTCCAGCTCGTCATCGAGACCCGCGACAGCGCGCATCTCGACGAGGTCATGGCCAAGCTCGGTGCATCCGGTCTCAGCGCGCGCTGTACGTGATGCATCGCTATCGCGGTGCCAGACCCGCGAGATGGTCGATCAGCCGATCGATCTCGGTTTCCGTATTGTAGTAGTGCGGGGAGGCGCGCACGACCACGGGCAGGGAGCGGACTTCCGCGTCGATGAGGGTGCTCGACGGATGCGACGCGCCGATGGTGATGCCGGCCGCAGCGGCGCTGGTGACGATCATGTCCGCTTCGAGACCATCCATGGTGAAGCTGACGATGGCGCTCGGCGTGCGGCCGAGGTCACGAATTTTGATGTCGCGCACCGAAGCAAGACCGTTGCGAAGGCGATCCGCCAGCAGACGGCAGCGCTGTTCGATCGGGCCGAGGCCGATGTCGAGCGCATAGTCGACAGCTGCGCCCAGGCCGAGCCGGGCCGCGTAATTGTTCTCCCAGGTCTCGAACCGGCGCGCGTCGTCGCGGAGCTGATACTGATCCCGCGAGACCCAGGGGGCCGCGAAGTGATCGATCATCGGTGGCTCAAGCGTCTTCAGCAACTCACGGCGGACATAGAGAAAGCCGGTACCGCGCGGGCCCCGCAGGAATTTGCGGCCCGTGGCGGAGAGCATGTCGCAGCCGATCGTCTCAACGTCGACCTCCATCTGGCCGATCGCCTGGCAGGCGTCGAGCAGATAGGGAATGCCGTGGGCGCGCGCGATCTTGCCGACAGCTGCGGCGGGATTGGTGAGCCCGCCATTGGTTGGAACCCAGGTGATCGCGATCAGCTTGACCCGATCGTCGATCATGCGCTCGAGCGCGCTGGTGTCGAGCTCACCGCTGGCATCGCTGGGTACGACGTCAATGACCGCGCCTGTCCGCTTGGCGACCTGAAGGAACGCGACGTAGTTGGCGGCGTATTCCGCCTCGGCGGTTAGGATTCGGTCGCCGGCGCGAAACGGCAGTGCGTAGAACGCCATCTGCCAGGCGACGGTCGCGTTCTCCATGAGCGCAATCTCGTCCGGCGCCGCGTTGAGCAAGCGCGCCACCGAGCCGTAGACCGCGTCAAGCCGATCGGACTCGCGGTCGGCGGCAGCATAACCTCCGATCTCGCTCTCCAGATCGATATGCTGCTTCATGGCCGCGACGACGGGCGTGGGCATCAGGGCCGCGCCTGCGTTGTGGAGATAGGCAAGCCGGGCGACGGCGGGCGTGTCGGCGCGTATGCGGTCGATGTCGATCAAGTGCGCTTCTCCCTCGTGCGATCCTCCGGATGGATTAGACGCGCTGGAGAAGGCGAGCAAGCGATTCGCCTCAGATGCAGAGGCCGAGCAGCTTGACGTGGCAGTCGCTGAGTTTGGGCTTGCTGGCGGGCGCGGCCTCGCGCCTCACGGCCACCACCGGCTCGTTGTCCTTCTTGTCTTTCTTGCCCTTGCCGGGCTTCGGCTCGTAATCGCCGGCGATCACCATGGCCCAATAGGTCCGCTTGCCGCTGGCGTTCTTCGCGCTTGCGATCCCGACGCGGGAGGCGTTGTGCAGCAGCAGGTTCTTGCGGTGCCCGGAGGAGTCGATCCACTGTCCTAACGTCTTCTCGAAGACGTCGTAGCCGTAGGCAATGTTCTCGGCGGCGCGGCCGGCGCCTGATGGCGCGACGCGCTTGGTGAACGGGCCGAGCGCGTCGTGGCTGAGGTCGTCCTTGGCCGCCATCGCGCGGGCCTGGTCCATGGCAATGCGATCGAGGGTGGCATCGCGAACGACGCGGCCCTCACCATGCTTCAGGCGGAAGCCGGAGATCTGATCGGCCGGGGATTCCGCCGCCATCACAGGCGCGGCTGCGAGCAGCACCAGACCTGCGACCAGCACGGCCGCGCGGCGCCTCATGGTTCCCCGGTTCGTCATTGGTCCCCAAGCGGTCCCCAAGTCAGTGTAATCCCCGGCTTCTCCACCGGCATTGTGGACGCTTCAAGGCGTGGCGCTGTTTAACCGGCTGGCAGGTCTGCCTCGAAGTTGAAGCGATCGCGCAGGTTCTTGCGCTGCTCCAGGATGTCCTTCAGGAACGCGCGGTCCTGGTCGTTCTTCATCATCGGCTCGATCAGGTCGAGTTGGTTCATGGCGACCAGTTGCAGTATCTCGGTGCGCGGCTTGCCGCTGGCGTCGCGCGGCAGCGCGTGGACGACCTGGATGTGCTCCGGCGGCTTCGGTCCCTTCGCGGCGGTGAGCGCATTGCGAAGCTCGCCCTCCAGCGCGGCCTGATCGGCCTCGACGAAGGCATAAAGCCCGACGCCGGAACGGCGGTCGGCAAAGGCGACGATCGCGGTGTCGCGCACGGCGGGGTTTTGGCGGATCAGTTCGGCCAGCACCGGCGCATCATTGACGAGCCGGCGGCCGCCGCCCTCGCGATCGGTGAAATTGAACAGGCCGCGGGTAATGGCGCGATAGACCTTCTTGCCGGTGGCGAGCCAAAGGCTCGCTGCGAAGGATTTCTTCGCCAGGACTTTTCGCTCGCGCGGCGTCAGCGCTTCGGGCGCGTAGGTGCGCTTGTGCTTGAGCAGATGGCGGAGGTCTTCATAGGCGAGGATGCGATAGAGCTGGTTGCGTCGCTTGAAGCACACCGCAAGCTGGAAGTCGGTCACATAGGCACGTCCGTCGCGGCCGACCAGCCAGTTCTGTTCCTTGGCCAGATCGTTGTGGCAGATGCCGGCGCGGCGCAGCCGGCGCAGCGCCGCCTTGGCCGAGCGGAAATAAGCGAGATCGCCGTGGGGTTTTGCCAGATGCAGCGCGACGCCATCGACGAAGCCGCGCACCAGCGCGCGACGGCCGGCCCACAGCAACTCGGGGCCGACATTGAGGCCCTTTGCAAGGGCGAGGGCGTGCTTCTCGCGTGCGAACAGATGCCGCGCGAGCAGGAACGACCAGCTCGGAACTTCATCAAGGCGGCGCAGCACCGCGTCGACCTCGCCGCTGTCGCTACGGAAGCGGCCGCGCTCGACGGTGGAGAACACGTCGCGCTTGAGCAGCACGCCCTCGGTCCAGCGTGCCGGGAGCACCACTGCGTCGTCTTTCGGGAGACTCATCGACAACTCACGCGGCTGCAGCAATGCGCAAATGATCGGCGATCCAGCGATCCAGATCGGCAAGCGCCAATGCACTCATGGCCTGCTTCTTGGCCACCGTCTTCTCGTTGCCGCGCAGGCGCGTGCCGTCGGGCTTTTTCGTCGGCGCGCTGGCAAGCGGCGGGAACAGGCCGAAATTGATGTTCATCGGCTGGAACGTGCGCGTGCCCGGCTCGATGGTCTCGATATGGCCGCCGGTGATGTGGCCGAGCAGGGATCCCAGCGCTGTCGTGGCTGGCGGGCTCGCAAGCGTCTCGCCGCGCGCATCCGCTGCCGCGTAGAGGCCGGCGATCAGGCCGACGCTGGCGGATTCCACATAGCCCTCGCAGCCCGTCATCTGGCCGGCGAAACGCAAGCGTGGCTGCGCGCGCAGGCGCAGCTGGCCGTCGAGCAGTTTTGGCGAGTTGAGGAAGGTGTTGCGGTGCAGGCCGCCGAGGCGCGCGAATTCGGCCTTCTCCAGCCCCGGAATGGTGCGGAAGATGCGCTGCTGCTCGCCATATTTCAGCTTCGTCTGGAAGCCGACGATGTTGTAGAGCGTGCCGAGCTTGTTGTCTTGGCGCAGCTGCACGATCGCATAAGACTTCGTCGTGGGGTCGTGCGGATTGGTGAGGCCGACCGGCTTCATGGGGCCGTGGCGCAGCGTCTCGGGGCCACGCTCCGCCATCACCTCGATCGGCAGGCAGCCGTCGAAATAGGGCGTGTTGGTCTCCCATTCCCTGAACTCGGTCTTCTCGCCTGCAATCAGCGCGGCAACGAAGCCGTCATACTGCTCCTTGGTCATGGGGCAGTTGATGTAGTCGGCGCCGTTGCCACCGGGACCGACCTTGTCGTAGCGCGACTGGAACCAGGCCACCGACATGTCGATGGATTCGCGGTGCACGATCGGCGCGATCGCATCGAAGAAGGCGAGCGCGGTCTCGTCGGTCAACTCGCGGATGGCGTCCGCCAGTGGTGCGGAGGTGAGGGGACCGGTGGCAACGATGACGTTGCCCCAGTCGGCTGGCGGCAGGCCCTTGATCTCGCCGCGGGCGATTTCGATGAGGGGATGGTCATTCAGCGCCTTGGTGACAGCGGCCGAGAAGCCGTCACGGTCGACCGCGAGCGCGCCGCCGGCGGGCACCTGGTTGGCATCGGCCGCGCGCATGATCAGCGAGTCGAGCCGGCGCATCTCGGCGTGCAAGAGGCCGACGGCGTTGTTGGCGGCATCGTCCGAGCGGAATGAATTGGAGCAGACGAGCTCGGCCAGTCCGTCGGTGCGGTGCGCGTCGGTCATGCGGTCGGGCCGCATCTCGTGCAGCACCACGGGTACGCCTGATTTGGCCACCTGCCAGGCGGCTTCGGAACCGGCAAGGCCGGCACCAATGACGTGCACGGTGTTGGATAGGGGTCCTGTCATAGGGCGGACAGGTAGCGCTTTTCGGCGGTCAGTGGAATCGCCGAGATCGAGTTTTCTGCCATCGGAAACGACAGCGCCCGCACGAGGCGGGCGTTATCGGTTCGTCCGGTAAAGGGCTGAACGATCTCAGCCCTGATACTGACCGGCGGCAACGCGCGGGATGTCCGAGCGATCGAGGCCGATGTCGGCCAGTTCGCGATCGCTGAGTTGGGACAGCTCGGCAACATTGCGCTGATAGTCCCGGAAAGCCTGGATCATGCGGATGAGCGAGAGCAGCATTGTAGTCTCCTATAGTTCGATTCAGCCCTTGACCTGAGCGTCATCGTTGAAATGAATATAGGTGAGAGTGGTGCAGTGCGAAAGTTCCGATGTTGCGATGCAGCTAAGCGAAGAACGCATGGCATTAGTAAGAGACGATTAACCTGTCGGCAGTGCCGCCCAATCGCTGAGCGCACGGAGTTCAAATTCGCAATAAAATACCGTGAAATCACGGTCTTAGAGAAAATCTTGCGGTTCATGTCATTACGGAAATAGGTCACGGTCCCGTGACCTTCAAGGTCTCGCGCCAGCTTGTAGGCCCAAGTTCGGCATGCGCGAATCGCATGAACCCCGATTCTTAGATATGAATATAGATTCATATTATTTGGTCGCCAAATTCTTCGATTCGAATCGACGGGCAGCCGAGCTTTTTTGCTGGAGCGGAGGTTCCTCGATGGCTGGGGCGCCCGCGCGCGGGAGCGAAATAATTCCCCGCTTCGAGCTGCCGAATCCCGACGATGCAGCGCACACACGCTGAGCGTGCAAGGTTCGGATTACAAAGTTGTAATGAAAATCAGAAATTTCGCATGCGGCTCTGCGCCGCGCGCAACATCACGCAATTCTCGCGGGGAATTTATTGCGGCAAGTTGCCGCGACGGAAGCAAAGTCATGTTGCGGATTCCAGCAATGTTGCTGGGTCTGTCCCAAGAACAAGAGAAGGAAAGTAACATCATGACGAAGTTACTCGGGGTTATCGCAATTGCCGCTATCGCATTCGCCGTCGCGCCGGCCCAGGCCGCCAAGCACAGCATGGGCGGTTGCAGCGGGGCCAATCTGGAGAAGACGGAAACCGCGATCGAGGGCATGCCCGACGGCGACAGCAAGTTCGTCGCCGAAAAGGAGATCACGGCGGCTCAGGACGCGCTGCTCAACGGCAAAATGGGTGCGTGCGGCATGCACCTGAACAAGGCGATGCACGCCACCATGGCCAAGTAATCGGGCAGGTAAACGCAATCCAAGAGAGGGCCGGTCGCAGAGCGATCGGCCCTACGCGTTTTGTCCCTGTGCGTGTCTTAGGGAGCGTGCGCGAGCTGGGTCGCGAAATAGGCGACCGTCTTCGAATAGACCTCGCTCTTGTTCCACTGTTGCAGCACCGCGAAGTTCGGGCTGCCCGGCTGCCAGTCCTTGCCCTTCTGCCAGCCATAGCCGGCGAGATAGTTCGCCGTGGAGGCGAGCACGTCGGGTGCGTTGTGCAGCAGGTCGCGCTTGCCGTTGCCGTCGAAATCGACGGCGTATTTCATCCAGGACGACGGCATGAACTGGGTCTGGCCGAGCTCGCCGGCCCAGGCGCCCTTCATGTCGGCCGGCGCAAGATCGCCGCGCTGGACGATGCGCAGCGCGTCCATCAGTTCGCCGCGAAACTGCTCGGCGCGCCGGCAATCATAGGCCAGCGTCGCCAGCGAGCGGATGGTCGCGAACTTGCCGGTGTTGACGCCGAAATCCGTCTCCAGGCCCCAGATCGCGACCAGCACTTCACCGGGCACGCCATAGCTCTGTTCGATGCGCGATAGCACCGATCCGTATTGCTTCATCATGTTGGAGCCGCGCGTCATCCGCGGTGGCACCATGCGGCCGGAAAACTCCTCAAAGGTCTGGGTGAAGACCTTTTGCGACTTGTCGCGGTTGAGCACGCTCTGGTCCAGCGTGACGCCGGCGAGTCCGGCGGTAATGGCCTGTTGCGAAATGCCCTTGGCCGCGGCCTCGGCTTTGAAGTCGGCGAGCCAGGCGTCGAAATTGCCCGAGCCGCAGGGAACCGCTGCAAACGCGGGGTGGGCGGACAGGACTGACGCGGAGAGGGCGAGGGCTGCGAGAGCGCGACGAGAAATCGTCAGGGTCATCAGAGACAATTGATTCCGTGAAGTGACAAGACCGGCGGTTGCAATGTCTGATGTAACAGCGGCCAAAGCAAGGCGTGTGACAGCGGCGCTCCCGCCGGAGGTTCGGCGGGAGCGGCTTTGACGAGATCAGGTCCGGGATCGTCTGGCTTCCGTCTTATTCCCTGTTCCGCCACGGAAAGAGATTGGCGGGGAAGTCGGCCGCCGGCTTGCGCGGACGCTGCGGCGGAGGCGGCACAGGCCGGGCACCGGGTTCGGAGACGATCACCTTGCGGTAGAGATGCCAGGTGGCGTGGCCGAGCACGGGAATGACGACGGCGAGCCCGAGGAATGCGGGGATCGTGCCGAGCGCCAGCAGCACCGCCACGGTCAGGCCCCAGGCGGCCATCGGCACCGGGTTCTTGGCGACGACGCGAAGCGAGGTCACCATTGCCTCCAGGGCGCCGGCATGGCGGTCGAGCATCAGCGGGAATGAGACGGCGCTAATGCAGAGCGCGGCGAGCGCGAACAGGAAGCCAGTACCGCAGCCGATCACGATCAGCCACCAGCCCCGCGATGTCGTCAGCACGCGCGTCACGAAGTCCGAGATCCCGGTCACGCCTTCATAGCCGAACGCTGCCACATAGATCGCCTGCGCGGTCGCGACCCAGGTCACGAACAATGCCAGCAGCAGCGCGCCGAGGCCGAGCATGGCGCCAAACGAGGGTGAGCGCAGCACGTCCATGGCGTCCCAGGCGCTGGCTTCCTCAAAGCGTTCGCGACGGCTTGAGAGTTCGTAGAGACCGAGCGCTGCGAACGGGCCGATCAGGGCGAAGCCAGCGGCCAGTGGAAACAGCAGCGGTATCACCGAATAGCCCATGGCAACACGCGCGATCACAAGGCCCAGCACCGGATAGATCACGCACAGGATGATGGCGTGGCTTGGAACCGCCTTGAAATCTTCCCAGCCGCGCTTGAGCGCGTCGTGCAGATCGGACAGTTGGATGGTTCGGATCACCGGTCCAGCCGCGTCTGCGGTCTGGCCCATCGTGGGGACATTGCCCTGGTAGAGTGTGGCCATGGTCGGCTTGCTCCCTTGTCATGCAGCCGAATTCGGCGCCGACAACGGCGCAAGCGGCCGCTTCTCTTGAGGTTTCGCGAGTCCAACCAGACGCGAATTCCAGATGGCATCGCGAGCTGAACGACAAGCGTACGCCGATTTCCGAGTCCTGTCCCTCACGCTTGGGTGAAATTCGATGCCGCGGTGCAACCTCGATTGCGTCATCCGGTCGTCATTTCGCCGTAGATAAGCTGATGCTGTCTGCAGGTTCGCGGAACTTTGCGGGCGTCATGACGTAACTTCGGCTATAAGTGCCCACTCAGGGCCTTCCAACGGATCCTTTTCGGGGAGCAGACATGAGCATTTTCGGGAAAATCATGGGCGCAATTTTCGGCAGCCATGCGGCCTCCGCTGCGCCCGCCGGCAGCGCACCCGCGGGCACCGCGCCTGCCGGGGCGGCGCCGGGCGGATCGGCGCCATCGTCGGCACCCGCAGCCGCACCTGCGGCAACGGTGGACGTTGCCGCGATCGTCGACGCCGCCGCAGCAGCCCACAAGGGCGAAAAGCTGGAGTGGCGCACCTCGATCGTCGACCTGATGAAGGCCCTCGACGTCGATTCGAGCCTTGCCGCGCGCAAGGATCTCGCCAAGGAGCTCGGCTACACCGGCGACACGAACGACTCCGCCAGCATGAACGTCTGGCTGCACAAGCAGGTGATGTCCAAGCTCGCCGCCAATGGCGGCAAGCTGCCGCCGGAAATCAAGCACTGACCGAGCCGTGTCGGTTGACGCCAAACAATAGAAGAAGGGCCCGCGATTTCGCGGGCCCTTTTGCGATCAGGCGACCAGATCCGCATCCTCCGGATGCCTGTCGAGATAATCGACGACGAAGCCGCAGCCTGCGATCACCTTGTGGCCGTCGCGGCGGATCAACTCGAGCGCACCCTTGATCAGCTCGGACGCAATGCCGCGGCCACGCAAGGCGCGCGGCGTCTCGGTGTGGGTAATGATGACAGCCGAGGGCGTCAGCCGGTAGTTGGCAAAGGCAAGCTCGTGACCATTCTCCTGGCCGACATCGAGCTCGAAGCGGCTCCTGTCCTTGTTGTCGCGTACCGATGCCGCCATGCCTGATCTCTCTGAAGCGGATGCTTGCTCACTGATCTAGGCGCTTGAACCCGCGATTGCCAGGGCGCGACCAGCGGATGTACTTCGCTCGCAATGACGAGGTTAGGCCGTCACCAGATCCTGATAGTCCGGATGCTTCTCGATCCACGCTCTCACGAACGGGCATTGCGGGATCACCTTCCGGCCGCTGGCGCGGACCTGATCGAGCGCGCCTTGCACCAATATTGAACCGACGCCTCTGCCGCCGAGCTCTTTCGGAACGTCGGTGTGCTCAAAGGTGATGAGGTTGCCTTCGAGCTTGTAATGCTCGGTCGCGAGATGGCCTTCCAGTTCCAGCTCAAAGCGGTGATGGGCCTTGTTGTCGATGACTTCGCTCATAACGTCTCCGGTCAGTCTTCTCCGCGTCAACCTTGAACGCTTAGGCCGAAATGACCACGTCAGCACGATATCTCAGTCAACCGGTGGAGACGTAGTTCGGTTCAATCGGCCGCTCGCGCGAGCCGTGAATCGTCAGCCTGTGGTTTTGCAGGGAGGCAGCCCTGGCAGATGACCAGCGAACGGTTGACCCTGGCGTCCTGGTCGGCATCGGTGCCGTCGCTCGCGGGTCGGGCAGCAGTGCGCGTTGTTCGCGCCGCGGAACGCGGCTGGTTGGGGTTTTCACCCGCGCCATCCCAGGCATAGCGCGCGGGCTTGAACGCGGGGTCCGGGGCAAGGCTCGCTTGCGGGGCCATTGTGCAGCCGGCAAGCGCCAGTGACATGAGAACAACGGCGGGCGCTTTGACCATGATGCGACACTCTGTACGCGGATGCGGACCGAGGTTGCCCCGATCATGTTTAAGATTCCTTGAACGAGCGCATGGATGACACCCGGCAGGCGGCCTTGCGAGGCCGTTCTCGATCGCGATAAATGGGCTGCAATGAGCGGGCGGCCAGCGCGCCGTTCGCCGTCCAAGAGGAAGCCCCATGCAGCCGCTCCGCATGTCCCGCCGCGTCATGAATCTCGCTCACATGCTGACCCAGAACGCGCGGCGGCATGGATCGCGCCCCGGTTTCGTCTGGGGCGACAAATCCTGGACCTGGCGCGAGATCGACGCGCGGGTCTCGGCACTGGCGGCTGCGCTCGCCGCGCGCGGCATCGGCAAGGGCGATCGCATCCTCGTCCATTCCAAGAATGGCGATGAGATGTTTGTCTCGATGTTTGCCGCGTTCCGGCTCGGCGCGGTCTGGGTGCCCACCAATTTCCGCCTGATGCCGGACGAGGTTGCTTATCTCGCGCAGGCCTCGGGCGCAAAAGCGTTTCTGTGCCATGTCGATTTCCCCGAGCATGCGGCGGCTGTCACAGGCGGCGCGCTCGAATTCACATGGAGCGTCGACGGCAAGGCCTCGTTCGGCGAGCGCTCGGTGGCCGACGCTATTGCCTCGCAGGCCGGCAGCGCGGTCGAAAACGTCGCGGTCGAGCATGACGATCCCTGCTGGTTCTTCTTCACCTCGGGCACCACGGGCCGCTCCAAGGCCGCGGTGCTCACGCACGGTCAGATGGGCTTCGTCGTCACCAATCATCTCGCCGATCTCACGCCTGGCGTGACGGAGGCGGACGCATCGCTGGTGGTGGCGCCGCTGTCGCATGGCGCCGGCGTGCACCAGCTGGTGCAGACTGCGCGCGGTGTCTGCACCGTGCTGCTGCCGACCGAAAAATTCGACATCGACGAGGCGTTCCGCCTGATCGAAAAGCACCGCGTCGCCAACCTCTTCACCGTGCCCACGATTTTGAAGATGATGGTCGAGCATCCCGCGGCGGACAAATACGATCATTCCTCGCTGCGCCACGTGATCTACGCCGGCGCGCCGATGTATCGCGAGGACCAGAAGGCCGCGCTGAGGAAGCTCGGCAAGGTCATCGTGCAGTATTTCGGCCTCGGCGAGGTCACCGGCAACATCACCGTGCTGCCGGCGGCGCTGCACGATCCTGAGGACGGGCCGCACGCGAAGATCGGCACCTGCGGCTTCGAGCGGACCGGCATGCAGGTCTCGATCCAGGACGACGAGGGCCGCGAGCTCCAGGCGAACCAGAGCGGTGAGATCTGCGTGATCGGGCCGGCGGTTCTCGCTGGCTACTACGACAACCCCGAGGCCAATGCGAAGGCGTTCCGCAATGGCTGGTTCCGCACCGGGGATCTCGGCCACATGGACGAGGAGGGGTTCGTCTACATCACCGGACGAGCGTCGGACATGTACATCTCCGGTGGCTCCAACATCTATCCGCGCGAGATCGAGGAAAAAATTCTGACGCATCCCGCGGTTGGCGAAGTCGCCGTGCTCGGCGTGCCCGATGCGACCTGGGGCGAGGTCGGTGTTGCCGTCTGCGTTGCGCGCGAGGGTGCAAAGGCCGTGAGTGAGGCCGAGATGGCGGCATTCCTGTCGCCGAAGGTGCCGCGCTACAAGATGCCGAAGCGGTTCTTCTTCTGGGAGGCGCTGCCGAAATCCGGCTATGGCAAGGTGCCGAAACGCATGGTGCGCGACGAGCTCGAGGCGCGCGGGCTGCTCGATCTCGACAAGATAAAGACGGGCTGAGCGCAGCGCATGCGGAGCATCAAGCAGCCCGGCGCGCCGGTCACCGAGCGTATCCAGTGGGTCGAGGCGAGGGGGCGCGCCTTTTCGTTCAGGCTTGAGGCCGGCCTGCCGCTGCTCGAAGCCGCGCGCCGCGGTCTTGCCGCGGAAGGTTTTGCCGGCGGCGTGCTGAATTTCACGCTCGGCGCGCTCGGGCCGTTCGGCTATGTTATGCCGGCATTGTCGAAGACTGGCGAGAACGCAGCGTTTTACAGTGACACGTATCGCCCTGCCGGTGTGACGCGCACCAGGCTCGGCAGCATGACGCTCGGCACGCGCGACGGCGCGCCGTTCTTTCATTGCCACGGGCTGTGGACCGAGGCGGATGGCAAGGCGAGCGGCGGCCACATGCTGCCGGACGAGACTGTTGTTGCCGAGCCGTTCGAGGTCCAGGCCTTCGGCGTGGACGGTGCGATGTTCGCTGCCGATCCCGATCCCGAGACAAATTTCAAGCTGTTCGGACCGGTAGCCTCTGCGAGCAGCGGTGCACGCACGACGAGCCGCGCCTTCGCGCTGCGGCTGCGGCCCAATCAGGACTTTGCAGGCTGCCTCGAAGCCTTCTGCCGTGCAAAGGGCATTGCGCGTGCAAAGATCCACGGCGGTGTCGGTTCGACCATCGGTGCGCGCTTCGCCCATGGCGGCGTGATCGAGCCGTTCGCCACGGAGCTCGCGATATCGGCCGGGACGATTGCGCCGACTGCCTCCGGTGCGCTTGAGGCCGCGCTCGATGTCGCGCTGATCGACTACACCGGAGGCATTGCGGAGGGCCGCCTGATCCGCGGCGACAATCCCGTGCTGATGACGATGGAGCTGGTGCTCGATGTCTTGGAGTAGCTTCTGCGCACGGACGGGGTGCAAGATACCTCTTTGCAATCTCAATGTTCCTGTTATGTTCTCTTGGACATGAAGGGATGGAGGCTGCAAATGGCGCGGAGAGGCTATCGGACGATCAACCTGCCTGCGCCGTATCTGAAGCGAGTCTGGCTCAATCCGTCGCAAGTCCACGATCGCGAGACCTATCCGTTTTGTCTGCCCATCTTTCCCGATGATTTCGAGATCAACTTCGAGGCCGCGATCACAATCATCGTTGGCGAGAACGGCACCGGGAAGTCGACGATCCTCGAGGGCATTGCGGCGCTCGCCGGCTATGACGATGCCGGTGGAGGCAAGGGCTACATGCCGGTCGATCACTCGGAGGCACGCGAGAGGATGGGCGGCCAGCTTTCCAAGGCGCTGCGTGCGAGCTGGCTGCCGAAGATCACCAACGGCTGGTTCTTTCGCGCCGAGAGCTTCTTCTCGGTCGCGCGTTATCTGGACAAGGCCGCGCGTGACGCTGGTCAGGTCGGGCCCGATTTCCTGTCGCACTCGCACGGCGAAGGGTTCCTGCGCTTCTTCGAAGAACGCTGCCAGCGCCAGGGCATTTTCATCTTCGACGAGCCGGAATCCGCGCTGTCGCCTGCGCGTCAGATCGAATTCTTGAAGCTGCTGCGTCGCATGGAGGACTCGCGCATCTGCCAGGTGATCATGGCGACCCATGCGCCACTGCTGATGGCCTATCCTAATGCACAACTCCTGCGGCTCGGCAAATATGGCTTGGAGCCAACAACAGTGGAGCAGACGGACCACTATCGGGTCATGCGAGAGTTTTGCGCCGACCCGCGGGGCTTCGTCCAAGCGACGCTGGCGGAATAATGTACCAGTCATTGTCCTTCACCGGTTTCCGTAGTATGGTTTTGCCATGATCAGATCTTGGCGGAATTCGTCGAGCCGCAAGGTCTGGGATGGCGAGCATCCGAACCAGTTTCGCGGACTCGATTTCGAGGCGGCGGCTGAGTTATTGCTCGCACTGAATTTCGCGAAATCGCTCGGGGATCTAAGCCCGCTGAAGAGTGTTGGACTGCACAAACTGAAGGGCGATCGCAAAGGACAATGGGCAATGACGGTCAATGAGCGGTGGCGCATCTGTTTCGAATTCAGCAAGGGCGACGCCTACGAGGTAGAGATCATCGACTATCATAAAGGCTGACGTCCATGGCTCCACTCGTTCATCCCGGACGGTTACTCAAACGCGAATTGGTCGCGCGCGGCCTCAGCGCGAACAAGCTTTCGCTCGACATCGGCGTTCCGTCGGGGCGGATCACCGATATTCTGAATGCGCGCCGGGGTATTTCGGCAGACACCGCGGTGCGGCTTGGTCGCTATTTCGGCAATAGCCCGCAATTTTGGCTGGATCTTCAAGGGCAGTACGATATCGGCGTCGTGGAGCGGGAGAAGGGTGCGGAAATCGCGCGGCGAGTGAGGCCTGCCGACGCGGCGTGATCGGACTTTGGACAAGAGAGACTTCGGTTTTCATTCAAGCAGAATTGGTGGCCGCTCACCACGGACTGGCGCGCATTTTCGCCATCGCCAGATAGGTCGAGTCACTGATGCCTGACGTCCCCGAGCTTGATCCCTGAAAAAGATCGAGGACCGGCGAATAGGTCTGGCTGGCGTTCTTTGCGTCGTACATGGCCGAGAAGCGGCTGAGCAACTTGGCAACCTTTGAGGGATCGCCGAGGTCTTTGAGGTTGAGGTATTTTTCCACGATCTTGGCCTGCTGGTCGATCTGCATCGACGCCATCTGATCGGGCAAGTCGAAGGTTGTCCGAAACACCTCCGAAAGAGCCTTGTCGGCAAGAATGTCGAAGGCGGACGTGATGTGCCCCGCCATCCGCTGGAAATACAGCGCTAGACGCACACCGGGATTCGTGTCGCCCTGCTGCTGCTCCAGGCTTTGCTCGAGATAGTTCTTTTGCGTTGCGAGGTACTGGTCGCGCTTCTGCGGCCCCGTCATCGGCAGACGCGCGACGTTGCCGTTCTTGTCGAAATTGAATGACGCCGCGATCTCGGCGAAGCGCGGGTCGCTCTCCGTGTTCGCGAAGCTTTTGGGGTCGTTCAGATCAGAGGCGAAGATTTTCTTCAGATAGGCAGTGCTCACCTTCGAGGGGTCCAGACCCTTGGCGACAAGAACGAAGTCGACCAGCTTCCTGTTGGTGAGCAGATCGGAAACGTTCTTGATGCCACCGATCGACTGTTGATAGGCCGATGCGTCCTTCTGGGCTTGAGTCTTGATTTTTGCCTGGTCCTGCGCGCTGGCAAACTTCAACTTCGCAATGATGTAGTTCTTGGCGGTATCGAGGATTTCGGCGGAATCCTGCGCCGCCAGCGGCGTCGTCAGATTGCCCTTGGCGTCGAAATTGAACGCGCGTGCGAGCTTGACATATCGATCGTCCTTGAGCGTGTAGACGTAGCTCTTGGGGTCGCCGAGGTCGCTTTCGAGAACGGCCTTCACGGTCGACTGCGGGACTTGCGTGGGATCGAGGCCGACGGCTGAAAGTGCAAAATTATATGCGCCTGAAGTGGACAAGAGCGTTTGGATTGACGTCACATTGGGGATGAACTTTTTGAACTGCGTGGCCAGCAGGGCTTCCTGCAGCGGGCTTGCCGCCGCATAAACCGCCGACTTGCTGTCGTCGAAGCTCTTGTTCGTGGCTGCAATGTTTGCCGCGGTCTGCGCAGGTGTCCCCGCCGGCAGCGACCCGTCGGACGAAAACGCGAACGCGCCGGCGAGATCGATGAACCGCCCCGTCGTCGCGATCGCGTCGTTGCTGCTGGATATGCTGCTCACCGCCGACTGCAGGCGATATTTCTCGACCAGGATCTGGACGTTCAACTTGGCGACGTCGGCGCCGGGCTGCGAGAGCTGCGCCGTGTAGCCGGCAATCTTGGAGCTGGCGTCTGACGCATCCGACTTGGCTTGAGCCAGCTGGGCGTTCAGGCCGCCCAGCTGAGACTTGAAAGTGACATTGACGTAGCTGTTCGGATCGGAGGGATCGCTGGACAGGACCTGCTTGATCGTGTCACGCGGCCATTTGCTCTGGTCGATCCCGAATGCCGAGGCGACATAATTGCGAAGGCGATCGTCGTTGAGCAACTGGTCGACATTGGTCACGCTGCCAATTTTGGCATTGTAGTAAGCCGTGTCGGCGGCCACGGCATCGACATTGCTCTTCATCGCCGCCGTGTAGAGCCCGATCATCTCGTCGGTCTGGCTTCCCGTTTGCGCAACCTTGGTTTCGCCGCCGCCGAAGGAAAAAGCCGCGGCGAACTCCCGGTAGCGTTTGTCGATCAGCGTGTTGGCGAAGCTCTTTGGGTCCGACAGATCGCTCTGCAGCACTTTCCTCATGAACGCCTTGGCGTAGGCCATGTCTTCCAGGCCATAGGCTTTCGTGACGTAGTGATACAGGCGATAGTCCTTTATCAGATCGTCGACGCTATGCACCTTGCCGATATTGGCCTTGTAATAGGCCGCCTCCCGCGAGACGTCCGGTTGCTGCGCCACCCGCGTCAGGGACTGCGTGAGATTGCGCGCGATGGAGCTGTAGCTGATATTGGTGGACACCATGGGCACTTCCTGACGGCTCGGCGGGAGTTGACGGGGGTCTTGTCGGGAGGTCTTTTGAAGGGTCTTGGACGTCCGTCAGTCATTGCCGGGTCGCAAGGCAGTCGACTGGCCTCATGCCAGCACGCAGAAACATTGTTTCCAATCGTTATAGCGATTCTGCAACGGACGGAGAGGGCGATCGCGTCCAAGCGCCGCATCGAGCAGCCCCTCACGCAAGCCCCGCGCAAGCTTCGACCTGCGCTTGGCGCTTGAAACCGGACACGGCTTCGCATCCTCGCGGCAGCTTGCGCCCGAGCTTGACTGATGTCATTGCCCTCGAAGGTGCCGAGGGCGCAGGGAAGGCCGGGCGCCGGCTGGCACCCGCGGTCCACTGTGCGAAGTTGCGCTACGAGAGAGCTGCACAGCGGCATACAGGTGAAGCCCAACACACGGCCTTCCCTGCGCAGTGGGTTGACGGCTTATGTCGTGATCTCCCCGGGGAGCGATGCACTATTGCCCCCGTCGCCTAGCGGATAACTGATGCGCGGACCCGGTTGGGCCATGCGCATCACCACAAGACTTGGCGCGCAGACTCCGGGCGCCAGGACCACACGATTTTGCCGTACGCAGATCGCACCGGTCGTTTGCGCGAGGGTCTCGCTCACGGTTTCCCGCCCTGCAAAACCTGATTGCGCCGATGCGGCCCGCGTCCACCACATCCCACCCGCATGTCGTGACGATCGCGATACGCCCCTCGGACCGGGTTGGGATGGTCGCAAGATGATGTATTTCCGAATTCTAGTAAAGCGAATTATTTCGCTCTGAGGGCGTTGACCGCGATGTTGCGTGTTTTGCCCGTCGGGTAACGCAAGGGATTGTGCATGCGTAGGGCGGATTAGCGCAGCGTAATCCGCCGTTCTTCGATCTGCAGGGTAAGATGGCGGATTACGCCGAGCAGATGCATCTTATGCATCTGCTCGGCTAATCCACCCTACGGTCCCGCATAAGGCATCCGCGATCTCATCCATCTGCGCGAACATGTGATCCGGCGCAAGCGCTCGCAATGCGGCTGGCGCCGCATAACCCCAGCCGACCGCGCCGCAGGCAATACCCACCGCGCGCGCCGCTTCGATGTCGCGGACCTCGTCGCCTATGGAAATCACGTTATCAGGGACGACGCCGGCGCGCCGGATCACACGGCGAAATTTCGCAGCCTTGCCGAACAACGACGCCGCGCAGTCGAACTGCGAGAAGAGCGCGGCCGACGCGCCGAGCTTTTGCCGCGCATTGCCCTCGCTGTCGGACGTGACCAGCGCGAGCTGCACGCCGTTCACCGCCAGCGTCCGCAGCATCGCCTCGGCCCCCTCAAACAGGGGAATCTCCGCCGCTGCTTCACCCTTCAGCCGCCGCGCATAGCGTGCGATCGCCGGCAGCTTCTACACCGGCACCTCCAGCCGGCTGAGGATCTCGCGCGTCGAGGCATGCCGCAGCTCCTCGACATCCTCTTCAGTGACGCGCCGAAAGCCGAAGCGGTCGGCGACGTCGTTGATGGTGCGCAGGAACCAGGGGAAGCTGTCGACCAGGGTGCCGTCGAGGTCGAAGATGGCGAGGGAGTAGGGCATGAAAATACGGTACAGTCGGGACTTCAAATGCAGATGATGTAAACAGAGGAAATCGCGTAGGAAACCTAATTGATGACGGAAGAACAACGCAATCTTTGTCAGGACTTGATGATCCATCCCACGGGCTTGAGACGGATATCGAAGGAAGAGTTCTTGCGCCAATTCCCTTCTGCCGTCGAATGCGGCAAGCTGGCCTTAAATTGGCTCCAAGAAGCATACCAAGTTCAGAACGCGAGGGATTTAGATTGCGCACTGATCGTCGGGTTCACGTTTGGTTTCGCTCCGGAGCATGCGGATATTCTCTGCCAGTTGGTGGATGCGGAATGGCATCATAGCCACGAGAACGTAGTTGAGGCGCTAGATGAGATAAAAAGTCCGAATGTAGCTGAAGCCCTATTTCGAGCAGCTCAATGGATACCGAGATATCTAGAGTTTGATGAGAGCCGAGCTTTAGCCAGCAAAGCAATTTGGGCACTCGGAAAATTGGCAAGCAACGACGCCTGCGTGAGGCTCACGATGCTTGCCAACTCTGGAGATGCCTTTCTACGAAAGGCCGCAGCTCAACAACTGGAGCGGCGGCGCTAACGAGCAGGACCTGTTCATTGGCGGTCGAGGCGGTTGATGAGTAATGGCTACTCCGCCGCTTCGCTCGTGCTCCTTCGCTTCGGCTTGCGCGCCTTCTTCAGCACCGGCTCCAGGAATTTTCCGGTGTAGCTCCGCGGTGCCTTGGCGATGTCTTCGGGCGGGCCCCAGGCGACGATCTCGCCGCCGCCGTCGCCGCCTTCGGGGCCGAGGTCGGGTGCTAAAGCGGGATGGGGTTAGTCTGAATCGATTTGGGATTCCCAAATCAGCCTGTTTCTGATTCACCGTGCTGGCTGGATGGGAGGCCGGCATGG
>NZ_JARXWB010000003.1 GCF_029892425.1 Bradyrhizobium sp. BR13661 | reverse complement strand
CGCTGACATTATGTTGCGTAGAAGCTGTCAATCGTCTGCGAGACAGCACCCAAGTGCAAATGCGCAACATAACCTTCGGCGCAACATATTCGGTCTTATGTGCAGTTGAACATAAGACCGACGCCGCGACCGGTGAGCATGGCGATCTCCTGGACATCATTCGGCATAGCCTTGGGCTCCGTGACTTCCGCGAAGTTGCCGAAGAGGCGAGGCGGTTTCTCAAGCTGCCCCGCACTGAATCGGAACCCGTACCACGACTGCCCCCAGTGCGCTGCGTCCCGACGGGATCTCAAGAGGCCGCAAGGCGGCTGTTTGCGATCTCAGGTCCGATCGAAGGCACCACGGTGGAGACTTATCTGCGACGTCGCGGAATAGCTCGCGTGCACCATGGTGGCAGCCTTCGCTTCCATCCGCACTGCTACTATCGGCCTGACGAACACCTGCCGACCGAGACCTGGCCGGCGATGATCGCATGCGTCACAGATATCGATGGCAGAATCACTGGTGTGCATCGCACGTGGCTCGATCCAGACGGCTTTGATCGCATTCGACTCGGCAAGGCGCCGATCGACACGCCGCGACGCGCCATGGGCGATCTGCTCGGGAATGCGGTTCGCTTCGGTGCGCCGGACGACGACGTGCTTGTGGCCGGCGAAGGCATCGAAACCATGCTCTCGCTGCGTTGTGCGCTGCCAACATTGCCGATGGCCGCAGCGCTGTCGGCCAATCACCTCGCAGCCATGCTGCTGTCGTCAAGCTTGCGTCGGCTCTATATCGCGCGGGACGCTGACGCCGCTGGAGACATGGTGCAAGCCACTCTGTTGAACCGCGCACAAGCGGCCGGCATCGAAGCAATCCCCTTGTTACCTCGGCTGGGCGATTTCAACGAGGATCTGCACGTCTTTGGCCTCGATACCCTCCGAGCAGCGCTGCGGATTCAGCTTGCACCGGAGGACGTCTCCCGCTTCCTGCTCTTGCCGGCCGCTGTCGTTTAGGCGGCGCTTAGCTCCGATCAACGTCGACAGCTCGGTCGCGGGGCGGCCCAATGCCGGAGAGGTCGCGACCACGGCCTTCTAGAGGGCGATCGGACGGCAAGCGGCCCTGGCCGCCAATGGCTGCGTCCGGCTATTTTCCGCCGGCCCTGCGGGCCTTTGCATCGCGAAGCAAAATAGCCGGCCTCCGCCATCCTCCGCTGGCGCTTCGGCCCTCCGCTGCGCTTTCGGGTTCTGGCCCGTTCCGCTCGCCGTCTGAGTGATCGCCACGAAGGCCGCGATGGGCGCGGCCAATCCGGCAAAAGGACCTCTCCCGATGAGCGACCATGACGACACCGAACAGCACACGCCATCTCCGACCGACCTCGTCCTCAACGAATTGCAGCTCTTTGGCTACCGTCCATTCGACGACCAGCCCGATCCGAGACCCCTGCCAGAAGGCAAGATGATCGCCGGTGCCGTCGCCGATATTTTCGACGCCCTGGTCGCTACCCTCACCGACACGCGGCTCGAGCCCGACCTTCCGGATCTGCTGTGGTCGACGGTCAACCTCTTCCATCGTGCCACAGATCGCATCGTCCGGCAGCTCGACGACAATGAGCAGGCCCAACGCAAGAGCCAGCGCGAACAGAACGGCTCGGAAGTGAAATCGGTCGAACTCGAACGCCTGACGGCCGAAGGCATCACACTGATCGAGCGCCGTAACTGCCTTGAACTCTTCCGCGACCAAGCGATCGAACGCTTTGAGCTCTACACGGGTTCATCCTGGCGTGCTCGATCGGGGTCACTCGTCAACCATCGCACGCTCACCGCGGCAATGATCGACTCCCGCGACTTCATTGCAGCCAAGCGCCGGGCAGAGACTGAGGTCATGTTGCCGGTAGGACCGAAGATCGCACTCACGGGTGGTCTCGACTTCAACGATCATCGTCTGATCTGGGATCGCCTCGACAAGGTTCACGCCAAGCATCCCGACATGGTGCTGATCCATGGCGGCTCGCCAAAGGGCGCGGAGCTGATCGCCTCCAAATGGGCGACCACCCGCAAGGTGCCTCAGGTCGCGTTCAAGCCGGACTGGACGAAGCATACGAGGGCCGCTCCCTTCAAACGCAACGATGCGATGCTTGAGCTACTGCCGATCGGCGTCATGGTCTTCCTTCCAGGCACCGGCATCCAGCATAACTTGAGCGACAAGGCCAGGAAGCTCGGCATCCCCGTCTGGACGTTCGGCGACGGCGCGTAAGCGCCGTCCTACCGCTCTTCACGCCACCGAGGTGGAGTTGCATCGCCGCAACTCCGCCCCGTTTCGCTACCATATTCGGAATTGCGCCGTGGTGGTGGTGGAGAAGGCGCGACCGTTACACCTATGCAACATGGAGCCACCACCATGCTCGCCCTCGGACTTCTTCTCAACATCGCTGGCATCGGTATCTTCTGCTGGCTGGTCTTCGTGCTGGCAGTGTACGCCTTGCCGTTTTTCGTGGCGATCAATGCCGGCATTTGGACCTACCACAGTGGCGCCGGCGTGCTTGGCACGCCGCTCGTTGCCGTCGCTGCCGGCGGCATGACGCTTGCGCTCGCCCAAATCGCCTTCGCCGCAACACAGTCGCTGTTCGTGCGTGCCGTCATTGCCGCCGTGTTCGCTTTGCCGGCGACATTTGCTGGCTATCACGTCGTTCTTGCGATGGCGCAAATAGGAGTGCCTTCGGTTGCTTGGCAGGAAGCCTTCGCTTGCTTCGGCGCGATCTTCATCGGCGGCACAGCGTGGACGCGTTTGACCGTATTCACGGAGCCCCAATCGACGGAACCGGGCAGGGCGGTCAGCAACAGTTCTCACCCAGTTCTCACGGCCACCACTCGCGAGGGATGATCTTTCTCAACCTCGTCGTCGAACAGCTTCGCGTAGATCAGCGCGCGAGGTGTGCGGGAGCTAAGCGAAAGGACGTTATTGTCTTCCCGGAGCACCTCGACCGGCTGAACGTTAGTCCCCGTCTGCATAACCGTGGAAGATCGCTTTTCTCGGAGGTCTTTGGGTAGCGATGCCGCTATTTCCCGCATTCTGCTTCTTTCTCTACGCCCAATCGTTCCAACCCCTTGAACAGCGCAACCGAGATTAGCCACCTCTTCTCCCGAGGTTGCATTTCAGCACGCGACGCACCGGGCCTCCGTGATGGCTCGATCTGGCCGAAGACCGGCTGCGCCTCGATCGCCTGAGCCGCAACGTTGTCGCAGCGACTTTCTTCCCCTGGGCTTCGCCCATTCCTCGCGAGGCAAGAAAGTCGCTGCGACAACGTCCTCCGCTGCGCTGCGGCCCTTCGGGTGCGTCGCCGATCGTCCTCGGCCTGCAGATCGCCATCGAGGCCGCGGTGGTCGCGGGCTCGAAACACAATAGGAGAAGACAAATGGCTACCATCGGTTCGTTCAAGAAGGTCGGCAACGATTTCCACGGCGAAATCGCCACCCTCAGCCTGAAGGCCAAAGGCGTCCGCATCGTCGCGGAATCCAACCTCTCCAACGACAAAGCTCCGAGCCACCGCGTGTTCGTGGGCCGCGACGTCGAGATCGGCGCCGCCTGGTCGAAGCGCTCCGAGGAGGGCCGCGACTATCTCTCGCTCAAGTTCGACGATCCCTCCTTCAACGCGGCGATCTACGCGAACCTGTTCGAGGATGAGGGCGGCGAAGGCTACACCCTGCTCTGGTCGCGGCCGCGGAAGAACGGCGAGTAAGCCTTACTCCACCAGACCCCGCCCGAGGAAATCGGGCGGGGTCCTTGTTGCCGCTCAAAGATCGGCCACCGCGAAGACATCGCAGTGGTGACGGTTCCTCATTGATCTTGCCTGTCTCGTCGCTGTTCAACGCGCGATGCCCTGGCTCTTGGCGATATGGGTATTAGTGACCCTCGCGATAGATAGAGCTGGCCGGCTCGACAGATGACGAAGATGGTCGGATTCTGAGGTAAACAACCCCCTATACTTCAACTGTTCGACGAGGGGCGCACTCTTTTTCGCTCGGTACTGTCGGTCGACGGCCGTTTCAGGAGATCCGAGGCTTCGACACCAAGAACTCGGGCCAGCTTGTCGACGATGTCGATCGTAGCCGAGTAAATTCGTCGTTCCAGCGAACTGACATAAGTGCGGTCGATCTTCGCGCGGTGCGCCAGCTCCTCCTGCGAGAAGCGCCGCGCGCGCCGCAGCCTTCTCAAATTCAGCGCCAATATCTCTCGAATATCCATGATCGAGAGAGCAGCGCCTTGAAGAGTATTTCACCACGGAGTATCCTCTACAATTCGACGTCTGAGCCCGCTTAACGGAACCGCAATCCCACTATTCTTTCATCTCTGAAGTGCGCGAAATCCTGTAGACCACTCGGGCTGGTCGGTACGACAATGGCTCAAGTGCAGCTAGGGTTCGCCAGATCGAAGCTTCTCGAGCGATAGGAGTTTCATGCGTGCCGCCCCTTGATCCTAAAGTTGCAGATACAGCTCCCGATGAGCAGGTGCTGACGCCGTATGACCAGCAACACGCCGTCACCTACGTGCGTCTTCTTGATGCCGAAAAAGCCAGCGCTGACTGGCAAGAAGTCGCGCGTATTGTTCTTTGCATCGACCCGATCTCGGAGCCCGATCGTGCTCGCCGCGCTTACGAAAGCCACCTGGCTCGCGCGAAATGGGTTGCCCGCCACGGTTATCGTGATCTCCTCGCGCGAGGATGGCCGAACGGCGAATCATGAAGGACGTTTGGAACAAACGTGACGTCTTGTTGACGGTTGATCGAAAATACAAATCTTCTCATTTGTTCGAGCGAGCGCCTGCAACTAGAAATGGTCACATTTGTCGTGTTGCAATTCCCCATCGTTGGTGCAGTGCAGCGGGGAAGTAGTCATGTCGGGCGTTGATTGGAGATCAGAGCAAGATTACGCAAACTTCGGAACGGCAGAGACAGCCGACATTGCCTGGGAATGGCTCCGCCGCGACAGCGAATACCAGCAAGAGCTCAGAAATCTGACAGCCGCTGAGCGATCGAGCGGAATGACACATCAATTCCGCAATAAATGGGGGCTGTCTTTTCGCGGCTGATCCGGAAAAAGCTTTCGACCGACAAGCGATATTCTGGGCCCCCGAGGCGCTCTCGACCGTCCTGTCGCTCCGCGAAGCGGACGCGTGCAGCGATATCGGGCACTATGATCTCGTTTGGACCACGCTCGCCGGTGGCGAACTTCGCCATGGGCTGGATGGGTGGCATGCCATTGTACCGCTGGCAGGCGCCATTCACCGGCTCTACCTGCCGGCAATGCCCGCCAGAGGTTCGCCGCTTTCCGTCGCATTGCCACTCGACGCCAATTTCGACATACGACTGCAGGCGGCACACCGATTTTGGTCTGCCATCGAAGGCCGCCGTCTTGGTACGCCACCTCTGGCGCTCTCGTACCAGCGCCGGCGGCGCTTCCTATTAATCATGCGGGCCCTCGATGCATGGCTGGCGGGACATAGTTATCGTGAAATCGCAGAGGGCTTGTTCGGCAAAGAGCGCGTTCTTGCCCGCTCCTGGAAAGATCATGATCTTCGCAGCCTGACCATCCGCCTGGTCCAAAGCGGCATCGCTCTGATGCGCGGCGGCTACCGTGCGTTGCTGCGCCCCACATCCAGGAAGAAATAGCTGCGACTCCGGGGTGCCGAAAACACACCCCCTCATCTTCGGCATCCCCCTTTGAGGCTCCATTCCGCCATTGTGTCCGTTGACGCGCCGGCGACCTCGCTGGCGTTCCTTAACCATCACGGAGCCCTTCATATGTCGGATCCGAACACCGGATTGCCGCACCGATACTTGCGGACAGCCGAAGCAGCGCGCTTTCTCAGCCTTTCTCCCCGCACTCTGGAAAAGCACCGGATCTATGGCACCGGTCCCGCCTACCGGAAGATCGGCGGACGCGTCGTTTACGCCGTCGCTGATCTGAGCGCGTGGGCCGACCTCGGCGCCAGAACGTCAACCAGCGATCCGGGGTCCGGCGTGGTTCTACCTGCGAAACGGCACGCTCCCATCCCGTATGCGGGCAAGGAGCGTCGCTGAAGCATGCCCGAAGACAAGAGTTGCTGTGCGGATCGTCGACCGCGACGCCGGCAACGCGCAATTCCGCGGGCGTGGCCAGCTGATCTGAAAACCCCGGCCCCGTCTTCACTTCGAATCGAGCAGCGATTCAACAGTAAGGAAGTCGTCATCATGAGCGATCTCACGACAGTAGAGCTCTTATGGCTTGAAAAGTGCATAGAGAACCGGATTCGGTTCGGCAATCCGGTGTCGGAACGGATCCTGAGCGGAAACCGCCGCGTCCTATCCTTCACACCCGGCAGCATCTTCGCTTTCGTTCGTTGGACGTCCAATGATTTCGGTACCGTCCTGTCCCGCGTTGACATCCTGCGCGCCGCGACGCCCGGGCGGCCCTATTCGACGGTACCCTGGATCAGTCCCGGCGGCGAGAGCCTGCTGCGGCTATCAAGCTGGCCGAAAGTCGAGCGCGTGCTGCAAACGATCGATGCGATCGAAACACTCGGCATCAATCCAGCCGACGCGGCGCCCGATTATTGGCACCACGTGCACAACCGCTTGTCGGTCAATGAAACGCCCCGACCTTATACCCGGTCGCGCCATCAGGCCTGGCACCGTCGCCGACGAATTGCATCATGAATGGTCGTTTCGGCACAATCCTCACGGCACTCGCGGCCGTCGCTGCTCTCGTCTCCACGATCGGAGGAACGACGCCCTGGTACATCTGGAACGCATCGAACAGCGTTCCGATCGGCCTTTATCGCGTCGCGCCGGCCCGCAAGTTCACCGTCACCGAGCTTGTCGCCGTTCAGCCGCCCGATCCGCTAGCAGCCTTCCTTGATCTGAATGATTACCTTCCCTATGGCGTTCCGATGCTGAAGCGGATCGTGGCGCTGCCAGGACAGGTCGTGTGCCGAACCGGGCTCACCATCACCGTCGATGGCCTTGAGATGGGACAAGCACGCGAGCGCGACGGTCGCAACCGCCCGCTGCCGGCCTGGCAAGGGTGCCACATCATTGGCGAAGACGAGATATTTGTCATGAACTGGCAGTCCACCGACTCCCTCGACAGCCGATATTTCGGACCGCTGCCTGCATCCGCAGTTATTGGTCGGGCTCTTCCGGTGTGGACCGACGAGGAATAATCGCGCGCGATATTCGCGACCGCTCGTTCGCTTCGCCACCTCCGGACGGCCGCCGATCCTTCCTTCCCGGTCCGTTCTTCAACCGAAGACAACACGCGAGTTTGCAGTCCCAGGGCCATTTCAGCGAATTACCGCGGTCGACCAATTGCCCTGGTCGATGCCGTCAACAGCATGTTGATTTGTCCGAAGCTCGTCCGCGGAGGAGTGCGATATGAACGTGCTGATGGCGTACGGGCGATGCCTTCGGCCCGCGCTCTACTCGTCGCTTCGCTCCTCACCGAGCCACCCTGCGGGTGTCTCGGCCCTCCGGGTAACGATCGCTATCGCAAACGCTCGCTTCGCTCGCAAACAGTGGGGGGCTTCGCAAGTCAACTGCCAAAGTCGCGGCGGCTCTTTCGCAATGAATCTGCCACCAGCCGACGTGTTCGGGCAGGCGCTATTGAATGATCCACCGCAATGACCCGTACAGCATTTTGTCGCAAATCGCCGCGAGTACCGAGAGTCTGTTGGCTGGGAAGTTGGGCCCTCGGAACCAGCGACCGAGGAGGGCAAGATAAAGCGAGCTGGCGCTCGCAAACTCGTCGTCGGACAGCGGTCGAGAAACCTTTGTCTGCACATTGGTTTTTAGAATCGCCACGGCTGGCGGTTAACGACATTCCATCGAGGCCGGATGGCGCCCTTAGAGCTTGACGAGGAATTTCAATGCGCCAAGCGATGGCGCTCGCGGACTTCAAGTTGAAGATCTCCGCCTTTCATTCGATCTCTTGCGCGTCACTGCAATTTTCTACGATCGACGTATCACAGCTCTTGCGCGGGGCGGATTCGACGAGGATCGTCAGTTCATGGCGGCAGATCAAAGCGACGATTTTCGTGTACGGCCCGGACGTGTGGGTAGTCGGGGGACCCGTGTCAATTCGCGCGGAAGTTTGCGGTCCCAACCGTTCCTGAAGCAGGTTCAGGTGGCTGTCAGGAGGGCTGGAGGGGATCCTAACAGGATTGGACGCGGACCGGCTGGCGGCGAAGGGCACGGAGGGACAAGAACCGGTCGGTTCAATGCACGAGGTCGTGGCGCGAAGATCGTTCCCTTATTGCTCCGCGATGGTCAGAACGGTGGTTGGCAACGGGATTCGAGCGGGCGCCTCCGCTCGCGTCGAGTCGCCGTTAAGGCAAGGATTGTCAAACTCAACGCCCAGGGACGGAAGCGGGGATTGCATGGTCCCGAAAGGGCCAAGGCGGCAAGCAAAGCTGTCGATGCCCATCTTCGCTACCTCGAACGGGACGGGGTCAATCGCGATGGCGAGAAAGGGAAGGCCTATTCGGCCTCTGAGGACGACGCTGATGGCAAGGCATTCGTCGAGCGAGGACGCGAGGATCGACATCAGTTCCGCTTCATTGTGGCACCGGAAGATTCGAATGAAATGGCCGACTTAAGAAGTTTCACGCGCGACCTCGTGCGACAGATGGAGAAGGACCTCGAGACGCGCCTCGATTGGATCGCGATCGATCATTACAACACCGGCCATCCGCATACCCACATCATCGTCCGCGGTGTCCTGGAGGGAGGGGGTATCCTCAATATCGCCGGAGACTATATCGCCCACGGCATTCGTCATCGGGCTTCCGAATTGGTGACGCTGGAACTCGGACACCAGAGCGAGATCGAACTTCAGTCCAAATTGAAGACAGAGGTTGAGGCGGAGCGGTGGACCCGGCTCGACAAGATGCTCGCCACCGAGCAGCGCGAGAGGCGAATTGTTGACCTGAGGCCAGGAGGAGGAATGACCAATGCGTTTCGTGAGAACCGCGGGCTCATGATCGCACGGGTCAAGTACCTTGAGCGCTATGGACTAGCGAGTGAGATCGAGACCGGGCAGTGGGCTATTTCTGACCGCGCCGAGGTCACCTTGAAGGAGCTTTCCGATCGCAACGATATCATCAAGACCATGCACCGAGCCCTCGCAACTCACGGGCTTGATGAAGAACGCGGCGTCGATCAATACGTCCGTCACGGTGCGCGGCCGAGCGAGAGAGTCACAGGTCGCGTCCTGGCCAAAGGGTTGGCTGGCGATGAGATGGACGAGCGGGTCTATCTGATAGTCGATGGGATAGACGGCCGCGTCCACCACATGGAATTTCCCGACGCTTCTCATCTGAAGGACATCGGGCGCGACATGATCGTGGAGGTGGCGCCGGCCATTATTGGACCGCGAGCCGCTGATCGCAACATCGCCCTGAACATCGGCGAGAGGGATCAAATCTACCGCCCAAGCCAGCACCTGGCGCGCATCCGCGAGCAATTCGAACGAGAGGGCAAGGATCCCGAATCCTTCGTCCGCTCGCATGTCCGAAGGCTGGAGGCTTTGCGCCGGGGAGGGCATGTCGAACGTCTCGACGACGATCGCTGGAAGATTCCCAGCGACATCATCGAGCGCGGCCAAGCCTACGATCGCGTCAGAAGTGGTGACAGCCCGAGGATCAAGACCCTCTCACCGCAAAACCTCGACCGGCAGATTGCCAGTGACACCGCTACCTGGCTCGATCGGGAGCTAATGGCTGGAGAGCCTCTGGTCATCGCTGACGGCGGCTTTGGCCGCGATGTCAGGGCCGCCCTCCATCGCCGCGCCGAGCGCCTCGTCCAAATGGGTCATGCCACGTTAAGACAAGGTGCCATCCAGATCCCGGCGCAGGCTATCGCAAATCTTGAGCAGCGCGAGGTGGAGCGTATGGGTCGTCAGATGGCTGCCGAGCGAGGCCTGACCTTCACGCCTAGCAAAGCAGGCGAATATGTCAGCGGCCGCCTCACTGGCGCTGCCTCTCTCGCAAGCGGACGCTTCGCTATGATCGAGGACGGACTGGGCTTCCGGTTGGTACCTTGGCAGCCCGTTCTCGAAAAGCGCATCGGTCAATTTATCACAGGCATTCAACGCGAGTCCGGCGGCATCGAATGGGAGTTTGGAAGGAGGCGTGGATTGGGATTGTAACCGGGCTGCACTCATTTGCGAGCGGTGGCGGTTGCCAAACTGAGCTTGATCCGATTTTTACGCTCCGATCCGAAGGCGTACGCCTGCAGGCGAATTGATCTTGAACGGTCGCGAACATCGTGCACCTTGCACTCATGTCTTCGACCAAGGTGCTTTGGGGCCAAACCTGCATCGTGCTAGGCATCGTCCTCCTCACGATGTGGGCGGCGACACAATGGGTTGCCTGGAAGCTGGGCTTTCAGCCGCGGTTGGGCGGACCATGGTTTGAGCTGGTTGATGGGTTGCCTATCTATTATCCGCCGGCGTTTTTCTGGTGGTGGTACGCTTATGACGCCTACGCACCAAGAATATTTCTGCAGGGCGCCTGCATCGCGGCATCAGGCGGCATCATCTCGATAGTCGTTGCCTTTGCCATGTCGATTTGGCGAGCGCGCGAGGCAAAGACGGCCGCAACCTATGGCTCGGCGCGTTGGGCGGCGGCTTCAGAACTGCGGTCCGCGCAGCTCATGGGCCAGGATGGTGTCGTGCTCGGCCGATTCGGCCGCCATTACCTTCGGCATAATGGACCAGAGCACGTCCTGTGTTTCGCGCCGACACGGAGCGGCAAGGGCGTCGGCCTTGTCATTCCGACCCTGCTGACCTGGCCGGGCAGTTGTGTGGTTCACGATATCAAAGGAGAGAACTGGAATCTGACTTCAGGTTTCCGCGCCAGGCATGGCCGAGTCCTGCTGTTCGATCCGACCAACCGAAGATCTTCCGCCTATAATCCACTTCTGGAGGTGCGCCGCGGAGAGTGGGAGGTGCGCGATGTCCAGAACATCGCGGATGTGCTCGTGGATCCCGAAGGGGCGTTGGATAAGCGCAACCACTGGGAGAAGACAAGCCACTCGCTTCTGGTAGGCGCCATCCTGCATGTGCTTTATACGGGAAAAGACAAGACACTTGCTGGGGTCGCCAATTTCCTGTCCGATCCGCGGCGGCCAATCGAGGTGACGTTGAATGCCATGATGACGACAGCGCATCTTGGTAGATCCGGTCCACATCCTGTTATTGCCTCAGCCGCACGCGAGCTCCTGAACAAGAGCGAGAACGAGCGCTCTGGTGTCCTATCGACGGCAATGTCGTTCCTCGGTCTCTATCGCGACCCCGTCATAGCGCAGGTGACGCGATCGAGTGATTGGCGAATCAGCGATCTCGTCGAGGCCAGGCGACCTGCCTCGTTATACCTTGTCGTACCGCCGTCCGACATCAGTCGGACCAAGCCGCTGATACGCCTGATCCTCAATCAAATCGGCCGGAGATTGACGGAGGATCTGGATGCTCAAAGGCGTAGGCATCGGCTGCTGCTGATGCTGGATGAGTTTCCCGCCCTAGGCAGACTCGACTTCTTCGAATCGGCGTTGGCGTTCATGGCGGGTTATGGGCTGAAGAGCTTCCTTATTGCCCAGTCGCTCAACCAGATCGAAAAGGCATACGGTTCGAACAACTCAATTCTCGACAATTGCCACGTCCGCGTCTGCTTCGCGAGCAACGACGAGCGGACTGCACGGCGCATCTCGGATGCACTGGGAATGGCCACCGAGCTGCGCGCCATGAAGAACTATGCTGGTCACAGGCTCAGTCCATGGTTGGGACACCTGATGGTATCGCGGCAAGAAACCGCGCGTCCCTTGCTGACGCCGGGCGAGGTGATGCAATTGCCGCCTGACGACGAATTGGTCCTGGTTTCCGGATGTTCGCCGATCCGCGCCAAGAAAGCGCGCTATTTCGAAGACGAGCGTTTCCGCGAGCGCGTCATTCCTCCCGTCAAGCTTGGCGGAGAGCTGGAGCCTCGCGAGATGCGCGATGATGAATGGAGCGGCCTGCGCCGGCCCATCGCGGATATCGCTGGAGCCGAGCCAATAGTTCAGCCCGAGACCGCCGAAACAAGCAATGATCCAGCTAACGGAGGCCTTCGGCGGGAGCCGGAGCTTCCCCAACATGAGGAAGTCATAGCGGAACCCGGTCCAGCGAAGGCCGAATTCGATTTTGCTGACGAAGAGGCGGATGACGAGGTCCAGCGCGCAGCCACCTTACGAAAGCAGGGGTCGGATATCGCCCGCCAGGCGGCGATGGATCCCGGCGACGGCCTCGGCCTATGAGACTCTGAGATGAGGACCAAACACACATTTCGTCTGCCGCCCGACCTTGCACGGCAACTCGCCGACTATGCCGGTCGAAAGCGCGTACATCAGGCGTTTGTCGTCGAGACGGCATTGGCCTCGTTTCTGTCGCCGGACAATTCCGAAAGAATGGAAGCCGCACTTGGGAAACGGCTGGACCGGTTGACGCGACAGGTCGAGCGGCTCGAACGTCATGTCACGATCTCCAATGAAGCGGTCGCTCTATTCGTGCGGTTCTGGCTGACCGCAACGTCGCCTGTCCCTGAGGCAGCACTTCCTGCCGCGCAAGCCAAGGGACGCGAACGTTACGAACGGTTTGTCGAAGCGTTGGCACGAAGGCTGGCCAAGGGCCAGAGCCTGGCACAGGAAATATCCGTGGATGCCGAGCCGCTCGGTAAGCAATCGAGCGAGCCTGGTTCGGCTTGATTGACCTCGCCATTCCCATCTTTTGCTGCGCCAGACTACGATCGAAATCTTCGTTGGCTTGAAAGCAACGCCGATGAGGTTCTTCTCTCACTTCGTTCAGGATTGATCACCTGATCTCGTGCCGGTCGGCCCGGTGCAAATGGTCAGTGTGTCCTTGGCGAAAAGGAAGAACGGTCATGCAGCTCCACAGCGAAGTCGATATGCAGGCTAGCGATGCTCACGCCAATGCCCTGTCGGCTTCCAAGCGTAGACCTAAGCGGAGCCGCAAGGTGACCGTCAGGCTTACCGAGGATCTGTACAATCGATTTTCCGCTGCAACTGAACGTCCCGGTGTCGGCAAGAGCATGGTCGTGGAAGCCGCCCTTGAACGCTTTCTGAGCGTAGCTCCCTCGATTGAAGATACCGTAAGGGACCGGTTTGACGACATCGACGATAAGCTCGACCGCCTTGAGCGCAACATGCGGGTCATGGCCGAAACCGTCGCGCTGCACGCCCGGTATCACCTTGCAGTCATGCCACCGCTCCCGCAAGCGCGGCAGCAGGAAGCCGCTCACCTCGGCGACGAGCGCTTCAAGGTTTTGGCCGAGCAGGTCGACCGACGCGTTCGGCAGGGCCGGCCCTTGATGCAGGAGACGATCGACCGCCTCGATTCCAGCGACTGCGAAGCCAACGACATATCGCACCGCCCAAATCAGCAACACAGAGATCGAGGATCTGCTACGGAAGAGGTTGAAATCAAGCCCGGATCGTTCGCTGCCGCCGGGGAGGGCGGCGGCAATTTGTACTTTCGCGACCGTTCAAGCTCGTTCTGCGGGCCGGCTTGATGCCGTCGAACATGGAAAGCCTACTCCGCAGCGGAGGGCTATTGATTCCGAGTCGGAGTCGACGAGGGACTCGGATGTCTCGCAGAAATCCTCGCCTTCAATATTGCGCCTGATCCTCTCTGTTTTCCTGCCCTTCGCTGCTGGCTACTATCTTGCCTACCTCTTTCGAACCATTAATGCCGCGATCTCGCCGGCATTGGCCTCCGACTTCGGGATTGAAGCTGCAGAGGTCGGGCTGCTCGCGTCGGTCTATTTCCTGGTCTTCGGGCTGGCCCAGATCCCAATAGGGGTATTTCTGGATCGATTTGGGCCGCGCCGAGTCCAGGGCGTGCTGCTGGTCATCGCGGCCGGCGGCGCTACGCTGTTCGGTACGGCGTCGAGCTTTCCAGAGCTTCTTGTGGCGCGCGCCATGATTGGACTCGGCGTTGCCGGCTCGTTGATGGCCGGACTCAAGGCCATCGTCACCTGGTTTCCGAAGGAGCGCGTCGCGCTCATGAACGGCTGGATGATCATGTTGGGGTCTCTGGGAGCGGTTACGGCCACCGCGCCGACCGATTGGTTGCTGAATTGGATTGGCTGGCGAAGCCTGTTCGAAGTCCTGACCATTGGGACGGTCGCGGTCGCTGGACTCATCTATATGGTCGTTCCGAAAAGGGCCGAGGATTCAGAGATCGTTACATCAGCTCAAAAGCCACTGACGTTGTGGTCGGTCTATTCAGATCCGCGATTCCTCAGAGTTGCACCGCTGTCGGCGGCCTGCATCGGCTCGTCCTGGGCGTTGCAGTCATTGTGGGCCGCAGCCTGGCTTACCGATGTAGAAGGATTCGACCAACAGAGCCGCGTCCATCAAATGTTCCTTATGGCTGTTGTACTTAGCTTTGGAGCCTTGTTTGTCGGTGCCACGGCCGATCGTCTACGCAAACACAACATAAGAACGGAAATCCTGTTGGCGGGCGTGGGAGGACTGTTCGCGGTGGGCGAACTTGCGCTGATTTTGCGCCTCCCGCTGCCGTCACTTCTGCCTTGGTCCATGGTGTCGATCGCCGGCGCCGCAACCGTGCTAAGCTTCGCGGCCATCGCCGAGTATTTCCCCAAGCAATTTGCCGCGCGCGCCAACGGCGCTCTCAACCTCTTGCACTTCGGCTGGGCGTTCTTGGTTCAATACGGCATTGGGCTCGTGGTCGGACAATGGCCGTCTCAGGACGGGCACTATCCGGTGGCCGCGTATCAGGCCGCATTCGGTCTCTGCGTTGCCCTTCAAACGGCCGCGTTGGCGTGGTTTGCGATGCCGTGGATAAGTACGTTCGGCAAGAGTCTCTGCCGTCCGTTCGCCCGGCCTCCCAAAGTCGGCGCAGCCTCGGTCGGAGTCGGACGACCACCCTTCGAGCGGCCCATTTTCGAGGCGTGTGACGGAGTGGATTGGTAAGCCAGGCGCAAGAGCAATCTCGCAAAAACGTCGCGCTCTATCGAACACAGCCACTAAAGGATTGAGTTGGGCGCACGCCGCTCGGCGAAAGCCCAGCCCAATGACCGATGTTGTTCCTTGCTGCAGAATCGAGTTTGTACCCATCGAGATCGCAATTCTGAGGATAGACGCGATGCGCTTGGATACACGACCTAAAGCGAAACGGCAGTTTAACGAGCGAGGGGCTGACCTTGTTTATGCCGCCGTCGTTGCTGAGCAAAGACTCCGGAGACCCCTTTATCTCTCCTTTCCTACGCCAAGCTACTAATCCGACAACTGCCTTGTTGTGCTGAGCCACTTCCTGCCTTTTCTATTCATCCCCATCTGAGGCCGATCGGGACGGCCTCGTTGTTGGGGACGGCGGTGGCAATCCATTCCATTCAATCGGAGGCGATTTCACGCGGCGCGCGCATGCTGCGCACAGCGTTTGGTCCTGCGATCGCGCGCTTCCTCGAAGATCCTGGTGTCGTTGAGGTCATGCTCAACCCTGATGGGCGGTTGTGGATCGACCGGCTGTCGAGTGGTTTGGCGGATACCGGAGAAATGGTGTCTGCCTCGGACGGAGAGCGGATCATTCGATTGGTCGCCCACCATGTGGGTGCCGAAGTCCACGCAGTCAGCCCGCGTATATCGGCCGAGTTGCCCGAGACGGGGGAGCGCTTTGAGGGACTGTTGCCGCCGGTGGTTGCGGCGCCGGCCTTCGCTATCCGCAAGCCGGCCGTTGCCGTGTTCACGCTGGACGACTACGTCGCCGCCGGAATCATGACTTCGGGCCAGGCCAGCGCTTTGAAAGGCGCGGTCGAAGCACGCAAGAATATCCTTGTGGCAGGCGGTACCTCCAGCGGCAAGACGACGCTGACCAACGCACTCCTGGCGGAAGTTGCCAAGACCTCGGATCGTGTCGTTCTGATCGAGGATACGCGAGAACTTCAGTGCAAGGCGCCCAACCTCGTGGCGCTACGGACAAAGGACGGCGTGATCACGCTATCAGACCTTGTGCGTTCATCACTTCGCCTCCGGCCCGACCGCATCCCGATCGGAGAGGTGCGCGGAGCGGAGGCGCTCGATCTGCTCAAAGCCTGGGGGACCGGCCATCCCGGCGGCATCGGCACCATCCACGCCGGCACGGCGCTTGGCGCGCTGCGCCGGCTCGAGCAGCTCATCCAGGAAGCTGTTGTCACCGTGCCGCGTGTCCTGATCGCGGAAACCATCAATGTCATTGCCGTCCTTTCCGGACGCGGCGCCGAGCGCCGTCTGGCCGAACTCACTAGCGTCACAGGACTCGGAACTGCCGGCGACTACAGCCTGACAGCAATAGGGGACAAATCATGAGTATGACTCTGCCTCGCGGGCGAGATTTCGTCGCTACCGTGATATTCGCAACGGCCCTCATGACGGTCAGCACGGCCCAGGCCGCCGGCTCCAACATGCCATGGGAGCAGCCACTCAACCAGATCCTTCAATCGGTCGAAGGACCGGTCGCCAAGATCATCGCTGTCATCATCATCATCGTCACCGGGCTATCGCTCGCGTTCGGCGACACGTCGGGTGGCTTCCGCAGGCTAATCCAGATCGTGTTCGGCCTGTCGATCGCCTTTGCCGCGTCGAGCTTCTTTCTGTCGTTTTTCTCGTTTGGCGGCGGAGTGACGATCTGATGGACGGTGAGATCCCAGGGTTCGTCACGCCGGTACATCGCGCGTTGACCGAGCCGATCCTGATGGGCGGTGCTCCACGTTCCATCGCCATCTTTAACGGCACGCTGGCTGCGGCGCTCGGCATCGGCCTGCGCCTCTGGATCGCGGGCCTCCTGCTTTGGTTCGTCGGCCACATGGTCGCCGTCTGGGCCGCCAAGCGCGACCCTGACTTTGTCGAGGTCGTCCGCCGGCACCTTCGCATCCCCGGTCATCTCAACACCTGAGGCCTCCCATGATGAATCTCGCCGAATACCGCCGTTCCAATACCCGGCTCGCCGATTTTCTACCGTGGGCAGCTCTTGTCGATGAGGGGATCATCCTGAATAAGGACGGATCGTTCCAGCGCACGGCAAGGTTTCGAGGACCCGACCTCGACAGCTCCGTGCCGGCAGAGCTTGTTGCTGTTGCCGGCCGTCTCAACAACGCGCTGCGTCGGCTTGAATCCGGCTGGGCAATATTTGTCGAGGCCCAGCGCCATTCCGCGGGAGCTTATCCGCCCAACACTTTTCCGGATGTAGCTTCTGCCCTGGTCGATGCGGAGCGGAGAGCGCAGTTCGAAGAAGCCGGCGCCCATTACGAGTCGACCTACTTCTTGACGTTTCTCTACCTCCCGCTGGCGGAGGGTTCGGCCAGAGCGGAACGGCTGCTTTACGAAGGCAGCAACCGCACCGTGGATGCCGATGCGCGCGAAATCCTCCGCGGCTTCATCGACCGAACCAGCCGCGTGCTTCAGCTCATCGAGGGGTTCATGCCGGAGTGTGCCTGGCTCGATGACGAGGCAACGCTGACCTACCTGCACTCGACGGTTTCGACCAAGCGGCATCGGGTCAGGGTGCCCGAGATCCCGATGTATCTCGACGCGCTGCTTGCCGATCAACCGCTGACCGGTGGCCTCGAGCCGATGCTGGGTTCAGCACATCTGCGCGTCTTGACCGTCGTGGGGTTTCCGACAGCGACGACGCCCGGGATTCTCGACGACCTGAACCGCCTCGCATTCGCCTATCGCTGGTCGACCCGCGCGATCATGCTCGACAAAGGGGACGCGACAAAACTTCTGACCCGGATCAGGCGGCAATGGTTCGCCAAACGCAAGTCAGTGGCTGCGATTCTGAAAGAGGTGATGACCAACGAAGCCTCCGCGCTGCTCGATACTGATGCGCATAACAAGGCGCTGGATGCCGATGCGGCACTGCAGGAATTGGGCTCGGATCAAATTGGGCAAACTTTTGTCACGGCGACATTCACGGTCTGGGACACCGATCCTGCTACCGCTGACGAAAAGCTTCGTCTCGTCGAAAAGGTGATCCAGGGCCGGGATTTTACCTGCATGGTCGAAACGGTCAATGCGGTCGAGGCCTGGCTTGGCAGCTTGCCGGGACACGTCTATGCCAACGTCCGGCAGCCTCCGATCTCGACCCTGAATCTGGCACACATGATCCCCCTGTCCGCAGTATGGGCGGGGGAGGCCAGGGACCATCATCTCAAGGCACCACCGCTGTTCCTGGCCAAGACGGAAGGTTCAACGCCGTTTCGCTTTTCGCTTCATGTCGGCGATGTCGGACATGCGATGGTGGTCGGGCCGACAGGGGCCGGCAAATCGGTGCTGTTGGCGTTGATGGCGCTGCAATTTCGCCGTTACCCCGAATCTCAAATCTTTGCCTTCGATTTCGGCGGATCGATCCGCGCGGCTGCAATCGCCATGGGCGGCGATTGGCATGATCTCGGCGGTGCCGTTGCCGGCGAATTGTCCGAATCCGTTTCTCTCCAGCCGCTTGCCAGAATCGATGAGGTTGCCGAACGCGGCTGGGCGGCCGACTGGATCAGCTCGATCCTGACGCGTGAGCGGATCGAGGTCACGCCTGAACTCAAGGAGCACATTTGGTCGGCCTTGAGTTCGCTGGCCTCCGCCCCCGTCGAGGAGCGTACCCTCACCGGGCTTTCCGTTCTCCTTCAATCCAATGTCCTGAAACGGGCCTTGCAGCCGTACTGTATCGGGGGGCCCTATGATCGTTTGCTCGATGCCGAAAGCGAACGGTTGGGAGAATCATCGGTTCAGGTCTTCGAAACGGATGGGCTGATCGGAACCGCAGTCGCACCAGCAGTCCTTTCCTATCTGTTCCACCGTACTGAAGCACGGCTTGATGGCCGGCCAACTCTGCTCATCATCGATGAAGGATGGCTCGCGCTCGATGATGAAGGGTTTTCCGGTCAACTGCGTGAGTGGCTGAAAACCCTTCGCAAGAAGAACGCCTCCGTCATTTTCGCCACCCAGTCATTGGCTGACGTCGATGGATCCGCGATCGCGCCTGTCATCATCGAGAGCTGCCCGACACGCATCTTGCTGCCGAACGACCGCGCCATCGAGCCACAAATCACGGCAGTCTATCGACGCTTTGGGCTTAACGACCGGCAGATCGAGATCCTGGCGCGCGCAACGCCGAAGCGCGACTACTATTACCAGTCGCGCCGCGGCAATCGCCTGTTCGAGCTCGGTCTCGGCGAGGTTGCCCTGGCCTTCACGGCCGCTTCCTCCAAAGCCGACCAGGCCCTTATCGAACAGGTCCTTGCCGAACATGGCCGTGAGGACTTTGTACGCGGCTGGCTCAGGGCGCGCGACATCTCCTGGGCGACCGACCTCATCCCGCATCTCGACGAATTGGAGGCTTCCAAATGAACCGCCTCTGCCGTCTCGCCACCGCCAGCATGATCGCGATCACCGTTGCCGTCAGCTTGAGGCCCGCGTCGGCGCAGTTGGTCGTTTTTGATCCCCATAACTATGCACAAAACGTGCTGACAGCCGCTCGCAGCCTGCAGCAGATCAACAACCAGATCGTGTCACTGCAGAATCAGGCGCAAATGCTCGTTAACCAGGCGAAGAACCTGGCAACGCTGCCATTCTCGTCGTTGTTGCAACTGGAGCAATCGATCCAGGGGACCCAACAGCTTCTCGCTCAGGCCCAGCGCATCGCCTACGACGTCGGGCAGATTGATCGCGCGTTCTCGACGACCTACGCGCCGGCAACATCAGGTATCTCGGATCAGGCGTTGGTCGCAAACGCGCAAGTCCGCTGGCAGAACGCAATGGCGGGCCTGCAGGACGCCATGCGGACGCAGGCAACTGTCGTTGGCAATCTCAATACCAACCGTACCCAGATGTCTGCGCTTGTCACCTCAAGCCAGGGCGCAACCGGGGCTCTACAGGCGAGCCAGGCCGGCAATCAGCTCATGGCGTTGCAGGCTCAGCAGCTAGCCGACCTCACGGCGGTCGTCGCGGCTCATGGACGCGCACAGAACCTGGAGTCTGCTCAGCGTGCTGCCGCGCTGGACCAGAGCAGGGAGCAGCTGCGCCGCTTCCTGACCCCGGGCCAGGGATATCAACCCACAGCCGTTCGGATGTTTCACTGATGAAGAAGTCAAAAATCGACAGGCTGCCGACGATAGCGGCGATGGTGCTCATCGTCCTCACCGTCGCGGCCTGCGCAATTCGTCTGCGTGACGACGGAAACCAAACCGCGTCAGCGACGTCCTTTGACCAGGCGTTCGATCCGTTGGCCGCAAAACTCGCGGAGTGCCGCTCCGTGACCCCAGAGCAGAAAGAGGCTCTGTCGGAATGCCGCAAGGCTTGGGCTGAGAAACGCCGTCAATTCCTCAGGCAGACACCTCCAACGTTATCGGAGAGCGCCAGTTCTCACGGCGCATCGCCATTGTTCATCCCCTCTGAGCACGACAGCGGGCCCAGACTCGGGCCACACGATTCAGTCCCGCAGTCTGGAAAGGAGTAGGCGATGAGCGGCACGGGCATTATCGACCAGTTCCTGGAGACCTTTACCCGCTACATCGATTCCGGCTTTGGGCTGCTCGGAGGCGAGGTCGGATACCTCGCCACGACGCTGGCGGCCATCGATCTCACGCTGGCCGGCCTGTTTTGGGCATGGGGCGCGGACGAGGACATCCTGGCGCGCCTCGTCAGAAAAACACTCTTTGTCGGAGTCTTCGCCTTTCTGATCGGCAATTGGAATAGCCTAGCCCGCATCATCTTCGAAAGTTTTGCAGGTTTGGGTCTGAAGGCCTCGGGCACCGGCCTTTCCTCAGCCGATTTCCTAAGACCCGGAAAGATCGCCCAGGTCGGCCTTGATGCCGGACGGCCCATTCTCGATTCGGTCTCAGGCTTGTTGGGCTATGTCAGCTTCTTCGAGAACTTCGTCCAGATTGCGGTCCTGCTGTTTGCCTGGATTGTGGTGCTGCTCGCTTTCTTCATTCTGGCTATCCAGCTCTTCATCACCCTGATTGAGTTCAAGCTGACGACGCTCGCTGGCTTCGTGCTGATCCCGTTCGGGCTGTTCGGCAAGACCGCCTTCGCCGCCGAACGGGTTCTGGGCAACGTGATCTCCTCGGGCGTCAAGGTTTTGGTGCTCGCCGTCATCGTCGGCATTGGCTCGACGCTGTTTGCGCAATTCACGGCAGGATTTGCCGGCAACCAGCCGACGATCAACAATGCCATGGCGCTTGTGCTCGGAGCACTGTCGTTGCTTGGCCTCGGTATCTTCGGTCCGGGTATTGCCAACGGCATCGTATCCGGTGGACCGCAGCTCGGTGCCGGCGCTGCCGTCGGCACCGGCCTGGCCGCAGGCGGCGCCATTGCTGCTGGCGCAGGTCTTGCGGCAGGCGGCGCAGGACTAGCAGGTGGAGCGGTCGTAGGTGGCGCCCGTGGCGCAGCTACCATAGCGACAGGAACGGCAAGTGCCTACCGAGCTGGAGGATTGAGTGGTGTCGCCAGCGCAGGCGGCTCGGCAATCGTCAGCCCCCTGCGCCGCATGGCAGCCGGACTGACAAGTAGCTCGCCGACGACAGATGCGCCACCGGCCTGGGCGCGTCGCATGAAGCGCGCGCAGACCGTGAACCAGGGCGTATCCGCCGCCACCCAGGCCGTCCGTAGCGGCGATAGTGCTGGTGGCGGATCCTCCGTCGATCTGTCCGAGGGAGGGCAGTGATGTTCAAGCGACCATCCATGCACTACGGCCGCACGCCAGAGCCGGTGACGCCTTACCAGAGAGCGGCCCAGGTCTGGGATGAACGCATCGGGTCAGCGCGCGTTCAGGCCAGAAACTGGCGGTTGATGGCATTCGGATGTTTGTTGTTGTCGGGAGGGTTTTCGGCGGCCCTTGTCTGGCAGTCCACCAAAGGCACCGTCACGCCATGGGTGGTGGAGATCGACCATTTCGGTCAGGCCCAAGCGGTCGCGCCGGCGAGTCCTTTCTATCAGCCGACCGATCCGCAAATCGCATTTCATCTCGCACGCTTCATCGAAGATGTCCGAGGCTTGCCGGCCGATGCCATCGTGCTGCGGCAAAGCTGGCTACGAGCCTACGACTTCACGACCGATCGTGGCGCAGCGGCGCTGAACGACTACGCTCGTAGCAACAACCCGTTTGCCAGGCTCGGCAACACACAAGTTGCGGTCGAGATCTCCAGCGTCATTCGTGCCTCACCGGAAAGCTTTCGGATCGCATGGACTGAACGCCGTTATGACAGCGGCCAACTCGCCGCAACCGAGCGCTGGACCGCGATCCTCTCCATCGTCATCGAAACCCCACGCGATGCTGATCGCCTCCGCAAGAACCCCCTCGGCGTCTACGTCAATGCCATTAACTGGTCAAAGGAGCTCGGTTAGTGAGAAAACCCGTCCCGCGATCCGCGCCCCCCGATTGGAATCGCGCGCCCTTACGTCTCGCCTTTCTTCTCACGGTCGCGCTCTCCGGCTGCACGACCTTCAAGCCGCCACAGATCAGCTATGATAATGAGGTGCCGCCGTCTCCCGATCTCCCGATGCCGGCGGATGACCGCGCGCCTCCCTTGCATGTCCCTCCGGCCTGGACTCCAACTCGTGGCGGCAACAAGCGTGAAGCAGAGTCAAAGGATCCGACCGGCCGCGTCGAGATCGCCAATGACGTGGCGCGTGTCCAGCCGCGGCGGGCGGGTTATTTCAACGCCGTCCAGGTCTTTCCCTACAGCCCCGGCGCGCTCTATCAAATCTACGCCTCGCCAGGGCAGATTACGGATATCGCGCTTGAGCCGGGCGAACAGCTAACCGGTTCGGGTCCGCTTGCCGCCGGCGATACCGTGCGCTGGATCGTCGCCGACACTGAGAGCGGCAGCGGTGATACCAGGCGCGTTCACCTCATGGTCAAGCCAACGCGCCCCGCTATTGAGACGAATCTTGTCGTCAACACCGATCGACGAACCTACCTGATCGAACTCCGCTCTCGCGAAAAGCCATATATGCCGTCGGTCGCTTGGTATTACCCGGAAGACCGGTCCAGCCGCTCCAAGGCTTTTCCACCAGTACCGGTCATCCCGGAGATGGATCAGCGTCGGTACCGCTACGTCATCGAAGGCGACGATCCGCCCTGGCGGCCAGTGAATGCCTATGACGACGGTCGCAAGGTCTACATCGAATTCTCGCCTGGGATCGGTCAGGGCGAAATGCCGCCATTGTTCGTGATCGGTCAGGACGGCAAACCCGAACTCGTCAACTATCGCGTCTACAGGAATGTCCTGATTGTCGATCGTCTATTCACCGCAGCCGAGCTTCGCCTTGGCGCAGACAATCAGCAGAAAGTCCGAATTGTCAGATCCGACGGGAGGCGATCATGACGCACAATGTCCCAAGCGAGAGCCGCGGTCCTGCATCTGGCCCAGGGCCATCATCTGATGACCGCGCGCAGGCCTTGCGTCTGGGTGCAGAGCGTCCAAGGATCACGCGGCTTTCCCGGAAGGTGCTTGCCGGCGCCAGCGCGCTGGCGTTGGTGCTCATCTCTGGAGCGGTGCTGTGGGCGCTGAGGAGCAACCATCCGCGCAGCCCGGCTCCGGACGAACTCTACAGCACGGATCACCACAACGTCGCAGATGGCCTGACAATGTTACCGCGGGACTATGCCGATATTCCGCGCGATATCCCCAGGCTTGGGCCACCTTTGCCAGGAGACCTGGGGCGTCCAATCGTCTCGTCGGAAAGCCAATCAGCGCCGATCGGGATTGACGCCGAACAACAGCGCGTCAACCAGGAGACCGAGGCGGCTCGGACCAGCAAGGTATTTGCGCCGACCACAGCGCCCGTCACGCCGCCACGTGCCCCATCCCAGGAAGCGGCCACCAACACCGCGTCATCTTCTGACGAAACCTTCGTGCAGAACGGACAGGATCGCAAACTGCTGTTCGTCAATGCTCCCGTCGATCGGCGGACTACGGTGCCTGACAGGCTTTCACGCCCTGCGTCTCCGTTTGTCGTGCAGGCGGGAACGATCATACCCGCCGCGCTCATCACGGGAATTCGCTCCGATCTTCCCGGTCAAATCACCGCGCAAGTGACAGAAGTGGTTTTTGATTCTCCAACTGGCCGCGCGAAGCTTATTCCGCAGGGTGCGCGCCTGATAGGGATTTATGATAGCCACGTCGCGTTCGGGCAGTCACGCGTGCTCCTGGTTTGGACCCGGCTCATCATGCCGAATGGGCGCTCGATTGTACTGGAACGACACCCCGGCGCGGATGCCGCGGGATATTCCGGCCTTGAGGATGAGGTCGACTACCATTGGAAGGAGTTGCTCGGAGCAGCTGCGCTCTCGACGCTGCTTGCCGTCGGCACCGAGGTGAACGCGGGAGCGGACATCAACAACCCCAACAGCGCCATCATTCAGGCGCTCCGACGCGGAGCAGGGGATTCCCTCAATCAGACCGGTCAACAGGTCGTTCGCCGCAATCTCAACATCCAGCCAACGTTGACTATCCGTCCGGGATTTCCGGTGAGGGTGATCGTCAATCGCGATCTCGTTCTCGAACCGTATAGAGGATGAAAAGATGGCAAAGCTCAGATTGAGCGCTCCCAAAAATGATAAACCGGTCAAGGTCACCGTTGAATCGCCAGCAACCGCTCACAAGGATCTCGTCGTCTATGCCGATTATCTGAACAGTCAACCGTCTCAGTCACATTTATCGGGAGAATGAGCTGTGGCGGATCTGAAACTTGGTCGACTGCCCAAGCAAGGTATGGTGCGGCTCACCATCGTGCTCTCCGAGCCTCTCAAGGAAGAGCTTGATGCGTATGCCGCGGAGCATGGCAAGCTCTATGAACCTATCGAAACCACAGCATTGATACCGCACATGCTGGAGGCCTTTATCCGCACCGATCGCGGCTGGCGCAGCCGCCGAAAGCGGTTGGATCGAGTGCGAGGCGGTCAACGTCGAGCCGGTCCAGCCAGGGACACCACTCGCGCCGATCCAGAATGTTCAAGCTGAGGCCTTGCGATTTGTTGTTCCTGCTCGCGGATGAGCAGGCTGAGCGTTTGAATGTGTTGAGCCATGTTGCGCTTGGCGGCTCGGAGCTCTCGCATCTCATCAGCCTCTCGGCCGCGCAACATGGTATCTCGGCTTCGCGTTCATCAATGCGGTCGGGAACTGCAAGCGCCGTGGCGCAATCAGCATAGCATTGCTTCAACACGGCTTGAAATCTGCCGAGCAGCTCTGGTGCTCGATAGAGCGTCGCGCGTGAGAGCCCAGCAGCCGGTCAACAGCAGCCACTTAACGTAGCCATGTGCGGCCCGAAGGTGGGGCCAAATATCTGCAATCTCAGCAGGCGATACGACGCGGTCGCGCCTGCGCGTCGTGACAGTTTGTTCGAGGTCTGCAAGTCCTGGGCGCGCGAGGCTGCGCCGTTCTGCTCATTTTAGGCAGGGTCGCAAGCTTCGTACCGTCGATGAAGCGGTGCTGGCACTCCTCCAGTCATCAGCGATCAGCTGAATTGTCGAGCGGTCCAGATCGAAGAGTGGTGTACGAAGAATTTCCGTAAAGACAGTTGAGATGAGCTGTTTGACAGCGGTCGCGCGGCGGTGCCGGGCGCCGGGGCCCTTAGCAAAATGGTGATCCAGCAATCCGTGCAGCGTGCCGACGTTCTCCCTGGCTGCCCTGCCCCGTAGGCGGACTCCGCGACGTTCTGCGGTGGGGTCGGCTTCGGTGCGGACGGCGCGTCTCAAATCCTCAGCCGTTTTCCGGGCTTCAGCCATGCCAAGGCCGCTGCCGACCTCAAATCGTCGCCGCTCACCCTTCGCATCACGTATATTAAGAGACCAAGAGCGCGTGCCGTTGGGTAAGACGCGCACGCGGAGACCGGGCATGTACCCGTCGACCAGTTCGATCGTGGTCGTGCTGGCCTTTCCAGCGGCGAGAGTTTTGGCTGATAGGGGGGACTCGTTTTTGCACGGCTGTCTTATTAGGTTCCAAGCAGGATCCAAGATCGGCGAGAAGCGCCGACGCCCCGTGACAGGTGCGGGGAACAGCTGTCCTTATTTGCAACCGAGCGCTGCAATTGATGCATTTCGTTGCCGCCGATGCGGTCAAGAAACGTCACAGCGTGGTGTCCATCAGTCGCGTTAAATGAGCGCGTCGCAACCGACAGCGGACACAGAGGCGACCAGGATGCCTCGAATGGGAGACTTCTGCCGATCTTCCTGATCGCGCTGGCAATACAACTTCTCGAGCCGTCCCACGGCGCCGCAGGATGCCGACCTTGTGGAACTAGAGTTCCTCAGACGTCGGACTGCGCCGCAATTGGCCCTCTTCAAAAGAGGGGCGCGTCCGTTGCATAACTTTTCCCGCACTCGCAGACTTCGTAACTGCCCACTATCGAGGCTCAATCCTGTGCGACCTTTCGGCGATTGAGGGCGAAGCCTATAGCCAGAGCCGCAATCATCAGTACCTGAGCTGCGACCGTTTGCGTCGTTGGGAACACACCAACCAACGAGATGCGTGGCACCAAGCGTAACGGCGCGATGCTAACGATGCCGGCCTCTTGCAGGGCCGCGATGCCCTTACCGGCCAGCACGACCGTCAGAACCGCCATGAGCCACGAACTGTAGGTGAAGAACTTGCCGATTGGTAGCCGGCGGCAGTAGCGCAGCATCGCCCACGCGATGACTGCCAGCACCGCGCATGCGCTCAGCGCCCCGGCGAGTATCGTACCGCCGTTTCCCTGCGTCCACAGCGCCGCGTAGAAAAGGATCGTCTCGAACACCTCTCGGTAGACGACGATGAAAGCGAGTCCAAACAGTAACCAGGCCGAACCGCCGGACAACGCCCTCGCCATGTTTTCGCGAATGTAGTGTTGCCATTGGTCGGCTTGTGCCTTGCCGTGCATCCAGATGCCGACCAAGAGCAGGACGACGGCGGCGAAGATCGACCCGAACCCCTCGGTCAGCTCTCGGCTCGCGCCGCTGATCCCGATCACCCAGGTCGCGACGACCCAGGTTAGGAAGCCAGCGACGAGGGCGCCCACCCAACCCGCGTGGACGTAGGGCATCACCTCCATCCGCTCGGCCTTGCGGAGGAAGGCGATCATCGCGACGACGATTAGTAGCGCTTCCAGTCCTTCGCGTAGCAGGATCGTCGCCGCCCCGAGAAAGGTTGAGAGGCCGCTTTCCGCATCGGGGGAAAGTGAAGCTTCCGCGTCGTCAAAAAGATCGGCAAGCTCCTGCACGCGATCCGCGAGTGCATCGGCATTCCCTCCGCTCTGGATGGCGGCGCGGTAGTCGCCCATGGCACCCTCGATCCGCTCCATGAGCGCACGATTGCGCGCGCCGAGCGCTGGTTCGATCGGCTCGAATCCATCAAGATAGGCAGACAAAGCCAGCTCGGCGGCACGCTGGCGGTCGCCTTCACGATAGGCGGCAAGGCTCTCGGTCAGGCGGCTACGTACCAGTGACAGGTATCCGGCCCGCTGCATGACCGCGTCGGGATGGCGACGCAAATATGCCATGAGAGCGTCCGCCTTGTCCTGTCCGATTTTGCTCGCGAGCGCTGCGGGCGTCGTGCCGATGAGGGTCTTCAGATCGGGAACGAGCCGGCGAAGTGAGGCATCCTGCTTCCACAGCCGTTCGCCTTCGGCCGCAGCGGGATCGAGGAAGGCCAAATGACCGACGTAGAGGGCCAAAGCCCAACGGTCATCGGTCGGAAGACCGTCAAAGCTTGGCATCGCCGTACCATCAACACCCTGGGTGATCACCTGGTAGAGCGCGAACACGCTTCGTTGGCGGGCACGATCGGCATCCGTGAACGCGATGGGCGACTTATCGAGCTTGTCGGCGTTCGGCCCATGGCCGTCGCCGTTGGCGCCATGACAGACGGCGCAATTCTGACCAAACAACGTCGCGCCGCGTGCGAAGTCCGGAACCTTGTTCGGCGCCAGCGACACTGGGTAGGCTAAAAGCAACGCAGCCGCCAGGCCATGCGCTATACCTGCGACTTGCTCGGCGTCGGCCTTGTCTGCGATAGCGCGCTGCAGGCGAGCGGCTTCCGTCGCGAGCGCTTGCCGTTCCGGCTTGGGCGGGAGCGCAGCGAGCTTCAAGGCGACGGTCGCCGCGAACTCGTTCTGCTCGGCATATTCGGAAGGACTCGAGACCGCGCCGTGCGACACGGCGCCGGCGTAATCCACCGCGATGTAATCCAACAGTCGCCACGTGGTTTCGACATCGCTCGTCTCGGCTCTCGCTGCGCCGAAGAATACCAGAGCGAACAGCATGGCGAGCACTGCGAGACGCGACGATAGAGATAGCAGAATCACGGGATGCCAATTCAAAGGTTAGGTCCGACCACAATCGTACCGCCGGTTACAGGTTGGTACAATTTGAAGCGTTCTAATTCGCTCGAGGTGAAGCATTCGCGGCGATGGTGACGCGAGAAAAGTTTCAGGCGGTGACGGTATAATCCGAGTAGCATCCCGGACTATTCTCTGTGGTTGAGCGATTAGCAATGCGTTGCAGGCAGTAGGATATCGGCGGATCGGACTGGATGACTATGCGCGGCCATCCGACCTAATCGTCCATGGCGAACGTGAGGGACGTCTTCGGCGCAATTTCCAGTGACCTGCTCCCCAATTTGCCCTCGTTCACAAGGAGAGTCTGTTCTGGGTTTGAAGTGCTCCCCAAAACTAAGCCAGCCGGTGCTGGAATTTTCCGGGGTTACGCTGATGCCGGCGGAGGCGCCGATGAGCCATTCAACGGCGATATCGGCGCCTTGTTGCCGATCGCGCTGTGGGGCCGGACTTCGTTGTAGTCTCTACGCCAATCCTCCATTTTCTGCCGCGCGTCGTCAAGGCACAGAAACCAGTGCTTGTTCAGGCACTCGCTTCTGAACTTACCGTTGAAGGATTCGATGAAGCTGTTGTCCGTCGGTTTGCCCGGCCGCGAGTAATCCAGCACGACACCCCCAAATATCGAGATCGCGCGAGATAAACTCCGATCCCAGATCGACGCGAATCGTCTTGGGATAGCCAACGGTGCTGCAGATGCGCTCCAAGGTCATGACGACATCCTCCCCTCGATAGTTAAGACGCGGATCGACGGCTGGCGAGAAGCGGCCGAAAGTATCCACGATCGTGAGCACGCGGATATTGCGACCGGTGGCGAGCTGGCCGTGAACGAAGTTCATCGCCCAGGTCTCGTTGATCTGTTGTGCTTCCGTCCGATCTTCGCGCAGCTTGGCCTTCACGCGACGCTTCGGCGTTTTGTTGCGTAGTTGCAGGCGTAACTCTCTATAGAGGCGATGGACACGTTTGACGTTGATCGCCCAGCCGTCACGTTGCAGCAGGACATGGACCCGGCGATATCCGTATCTCACCCGCGTTTCGCAGATGTCCTTGATCCGGACTCTTGAGAGCGGCCTGGTCACCGCGCTTCGACTTGTAGACGTAAAGTGCGCGATCGATCCGAAGGGTCGTGCAGGCCCGCCTGATCGAGACCTTCCAGTCGCTTCGCACCTTGTCGACACGCTCTCGCTTGCGGCCAGGCCTCAGAGCTTTTTTGAGAGCACATCCTGCAGCATGGCCTTTTCCAAAGACAGGTCGGCGACAATCCGCTTCAGTTGCAGTTCTCTTCCTCGAGCTGACGCAGCCGCTTCATCTCTGACGGCAACAAGCCGGCATAATTCTTCCGCCGGTTGTAAAACGTCGCCTCGCTGATCCCGGCCTTGCGGCAGAGCTCCGCCACTGCCGAGCCATCTTCAGCCTGCTTCAAAACAAATGCGCTCTGCGCCCGGACGCGCCTCCTCGCTCAAGGCCCGCTCCAAATTGCCTTCCACGAAGCGGCGCTTGGTCCGGCCGACGGTGGAGAGGCTGACACTCATGGTCCGGGCAATCTCCTCGTCGCGGCCGCCCCTATCTCGGCCGCCAACAAAATCTGCGCCCGCTTGAGCTTGCGGGCGACCTGCTTGCCGCCGCCGAGCATCGCCGTCAGTTCGTCCCGCCCGGCTTGGCTCAATCCGACCCGACAACGTACATTCATGCTTTGCCCCCTTGTCGGAGGCAGGGACGAATCCAGCGATGAGTCAAAATCCGGCGCGCGCTTCACCGAGAAGCAGGGGCATTACCTGGCCTTCATCCTTACCTACGCCTACATGTTCGGACAGCCGCCCGCCGAAGCCGACATCCAACGCCAACTCCGTGTCAGCCCGCCTTCGGTCCACCAGATGATCGTCACCCTCGAACGAAACGGCTTCATCCGACGAGGTGGTCAGATCACGCTTTCTCGATTGTTTACCATCTGATTGACATCGATCAAGGCTGCGCATGACATCTTGGCCGATGTTTTAATGATGCGAGCGGTCTGCCTGGGTACAGTGACTGCGGTTCTAGTGTCGGCATCCTCGGCACTGGCCGAGAGCGGATGGTTGGAAAGCAAACGTCTTGAAGCAAGCGAGATCAAGGCCCTCTGTGAGCGAGTCAGCGACATTCGGTTGTTGGCGCGTATGCAAATGATCTCATCGGGCAACGCTCGTTGGAGACGGCTGTCGCGACAAGAATTGGCTATCGAGGCCACCATCATGGGCGTGCCTCCGCTCAATCCCAGCCGCTGTTACGCAATTGCGCGCGCCGGAGCTGCCGACGAACAGGAGCGCCGCGCCTTCGAGGTCCGTGACTTCATTGTTAGCACCAACCTGACGTCGGTTCTCCTCGTTGGCCGCGCCTACGACCCGCCACCCAGTTGGGTAGATCCGAGCCCATGATCGCCTAGCTCAATGTGGAGGTGGCAGTCCCGCGGGAGGTCCTGAAGGATATCCAGCGCCGCGCGTCATTCACGAAAGAGGATGGGAACTCTTTCACAACCGAGCGACCATCGCCCCCGATTCGACTCGAAGCCGATCGGATAGCCCTCGAATACCCATCGGATCAGTCACTATCGCGCACGCGTGTCACGCTGCCGGTCGCACGCCGAAATCCTTTGGCCGGAGCATCAAGTCCGCGAGCGTATACTTGTCGAGGACGGCGTTGAACGCTTCAAGCCCCTCATGCAGGATCCCGCGCAGTCGGCAGCAGCGGGAGATGATGCATTCGTTGTCGGTGCCGAAGCATTCGACCAGCGTGAAATCGGGCTCCGTCGCGCGGATGACGTCCCCGAGCTTGATCTTGTGCGGCGGCTTCGCCAGCGCGAGGCCGCCCGAACGACCGCGCACAGCTTTCAAATAGCCGGCCCTGGTAAGCGTATTGGCGATCTTCATGAGATGCGCACGCGAGAGATTATAGACCTCGGACGCTTCCTCGATCGTGATCAGTCGATCTTCCTGCGCTGCCGCGTACATCAGGAGCCGAAGGGAATAGTCGGAGAAGTTCGTCAATCGCATCGTTTGTCCAGGAGTTGGCAACAATCCTGCGCGCAGGGCAGAAGCGCATGACGCTGAAAGATACAGGTGAGATATATGTTTCGCAAGTCTGGATGATCTCTGGCCTCGGCCGCGCCGCCGGCCTCAGAAAGACGAGAGCCCGACGGGACTACGCACGCTCTGAGAAATCACATATCGCCCTCTCTCTGTTCACGCGGAGCTAGCCTGGGCGTCAGCCGATGCAGCAACGCGTTGAAACGCCGTTCGTCCCTTGGCGCAGCGCCGCGGAGGATGACACAGGCCCTCCCCGCAATGCGGCAGGAGGCATCCACCTCGCCGGCATCGGCAAGCTTCTGCAGTGCATTGAGGAGCAACAGGACGACCTGGCCCTGCGGCGAGACGGCTGGCGGCTGTGCGGCGGAGTCAAATCTGAGGTCGTCGAGCTCTCGCGTCATCCTCCAAACCCAAGATATTCCCTCGCCACGGTGCTCATCATATTCGGCGTCCAGGGAGGATCGTAGGTAAGCGTGACGTCGGCCCGATGGACGCCGACGACGGATTGCGCCGCCGCTCCGGCGCCATCCCGAAGATAATCCGTCGCCGGGCAACCCCTTGTTGTCGTGGTCATCGCGACCCTGGCGATGGCATCATCCTCGATTGCGATGTCGTAGACCAGGCCGAGATCCACGATGTTGAATCCGATCTCGGGATCGATCACCGTGCGAAGCGCTTCGCGCACGCGCCCGGTGAGTTTGTTCGTGTCGCTCATGCGGCGGCCTCCTTCCCGACTTCCTTGCGCACCAACAGCCGGTAGGTCTTGCCGTCCGCTTCGAACTCTCCCAGCCACTCATGTCCGCGCTTGCCGAGCTCAGAAAAGAGGAAGACTGGCTCGCGACGAAGAAGGACGCTCAGGACATCGCCTGGCTGGAGCTCTTCGAGGGCCGCAAGTGCGCGCACCATCGGCTCCGGCGGGTCGAGATCGCGATTGTCGAGATGACGAGACGGCTCCGGCCATTGGCGGGCCGAAGCATGGTCTGGAACTGGATGAACCGGCCGGTTTTGCCGGGCGTCGTCGGCTGCAACGGCGGGCGTGAACGTCACCTCCCAATCCCCGCCGCCGATCTCGCGCGCCGCGTGGTCGAAGCCCTTCTTGGCGAGCAACCCGTAGAGCGGCACGGGCTCAAATGTTGCGAGTAGCCGAAGAGCCTGTCCGGAGCCGAGGTCATTGATAGCTTGCATAATGGCGGAGAAGGGCTCGCCTCCGGCAAGCAGGGTCGGACGTAGGTCGAGTTCACGCGGGGTTTGTGTCATTTCATCGCTCCTCATCTTTGTGATTGTTGCAGCTTGGGCAGAAGCAATCGGGGGCGCGCGCCGGCGCCGTCGGGCAACATCAAGGCCGGCACCGATCGCAGCGTGCGGATAGAGATGAGTTGCCTGCATATCGAAGCGGTGGCGACGAGTATTCCGAGCGCCGCGATCCGGAAGGCAAGCGATCCGTCCAGGAAGGCCGCGAGCGAAGCGGCGCCGACACATGCGAAATAGAGCCAGAACCAGGGCAACGCGCGCGGCTCGTCGACAAGATCCTGCACGCGTGGGGTCGGGCGCCTGCCAAGCAGCGCACCATAGCATTCGAGCCAGGTAAGGAAGGCGACGATCTTGTAGAGCTTCGCGAGGCCGAGCCCGGTGAGCCAGCCGAAAGCAAAGAGAAACACAACCGCGCCGATCCGTCGGTCGATTTCGCCTGATATCGTCACCAACAGCAGCAGGATGGTTGCCAGCCCGAGACCGCCAAGTGCCCAGGCCGCCATGCGCGCATTGAGCTCGATCCTTTGCCGATTGCGGGTGCGATAGAGCCGGATGATGTCGTAGCCATAGAAGGCGAGGCTGACGGTGGCCAGCGCGAGCGAGATGACGAGCGGATGCGTCACGCCCTGTCCGAAAAGCAGCAGACACAAGGGGCCGCCAACCAGGAGAGCCAAGATCGATGCGCCTCCGGCCAGAAGCGCAATGCGGCTGGTGCGATCTTCAGTTTCTGGAGCCAACATGAACATCGCGAGCAAGCGATAGCTCACGCCCATCGCGGTGAAGGTCAGCCAGCCGCCGAGGCCCAACGCGGCGTGAAGCGGGATGCCTTCCGATGTCAGACGCAGGAGGGTGGGATTGGTTGTCCACCCGCCGAGCGCAAGGGAGAAGATCGTCCCGAGTGAGACGACGCCTGCCAGACTCATAAGGCCGGCGACGACAAACCGTGCGGGCAGACCGATCGGGCGCGCCGTCCACAGGGTCCTGCCGAGATTCCAGAGGTTGAGCACAAAGCCTGCCGTGAGGCAGATGGCGCCGAGGGGAAGCCACGGCTGCGACCCCACGGGGAGGCCGGCCATCCGGAGAAACCCGGCAAGGAGGCTGGCCAAACCGGCGATCAAGAGCGCAAGTGCGACGGCTGGTAATTCGGGATGGACAAGCGGCTTCGCAACCAGCACCGGAACGAATTGAATGAGCGCCCCGCACATCAGCAGACTGAGCCAGCCGACCGCGACGAGGTGTACGAGAACGAGCGTCTCGGGCGCTGCGATGCCGTGACTGGGAAAACCGAAGCCGGTGACCATGAGCACCTCGGCGCCCAGAAGAGCGAGCAGCGCAGCGGCGAAATAGCTCATCGTCCACTTGGAAAGGGACACCCCTACCATGGCTCCTCCCGCCTCAGGGCTCGGAGGGAACGGAGCGCGCGATATTGCCCCACTCCCATCCGAAGAATATTCACGCAGCCTTGGCGAGCTTGCCGATTTCGACCCGCCACACGGTCGGACCGCTCTCGACATAGCTCCAGGAGAACTGCCTCGGATACTCGGCTTCGAGCTGGTAGTAGAGCGGCTTGGGATCGTGGTCGTTCACAAGGATGAACGAGTGGCCAGCGGCCAGTTCATTGACCAACTGAAAGATCTTCTGGTGGCGCTGCGCTGGCGGCAGACTGCGTACATCGATGATGGATGCGTTTCCGTTCGTGCTGGACATTCCGATGCTTCTCCTCTAGTCGCTTTCGGCTCTGACCCGATCCACCGCCGGCGACCTCGGCGGCGGATCGAATAGGGGTGGCTCGAACGGAACCCAACGCGTGTCAGCCTTCACCTGGTTCCGGATTGAAATGCTCGGCAAACTTGTTGGGCATGCCGTTCCAAGCGTCGGCGTCCGAGGGCGGTTCGCCCTTCGCGACGGTGTTCGGCCAAAGTCCGGCGAACTTGCGGTTGAGTTCGAGCCAGTGCGAATCGAGCGCGGTGTCAGTGTCGGGGAAGATCGCCTCCGCCGGGCACTCCGGCACGCAAACGCCGCAATCGATACACTCGTCCGGGTGAATGACGAGCATGTTCTCGCCGACATAGAAGCAGTCGACGGGGCAAACCTCGACGCAATCCATATATTTGCATTTGATGCAGTTCTCGGTGACGACGTGAGTCATCCTGCTTTCCCAATCGGGTGTAACCCTCGCGAATACAAAAAAGATCGATTTCATGTGTATGTTAATCGCAGGCGTTGATAAAAGCAATATTTAAAATATATCTTTTTGCGGCCAACTTTGACCCAAGACAAAGAGGCTCGAGAGAAAGCTGATACCGGGCGTACTCAGATTGTCTTTTTGAAGGATTGATCATGTTGCCGGATCAAGGTCTCGCAGAACAGGTGATCGACGTGAGGGGTATTCCGCCGAGCCACCGTCATCCGGTTATCTTCCAGCTATTCAACCGTCTCGAAGTTGGGGAAGGCTTTCAACTTGTTGCTGACCACGATCCAAGGCCCTTGCGCTATCAGTTCGATGTCAGATACGGCAGCCGGTGCAAGTGGACCTATCTGGAACGGGGGCCGCACATGTGGCGCGTGCGCATCGTGCGGACAGCGGAGCAGGTCGAACCGGCTTACTCATCGATCGATTTCTCGTTCGGCGATGGATTGGGGCACCACAGCGGAAGTGTGTGGGATCTAGCAGAGCAAGAAACTTGGATGTCGCGCAGCGCAGCGATTGAAGACAGCAAGCAATGACCGCGCTGACTACAAGTCTGAGTAATCGAACGAAACTATGCGGAACGGCGGTGGGCGGAATCCATATTGCGCAGGCCGGCGAGACGCATGATCGAGTGTGCCGCAAGCGTTTGGGCAAGTTCCATGCTGGCCTGATCGGCGGCATTGTCCGCGTCATGAAGATACAGGTTCGAGAGCTGCTCGGCGCGCTGCAGCGCCCGGCGCCTGATCGGGCCGATCTCGGTGGTTTCGTAAGGCGTGGCTCCGGCCCCTCGGATTTCGGCAAGTGCTGCCTCTGGGGGATGGAAGGGATCCAACGCCAGAAGCTGCGCACGCTGGTCGGGCGGCAAATTCTGCGACCAGGCGACGATATCCTTGAAAAGCAGGCTTTCGAGCAGCGCCGCAGACATCGGTTCTTCCGTCTCAGACCTACTTGCCATTTCGGCGGCGGTCTCGCGTTCCTGCCTCCAAGCCAGTCGACGTTCACGCCGCAACAGATTGCCGTCCCTGAGCGCCTCCTTCGCAAGGTCCTCGGCCGTGGCGCGTACGCTAGGATCTTCGGCGACAGCAATCACATACGTCCAGAACACGAAGGTCCGCTGTCGGTGCCTAACCGCAAGCGCCCACGCCGTGTACGGCGTCGACAAGCCCGAATCTCCAACATCGGCCATTTCATCCGGGGGAACCAGATCGATTGGAATCCACCGCAGATCCCCAGCGATTGGTGGCCTGCCGCAGACCTTCGCACATGCAGCAACCAGGCTCTCCATTCGGTCACGTTCCCGGGTAGTCAATACCTCGAAGACGCAACGCACCGGCCAGAAGTTCTCGTCGGTTCTTGCGGCCAGGGTGCCATAGCGCTGCGCGGCGCGCTCAGCCAAATTGACGGCGATTGCATACAGCTCCGGAAGACTTCGAACCGGAACCGGGGGCACAGCGGTGAGAAGCTGTTCTTTGTGCATGTCAGGCCTCCCGAGCAGGTTGACCCACTTTCTCCGAAATCACAATATCCACATCATATCGCGACAAGGATGTCCGCAGCCCCGCTGAGGGCGTCCTCGTTTGGGAGTGCACCCTTGAGACATAATGTAGTCGGACCACGAATTCCGGCAATAAGGGGTGCGCTCGCGATAGCTTTGATCGTGTTCGCCACGGTATTCTGGGGTGCGGATGTGCGCGCCGCAGGCCGTCTCAATGATTTTCTTTCCAAAGCCCAGCCGGCCGACCTGGTGCCAAACGCCAACAGGTTCGGACCGTTGCAAGGCGAACCTGCAATCGCGCCTGCATACAAGAACGACCAACTCCTTGGATTCGTCTATCTGACCTCGGATTTTGCAAATTCGATCGGTTACTCGGGGAAGCCAATCCAAGTGTTGGTTGGAATTGACCCGAAGGGAGTCCTGACGGGTCTTAAGCTCGTCGAGCACAAGGAACCCATCGTGTTGGTGGGCATTCCCGAGAAGCGCATCCTGGAGGCCGTCAACAAGTTGATTGGCGCCGACTTAGGAAGCGTGGCGCGCGGAGCCACGCCAGCGCCGCAGGTGGATATCGTGAGCGGCGCTACGGTGACGGTGTTGGTGATCGGTGACAGCATCGTTCGATCCGCCACAAAGCTGATCAGGAGCGGTCGCCTTGGTGGGCAGGGGAGCCAGGTGGCAGCCGCTGCGCCGCAGGTTGCTAAGACCATTGACGCTACAAGGAGCGAAGTTCGCGATTGGCAGACCCTCGTTGGAGATGGCTCGGTCCGGCGGTTGACCCTATCCGTCGCCGACATCAACCAGGCGTTCGAGAAGGCGGGCAATGCCACCGCCGCGGCGCGTCCGGAAGAAGGTCCGCCGGACGATGCCTTCATCGACCTCTATGTCGCGGATGTCGCGGTGCCGACCATCGGCCGCAGTCTCCTCGGCGACGATGGCTACGAACGGCTGGCCGGCAGACTGAAGCCGGGTCAGCAGGCGCTCGTCATCGCCGGGTCCGGTCGCTATTCCTTCAAAGGGGCCGCCTACGTCCGGGGAGGAATCTTCGACCGAATCGAACTGATTCAGGAAACCAACAGCATGCGTTTCCGCGATCGGGATCACACCCGGCTGGGCAGCCTTGCGGCCGAAGGCGCGCCGGACCTTTCCGAGATCGCGCTGTTCGTGGTGCCGGCGGACTTCGCGTTCGATCCCACTGAGCCCTGGGTGCTGCAACTCCTCGTGCAGCGCGTGATCGGCACTCGGGAGAAGGCATGGGTTACCTTCGATCTCGCCTACACGCTGCCAGAATCCTACCTAAAGCGGGAGCCGGTGCCGCAAGCGCCGCAGGCGGCAACTGTGCCGTCAGCTCAAACTTCGGCAGCTCAGAGTACGGCGGCTCCGACGGCCCGAGCGCGCGATGCCGTCGCAACTTCCGCCGAAGAAGAGCCGCTGTGGATGAAAATCTGGCGCGGGAACGTGGTCAAGATCGGTGTAACGGTTGCCGCGTTGGGCGCGCTCACACTGATCTTCTTTTTCCAGAATTTGCTGGTCCGTCGTCCGACGGTGTACACGTGGGTCCGCCGGGGTTACCTGCTGTTCATCCTGGTCTGGATGGGATGGTACGCAAACGCGCAGCTTTCCGTTGTCAACGTCCTGACCTTCGCTAACTCGCTGCTGACCGGCTTCAGTTGGGAATATTTCCTCTCGGCGCCGCTGATCTTCATTCTCTGGGCGTCGATTGCGGCGGGACTCCTTTTCTGGGGGCGTGGACCGTTCTGCGGCTGGCTCTGCCCTTTCGGCGCCCTGCAGGAATTGCTCAACAGCATCGCGCAAGCGCTCAAGGTTCCGCAATACCGCGTTCCCTGGGGCCTTCACGAACGGCTTTGGCCGATCAAGTACATCATCTTCCTCGGTCTGTTCGGCATGTCGCTCTACTCGACGGCATTTGCCGAGCAACTCGCCGAAGTCGAGCCGTTTAAGACTGCGATCATCCTCAAATTCGCGCGCGAGTGGCCGTTCGTCGTCTACGCCCTGACCCTGCTGGCCGCAGGGCTAGTCGTCGAGCGCTTCTTCTGCCGCTATCTGTGCCCGCTCGGCGCGGCACTCGCGATTCCGGGGCGGGTACGAATGTTCGAGTGGCTGAGGCGCTGGCCGGAATGCGGGTCGCCCTGCCAGCGCTGCGCCAACGAGTGTCCGGTCCAGTCAATCCATCCGGAAGGTCACATCAACGTGAACGAGTGCATCTACTGCATGCACTGCCAGGAACTGTATTTCGACGACCAACGCTGCCCGCATATGATTCAGGTGCGGCTGAAGCGAGAGAAACGTCAGGCGTTGTCGTCGCCTTCGATGCGCCCAGGCGGCAAAGGTCCGGCCACCGTCATCACCGCCGGGGGAAAACCTATCGGCGCGTCATCAGCCGAGGCCATCACGCCACCTGCAACCTGAAGACCGAAAGCCGAGGAGGCAATCATGAGCGACAGCGAGAATATCAAGGGTGTCAGCCGTCGAACCTTGCTGGGGACGACCGCCGCGGCTGCAGGCGTCGGCCTTGCCGGCGGAGCCGTGGTGATGAAGGATGGCCGCGGCTTCATCTCCAGCGCCGATGCACAGACCAAGGCTGCACCAAAAGCACCGCCGGCGCGTCCGGCAGTGCAGAAAACCGAAGTCGCCCCGGGCGAGCTCGACGAATACTACGTCTTCTTCTCGAGCGGCCAGTCCGGCGAAATGCGGATTATCGGACTTCCGTCGATGCGCGAACTGATGCGCGTTCCCGTCTTTAACCGCTGTAGCGCGACCGGATGGGGCCAGACCAACGAAAGCCTCAAGGTTCTCACCGAAGGATTACAGCCTGCGACCCGCGAATTTCTCAAGAACCGCGGCGGCACGTTCATGAACGGAGACCTGCACCATCCGCACATCTCGTTCACGGACGGCACCTATGACGGCCGCTACGCCTTCATGAACGACAAGGCCAACAGCCGCGTGGCGCGAGTGCGGCTCGACGTCATGAAATGCGACAAGATCATCGAACTCCCGAACCAACACACCGTTCATGGCCTGCGGCTGCAGAAATATCCGCGCACGGGATACGTATTCTGCAACGGGGAAGATGGCGTTCCATTGCCGAACGACGGCAAGATTCTCGACAATCCGAAGGAGTACCATTCCATCTTCACGGCGCTCGACGGCGACACCATGAAGGTGGCGTGGCAAGTGATGGTCAGCGGCAATCTCGACAACGTCGACGCCGACTATCAGGGCAAGTACGCCTTCTCGACCTGCTACAACGCCGAAGAAGGAGTGACCTTGGCGGAGATGACTGCCAATGAGCAGGATTGGGTCGTCATCTTCAACCTCAAGCGCATCGAAGAGGCGGTCAAGAAGGGTGACTTCAAGGAAATGAACGGCGTGCCTGTGATCGACGGCCGCAAGGGATCGCCCTACACGCGCTACGTTCCGGTCTCGAATAATCCGCACGGCATGAACACGGCACCCGACGGCATTCATATCGTCGCGGCCGGTAAGCTGTCTCCCACGGTGACCGTCATGGACGTTCGCCTGTTCGACCAGCTGTTCGACGACAAGATCAAGCCGCGCGACATCGTGGTTGCGGAGCCCGAACTCGGCCTTGGACCTCTGCATACAGCCTATGACGGCAAGGGCAACGCCTACACTACGTTGTTCCTGGACAGCCAGGTCTGTAAGTGGAACATCGATCTCGCCAAGCGGGCGTTTAAGGGCGAGAAAGTCGATCCCATCATCCAGAAGCTCGACGTCCACTATCAGCCGGGCCACAACCATTCGTCGATGGGTCAGACCAAGGAGGCGGACGGGAAATGGCTGATCTCACTGAACAAGTTCTCCAAGGATCGCTTTCTCAATGTCGGTCCGCTTAAGCCGGAGAACGATCAGCTCATTGACATCTCCGGCGACAAGATGGTGCTGGTCCACGACGGCCCGAGCTTCGCCGAGCCGCATGACGCCACCATCGTGCACCGTTCCAAAATCAATCCAATCTCGATCTGGGACCGCGCCGATCCGATGTTTGCGGATGCGGTCAAGCAGGCCAAGGCGGACGGGATAAATCTCGAGGCGGACTCCAAGCTTATCCGCGACGGAAATAAGGTGCGCGTCTACATGACCTCCACAGCACCCGCGTTCGGCCTCGAGCAGTTCCAGGTCAAGCAGGGTGACGAGGTCACCGTCTACATCACCAATATCGACGCGGTGGAGGACCTGACGCACGGCTTCTGCATCGTCAACTACGGCATCGCCATGGAGGTCGCGCCGATGGCGACAGCATCGGTCTCGTTCACGGCCGACAAGGCGGGAGTTTACTGGTATTACTGCTCCTGGTTCTGTCACGCCATGCACATGGAGATGAAGGGCCGCATGTTCGTTGAGCCAAAATCGGTCTGACCGGGAGCGATACTTTGCGTCTCTCGTCACGCATGCTTCCGGTTGCGCTCGTCGCCGCCGGATTGTCCGGCTTCGCCAGTGCGGAGACGCTAACGGCTGTGCCGGGCCAGCCGCTGCAGGCGTTGCTGGATCGTGCACGCGACGGCGACGTGGTTGAACTTGCTGCGGGCGAATACAACGGTGCGATCCGGATCGACCGACCTCTTGTGTTGGCCGGACGCCCCGGCGCCGTGCTCGACGGCGGCGGCGCCGGTAACGTCGTCACGGTATCCGCGCCCGATGTGACCGTCCGCGGCGTAACCGTCCGAGGATCGGGCCGCGATCTGCAGGCGATGAATTCGGGCATCTTTCTCCAGAAGACCGCCGAGCGCGCGACGATCGAAAACAACCGCTTGGTTGGAAACCTGTTCGGCGTCTACGTTCACGGAGCGGCGGGCTCGCGGGTCGCCGGCAACGCGATCGAAGGATTGCGCGGCGGGCGGCTCAGCGAGGCCGGCAACGGTGTTTCGCTCTGGAACGCACCCGATGTCACGATCGCGGATAACACTTTCCGCTATGGTCGCGACGGCATCTTCACGATCTCAAGCCGCAAGGACCGTTTCATCGGCAACCATTTCGAGCAGGTGCGCTTCGCGATCCATTACATGTACACCAACGACAGCGAAGTCAGCGGTAACGTCTCCATCGGAAACCATGTCGGCTACGCCATCATGTATTCCAACCGACTGGTGATCCGCGACAATATCTCGGATCGCGATCGCGATCACGGGATTCTGTTCAATTACGCCAACTACGCCGATATCGATGGAAATCGGGTGACGGGCGGCCCTCTGGACACGATTGCAGACAGCGGCGAAGAACGCCCCGACGACGAGCGGGGCATGATCCCGGACGCGAAGCGGGAGCAGGGTCTGCGGAGTGGCCCGGAAAAGTGCGTCTTCATCTACAACACGAACCACAACCGGTTCCAGAACAACTGGTTCGAACGCTGCGCAGTCGGAGTTCACTTCACTGCCGGGTCCGAAGGCAACGAGATCACCGGAAACGCCTTTGTCGGCAATCGAAATCAGGTCAAATACGTCGGCACGCGGCACCTCGATTGGTCCAAGGGCGGGCGCGGCAACTACTGGAGCGACAACCCGGCCTTCGATCTCGACGGCGACGGTATTGCGGACACGGCTTACCGGCCCAACGATCTCGTCGACAGGGTATTGTGGACCGCGCCTGCCGCAAAGGTGCTGATCAACAGCCCGGCGGTGCAGGTCTTGCGGTGGGCACAAGCCCAGTTTCCGGCGCTTTACCCCGGTGGCGTCGTGGACAGTCACCCGCTCATCGCCCCGCCGCCGAGGCCTACGGGCAGGGAGGGCGGCAAATGAGCTCGACCGTCTCCGTGAGCGGTGTCCAAAAAAACTATCGCACAATTTGTGCGCTACGGGATGTCTCGTTCGACCTGGTCCCGGGACGCCTGAGCGCACTCGTCGGACATAACGGCGCGGGCAAGACGACACTGATCAAGCTGATGTTGGGATTGATTCGTCCGGACCGCGGCTCCATCCGTGTGCTCGATGAGGATCCCGCCGCCGGGGAATTTTCGGCGCGCCGGCTGCTTGGATATCTGCCGGAGAACGTCGCCTTCAACGCCGCACTCACCGGTCGGGAAACGCTGTCGTTCTACGCGCGGCTGAAGCGCATCAAGCCGCTGAAGGCGTGGGAGCTTCTCGACCGTGTCGGACTGACTGACGCGGTCGACCGTCGCGTGGGTACCTATTCAAAGGGCATGCGTCAGCGGTTGGGGTTGGCGCAGGCGTTGCTCGGGCGGCCCCGTGTGCTGCTGCTTGACGAGCCGACGACGGGATTGGATCCGGCGCTGCGGCAAACCTTCTACGAAATCCTGAGCGACCTTCGTGACGGTGGCGCGACCGTCCTGATCTCGTCCCATGCGCTGAACGAACTCGAGGATCGCGCCGAGCACGTCCTCATCATGAACCGCGGCTTGCTCGTCGCACAGGGCTCACTGGCGGAATTGCGCAAGATCTCGCGGCTGCCGATCCGGGTGTCGATCGATCTTGCGACCGGAAAGGAGGCGACACCGGCGTGGATTGTAGGGGAGACGCTGTCGACGCCGAATGGTAGGGTCGTGCTGGTGCCTGACGAATTGAAAAAGATGGATCTGCTGCGGGTCGCGGCCGGCGATCCGCGCGTCAGGAACATCGAGATCGCCGCACCGACACTGGACGAGCTTTACGCGCACTTCCTCAATACCCAGGAGGGCGCTGCGTGAGGACGATCGTCATCATCGCATTCAAGGAAATCCAGGAAGGCCTGCGAAACCGCTGGGTTCTGGCGACCACGCTCCTCCTGGCCGCGCTTGCGCTGTCGCTTACCTTCCTGGGCAGCGCGCCCACGGGCAACGTCAGCGCAGGCGCGCTCGATGTCGTCGTCGTCAGCCTGTCCAGTCTGACGATCTTTCTGCTTCCGCTGATCGCGCTCCTGATCTCCCACGACGCCGTAGTCGGCGAGATGGAACGCGGCACCATGGCGCTTCTCCTGAGTTATCCCGTGGGCCGGGGCCAGGTAATCCTCGGAAAGTTCTGCGGCCACGTCCTGATCCTGGCGTTCGCGACTGTCATCGGTTACGGCGCGGCCGCAGCTGCCCTCGCGATTACCGGTGCCTCGGTGCTCGCTGAGAGCTGGTATGCCTTTGCTTTCATGCTCGGAACCTCGATCATGCTCGGTGCAGTTTTCGTCGCCGTGGGATATCTGATCAGCAGCCTGGTCCGGGACCGGGGAACTGCTGCCGGCATCTCGGTGGGCGTCTGGCTGCTGATGGTGCTCGTGTTCGACATGGCCTTGCTCGGGGTGCTTGTCGTCGACCAAGGAAAGATCGTCTCCGCGCCAGTGCTCGAAGCGCTGCTGTTCCTCAATCCTACAGACCTGTATCGGATGACGAACCTCACCGGGTTCAACGTCAGCCAGTTTTCCGGAATGGCCGGGCTCGCCGGCACCGCGACGACCAGCGTCGGCGCGCTGTTGATGGGACTAACCGCTTGGGTCGTCGCGCCGCTCGGGCTTGCGGCCTCGTTCTTCGCACGGAGGGAACTATGACCCTCCGAGTCCTATGCGTGATCGTTGCGCTCGTCCTCGCCGGCTGCAATCGCGACGGAGGCGATTTCGGCATGCCGCCGCCGACCGCGTTGACGACCGACGCAATGGGAGTATTCTGCGGCATGAACGTGCTCGAGCACCCCGGTCCCAAGGGCCAGATCATCACGACGAGCCGCATCGACCCTTACTGGTTCACGTCCGTTCGCGACGCGGTGGCCTTCACCCTGATGCCAGATCAACCTCGTGATATCCGCGCGATTTACGTGTCAGACATGGCCCGAGCCCCGAGCTGGGCCGAGCCAGGAGCTACAAACTGGATCGATGCCCGCAAAGCATTCTTCGTGATCGAGAGCCGTAAGCAGGGTGGAATGGGTGCCGCCGAGGCCGTGCCCTTTGGCACCCGCGCTGCCGCGGACGCCTTTGTCGCGGCCAACGGCGGGACCATCGTTACTTTCCCCGAGATCCCGAGTGCTTATGTGCTGGGAAGTGATGCCGCCGGCGAACATGATCGATCCAACGCGCGTGCCAACTGAAGAGGCCTCCGATGGCAGCAGCAAATCTCACACGCCGACGCATGATCACGATCGCAGCTGCCACCGCAGGCTCGGCTTTCGTTTGCAGTGGACGACGTGCCTGGGCGGGCGAGGGCGTGCACTGGCGCGGATCGGCGCTCGGCGCGCAGGTGTCGATCGACATTTTCCATCCCGATCGGGAGGAGGCTGAAAGGATCGTCCAGGTTTGCCTGGCGGAGGTGCGAGCACTGGAGCGGCAGTTTAGCCTGTACCAGGCGGATTCCGCCATCTGCGCCCTGAACCGGAGCGGCTTCCTGGTCGCTCCGGAGCCCGACATGGTCGCGCTGCTTAAGACTTCGCTGCAATTCTCCGACCTTACCGAAGGCGCGTTCGATTCCACCGTGCAGCCTTTGTGGCAGCTCTACGCCGAACATTTCTCTTCCGAGAAGCCGGATTCCGAAGGGCCACCGGCGGCGAAGCTGACGGAGGCACTGGCAAAGGTGGGCTACCGCGGCGTCCTTGTCAGCGATGAACGCGTGGCGCTGGCCAAGCGTGGTGCCGCAATCACGTTGAATGGGATCGCCCAGGGCTACGCAACCGACCGCGTCGTGGGAATTTTGCGTGGGTCAGGGCTGTCGACTACTCTCGTCAACATGGGTGAGATACGTGCAATCGGCGCCAGGCCGGATGGATCGCCGTGGCTTGTTGGACTTGCCGATCCCGATAAGCCCAGTGGGTTGACCGAAACCATCGGCCTCGTCGATCGAGCCGTCGCAACCAGTGCGGGGGCGGGCTTCCGCTTTGATCCCGCGGGCCGATTCACACATCTCTTCGATCCAAGGACTGGACGCAGTCCCGCACTCTACCGAACGGTGAGCGTCATCGCGCCAACCGCCACCGAGGCGGATGCGCTTTCGACGGCTTTTAGCCTGATGCCGGCATCGCGGATTGGCGAAATAGTGGCGGCCCGGCCAGGCATGCAGGTTCGGCTGGTCACAGCCAATAGTAATTTGTGTGTCTACGGCGCGTGAGACTCATCGTCCGATCCGGGCCCATCCCAATTGGACAACTGAACGAAGCGAAGGTTCCGCCCTTGGAGTGGCGGACGTAAAGAAAAGGAGAATGGAATGCGAGGATTAGTGTTCGTGGCGCTGCTGGCGGTCGCATGTTCGAGCGAGGTCCGGGCACAGGATGCCGCTGCCGGGGAGAAGGTCTTTGTCGTTTGCAAGGCCTGCCATCAGATCGGCGATAACGCGAAGAACGTTGTCGGGCCCGTGCTGAACGGGATCATCGGCCGCAAGGCCGGCAGCGTGCCGGGTTACGCCTACTCGGCCGCGAACAAGGATTCCGGCATCACCTGGGATGAGCCGACGTTCCGCGAATACATAAAGGATCCGAAGGCAAAAGTTCCGGGCACGAAGATGGTCTATGCTGGATTGAAGGACGAGCAGAAGATCAGTGATCTGCTCGCCTTCCTCAAGCAGTTCGACGCCGACGGCAAGAAGAAGTAGCCGCTTTGGCCCTCCACCGCATGGCGGTTTCCAGCCGGACGCCCCTCACTACGCAAGGCTAATCCCGTGGCTTTGAATGGTTGGCCATGAGCTGGCGCGTGTGATAGATCGCCTCATCCGCAACGTCGACCTCCGGCGCTGAATGGGTCCAGTCACACGCGTGAGGCCGCCCCGCCGAAGCTGCTGGAGCATTGGCGCAGCCGCCCACGGTCCGACCGCATCTCTTTTTTTCGCCGGCACGCGAAGAAGAGATCAGGCAAGTTCCCGGCCGGCGGCACTGGAGAGCTACCGTTCGAGCGCCCGTGACTATTCGGCGGCGTCCCGGTATGGCATCCGTTTCCGGTCGATGGCGGCACGCATTGCGGCAACGCCCATCCAATCGCGAAGCAACCCCTTGTCCTCCTTGGAGAAGGCTGCCCGGCGCTTGATGTCCTCCAGCGTCTCGCCGGGGTGACATCGCACGATATCCGCTTGGATCAGCGATTCCAGATAGGCCCGTTCCGCCTCGTCGGCCGGGCGCACATGATGGTACGAGTTACTCAGCATCCGGCTTCTCCATTTCCATCGTTTGAGTTTGATCACCATGGTTTGTCAGGAAATGCAGGCGAACCCTCCAAGTGTCGGGGCCCTTCTCCAGATATGACCAGCCCAAGCGGGCACCATGGCGCGCCTCAAGCTGTAGGCGGAGCGGCCTGGGGTCATGGTCGACGACGATCTGCAGCGAGCCATCCGGCGCGAGATGTTCGAACAATCGGAACAGGATCGTGTGCCGATATCGCGGATCGATATCGCCAACGTTGATGATGCGCTCACTGCGGCTCGCTTCCGGCATGGCGAGGCTCCTGGGAGGGCGGGTCGCTCTGGGCGAGCGCCGCTGGCTTCGGTTGCTGAGCTTTCCATTCGAGCTCAAGAAACAGTATCTCCACGTGCCGGATGATGCGTTCGGCCACCTCCGGCAAAAGGAGCCTGTGCAGCGCGGCGTGAAAATACGGCTTCAGGATTCGACCCGTGACACCGCGGTCGGCGCACATGAGGTCGATGATGTTCTGCCCAAGTTGTGAAAGACTGTCGCTTTTTGTTGTCAAATCAAAAATGGAGTTAAGCGCTTGCTCTACTCTGGCCCAATTGGCCTGCGAGATGTGCGTCAGCACATTATTGATATGGGGATGGGCGCGAAACGCGGCGAATATCTTGAATGCAAGCGCATCAGTTGAGGGCGTCGCGGGCGCCTCGCGACGGCCGGACCTAACCGTGCCCGGCATGCCTTCGTGGTAGCGGGTTGCGCCGGGCGCAAGGCGCCGTTGAGTCTGCATCTTCAATGCGTGTTGTCTCGCATCTCTTGACCTCTCGCGCTATAAGATATATTCTATATATATCTTTTTACGGTCAGGCAAGGGAGAATTGTGATGATCGAGCACCGCCAAGAGGCCAAGGCCTCGGAACCCGCACTGCGCAGGATTGAGCTGGAGGACGGCGCTTTCGTGGTCGATGCGGAGCTCTTGGCCCCGCTCTTCGGCCTACCGGCGTCGCGTGTGCCCGTCCTGATGCGCGAAGGGGCGATCACGAGCGTCTGCGAACGAGGGGTCGATGACGATGAGGGCAGATTCCGGCTGACCTTTTTCTACGGCAATCGCCGCGCGCGTCTCAGTGCTGACCGGACCGGCCGCATCGTTCGTCGATCGATCGTCGATTTCGGGGAGCGTCCGGTCTCGGGAGCCTTGCACCGGCCGGGCGGTTGAAGATGGGATTAGCGATCACTCCGTTGCCGGCCGCCTCGATTCGATTGGCTACCGTGCAATCAACGTCGTGTTGGCGAGTTCACCAAAGAGCGTCTTCAAGCTCCCATGTGGCCGATCGATCCGAGCCGGCGTCGAAGTTGAGCCAGATCAACGTGCTAGATTTCACTTGGTGGGTAATAGATCGATCGAGGGTCGGAATAATGGCTCGAAGGATATCGCAGCCCGCGGTTCTTATCCTGACGATCGCCGTAATGGCCGTAGCAGGAGTTCTGCTTGACGCCGCTCCTACGTTTGCGCATTGCGATGGACTCGATGGCCCTGTCGTCATGGGTGCCCGAATCGCGCTCCAAACCGGGGATCTCAACTCCATTTTGATCTGGGTTCGCCCGGAAGACGTGGATCAGGTCCGTCGTGCATTTGAGCAAACGTCAGTTGTCCGAAAGCTCGGCCAGCAAGCGCACGAATTGGCAGATCGGTACTTCTTCGAAACCTTGGTGCGACTGCATCGCGCCGGTGAAGGAGCGCCGTTCACCGGACTGAAGCCGGCCGGACGCGATCTCGGGCCGGCGATTCCCGCTGCCGACAAGGCCCTGGAAACCGGATCCGACAATGGGCTGGTTGAGTTCCTGACGGCTCGCCTCAGTGGAGGGGTTCACAAACAATTTCAGAATGCCGCCCAAAGGAAACGGTTTGAGCCTGACGACCTCGCAGCAGGACGCGAGTATGTCGAGGCATACGTCGCTTACGTTCACTACATCGAGCGGCTTTACCGGACAATTGAGGCTGCGGCCGATGGCCCGTTACGCGAACGATCAAGCGTCAGAGCGCAGCAATAGATGCATATGAACGCCTTTCCGTTCCGAAAAGCCGACGGGGGATGAGGAAGGATTGCAGTGAGAAGGAAGTGAGATCCTTGTCAATCGGTTCAAGCTTTGGACTGCCGAAAAACTCCCGGCTCCGTTCTGGAAAGACGTGGCCGGCGCCGCTTGGCGCGCACCGCCTCAAGGAATTGAAGATCTATCGGTTTGATCCCGACGCCAACGACGGACCGCGCCTGGATACCTATTTTGTCGACCTTGATAGTTGCGGCCCAATGGTTCTGGACGCCCTTATCGCGATCAAGGATCAGATCGATCCGACACTCACCTTTCGGAGATCTTGCAGGGAGGGGGTGTGCGGCAGTTGCGCGATGAATATCGACGGGATGAACTGGCTCGCCTGCACACGTGCGATCGAGGACATCAAGGGATACGTTAAAATCTATCCGCTTAACCACATGCTGGTCATCAAGGATCTTGTACCTGATCTCACGCACGCGATCGCACAATATGCTTCGATCGAACCATGGTTGAAAGCTGAATCTCCGCCGCCGGGTGGGCGTGAGCGGTTGCAATCGCACCGGGAACGGGCTGCGCTCGACGGCCATTATGAGTGCATCCTATGCTTCTGCTGCACTGGGGGCTGTCCGAGTTGGTGGTGGAACGCCGACCGCTACTTGGGGCCGGCAGTGCTACTACAAGCATATCGCTGGCTCGTGGACAGCCGCGATGAAGCCGCCGGTGAACGGCTTGACTCGCTGGAGGATCCGTTCCGGCTTTACCGCTGTCACACAATCCTCAACTGCAGCAAGACGTGTCCAAAGGGGCTCAACCCTGCCAGAGATATCGCCCTCATCAAGAAGATGCTCGTTGAGAGACAGTTTTGAAACACAAAGAACCATCCAAGGTCACTCCTGGAGAACTACCATGATAGCTCGCAAGACAATCGGAACATTCGTGGCATTCCTGCTCGCTGGCGGATTTATCTCGACAAGCTCGACTTATTCCCAAGTGCAAAGGGAAGAACACAAATTGACGCTGCGCGCCATCATGTCGGAACTTGGCGCTGAATATTTGCGGCTGACCAACGCGCTCCTTATCGAGGACTTCAAGGGTCTTGAGGACTCCGCAAGAGCCATTCAAGGTCATCCGCTTCCTGACGAAGTTGTGGCTGCGATCAAGAAGAAGCTCGGCAGAAGTTTTCATGGCTTCGAGCGGGTCGATGAGCAGAGCCATGAGGCGGCGGCTGATCTAGTGAAGCGAGCGGCAGCAAGGGACATCGCCGGAGCCGCCAAGACATTTGGCCGTCTTGCGGAGAGCTGTGTGAGCTGTCACAAGCAGTTTCGTGCAACCCTTCGGCCTCTGTCCGACTAGAGAAGCAATATTCTCGGGCGTATCGGGGCTTTGCCGCAATGCTAGCGCGGGTTGCGGCAATCGCCATCCAATCGCGGAGAAGCCTCCTGTCTTCCTTCGAAAAAGAAGCGCGGCGCTTGATGTCATCGAGCGTCTCGCCGCGGTGGCATCGCGCAAAGTCATTGCGGATCAGCGATTCGACGTGAGCTCGTTCCCGCTCGTCTGCCGGGGAAACATATGATTGGAATTGCTCAACATCTCCATCTCTCCATCGTCGAATCGCGGCTGTCACGCTCCAGTATCGGGATGAGCCATGCGGAACATTCGCTCACCCCGATCGCCGCCACCAAGGAGATGATTTCCAGCTTCTCCGAGCGTGAGAGGCGTCCATCGCCCAAGCGCCAGCTGAATTTGCCGGGTCGTCCCTTATTGCCGGCGGATACCTTCGAACTCGAGACAAACGATTCAGCCATGATCCCCATCCCGCTGGCTGAGGAGCAGCAGACGGACGCGCCAGATGTCAGGTCCCTGTTCCAGGTAAGCAAGCTGCATGCGGAGCCGCTTGGGATCATGATGCACGATGATCTGCAGCGAGGTGCCGGGCGCGAGATGCTCAACCAAGCGGAAGAGGATCGCGTGCCGGTACTGCGGCTCAATGTCAACGACGTTGATGACGCGCTCAAGGGTGCTGGCTTCGCTCATGACCGGACTCCTTAGGGGCTGCGTGAGCCGCGGGCGCTGGCGGCGCGGGGTGTTGCGCCTTCCATTCGAGATCCAGAAACAAGCCTTCGACATGGCGAATCAGCCGTTCTGCATGGTTGCGTTCAAGGAGCCGGTAGAGAACCCCGTGAAAGTAGGGCTTTAGGATTTTCCCGGTGATGCCGCGCTCGGCGCACATCAGATCGATGACGTTCTGTTCGAGCGGCGAAAGGCGGTCGCTCGTCGTCGCTGCATCGAGAATCAGGTTGAGCGCTTGCTCGACCTCGGGCCACTTGGCGCGCGAGATATGCGTAAGCACATTGCTGATGTGGGGATGAGCGCGAAAGACCGCGTAGATGCGGAAGGCGAGCTCAGCCGTTGAAAGCCTCTGGCGGCGCTCGCTTGGCGCCGTCTGCAGCGAGGGCGCGCGGCGAAGCATGGTGTCGGGGACGGGCCGCGCGTCTGCTCGGCCTTCCAGTCGGGCCAGAATGGTCATTGGAGGTTGACTCCCAAGCAATAAGATATATAACGAATATATCTTTATGATGGCCTCGGCAAGGGTAATTGCGATGATCGAGATCAACCGGGAAGCAGGACTTTCAGGACCGTCCCAACGCGCCATCGAGTTCAGCGACGGCGCATTCGTGGTAGACGCGGCGCTCATCGGCGAGCTTCTGCACTTGCCGGTGTCTGAAGTGCCGGTTCTGATGCGTGGAGGAGCGGTCACGAGCGCCTGCGAGCGCGGCGCCGACGAGCATGAGGGTGAGTTCCGCCTGACTTTCTTCTATCGCAACCGCCGTGCACGACTGACCACGGATTCGGCAGGCCGTCTCTTGCGCCGGTCGGTCATCGATTTCGGCGACCGGCCTTTTCCTGATGCTCTGCATCGGGCCGGCGACTGACCAGCACGATTTGATCCCCATAGAGGAGATTGCAGATGACCGACGCCCGTCCTGCCCAAGGTATGGATCTGCCAGGTAGCGGCCTCGATGTCGCGAAAATGCCGGGACATTGGTTGCTTGCGCGTCTCGGCAAACGCGTGCTGCGCCCCGGAGGCCTTAAGCTGACGCGTGTTCTCTTGGAGGGGCTGGCGATCGGACCAGCCGATCAGGTGGTGGAGTTTGCGCCAGGCCTTGGCGGTACGGCCCGTATGATCCTGCAGCGCAAGCCGCGGCACTACACGGGCGTCGAGCGGGACGAAAAAGCGGCGCGATGGGCAACCCGACGGCTCCCGTCGAACCCTGACATATCGGTCGTGGTCGGCCGAGCCGATCAAACCTCGTTGCCGGCTGCGTCGGCCTCCGTGGTCATTGGCGAAGCCATGTTGAGCATGCAGACTGCTGAGCACAAGCGCCTCATTGCGGCAGAGGCATTCCGGCTGCTCCGCCCAGGCGGTCACTACGGCATCCATGAACTCGCGGTTGTGCCGGATAATATGCCAAGCGAGCAGCGTCACCGAATTGACGAGACGCTGTCGTCCGCAATTCATGTCGGAGCTCGGCCACTTCCTCCCCGGGAGTGGAAGTCCTTGCTGGAGGGGGTCGGATTCCATGTCGTCACCATGGGTTATGCACGCATGCACCTTCTCCGCCCTTTGCGGCTCATTCAGGACGAGGGATTTCTGGGGGTTCTAAGGCTTGCGAAGAATCTCATCCTTGACGGTCCTGCGCGACGACGAGTTGTCGCGATGAGGCGGGTATTCGAACGCCACCAGCGGAATTTGAGCGCGATCTATATTGTCGCCCGAAAGGATTAGTTGGGACGTGAGTGGCCGAGAGGGCTCGACCGCAAGAATCATTTGCAACAGCTGCGACATTAAGATATATAACATATACATGTTTAATCCGCCGGGGTGAAATGGCGTCCGTCGCGACGCGTGTCTGACGCCGTCACGGCATGGGACATCGTTGGGAATCTCAGCGGAGCAGGGCGAATAAAATGATCGGACAGCTCACGAGAAGCGAGCGTCAAACCGCGCTCCTCATTCTGGTTGCGCTCGGCGTCGTCGGGCTCGCAATGGCGACAGCCGGCAACGATGATCCGATTGGCGGGCAGGGGGCGTTGGTCATGCTTGCCGCCATTGCCGGAGCATTTGGCGTGATCTCCGGATACTACGCACCGGAGCCCGGTGACGATCGGTTCGCGCGCTACTACGACGAGCCGAGCAAGGCCGGAATCCTCCTCGCCATGGGATGGGCTGTGTTCGGCCTGTTCATCGGCGACTGGGTCGCCTGGCTGCTCGTGGATCCGAAGCTCACGTTTCACGCGGCATGGTCGAGCTTCGGGCGCATCCGACCGGTTCACACGACCAGCGTGATCTTCGGCTTCGGCGGCAACGCCCTGATCGCCACCTCGTTCTACGTCATGCAACGGACCACGCGTGCGCGGCTGCCAGACCAGCTCAGCCCGCTTTTCGTGCTGTTCGGGTACAACCTCTTCTGCCTGCTCGCCGTAGCTGGCTACATGATGGGCATCACGCAATCGAAGGAATATGCGGAGCCCGAGTGGTACGCAGACCTCTGGCTCGTCATCGTCTGGGTGACCTATTTCGTCATTTACCTGCGCACGCTCGCTCGCCGCAAGGAGCCGCATATCTACGTTGCCAACTGGTACTACCTCGCCTTCATCCTCGTTGTCGCGGTGCTGCATATCGTCAACAACCTGGCGATCCCGGTCTCGTTCGGTCATGCGAAGAGCTATTCTCTGTTTGCAGGTGTCCAGGACGCCATGACCGAATGGTGGTACGGCCACAATGCGGTCGCGTTCTTCCTGACCTCCGGCTTTCTCGGCATGCTGTACTACTACCTGCCCAAACGAGCCGGCCGCCCGGTCTTTTCCTACCGGCTGTCGATCGTCAATTTCTGGGGCATCACCTTCTTCTACATGTGGGCGGGATCGCATCACCTGCACTATACGGCCCTGCCGCAATGGGTGCAGACGCTCGGCATGACCTTCTCGGTGATGCTGCTCGTTCCTTCGTGGGCGTCGGCTGGCAACGCGCTACTGACGCTCAATGGCGCGTGGCACAAGGTGCGCGACGACGCGACGCTGCGCTTCATGATGGTCGCAGCCGTGTTCTATGGTCTGACGACGTTTGAGGGATCGTTCATGGCGATCCGCTCAGTGAATTCGTTGTCACACTACACGGACTGGACGATTGGACACGTCCACGCCGGGGCGCTGGGCTGGGTGGCGATGATCACCTTCGGTTCGATTTATGCTTCGGTGCCCTGGCTGTGGAAGCGCGATGGAATGTTTTCGCCGCGGTTGGTGGAGGTGCATTTCTGGCTCGCGGTCGCGGGCACCATCATCTACGTGATGGCGATGTGGAACTCCGGTATCGTCCAGGGGCTGATGTGGCGCACCTACAATGAGAGCGGTACGCTCGCCTACTCCTTCGTCGATTCGCTCGTCGCCATGCGCCCCTACTACGTCGCCCGTGCGATCGGTGGACTCCTGTTCCTCGTCGGCGCGCTGGTCGGTTGCTACAATATCTGGATGACGGTCCGCACGGTGCCGCAGAAGGCGCATCAGGCCGCTGCCGATTTTCCTCACGCTATGCCGGCTGGCGTCCCGGTTCTTCAGCCCGGGGAGTGATCTGTTATGTTCGGACTGCACTATCGGCTCGAAACGAAGGCGATCGGTCTCGTTCTCGCCATCGTTGGCGTCTCCAGCATCGGCGGCTTGGTCGAGATTGCACCTCTCTTCACCATTCACCGGACGGTCGAAGAGGCTCCCGATATGCGCCTCTACACGCCGCTCGAGATCGCGGGCCGCAATATTTACATGCGCGAAGGGTGTTACGCCTGTCATTCGCAGATGATCCGCACCCTGCGGGACGAGGTCGAGCGCTATGGTCCCTATTCGCTTGCGGTCGAGTCCAAGTACGACCATCCGATGCTGTGGGGCTCCAAGCGCACCGGGCCCGATCTCGCGCGGATCGGAGGCAAGTATTCCGACGAATGGCAGGTGCGGCACTTGAATGACCCGCGCGACGTTGTGCCGGAGTCGATCATGCCGGCCTATGATTTCCTTTCGCAGACCGAACTGCGGACCGACGACCTCTCCGCGCATCTTGCGGCGCTGCGCAAGGTCGGCGTTCCCTACAGCAATGAGATGATCGCGAACGCGCAATCGGACGCCTACGGCCAGGCCGCGCCGGAAACGCCCTATGCCGAGGGCGTCGCGAAGCGCTACGGGGAGGCGACCAATATCCATGCCTTCGACGGCAGGCCCGGCAAATTAACTGAAATGGACGCTCTGGTCGCTTATCTGCAGATCCTGGGGCGTCTTACCGACGCTGCTCGCAAACCTGTCGCATCCGCGGAGTGAGACTCATGCCCGATCATGACACGCTCGTCTGGTTTTCAAAATCCTTCGGTCTCTTCTACCTGATCGCACTCTCCCTGATAGCGTTCGCCTATGCCTATTGGCCGTCAAACAAGGAGCCATTCGATCGTGCCGCGCAAGCGATCCTCATCGACGAGGACGAGCCATGGCAGTAGAGGAGCGCGATCCGTACACCGGATATCTGACGACCGGACACGAATGGAACGGCATCACGGAGCTGAACACGCCCGTTCCGCGTGTGGTTCTTTTCTTTCTGATCGTGACCGCCCTGTTCGCTCTGGTGTACTGGGTGTTGATGCCGTCCTGGCCGTTAGGGACAACCTATTTCCGGGGGCTTCTCGGCAGCGACCAGCGCGCGGTTGTTAGCCAGTCTCTGAAGGAGGCCACGCTCGACCGCGCCCAATGGACCGACGCCATGGGAAAGCAGAGCTTCGCTCAGATCCAGAGCGATCCTGCGCTGATGCAGGTCGTGCGCGAGACCGGATACAGCCTGTTCGGAGACAATTGCGCGGCCTGTCATGGTCGCGACGCCAGGGGAAACAAGGGTTTTCCCAATCTGACGGCCAAGTCGTGGCTGTGGGGCGGCACACCAGATGCGGTCGCTGAGACGATCCGGGTCGGCATTAACTCGGCGCATCCTGACAGCCGAACGTCGCAGATGCCGGCTTTCGGCCGCGATGGGATCCTGTCTCTGAAGGACATCAAGAATGTGGTCGCCTATGTCCGAACGCTCTCCCATCCCGACGGCGGCGATGCGCCGCCGCAGACGGTTTCAGCAGGAAAAGCCGTGTTCGCTGCCAATTGCGCCGCATGTCATGGCGAGGATGGCAAGGGCAACATCGAGATGGGCTCGCGCAACCTGACAGACCGGTCTTTCTTGTATGGCGACGACCCGGAATCGCTCGTGACGACCGTGTTCAACGGCCGGCAGGGGCACATGCCTACCTGGGAAGCTCGATTGTCGCCGGTCGAGCGCAAGATCCTCACGCTATATCTCCTCGATCGACGGACGGCAGGCCAGTGAGCAGCATTGCGTCAGTAAAGCGGGCCGGAACGACCAGGACTGCGCTTTGGTTCGCCGTAGCCGCTGTTCTGGTCGTTATCCTCGGCGCCAACGTCCATCTCGTCTATATGGCGGAGAGGTCGCAACCGCCATGTGTGGCGCACGTCAGGCAAGGCGAAGGACTGGCGCGCGCTGTGTTTAGCGCCGCGCAGTCGGCCTGTTCGCCGGAAAGCAGCACCGCACTCTCTGAGAAGCGAGGCAGATCATGACGCCAATTCCCGCGGTCGTGCCGCCCCTCCCACGAGACAACGGCTGGCAGCGCCATTGCGCGCCGACGACCGCGTTCCGCTGGCTCGCAGCTGGATGGGATGATTTCCGCGAGCGGCCGTTGGCGAGCCTCTTCTACGGCGTCCTCGTCTTCCTGATCTCCGCCGGCATCGTCACCGGGCTCTTTGCCTTTGGTCAGGACTCAGTTCTCTTTCCCGCTCTCGCAGGCTTCGTCGTCGTCGGGCCGATCGTGGCGATCGGCCTTTACGAGAAGAGCCGCCGCCTGGCGGCGGGCGAGCCGATCTCCTTGATCAGCATGATCTTTGTTCGCCCCGCATCCGGCGGGCAACTGCTGTTCACCGGTATCCTCTTGTGCACGCTCATGTTGCTGTGGATGCGGACAGCCGTGATTATCTATGCCCTGTTCTTCGGGTTGCGGCCGTTTCCTGGCTTACGGCACGTCACGACCATGCTGCTCACGACACCGACTGGCTGGGCGATGTTGATTGTCGGGACGGCGATCGGCGGTCTGTTTGCTGCCTTTTCCTTTGCCATCAGCGCCTTCTCGATTCCCATGCTGCTTGAAGAGCGCATCGATGCGCTTACGGCGATGGCGTCGAGCTTGGCCCTTGTTTGGAACAACCTTCCCGTCATGCTGACCTGGGGCGCGATCGTGCTCGCGCTTGTCTTGCTTGGCGTAATGACCGGTCTGGTTGGGCTGATTGTCGTGTTTCCCGTTCTCGGTCACGGGACCTGGCACGCCTGGCTTGCGTTTCGGTCCTAGAAGTCCGAGGAGGATGTCCCTGGGCCTTATCATCCAAGAGGGGCGCGTGGTGAGCTTTCTTTACCTGATCCCGATCTCCGTGTTGCTGGGCGCTGGAGGGCTCTGCGCCTTCATTTGGTCGCTGCGAAGCGGGCAATACCAGGATCTCGAAGGCGCGCGGTATCGCATTCTTGGCGATGAGGACGGCACGCCCCTCTAAGGATCAATCCGCCATCTCCGTTCGCTGGCGCTGCACCACGTGAGGACTTAAGGCGCGTCAAGTTCGTTCCGGCGACCTATGAAACATTTTCTTCGGTTTTTCCGAAACTTAACCTGGGTCATTTCGTTGCGCCGCGCTTGCGGCTTCCGAGGCAGCTCCATGGAAGACCGTTCAGAATTGGCTGAAAGAATCCTCGATCAGACTGCAAATGCGCTCATCTTTGCCGAAATCCATGAGCAGATCGTGATACGCGCCGTCGTAGAGCTTCAGGGTCTTGTCTTTCGATCCCGCGGTCTCGCCGAAGAAACGGCCGCCTGAGCCGCGCTTCGGCGCGGATCAGTTCGGCGACCGTTCTTGCGGTCTGGTTTTCGCCCAGTATTAGCGGATCCTGGTTCTTGGACTCGAAACCTTCGGATCGCGTGAAACAGGCTCGTTCTTGAGCTTCAGCACGCGGAGATGTGGTGCGAGGTGGCTAAGACCCTTTCAGTGCGGCCACCGCAAATCCTGGCGCCGGCAGTTCAAAAAGCAAAGCATTCGGAGATGACCCCCGCGATGTCGGACTGGCGATCCAGTGCGTAGAGCGATGAAATCACGCTGCCGGCGTAGTGGCCGAGCAGGAGTAATGGGAGGCTAGGCTCGCGGATCTTCTTAATCGGCAGGTTGTCGACATCGTCGGAAAACTTCTCGACGTGGAACCGTTCACCTTCGCAGTTTCCGCGACCACGAAGGTCCAGCACATTACCGCTAAAACTGCGGCGGCGAACCGCTCGGCGACTTCGACATACCCAATGATCGAGGACGGTCTTTGTTTCAGTCTGGTCCCGTGGCGCGATGCCCTCGAACCGCAGATCGGCCGACACATCTCCTGCGTCGTCACGCGGGGGGGGGGGGGCGGCGTCGACTGGTCCTTCGTTCGCAAGCTGAGATTGGGTTTGTGACCGAATAGGGGCTTGCTTCAAGCCCAACCAAACCGGACCAGCGCATACGGCCAAGGCTGGCGCCGTGCCATCGCCTGGTGACTTTGAGGCCCACCCAAGGAGATATTGTGATGGATATTCCCAGCGCGACCGCCGCTAAGGTCTCGCTCCGGCTCTCCAGATGCCGGGCAATATGCCGAATGTCTCGGGAAGTCTCGGATGCGATCAATTGGTGAATACTGCGATGCATAACTCCCGATCCCGTCCCACCGGCGCTTGAGCCAAGTTTCCATTCAGAAAGCGCTTTTAAGCTACTGTTGTAGCTAGAGCTATTATGAGCGCTTCCACCTAATGAAAAAGAATTTCAGCGTGCTTGAGCGGCTGCCTCTGTTCGCCGACCATGAGCTGTCATGATTTCGTGGAGGTGAATCCGCGTTGGATTTAACCGCATCAGCAAGAACGCGAATTAATCGCGCAACTGCTTTGGTCAGGGAGGAAGTACCCATGCAAATTTGGCAACAAATCTACGACCCATTCGGGAATGCGTTTTTATCTACCGCAGCCGCAGCAGTTCCGGTTATTGTTTTGCTTGGCGCGATCGGCGTCTTGGAAATGAAAGCGCACTGGGCGGCCATCATCGGGCTTGTTGCGGCGTTGGCCATCGCCATCATCGGCTATGGCATGCCACCCACGATGGCTTTCATGTCGGCCGCCTATGGCGGAGCGTTCGGCCTGCTGCCGATCGGCTGGCTCGTGCTCAACATCATCTTTCTGTATCAACTCACCAACGAAAAGGGTGAGTTCGAGGTCCTGCAACGCAGCATCTCCAACCTGAGCGACGATCGTAGGATCCAGGTTCTCTTTATCGCCTTCTCGCTCGGCGCTTTCTTCGAAGGCGCGGCGGGTTTTGGCACACCGGTGGCCGTGACTGCCGCGATGCTGATCGGCCTCGGCTTTTCGCCTCTCCGGGCTTCGGGTTTGTCGTTGATTGCCAACACGGCGCCCGTCGCTTACGGCGCGCTGGGAACACCGGTCATCGCGTTGTCTGCTGTGACCGGTCTCGACCTTCTGGAGCTCAGCGGGATGATCGGCCGGCAGCTGCCGTTCTTCTCATTGATCGTCCCATTCTGGCTGATCTGGGCGTTTGTCGGCTTCCGCAAGATGCTCGAGATCTGGCCGGCCATCCTGGTCGCCGGCGTCACATTTGCGATCCCGCAGTATCTCGTGTCGAACTATCATGGTCCTTGGTTAGTTGACGTTGTTGCGGCAATCGTCTCGATGGGCTCGCTCGCGCTATTTCTTCAGGTTTGGAAACCGAAGAAGGTCATGAACCATGTAGCGCCGGATTGGTCGTCCCCCGAGGTCGAGGAAGTGCATGAACATCCGGCCGATCAGACGTCGACAGCGGCCGTCCTCAAAGCCTGGATGCCCTGGCTCATTCTGGCAGTGTTCGTCTTTGCCTGGGGCACGCCGCAAGTCAAAGCGTTGCTTGACGGCCTATGGGTCGCAAAGCTTCCGGTAGAGGGGCTGCACAACCTGGTGGAGAAAGTCCCGCCGGTTGCCGCAAAGGCGACGAAAGAAGCCGCCGTATTTAACCTGAATTTGCTGTCCGCCGCTGGCACGGGGATACTCTTTTCGGCGATCATCTCTGGATTGTTGATCGGATATAGCCCGGCCGGCCTCGTAAAGATGTACGGCCGCACGATCTATCTCGTCCGTTACTCGCTTTTGACGATCGCCTGCATGTTAGGCCTGGGCTTTGTGACCAAGTATTCGGGAACGGACGCAACGCTCGGCCTCGCCTTTGCGCAGACCGGTTGGCTCTATCCTTTCTTCGGGACACTGATTGGATGGCTCGGGGTGGCTCTAACCGGGTCGGATACGTCTTCCAACGTGTTGTTTGGCGGTCTTCAAAAGATCACCGCCGAGCAACTCGGAATTAGTCCAGTGCTCATGGCGGCGGCCAACAGCTCGGGCGGTGTAATGGGCAAGATGATCGATGCGCAGAGCATCGTTGTCGCGTCGACCGCGACCAAATGGTACGGACACGAAGGGTCTATTTTGCGCTTTGTGTTCCTGCACAGCCTCGTGCTCGCCATGCTCGTCGGTGTGCTGGTGTTCTGCCAGGCATATGCTTGGCCATTCACTCTGCTTGTCCATTGATATCCGGGAGGGGGCGGCGCTTTTCGGCGCGCCCAATGTCCGGCTGGATGAACATGCAGGCGGTGTTCCGAGCGTCATGCTCTCGCGAAAGCGTCGATCGCTACACCCGCTCGGTCGCGCCATCGCTACAAAACAGGTAAAAATTGCTATGCAGCAAGATGATGCGCGTTCTGATGCCACTTTAGAGCTTCAGGAATGGAGCGACGCGATCTCGTCGGTCATCGAATTCGATGGTAGCGCGCGCGCTGACGAACTGCTCGGAAAGGCGGTAGAGACTGCGCGCCGGTCGGGCGCCAAACTGCCGTTTGCCGCCAACACGGCCTACGTCAACACCATCGCCGCCGATGCCGAACCCTCGTATCCAGGCAATCGTGAAATTGAGCGGAAGATCCGTCACGCCATTCGCTGGAATGCGGTGGCGATCGTTCTTAAAGCCAATAAGGAAAGCTCCGAACTCGGCGGTCACATCGCATCGTTCCAATCCGCCGCGACGTTGTATGACACCGGCTTTCAGCATTTTTGGCACGGTGCCGACGATCCCGGCCACGGTGGCGATCTCGTCTATGTTCAGGGGCACTCGTCGCCCGGCGTCTACGCACGTGCATTTCTTGAAGGTCGGATCAGCGAAGGGCAGCTTCTGAATTTCCGTCAGGAGGCAGATAGCAAAGGTTTATCGTCATATCCGCATCCCTGGCTAATGCCAGATTTTTGGCAATTCCCAACCGTTTCGATGGGACTCGGTCCGTTGATGGGAATCTATCAGGCCCGTTTCCTCAAATACCTGGACTGTCGAGAGATCGCTCAAACCGGCAGGCGCCATGTCTGGGTATTCTGCGGCGATGGCGAAATGGACGAGCCCGAAAGCCTCGGTGCCATTAGCCTGGCCGGTCGGGAGAAACTGGATAACCTGATATTCGTCATCAACTGCAACTTGCAGCGGCTAGATGGTCCCGTTCGCGGGAATGGCAAGATCATACAGGAGCTTGAGGGTGATTTCCGCGGAGCGGGTTGGAACGTCATCAAAGTGGTTTGGGGATCGGGCTGGGATGAGTTGCTGGCCAAGGACAAGGACGGCCGGCTGCGCCAGCTAATGGAAGAATGCGTCGACGGCGAGTACCAGACGCTGAAGTCGCGCGACGGCGCCTTTATCCGCGAGAAATTCTTCAGCCGTTATCCGGAAACGGCGGAGATGGTCGCCGACTGGTCCGACGAGAAGATATGGAAGTTGACCCGTGGCGGGCATGATCCCCTAAAGGTGTTCGCTGCATACAAGGCCGCTGTCGAGCACACCGGGCAACCGACCGTCATTCTCGCCAAGACCGTCAAGGGATACGGGATGGGTGAGGCGGGCGAAGGCATGATGATCGCTCATCAAGCCAAGAAGATGGGTCTCGACTCGTTGCGCCAGTTTCGAGATCGATTCCAGATTCCGGTCGGCGATGCCGAGCTTGAGACCATGCCGTTCATTCGGTTTTCCGAAGATTCGGAGGAAATGAAATACCTGCACGAACGGCGCAGGGCTCTCGGAGGCTATCTGCCGAAACGAAAGCAGAAGAGCACGGTCGAACTTGTCGTTCCGCCGTTATCGGATTTCGCGGCGCAGCTCAAGGGTTCGGGTGAGCGCGAGATTTCGACGACCATGGCGTTCGTCCAGATGTTAACGAAGCTTATGCGCGACAAGAGCCTTGGGCGCCGCATCGTGCCGATCGTGCCCGACGAGAGCCGTACGTTCGGAATGGAAGGAATGTTTCGTCAGTTCGGGATATTTAGCCAGGTTGGACAACTCTATCGACCGCAAGATGCCGACCAGTTGATGTACTACAAGGAGGATCGGCATGGTCAGGTGCTCGAAGAGGGTATCAATGAAGCCGGTGCGATGGCGTCGTGGATCGCTGCCGCTACTTCCTATTCGGCCTCCAACGAGCCGATGATTCCGTTTTATATTTACTATTCGATGTTCGGTTTTCAGCGCACCGGCGACCTCGCCTGGGCGGCCGGCGATATGCGGGCGCGGGGCTTCCTGATAGGTGGTACGTCGGGACGCACTACGCTGAACGGTGAAGGGTTGCAGCATGAGGACGGTCATAGCCACATTCTCTCTGCAACCATTCCCAACTGTATCTCTTACGACCCAACCTTTGGCTATGAGGTTGCAGTGATCGTCCATGACGGGTTGCGTCGGATGATAAGCAATCAAGAGGACATCTTCTATTACCTGACGGTGCTGAATGAAAATTACGCGCATCCGGCCATGCCAGCCGGCGTCGAAGAGGGCATTCTAAAGGGCATGTATTTGCTGAAGGCGGCGGATGCAAAGGCCAAGGGCCGCCGTGTTCAATTGATGGGTTGTGGCGCCATATTACGTGAGGTCATGGCCGGTGCCGAACTGCTGGAAAAGGATTTCGGTGTCCACGCCGACATCTGGAGCGTAACGAGCTTTACCGAACTTAGTCGCGAAGCGCAGGAGGCCGAGCGTTGGAACCTGCTGCATCCGCTTGAGACGCCGCGCGTGCCGTACGTAACCGCCAAACTGGACGAAAGAGGCGATAACCCCGTTATCGCGTCCACGGACTATATGAAGCTGTTCGCCGATCAGATCCGTCCATTCGTGCGCCAACCCTACCGCGTGCTTGGCACGGACGGCTTCGGCCGGTCAGACTATCGCTACAAGCTGCGCCATCATTTCGAGGTGGACCGTCACTTTGTAGCGGTTTCCGCGCTGAAGTCTCTCGCCGATCAAAACAAGATTGCTTCCACCAAGGTTGAGGAAGCGATCAAGAAATATGCGATCAATTCAGAAAAGCCGTATCCGGCCAAAGCTTGAGGACCTGCGCAATGTCCACCAATTCCGTAACTGTACCGGACATCGGTGACTTCAAGGACGTTCCCGTCATTGAAATCCATGTGAAGGTCGGAGATCAGGTCAAGCTCGACGATCCGTTAGTGTCGCTTGAAAGCGACAAGGCGACCATGGAAGTTCCCGCACCGTTTGCTGGCCGCGTTGCGAAGGTGCTGGTCAAGATCGGCGACAAGGTTAGCGAAGGCGCCCCCCTCGTACTGCTGGAAAACACCGAAGCTTCCGGTTCGGTGGTATCGGCCCTGAGCACTCCCGCTGCAAGTAAGCAAGAGCGGTCCGAGTCGGAGCCATCGACGATCGCGGCGTCCAATTCGGAACGCAACCTTTCGCGTCTTGATTTTACTGGTGTTCACGCCAGCCCGGCGGTTCGTCGTCTGGCGCGCGAGCTCGACATCGACCTGACTCGGATCAAGGGAAGTGGCGAGCACGGCCGGGTGACTAAAGACGACGTCAAGGGCGCCACAAGCGGTGGAAGCGCAGCGGTCGCGGGGACGGCCGGTATTCCAGAGATACCGGCGCAGGACTTCGCCAAGTTCGGTTCGATTGAGACAAAGCCGTTATCTCGGCTGAAGAAGCTGTCGGGACCGCACCTTCACCGGGCGTGGCTCAATATTCCTCACGTCACCCACGCGGATGAGGCCGATATCACCGACATCGAAGCCTACCGGAAAATGCTCGATGCGGCCGCCAAGGAGAAGGGCTATCGCGTAACCCTTCTTGCGTTTCTGTTGAAAGCTTGCGTCGTCGTTCTCAAAGAGCACCCCGAGTTCAATGCGTCGCCGTCACCAAGCAAGGATACCCTGATCCTGAAGCGCTATTATCATATCGGTGTCGCTGTCGATACGCCCGATGGCCTCGTCGTGCCGGTCATCAGGGACGTTGATCATAAAGGCATTGTCGAGCTTTGCCTGGAACTAGCATCTTTGTCCCAGAGGATGCGTGACGGCAAGATAGCACCCGCCGACATCCAGGGAGCAACGTTTTCGATCTCCAGCCTCGGAGGGATCGGCGGCACGAGTTTCACGCCCATCGTGAATGCACCGGAGATTGCTATTCTCGGTGTCGTACGCGCCGCAATGAAGCCGATGTGGGACGGCCAGGTGTTTCAACCGCGCCTGATGCTACCCCTGTGCCTTTCCTACGATCATCGCGTAATCGACGGTGCCCTTGCGGCTCGTTTCGCGCGGCGGCTGGCCGATATTTTGGCAGATGTCCGCCAGCTGATCCTTTAACGAGCCGTCAGGAGAAGGCCAATGAGCGTTGAGATCCGTGTCCCCGACATCGGTGACTTTGAAAATGTCGTCGTCATCGAGGTGCATGTACAACCGGGCCAACTTCTCGAGGCGGAAGCCCCCTTGATCACGCTCGAAAGCGATAAGGCGACCATGGAAGTTCCGGCCCCTAACGGCGGACGCATCACGGAGGTCAGGATAAAAGCCGGCGACAAGGTCAGCCAAGGCGCGTTGATTGCCATGATGGAGGTGGACGCAGCTGCCGATACTCCCATCCCCGCAGCCGTACGATCGGCGGCTTCGCTGTCATCGACGCCAGAAGTCGCCACGCTTGATCGCGATGCTGATATTGTCTGCCAGGTCGTGGTGCTTGGTGCCGGCCCTGGCGGCTATTCTGCAGCCTTCCGTGCCGCCGACCTCGGATTGGACACGGTAATTGTCGAGCGCAATCCGACCCTGGGGGGTGTCTGCCTTAACGTTGGATGTATTCCTTCGAAGGCTCTGCTGCACACCGCCGCTATCATCGATGAGGCGGCGGCACTAGCCGGACACGGAATCAGCTTCGGGCCGCCCAGAATCGCGCTTGACGCTCTACGTTCCCACAAGGACAGAGTCGTCGGCAGACTGACGGGCGGCCTCGCGGCTATGGCTAAAGCCCGGAAGGTAAATGTTTTTTGCGGTACGGGCCGCTTTCTCGATCATCGGCATATGGAGGTCGCGTTATCCGACGGGTCGGGTAGCAAGACTATCCGCTTCGAAAAGGCCATCATTGCCGCCGGGTCTGAGGCGATGAAGCTGCCGTTCATCCCCGATGACCCACGCATCGTAGACTCGTCCGGAGCTCTGGAACTGCGCCAGATCCCCGCAAAGATGCTCGTGATCGGAGGCGGTATTATAGGCCTTGAAATGGCGACGGTTTATTCTACGCTCGGCAGCCGCATAGACGTCGTTGAGAGGCTGACCGGCCTGATGCCGGGCGCCGACCGCGATCTGGTGAAGGTCTGGGAGAAAAAGAACACGCCCCGCTTTGACCGAGTCATGCTAGGAACCGAGACCGTCAGTGTCGAAGCAAAAAAAGATGGGGTCTACGTATGCTTCGAGGGTACGGGAGCCCCTGACGGCGCGCAGCGGTACGACATGGTACTGGTTGCGGTCGGCCGCACCTCGAATGGCTGCTGGATAGGCGCCGAAAACGCCGGAGTCATTGTCGCAGACCGGGGATTCATAAATGTCGATCGGCAGATGCGGACCAATGTCGCCCATATCTTCGCGATCGGCGATCTGGTCGGTCAACCGATGCTCGCGCATAAAGCCGTGCATGAAGGTCACGTGGCAGCGGAAGCTGCGGCCGGCGTGAAGAGTTCGTTCGACGCTCGGCAGATTCCTTCTGTCGCTTATACCGATCCCGAGATCGCGTGGGCGGGGCTCACCGAAGAGCAGGCCGTCGCGAAGGGCGTTAAGTTCCGCAAGGCAGTGTTTCCCTGGGTGGCGTCAGGCCGAGCCATCGCCAACGGGCGCGATGAAGGTTTCACGAAACTCCTGTTCGATGAGGATACCCATCGCATTGTTGGTGGTGGTATTGTTGGTACGCACGCCGGGGACCTGATAAGTGAAATTTGCCTTGCCATCGAAATGGGGTGCGAACCGCACGACATTGGAAAAACCATCCATCCGCATCCGACCCTAGGTGAATCGATCGGCATGGCTGCGGAAGTATTCGAAGGTACTTGTACTGACTTGCCCCCGTTGCGCAAGCAGGCAAGGTAGCATATCCGCAAACATATCCGGTTCACGTCAGGGCTTAGCAGATGTCGAAGACTGATCGCGAGGACGGCACTGAAAAGGACGGATTTGTTCAATCGGTGACCCGTGCGTTGAACTTGCTGGAGTTGCTCGCCGAAGACGAAGAGGGTTATCGGCTCAGCGACCTCGCTGAGCGTGCTGGCCTGTCGCCCTCGACGGTACATCGCCTCCTAACGACGATGGAGCAGCGACGTTTCGTTCAATTCGATCAGTCGGACGGAATGTGGCACGTCGGTAGACAGAGTTTTTCCGTCGGCTCGGCGTTCGTGCGTCGCAGAAATTTCGTGGCGCAAACGCTGCCGTTCTTGCGGCGACTGCGCGACCAGACGCGAGAAACGGTCAATCTTGCCGTCGCAGATGAGGGCGAGATCGTCGTCCTCGTGCAAGTAGAGAGCCGGGAAATCGTAAGGGCCATCACCCGTGCGGGCGGCCGCGCGCCCATGACGTCTTCCGGGTTGGGCAAGTCGATAATGGCGACTTACTCCAATGACGACGTTTCGGCCTTAATTCAGAAGCATGGTATGCGACGTGTCACGCCGAGTTCGATCATACGGGCCGGCGAGTTGCGCGAGGAACTACAGCGTATTCGGGTACAGGGATATGCACTCGACAATGAGGAGTACTCCATCGGACTTAGATGCGTCGCTGCTGTGGTGTATAATGAATACGGGGAAGCCTTGGCCTCGATCTCGGTGTCCGCGCCGATCGCTCGCATTACGGACGAGCGACTGATCAGTCTTGGCCCGATCGTCGCCGAAGTCGCGGCTGAAATTACGGATGCGCTTGGCGGCAAGCGGCCGTCAAGCTTTGGCAATTCCTGAGAGACGAAGGCGGCCGTCGTCAGGGCGATTGCAAAGACGTTACCCTGTCGCGCAAATGACGGTAAATCGGCAACGTATTTTCCAATCTGAAAATCTCTCAACCCATTATCAATTCAAGCCTTTCCCAGCGCTTTCCGCTCAGTGAAAAAGAATTGCAACGTCGTAGCGATTCAGGGCCGCTTTGGTAACCTTCTCCCGCAAATACAGAAGACTATGTGGGAGAAGACGTGATGCCCAAGATGCGTGCTGTTGATGCCGCGGTCCGAGTTTTGGAAAAAGAAGGCATCAAATGCGCTTTCGGCGTGCCAGGCGCAGCGATCAATCCATTCTATTCGGCGATGAAGGCGCGGGGATCGATCCGCCATATTCTCGCACGCCATGTCGAAGGCGCTTCTCATATGGCCGACGGTTACACGAGGGCGCGTCACGGAAACGTTGGCGTCTGTATCGGGACCTCGGGTCCCGCAGGTACCGATATGATTACCGGCCTTTACACGGCCGCCGCGGACTCTCTGCCTATTCTCTGCATCACTGGGCAGGCTCCTCGTTCGAGATTGTATAAGGAAGACTTTCAGGCCGTAGACATTGAGTCGATTGCCAAGCCAGTCACTAAATGGGCCGTTACCGTCCGCGAGCCGGGGCTTGTGCCCATGGTGTTCCAGCAGGCGTTTCATGTCATGCGATCGGGTCGGCCCGGCCCTGTCCTCATCGACTTGCCGATCGACGTACAGCAGGCCGAAATCCAATATGATGATGAAACATACGAACCGCTTCCCCTGCACCAGCCGAAAGCAAGCCGCAGGCAAATCGAGCGGGCATTGGATTTTCTCGACGACGCGGAGTTACCGTTGATCGTCGCCGGCGGCGGAATCATCAATGCCGAGGCGACGGATCTTCTGGTGCGATTCGCCGAAATCACCGGCGTTCCCGTCGTGCCAACGCTCATGGGATGGGGCTCAATTCCGGACGATCATCCGTTGATGGCCGGCATGGTAGGCCTCCAGACCAGCCATCGCTACGGTAATGCGACCTTTCTCCGGTCGGATTTTGTTTTGGGCATTGGCAATCGCTGGGCCAATCGACATACCGGCTCCATCGAGACCTATACAAAGGGGCGCAAATTCGTTCACGTCGACATCGAACCGACGCAGATCGGTCGGGTATTTCCGCCAGACTTCGGCATTGTCTCTGACGCGGGGGCGGCGCTTGAACTGTTCGTCGAAATCGCCGCTGAGCGCAAGCGTACTGGAAAGCTCAAGGACCGCAGCGCGTGGGCGAAAGAGTGCGAGCACCGGAAACGCCACATGCTTCGCAAGTCCCATTTCGATCAAGTCCCTCTAAAGCCTCAACGCGTTTACGAGGAGATGAATGGGCATTTCGACCGCGATACTTGTTACGTCACCACCATCGGGTTGTCGCAAATTGCGGGAGCGCAGTTCCTCCATGTGTACAAGCCGCGCAACTGGATCAATTGCGGTCAGGCAGGGCCGCTCGGCTGGACGCTTCCGGCAGCACTCGGCGTTAGGGCAGCAGACCCGAATCGCAAGATTGTCGCTCTGTCCGGTGACTATGACTTTCAATTCATGGTCGAGGAACTGGCCGTTGGTGCTCAGCACAAACTGCCGTATCTGCATGTTGTCGTGAACAACTCCTATCTTGGTCTCATCCGTCAGGCGCAACGTGGCTTCGAAATGGATTTCGAGGTGAGCCTCGCATTCGAGAACATCAACGCGAAAGATGGCAGCGACACCGTGCCCGGCTACGGCGTGGACCACGTGGCCGTTGCTGAGGGACTCGGCTGCAAGGCGGTGCGTGTCAAGAGCCCGAATGAATTCAAGGACGCGTTTGCGCGCGCGGAAGCATTGATGAAAGAGCATCAAGTGCCGGTTGTCATCGAATTCATACTTGAGCGCGTCACCAATATCGCGATGGGCACAGAGGTTAACGGGGTCAACGAATTCGAGGAAATTCTGTGTCTCGATCCGGGGCTTACCATCGAAAATGGTTGGGTCAGCATGGGTGAGCAAGGCGTAGCAGTTCAATAGCCTTCGAATGCCGATCGACCTCGCAGAAACGTCACTCTTTGAGTAGAATAGCATGCCAAAACTCGCAGCCAACATTTCGATGTTGTTTACAGAAGTGGCTTTTGAGGAACGCTTTGCTGCAGCCGCCGAAGCAGGTTTTCGTGGTGTCGAGTATCTCTTTCCTTATGCTGTACCAAAGGAAGAGATCGCTGACCTCCTTAGTTCGAACAACTTGACTCAGGTTCTGTTCAATCTGCCTGCCGGCAACTGGGCAGCAGGTGAACGCGGAATTGGGTGCCATCCCGATCGGGTCGGCGAGTTTCAGGATGGTGTCGGACAGGCGATCGAATACGCACTGGCGCTCGGTTGCAAGCAGGTCAATTGCCTTGCCGGTATTGTTCCGAATGGACTGGATGTCGCCGCTGCGCGACGCACGCTCGTGGAAAACCTGCGGTTTGCAGCAACCAAACTAAAGGCTGCGGACGTTCTGCTGATCGCAGAACCCATCAACACTTATGACATACCGGGTTTTTTCCTCAACGGATCTGCACAAGCCGTCGCCCTGTTCGACGAGGTCGGTTCCGATAATCTCAAACTCCAATACGATATCTACCATATGCAGCGGATGGAGGGGGAACTTGCCAGGACGATGGAACGTTTGCTGCCGCGGATCGGCCATATCCAGTTGGCCGACAATCCCGGTCGCAACGAGCCCGGCACTGGCGAAATCAACTATCCATACCTTTTTGGATTTCTGGAGCGCCTGGGCTACGGCGGCTGGATCGGCTGCGAATACAAGCCGTTGACAACGACCAGCGCAGGCCTCTCTTGGCGCGAGGGGCAGGGCGCCCGCTCATAACCAGGACGCTGCAAGAGCAAAGGAAGCGACGCATGGCAAACATCGGATTTATCGGCCTCGGAATCATGGGGCGTCACATGGCCAAGCATCTTCAAGATGCCGGGCACAAGCTGTTTCTGCACGACGTGGCTGTGGTGCCGCCGGAACTAATCGCCGCTGGCGGTGTCAAGTGCACAAGCGGAAAGGAAGTCGCCCGCCAATCTGAGGTTATCATCATCATGGTGCCCGATACGCCGCATGTCTCCGCGGTATTGTTTGGACCGGACGGCGTCGCGGAGGGGCTGTCGAAGGGCAAGATCGTGGTTGATATGAGCTCGATCTCGCCAATCGAGACCAAGGTATTCGCCCAGAAGATCAATGATCACGGTTGCGATTATCTCGATGCACCGGTCTCCGGCGGCGAGGTCGGAGCGAAGGCCGCCACATTGACCATAATGGTGGGTGGTCCGGAGAGCGCGTTCAACTCGCTGAAGTCAATGTTTGAGACGATAGGAAAGAACATCACCTTGATCGGCGGAAATGGCGACGGTCAGACAACTAAAGTTGCCAACCAGATTATCGTTGCCCTGAATATCGAAGCCGTCGCGGAGGCATTGCTGTTCGCGGCGAAAGCCGGCGCGGATCCCGCGAGAGTTCGTCAGGCGTTGATGGGCGGGTTTGCATCGTCCAAGATTCTCGAGGTACATGGCGATCGAATGGTGAAGCGCACCTTTGATCCGGGCTTCCGGATTGAATTGCATCAGAAGGACCTCAATCTGGCCCTGCAGGGAGCCAAGGCTCTCGGCATCTCACTGCCCAACACGTCGATGGCGCAGGAACTTTTCAACGCCTGCGTATCTCATGGTGGCAAGACGTGGGATCACTCGGCCATGGTTCGCGCGCTCGAAATCATGGCGAATTTCGAAATCGGCGCCGACGTAAGGAGCTAAGGTTCGATATCCACGGACGGTCAACTGAACTGGCTTCTCAGGGAAGACTGGATGGCCTCGGAACCACGCAGAGTTCTCCATGACATGTTCGAGGCGGCTGTGGCGGCGGCTTCTCCAAGTCTATGCTTGCCGCGGTTTCTGCCGAAACCGCCGAAGGGCCGAACCGTCGTGGTTGGAGCCGGCAAAGCCGCAGCGGCCATGGCGTCCACGGTCGAGAAGCACTGGCAGGGCCCTCTCGAAGGCTTGGTAGTCACACGATATGGGCACGGGGCGCCTTGCGAACGGATCGAAGTTATCGAGGCAGCACATCCGGTGCCGGATCTTTCGGGACTTGAGGCCGCTCAGCGCATCCTGGACAAAGTGCGCGGCCTAGCGCCGGAAGATCTTGTGCTGTGCCTGATGTCGGGGGGCGCTTCGTCGTTATTGGCGCTTCCGGCCGAGGGCATCGCGCTCGAAGACAAACAAGCGATCAACCGTTCCCTCCTGAGAAGCGGCGCTCATATCGGTGAGATGAATTGCGTACGCAAGCACTTGTCCGCAATCAAGGGAGGCAAGCTGGCAGTCGCAGCGGCTCCTGCCCGGGTCGTTTCGTTGATCATTTCCGACGTTCCTGGTGACGATCTTTCTGTGATCGGTTCCGGCCCGACCGTGCCCGATATGACCACGCGCGCCGACGCCATCGCGGTTCTCGAAAAGTACAGGATCGAGGCGCCGCGATCTGTCATTCGGCACCTGGAAGCCACGCAGGCGCAAACTTCCAAGTTCGGCAATTCCAGCTTCGCCAACGTCGCGAACGTCTGCGTCGCCAGACCACAGGATGCGATGGAAGCGGCCGCACGGATCGCTCATGATGCCGGGTTTCGTCCGTTGATACTGGGCAATGCCATCGAAGGGGAGGCGCGCGACGTCGCGCTCGTCCATGCTGGAATCGCGCGGCAGGTCGCCGCCTTTGGCCAGCCGATCGAACTTCCCTGTGCCTTGATCTCCGGAGGAGAAACCACCGTCACGGTTCGCGGCAGTGGACGAGGGGGACGAAATGCAGAGTTCCTCTTGAGCCTGGCAGTCGCACTAAATGGCCAGAGCGGAATCGCTGCGCTCGCAGCCGATACCGATGGCATCGATGGTAGTGAGGACAATGCTGGCGCCTTTCTGCTACCAGATACGATCAGCCGGGCTGCAAAAGCTGGTCTGAATCTGAATGCCTCCTTGGCCAACAACGATGCCTACACGATCTTTGCCGGACTTGACGATCTGCTCGTGACGGGGCCGACCCGTACCAATGTCAACGATTTTCGTGCGATCCTCGTCTATGAAAGGTCTTGATATGCGACGTCGGCGCAATGCCAAGATCGTGGCCACGCTCGGCCCTGCCAGTTCTTCACCGGAGAAGATCAGGGCGCTGTTCGAATCCGGTGCGGACATGTTCCGGCTCAATTTCAGCCACGGCTCTCATGCCGATCACAAGGCGCGTTTCGACGCGATCAGGCTGCTCGAAAACGATGTGGGTCGCCCGATTGGCATCTTGATGGATCTGCAGGGGCCGAAGCTGAGGATCGGTACGCTCGCCGACGGACCCATCCAGCTGAAGCCAGATGCCGAATTTCGACTCGACATGGACCCGGCTCCGGGCGACGAACAGCGCGCGCCGTTACCGCATCCGGAAATCTTCGCTGCGCTGAAGCCTGGAACCGCATTGCTGCTGGATGACGGGAAGATGCGGTTGGAGGTCTTGGCGTGTGGACCGGAGTTTGCCCGGACGAAGGTCATTGTCGGGGGGCGACTGTCCGAGCGTAAAGGCGTTAACGTTCCGAGTGTAGTGCTGCCCTTGTCGCCGCTGACGGAGCGAGATCGGCGCGACCTCGCTTTTGGGCTCGATCTCGGCTGCGACTGGGTCGCCCTGTCGTTTGTGCAGCGTCCGGAAGATATCGACGAAGCACGCGACATCATCGGAAACCGAGCTTTCATAATGTCAAAGCTCGAAAAGCCAGCGGCCATCGATCGGCTCGCGGAAATTGTGGAGCGCTCCGACGGCGTCATGGTCGCTCGTGGTGATCTCGGTGTCGAGATGCCGCCCGAGGAGGTGCCCGTTATCCAGCGCCAAGTGATACGCGCGTGCCACCGCGAGGGGCGGCCGGTTGTTGTCGCAACCCAGATGCTGGAGTCGATGACTACGTCACCGGTCCCGACCCGGGCCGAGGCGTCGGATGTCGCTACTGCCGTTTACGAAGGTACGGACGCCGTGATGTTGTCGGCCGAATCGGCGAGCGGCAGCTACCCGATTGAAGCGGTCGCGATGATGGACTCGATCATTCGTCGTGTCGAAGGCGATCCGCACTATCGAACTACCATCGATGCCCAGCACGAGGAGCCGCGCTCGACGCACGCTGATGCAATTTGCTGTGCGCTGCGGCGCACGGCCCAGGTGACTCGTGCCAAAGCGACCGTCGCGTACACTAACTCCGGCTTTTCCAGTATTCGCGCATCCCGCGAAAGACCGGTCGCCTCTATTCTCAGCATCACCCCGCATATTTCTACTGCGCGCCGGTTGTCCTACGTCTGGGGCGTTCACTCGGTCGTTGTCGCGACGGAAGCGACGGATGAAGCTTCGATGACGAAGCTCGCCTGCAAAGCAGCGGTTGAAGAGGGTTTCGCAAAGGCCGGTGACAACATCGTAGTCACGGGCGGTGTGCCGTTCGGAGTGTCCGGCACGACCAACCTTCTGCGAATCGCGACCGTTCCAAACGAAGGCGGACCGACTTGATCGAAAATTGAATGCGCAAGGCGATAAGAGAGTCGCCGGCCTTTGAAAGAATGGGAGAAAGCCAATGAGTGCGATCGCGTTTCCCGAACCCGACCAGACCATCATTGCGCGGCGCGACGCCATCATTGAGGGGCTTGCGAAGCTCGTATCGCCGGGCTGCTTGATCACGTCCACGGACGAGCGTCGCGCCTTCGAGACCGATGCGTTCACGGCTTACCGCAAGCTCCCGCTTGCTGTCGTGCTTCCCGCTTCTACCCAGGAAGTCAGCGCCGTTCTCAAGTTCTGTTACGAGAACGGTGTCAAGGTCGTGCCGCGCGGCGCGGGAACGTCTCTTGCGGGAGGCGCGATTCCGCAGGAGGACGCGATCGTTCTCGGTGTTTCCAAGATGAGCCGCATACTCGACATCAATTTTGCTGACCGTTCGATGCGGGTCGAAGCTGGCAGCACCAATCTTTCCATAACGGGCGCCGTGTCAGATGAGGGATTTTTCTATGCGCCAGACCCGTCGTCCCAGCTCGCCTGTACCGTGGGCGGCAACATTGCGAACAACTCGGGAGGAGCGCATTGCCTCAAACATGGCGTTACCACCAATAATGTTCTCGGCGTCAGGATGGTGCTTATCGATGGGACGATCGTCGATATTGGTGGTGACCATCTCGATAGCGGCGGCCTCGATTTGCTTGGGCTGGTGGTCGGCTCGGAAGGGCAACTCGGCGTCGTTACCGAGGCGACGGTCCGGATATTGAAGTCGGCCGAGGGTGCGCGACCCGTGATGTTCGGGTTTATGACGCACGGCGGCGCAGCTGCCACGGTCGCCGAAATTATCGGCGCTGGAATTATTCCGGTCGCTATGGAATACATGGACAAGCCTGCAATCCAGATTTGCGAGACCTTTGCGAAAGCCGGCTATCCTCTGGATGTGGAGGCGTTGCTGATCATCGAAGTCGAGGGATCGGAAGCGGAGATGGAAGCCACGCTCGCCCGCATCATCGAGATTGCAAAGGCGAATGGCGTAAAGACGATTCGTGAAAGCAAATCTGCGACAGAGACGGCGGCAATCTGGAAGGGCCGGAAATCGGCTTTCGGCGCGACCGGCCGCATCGCCGACTATATCTGCATGGACGGAACGGTGCCGACGGGGAAACTCTCTTATGTATTGCAGCGTACCGAAGAGATCGTGAGGGGACATGGTCTGCGTGTCGCCAACGTTTTTCACGCCGGCGATGGCAACATGCACCCGCTCATTCTCTATAACGTCAACGATGCCGCCGAACAGGCGAAGGCCGAGGCTGCGGGCAACGACATTCTCAAACTCTGTGTCGAAGTAGGAGGATGTCTCACCGGTGAACATGGGGTCGGCATCGAGAAGCGCGACCTGATGCGATACCAGTTCAGCGAGGTCGATCTGGCTCAGCAAATGCGTGTACGCGCGGTGTTCGATCCCAAATGGCTGCTGAATGCGGACAAGGTGTTTCCGCTTGACGGCCGCATCGTCGGATAGACGTTTGGAGTTTACCGCATGAAAACGATTTTAGAGCCGCGGGACGAGCAGGAATTGGTTCAGTCGATTGCTACGGCGTCCTCTTCGAGGACGCCCCTCGCTATTGCAGGAGGCAATTCGAAGTCCGCCATTGGCCGGCCGAGCCAGGCGGCAATGTCGCTCTCAACGAAACGTATCGCCGGCATATCGCTCTACGAGCCAACGGAGTTGGTGATCGGCGCCAAGGCCGGCACTCCATTGTCGGAGGTCGAGCGGACTCTTGCCGAGAGAGGTCAGATGCTTCCCTTCGAGCCGATGGATTATCGGCCGCTATTGGGAGACACCAACGAAGCGACGCTGGGTGGTATCGCGGCCGCAAACATTTCTGGTCCGCGGCGCATCCTGGCCGGGGCCTGCCGGGATAGCCTGATCGGCGTCCGTCTCGCGAACGGCCGCGGTGAAATCGTGAAATCAGGTGGCCGGGTGATGAAGAACGTCACCGGCCTCGACCTCGTCAAACTGACTTGTGGATCATGGGGAACTCTCGGCGTGTTTACCGAGGTGATTTTCAAGGTGGTGCCAAAACCTGAATGCTCATCGTCCCTCGTCTTGCGTGGTCTTGATGACAGCACCGGAATTGCAGCACTGTCCGCCGCTCTTGGATCTCCCTTCGAGGTCTCAGCTGCGGCGCATATTCCGGGAAAAGTTGCGTCCGAGTCGGTGACCGTAGTCCGCCTCGAAGGCTTTTCTGCCTCGGTCGCGTACCGCCTCCGGGAAATTGCCAAGATCTGGAAGGCGCACGGGACAGCGAATGTTCTGGATGAGAAGGCGTCGGTTGAATTTTGGTGCTCAGCGCGGGATGCGCGCGCGCTCGGCGCGCCCGCCGACGCCGCCGTTTGGCGATTATCGCTTGCCCCCTCCAAGGCATCTGATGTCGTCACGCGCATCGGACGGGCGATTGGCACGCGGCATTTCTACGATTGGGGCGGCGGGCTGGTTTGGCTCGCCGTTGATGCTGCTGGAGATGCCGGAGCGGCGACGATCCGGGGTGCCATGCAAGGATGCGGCGGGCATGCGACGCTCGTGCGCGCTCCTTACATCGTCCGCGCCACGTTAGACGTCTACGAGCCATTGCCGCCGTCGCTTTGGAAACTGACGGCGGGGCTCAAATCGACTTTCGATCCCAATCGTATTCTGAACCCTGGCCGGATGTACGCGGGTATTTGAAGCCGACGATCGAGGACCACCATGCAGACGAACTTTACAGCGGCGAGCCGTGCTGACGCTCACATGCGGGAATCCGAAAAGATTATTCGTACCTGCGTGCATTGCGGCTTCTGCACTGCTACCTGCCCGACTTATCTGCTGCTTGGCGATGAACTCGACAGCCCGCGGGGTCGCATCTATCTCATAAAGGACATGCTTGAGAACGAGAAGCCGGCCAATGAGCAGATCGTAAAGCATATCGATCGCTGTCTTTCCTGCCTGTCCTGCATGACCACTTGCCCGTCCGGTGTGAACTATATGCACCTGGTCGATCACGCGCGGGCGTACATCGAGCAGACATACCGGCGCCCACCAGTCGACCGGATCCTGAGAAACGTCCTGGCTTGGACACTTCCCTATCCGGCGCGGATGAGACTTTCGCTGTTCGGGGCGATCATGGCCCGTCCATTCAGGGGGGTGATTGCCAAAATCCCCGGCGGTACGCAGCTTGTTGCTATGATTGACCTTGCCCCGCCGCCTCGGATCAAACCGTCGCGCGTGGACGAGCCGGCCACCTTTCCCGCGATCGGAGAAAAGCGGGGTCGAGTGGCGATTCTTTCCGGCTGCGCGCAGCGGGCAATCGCCCCCGGCATCAACGAGGCTGCGGTCGATTTGCTGACCCGCCACGGTATTGAGGTTGTGTTACCGGCGGGAGAAGGCTGCTGTGGCGCCCTGGTCCATCACCTGGGCCGCGAGCAGGCTGCTCTTGTTGACGCGAAGCGCAACATCGACGCGTGGACGAGAGAGCTTGAACGGGACGGACTGGACGCCATTGTCATCACCACCTCGGGATGCGGGACCACGGTGAAAGATTATGGCTTCATGCTACGTCAAGACGCGGCTTATCGCGAAAAGGCGGCGCGGGTGTCTGCCCTTGCCAAGGACATTAGCGAATATCTGTGCGGACTCGAACTCGACGCACCCGTCCGGAAGACCGGTCACGTGGTCGCATATCATTCGGCGTGTTCCATGCAGCACGGGCAGAAGATCAAAGAGCAACCTAAGCAGCTTCTGAGGCAGTTGGGGTTCGTCGTGAAAGATATTCCGGAGGGGCACATCTGTTGCGGCTCCGCCGGGACCTACAACATCCTGCAACCCGAGATCGCAGGTCTGCTCCGGGCCCGTAAGGTTGCCAATATAGAGAAGACCAAGGCGCAAATCATCGTGACCGGCAATCTCGGTTGTATCACGCAGATTGGCAAGGGTACGCGTACGCCGATCGTTCATACCGTCGAGCTGCTCGATTGGGCGACCGGCGGACAGATGTCGGAAGGGCTTGCGAAGGCAGGATTCGTGGACGACCCGCAGGTGGTGAAGCCACCGAATGAAGTACGGCCCAACTGGGATTGGGCAAGATAGGAAATCGTCATGTCCAGTATTTCGAAGATTGTCGGCCGCCAGATTCTTGATAGTCGGGGGAATCCCACCGTAGAGGTGGACGTCATGCTCGACGGCGGATCGATGGGCCGGGCGGCGGTGCCGTCCGGGGCTTCAACCGGAGCCCATGAGGCGATCGAACTGCGCGACGGGGACGTTTCACGTTACCAGGGAAAGGGCGTATTGAAGGCTATAGACTTCGTCAATCGCGAAATATTCGATACGCTGCGTGGAATGAACGCTACCGACCAGAGGGGTATTGACGCCGCCCTCATTGCGCTGGACGGCACAAAGAACAAGGAGCGACTGGGCGCCAACGCCATTCTTGGCGTTTCGCTCGCCGTCGCCAAGGCAGCCGCTGCGGCTGCGGGCCTGCCGGTCCACCGGTATGTTGGCGGCGCTGCAGCTCACGTTTTGCCGGTGCCGATGATGAACATTATCAATGGCGGAGCTCATGCCGATAATCCGATAGATTTCCAGGAGTTCATGATCATGCCGGTTGGGGCGGAATCCTGCTCCGCGGCCATTCGGATCGGTGCGGAAATCTTCCACATTCTCCGCAGGGCCCTCAAGGAGGCCGGTCACAACACCAACGTGGGCGATGAAGGCGGCTTTGCTCCTAATCTGAAGTCGGCGGAAGAAGCGTTAACTTTCATCATGAAAGCGATTGAACTTGCAGGATACCGGCCCGGTTTAGATGTGATGTTGGCACTAGATTGCGCATCAACCGAATTCTTCAAGCAGGGCAAGTACTGCTTGGCGGGCGAGGGGAAGACGTTGGATTCGGAAGGAATGGCTCGATATCTCTCCGATCTCGTGGAGCGCTTTCCGATTGCCTCGATCGAAGACGGGATGGCCGAGGACGACTGGCGTGGCTGGAAGGTACTGACCGAGAGGATCGGATCCCGATGTCAGCTCGTCGGCGACGATCTTTTCGTGACCAACGTCGAGAGGCTCGCTGAGGGAATCGACAAAGGCGTAGGCAATTCGATTTTAGTCAAGGTGAACCAGATCGGTTCTTTGACCGAAACGCTGGATGCGGTTTCCATGGCGCACCGCGCCGGATACACCGCCGTCATTTCGCACCGGTCCGGGGAAACCGAGGACTCGACGATTGCGGATCTCGCCGTGGCCACTAACGCGGGGCAGATAAAGACCGGGTCTTTGTCGCGCTCGGACCGTCTCGCAAAATACAATCAGTTGATCAGGATCGAGGCTGAACTCGGTGGAACAGCGCAATACGCCGGAAGGGGCATTTTGAAACGGAGGCCCGCAAACGGCGGTCCGGCTTCGTCCCCGTAAATCCGCCTGAATGACGGAGGAAATTGGAAGCCCCCGTCATTTGGAAGGCGGAGCTGACTTGTCAGCCGCTGCAATCCGCTGGGAGCCTGTCCATTTAGTCGCAAATTGCGGAATCGCAGAGAATGATATTCTCACTTGCATTCGTCTCAACGACTCGAATGGAAGCGTCGACTCCGAATAGCAGACTTTGGCGAATTATATTCTCGTCGAAGTCGGCCAAAACGACTAAATGGACAGGCTCCTAGCACGAGCTTCAACCAAAGGAGATGTCCATGGTAGCGGTGCGGCGTCGTGCCTTTCTCGACCTTGAACGCTCGGGCGAAGTGGAAGCTGCCGTGTTTCCGATTTTTTCCGCGTGGCTATCTCGCGGGTACGTCGTCGCGGGTGCGGACTACTACTGTCCCGATTGCCGCGAGAGCCGCCCCTGGGTAGCTAAGGCGAGCGCCGCGACGAGGGCCCAAAGCGCGGCGCCGGATACGAAGTCATAAATCAAGAGAGACGCCCCTGACATCGCTCCTGGGCCCGCCAGAGGCCCGAGGACGAACGTGGAGGCTGATAGGCTCGCGTGCATGAGCATCGCCAAGAGCAGGCTTCCACCGGTACGCTCGTAAACCCACGTCATTAGGATCCGGTAGGCCAGAAGTCCCCCGACAAGTAGCCCCAAGCCTCTCAGGAATATGAAGAGCGCCAGGGGGAGCTCTCCGGCGGTAGCGGCGCTTGCCCAAATGTCGTTCCCAAGGACGTGCGACGCTCCCCACAGCAACCCAACGATAAGCCCTGTGATAAGGCCCCCGTAGCGCTGCCCAAGCAATGTCGGCACGGCGAACCCCGTCCAGCCCAGCTCCTCGAAGATGCCGACGATAAGTCCTACCCCGATGCCCACCAGCACGAACGACACCTTGGCATCCGATGCGAACAGGCCGGGGAGGAATACCTGGGAGACGAGCGACAGCGGGAGTAATATCGCCCCAAACAAGAGTGGGGCTGTAAGGAGCGCCACCGCGTACCATCGAGCGCCCACCCGCCACCTCGTCATCCTGGTCAAGAGGTCGCGAAAACCGAATCTTCCATGAACGAGGCCGGTCAACACGACGCCCGCGACGCTGGGACCCGCAAGCATCGCCGGTATCGCTAACAGGGGCATCGTCTTGAACTGCTTCGGGTTGGCCGGGATTTCGCCCGGACCGACCGCGAGGACGAAGCCGCCCCACGAGATGGCGAACGTCAGGATGAAGTAGCTCAGCACGGGGTGGCTCTTGATACAGGCCGTGATGGTCCTCACGATATCCTCCTCCCAGGCCGAGAAGTCCTGCGGCTTTAGCGTGCTACGAAGACGACGAATCGGCGCCTGGCCGTGCATGTCCGCCTCCCTACGTTCAGCGACCAGATCATGGGATCGCGCGACAACATCATTGATCGGGATTAGCATCTATCCATCGAGATTGGCCCCGCAGACAATAAGTGCAGAGAGCGGCGTCGGCTGCGCGAGCGCGGCGCGCACAGAGTACTCGACTGTGAAGACGACATCGTCAGGGATTTCGACGAACTGGCTGATCAACGCCAGGTTTCTCGAGTTTTTCGGCACCGGAAGCGGACGGTCCGTCGCTGCGCGGGGCATGAACATGCTGGTAATGTAGGGCATACGGCAGGGAATGCAGACGGCGCCATCGAAGTCCGGCGCGCCCATCCCGGTGTCGGCATCATCGCCTTTCTGACGATCCTGACCTTTTGGAGTTCTATCCCGATGGCGAACATGCCTGCGCCAACTACCTCGACGAGGGCCCACAAGGGAACTGCCATGACGGGCGTTCAACATGCGGCGGGCTTGCCGATGAAAGGTCAGGGATGACGGACGTGAGCATCCCTGCCGCGCGCGGCGACATGCCCGCCTACCTCAGCTCTCCGCCCGGCTCCGCGCCATGGCCAGGCGTGGTCGTCATCCATGACGCCGAGGGCGTGACCCGGGACTTACATGCTCAGGCCGACTGGCTGGCATCGGAGGGGTTTCTCGCCGTCGCGCCGGACTTGTTCTATTGGGGTTGGCGTTGGAGGTGCCTGTTTGCCGCCATCCGCAATCCGGCTCACCCGCTGCCCGATCTCGATGCCGCCCGCGCCTGGCTCGCCGCGCGCGGCGACTGCACCGGCAAGACCGGCGTCATCGGCTTCTGCATGGGCGGCGGGCTCGCCCTGATGCTGGCCGCCGACCATGAGTTTTCCGTGGCGAGCGTCAACTACGGCGGCCTCACGCCAAAATCCGAGCGAGCGCTGCCACGCGCCTGCCCCATCGTCGCCAGCTACGGCGCGAATGATCGCTGGCCGGCAGTGAGCAGAGTGCCCGCGATCCTCGAGCGCGAGCTGACAGCGGCCGGCATCGACCACGATATCAAGGTGTATCCGGACGCCGGCCAAGGGTTTCTCAACAACCACGACCCGAACGACCTGTCGGCTGTCGACAAGATGATTGCGAAACTGGTCGCGGGCGCCGGCTATCACGAAACCTCCGCGCGCGACGCCCGCACCCGTATCCTGGCTTTCTTCCGCACCCATCTGGGCGCGCTACCGCAGCACCCGCGCGAATGGAGGTCGGCGCGTGACCGGAGTGGTCTTGGTCCGGGACAGTATCGCTGCGTTCGGTGGTGATCCGGCAAGGTCACCGTTGTCTGCGAGTCGGCGGGCGCTGGTGAGCGGAGGTGGCGATCAGCCTGATGCCTTGGCAGCCGGTGATCGACGGTGAGGCCGTCCCGGCGCGCCCGATCGACCGCATTTCTGCCGGAGCAGAGCAGCAGAAGGCGACTGAATGGTGACCTCGCCTGTGTTCGGCTGATCTCTCAAGCCATTTTTCGTGCGGCAGCGCTGCCCTGTCTGGACCAAGGAAATTTCTTGATCTTTCTTTTCCTACGCCAGGCCACGAACTAAATACCTCGCTTGTTGCACTAAGCCGTTTCCAGCTTCTTCTATTCATCCTCAGCTGAGGGCGAGCAGGCGACCTCAGATATTTGGGGCAGCGGTGGAAATCCATTCCATTCGATCGGAGACGATCTCGCGCGGAGCTGGCATGCTGCGCACAGCTTTGGGGTCTGCGATCGCGCGCTTTCCGGACGGTCCTGATGTCGTTGAGGTGATGCTCAACTCGGATGGCCGGCTGTGGATCAACAGGCTGTCGAGCGGCTTGGCGGATATCGGTGCAATGGTATCCGCGTCGGACGGGGAACGAATCGTCCGATTGGTCCTGATCGGCTTCCAACAGGACATTTTCATCATGCAATTGTTGGAGAAGGTTGCTCTCGCCTAGAGGCAGCGCGATGGCAACCAAAATTGATTATCGGCGAGAGGATGGCGACGGGCAAGCGCACGCTAACTAGATCTGCGTAGCATGGGCTAACCTAGATCATCGGAATCAATAATTCAGCGAATCCGAATCCAAAGGTTGCCAAATGAGCGCTTGCTTCTGGTATTTAGCTGGCACCTGTTCGCTTATTTGGGGATAGAACGAAAGACCGAAGGTGAGTAAGCTTAGTTTGTCAATGAACCTTATGCGGAGGCGTCCGTGAGCGAAAGACCTATGGTTCTCGTAATTGAGGACGACGCTTACCTACAATCAATTGTAGAGCACGCGTTGAGCGATGCCGGGTTTGAAGCCGCAATTGTGGCGTCCGCCGAAGAAGCCGTGACCCTGCTGCGAGTTAAGCTCGGAAAGTGCTGGGCGCTCGTTACCGAAACCAATCCAAAAGGAAGTTTGAGTGGTTGGGACATCGCCAAGGCCGCTCGCGAGATCGATCCAGACTTCCCAATAATTTATATAGCGGACACCGCTGCAAACGATCAACCAATCGGTTGCGTACCCAACAGCATCACGATCAAAAAGCCTTTTGCGCCTGTTCAACTCGTGACAGCCGTCTCTCGCCTCTTACATGGGGCCAAATACAATTAATCGCGAGAACTACCGAACAAACTGCAACACTTTCGATAAGGCAGCCAGCTCATTTTGAAGTAGCAAGCCGTTACGGCGCTGATCAGAACGCGAAAACGCAAGGCGAAATAAGGTGTTAGCCAAAAATTAACTCTGCTATGGAACCCTAGCGGATAGAAATGTCGCTCTGCGGCCTTGGCCGCAGGTGCCCTTCGCTCCAGCGAAGCGGTTCGTCCAGGCTCTGGCCCGGCATTTCAGGCACGGCATCTCGCTCAGTTGGCGGAGCCGAACGACAAATTCCAGCGATTTGATACTTCACCATCGCGCGGTGTCCCGCCGCTGCGAACTGTATGCGCACGTCATGGAGCGATTGCATGCCAATTGATCGTCGTAAATGGATTTTGAATGCCTTTGCATGCGCCTGCTGCGTTGCGGCCAGACATGCGCTCGCTTCAGACGCAACCGCGCAGGGCCAAGCCGCACCGCATTGGAGCTATGAAGGAGCGTACGCATACGACAAAGGCCGCCTGATTGGCGCATGCGCGCGGGTGTGGCGAGCTGTATGACAGCGTTGGGTGAAGGTCAGGCGGCTTGCTGATCGTCGGGCTTGTCGGCTTGGCGCAGGAGCTTCCATTCCCAGGGCAGCAGCTCGTGCAGACGCGAAGCTGGAAGATCGGCGATACGGGCGAGGACGTCGGCGAGCCAGGCTTTGGGATCGACGTCGTTCAGGCGACAGGTCGTGATCATCGTCAGCATGATGGCGGCGCGGTCAGCGCCACGCAGACTGCCGGCGAAGGTCCAGTTGCGCCTTCCCAAGGCGATGCCGCGCAACGCTCTTTCGGCGGCGTTGTTGCTGAGGCAGATCCTGCCATCGTCGAGGAAGCGGGCAAAGTCAGCCCAGCGCCTGAGCATGTAATTCATGGGCTTCAGGACCTCGGAGGAGCGCGACAGGGTTTCTCGCTCGCGGAGCAGCCAGGCATGCATGTCGTCGAGCAGCGGCTTGCTTCTCTCCTGGCGCACGGCACGCCGCTCGTCGGCACTGCGGCCATTGATGGCGCGCTCGATCTCGAACAGGGCGTCCAGACGCCTGACCGCCTCCAGCGCGATCGGGGAGACCGGTTTGCCTTTCTGTCCGGCCCGGGCGGTTTTCTCGATATCGGCCAGCTCGAAGAAGCCCCGCCGCGCATGGGCGAAGCAAAATGCCGGCGTGATCGGCTTCGCCTTCTTCTGCGGGTCGAACAGCGGCTCGAAGCCATTGTAGCAGTCGGCTTGCAGGATGCCGGTGAAGGCGGCCAGATGCTTCTGCGGATGCTCACCTCGTCGGTCGCTCGAGGCGTAATAGACCGCCGCCGCCGGCGCAGGCCCACCGTAGGGCCGGTCATCCCGCACATAGGTCCAGATTCGCCCGGTCGTGCACTTGCCCTTGGCCAAGATGCGGATGGTGGTGTCGTCGCCATGAAGGCGCTCGGCCGACAGCACATGCCGCTCGATCAGTTGGAACAGCGGCATGACGGCGAAGGTCCCGTGGCCGACCTGGTCGGCCAGCGTCGATAGCGGCAAATCGATCATCTCAGCCTTGAAGCGCACGCTCTGGCGGTTGAGCGGGATATGCATGCCGAACTTGTCGAACAGGATCGTCGCCAGCAATTGCGGACCGATGAAGCCGCGCGGCGTGGCATGGAACGGTGCCGGCGGCTGGCTGATCTTCTCGCAATCGCGGCAGGTGAACTTCTCCCGCACCGTCTCGATCAGCTTGAACCGGCGCGGGATCTCCTCCAGCGTCTCGGTCACATCCTCGCCCAGCTTCGCCAGGCGCGATCCGCCGCAGCATGCACAGCTCGTCGGGGCCTCGATGACGACGCGCTCGCGTTCGATGTCGTCCGGCCACGGCTTGCGCACCGGCCGCTTGCGTGTGAAGGCGCGCACGGCCTGGGTTTTCGCCGCGGCGGTACGTGCGGCAAGCTCATCCTCGCTCGCCGTGGTGACGAGTTCTTCGAGCTCCAATTCCAATTGCTCGATCAGCCGCGCCGTGCGCTCGGAACGCTGCCCGTACAGTTCGCGCTTGAGCTTCTCGATCCGCAGCTCGAGGTGCGCGATCAGCGCCTCGTTGGCCGACAGCTCCGCCCGCGCACTGGCAGCTACCGCCTCGGCTTGCAGCCGCGCCTCACGCTCGGCCTGCAGCGCCGCCAGGGCACTCACGAGGTCCGATGGAAGGTCGTCCGGCTTCGATATCATGAGCCATTGAATCAGATCACGTTGCAGATTCAAACAGTAAAACGGCTATCCGACCCGCGTTGGTCGCAGCGCTTCTTGAGGGTTGCGCCAATCGATTCCGGACAACAGATAGCTCATCTGCGCCGGTGAGATCGTCACGGCTTCGCCCGCAACCGATGGCCAGATGAACCTTCCCCTCTCGAGTCTTTTGGTGAACAGGCATGCCCCCTGGCCATCGTGCCAGATCACCTTCACAAGATCGCTTCGGCGACCGCGGAACACGAACAGATGACCGCTGAGCGGGTCCTTGCGCAGCACCTCCTGCACTTGGAGTGCCAACGACGGAAAACCCCGGCGCATGTCCGTGTAGCCTGTCGCGAGCCACACTCGCGCGCCCATCGGAACCGGGATCATCGGCGTACCAGAGCATCGAGAACGCGACGTAGCGCGTCTCCATCAACGTCGCCATCGACCCGGATGCGGTGCCCGCTACCAAGATCAATCTCGATGATGCCCTGGCTCTTCCGCCGACGCGCCACCGTCGTCGTCAATGGCACTTCGGCCACCTCCCGCGGCGGAGCAGACGGCCCAATCTCGACCGGCACGAACGGCGCTGTACTCGCTTCACCATGCTTGCAAAGCTCTTTGCGCCACCTGAACAGCTGGCTCACATGAAGGCCGGCCATGCGAGCCACCTCGGAAACACTGGCTCCGGGCTCAAGCGATGCTGCAACAAGCCGTTCCTTCTCACCCTGCGACCACCGGCGCCGCCGCTCGACCGATGCGATAACCTCTGCCCGCGAAATCGTCATAGCGCTTCTCCTAGGATTACCCCTAGGTGCGTATTTCGCAAAAACGGGACAGCGGTTTCGCTAACTGAGGGACAGCAGTTTCGCTAATTCGCGGACAGCGAGGCGGCGCTGGCTTTTGGTTGCCTGGTTGTTGAAGTCAATTGGTATTCGTTTCGCTGTTTTCGGCGTCGGTCAAGGGGCGCGGGACTTTTTTCCTTCGCATGCTGTCGCCTTCAAGGGCGACACGGTGGGCGTTGTGGATGATCCGGTCGAGGATGGCGTCGGCGATGGTTGGTTCTCCGATCATGTCATGCCATTGGGCGACGGGCAGCTGGGCGGTGATGAGGGTGGATTTGCGCCTGTAGCGCTCTTCGAAGATTTCCAGGAGATCGAGGCGCTGCTGATCGTTGAGGGTGTGGGTTCCCCAGTCGTCGAGAATGAGCAACTGAACACGTGCCAGCTTGTCGATGAGGCGCGGGAAGCGACCATCGAGACGGGCCATGGCGAGGTCCTCGAACAGGCGCGGCACACGCAGATAGAGGACGGAATGATCGAGCCTGGCCGCCTGGCGTCCGAAGGCACAGGCCAACCAGGTTTTGCCTGTACCGGTTTGACCAGTGAGGATCAGGTTCTCGTGGGCTTTCAGCCAGGCGCCTTGCGCCAGCTGCAGGGTGTTGCGCCGGTCAAGGCCGCGGCGGGACGCGAAGTCGATGTCTTCGATACATGCGTCGACGAAGCGCAGCTTGGCTGCGGCGAGGCGATTGGTCAGGCGCCGGTCAGCACGTATGGCGGCTTCGCGATCCAGCATCAGGCCGAGCCACTCATCGCGGCTGAGATCGGCGGCATTGTCCTGTTCGGCTAATTGTCGGTAGGCCGCCGCCATTCCGGCAAGGCCGAGTGCCTGCATCTGGTCGAGGGTCGGATGGGTCAGCATCATGATGGTCCTTTCCTTCATTGATAATAGGCTCCGCCACGAATGTTGGCGTGTGAGGGCGCGGCTTTGACGGGTTCGGCGGCGGGGCTCGCGCGGTCGAGGCCGGATTTGAGGATGGCGCTCACGGACGAGTAGCTGATCGCGTTGATGGCGAGCGCCCTCTCGCAGGCTGTTTCGAGCCGATTGCGCTCGTAGCGCCTCGCCAGGGCGATGATCCCCATCGCGGAGCGATAACCCTGCTCGGGATGCGGGCGCTCACGCATCATCCGCTCGACCAGGGTGGCGGCGTTGACGCCGATCCGCCCCGCCATCTTGATCAAGCTCGCCGGCGTCATATTGGCGTAACGCTGATGGGCCTTGGGCATGTGCTCGTTCACGGTGACATGGCCACCACGCTGAGAGCGGCGCACATGGCTGGCGACACGCGTGTGATCCTGGAAGATCTCGACCGCCCGATAGGTGAGCCGGACGTCCACTCGACGGCCAATCAGCCGGTGCGGCACCGAGTAAAAAGTCTTGTCAACTTCGACGTGATAATCGGGATGTACCTTGGCCGTTTTCCACTCGGCGTATTCGAATGGCTCGCTCGGCAGCGGTGCCAGCGCGGTGCGTTCGATCTCCTCGAACAGCTGGCGGCGGGATTTGCCGATATGGCGCATCGGCCGATTGTTCAACTCCTCGAGCAAACCGCCGATCGCGGCATTGAGATCGGCCAAGTTGAAGAACCGCCGGTGGCGCAGCCGGGCCAGGATCCAGCGCTCGACAATCAGCACCGCGCCTTCAACCTTGCCCTTGTCGCGCGGCTTGCGGCTGCGGGTCGGCAAAATCGTCGTGTCGTAGTGCTCGGCCATCGCGGCAAAGGTTTGGTTGAGCGTTGGCTCGAACCACAACGCCTTGACGACTCCGGCCTTCAGATTGTCACAGACGATCGCCTTGGGAACGCCGCCGAAGTACGACAAGGCCCGGGTCTGGCCTTCAATCCAATCTGGTAGTCGCTGACCGAAGCTCCCCATAGCGAAGGTCAGCGACGAGGCCCCGAGCACCGCGACAAATATCTGCGCCTGACGGATCTCGCCGCTTTGCGGATCGATCACCTCCACCGTCGGGCCGGCATAGTCGGTCTGCATCACCGCACCCGCCGCGTGGCGGTGGCGGAAGATCGGGTTCGCCCGGCGCTGATAGGCGGCAAACCTCTCACAGAACCACGTGTAACCATAGCCGTCCGGATGCGCCGTCCGGTATTCCTGCCACAGCAGCGTCAGCGTCACGCCCTTGCGCTTGAGTTCCTGCGCCACCCGGGGCCACTCAGGTTCGCTCAAGTCCTGAGGCGGGCGCCCGACCCGCCGGAACAAAGCCCGCTGTAACGCCGCCTCGCTCTCGTAAATCGCCGGCAGCGGCCAGCTTAAGCCCGCTTCACGCGCCCGCAGCAGGTAGGTGGCAACCGAAGTCTTGCTGATCTGCAGCCGTTCCGAGATCGCCCGAACGGACAGGCCTTGCTCGTATGTCAGCCTCAGGATCGATCGTAGGTCCTTCACGGTGGTTCGTTTCGCTTGCTTCCGTCTCGGCATCGCCCCTCTCAAACTCAGCTTGAGAGAGAACATTGCCTGAACGGCGCTCCCGAAAAACCAGCTCCGTAACTGTCCGCGATTTAGCGGAATCCCTGTCCCGGAATTACTGAAATCACTGTCCGCGAATTACCGAAATCAGTGTCCGGGAATTACCGAAACACGCACCCTAGGACCTGCAACCCTCGCGTCCCTCAAGCAAGACGGCCTTTGGCGGAGGGATACGAAGGAGCCGGTAGTCCGGAGAAATGGGGTGAGCTGCAAGCCGATTTCAAGGTGTGTCAGCTCGGTCTGGAGCAAACGCCAATTGACCTTAGAGATGGCATCAAGGGCGATGCCGCGTCAGCAGAGTACCATTATCTGCCTCTGCAGTTACGTATCATCAACAACGGCCACACTGTGCAAGTCAACGCGGATCCCGGAAGCGCCTGCGTGATCGGCGCTACGCGTTACGAGTTAATGCAACTACACCTCCACCATCCAAGCGAGCATCTTCTGGCTGGCAAGGGCTTCGACCTGGAATGCCACTTCGTCCACCGCTCAAATTCTGGCGCGCTCGCCGTGTCCGGAGTCTTTATCCGACCTGGTGCCGAGAACGTGGCAATGAAAGCCTTCTTTGATTCAATGCCCGCAAAACCCGGTCCGGAGCTCCGAGCTGCGAGCACGATAGACATCGCGGCGATGCTGCCGAAGACCGGCGGCTACTTCCGCTATATGGGTTCGTTGACAACCCCACCCTGCTCAGAAGGCCTGACATGGACTGTCTATAAGGAACCAATGGAAGCTTCGGCTGCGCAAATCCAGAAGTTCGCCGCGCTGTTCAGCAACAATGCGCGCCCGGTTCAGCAACGCAACCGTCGCTTGCTTATTGAATCTCACTAATCGCTTACCGTTTTCAAAAAAGGACTTACATCATGGCTTCATCTGTTGCCAGCGCCAAATCGACCAATATCTTTGCCATCTTTAATAACCGCAAGATCGGCACCAAAATTATCATCGGCTTTGCCGTCATCCTGGCGCTGATGGCCGGTCTAGCCGTCTCATCGTATCGGGGGTTTGGCAAGGTCGGCGACGGGTTTGAAACCTTCAAGCTACGCGTGACAGTCGTCGGCATCGCCAGAGATGTCGACCGGGACTTCGTCGCTTTTCGACGATTTGTCCGAGAGTTTGCTGTCTCCGGCGACGAAAATCTGGTTCCCGAGGCGCGTAAGCGACAACAAATTGTTGCCGACCATATTAAGCGAGGCCTTGCCGCTTTCAAGGTGGCCGAGCGGATCAAGAAACTGGAGCACATCAGGGACCAGTTTGAGCAATATGCCAAGGACTTCGACAAGCTTGTCGTACTGAAGCAGGAGCAGAACAAGCTGACTAAGGAAGTTCTCGATCCCCTTGGCCTCAAATCGACGACAGAGATCCAAGAATTGCAAAATGTCGCGGTCGCCAAAGCCGGGAGCTCCAACAGCATGATACTGGCGGGAGAGGCTCTCAAACAAGTGCTCCTGGCGCGCCTGAATGTTAACAAGCTGCTTGGCCGCCATGAGCAGAGTGCGGCCGACGGCGCCGATAAGGCCCTGTCAGCATTAAAGACCGCCATGACCTCGCTTGGCGCAGGAATCGCCAACGATGACGTGCGAAAGAACTTTGCCGATGCCAATACCAACATCGACAAGTATGCCGAGGCCTATCGCAAGGCGGCTCACAACACTCATGAGATTGAAACTCTTGTGAATGGCGAGATGGCGGTTTTCGCGAAGGCGATCGGCGCTGATGCTGAGGAAATCAAGCAATCCGGAATCGCCGACGAAGCAAAGATCGAACACGAGACCACCGAGGCAATGGTCTCCACCGAACACTTCGTAATGATGCTCGCAATTGGTAGCTTGGTCTTGGGCATCGCGCTTGCTTGGCTGATAGGACGCGCAATCTCCAAGCCAGTAGTCGGTCTGTGCGCCGGAATGCGCGAACTCGCCGAAGGCAATTTCTCGGTGGTGCTGCCTGGCCTCGGCCGCGGTGATGAAATCGGCGACATGGCGCAGGCCGTCGAAACATTCAAAGTCAAGGCCGAGCAAAAAGCCCGGGAGGAGGCTGAAGCAAAGCGCGGTCAGGACGAGATTGCGGCGCAGCAGCGCAAGGCCGAAATGATCAAGCTTGCCGACCAGTTCGAGGCCGCAGTCGGCGAGATTGTCGAGACTGTTTCTTCGGCCTCCACAGAACTGGAAGCCTCTGCCAAGACGCTTACCACTACAGCGGAACGGTCCCAGGAACTCACCACCACTGTCGCGGCGGCGTCCGAAGAAGCATCGACTAATGTGCAGTCGGTTGCGTCAGCCACGGAAGAATTGTCGTCGTCTGTTACCGAGATCAGCCGGCAAGTGCAGGAATCGGCACGGATGGCGAACGAAGCTGTCGACCAGGCTCGCTCTACCACTGAGCGGGTCAGCGAGTTGTCCAAAGCCGCTACCCGTATCGGTGACGTCGTCGAGCTAATCAACACGATCGCCGGTCAGACCAATCTGCTGGCGTTGAACGCGACCATTGAAGCGGCCCGTGCGGGTGAAGCTGGTCGCGGATTCGCCGTGGTTGCCTCCGAAGTGAAGGCGTTGGCGGAACAGACGGCGAAGGCAACTGGCGAAATTGGCCAGCAGATTTCGAGCATCCAAGCAGCTACGCAAGAATCGGTGATTTCGATTAAGGATATCCACGGGACCATCGAAAAGCTATCGGAAATTTCCTCGACCATTGCGGCCGCAGTGGAGGAGCAGGGAGCAGCGACTCAGGAAATCTCCCGCAACGTGCAACAAGCCGCACAGGGGACCATGCAGGTCTCTTCCAGCATCACAGATGTGCAACGCGGTGCGAGCGAGACCGGGTCAGCATCGTCTCAAGTGCTATCTGCAGCGCAAATGCTGTCGGGCGATAGCAACCGGCTGAAAATGGAAGTGACGAAGTTCCTAACGACCGTGCGAGCAGGCTGAAATTGCACAGGGCTGCCTCCAGAGAACAGCCCTGTTCACGTAGCAGATGAAAGGCAGAATTGTGAGCACTATGATCAGATTGCCCAGAAGAGCGAGTACTTCAGGTCAATCCAACGTTATGGATACCCTCCAAGGTTTGCTCAAAGCGGAACTAAGTCCGATTGCCGTGGCGACGCGCACTTGCGAGGCCTCAAACGATAGCACGGTCTTTTGCGCAAGCCTAATCATCTCACATGCGTCGTAGAAATGATTGAATATGAAGAAGCGCGTGAGGAACTGAAAAATCAAGTTGCAATCCGCAGACTTGAAATTGTTGACGTCGATCTTGACGCCTATCAACGCAAAGCTGGCCGTGGAGCGAGCCGGCGAACACGCGCTTCGTGCACACCCGTGAGTGGTCACGGATTAGAGTCTTAGTATGGCCAATCTCCAGTTGATGCTCAAGTTCGGGTGCGCAAATTGAAGTTCTGATCGCAGAAGCGTCATTCGAGATTTGCGTTAAATCAACTTGGTTTGCCAGTGTGACTGATGTTGTGAGGAGGCCTGCGTCACCGTAAACGAAAGCATGAAAGTCGAGTGCCAAGCGAACCCACTGAGATCGAGTTTTGTCGTACAAACACGAACACTCGCTCCGTAGTATTACCGAACGTTGGAATTGCTGCGATTAAGGCGTCGTTAGCTGAAGATTACTAGATTCGCAGTCAACAGGCGCGGACCTGTGACACGGTTTTTGTCTCGCTTAGCCGTCAATCCCGTCCGTAGACCCTTCCAAAAATCTTTTGCTCTTGGGATCAAATCTGCCTGCTGATAGGAGCAGAGCCAAAATGACCAATATTGTCTCTTTTAGGCCTCAACGTCGGCCGCGCCCGAGTGAAGCATCAATTGTCTTGCAACAACTGGCAAATGCCGTCGGCCAATTGGCTGAGACATCGTTTGAAACCAAGCAAGAGCTGCAGCGCGCAATCGAATTGCTTGATATCTCTTGTGCACGAACGCGCCAGTTCATTGATTTAATCTTAGACGAAGACCGCAGAACTCAGCTGTTAGGCCACTTCGATCGCATCAACAAAATGCTCGAGGTCGCCAAGTCGAAAGCCGCCGCGTTGTAAATTTCGCGGCACCGGGACGGCCCACGATCTCTCAAAAGTTCAAATCCAGCTAACGGAGAATCGAGATGCGCAAAAATCTTCCTGTCACCCACAACGAATATCATCTTGGTGAGGATACGCTGATCGTCTCAAAGACCGATCTGAAGGGCAAGCTTACTTACTTCAATAAAGCTTTTGTCGACGCGGCGGGCTTTGACGATGCAGAGCTGATGGGGCAGCCGCACAACATTGTCCGTCATCCGGATATGCCTCCAGCCGCTTTTGAGAATTTGTGGGACACGATCAAGGCCGGCAAGCCATGGGCTGGCGCTGTGAAGAACCGCCGCAAGAACGGCGATTTCTATTGGGTGCTTGCCAGCGCAACGCCAATCTATGAAGCTGGTCAGATCTCTGGGTATATGTCGATCCGTTCCAAGCTTCCCCAGGACCAGCGCGAGGAAGCCGAAGGCGTTTACGCCGAGATCAATGGAGGCGGCGGCAAGGGATATCGGATTGACGCTGGTATGATTCGCAAGCGCTCGTTTGCAGATGTGTTCTCCCCGTTTACGGCAACGCTCAAAGCGCGCCTTTTGACAATGACCGGGGTCATGGTCGCATTTATTCTAGCTGTGGGCGCGGTCGGTTACGGCGCGATGCAGCAGATCGATCAGCACGCGAAGACAATCTACGAAGACCGCGCTGTCCCCATGGCTCAGCTTTTCGAAATCAACGACCGGCTGAAGGAAAACGCCCTTACGCTATACGGCGCAGTCGCTGACTCTAAGTCAGGTAAGGTTCCCGCCGACGCAGCCGCAAAGATTGCAGCAAATATCGAGCAGATTTCGCGCGTGTGGTCGTCTTACACGAAGGCGTTTCATTCGCACGAAGAGAAGGCGGCAGCCGATGCGTTCATTGCCGCCCGCTCGGCATACGTCGAAAAGGGACTAAAGCCGGGTCTTTCCCTGCTTGCCGAAAAGAATTACGACCAATTGAACTCTCATGTTGCCCAGAAAATGGCTCCCCTTTTCGTGGATGCCAAGGTCAATCTCGAGAAACTCGTGGCGCTTCAGGTGAGTGGTGGAAAAAGCGAATATGAGGCAACCGAACGTGCAAATTTTTGGGCAAACGTCGCGATTGCAATCTCCATCTGCGTTGCCGTGCTATTAGGCGGCTTCCTCGCCCTTCTAACTATTCGCGCGATCAACCGGCCGCTTGCCCATGCAAACGAGGTGCTGGCAGCGATCGCCCAAGGCCGGTTTGACAGTCGGGTGGTCGTAGAACGAGATGATGAGATCGGAACCGCGCTCCGCAATATCCAGGCTCTTCAGGCAAAATTGGGATTTGATGTCGAATCAAAGAAGGATATGGAAGCCCGCGCGGCGGTGCAGCGTAAAGCCGATATGCACAAGCTCGCCGGTGATTTTGAGGCAGCGGTTGGAGACATCATCGAGACGGTCGCGTCCGCGTCCACTGAGCTAGAGGCGGCGGCAGGAACGCTGACGCATACAGCAGATTCAACTCAACAGCTTTCCGTCGCTGTCGCGTCGGCCTCAGAAGAAGCCTCGACCAACGTTCAATCGGTCGCTTCTGCAACGGAAGAGCTTTCTTCGTCAATCACCGAAATCAGCCGCCAAGTGCAGGAGTCGGCTCGAGTTGCTCAAGAAGCTGTTGTGCAGGCCAACAAGACCAACGAACGCGTCAGCGCGCTATCGCAAGCCGCCAACCGGATCGGCGACGTGGTCGACTTGATCAGCAGCATTGCCGGTCAGACCAATTTGTTAGCGTTAAATGCGACAATCGAAGCTGCTCGTGCCGGAGAGGCCGGTCGAGGCTTCGCGGTAGTCGCTTCGGAGGTCAAGGCGCTCGCCGAACAGACGGCAAAGGCTACCGGCGAAATTGGTCACCAAATCGAGGGGATTCAGAAAGCAACTGAGGAATCAGTTGGCGCGATCAAGGAGATTGGGACGACGATCGAGCGCCTTTCCGAAATTTCGTCAACTATCGCTGCTGCTGTGGAAGAACAAGGCGCCGCAACTCAAGAAATTTCCCGCAATGTGCAGCAAGCAGCCCAGGGTACCCAGCAGGTTTCGTCCAACATCACTGACGTCCAGCGCGGCGCAGGCGAAACAGGATCAGCATCTTCACAAGTCCTCTCTGCAGCCCAGTCACTATCGGGGGATAGTAATCGCCTGAAACTTGAAGTAAGCAAGTTTCTTGCATCAGTAAGAGTGGCGTGAGGCGCGGAATCCCATCACGTAGCCTATCGATCAAAGCGTCCTTGGCCGTAGCGAGCTGGTCATCGCAAGTTCTGCCAGTCGATCGTATCCAATGACTGGCATAGAGTGGCTAGGAGTTGGTCTACAAGCCGACGCCTTTTGCCGGCCAAGGTCTAGCTGCCACAGTAGCGCATGCAGATCGCGGCGGCGGAAGCCAAGGGCGCTACGCTTTGAGCTGAGAGTCGACTTGGCCGCTCTATGCCGTTACGCTAGGCGTTGCTTTTAGGTTGGGATTCGGATGTTCAATCAATAGCTCGCTCGATGCTTAAATCGAGCCTGCGGATCAAGGTTAGCAGGGTGGTCTGAAACGCACCTAATTCGCGTAGAGCTACATCCCGCTCGATGCTACGGAAAGCCTCAGTGCGGCCTCCCAATTGCGTTCCTGCAAGCTTATCATTTCTTTCAGCTTCTCAGCATCGCGTTTCCAACCTCAGACGAGCTCACCATTGCCGAAGACAGGTGATAAGAGCAACTCCACGGACGCCCGCAGCGGGAGTAGACTCTCGCTTTCTTGAATAGTCTAATCTTGATCCTCACCTCAGCTACCAGCAGAATATGCGGGTTAGCCAACGGTTTTCACTACCGTATATTTACGGGCGTTTGCGTGGGGCGAAGCAGTACCAAACATTATTCCTACGGGAGGAGCTGACCGGATGCGCTGCCATTTCGGCGACCCGTCACAACTGTTTCTGAATGCCGAATTTGCGGCTGCCCATCGCTGCACTCGGGAATGAGGTCTTTCTCGAGGGAGCCGCAACTGAGCTCCCACCGACATCAACCTTTGCACGGACGTAGGACGGCACCGGCCGCGTAGTTTGTACGCAAACGCTCCATGCGAAACTAGCGTCGCCCTAAGATTCATAGACCTGCTGGCGTGAAGAGCGGTAGCTTGTCGCTCTCTACAAATCTCTCACTAGAAACCGGCGACGAGCCCGCGAAGAGCGGTTTCCCGCTGCATTGCAGTGGAAGCTTGCTGTTTCAGAGCCCGATCGCAATGGATTTCTGCGCTTGGCAGGCAATGAAATCGTATAGCTGAGGAAAACCCTGTCTAATAGCGTGCCCTTTTGTATAGCGCGGGCGTGACCGTCTAGCCATGCGAAAACGAACGGGCGCCAGACAAAACTCTGCTGCTGATTGAAGACTTTACCAGTTTAGAGTTGGGGCAACACAGGAAAAGCACCATGTCGGTGCATTTCTTCGTTCAATCTTTGGTTGCTCAAATTGCCCGAAATTCCGGTTCGGACTAAAAGGGTAGTAAGGCCTGCTTTGTGACCACCGCCAATATCGTGCTCAATGCTGTCGCCGATCGCAAGACCACGTGCCAACGTCTTCCGAGCGACCGTCTTGCTCGCGTAGCGGTACATTTCCAAATACGGCTTGCCAATATAAGCGACTTTCCCGCCAAATCTTTCATAGAGCAGGGCAATCTCGCCGGCGCTCGGTTGCAAACCTGATTGCGTTAACATCATCCTGTCTGGATTGCAGCAAAGTGCCGGAATATTCGCTGCCGCGGCGGCTAGCAGTCTCTCGCCATATTCTGCGAGGGATGTTCGTGGCGCTTGGCTTGCCGCAATTATTATGAAATCCGCGTTGGTAGGGTCTTCAATCCTGGTCAAGTCGAGCGCTTCGAAGCCATAGTCGTAATCATCGTGCCCAACGAGAAAGATTTTGCTGCTTGGTGAAAAGGGGCCACCTAGCGTTCGATTGAGAATGCAATGCCACGCGACATCACCGGAAGTAACGACGTGATCGAAGCATTCACGAGCGAAGCCGAGCCTCAGTAGCCTCTCAACATTTGCTCCAGACCGCTTGCCGGAGTTGGAGAGGAGGACGACCTCTTTGTTAAGGGCCTTTAGCTTTCTGAGACAGTCAAGCGCGCCCGGGTAGGGCCGGTCTCCATCATGAATAACCCCAAATTGATCGATCAAAAAAGTATCGAAGCGATCGACAATAGCGGACACTCCTGAAACCGAACGGTAGTGCGTCATAGGATGTTTACTCCAATGGCGATCAGGAAAACCTAGCTTTTGATCGGGCCCGTCTTACTCGGTTGTCGTTTCGATGTTGGCATTCGCCCACCTAACGAGAACGTCTTTCAAGATTTCGAGATCGTTCAGCACCGATATCGGGTCGTTCTGGGTTGCGCCAACAATGGCTCTTCTCAGCCAAGGGCTGGTCGCGGGATTGTTCAGAATCCATGCGATATCTTCCATCGCGCGCTTCAGAGCTGGGCTCTGTGGTGTCTGCATCTCGTACTCGCGATTAACGCATCGATTAATGCCGGATCTTTTGGACGGTTTGATGAGGACCTTTCCTCAAGGATTACACTCTGGGCAACTTCCCGGGGGCGCTTTTCTCAAGCCGTCGAAGCGCGGTCGATCTTCCCTGTAGCTGCAGCTCGCGCAGGAGAAAACTTCAGTAGCGATCATCTGGGTTGGCGCACCGCAAGCCTCGCATAGCAATCCCTCTCGCGTTTCGGTACGACCAAAACCGGGCGCGTCGCATTCGGGACAGGCGGTTGCCAATCGCTTGGCTAACTTTTCAGCCAATAGCGCAAGGCTTTGCATGCGGGTCGGATTGAGATGCGCCCGCATGTCGGTTTCCAGCTGGGCCTTGCCGTCGCTAGAGAGCGATGCGGCGACTGCGATCGCTCGACCCAGATCGGAGGCGTCAAGTATTCCTTTGACGAGACCTTGCGATGGGCTCCCTTCGTTTGGACGTACAATCAAGGCGTGAGATGGAAAGCCGACACGATCAAGAAAGCCTTTGAGATCCTCTCCGGGAGCAACAACCAGATAGTCAAAATTAGTGTGTGGAGCAACAAAGCTTTCGCTCACAACGATCTTTCGTTCGTCGTCGACAAACGTCATGAGCTCGATGCCTGCAGCCAAGAATGGTAAAGCTGGATGAGGACCAAACGTGCCTTCTGTGGCCAACCCCAAAGAAAGGCCGCTTGCTTTCATACCCAGCCGCGTCTTGCTAATCGCAACTTCGAGCATTGTTCCGTTTCGAGGGATCTCGCCTGAGAACGTACCGAGTTGATCAGTGTCAATCCCCGTTGCCGTCACGATTTCAAGGCCTACGCCGGCTCGCAGCGCGGGCGCAACCGCAGTATGCTTGCTGTGCATGGTCGCCAGAACTGCTTTCCGGCCCGCATAAGGAAGGAAGTTGTTCTTTTTGCTAGGAGTGATGTTCATCAGCAACCTTGCCAACAAAAGACCAAGAGATGGCGGAGCCTGCTTTAAAAGGCACGATCCTCGACTTGCCGGCGGGGAACTCGGCCGAGACAATCGATCCGGTTTTTTCAAGCGCGATCCTGCCCTGATTGAGCGGCAGGCCGTAGAAACGAGCGCCATGTTCGGCGGCAAACGTTTCGAGACGGTCGAGCGATGCCTCTTCTTCAAAGACTTGTGCATAGACCTGCATGGCGACGTCGGCATTAAAAATGCCGGCACAGGCGCAACCGTTTTGTTTGGTTGAAATATCATGCGGCGCCGAATCTGTACCGAGGAAGAACTTGGGATTGCCTGAAGTGGCGGCGCGACGAAGCGCAAGCCTATGATGCTCACGCTTGAGGATTGGCAAACAATAGAAGTGAGGACGTAATCCGCCATGGAACATGGAGTTGCGGTTGATCGAAAGGTGATGCGGCGTGATTGTTGCCCCCACATTAGGACCGGCGGCAACCACGAAGTCTACGGCCTCCTCAGTCGTAATATGCTCCAGGACAATTTTGAGGGCAGGAAATGCGTTGACCAATTTGGCGAGATAGCGATCGATGAACGCCTTCTCCCGATCAAAAACATCGACATCGGGATCCGACACCTCGCCATGAACAAGCAATGGCATTTTGAGGCGCTCCATAGCGTTGAAAACACCGTAGAGATTGCGCAGGTCTGTGACACCAAGAGCCGAATTGGTCGTGGCGTGCGCCGGATAAAATTTAGCGGCCGTCAGAACACCAGCCTTGAAGCCGGCCTCCAAATCGGGAGTTTTCGTATTGTCGGTCAGATAGACCGTCATCAACGGCTTGAAATCGTCCTGCTCGCCCAGAGCCGCAAGGATGCGTGACCGATAGGCTTCTGCTCCGGCGGCGGTCGTGACCGGCGGATCCAGATTGGGCATCACGATGGCTCGCCCAAACTGCCTGGCGGTTGCATTCACCAAGGCGTTCAGCATTAAACCATCCCGCAGATGAACGTGAAAATCATCCGGTCGCCGAAGAACGAGGCGGCGAGGGGAGTCTGCGTTTTCCCGTGCGCGCTGGTCCGGTAAAGTGTCGGACGATGGACGTTCTCGATTCATATTCGGCTTTATTCTTACGAGGACCTACGAGTACCTTGCAGCTTGACCATCAGACGGCAATTTCCATTTCAGGGGATTCGCTTTGCACAGAGGCAACAGACGTCCAATTCAAATCGCCGGCATAGCGCCACGCCATTCGTCCCTGATCGTCGAGCGCGAAAAGATGGAGCCATCCATTGTCAAACAACGCGCGCACTTCCTTGTGACGCGATAGGACATCGTTCATGGCTTCGCGCGGGGCCTCGATACACACTGAAAGACGCAGGGGATCGTGCATGTATTTTTGCCCATCATGTATCGACTGCCAGGGCAGGCCGGTCCGAATCGATCCACTATTGCCTTCAATAACCCCGATCCCTCCGGTGACATTGTGCAGGAGCTTGTTTCCCGCGCCGAATACGTCAGGCGCAACCGTTGACCCATAATACTGCAGGCTGATCCAGCTTGCGACCACGACCGGAGCAGTCATGATCAATTCCAAAACAGAAAAGTTCTTGTCTTTGGTCCAGACATAGTCGTGCAGGAATGCTCGTCCATCCAACCTGCTTTCCAGCGTTCGTGCCCGCGGTGCCGCAATGAATGCAGCACATCCGGCAAGCCCCCATTCCGGTCTGACTTCCGCCCAGTTGCGGCTTCTCTGAATGACGCTGCGCTGGCCGCTGGCGCCGGGAAGACGACTGGCCCGCTCAAGGCGAGCAAGTTTACCCGCCTGAGAGAGCCAGCCTTTGACCTTCTTAAGATCATCAAGATGATCTGCTCTCGGATGGTCACTTGCGTACAAGACAACCCGGTCCGTTGTGGTGTCGTGAAGGGCGCCGACAAACCTGGTGTCCGCGGGAATCTCGATACCCTTGGCGACAAGTCCGCATCTCACATCTGAATCATTTAGGAGGGATGCCAGCGAACGTGCATTAACGTCACCACCGTATCCGCCGCAGGCGCCGCAGTTAAGCGCGCTCGCGTGCGGGTTATTGACGACGGTAGCGGCATGGCCCGCCAGGCAGACAAATCGTGCAAAATCTCGGGTCAGAGACATTGCACGCAAAATAGTCTCGGCTGTATCGACCTTTACCGTGAGATCAATTTCCGGATCAAAGCGAGGCTGGGGTTCGATTTGCGCCGCGGAAGAAGATAAGCCAAGAGCATCGCCGAGAAGTTTTCCGAGATAGACAGGTCCCGTCGCTTCTACAAACGCAAACGAAGACACCGCGGCAAGCTTGAATCGTCCCCATGCCCGCTTAGCCCGCGCTCTGATCCTTGCCGCCACATCGCTGGAATTATCTGAAAAACCGCCTGCGGAGGTCGTAACATTGGGATTCAGGAGAACTGGCAGGCGGAGTTCCGGAACGTCAGAAGCAAATGAGCGATGCGAGATTGTCAGCCCAAAAAAGCCTGCAAAGCCAAGCGTCTGGATATCGGGGCTAGTGGACTCAAGCGCTCGTCTGAATACTTCGGAACGAACGTCGATGCAGAAGGCGATTTGCAGGATCGGCCGGACGGTCGTGGTGTCACCTTTCGATCCTAACACGGCCGATAAGCGACGCTGGAATGCCCGCTCGCAAGATTCCTGTAGTATGGCGTCAAGTACTGTGTTTTCGTTCGCCGACACCGGCAATTCATGCTTGCGTCGAACAATTTTCCATTCTTGGGCGATACTTTCCGCATAATGAGCCTGAAACGCTTCTTCCCAGATCAGCCGAATCGCCAGCATGCCGATGATCGTTTCGTCGGAGGAGCCGGCCAATTCGGCCTGCCACAACTTATACCGAGCGTACTGGGACCATCCGCCGAGTGTCATCAAAAGCTGATGGAAGTAGGTGTCCAACGCCTCACTGCTTAAGCCCAGTTGCTTGGTCGCTCGGACGATTGCATCTGCGGCTGACGGTGGCGCTTGTGAGACATGGGATGCAAAGCCAGCGAGCCCCATGATTTCCGGCGTGAGGTCGTGAACAGCGAAGGCGCGCCAGTCAGCATAAGTGTTGGCCGAATGTGGCGCGGACCAGAGAGCTTGACCCTGGTCGAAATATCCTCCAGCCCAGGCACCGAAGCGATCGGCAATGATGCCACACCAATCGATCCCCGAGACGTTGGAGGCGAGGTCAGCAAGGTTTGGAAGTTTGTCATCGCCGGGCGCGCCCGCCTCGGCCGCGACGGCCCTTAGTGAAACGAGATCGGCCGGCCGGAATTCCTCCGGAGCGTTCGCCAAGGCTTCCATGAGATCCCCGTCCGTCACGAAACCGGCTGCAAGCTGGTTTGCATACCAGCTTCGCGGCATCGTGGCGGAAGTCCCGACAACTCTTTGTAGGCGCGAACTTGTTTGGGCAAGACTTTCGTCTGTCTGGCCAAGAAAGGGATTGACCGCGACGCTCGAAGCGAGCGGCCACAGCGGAGGTATGGATCTCGCCGCTCTGGCTGCGGCTTGATGAATTATTTGATGATCCAGGTTGTTGCGTGACTTCATTTAGCCCTGCTGCAAGGTTTTGAAAGTTTTACGACCCGACCAGCCGCCGATTAGACGATCGAAGAGGGCGTTGGCGTACAAGCCGTTGGAAAGATGGACGCGCACTCCCGCAGCCGCGGGATGGTATGCCCATAAAGGAAATATCGACTGCGCAAAGGCGACGAGACCAAAGCTGACGAGCGCCAGAACGATCAACGTCCATTCGAGCGCACCGGGCGTGGGAACAGGCGGAAGAGCTGAAGCAGTAAGCCACTGTGCGACAGATTGAAGCGCGAAATAGCTGACCGAAGTAGCAACGGCATACACGGCTGTAAGCCTAGTCAACTGCTTTGGGGCCGCGTCCGCAAAACCTTGTGCGAACAAGTAGGCGACCCCAAGGACCAGTATGACCCCTAGCGCTATACTTTGCGGCGACTTATGAAAAAATCCAAGCGCCAGAGCTATGGCGAGATAAATCACCAGGGAGAGGCCAAAGGCCCGCGCTACCGCTTTGACGCTTGGAATGGCGACGGGCCCCGGCCGCTGTATGGTGGCAACGCGGCCCACAGCGCCGCCGGAAGCCAGAAACGAGTGCGCCTTGTAGAGTGAGTGGGCAACGATATGCAGGAGCGCAAGCGAAAATAAGCCAAGGCCGCATTCAAATATCATGAAGCCCATTTGTGACACGGTTGACCAGGCAAGGGAGGTCTTCACCGCAGATTGAGTCAACATCACCAAGGCGCCAAAGATCGCCGTGAAACCTCCGATAATGACGAGCATGGCGAGAATGCCTGGTGCCAGCACCATGAAGTCCGCAAACCGGATCAGCAAAAATCCGCCGGCGTTGATCACACCGGCATGTAGCAGGGCAGATACCGGCGTGGGCGTCTCCATAACCTCCGTAAGCCAGCCATGGGTCGGAAATTGAGCGGACTTCAGGATGGCTGCTACAGCGAGCAGGCCGACCGCCAGCGTTGCCACCGGGCCTCCCGCGTCAAGCTTTGCGGCGTTTGAAATCGCTGCGATATCAGCACTGCCGTAGCGCAGTATCAGGCATATGAGCCCTCCGAGCAGCGCGACGTCGGCGATCCGCGCTATAATGAACTTCTTGCGAGCGGCCCGCTGAGCGCCGGAACGCTCGGGATAGAATAGCAATAACCGATGCAGTGAAAGGCTCGTTGCGATCCAGGCAAAGAACAGTTGAAAGAGATTGCCTGCGATGACCAAAAGAAGAACTGAAGCCAAGGTCGCACAAAGCCAGGCAGTGAACACTGCTTGCCGGGCTTCTCCGTCTAGATATGTTCTGGAGTATCGCGTTACGACCCAGCCGACAAAAGAGACCAGAAGAAGCATAACGATACTTATGCTGTCGAGCCTGACGGATAAGCCCAGGCCATAAAGCCCAATTACTGCGCTAGTCGCCGAGCCCTGGCTGTAAGTAATCGCCGCAGAAAGCATCGCGATAGCGGCGACTGCAATCGTGGATATTTCGGCAAGGCCGGCAAAGTATCTCGGTCGAACGCCCGGCCACAACCAACCAAAAAGTGCGGTCACCAGAAGCAAAATAGGGGCAAGCAATGGCAAAAGATGAATGTCCACGCGGAAGTTTCCCAGTTCAGAGTCGTCGTCGTCACTTGAACGGAATAGCGTGAAAAACGACGGCTTAAAAATTCATTGTTTATGTGATATCGTTCGTTTATATAGAACGATATGGCGACCTTGAACTACAACCACTTGCGGTACTTTTGGGCGGTTGCGCGATTGGGAAATCTGACGCGCGCGGCTGAGCAGCTACATTTGTCCCAGTCGGCGGTGTCCGTGCAGCTGCAAAAGCTTGAGCGGCAGATTGGCCACAAACTATTTGAAAGAAGTGGCAAAGCCCTCATTTTGACCGAAGCGGGCAAAATTGCCCTCGACTATGCCGATACGGTTTTCAAGGCCGGCGATGAACTATTGGGCACGCTGAAGGGAAACTTTCTCACAAACCGCCAGATCTTGCGCGTAGGGGCATTGCCCACTCTTTCCCGGAATTTTCAGCTCGAATTTTTGCGGCCGATACTTGCCAGACCGGACGTTGAAATTGTTGTCCGCTCCGGAGCAATGCGGGAGCTGCTGGCACAGCTCGACGCGCATACTCTCGACATCGTATTGGCGAACACCCCAGCTCCGCGCGATTCACATTCGATCTTGCGCAATCACCTCATAGATGAGCAGCCGGTCAGTTTGGTTGGTCATCCCAAGCGTGGTCGAAAAAAATTCCTTTTTCCTGAGGATCTCCAAACATGGCCTTTACTACTTCCCAGTATGGAGAGCGATATCCGGCTAGCATTTGATCGGGTGCTCGAACGGGCAGGAATACACCCGCTTATCCTGGCGGAGGTTGATGACATGGCCATGTTGCGACTTTTGGCCCGGGAACGCCAGGCTCTGACAGTAGTGCCGCCAATCGTCGTTCAGGACGAGCTGGAAAACAAGATTCTTGTCGAGTATTGTCGAATAGGGGAAGTTTCCGAGCGCTTTTATGCCATCGTTCAAAAGCGCCGCTTTCCCAATAAGCTGCTTGCAGAGTTACTACAATAGCGGTCTCGTTTGTTTGCGCGCGCCACGTCCGCGGTGCAGTAGGCTTGATGCGCGTGCTGTGAAACGCTGAGTGAGTTGTGGCGCCCGCGCCGCGCAGGCTCCGCCAATGCGCGAGGGGGTCTTTAAGCGGGAGGAACGTGCATGGACAACGGGGTCCTGATCGGCGAGAGCGAAATTGCCCGGCTTGTGCCGCATCCCCTGCGCACGACGGTTTTGGGGGAAGTGCACGCCCGACCGTTCAACGCATTGGCGATCGCGACCCGCATTCTTCATTTTGCCTTTGAAACGGCAGGCGTGAGAGCGGTGGCAGATCGCAAGCAATTGGTTGAGCTATGCCGATCTCGCGGCCTTCAGACGCCTCTGCCGGAAGACAAACACTTCCGCCTGTCGCTCGGTGGTACGAACCTGCGTTGGGAGCAGCACTCGGAGTTCACGACTTACACGTGGGAGGTACCGGTCGATCCCAAGACTGGTGCATTCCACCCCGCAGCGGCTTCGCTGGCATCTCCAATGCGACTGGTCGCCCAACCTGGTCCACATCTGGTTGCAGTAGACCTTAACGTGGTCGCTCAAACGGAAGACGTGGCAGCGTTGTACGCCATGTTCGACCATTCCAGTCTTGCGGTCGCGGAAAATTCTGACGGGACAGCAATGTATGCCACGGATTTCCAGCTCACACCTGAAGGCTTCGTCCGCATTCTTTTGGTCGACCGCGGCCTTGGCAGCGAATCGACCGGGGCAATCGTTCAGCATCTGCTCGATATCGAAACTTACCGGACTTTGGCTTTGCTGGGGTTGCCAGAAGCCCAACGACTCGCGCCCTCCATTGCATTGGCTGAAAAACGCTTAGCCGAAGTTACCGAGCGTATGCGCAATGCAAAAGATTTGACCGACAATCACCAGATGCTGGATGAGCTCACAGCGCTCGCTGCTGACGTTGAAGCGGGAGCAGCAGCAAGCCAATTTCGGTTTGGCGCAAGTAAAGCTTATGAAGAGATCGTCACTCAGCGGCTACAGATTGTTGGTGAGCGCAAGGTCGCTGGATTTCCCACATGGACGTCGTTTTTGGCTCGCCGCATGGCGCCCGCGATGAGGACCTGCGCTTCTACGGAGGCGCGGCAGGCCAATCTTTCGCTTAGGCTCACACGCGCGGCTAATCTCTTGCGCACCAGGGTTGACGTTGAGCTCGAGCAACAAAACCAAGAGCTTCTCAAGTCGATGAATGCTCGCACGCGGTTGCAGTTGCGGCTGCAAACCACGGTAGAAGGCTTGTCCGTTGCAGCGATAACTTATTATGCTACGTCTCTCTTCAAAGAATTGGCTGAGGCCGCGCATCGCGCCGGCTATTTGCATTTCGATCCCGCCTATGCGACGGCGCTCTTCGTACCGCTCGCTGCGCTCGGCATCTGGATCATTGTAAGCAGAGTCCGCCGTTCTCATATCTTGGAAGATTGAACGTTTTCAGGTGTTGGATAAATATGCAAGAGGAACAGGCTTTTCCCGAGAGTGGTTATGGGTACCCCTCTCAAACTCCTTGACGGCGTGGCTGATTCCGGTTGCGGTCGCTCATGGAAGCTGAGCTCAACCTTTTTACAAGGGTTCAGTTCGGGCTGGTGCTTGCCATGCAAAACGCCGTCGGGGCCTAACCGCTCCGCTCCTGAAGCCGCGCTGATCGGCCAACGCGAGGGATTCCAGATCACATTCACCTGTTCGACCACCGCCCGCACCACAGCCTTTACCTCTTCAGGAGTCGCAATACGTATGCGTTCGACACGCAAGCCGAAATCTGAAAGGTTTACACGAAGGTCGCTGGGTACCCAGCCTAAGGAACACGGCTCGGTCAGGAGCAAAAATCTAACGAGGCAATAAATGTTGGAAGGCATCAAAAAATTCTTTGATACGACCATGTTTTCTCCTCATGGGTTTTGCCTGTTGTGGGATCCGGAGGTCCTGATCGTTCACGTAGTCTCCGATGCCATCATCGCACTTTCGTACTTTTCCATTCCTTTCGCCCTTGCGATCTTCGTATCGAAAAGGTCTGATATTCGCTTCGGCTGGCTCTTCTGGGCGTTTGCCGCGTTTATTCTCGCCTGCGGCTTGACCCATGTATTATCGATTTACACACTCTGGGTGCCGATCTACGGAATCGAAGGGGTGGTTAAGGCCATCACCGCGCTTGCTTCCATCGGGACGGCAATCCTGTTATGGCCATTGCTGCCAAGGCTCCTGCGCATTCCTTCCCCACCGCCAGCCAGGCATCGAGAGCCCGCATGCGATGGCCGCAGCGCTGTCGGCCAATCACCTCTATGGGGCTTTGGACGAAAGCGGGACCTCTCTCGATGGTCTGGATTTCGTTGCTCCCATGCGTCTTCACGCTGCGACTCGTGAGTCCTGGAACACGGATAGACTGAAGTAGCCAACTATCTTCGATTTCACCGAACAAAGACCCGCGATGTCTTACACACGATGGAAGGAAAAGCTGATGGCTGACCATAAATCGGACGCCACCGCCAATCGCGTGGTACGAAAAAGCCTCGTCCTTTTTCAAGGCGGGGCTGTCAGTCTGGGACGAAAGCGTAAGTTGTGGCCGAGCCATAGCTTCGGTGCCGAGAGGGTAACCTGCGCCGCAAGGGCTTCGACTTCGGCGTAGCGCTCGACGTCGGCCACCAGGTCGAACATCTGCGGCGCGGTGTGGCGAACCCGGCGCTTGCTGGAGAATTTCGGCATCCATCATCGCTCAGCCGAAGATAGCCGCCCGCGCTGCCCTGAGTTTCGCAAAATCATCGCCGGCATGATGCGACGAGCGGGTTAGCGGGCTCGCCGACACCATCAGGAAGCCCTTGGTGTAGGCGATCTTCTCATAGCCGGAGAATTCATCCGGCGGCACGTATCGCATCACGGCGTGATGTTTGCGGGTCGGCTGCAGATACTGACCGATAGTGAGGAAATCGACATCCGCCGAGCGCATGTCGTCCATCACTTGCAACACCTCGTGCCGTTCTTCGCCGAGCCCGACCATAATTCCTGACTTGGTAAACATGCTAGGGTCGATTTCCTTCACCCGCTGCAATAGCCGGATCGAATAAAAATAGCGCGCGCCGGGGCGCACGGTGAGATAATGCGATGGCACTGTTTCCAGATTGTGGTTGAACACGTCGGGCTTCGCCGCCACCACGACTTCAAGCGCGCCGTCCTTGCGCAGGAAATCCGGAGTCAGGACCTCGATGGTCGTGGTCGGGCAACGTGCGCGGATCGCCCGGATGGTCTGCGCGAAATGCGCGGCGCCGCCGTCGGCGAGATCGTCGCGATCGACGGAAGTGATCACGATATGGGCAAGCCCGAGCTTGAGGGTGGCCTCGGCGACGTGTTCCGGCTCCAGCGCATCGAGCGCGCCTGGCATGCCGGTCTTGACGTTGCAGAACGCGCAGGCGCGGGTGCAGGTGTCCCCCATGATCATGAAGGTGGCGTGCTTCTTGTCCCAGCACTCTCCGATATTCGGGCAGCCCGCCTCCTCGCACACCGTGACGAGGCCGTTTTCCTTGACGATCTTGCGGGTGTCGGCATAGCCGCGCGTGCTCGGCGCGCGTACCCTGATCCAGTCGGGCTTCGGCGGCGATAGCGCGTCCGGCCGGTTCACCTTTTCGGGGTGGCGCGGGCGCAGCGGCGTGGCTGAAACGGTATCGACGATGACGACCATGGGATGTCCGTAACGTGCAACGGTTGTTGTTTCGCAATGGTTCGAAACCTTGAAGCTTGATGCATTCAGGTACGTGCAAACGAACGCTTTGCGTCAGTCTACCAGTTCATCGGCGCTTCGCCTTGCTAACGGCAGCTGCCCGCTTGCGCACGGGCGGAGCGGCGTCCTCGCGCAGGCTGGTCTGGACGAAGCTGAGATGAAGGTTGGCTGCGTCGCGGGCCGCGGCCGGGTCTCGGGCGACGATGGCCTTGACGATCGCCTCATGCTGGTCGTCGAGCAGGATCACGTTATCGTGGTGGTGGTGCAGCGCTTCGCGCGCGCGCAGCATGTTGATGCGCATGAGGTTGAAGATGCCGCGCATTACATGCACCAGCGCCAGATTGTGCGACGCATCGGCAATGGTCATGTGGAAATCGACGTCGAGATCGGCGTCCTCGAGTGGTTCGCGCTTAGAGCGCCGCCGTTTCATGGCCGTCATGAGGTCGCGCAGGCGCTTGACGTCGGCATCCGTAGCGCGCTGCGCCGCGAAGTACGCGGCCGTGCACTCCAGGCCGTGGCGCAACTCGAGCACGTCGTCGACCGCCGACGGATACCGCTGCAGCAGGTGCACCAGCGGGTCGGTCAGGGTCGATGCCGTCACGTCGGTGACGCCGAAGCCACCGCCGCGCCGGGCCTGCAGCAGGCCGTGGCTTTCCAGGATTAGCAGTGCCTCGCGCAAGGACGGTCGTGAAACGCCGAGCTGCTTGGAGAGATCGCGTTCCGAGGGCAGGGCATCGCCCGGCTTGAGCGTTCCGTGGACGATCAGTTGCTCGATCTGCGAGGTGATTGTGTCCGAAAGGCGCTGCCGCCGGGGATGCGCCACGGCACTGAGGGGAACTGCTTTTTGCATGAATCGCTGCGTTTCGAATCGTCCTGAGGCACCGGTATTGACGAGGATAGCAAAACACCTGTATGTAATCAACCGATCGTGGTCTGACCAGAATTACCGGCAATACCAGAATTACCAGCATGTAGGGGCCGACTCCGTGATCAGGCAAACACGGTTGGGGATTGGCCCGCTTCAGACTGAAGTCGGAGACACCCATGAACCCAGACGACGACATCGACCTCGGCGAGACCAGCGAGTGGCTCGACGCTCTCAAAGCCCTGCAGGCGCATCGGGGGGGCGCGCGCACTAACTACGTCGTCAACCGACTGGTCGATGAGGCGGGGCGCGTCGGCGTGTACGTGCCGCGCTCGCTGACGACGGCGTACAAGAACACCATTGCGCCCGAACATGAACAGAAGTCGTCCGGCGACCGCGCGATCGAGCATCGGTTGCGTTCGATCATCCGCTGGAACGCGCTGGCGATCATCCTGCGCGCCAACAAGGAAAGCTCCGAGCTCGGCGGCCATATCGCCAGCTTCCAGTCTGCGGAGACGCTGTACGACATCGGCTTCAGCCATTTCTGGCACGCGCCGACCGAGCAGCACGGCGGCGACCTTCTCTTCATCCAGGGTCACTGTTCGCCCGGCATCTACGCCCGCGCCTTCGTCGAGGGCCGGTTGAGCGAGGACCAACTGCTCAGCTACCGGCAGGAGACTGGCGGCAAGGGCCTGTCGTCGTACTCGCACCCCTGGCTGATGCCCGATTTCTGGCAGTTCCCCACGGTCTCGATGGGACTCGGGCCGCTGCTGGCGATCTACCAGGCGCGCTTCCTCAAATACCTGCAAGGTCGCGGCCTGGCCGAGACCTCGCAGCGCAAGGTCTGGGCATTCATGGGCGACGGCGAGATGGACGAGCCCGAGTCGCTCGGCGCAATCTCCCTGGCCGGCCGCGAGAACCTGGACAACCTGATCTTCGTCATCAACTGCAACCTGCAACGGCTGGACGGCCCGGTGCGCGGCAACGGCAAGATCGTCCAGGAACTCGAATCGGTGTTCCGCGGCGCCGGCTGGAACGTCATCAAGGTGCTCTGGGGCAGCGGCTGGGACAAGCTGCTCGCCAAGGACAAGAGCGGCATCCTGCTCAAGCGCATGGAAGAGTGCGTCGACGGCGAGTACCAGGACTTCAAGAGCAAAAGCGGCGCCTACGTGCGCGAACATTTCTTCGGCAAGTACGACGAACTGAAGGCACTGGTCGCCGACATGAGCGACGACGAGATCTGGAGCCTGACGCGCGGCGGGCACGACCCCGAGAAGGTCTTCGCGGCCTACGCGGCAGCGGTCAGACACACCGGCCAGCCGACCCTGATCCTGCCCAAGACGGTCAAGGGTTACGGCATGGGCGAATCGGGCGAAGGCCAGATGATCTCGCACCAGGCCAAGAAGATGACGGCCGATGCACTGCGCGGCTTCCGCGACCGCTTCCAGATTCCGGTGTCTGATGACGACTTGGCCAAGGTGCCCTTCATCAAGCCGGCGGCCGACAGCCCGGAAATGAAGTACCTGCACGAGCGCCGCGCCGCGCTCGGCGGCTACCTGCCGCAGCGCCGGCGCAAGTCGGCGTCGCTGACGATCCCGCCGCTGGCCACCTTCCAGCGCCTGCTCGACAGCACGGGTGAGCGCGAGATCTCGACCACGATGGCCTTCGTGCAGATGCTCGGCACCCTGGTGCGCGACAAGAACATCGGCAAGCACGTGGTGCCGATCGTGCCCGACGAGTCGCGCACCTTCGGCATGGAGGGCATGTTCAGGCAGCTCGGCATCTACTCGTCGGTCGGCCAGCTCTACAAGCCCCAGGACGCCGACCAGCTGATGTACTACCGCGAGTCGAAGGACGGCCAGGTGCTGCAGGAGGGCATCAACGAAGGCGGCGCGATGTCGAGCTGGATCGTCGCGGCTACCTCGTACAGCACGAACAACGTGCCGATGATCCCGTTCTACATCTACTACTCGATGTTCGGGCTGCAGCGGGTAGGCGACCTGGCCTGGCTGGCCGGCGACATCCGCGCGCGCGGCTTCCTGCTCGGCGGCACCGCGGGACGCACCACGCTCAACGGCGAGGGCCTGCAGCACGAGGACGGCCACAGCCACATCCTCGCCGGCACCATTCCGAATTGCATCTCCTACGACCCTACCTTCGCCTACGAGGTGGTGACGATCATCCGCGAGGGCATGCGCCGCATGTACGAGGCGCAGGAGGACGTCTATTACTACGTCACCCTGATGAACGAGAACTACCCGCACCCCGGCCTGGCGGATGTTCCCAAGGTCGCGGGCGAAGGCGCCGAGCAAGGCATTCTGAAGGGCCTGTACAAGCTCAAGGACGGCGGCCCGACGGCGAAGAAGGGCTTGCGGGTGCAATTGATGGGCAGCGGCACGATCCTGCGCGAGGTGATCGCCGCGGCCGATCTTCTGAAGGCCGACTTCGGTGTCACCGCCGATCTCTGGAGCGCCACCAGCTACAACGAGTTGCGCCGCGACGGCATGGCCGCCGAGCGCTGGAACCTGCTGCACCCCACCGAGGTCCGGCGCAAGAGCTGGGTCGAGGCCTGCCTCGACGGCCACGAGGGTCCGGTGATCTCCTCGACCGACTACATGCGTAACTACGCAGACCAAGTGCGCGAGTACGTGCAGGCCGCCGGCCGGCGCTACGTGGTATTGGGCACCGACGGCTTCGGCCGCAGCGACTACCGCGCCAAGCTGCGACGTTTCTTCGAGGTCGACCGCTACTACGTGGCGGTGGCCGCGCTGAAGGCGCTTGCCGACGAGGGGACAATCAAGCCCGCGGTGGTAGCCGCGGCGATCGCCAAGTACGGGCTCGACACCGAGCGCGCAGCGCCCTGGACCGTCTAACACGCCAAGGACAACACAACATGAGCCAGGCAATCGACATCAAGGTGCCCGACATCGGCGACTTCAAGGACGTGCCGGTGATCGAGGTGTTCGTGAAAGTGGGCGACACGGTCAAGGCCGAAGACCCGTTGATATCGCTCGAATCCGACAAGGCGACGATGGACGTGCCGGCGCCCTTGGGCGGCGTGGTCAAGGCTATCGGCGTCAAGATCGGCGACAAGGTCAGCGAAGGCAGCGTCATCTTGCAGTTCGAGGGCGAAGGCGCTGCCGCTGCGCCGGCCGAGGCGGCCAAGCCAAGCGTCAGCGCGCCGCCGTCGCCGGTGAGCGCGCCGGCAGGCCTGGCCGAAGTGCGCATTCCCGACATCGGCGACTTCAAGGACGTGCCGGTGATCGAGGTGTTCGTGAAAGTGGGTGACACGGTCAAGGCCGAAGACCCGCTGGTCTCGCTTGAATCCGACAAGGCGACGATGGAAGTGCCGGCGCCCTTGGGCGGAGTGGTCCAGGAGATTCGCGTCAAGGTCGGCGACAAAGTCAACGAGGGCAGCATCATCATGGCGTTGGCCACCGGCAGCGCGTCGGCGGCGGCAGCCGCACCGGCCGTGTCCGCGGCGGCTGGGCAGGCCGCGGCTCCGGCTGCTGCGGCCGCGGCATCCGGCGGCATCGATGAAGCGGCGCTCGCGCTCGCCTACGCCGGCCCGGCGGTGCGCAAGCTGGCGCGCGAACTTTCGGTCGACCTCGGCAAGGTCAAGGGCACCGGTGCGCATGGCCGGATTGTGCGCACCGATGTCGAGGCCTTCGCCAAGGGCGGCGCCGCCGCGGCGCCCGCGCCGAAGGCCGGAGCCGCACCTGCCGGTGGCGGTGTCGGTGGCGTCGACCTGCTGCCCTGGCCGAAGGTCGACTTTGCCAAGTTCGGACCGGTAGAGCGCAAGGAACTGTCGCGCATCAAGAAGATCTCCGGCGCGAACCTGCACCGCAACTGGGTCGTCATCCCGCATGTGACGACACACGACGAGGCCGACATCACCGACCTCGAAGCGTTCCGCGTGCAAATGAACAAGGAGCTCGAGAAGTCCGGCGTCAAGGTCAGCATGCTGCCCTTCATGATGAAGGCGGCCGTGGCGACGCTGAAGAAGTTCCCTGAGTTCAACGCTAGCCTCGATGGTGACGGGCTGGTGTTGAAGAACTACTGGCACATCGGCTTCGCCGCCGATACACCGAACGGCCTGATGGTGCCGGTGATCCGCGACGTCGACAAGAAGAACATCGTCGAGATCACCAAGGAGATGGGCGAACTGGCCAAGCTGGCGCGCGATGGCAAGTTGAAGCCCGACCAGATGTCCGGCGGCACATTCACCATCTCGTCGCTGGGCGGCATCGGCGGCATCTACTTCACGCCGATCATCAACGCGCCCGAGGTTTCGATCATGGGCGTGTGCAAGAGCTACTGGAAGCAGCATTCGAGCGACGGCAAAACCTCAAGCTGGCGGCTCACCTTGCCGCTGTCGCTGTCCTGGGACCACCGCGTGATCGACGGCGCTGCCGCGGCGCGCTTCAATGTCCATTTCGCCAACCTGCTCGCCGACATGCGGCGCACCATGTTCTAAGGACCTGCGGTCATGGCTCAATTCGTGGAAGTCAACGTCCCGGACATCGGCGATTTCAAGGATGTCGCGGTCATCGAGGTGATGGTCAAGGTCGGCGAGACGATCGCCGTCGACACCGGGCTGATCATGGTCGAGTCGGACAAGGCTTCGATGGAGATTCCGTCGTCGCACGCCGGCGTGGTCAAAGAGCTGAAGGTCAAGGTCAACGACAAGGTCAGCGAGGGCTCGGTGATCCTGGTCGTCGAGGCAGCGGCCGCCGCAACCGCTGCGCCGGCCCCTGCGCCGGCCGCACCGGCCAAGGCAGCGGCCCCCGCTGCGCCGGTGGCGCCGATTCCGGGCGCCGCCACCTACAGCGGCAAGGCCGACGTCGAATGCGAGATGGTCGTGCTCGGCGCCGGGCCCGGCGGTTACTCGGCGGCCTTCCGCAGTGCCGACATCGGCATGAAGACCGTGCTCGTCGAGCGCTATGCAACGCTCGGCGGCGTCTGCCTGAACGTTGGCTGCATCCCGTCGAAGGCGCTGCTGCACACCGCCTCGGTGATGGACGAGGTCAAGCACCTGCCCGACCACGGCATCAAGTACGGCGCACCCGAGATCGACATCGAAAAGCTGCGCGCCTTCAAGGACGGCGTAATCAAGAAGCTGACCAGTGGCTTGGCCGGTATGGCCAAGGCGCGCAAGGTCGAAGTGATCACGGGCGTCGGCAGCTTCCTCGATCCGCACCATGTCGAAGTTGTCGCGGCCGACGGCGGCAAGAAGGTCGTCAAATTCGCCAAGGCGATCATTGCCGCGGGCAGCCAGGCGGTGAAGCTGCCGTTCATGCCCGAGGACGAGCGCATCGTCGACTCCACCGGCGCGCTGCTGCTCAAGGTCATCCCCAAGCGCATGCTGGTGGTCGGCGGCGGCATCATCGGACTGGAGATGGCCACGGTGTATTCGACGCTCGGCACGCGCATCGACGTGGTCGAGATGCTCGACGGCCTGATGCAGGGCGCCGACCGCGACCTCGTCAAGGTGTGGGACAAGATGAACACCCACCGCTTCGACAAGGTGATGCTGAAGACCAAGGCCGTGAGCGCCAAGGCGACCAAGGCCGGCATCGAGGTCGCGTTCGAGGGCGACAGGGCGCCGAAGGAGCCACAGCTCTACGACCTCGTGCTGGTGGCCGTGGGGCGCAGCTCCAACGGCAGGAAGATCGGCGCCGAGAAGGCCGGCGTGGCGGTGACCGACCGCGGCTTCATCAACGTCGACAAGCAGATGCGGACCAACGTGCCGCACATCTACGCGATCGGCGACATCGTCGGCGAGCCGATGCTGGCGCACAAGGCGGTGCACGAGGCGCATGTGGCGGCCGAAGCCGCGCACGGCGAGGCGGCGTTCTTCGACGCGCGGCAGATTCCGTCGGTGGCCTATACCGATCCAGAGGTCGCCTGGGCCGGCAAGACCGAGGAGCAGTGCAAGGCCGAGGGCATCAAGATTGGCAAGGCGGTGTTCCCCTGGGCCGCGTCGGGCCGCGCCATCGCCAACGGTCGCGACGAAGGTTTTACCAAGTTGATCTTCGATGAGGCCACACATCGCGTGATCGGCGGCGGAATCGTCGGTACGCATGCAGGCGACCTGATCAGCGAGGTCTGCCTAGCCGTCGAGATGGGCTGCGAGCCGACCGACATCGGCAAGACCATCCACCCGCACCCGACGCTCGGCGAATCGATCGGCATGGCGGCCGAACTGTTCGAAGGCGTGTGCACCGATCTGCCGCCGCAGAAGAAGAAGTAGCAGGTAAAGCGATGCCGCTGCAACTCGCGTTCGAATCCTTGGGCGACGGACCGCCCGTCGTCGTTCTGCACGGGCTTTTCGGTTCGAGCCGCAACTGGCGCGGCATAGCCCGTGCGCTGTCGGCCGAACACCGGGTCATTTGCGCTGACCTGCGCAACCACGGCCGATCACCGTGGATCGATTCGATGACCTACTCCGAGATGGCGGCCGATGTGCGTGCACTGATCCGCAGTGAGAGACTCGATCGTCCGGTCGTCATCGGGCACAGCATGGGCGGCAAAACAGCGATGACCCTGGCGCTCGAAAGCCCCGAGTCGGTCGGGCGCCTCATCGTGGTCGATATCGCGCCGGTATTGTACGCGGACCGCCTGACGCCCTATGTCCAGGCCATGCTGAGCCTCAACCCTCGGGCGGCAGCCGACCGCGCCGATGTCGTGCGCCAGATGATCGAGAGGATTCCCGACGCCGCCACCGTCGGATTCCTGATGCAAAACCTTGTGGTCACGAACGATCATTTTGATTGGCAACTCAACCTGCCGGCCATCGGCGCCGCGATCCCCGAGCTGTCTGCCTTTCCGCCCGAGTTGGCAGCACGCCGATTCGACGGGCCGGCGACGCTGATCACCGGATCGCTGTCCGACTACGTGACGCCGGCCGACAGCGCGGCATTTGTCGAGCAGTTTCCCCAGGCCCGGACCGTCGAGATTGATGGCGCAGGCCATTGGGTCCACGCCGATCAGCCGGCCGCGTTTCTGGCTGCGCTGGGGCTGGTGCCAGCCATCGCGGCGCGAGCACACGCGCCGCCGCCCGCTGACGTGCAGCGCAGCGCCCTGATGTTCCCCTGGAGACCAGCATGAACAAGATGCTTCAGATTCTCATTTGGCCGGCGCTCGCCATCCTCGGCGCATTCTCGTTTGCGGCCATCGCGCTCAACCGCGGCGAATCGGTCAGCGCCGCCTGGCTGGTGACGGCCGCGTTGTGCGTGTTTTTCATCGCCTACCGGTTCTACAGCAAGTTCATCGCCGAGAAGGTGCTGCAGCTCGACGACACGCGCATGACGCCGGCGGTGCGGCATCACGACGGGGTCGACTTCGTCGCCACCAACAAGTACGTGCTCTATGGGCACCACTTCGCGGCCATCGCGGGCGCCGGCCCACTGGTGGGCCCGGTGCTCGCCGCGCAGTGGGGCTACCTGCCCGGAACGATCTGGTTGCTGGCCGGTGTCGTGCTGGCGGGCGCGGTGCAGGACTTTCTGGTCCTGTTCTGCTCGATTCGGCGCGACGGTCGCTCGCTCGGCGAGATGGTCAAGATGGAGATGGGGCCCGTCGCCGGGGCCATCGCGTCGGTCGGCACGCTCGCCATCATGATCATCATCCTGGCGGCGCTCGGACTGATCGTCGTGAAGGCCCTCGGCGAGAGCCCGTGGGGCTCGTTCACCGTCGCGGTGACGATTCCGCTCGCCATGGCGATGGGAATCTACATGCGGTTCATCCGTCCGGGCAAGATTCTGGAGGCGTCCGCCTTCGGCGTCATCGTGCTGCTGCTCACCATCTGGTATGGCCAGTACGTGTCGGAGAGCGCGACCCTGGGGCCGCTGTTCACCTACTCCGCGCCGCAGCTCGCCTGGGCTGTGATCGCGTACGGCGCGATCGCCTCCATGCTGCCGGTGTGGCTGCTGCTCGCGCCGCGCGACTACCTGTCCACCTTCCTGAAGATCGGAGTCATCGCAGCGCTCGCCATCGGCATCTACGTCGTGCAGCCAGAGCTGAGGATGCCGGCGACGACGCGCTTCATCGACGGTACCGGGCCGGTGGTGTCGGGTTCGCTGTTCCCGTTCCTGTTCATCACCATCGCCTGCGGTGCCGTGTCGGGCTTCCACGCCCTGATCTCCTCCGGCACGACACCGAAGATGATCGAGCGCGAGGGCCAGGCCCGCTTCATCGGCTACGGCGGAATGCTGACCGAGTCCTTCGTCGCCATCATGGCGCTCGTCGCCGCGAGCGTGCTCGACCCGGGCATCTACTTCGCGATGAACGTGCCGGCAGCGGTGATCGGGCCGACGGTCGATACGGCGGCCAGGGTCATTAGTGAATGGGGCTGGACCATTACGCCCGAGCTCATCACCCAGACCGCGAAGGACGTCGGCGAGCACACCATCCTGCATCGCGCGGGCGGCGCGCCGACGTTGGCGGTCGGCATCGCGCAGATCATGGCGCAGGTGTTCGGCGGCAAGGCGACGGAGGCGCTGTGGTACCACTTCGCGATCCTGTTCGAGGCGCTTTTCATCCTCACCGCGGTCGACGCGGGCACGCGTGCCGGGCGCTTCATGATCCAGGATCTGCTCGGCCACGTGTACGCGCCGCTCGGCCGCATCGAGTCGATTCCAGCCAATATCGTCGCCACCATCCTGTGCGTGTTCGGATGGGGCTACTTCGTGTACCAGGGCACGATCGATCCGCTGGGCGGCGTGAACACGATCTGGCCGCTGTTCGGCATCGGCAACCAGATGCTCGCCGGCATCGCACTGCTGCTGGTCACCGTGGTGCTCATCAAGATGAAGCGCGAGAAGTACACCTGGGTCGCCCTCGTGCCGACGGCGTGGCTGCTGGTGTGCACGCTTTCGGCGGCGTGGCAGAAGGTGCTCTCGAGCGATCCGAAAATCGGTTTCCTCGCACTCGCCAACAGGTACAGCGAGGCGGCGGCGGCCGGCACCCTGATCGCTCCCGCGAAGACCATCGCCGACATGCAGCGGGTCGCGTTCAACAACTACCTGTGCGGGGGCCTCACGATCTTGTTCGCCCTCCTGGTGGTCGCCATGGCCTACTTCACCGTCAGGATGGCGTTGCGCGGATGGCGCCAACCGGCGCCGACCTCGGCGGAAACGGAGTACCGCGAAGCCCCGCTCGGAGTGTCTTATGCCGTTGCTCACTGACCGGCCAACCGGCGACGACGACCCCTTCGCGCCTGGCGCCGGCGGCAAGCGCCCGGGCCGCGTGAAGGCGCTCGCCCACAGGATGGCGTGCATCGGGCACGCGCTCAAGGGAGTGCTCGGTGCACCGGACTACGAGGCGTATCTCGCCCACTGCAAGGCGGCCCATCCCGATGTGCCTGTGATGAGCGAGGAGGCGTTCTTCCGCTTCGCCATCGACCGGCGCTACAGCAAGCCGGGCGGCGGCATGCGCTGTTGTTGATGCCGAGCCCGCCGATGGTGACGACGATGAAGGCGATGAAGACGATGAAGATCAGCACGTTGACCTGCGCGGCGGATGCAGTAGCCGAGCGGTTCGATCGTCTCGCTGTCCTGCACGTCGGATCACCAGGCCGACCTTGGTGCGCGCAAGCGTCCACGCCTCGCAGCGAGCACCAGCGGTCCGAGCGGATACAGGGGTCGGGTTCGAGGCATGGCGCACATTCACAAGCGTCGATGAAAACCAATGGTGCCGCGAGACACCGCGTGGTCATCGTCGGCGGCGGCGCGGGCGGGCTCGAACTCGCGACGAAGCTCGGCGATCGGCTCGGACGCAAGGGCAGCGCCGACGTCACGCTGATCGACTGCAATCGAACGCATGTCTGGAAACCCAAGCTGCACGAGATCGCGGCCGGCAGCATGGACCTCTCGGCGCACGAGGTCGATTACCTCGCGCAGTCGCACTGGCACCGCTTCCGCTACCGGATCGGCGAGATGATCGGGCTCGATCGCACACGTCGCGAGGTGCACGTCGCGCCGTCGCTCGACGACGACGGTCGAGAGGTCACGCCGCAGCGCGCCTTTGGCTACGACACCCTCGTCATCGCCGTGGGCAGCCAGAGCAACGACTTCGGCACGCCCGGCGTCGGCGAGTATTCGATGAAACTCGAGTCGCTGGCTGATGCGCGGCGCTTCCACGCGCGCATGGTCAACGCCTGCATCCGCGCCCATGCGCAGGCGACGCCGCTGCGGCCCGAGCAGCTCAAGGTCGCGATCATTGGCGCCGGCGCCACCGGCGTCGAGCTGGCTGCCGAGCTGCACCGCACGGCGCGCGAGGTCGTCGCGTTCGGGCTCGACCGCGTTGACCCCGACAAGGACATCAAGGTGCGAGTCATCGAGGCGGCGGACCGCGTGCTGCCCGCGCTGCCGCCGCGCCTGTCGCAGGCAACGGAAGCGCTGCTGCGCAAGCTCGGCGTCGAGGTTTATACGAAGGCCAAGGTCGCCGAGGTGCTGCGCGACGGGGTGCGGCTGGGCGATGGCCGCGTGATCGCAGCCGAGCTGGTGGTGTGGGCGGCCGGCGTCAAGGCGCCCGACTTCCTGAAGGACATTGCGGGGCTCGAGACCAACCACATCAACCAGCTCGTCGTGCGACCGACGCTGCAGACCACGCGTGACGACAGCGTGTTCGCCATCGGCGACTGCGCCGCCTGCCACTGGCCCGAGGCCAATCAGGGCGAGGGCGGCTTGGTCCCGCCGCGCGCACAGGCGGCGCATCAGCAGGCCACGCACATCTTCGGCCAGATCAAGCGCCGGCTCGCTGGCAAGCCGCTCGCCGGCTATCGCTATCGCGACTTCGGCTCGCTGGTCTCGCTGGGCGAGCACAGCACGGTCGGCAACATGTTGGGCGGACTGATGGTCGAGGGCCTGTTCGCGCGCGGCATGTACCTGTCGCTCTACAAGATGCACGAACTGGCGCTGCACGGCGTCGCCAAGGTCGCGCTCGACACGCTGGCCCGGCTCATCGTGCGCCGCACTGAACCGCACGTGAAACTGCATTGAGGAGGGTTCACCATGCCAACCCCCACACCCGACCCGACCCGCTGGCTCGCCGATCTGATGGCGACGCAACAGGACTTGCTGAAGGCGCTCGCGCCGCCCGCCGCGCGGGCGGCGGCCGATCCGGCCAACGCCCTCGGGCCCTGGATGCAGGCCGCGACCGCCTTCACGCAATGGCAGCACCAGGCGCTGCAGCAGATGACGTCGAGGTGGACGGCCGCGGCGACCGCCGGCGCTGCGACGCGGGCGGTCGACCGCCGGTTCGCCGCCGACCCCTGGCGCCAGGATCCGCGCTTCGACGGCATCGCCAAGGCCTACCTGAACCAGTCGGAAATGCTGCGCAAGGCGCTCGACGCCGCGCCGCTCGACGAACGCAGCAAGGCCCAATGGAGCTTCGTGCTGCGCCAGGTGGTCGATGCGCTGAGCCCGGCCAACTGCCTCGCGACCAACCCCGAGGCCTTGCAGGCGGCGCTCGACAGCGGAGGCGCCAGCCTGGTCGAGGGCACGCGCCTGTTCATGCAGGACTTCGCCAAGGGCCGGGTGTCGATGACCGACGACAAGGCTTTCGAGGTCGGCCGCAACGTCGCCACCAGCCCGGGCAGCGTGGTGTTCGAAAACGAGCTGATCCAGCTCGTCCAGTACACGCCGAGCACGACCAAGGTGCACGAGCGCCCGCTGCTGATCGTGCCGCCGTGCATCAACAAGTTCTACATCCTCGACCTGCAGCCCGACAACTCCTTCGTCGGCCATGCGGTGGCGCAGGGCCACACGGTGTTCCTGGTGTCGTGGCGCAACGCCGGGCCCGAGCAGGGCCAGCTGACCTGGGACGACTACCTCGAGCAGGGCGTGATGCAGGCGGTGGACGTGGCGCTCGCGATCAGCCGCGCCGACCGGGTCAACACGCTGGGCTTCTGCGTCGGCGGCACACTGCTCGCCAGCGCGCTCGCGGTGATGACGGCGCGCGGCGACGACAAGGTCGCGAGCCTGACCCTGCTGACGACGATGCTCGACTTCTCGGACGCCGGCGAGATCGGGCTGCTCGTCGACGAACAGTCCACCGTGGCGCGTGAAGCAACGATCGGCCAGGACGGGCTGCTCAAAGGCACCGAGCTGGCGCAAGTGTTCGCTGCGCTGCGCGCCAACGACCTGATCTGGCCGTATGTCGTGTCGGGCTACCTGAAGGGCAAGGCGCCGCCGGCGTTCGACCTGCTGTTCTGGAACGGTGACGACACCAACCTTCCCGGGCCGATGTTCTGCTGGTACCTGCGCAACACCTACCTCGAGAACAAGCTGCGCAAGCCGGGCGCGACGGTGCAATGCGGCGTGCCGGTCGACCTGGGAGTGGTCGAGGTGCCGGCGTTCCTGTTCTCGTCGCGCGAGGACCACATCGTGCCCTGGCAGACCGCCTACAAGAGCACCGAGCTGCTCGGCGGCGAAATCACGTTCGTGCTCGGCGCCAGCGGCCACATCGCCGGCGTGATCAACCCGCCGGCGAGGAAGAAGCGCAACTACTGGGTCGGCGCGATCGCGCCCGACGCCGACGCCTGGCTCGAACATGCGCGCAGCGAACCGGGAAGCTGGTGGCCGCTGTGGGCCGGCTGGCTCGAGAAGCATGCCGGCGCGCTCGTTGCTGCCCCCGAGAGCGCCGGTAACCGCGAGTTCCCGGTCATCGAACCCGCCCCGGGACGCTACGTCAAGGCCAAGGCCGCGTGAGTCCCGAACATCTGTCCCTCGCATCCAAGGAGAACGTCATGGAAGACATCGTCATCGTCGCCGCCACCCGCACCGCGGTGGGCAAGTTCGGAGGCACTCTCGCCAAGACCCCGGCGCCCGACTTGGGGGCGGCGGTAGTGGTCGAGCTGCTCAAACGCGCCCGGCTCTCCGGCGAGCAAATCGGCGAGCTCATCTTCGGCCAGGTGCTCACCGCCGGGGCCGGCCAGAACCCGGCGCGCCAGACCGTCATCAAGAGCGGCCTACCGCAGACCGTGCCGGCGCTCACCATCAACGCCGTTTGCGGCTCCGGGCTGAAGGCGGTCATGCTCGCGGCCCAGGCGGTGCGCGACGGCGACTCCGAGATCGTCATCGCCGGCGGCCAGGAGAGCATGAGCCTAGCGCCCCACGTGCTGCCCGGCTCGCGCGACGGCCAGCGCATGGGCGAGTGGAAGCTCGTCGACTCGATGATCGTCGACGGCCTGCTCGACGTTTACAACAAGTACCACATGGGCATCACGGCCGAGAACGTGGCCGAGAAGTACCAGATCAGCCGCGACAAGCAGGACGCGCTCGCGCTCGGATCGCAGCAGAAGGCCGCCGCCGCGCAGGAAGCCGGCAAGTTCAAGGACGAGATCGTGCCCTTCAGCATTGCCCAGAAGAAGGGCGACCCGATCCTGTTTGCCAACGACGAGTTCATCAACAAGAAGACCAGCGCCGACGCGCTGGCCGGGCTGCGCCCGGCGTTCGACAAGGCCGGCAGCGTGACCGCCGGCAACGCCTCGGGCCTGAACGACGGGGCGGCCGCCGTGGTGGTGATGAGCGCCAAGAAGGCCGCGCAGCTCGGCCTGACACCGCTGGCGCGCATCGCCAGCTACGCCACCGCGGGGCTCGATCCGTCGATCATGGGCATGGGCCCGGTGCCCGCGTCGCAGAAGGCGCTGGAACGCGCCGGCTGGAAGCCGCAAGACCTGGACCTGTTGGAGATCAACGAAGCCTTCGCGGCGCAGGCCTGCGCGGTCAACAACGAGATGGGCTGGGACACCAGCAAGATCAACGTCAACGGCGGCGCCATCGCCATCGGGCACCCGATCGGTGCCTCGGGCGCGCGCATCCTGGTGACTCTGCTGCACGAGATGCAGCGCCGCAATGCGAAGAAGGGCATCGCCTCGCTGTGCATCGGCGGCGGCATGGGTGTGGCGTTGACGGTGGAACGGTAAGCAACCAACTTCAGACGAAGGAGATGAACATGGCTCAACAACGCGTGGTCCTGGTCACCGGCGGCATGGGTGGCCTGGGCGAGACGATCTCGACCAAGATGGCAGACGCCGGCTACAAGGTCGTCGTAACCTACTCGCCCGGCAACACCAAGCACGGCGAATGGGTCGCCAACATGAAGACCCGCGGCTACGACGTGCTGGCCGTGGCCTGCGACGTGGCCGACTACGACTCGTGCAGCAAGGCCGTCGCCGAGGCGCAGGCCCGGCTCGGCCCGATCGATGTTCTCGTCAACAACGCCGGCATTACCCGCGACATGACCTTCAAGAAGATGGACAAGGTCAACTGGGACGCGGTGATGCGCACCAACCTCGACAGCCTGTTCAACATGACCAAGCAGGTCGCCGACGGCATGGCCGACCGCGGCTGGGGCCGCGTCATCAACGTCTCGTCGGTGAACGGCAGCAAGGGTGCTTTCGGCCAGACCAACTACTCGGCGGCCAAGGCCGGTGTGCACGGCTTCACCAAGGCGCTGGCGCTCGAGGTGGCGAAGAAGGGTGTGACCGTCAACACGATCTCGCCGGGTTACATCGGCACAAAGATGGTCACTGCCATCCCGAAAGAAGTGCTGGACTCCAAGATCCTGCCCCACATCCCGGTCGGCCGCCTTGGCAAGCCGGAAGAAGTGGCCGGCCTGATCATCTATCTCGCCTCCGAAGAAGCCGCCTTCCTGACGGGCGCAAACATCGCGATCAACGGCGGTCAGCACATGCAGTGACCGTCCAAGTCCAATTGACCCACAGGAGACGCAATGAGCAGGAACGGAATCGACCACGACGCCCTGGTGCAGCAGTTCTCGCAAGCCACCGCCAAGCAGGGTGAGGCGCTGCGCAAGACCGTGCAGCAAGCCACGCTGCAGGCGCTGCAGGGCCGCGAACTCACGCTCAAGAGCATCCGAGAGGTGCTGAAGTCAGCGACGCACGCGGCGTCCGCCGGGGCCGCGAAGAGCGGTCTCGGCCGCACCGATGTCGAGGCGCTGTTGACGCGCGCTGTGGAGGGCATGGATGCCGCGCTGGTGAAGGCCGTCGAAGCCAACCGCCGCGCCTTGCAGCAGTTCGTCGACCAGGGTGCAGAGCTGCGCCAGACCCAGGTGAAGAAGGCCCTCGCCGACATCGAGAAGATGGAGGACGTCCTGTTCAGCAGCGTCAACAGGGCCGTTGTCGACGCGGTGCAGGCAGTGCAGGCACCGTGGGCTTCGGTGCTCGAGGGGTTCAAGGCCAAGGGCAGTGCCACCGGCGCCAGCGCCATAGCCGCGCTAGAGCAGCTCACCAGCCGCGCCCAAGCCGCGTCGCGTGAAGGCCGCGCCCTGGCGCAGCGTAGCGTCGACGCCTGGATCGAGCACCACACCGCGTTGGCCCGCGGCGTGCTGATCGGCCTGTCCGAGGGCCTCGAACCCGGCGCCGCGGCGCCGGCGAAGGAGGCCGCGGCCCGATCAAGCAAACGCTGAGGACGAGGAGGCTGAGGATGGACGCCCTGCTACTGGCTCGCATGCAGTTCGCGGCCAACATCACGTTCCACATCCTGTTTCCTACCATCAGCATCGGCCTGGGCTGGTTGCTGCTGTTCTTCCGCCTGCGCTGGCTGAAGGCACGCCACGGTCCCGACAAGGCGCTGGCGCACGGCTGGCTTGACGCCTACCGCTTCTGGACCAAGGTGTTCGCGCTGAGCTTCGCGCTCGGCGTGGTCAGCGGCATCACGATGAGCTTTCAGTTCGGCACCAACTGGCCGGGCTTCATGGAGCGTGTCGGCAATGTCGCCGGGCCGCTGCTGGGTTTCGAGGTGCTGACGGCATTCTTTCTCGAAGCCGGCTTCCTCGGCATCATGCTGTTTGGTCACGGCAGGGTCAGCGAACGCGTGCATCTGATGGCGACCGCGCTCGTGGCGTTCGGCACCACGCTGAGCGCGTTCTGGATCCTGGCGCTGAACTCGTGGATGCAGACGCCCGCCGGCTACGAGATCGTCGACGGCGTCTACCACGTGAAGAGCTGGGTCGAGGTGATCTTCAACCCATCGTTCCCGTTCCGCTTGACGCACATGGTGCTGGCCTCGGTACTGACCTGCGCGTTCCTGATTGCGGGGCTGTCGGCCTGGCAGCTGCTGCGCGGCGTCGGCCAGCGTTCGGCGCCGCGCGTGCTGCGCGTCGGGCTGACGCTCGCCGCGTTCGTGATTCCGGTGCAGATCTTTGTCGGCGACCAGCACGGCCTGAACACGCTCGAACACCAGCCGGCGAAGATCGCCGCGATGGAAGGTGTGTGGGAGACCGAGCGCGGCGCGCCGCTGCTGCTATTCGCGGTCCCCGACCAGGAAACGCGCAGCAACCACTTCGAGATCAAGATTCCGAAGCTCGCGAGCCTGATCCTCACCCACGAGCCGGACGGCGAGATCAAGGGCATGAGCGAGTTTCGCGACTCACACCCGCCGCCGCTGCCGCTGTTCTTCGCGTTTCGCGCGATGGTCGGCATCGGCGTGCTGATGCTGGCGACCAGCTGGCTCGGCTGGTGGCTGTATCGGCGCGCGCAGTGGCGCTCCGACGCGCTGCCGCGCGCGCTGCTGTGGCTGTTCGCGGGCATGACGTTCTCGGGCTGGGTCGCGACGGTTGCGGGCTGGTACGTGACCGAAATCGGTCGCCAGCCGTTCATCGTCTACGGCTTGCTGCGCACCGCCGATGTGGTGTCGAAGGTGCCGGCGTCGATGATCGGGCTGACCCTGGCGCTGTACATCCTGCTCTACCTCGCGTTGATCATCGCCTATGTGACCGTGCTGAAGTACATGGCCGAGAAGCCCGAGGAGGTGCTGGCCGCCGAGGCTAGGGAGCAGACGGCGACGCCGGTCGTGACTGCCGGAGGTGTCGCATGAATTTCATGAGCTTCGACACCGCGCTACCCATTATCTTCATGGCGCTGATGGGCCTCTCGATGTTGGTCTACGGGATCAGCGACGGCTACGACCTCGGCGTGGGCATGCTGATGCACCGGGCCACCGACGCCGAGAAGGACGTGATGGTCGCCTCGATCGGCCCGTTCTGGGACGCCAACGAGACCTGGCTGGTGCTCGGCGTGGGCATCCTGCTGGTCGCGTTCCCGAAGGCCCACGGCCTGGTCTTGGGCGAGCTCTACCTGCCGGTCGCGCTGATGCTGATCGGCCTGACCTTGCGCGGCGTCGCGTTCGACTTTCGCGTCAAAGCCAAGGACACGCACAAGCAGACCTGGGATCGCCTGTTCTTCACCGGCTCGCTGCTCGCGTCGGTGTCGCAGGGCTGGATGCTGGGTCGCTATGTCAGCGGCTTCGGCAGCGGCTGGAACTACCCGGTTTTCGCCGCCGCGATCGCGATCGCGCTGCCGATGGCCTATGTGCTGATGGGCGCGGCCTGGCTGATCATGAAGACCGAAGGCGAGCTGCAGGAACGGGCGATCGGCTGGGCCCGGATCGCCTGGGCGCCAATGGTCGGCGGGCTGGTGCTGATCTCGATGGCCACGCCCTGGATCAGCGAAACCGTGCGCGGGCGCTGGTTCGCGCTGCCCGAGATCATCGCGCTGATGGCGATCCCGCTGATGACCGGGGTGACGCTGCTCGCGCTGCGCAGCGTGCTCGCCTCCAGCGTGGTGCGCGGGCCGCTCTGCTGGCTGCCGCTCGCGCTGCTGATCGTGGTGTTCGTGCTCAGCTTCCTCGGCCTGGCCTACAGCATCTACCCGTTCGTCGTGATCGACCGGATGACGATCTGGCAGGCCGCCAGCAGCCCGGCAGCGCTGAAGGTGATCCTGATCGGCGTGTGCATCTCGGTGCCGGCGATCACGGGCTACACGGTTTTTTCGTATCGGGTGTTTCGGGGCAAGATAGGGGAGTTGAAGTACGCGTGAGCCGGACGAGAGGCGACTGCGCGCGTGCAAACGCCTGCGAACGGGGGCGCGCGGGAAGGCGTGCGCAGCTGCATGAGCGGAGGCTCACCCAGCGGAGCAGCCACGCGCGGCGGCTTGCGTTCCAGTGACAGCGGATCCGGATTGACAAGGCAGTGACAAACGTTAAAAATTGAGTGGTCAAGCCGGTCTTACCAACCGGACCAACCATCGCAGAAGTCCAAAGCGGCACCGCGCGTGTCACCGAGCGACCGGTGGCGCGAAATCAGCGAGGGTCTCGCCAACGTGTCCGCAGCGCCCGGAGAAAAGAATGGATGACCGATTCAACAACGCCAGTCGAAGTGCCTCTGGCAGAGCGCTGATCCATTGACGATTTGGGCCGCCAGGCCCGGATCGGCGTGACGGCGATGCGATTGTTCGACAACCACGACTGAGGAGACGCGGATGATCTGGCAGCAAAACTACGACCCCTTCAACAACATCGTCCTGTCGTGCCTGGTCGCGTCGATCCCCGTGATCGTCATGATGGCCCTGCTGGGCTTCTGGCACATGAGGGCGCACTACGCTGCGGCATTGGGCCTGATTTCGGCGTTGCTGATCTCGATCTTCGTGTTCGGAATGCCCGCGCGGGTGGCCGGGCTGGCCGCCGGTTACGGCATGGCGTTCGGGCTGCTGCCGATCGGCTGGATCGTGCTGAACATCATCTTCCTGCACCAGCTGACCGAGGAGAACGGCTCGTTCAAAGCGCTGCAGGACAGCATGATGAACATCACCGACGACCGGCGACTGCAACTGCTGTTGATCGCGTTCGCGTTGGGTGCATTCTTCGAGGGCGCAGCGGGTTTCGGCACGCCGGTGGCCGTCACCGCCGCGATGCTGATCGGCTTGGGGTTCAAGCCGCTGGCGGCCTCCGGCCTGTCTCTGATCGCCAATACCGCGCCGGTGGCGTACGGCGCCCTGGGCACGCCGGTCATCGCCTTGTCCGCCGTGACCGGGCTGGACCTGCTGCAACTGTCCGGAATGATCGGCCGCCAGCTCCCGTTCTTCTCGCTGCTGGTGCCGTTCTGGCTGATCTGGGCCTTTGCCGGATGGAAGGCCATGCTGGAGATCTGGCCGGCGATCCTCGTGACGGGCTTGTCGTTCGCCGTCACGCAGTTCCTGGTCTCGAATTTCCACGGCCCGTGGCTGGTCGATGTCGTCGCCGCCATCGTGTCGCTGGTTTCTCTGGTTCTGTTCCTCAAGCTCTGGAAGCCGAGGAATATCTGGACCTCGACCACGCTGAAAGGGCACGAGGCGGACTCGGGCGAGGTCGACCTCCAAAGCGAGAAGCCGCACGGCCACGAAGCCGACGCCGGCGCCGCGATCTTCGCCAAGCAGGACAGGCGCGCCGTCTTGCTGGCCTGGATGCCGTGGGCGATCCTGTCGGTGTTCGTCTTCGTCTGGGGCATCCCTGCCTTCAAGACGGCGCTAGACGGCATCTCGGTGATGAAGATCCCCTTCGACGGTCTGCACAACGTGATCGAGAAGGTGCCGCCGGTCGTGTCCACGCCGCACAAGGAGGCGGCGATCTACAACTTCAACTATCTGTCGGCCACCGGCTCGGGCATCCTGCTGGCTGCCGTCATTGCCGGCCTGTTGATGAAGTACTCGCTACCCGATCTGGTTCGCATCTACTTGCGCACGATCTACCGCGTGCGCTATTCGCTGCTGACCATCGTGTTGATGCTGGCGCTCGGCTACCTGACGCGTTACTCCGGACTCGACGCGACGCTCGGCCTGGCGTTCGCGCTGACCGGGCCGCTCTATCCGATGTTCGGCACGCTTCTGGGCTGGCTGGGGGTGGCAATCACCGGTTCCGATACCGCGTCGAACGTGCTGTTCGGAGGCCTGCAGAAGATCACCGCGCAGCAGCTCGGCCTCGACCCGGTGCTGATGGCGGCTGCCAACAGCTCCGGCGGCGTGATGGGCAAGATGATCGATGCGCAGTCGATCGTCGTCGCGAGCACCGCCACGCGTTGGTTCAACCACGAGGGCGACATCCTGCGCTACGTGTTCTTCCACTCCATCGCGTTGGCCGTGCTCGTCGGCGGCCTCGTGACGCTGATGGCCTACGTGCGGCCGTTCACCAAGCTCGTCTACTGAGGCTCACGCTCCACTGAGACACCCGAGGAGTCGAGTTCATGGGTTTGGTTGTGGGAGTACCGAAGGAAACGGCGGCCGGCGAAAAGCGCGTCGCCACCGTGCCCGACGTGGTGGAAAAGCTCGTCAAGCTCGGCTTCCGAGTGGCGGTGCAGAGCGGCGCGGGCGACGCGTCGAACTTTCCCGACGACACCTACCGTACCGCTGGTGCCGAGGTGGTGCCCACGGCCGCCGAGTTGTGGGCGAAGTCCGACATCGTCTTCAAGGTGCGCCCGCCCACGCTCGACGAAGCGGCCTTGCTGCGCGAGGGTGCGATGCTGATCGGCTTCGTCTGGCCGGCACAGAACCCCGAGCTGATGGAGGCGCTCACGGCGAGGAAGGCGACGGTGCTGGCCATCGACTCCCTGCCGCGGCAACTCTCGCGCGCGCAGAAGATGGACGCACTCACCTCGATGGCCGGTGTCAGCGGCTACCGCGCAGTGATCGAGGCGGCCAGCGCCTTCGGCCGCGTGTTCAACGGCCAGGTCACCGCCGCCGGCAAGATCCCGCCGGCCAAGGTGTTCATCGCCGGTGTCGGCGTAGCTGGTCTGGCGGCGATCGGGACAGCGTCTAGCCTGAGCGCGATCGTGCGCGCCAACGACACGCGCGCCGAGGTCGCCGACCAGGTGGTGTCGCTGGGCGGCGAGTTCGTCAAAGTCGACTACGAGGAAGAAGGCTCCGGTGGCGGCGGCTACGCCAAGGTGATGAGCGAGGGCTTCCAGCAGGCCCAGCGCGCGATGTACGCCAAGCAGGCGAAGGACGCCGACATCATCATCACCACCGCGCTGATTCCCGGCAAGCCGGCGCCGAGACTCATCACCGCCGAGATGGTGCGGAGCATGAAGCCGGGCAGCGTCATCGTCGACATGGCCGCCGAGCAGGGCGGCAACTGCGAGCTGACGGTTCCCGGCGAGGCCGTGGTGCGGCACGGCGTGACGATCATCGGCTACACCGATCTGGTCAGCCGGATGGCCAGGCAGTCGTCGACGCTGTATTCGACCAACCTGCTGCGCCTGACCGAGGACCTGTGCAAGACCAAGGACGGCGTCATCGACGTCAACATGGACGACGACGCCATCCGCGGCCTGACCGTCATCAAGGAGGGCAACATCACCTGGCCGCCACCGCTGCCCAAACTCCCGGCTGTGGCGCCCAAGCCCAAGTCGGCTGCGGCGCCGGCCGCCGTACCCAAGGGACATGGCCATGGCGCCGGCGAGCCGATGTCGGGCAAGTCGCTGGCCACGGTGTTCGGTATCGGCGCTCTGGCCTTCGGGCTGGTGGGACTGTACGCGCCGGCCAGCTTCCTCTCGCACTTCACCGTGTTCGTACTGGCCTGCTTCGTCGGCTACATGGTGGTCTGGAACGTCACGCCTTCGCTGCACACGCCGCTGATGAGCGTGACCAACGCCATCTCGTCGATCATCGCCATCGGCGCGCTGGTGCAGGTTGCGCCGCCGCTCGCCAGCGGTGCGATGGACCGGCCGAATGCGCTGATCCTGGGCCTGGCCGTGTTCGCGCTGGCGCTCACGGCCGTGAACATGTTCGGCGGCTTCGCGGTCACGCGTCGCATGCTGGCGATGTTCCGCAAGTGATCGGGAGGCGACAATGACCGCAAGCCTGGCCACCGTCTCCTATATGGGCGCCACCATCCTCTTCATCCTCAGCCTGGGCGGTCTCGCGAGCCCCGAGACCGCACGCCGCGGCAACCTCTTCGGCATCATCGGCATGACCGTCGCGGTGCTGGCCACCGTGTTCGGCCCGCGTGTCACGCCGGCCGGCATTGCCTGGATCATCGGCGCTCTCGTCGTCGGCGCGGCCATCGGCCTCTTCGCGGCGAAGAAGGTACAGATGACGCAGATGCCCGAGTTGGTGGCGCTGATGCACAGCCTGGTGGGCCTGGCCGCCTGCCTGGTGGGCTTCGCCAGCTACGTGGACACCTCCACGGTGTTCCCGACCGAGGCCGAGAAGGCCATCCACGAGGTGGAGATCTACGTCGGCATCCTCATCGGCGCCGTCACGTTCTCGGGTTCGCTCATCGCGTTCGGCAAGCTCTCGGGCAACATCGGCGGCAAGCCGCTGCTGCTGCCCGGACGGCACCTGCTCAACCTGGCCGGCCTGCTGGTGGTGATCTGGTTCGGCCGCGCCTTCCTGCAGGCGCACGACATCCAGGCCGGCATGACGCCGCTGCTGGTGATGACCGTGATCGCCCTGCTGTTCGGCATTCACATGGTGATGGCCATCGGCGGCGCCGACATGCCGGTGGTGGTGTCGATGCTCAACAGCTACTCGGGCTGGGCCGCGGCGGCCACCGGCTTCATGCTCAGCAACGACCTGCTGATCGTCGTCGGCGCGCTGGTCGGCTCCTCCGGCGCCATCCTGTCGTACATCATGTGCCGGGCGATGAACCGCAACTTCATCAGCGTCATCGCCGGCGGTTTCGGCGGCGGCGCGCCGGCGGCCAAGGGCGCGGGTTCGGGTGCGGCCCAGCCGGAAGGTGAGGTGTCGCCGGTGAGCGCGGTGGAAACCGCCGAGTTGCTGCGCGAGGCGAAGAACGTGATCATCGTGCCCGGCTACGGCATGGCGGTGGCGCAGGCCCAGCACATGGTCTGCGAGATCACCAACATCCTGCGCGGGAAGGGCGTCAACGTGCGCTTCGGCATCCACCCGGTGGCCGGCCGCATGCCAGGCCACATGAACGTGCTGCTGGCCGAGGCCAAGGTGCCATACGACATCGTGCTGGAGATGGACGAGATCAACGAGGACTTTCCGAGCACCGACGTCTCCATGGTCATCGGTGCCAACGACATCGTGAACCCGGCCGCGGAAGATCCCGCAAGCCCCATCGCCGGCATGCCTGTGCTCGAGGTGTGGAAGGCCAAGACCTCCATCGTGATGAAGCGCAGCATGGCTTCAGGCTACGCGGGCATCGACAACCCGCTGTTCTACAAAGAGAACAACCGCATGCTCTTCGGCGATGCGAAGAAGATGCTCGACGAGGTGTTGGCGGCCCTGATGGGCTGAGCCGGAGGGTACTTTGACACGACAAAGCCGAGAGCGCTCGCACGCACGCGGTCGCCGCCCCCGGACCGATCCGTGGATCATCCGGCGCGGCAGCGCGTTGCGTCAAGGCGACGATGCCGCGCTGACGCTGCAGCGCCGGAGGACTTCGACGGCGAAACCGGCCCGGCCGATGTGGCGGTCATCCGCGGTGCCAACGACTGTCGTACACCCGTCGCCTTCCGGAAGGCGACGAAGATCGTCCAGGAGATGGTCGAAGCGGTGGATCAGCATAGCTCGAACGGAAATGTGCCCATGAGCAATACCCTGATTTCGTCGGCCCCGTCATCGATGCCTCGTGTGGCACTGTTCGTCACCTGCCTGGCGGACGCGATGCGGCCGAGCGTGGGATTCGCGGCGCTGAAGTTGCTGCAGGACGCCGGTTGCAAGGTCGAGGTACCCATGCAGCAGACCTGTTGTGGGCAGCCGGCGTTCAACAGCGGAGACACGAAGGACGCCGCCGCACTCGCGCGCCGCTTCATCGAACTCTTCGAGCCCTACGACTACGTGGTCGCGCCTTCGGGCTCCTGCGTCGGGATGACGCGTGCACACTACCCCGAGGCCCTGGCCGACGATCCGGCCTGGGCCGAGCGCGCGCACCGGCTCGGCGCGCGCACCTTCGAGCTGATGAGCTTTCTCGTCGATGTGATGCACTACCGGCCGACTGGCGTGACGTTGCCGGCCACGGCGACCTATCACGACAGCTGCTCCGGCCTGCGTGAACTGGGTGTGCACGACCAGCCGCGCGCGTTGCTCGGCGCGGTCGGCGGTCTCGAAATGAGGCCACTGGAAGGCAACGATGTCTGCTGCGGCTTCGGCGGCACGTTCTGCGTCAAGTACTCTGCAATCTCCAACGCGGTGGTCAGCGAGAAGGCGGCGGCCATCGAACACACCGGCGCGCAGCTTTTGCTCGGCGGTGACCTCGGCTGCCTGATGAACATGGCCGGCAAGCTGAGCCGCAACGGGTCGAAGGTGCGTGTGTTCCACGCCATCGAGGTGCTGGCCGGAATGACCGAGTTGCCCGCCATCGGCGAGGAGAGGTGATCCGATGCCTACAGCCCCCATGACGTTCAAGGCCCGCGTTGACGCCGCGCTCGCCGACCCGACGCTGAAGGTCGCCATCGGTCGCACCACCGGCACCGCCGAACGCAAGCGTGCGGCGGCGCTGGTCGACTTCCCGCAGTTCGAAGCGGCGCGCGAGCGCGGCAAGCGCATCAAGAGCCACGTCATCGATCACATGGACCACTACCTGGTCGAGTTCGAACGCAACGCCATCGCGTCAGGAGCCACCGTGCACTGGGCGGCGACCGCCGGCGATGCCTCGCGCATCGTCGTCGAGCTGTGCCGCCAGGCCGGGGCCCGACGGGTAACGCGCGTGAAGTCGATGCTCGGCGAGGAGATCGGGCTGCCGCATGCGCTCGATGAAGCCGGCATCGAGCGCATCGAAACCGACCTCGCAGAGCACATCGTCCAGCTTGGTGGCGACACGCCCTCCCACATCGTCTGGCCGGCGATGCACCGCACGCGCGAGCAGGTGTCCGAGATGTTCAAGAAGCTGCATCGCGCGCCGCACACCGACGAGACCATCGAGGCGATGGTCGACAGCGCTCGGCGCGAGCTGCGCGACAAGTTCCTGTCGGCCGACGTCTCTATCTCGGGCGCGAACTTCCTCGTCGCCGACACCGGCTCCACCTGCACCGTCACCAACGAAGGCAACGCCGAATTATCGACGACGCCGCCGCGCGTGCACATCGTCACCGCCGGCATCGAAAAGCTGGTGCCGACGATGGCGCACGCATTCGCGATGCTGCGGCTGCTGGTGCGCTCGGCCACCGGCGCCGACATCACGCAATACACCACCTTCCACTGCGGCCCGAAGCAGCCGGGCGACCGTGACGGGCCCGAGGAGTTCCACATCGTGCTCGTCGACAACGGCCGCACGCGCATGCTGAAGGAGGGCCTCAAAGACATGCTGCGCTGCATCCGTTGCGGCGCCTGCATGAACCACTGCGTCGTGTTCCGCCAACTCGGCGGCCACGCTTACGGTGGGACCTACCCGGGCCCGATGGGCGCGGTGCTGACACCGGTCTTCGACGGCCTGGAGAGTTCGCGCGAGCCCGTGCACGCCTGCACGCTGAACGGCAAGTGCCAGGAGGTGTGCCCGGTGGACATTCCGCTGCCGACACTGCTGCGCGGCTGGCGCGACCGCTCGTGGCGCGAAGGACTGGAGCCGGCCACGATGCGCTTCGGGCTCGGCGTCTTCACCTTCGTCGCGTCGCGGCCGTGGCTGTACCACCTGGGCGCTTCCATCGCGGTGCGGGCGATGCGGCTGTTCAAGCGCGGTGGCTGGATCCGCGGCATGCCGGGCATCGGCGCCTGGACGGCGTACCGCGACTTCCCGGCGCCGGCGAAGCGCACCTTCATGGCGATGATGCGCGACGGCGCGCGGGGGCGGCCATGAGCGTTCGCGACAACATCCTGGAAGCCGTGCGTGCCGGGTTGGGCACGCGCAGTGTCGATGCCGCCCAGGTGGGGCGCGACGCCGCGGCGCTGCTGGCTGACCTGCCCTCGATACGGCCGATCCTCGCATCGGCCGATCTGCCTGCGGTCTTCGCCGCGCGGGCCACGACACCGAAGGTGGCCGCTACCGTCGACCGGATCGGCAGCGCGGTCGATCTGCCCGGCGCCGTGCGCCGCTACCTCGACGCCTGCGGCCTGCGGCCGGCCATCGCACTGCAGCCCGCCGCGGAGTTGAGGGCGCTGGACTGGACCGGCTTCGAACTGCACCCGTCGGTCGCGTCTGACGAAGCGGTGGTGGTGGGCGTCGCGTGCTGGGGCATCGCAGAAACCGGGTCGCTGGTCTTTCACTCGGGTGCCGAGACGCCGATCCTGGCCAACTTTCTGCCCTTGCACCACTTGGTGCTGCTGCACGCAAGGACGATCGTCGCCCACCTCGAAGACTACGCCGCAGCAGCCGCCGGCGAGAGGGCGCCGCGCAACGTGAACATCATCACCGGCGCCAGCGGCACCACCGACATCGAGGGCAGCCTGGTGCTGGGTGCGCACGGGCCAAAATACCTGCACATCGTACTCGCGACGCCATGACCCGCCGCGAAGCGCTGATGTCCTGTCGTAGCCTCGACGTCCCGTTGGTCGCCCGCGGGCCAGAACCGGCCTTTCCGGCTGGCGCTGCCGCAGATACTACTAGACAGGAGGCCGAAACGAGCTCCCAGGCGGGAGCGGCGCCCGACGGAGGGAGTGGATGATGGCGCCGATTCTGTAGCGCGGCCGATCCTTCGACCGACTGCGATTTCAACCGAGCCGCTCCGCACCCAGCTGACCCCATCAAGTGCCGCATGAGCACCCAGAGAACACAGGCACCCGACGACGTCGTACAACGCTCAAAACCATGCTGTTGCCCTTGACAATCGGCTCTAAGCAGACGGGATGGTTGGCCCGCTACCGCGACGAAGGACGCCTCACGCATATAGGCGGCGAGCGACGCGCAAAAGTCTTGAGCATAGCTGGGCATAGGACGCCGCTTGTCCCATTGGATGACATGGCGGTCCCGCAGGGTTTTTCGCCGGTGCACGACGCGAACGATTTTCAGCCTGTGCAGATCGGTCCGCAGTACGGACGGAATGATGGCCACCCCCTTGCCCGGCCTCTGCGAGCGCCAAGCAATGCGTGCGGCGGGATCTCGAGCAGAATATTGGGTTCGACATCGGCAACGCGACAGGCCGCATTGAACAGCCGGCGAACGGAGTACCCGGAGTCCGGCAGCAACAACGGATGGGGCGCAAAGGGAAACGATATCAACCATGCCGCCTCCACCAAGCAGGAGCGAAAGAATACACGCGGCCAGACGTAATGAACAACTGGGCGGCGACGCTCGCATAGAGGCCGACACGTCCATCGTAACTTGATCCGAATACGTACGAAGGTAAACGGAGCAAGCGTCACAAAACCCGTCATTTCAACAAGGACGTTAACTGTGATCGATTTTTCCTCGGTTGAACGACGGCATTCACGTTCGATGCTCCGGTTTCATTTGGGGACCACCGCGCGCCGCACGCCGGCTTCGGGAGGGCGGGCGGCAAACGAGACCGTGTGGGAGCCCTCCTGAAAATCGTCGATCGTCTGGCGCCAGCGGTATGACGGCCAGATGAGTTGGACCGCATCTTCCATCGGCGTGTAGACGGCCGTGTAGAGCGTACCGAAGCCGCGCTGGTAGGCCGTCTGGTATAGCGGCGGACGCAACATGGACTGAAGCAGATCTTCCATCGACTTCGCCTCGCTCATGACTTTGCAGAGTTGTCGTTCCCGCTCTTGGGAGCGGGTGGCCTTGGCGTGCTCGGGCCATTCGATTGAGTGCTGATGGTTGGCGACCGGCCGCGCCGGCAGAATCTCCGCCTCCCGGTCGGGAGCGACGAAAACCATCACAGACCCTCCCTGACGATCGAGTAGCGTGACGCTGTAGGTCATATGGATCGGGACGCGCGCGAGCACGGCTGCCGCTTCCTTCGTCGTGCGACAGACCTCGAGGATGTAACGCAAGACGACCGGAATTCCGAAGCCCGGTCCCGTGTTCTGCCGCCCTCCGAAACTAAGCGAGACGGCGAGGCCGGATTCGTTCATCCCGTCGAGAACCCCGCAAAGGCAATCGCTCAGCGCGACGACGCGCTGTCCGGTCCAGCGCGTGGCGAGCCATGCTCCCTCCAAGAGGCTCGGAGGATAATCGTAGTTGCGAACAAGTGAGGAAACACCGTTCCTCGCCCATATAGTCTGCGTACAGCCAGCGATATAGGCCGGCGGACTCCACATGGACAGGAAGCGGGCCTCGATGTCGCCGCCGCCTGCCAATTCACTCAAGGCTTCCCAGACGGGCAGCCATTCGGGCATGTGCTGAGCGACCGCTCGCCGGCAGGCGAGATAGCTCGGACGCTCGGTGACCGCGCTTCTGAGAAACCAGCTGCGGTAACCGCTCCAATGGTGCTTGAAGAGCCCTTGCCACTTCGGGCCAGCGTGGTCTTCGACGATCGCTGAGAATGTGCACTGCACGGCTAACAATCGCTCAAAGGATCTTGAAGGAGCCCGCCTGCGGGGCCGTTTCAATTTGAGCTGCGACCAGAGGCGCAGCGCCGTAGTACTGCCTGATGCCGCGGATCCAGTTATGGACTCTTTCATTGAGGCGAAACTGGTCGTCCATCGCTCGCCCGCGCAGGATTAGGATACCGAGATCCGCGCCCTCGTAGCGATAATCCCCGGCGCCGGTGATCCGCAGGAAGAAGCCCTCGCGCTCGGAATCGATCGCACGTCGGTTGGTGTCGAAGCGATGATACGAGACCGCCGAGCCATCCTCATTGATGCGGTACATGCCGGAAGGCGGCGCGTGGGTCACATGGTCGACATTGGTCGCCGTGTATTTGAGGACGACCTGCGACCACGAATCGATGAATTCCGGCCTAGCCCAGCGCTCGTTCAGCTCCGCAACGTTCAGTTCGAAGGGAACGCCCGAAAATTCAAGGAGATGGAAGAGGAAGAGCGGGGCGTCCGCATAGGCGAAGGCCGCATGGTTGGTCATCGAGCTCGCGCCGCAGATACGTGGGTTGAGCTCGCCCAGATAGACCTCGCCCGTGTCCTGATCGATGAGAAAGTCGAGGTCGAAATAGCCCCGATATCCTTCCTCCAGGAGCTGGGTACCGAAACGGAACGCCATGTCGCGAGCCTTCTCACGCACGCCGTCAGGGAAGGCTCCCAGGAACACCTCGTTCCCGCACCAGCCGCCCTTGTAGGGCGTGAGTTCGCGGGCGCCGACGACCTCGGTCAGCAGCGGTCCGACCAGCGTTCCCGACTGCGTGGCGCAGGCCTCGAGTGTCGCGCCCCGGCAGTTGATCCGCTTCATGATCTTGACTTCGGCTTCGCCGACGATCTCGTCCTTGTGCTTGTTGAAGTCGTCCTCGTTGGCGATGAAGAACGTTGTATGTCCCGAATCGCCGAAGGCGGTTTGGATGACCAGGTCGTGGCCGAGACCCGCCCGATTGGCGATCTTCATCAGGTTCTGCCAGCTGGACACCTTCTCGAGAGCATTCGGCACCGAGGGCACGCCCGCCTTGTTGCCGATGCGGACGGTCTCCATCTTGTTGTCGCAGCGCTGACGCAGTTTCGCCGACGGGAACCAGACCTCGAGGCCCAGTTCCTGGGCCAATTCTTCGGTCTTCTCGTCGAACATCAGGAACGTGGCCACCGGCTTGCCGCCGCGCCGGTTGATCAGGTCGGTGACCTCTTTGTGCTGGAGGAGGTAGTTGTTGATGTCCTCAATTGATTCAAACTCCGGGTGCGGCGTCTCCGACGGGACGAATACGTTCGGGTGGCGGCCGTCGAAGCAGTCGATGTAATTTATGTATTGGAACCTGTTGACCCAGTGATCGATGCCGAGAAGGTTAAAGTTGGTGGCGCTGATGAAATAGATCGGTCGCTCATTCCGGTGGAAGAACAGCCGAAGATCCGAGATGTTTCTGATGATGTCCATGTGTCCCCCTTGGATGTGACATGTGGGCTTGAGTTAGGCGTCGACTTGGATGGCGGGCTGCTCGTTCACGTTTTCGGGGGCGCCGGGCTGGATGACGGCCAGCAGCACTTTCTCAGCGAATATCCGGAGGCCGATCTCGGGTCGGTATCCGTGGATTTCGCGGACGTCGAGAGCTTCCACAAACGTCAGGATGTCCGCGCTAATCGCCTGTCCCGGAACGAGGATCGGAAAGCCCGGAGGGTACGGGATGACGAAGAGCGCCGAGACGAGTTCCCGTCCTGCGGCGAGGGCTCGCCGCACTTCGGCGAGGGTTAGATATTCGCAATTCTCTTCGTCATAGGAGAGGAAGAACGCCCTGCGGATGTTGCCGTCGGGTGTTGCGGCGAAGTTGCCGGCGGCGCTCTGGCGGAACGCGGGATGGAAATGCGAGAAGTCAGGGAGCGGCGGAAGATCTTCCGTCAGCGAGCGCACGCGCTTCTCGTGGATTTTCCGCTCGATCGCACTGAGATCGGCTATACTGCTTTCGATCTCCCTAGCAATTTGCACCAGAGCTTCGATGAGATAGGCGACGGACGATCTGGTAGTGCCGATATTGGTGATGAAAAGCACGGTGTTTCGCGACGTCTTGTTGATCTGAATACCGTACTTGTCCATCAAGTACTTGTTCTTGAAGGTGTCTCCGTCGATGCCGGTCTTGCCGATGAAGAGCGTCAGACGGGTAGGGTCGAGCGCGAACTCGTCAGTCCGCCACGCGGTCTCCATATTGGCCCAGCCTGTTGCCGGCTCGTAGTTGCTCTCGATTCCGGAAGCGCGATAAGCCGCCGGGACGAGTTCGTCCACGTTCTGGAAATGGAAGTGCTTTTTGAGGAGAGGGTGGGTCGCGATCTGCTCGCGCAATGTCATGGCGAGTTCAATCTGCCGCTGAACCAGTTCGTAACCTTCGAGCTCCACCTGTCTGCGGCCGAAATCGAGCGAGGCGAGGATTTGATAGTTTGGCGAGGTCGAGGTATGGGTCATGTAGGCCTCGTGGAAGGCCTCTTCCGTCTTGTCTCGGAAATCTTGGTCCCAGACGTGGATCATCGAGCCCTGGCGCAGAGCGGTCAGCGTCTTGTGGGTCGAATGAGTAGCATAGACGCGCACATGCGCCCTGGCCGGATCGGGGAGCAGTCTGCTCTCGAGCAACTTCGTGTCATCGTCGCACTGCTCAATATCCAGGTCCTTCGCGAAATCGGCGTATTTCCTCGCGTAGGCGGGATCCGTGAACCGCTCGAACAGTCGGGACGCCGCAGCCATCGCGGTGCGCCGGCGATAGGTGGGATGGAACCGGGCGAATGCGAACCAGGCTTCGTCCCAGAGGAAGATCAAGTCGGGCTTAATGGCCAAGCACTCTTCCATCACCCTCTCGACATCGTAAACGATGCCGTCGAAGGTGCAGTTCGTCAGGAGCACCATCTTCACGCGCGCCAGATAACCGGCGCGACGATAGGCGAGCAAGACGCGCTTGAGCTCGGTAATCGGCACGGCACCATACATCGAGCAGCTGTCGAGCGGATATGAGTCGAGATAGGCAACCTGGGCCCCGCTGAGCACCATCCCGTAATGGTGGGATTTGTGGCAGTTGCGGTCGATCAGCACGATATCGCCAGGCTTCACCAGCGCCTGGACGACCACTTTGTTGGCGGTCGAGGTGCCGTTGGTGACGAAGTACGTCCGCTTGGCGCCAAAGGCGCGTGCCGCCGCTTCCTGGGCGCTTTTTAGCGGGCCGACGGGTTCGAGCAGCGAATCGAGCCCGCCTGCGGTAGCCGATGTCTCGGCCATGAAAAGGTTCGTTCCGTAGAACTGGGCGACGTCCTGAATCCAGTTGGAGTTGAGGATCGATTTCGCGCGCGCGATCGGCAGAGCGTGGAAGACACCAGTCGGCTGTTTGGAGTATTCCTTCAACGCCGAGAAGAACGGAGTACGATAGCGTTGTTGGACCCCGCGCATGATCGACATATAGAGCTCGGTGTGGTCCTCCTCGCGGAAAAACACGCGCCGGAACACGCCGCCGACCTTGACCGCGACCTCCTCGGCCTTGAGGTCGGTGACGAGATAGAGATCGAGCTCGGGACGAAGCTCGGATATCTTGCGGCCGAGAAGCGGCCCGCGCTCCGATTCCGGTTTGCGCTCGATATGCTCGTCAAGATCATCGAGGAACTTCCACAAGAGGTCGAGCTCGTATTCGGAACGGAACGGAAAGCCGTGGCGGATGACGCAGGCCTGCAGATTGAAGTTAAACAGCGTCGCGATCAGCGCGTCCTCGAAGCTGGGCACGATGACGATGTCGAAGATGAAGGCGTCGTCCGGTCGCTGCTTGCGCTGCACCCGCCGTCGTAGGGCCTCCTCTTCCTCGTCCGACATCTCGTCGACAATCAGGACCTCGAAATAGGGCTTGCTGATCTGGGCCTGTGCTTCCTCATCTGTCTCGATCGCCGACGGGCCTTCCGAGTCGGAATTGAGGGACAGCGACTGGTGACGGTAGGAGCGATTGGCAAGCATCCTGTTGATGTGACGCACCGCCGTGTGCGTGCGGTGCAGATCTCCCGTCTCGAACCACTGCACGACCTCCTCGAAAAGCTTCCTGCCGGGGAAGGCCCAATAGCTTTCAATCGGCCGCAGGATCGAAAGGGTTTTGTGGACCCGTTCCTTGCGCTCGGCGAACTCGGCGCCGTCACGCGGCAACTCGCTCATCCGGCTCAGGTCGTCCGCGAGAGATATCCAACTATCGCCTCGCAGTTCCCAGACGCTGTGTCCTCGATTGAGCGAGGTTTCGTGATTGCGCCGTTGCCTGCGAGCCATGGGAACCTCCATGGACTTGTGACTGATGGGGTAGTGGTACGAAGCCTGCGGGTCCGGCTCGCTCGGGCCGGAGAACAGGTGCGCCTCGGCTCGCCACAACCGTCATGCCGAAGAAGTACCACCGGTTCATGCTGCGGAGACCCTTGCGATTGACAGCTCGGCACCCCATCGATTGTGTCCGTCATCGTCGGGTGCAGGATCACCTCCGCGGCCATCGCCGCCGTCTACCGGGTCGTTTCCGGGAACCACATATCGTAGCATATTGAGATGCCCGACCGGCACCCTCGACGTCAAACACGACAAATTCAGTGCCCGCGGAGATGCCCTGCTCGTCGGCCGGAATGGAAACAGTTTGGAGAGTTTGGAGAAGCGGTGGACGACTGTCGCGTTTCACCGTACCAAGTCTTTCCCATAGAGAGCTCGATCGCAAGGGCCTCTTCATGTACGGCCAAATGACGGCCGGTAGCTGGATCTACATCGGTAGTCAGGGCATTGTTCAGGGCACTTACGAGACCTTCGCCGAGGCTGGACGTCAGCATTTCGGAGGCAGCCTCGCTGGGCGATGGATTCTCACCGCGGGCCTCGGGGGCATGGGCGGCGCACAGCCGCTTGCAGCAACGCTGGCTGGTGCTTGCTCGCTCACCGTCGAATGTCAGCAATCGAGTCTCGATTTTCGCATTCGCACGAGGTACCTCGACAAACAGGCGAAGGACCTCGACGACGCCCTCGCGTTGGTCAAGCATCACTGCGAGCGCAAGGAGGCTGTATCGATCGGCCTGCTGGGCAATGCGGCCGAGGTATTCTCCGAACTTGCGCGGCGTGCCCGCACCGGTGGCCCGCGCCCGGATCTCGTCACCGACCAGACATCCGCGCATGATCTCATCAACGGGTATCTCCCGATCGGCTGGACGGTCGAGCAGTGGAAAAGCGCGCAGCGTCTTCCCGACGAGCATCCGCGGCTGACGGCGGAAGCGGCCAAGTCGTGCGCGATTCACGTCCAGGCCATGCTTGACTTTCTCAAGATGGGGATCCCGGTTGTCGACTACGGTAACAACATCCGACAGGTGGCCCTCGAACATGGCGTCAGGAACGCGTTCGATTTCCCTGGCTTCGTGCCGGCCTATATCCGCCCGCTGTTTTGCGAGGGCAAGGGCCCCTTCCGTTGGGTGGCGCTGTCCGGCGATCCCGAGGACATCTACAAGACCGATCGCAAGGTCAAGCAGCTGTTTCCCGATAACACGCACGTACATCGCTGGCTTGATATGGCGCGCGAGCGGATCGCGTTCCAAGGGTTGCCGGCCCGCATCTGTTGGCTCGGGCTCGGTGAAAGACATCGCGCGGGGCTGGCTTTCAACGAGATGGTTCGGACCGGCGAGCTCAAGGCGCCCATCGTTATCGGCCGCGACCATCTCGACACCGGATCGGTGGCCAGCCCGAATCGCGAGACGGAAGCGATGAAGGACGGCACAGACGCAGTCTCGGACTGGCCGCTGCTCAACGCTCTGTTGAATACGGCCGGCGGGGCTACCTGGGTCTCGCTGCATCACGGAGGTGGTGTCGGCATGGGTTATTCGCAACACTCGGGCGTGGTCATCGTCGCCGACGGGACTGACGCCGCTGCAAGACGCCTGGAACGCGTTCTGTTCAACGATTGCGGTTCGGGCGTCATGCGTCATGCCGATGCCGGCTATGAACTCGCGATCAGGTGCGCCAAGGAACGCGGTCTCCGCATGCCAATGTTGAAGTGAAGCGATGAGGATTGACGTGTTCCCGTTAACATATGTTGCGACAGCGGCTGGATCTTGCAGCGATGCACAAGCTTGAACCATTCTCCTTCCGGCGCATGGCATGGAAGAACGGCGGCGGCGAAACGGCCGAGATCGCCATTGGCCCGCCCGGTGCGACGGTCGGCACGTTCGACTGGAGGATCAGTACCGCGCGCGTCGCTGCGCCGGGACCGTTCTCGGCCTTCGCAGGCATCGACCGTACGCTGGTCGTGCTTTCCGGACGCGGCTTGCGGCTCGTGACACGACAGCCCGGCGAGGTGCGGGAGGTGGTGCTCGGCCCAGACAGCGAGCCGTACCGGTTCGCCGGCGACGTGTCGGTGGATGCTGACTTGCTTGAAGGAGAGCCGGTCGTCGACTTCAACGTCATGACGCGGAGAGGGCGGTTTTCGCACACGCTTCGTAAGATGAGCGTGTCGGGCAAGGCGTTGGTTGCGTCCGATATTGTCGTATTGTTCTGCATCTCCGGCCGGGTCGATTGCCGGGATGACAATAAACCGGCTGCGGCGCGTGTGCCGCTGTCGGCAGGTGAGGCGCTGGTGACGCTGGGACCCGATACGAGCCGAAGCGGCTCGGTGGCGGTAAGCGTCCAATGCCAAGACGCGACACCGGCCCAGCTGCTGGTTGTTAAACTCAATGCCGGGAGTCTGCTCCATGGATGAGATCGAAAGGCAAGGAGCGGCATCGGACTGGGATGCGCTGTGGGTCAACGTCAATCTCGCGACGATGGAAGGAACTGGCTACGGCGAGATCCGAGACGGCGCCATTGCGGTTCGCGATGGCCGGATCGCCTGGTTCGGGGCGCGGGCGACGCTGCCGGTCCGGCAGCGTGCGGCGGTCGAGCACGACGGGTGCGGCCATTGGCTGACACCAGGCCTCATCGATTGCCACACGCATATCGTTTATGCGGGCAATCGCAGCGACGAGTTCGAGGCGCGGCTCAACGGAGTGCCTTACGAGGAGATCGCCCGGCGTGGCGGCGGGATACTGTCGACCGTGCGCGCTACGCGCGCCGCTGACGAGGACGAGTTGCGGATCGCCAGTCTGCCGCGCGTGACAAGCCTGCTCGCGGAAGGCGTCACGACGATCGAGATCAAGTCTGGCTATGGCCTTGAGCTCGGAGCCGAAGCACGCATGCTCCGCGCCGCGCGTTCACTCGGCGAGTCGTTGCCGGTACGGGTGCGCTCGACTTTCCTTGGCGCACACGCGGTGCCGGCGGAATACGACGGCCGCGCACAGGACTACGTCACCCTGGTGTGCAACGAGATGTTGCCGGCGCTGGCGCGGGACGGACTGGTCGATGCCGTCGATGCGTTCTGCGAGACGATCGCCTTCTCTCCGGCTGAGACCGCACGCGTGTTCGATGCAGCGACAGCGCTGGGCCTGCCCGTCAAGCTACACGCCGAGCAGCTTTCGGACCAGGGCGGGGCGGCGCTGGTGGCGCGTTACGGCGGTCTGTCGGCCGATCATCTCGAATGGCTTTCGGTAGCCGGCGTGCGCGCCATGGCTGAGGCGGGCACAGTTGCGGTGTTGTTGCCGGGCGCGTTTTATTTTCTACGCGAGACGCGCATACCGCCCATCAAGGCCATGCGAGACGCCGGGGTACGAATGGCCGTCTCGACCGACTGCAACCCCGGCACGTCGCCGATGCCATCGCTTCTGGCAGCCATGAACATGGCATGCACGCTGTTCCGGCTCACCCCCAAGGAGGCGTTGGCCGGGGCTACGCGCAACGCCGCCGCCGCGCTTGGCCTTGCCAGGGAGATCGGAACGCTCACCGTCGGCAAGCGCGCCGATTTCGCACTCTGGGCGATCGATCGTCCTGCCGATCTCTCGTATGCCTTGGGATACAATCCATGTACCGAGGTCGTCAACGCCGGCTCGCCTCGGCACCCACGCTTGCAGCTATGACAGATCGAGACTCCGGACGCGCGCGAGACGTCCGTCCGAATAGAAAGGCCGGGTAGATGACTGTTCTTTGGGCTCGGCAGGCGTTGTTGGCCGACGGCTGGCGGACGGGCGTGCGTGTCGAGATCGGCACAAGTGGCACGATAGACGCCGTCGTGCCTGACTCTCCGCCCGAAGGCCAACGAATAGCGATTCTGCTGCCGGCGCCAGTGAATTTGCACAGCCATGCGTTCCAGCGGGCGGCGGCAGGGATGACCGAACGGCGCGGACCAGACCCGCGCGACACGTTCTGGACATGGCGAAAGCTGATGTATCGGTTCCTGGATCATCTAACGCCAGACGACATCGAAGCCATCACAGGCTGCGTCCAGATGGAAATGCTGGAGGCGGGATATGCCGCGGTGGCCGAATTCCACTACATTCATCACCAGCCGGGTGGCACGCCCTACGCCAATCTCGCCGAGCTGTCCTGCAGAATTGCGGCGGCGGCTGCCGAGACCGGCATCGGTTTGACGTTGTTGCCAGTACTTTACCGCTATGGAGGTTGTGATCGCCGACCGCTAGGAGCCGGGCAGATCCGCTTTGGTTGCTCGCCGGAGCAGTTCGTCAAATTGCTCGACGGGGCGCGATCCTCCCTTGCCGAACTACCTGCGGATTGCCGGATCGGCGTAGCACCCCACTCCCTCAGGGCAGTGGGACCAGAGGATCTCGCGTTTGCCGCGTCGCTTGCGCCAGACTCCCCACTTCACATTCACCTTGCCGAACAGGTTGCTGAGGTCGAAGAGGTCAGGGCGTATCTAGGCGCTCGACCTGCAGAGTGGCTGCTGACCAATCACGCCGTCGACGAGCGCTGGTGCCTCATTCATTGCACCCAGCTCCTTCCGGACGAAACCCAACGCCTCGCCGCGAGCGGCGCGGTAGTTGGCCTTTGTCCTATCACGGAGTCGAACCTCGGCGACGGCATTTTCGATGGCGTGAATTATCTAGGCGCAGGCGGTCACTTCGGTATCGGCTCCGATTCAAATGTCCGCATCGCTTTGTCGGAGGAGTTGCGAACGCTTGAATACTCACAACGGTTGCGTGATCGCGGACGGGCAATGTTGGGAACGGCTGAGTACTCGACCGGTCGTGCGTTGTTCGAGAGGGCCGTTGGTGGAGGTGCCAAAGCTGCCGGACGCCGGTCAGGCGCCATACGTCCTGGCGCGCTTGGTGATCTTTTGGCGCTGGATGGCGAGGCGCTGGACCTGGCAGGCAAGACCGGCGACGAAGTGTTGGACAGCTTCGTCTTTGCGGGTGATGACAGAATGATCTGTGACGTTTGGTCGGCAGGCCGGCATCTGGTGAAGGGCGGCCGCCATATTCGTCGCGAGGACATCGTCGGGCGCTACCGAACGACAATGACGAAACTGAGAGCGCGGATCTAGGCTTACAGCCGAATTGCTGTGTCCGAACACGAGAACCGGCAAACGAGAATGGCGCACGCAGTGCGTAGACATTTTTGAGATTTTGGATGCAGCCGCCAAGGTATCCGCCCTGCATCGGGCACGCGTCGCAAGAAGGCGTCATTCATGAAGCAATGGAGGCTGTGTCGTGACACCCGTTGAGGTTCATCAAGGCGATGGTCCAATTATCCTTGGCATGCCGCATCCCGGCACGTTCATCGAAGACGAGGTCGCGCGCCATCTTAACAAAACCGGTCTTGGGATCACAGATACGGACTGGCACGTGCCGCGCCTCTACGAGGGCCTCCTTCCCGGCGTAACTATCGTGCGGGCTACATTCCATCGCTACGTGATCGACGCAAACCGCGATCCCTCGGGTGCGAGCCTTTACCCAGGTCAGAATACGACTGGGCTTTGTCCGCTTACCGATTTTGACGGCCGTCCGATTTATCGGGCGGGTGTGGAGCCGGGCCCGGAAGAGATAGAGCGCCGCAGATTGAAATACCATGCGCCTTACCATGCGGCGCTGGCCGCCGAAATCGCGCGGGTAAAGGCGCGCCACGGCGTCGCTATTCTCTACGATTGCCACTCGATCCGCAGTCGCATCCCTTTCCTGTTCGATGGGTTACTGCCCGACTTCAATATAGGCACCAACAACACGACGTCTTGCCATCCCGTGATCGAAGCTGCGGTTCGCGACGTTTGCGTGAGGGCAGACGGCTTCACGAGCATCGTCAACGGCAGGTTCCGTGGCGGGTGGACAACGCGCCATTACGGACATCCGAAGAACGGCGTGCATGCGATTCAGATGGAACTCGCGCAACTTTCTTATATGCGGGAGGCGTCGCCTTGGGACTATCTGCCCGATGTCGCTGCACGCACACGCTCGCATCTCGGTGCCGTCCTCGCCGCTCTCGATGCGCTTGCCCGCAGTGATCGACATGCGATCGCGTCTTGATTGTCGGCGTTTGGTGGTGCAGCGGGCCAACGTTCTGCCATCGTTGCGATCGTTATCTGCGCCGGATCGCTAAAATATTGAACCAAGAGAAAAACCCGACCTTTGTGTAAACATGCCACGCGCGAACCCAACCTGACCACCGTGAGGGTCCTGCAATAGACAACATAAAAAAGTTTGGATTGAACGAGATGGCTCGATTCGTCCTAACCACCATGATTTTTCTGGGCAATGCGCAAACTTAGAAGGGGGACAGATGCTTGAAGAATTCAAAAAAGTTGCGTTGCGCGGCAATGTCGTCGATCTTGCGGTCGGCGTGTCATAATCGGCGCTGCACTTCGGTGCGATTGTATCATCTGTTGTAGGTGACATCACAACGACCGTGATCGGCGCTATCATGGAGTTCTAGATTTTTCTAACTACTACCGCCGCTCCGCGCCGCAGTTAAAACTGGGTTGCCGCTCGTTGACGCGAAGAAAGCTGGTGCAGTCCTCGCTTACGGCAGTTTCATTACAGCGACGTTGAACTTTCTGATTATCGCGTTCGTTCTGTTTATCGTGATTCAGGACATCGACAGATTGAAGAAGAAGGAGGAAACCCAACCCGCCGTACCTTCGTACCTCCTGCACCAACAGTGACTGAAAAGTTGCTCGCGGAAATTCGCGACTTGCTGAAAAAATAATAGAGAAGACCGGTACCACCAAAAAATGACCTCAGCGTGAGGGGCCGCTGAGGTCACAATTCGTCGGAGGCTCGACAGCGATAACCTAAGCTGCCTCCAATTTGCCGTTCGGGCTCAACCTGTCCACGATGGTTGGAAGATTTTCGGCAACGGTCTCCAAAACCTTGTCCAGCGGCAAACCAAAATGCGCGGCTAGCTGTTGGATTTGCTCGTTACCCAATGCCGCCTTAAGCTGGTCAACCGTGATCGGCAAATTGCTGCCCTCCCCGAGCCACGACGATACTTGCGGTCCAAGCCCGGTCTGCTGAAGCTTATCCAGCAGACCCTGCATATTTCCCAAGCTCGTATGCGCGAGAGCCGCAGACAACAGACCTGGAAGAGCCGTCGCCTCTGCTGCACCAGCAAGTCCTTTTACGGCACTGCCGAGACTATCGAAGATTCCCATTATGCATCTCCAATTCCATGGAATCGATCTGAATTAGGTTCAAAAGCTAACGAGATCCTTGATTGCCGCTTCAGCGTTCGAAGGAACCACTTTTCGCGCCACAAAATCATCCCAGTTCTTGAATGGTCCTTTCGCGCGAGCTTCGATGATAGCCTTTGAACGTGCTACGCCGATCTGGGGAAGACCGTCCAGATCCGCCGCGGTGGCTGTGTTCAAGTTCACTTTCTTGGTGGCCGCCGCAGGCGCAGGAGTCTTCGAGGCAGTGGCCGCGGCTGGTGCCGCCGTTGCAGGCGTCGTGACTGCGGCAGGCTTTTCGGCAGCCTTACCCTTGCTTAAACAATCCTTGTTGAAATCCTGATAGCTCTTTCCACCCGTCTTGTTTGCCGCTTTTAAGGCATCCCATTCCTTGGCGCAGTCACTCATGACCTGCTGCTGGCTCTGCGACATCGCCTGAGTTGTCAGGCCCAAGCCCGACAGGGCCACGGCAAACGCTAGCACCAACGTTTTGATCTTCATATCACACTCCCATCCTTTGTCGATTGAACCGGATCAGTCGTCGAAATAGCCATCCGAGAATTGCCTGAATGGTAACCCGCGGTTTGGCTTTCTCTTGCTCAGTCAAATAGGGCGTTTCACTCAGCGAGACGATAGTACCGTATTATTATTTCACTTCGGAGCGATAGATTTATTTTCTCAACGTGCTTCGGAGGCGCAAAATATTCTTCTATCATGGTATCGATCCGCAACGCGCGGTCAATGTCGCAGTTGGGGTCACTTCCGGACTTGGTCGCGATCCAGAACGATGTCCGCTTTAGCCCGGATACTGTTGTAAAAGTCGAAAATCGAGCACCCCTTGGAAATCAGCGGATCGCATCCTTTTGTTCAGCCGGTATTGCCCAAACAAGGGAGGACGAAAACTTCCAAAGCGGCAGCCGCTCGGCTGATCCCTGTCGATCTTCTGCAGTTGTTTCGTAATATTTCAATATGAGGCGCTTATGTCCGGGCAAAGGCTGAGGCTCGCCTGGTCATTTCGAAAGATGGCCCGTACGTCGTCACCGGCAATGTGCCGCTCGCTACCCAGACGATCGTCACCGATCGCGATGCTGGTTCTGAACTCTGGAAACAGGGCGAACCGATCCGGGCGCAGGAGAAATACTCGCTATGCCGATGCGGTTAGTCGAAGAAAAAGCCCTTCTGCGATGGCACGCATGCCAAGGTCGGTTTTGATGGCACGGAAACCGCCAGCCGTGAGCCTTACGTCGATCAGGCGAAGGTTTTTGATGGCCCCACCATGGCGCTCATGGATGCCGAGCAGCTCTGCGCCTTCGGGCGCTTTTGCGACCCGCACGGCAAGGTGTGGAATCAAGTCGGGCACACCGATGATCCACATGTACGGGCTATGTTTATCCGGCAGGCGGGAAATTGTCCGGCCGGTCGACTGGTGGCCTGGGACAAAGCAACCCGAAGGGCCCTGGAGCCCCATCTGCCCGTTTCAATAGGGCTTGTCGAAGATCCCCGGAAGGCTGCAGCGGGCCGCTCTGGTTACGCGGCGGAATAGCTGTCGTTTCGGCGGATGGCTTTGAATACGAGATACGTAACCGCGCTACGCTGTGCCGGTGCGGAGAGTCGAAGAACAAGCCATTTTTTGCGATGGCACACACGCGTCGATACAATTTCAAGTAAGATAGCAATGCAAGGGAGGGCGACAACATGAATAGCCAAGAGAAAACCGTTACCACGGTGGATGAGCTGATTGCGGCGACCAAGGACAAGGCGGCCCATCACGTCGTGCTCCGCGGCGGCTTGACCAATGCGCCATCGATCCGGCTTGCGCCTGGCCAGTCATTGCGCGGCGACGGTGACGCCGCGGCCATTACCTTCGCGGCCGGGACCGACGGGCTGCAATTGTCATCCGACAACAGGCTCCACAACATCCGGCTCGACGCCACCGTGAACAAGCGCGCGATCTTTAACGACACTTCGGTCGAGAGCCTTGGGCGGATCGAATTGCGCAGCGTCACGACGACCGGCTGCGTTCAGATCTTGGCGCGCGACAAGGTGCGCGGCATGTCGACGTCAACGGCCTCGACATCATCGCCGCCGACGCCCGCGGCGAGAAAGAACGCCCGCACGGTTACGGCGTCCATGTCATCAACGGCGCCTTCACGCTGTGGAACATGCAGCAGGACACCGGCGTAATTGTCAGCGCCGACCTCGTCGGCCTGTCAGCTGGCCGCGACGGCGCGCCGGTTCGCGGCAGCGGCATCTTCGTCAGCGGCGGCGGCGACAAGGCCGGCCGGCTCAACGTGCGGCGGCTGGAGACCAATGCGGTCTACAGCGACGGCGGCATCGCGCCCGGCACGGCGGACCAGATCACCGGCGGTGTCTTCACGGTCTACGGCGCTTACGTCGATGTCGTGCGCAATCGCGGTCCGGTCGTGACCTATGGCGTCAACAACATGGTGCTCGACAACTGGGGCGTGGTCGATCGCTGGACCGCCGAGGCGAAGATCACCTCGCATGGCCCGAGCGGCATCGGCTTCGTGAATTTCGGCATCGTGCATGAACTGAAGGTCAACGCGCCGATAGAGACCTTCGGCCAGGGCGCGCGCGGCTTCAATGTTTATACCGGCACGGTGAACCTTGCGGAGTTCGATCGTGTCATCACGCATGCGGACGGCGCCGTTGGCATCCAGATCGGCCAGCCGATCGGCAAACTTGTCGTGCATCGCGGCATCGAGACGTTCGGCGGCACCGGCCCGTCGCTGGTCAAGGGCGTCGTTATCAGCCTCTCTGCCATCGCACTGAGCATCAAGCCCGGCGGATCGGCCCGCGAAATTGAAATCACGGGTGGCGTGAAGACCAACGGCGCCGGTGTCGCTCCGATTGAGCAACACGGCGCGATCGACTCGTTGCGCGTGAGCGGCGGCTTTGTCGCGACCGGCGGAGGCTTCTACAAGATCTGAGCCGACAGAGCCTGCATTGTTCTGCCCTTACGGAGGACATCATGAGCGTCTCCAATTCTATCGTCGCCGCGCTGGTCATCGCGGCGGGCGCGATGTGGCACGCCAACGCGTTCGCCGCTGATGACGGCATTGCGCTCGATCGCGCGCAGTACGCCAACCGGCCGCTGTTGCCGGATTTCACCGGCGCGGATTGCCCGGACAACCCGCGCGGGCTGGAGCAAATCAAGGGCAATCTCTATCGCCACACCACAGGCGTGGGGCTCGCCGTGCATAGCGGCCTTGTGCTGGTGGCCAACGAGGGCGCACTGGTCATCGATCTGGCGATGACCTGCACCGCGACCTGGTTGAAGGACGAAATCAAGCGCCGCTTCAACGTGCCGGTGCAGTACGTCGTCTCACGCGCACGCCGATCACATCAGCGGCGGTCAGGTGTTCCAGAATGACGGCGCGTTGACGCGGCCGGCGACGACGGAGGGCAAACCCACAAACTCGCGTGGTGATTACCTCAAAGCAACAATCAGAACGGCCAGAGTTGACTCGCCGACCGGTCAACAGCACGTCAACAGCAAATCCGCTCTGTTCCAGCTCCGTTCACGCTCAGATTCGCACTTCTACCGGCCTCTTCGTTTTGATTTCACACGAGAATTGGTGTCTCGGCCTACCTTGACATTGTAGTGGCCGCAGCTTCGATGCCTGGCCGTCGGCACCGGCTATCGCCCGCTGGCCACGAACGCAAGCGTTCCAGTCTTGCAACAAGGACTGCGGAACGCTCGTCCAAAGAACGCAGCTGTAGATTATTCCTTGAGGGGTCCGAACGCACCCGGGTCGCGCCACATCTTCCGACTACCGAGAAAAAGGGGTGAAAGACCCGGCCGGAAGCGCGCCGAACGCACCGGGCTCGTGTCGAGCCAGGGCAAACAAGAACAACACCAGGATGGAGCTCGCCATCTACAGCTGCGGCAGATATCGATCGATGATGATGTGCGTGAGCTGTTCGCCTCTTCTGCTCAACAACGCAAGGTCTTTTGCTGAGATGGGCGCGAAGTCTGTTGGATACTCGCGGACTTCGTCGCGAGTGACCAGGTCGGGCGGACGGTACGGAAGTCGGTGATCCTGCTGACCAAGGTAGACCATTCCAAAACCGTCCAGCTCGCCTGTTTCCACGTGACGATGAAGCCGGGAGTAAACGTGGTCTTGCGATTTGCGATGCACCGCTTCAAAGGATTTTGCAACGCGGCCGATCCACCAGAAGGGATGATCGCCTCCGTCGAGCTGGCCCGGTCCGGCATTGAGACTGATAATGTGCGTCACCGGATATGTGTCGGTGATATCGCCGTCTCGTCCAGGCTCCAGGACGGAAACTCCCAGATTGTCGAACACGCCGCCATCGGTCAGGACGACTGTCTGGGTTTGAGTGCTGCCGGCTTTGCTGAACTGGAAAGACTCGATAAGCGGCGGCAGGATGATGGGGAAGGCGGCCGATGCCGCCACGGCCTTTGCGACGGTTGGAGCCGGTCCAACAATCTTCCCGTAACGCCAACCTCCCGACCGTTGCGAGCCAAAACGGAATGCGGTTCCTGTCTTCAGGTCACAGGCATTGATGACGACGCTCAAACCTGGGCGCGCGACGTCGCGGACGGTCTTGGACCCAAAGAGCTCGGTTAAGGCTAGCTCGAACGCCGTCGTCAGGCTGCCCCAGACCGGTAGCGATTGCCACAGGACCGCAAGGCTATACTCGATGCGCCGCGTAGGAATGCCGGTGAGGGTTCGCAACACGGCCAGCATTGTTGAAAGGCACCAAAGAAGAGCGGTTGGCAGTCCGCTTACGACCAGCGTGAAGAGGATCTTCGCCCATTGCGTACTGGTCAGCAGCTTTCCCAGGATTTTCCGCTGGATGCCGCTCCGGAGCAGCCCGGTGAGCTTCCGGTCGAAGGTCACGAAATCATCAGCACTGTAGGCGTAACAGGCGCCGATCACGCTGCCTCCCGACACCGTGGAGAGAACCTTCACCTCGTCCAGCAGACCTCTGTCATGGAGCGCCCGCAAACAGCCGAGATGGAACGCGATTGCCCGTGCGCCGCCGCCGGACATGGCGAGTCCGATAAACGGCCGCTTCGGCAGCGGACTACTGTTGGTAATCGGCTCGCTCAAAGACCGTTCCCGAAATAAGGGGCCGCGATGAGTCTGCCCCGACGATGATCATCAAGAAGCGCTTGGCCTGGAATTCCTCGCTCGTGAGAAGATTTGCCATCGCGCTGTAGTCGGTGTCGCTGGGGAGGGGGATTCCTCCCGGGTGCGTGTGCCACATGCCGACGAATGCGACGGATTTTCGTGTCCTCTTGGTCTTTTCGGCGTTCATTTCAGAAACGCCCGCGGTGCCGCAGACAAATGCGGTGGGAGATTGAAGGCTGTCCGGCGGCGGCCCGCTGATTTCATCGACCCAGAGGATTTTCAGGAATTCGTCCGCGTGGCCAAACAGGATTCCACCGGTCTCCACGCGTCGGCCGTTAACCCGCTCTGACCTGCGCATCCATGCTCGCATTCCTGCAAGCGCGGCCTGCGTGACACGAATCTGGTAACCGTTCCGGCCATCGACGAGAACAATGTCCATAGGCCACTCGAACTCAAACTCGTTGAGCGCGCCGGTACGCTGACCTGTCAGGTCGAAGGACCGGGCTCGCGCAGCCACATGCGAGGGATTTGCCAGCCATCTGCTCGCGACGTTCGTCATCAGAGCGGTGAGCGCCATCACGTCAGCGGCAGAGCCGCGGAACGTCGGACTGGAACAGCCTGGCTCGGGCTGAAACAGACGGGTCCGGTCGGGGCTCACCGGCCAGAACTCGTCGAGCACGTGCTTTCCCTTGGCAAGATTCGACAGCGCTATCTTGGCGCGTCGGTCGAGGTCCAGCGTGATGCCCGGCACCGCTTGCACAGCCATCGTCATCAGACCCTGGTCCGCCTTGTGGCCCAGAGCCATTGAGATGATCGGCGGATGGATCTTTGGCCAGGTCCTGAACTGCTTCTCCAGCGAAGTCCCGACCATTGTCGAAGCGGTCGCGTTGATGATCACGTCAGCGGCCAGGATGTCCGCGCGGCGCTCCGGGACTTCAAGCAATATCACGATATCTGCGGGTGACGAGAGCGCCTCGACGCCATAGTTGGCATAACGGACGTTCTGGGCCGTTGCCTTCGCTTTATTGGCGCCGATCTGATATCGGTCGAACAGCTGCCTGACCAGAACACCCGGCTTGACGACGTCCTTGTCGTAGAGCTGCAGTTTGGCCACGCCGGCCCGAGCAAGCAGCATGGCGACCGCGCTGCCAATCGCCCCGCATCCGAGAAGAACGACATGACGGCCCGCCCACCAGGCTGAAGCGCTTTCGGCGTCTCGTCTGGTGACGATTTCAGGTCGGTCCTCAAGAACACCGCACCATTCAATTGTTGCCTTCGCAGCCCACTCATAGAATTCGGTGACGTCACTGGGATTATCGTCGGTAGAGGCCCTAATAGCCGCGCGCATTTCATCGACACGCTGCACATCGATCCGCCATGCAGCCAAATGTTGAAGACGCTGGCCGCCAGCGATCCCACGCATGGCGGCGCCCAGAATGAAGATGAGCGGCTGACCGCTTTCGCCTCTGAGCACGCCCAGCTGAATCATCAGCCGGATGACCTGGATCGGGACACCCCGGGCAATCAACTCGTCGAGAAGCCCGGAGACCGACTTGGGATACTCGTGCGGCATCCCGGTCGGGAGGAGCACAACAGCGACCAAACGGCCATCGGGCACAGTGCCAGAGTTTTCGATCCATTCGCCGAGTTCTATACGGTTCTCGTTCTCGCGGGTGATCTTCGCGTAGCCCGCCCAAAACGGCGGTTCGACGACCGGCGTGTTCTGCGTGGGGACAATCTTCAGGCTGCTGACCGCGTAAGTGACGGGTGGATGCAGCGGCATCCCCGCCGGATCGAGCTCATTCGCGGCGGCAGCACGAAGCCAGTCGTCGACGCGCTGCATGTAGCCGAAGAGGCCGTCTTCCGGCTGCCACTCACTGTCGGTCGCCTGATAAAGGCAGATATAACTGCCCCATTGCACGTGCGAGAAGTCGCCGTAGCGCTTGTGCGCGAAGTCCAGGCGCGGCACCTCCAGAGGAAAATTTGCTGGAATCTTGAGAAGCAGGCGTTCACGAGCCCTGAAAGGAATCCCGCCTGGCTTACGCGGGTATCCGGAACAATCCACCGAAAGGGTAACGAGTACGGCTTCTCCGTCTTCGGTCGGCTCGACGGAGTCGATCACCTCGAGAGAACCGGAGGAAGCCTGGACGACGTCGGCAAGTTGCTGGAGTGCCCAAGCCTGCCCCTCGGATTTCATTCGCGCCCGAAACCCACTTTGACGGTCGGGGGCGCCGTGCGGCCGCGAGCCGCCGCGACAGCGGCTGCCAACGTTTTGCGCGCATCATCCGACACTTCATAGTCGTCATCGTCAAGGAAGACGCCGTTTTCATTCACGCTGAAGATAATCGGCCGCAGATTCTCGGGCGTGCTGTACTCACCGGTGCACAGGAACGCGGTATTGACGATCTCCTCATAGCGATTCCTCGCCTTGACGTGGGGCGGGTTGTCACCAGAGGAATTTGAGGCAGGGAATTCCGGCGAACTCGCAACGATATAACCGATGTCGAGCTGAGGTGCCGCCAATTCGTCCATGGCGTCCTGCTGGAGGACATCGTCTTCGTACATGACTTTTTTCGAGCAGTGATGCGGAGAAAGCAGCACGTTCCAGTTCAACATGGCGTCATTGTTGTGAGCGTGCGTCTGCTCGAAGATTTGCATCAGGGTCGGGTAGGAGACGTCGCCAAGGAAGAGCCCATACATCGGATGATCCTGGGAGCCGATGATCACGCGCATCGCCACGCTGGTCTCGTTTCGGGCATCAGCTTCACCCTCCTTGAACGGCCCGTGAATGAAGGCATGGAAGCGGTCGCCGACGGCGGCGCCATCGAGAATGGTGATCTCCGAACCGGGGCGGGTGCGGAATTCCTCAGGAAGGTTGTGATAGCGTTCGCCGGGCTCGAACAGCGAGCTGTAGCCGATAACCCGCACGCGATTGCCGGCGCCGGGATCGCCGCCGGCCTTGATGGTTTTCGTGGCGCGGCGACGGGCTTCCTCGCGAAACACCTCGGCATCCTTGCACAGGACCTTTTCGTCCTCGTACTCCCGGAAGATGTGCGGGCTGTGCCAAAGCTCACCGATCACGACCCGCTTGAGAAGATCCTCGAAGCCGCGGCAGTGGTCTTGGTCGGGATGCGTCAGCACAAAGCAGGACAAGTAGGGCTTGCCGTCGCGTTGCGGCAGCTTCGCCACGAGTTCATCCACAAGCGGAATGTGCTCGTTGTCGTCCTCCTCGGCCATAACCTTGTCGTTCAGATCGATCTGCATGACTTCGGTTTCGCTGACGACGACGGTCGTGCTGTCGCCGCAGCCGACAGGCCAGAAAATGAAGGAAGGTCCCTTTACATCCGCGAACATCACACCTCCTTGGCCGGTCAGGCCCTACACTATGTTTTTAAGTAAGTTCGGCCGCGCAAGAGGGCATCTCCTAGATGGCCATGCCGCGAGCCAGCCGAACATCATAAGGCGATTCGTGTCTGCAAGCCAAGCGAGTGGCGTGTAAACAAGCAGAATCTAGAGTTGAATATCCGATTTCCTGTGGATTTGCAGTTTTGAACCCACCGCAATTGGTGTCAGGACCAACCGCCGTCGTCATCTCCGGCATCGATCACGTCAGGGCACGCCTGCCCTGGAAAGGGGACTGGCGAAGCAGCGCCACTACGTCTCGGTTGATGCAAGGATTTTAGCCGCATTCTCCGCAGCCACAGCCAGGGCGCGAGATAGCTTGAACGCCTGATCCGACGTTACCTGGAAATGAACGAACGCCCGCGATGGCGACGGTTGCGCAGGTGACGACGTAGTAGCCGGCTCGCTTCGCCCGGTGTGATTCGAACTGGAGCGGGCTTTAGATCATCAGCTATGACCGCAGTGCTTGTTTTGAACTCGGGGCTGACGGTGGTTGCGGCGGGGCACCAGAGGGCTGCGCATGTAAGGTTTGCTGAGTCCGGGGTGTCAGAATGTGTCAGAGTGTCGCCGCCTGAACGCGGCCGACCAACTATTATCCAGTGGGTCGGGGCAAACAAAAATGAATCAAAGATGGAATCAAAGCCGGGATTCCGGTTAAAGAAACCCCTGTGCTATGGGCCTTTCTTGAGAGGTTCGATCCCTCCCGCCCCAGCCAGGCCACACCCATTCGCCACCAACTCCGTCCACCGAAACGGAACGGTCAGGATCAGCTGGCGTCCACCGGGCGTAGGGTGATCCGGGTCAGTTCGGAAGGGCGACCGAGCCGCAGCGCGAAGCCCGGCCAGAGCGCGGTGCCGTTGTTCACGTAGAGCGTCATTCCCTCGACATCGTAGCGGCCCGACACGTAACCGGCATTGGCGGGTGCCGCCAATCGGTCGATCCCGACAATCAGTCCGCCATGTGTATGCCCGGACAGTTGCAGGGTCACGCCGAGCTTCGCGGCGTGCCGCGCATCGCTCGGCTGGTGATCGAGCAGGATGACAGGGGCGCCTTCGGGGATGCCTGCAAGGACCGCGGCGAGGTCTCGCGCCGGATACTCCCTGTGACGTGACGCCCGGTCCGTGATGCCGGCGAAAACCAGTTTGCCGCCGTCGCGATCAAGAACGATGCACTTGTTTTCGAGCGACAACAGGCCAAGTTCGAAGAACTGCGCCATCCATTTGTCGTAGCCGAAAATGTATTCGTGATTGCCGGAGATCACGTAGACGCCATCGATCGCTCTCAAGTCCCGCAATGGCTCGATGTCGGGGCGCCGCGCATCGACGGTGCCGTCGATCAGGTCCCCGGTGATCGCAATCAGGTCGACGCCGAGCTTGTTCGATCGTTCGACGACGGCACGCGCCCAGGATGCAGGGAATAGGCGGCTGATGTGCAGATCGGTCAGTTGCAGAACGGTGTATCCGTCAAATTGCGGCGGGAGCCCGCGGATACCGATTTCGATGTCTTTCAGCGGCGGAATCCGCATCGCCTGCTGGACGCCGATCGCGGCCACGACGGCAGCCAGCAGAGCCAATCCATAGCGCACGCCATCGGGGGCGCCCACGATGCCACCATGGATCAGCATTCCCATGAGAAGCCCGACATCGAGCGCCAGCTGCAGCAGCGCGAGCAGGACGATTGTGCCGAACGCCCAGTTGAAGAGGGCAACCACCGGGCGGGGAAACTCCGGCGAGAACACCGAGCCCGACGACAGCTTGCTCCACCGGTGAAACTGCAACGCGACCAGCGCGAGCGCAGCCATCAGGATCTTGATCGAGAGCGGCAATTGCAGCGGCCAGATGAAGCGGGTCACGATCAGCAGATAGGCCAGGCCGAATATCAGCTGGGGAATCGGTTCGCTCCGGTTTTCATGGGCTGCAGCTTTCGTGCACGAGGTCTCTGCGGGGAGCTTAACGCCGGTCAGCTCGCTCAGTCTACCGGCGAGTTGGCATCGCGATTGACCGATGCGCGCAAAGCCCTTGATGTCGCCGAACTACTGCACCCGTGCCAGCATCCGGCGGAAACGGGCAAGCGCGACCGCCAGGAAGATTGCGCCAAGCACGACAATCGCGACGAGATGCGGCCAGATCTGGTCGATGCCGGCGCCCCGACACAACACCGACTGCGTGAATTGCACGAAATGCACGGCCGGCGAAACCTGAATCGCGACCCGGAGCGGCTCCGGCATGGCTTCGAGCGGAGAGGCCCCGCCCGACAGCATGTTGAGGATGAGGAACACCGGGATTGCGAGCAGCGCGAACTGCGGCATGGTGTTGGCAATGGTCGCAAGGAGGATGCCGAGCGAAGCGATGGCGAAAAGATAGAGCACCATGCCGGCAACGAATAGCGGGATCGAGCCCACGATCGGCACGTGCAATACGCCCTTGATCACGATGAGCAGCGACAACGTGCCGAAGAACGCCACCACCAGCGCATTGGCCCAGATCTTTCCGGCGGCGATCTCGTGCGCGCGGACAGGCATGACCAGGAGATGTTCGATGGTGCCCCGCTCGCGCTCGCGAATGACCGCCGCGCCGACCAGCAGGATGGTCAGCATGGTCAGGTTCTCCACCAGCGCATTGATCGCCAAATGCCAGAAGCCTTCCAGGTTCGGATTGAAGAAGGCGCGTTCGACGCTGCGCACCGGCAGTTCGCGCGCGATGCCGCGGGAATGCAGGTAGTTCGTCGTCTCCTGCTGCAGGATCGAGGACACGTAGCCGGCGCCGACTGCGGCCTGTGTCATGGCCGTAGCGTCGATGTTGAGTTGCACCGCCGGATCACGTCCGTTCAGCACATCGGCCTGGAACCGTGGCGGGATGTCGAGCACGAAGGCATACTGACCTTCATCCATGAGGTGGTCGACGGCAGAACGGTCGACCGGGACGGGACGGCGGAAATAGGGCTGTAGCAGCGCGTCGGCGATGCGGGTGGACAGCACCGAACGATCGGAATCGACGATGGCGATCGGCGCGTTGTTGACGTCGGTCGTGATCCCCGTCGACTCGCTATAGACGCTGAACGAGAAGGAATAGACCACGAAGAACGCCAGTACCATGTCACTTGCGAGACTCGCGAGCTCCTTGACGCCGAGGCGGAACACGTTGGAGAGCCAGCGGGTCATTTCAGCCGTCCTGTTTGCGTAACAAGAGGCTCGCCGCCACGAGATAGGCAAGACCGAAGGCGAGCAGGATGAGATGGTTCGGATAGAGCTCGACGAAGCCGCGCGCCTTGGTGATGGTGCCCAGCGAAATGTTCTGGAACCAGAGCGACGGAAAGCTCATGCCGATGAAGCGACCGCTGCCCTGCAGGGCGGCGGCCGGGTAGAGGTAGCCGGAGAAATTGATCGCCGGGACGGTGCTGACGATGGCGGTGACGATGATCGCGGCGACCTGACTGCGCACGAAGACGGACACGAGAATGCCGAAGGCAGTAGAGGCGAAGACATAGAGCAGGCCGCCGAGCGCGAGCGCGGCAACCGAGCCCTTGACGATCACGCCGAAAGCAAGGCTCGCCAGCACCAGCAGGCTGACGAAGCTTGCGCAGCTGAAGAGAATGTAGGGTAGCTGCTTGCCGAGCAGGAATTCCGCGACCGTCGCCGGCGAGGCGTAGAGATTGGTGATCGATCCGAGCTCGCGCTCGCGCACCACGCCGAGGGCAGCGAGCATTGACGGGAACAGCACCATGAAGATCATGACCAGTCCGGGGGTGAGCGCGAACACGCTGCGGAAATCCTGGTTGTAGCGAAAACGCGGCTCGAGCGAGGCCGCCACCAGGTCCGGCACCGCGCCGCGGGTGCGCCGCGCGAGGTCCTCGACATAGGAAAGCACGATGCCGTCCACGTAATTGCGCGTCGTCTCGGCGCGGAAGGGCGTGGCACCGTCGAGGAAGAAGGCGACCTCGGGCTGGTGGCCGGCGACGAGATCGCGGCCGTAGCCGGGCGGGATGTCGATCACCAGGCGCAGATCGCCGGTGCGCAGACGGCGATCGACCTCCGTCTCGCTGTGCAGGGGCGTCATCTGTCTGAAATAGCGCGAGGCGGCGAAGCTCTCGACCAATTGCCGGCTGTCGGCGCTATGGTCGCGATCGAGCACTGCGAAAGACAGGTTCTCCACGTCGAAGGTGATGCCGTATCCAAAGGTCAGAAGCAGCAGCAGCGGACCGAGCAGCGCAAAGCCCAGTCGCACCCAATCGCGCAGCAGTTCGCGCATCTCGCGGTAGCTGAATGCCCACATGCGGCGCAGCGATGCCCGCAGGCTGGCAGTCGGCAGCGGACGGGCTGCCGCCGAATTCATCCAGACCGCGTGCGCCCCTTCATCGACCGTCCCGTCGGGATCGGCCTCTTCGAGATAGGCGATAAAAGCGTCCTCCAGGCTGGCAGTGTGCTTGGCCTGCCGCAGCTCTTCCGGCGTGCCGATTGCAAGCACCTTGCCGGCGTGCATGAGGGAAACGCGGTCGCAGCGCTCGGCCTCGTTCATGAAATGCGTCGACACGAAGATGGTCACGCCGTCGCGCCGGGACAACTCGCCAAGCAGGCGCCAGAACATGTCGCGCGCGGCGGGATCGACCCCGGAGGTCGGCTCGTCGAGGATCATCACCTCGGGGCGATGCAGGCATGCGGCGGCAAGCTGCAGCCGCTGCCGCATCCCAAGCGGCAGGCTCGGCGGCTTGCTGTTCGCCGCCTCGACCAGGCCGAAATGTTCCAGAGCGCGGTCGGCAACCTGCTTCACCTCCGCTTCCGCAATACGATAGAGGCGCGCATGCAGCTCGAGATTCTTGCGGACCGTCAGCTCCTCGTAGAGCGAGAAGCCCTGTGACATGTAGCCGACGCGCAGGCGGGTGGAAAGGTCGCCCGCCTCGACGGGACGTCCGAGCAGCTCGGCGCGTCCGTCGCTGATGTCCAACAGGCCGGTGAGCATCTTCATCGTCGTGGTCTTGCCGCAGCCGTTCGAGCCGAGAAACCCGAAGATCTCGCCACGCCGGATGCTGAAGCTGACATGATCGACGGCGACGAAATCGCCGAACCGGCGCGTCAGCCCCTCAGCCACGATGGCCGGCTTGCCGTCAGCGCTCGGTGGCAAAGGCGCGATGGGCACCGTCTCGGCCGCGACGCTGCCGCCGTGCAGCGCGACATAGGTCTGCTCGAAATGCTGAGTTCCGGTCAGCCTCAGGAGCTCGGCGGGTGCGCCCTGCGCCAGCACGCGGCCGGCGTCGATCGCGACGACGTGATCGAAGCGCTCGGCTTCTTCCATATAGGCGGTGGAGACCAACACCGTGAGCTGCGGACGCTGGGCGCGAATGTCGTCGATCAGCCGCCAGAACTGCCGCCGCGACAAGGGGTCGACGCCGGTGGTCGGTTCGTCGAGGATGAGCAGGTCGGGATCGTGGATCAGCGTGCAGCACAGCGACAGCTTCTGCTTCATGCCGCCCGAAAGATTGCCGGCCGGCCGGTCGGGAAACGGAGTAAGGCCGGTCGCTCTCAACAATTGCTTGATGCGCGCCGCGCGCTCGGTCGCCGACTGGCCGAACAGGCGGCCGAAATAATCGATGTTCTCGGCGACCGATAGGCTCGGATAGAGATTGCGCCCGAGGCCCTGCGGCATATAGGCGATGCGCGCCATGATGTCGTCGCGGTGCGTGCGCGAGGCGATGTCGCCGCCAAGTGTCCGGATGCTGCCGGCCTGCAAGCGGCGTACGCCGGCGATCAGCGCGAGCAGGGTCGATTTGCCGACGCCGTCGGGCCCGACCAGCGCCGTGGCGTTGCCGGCGCGGACGGACAGGCCGATGTCGGCCAGCGCCGTTACCTTGCCATAGCGGTAGGTAACCTCGCTGACTTCAACCGCGAAAGGCTCAGCCGGCGACATTGGGCAGCCGGATGGCCAGCCAGGCGGGCCAAGTCGCGTTCGGAGTCACCTGGACATAGGCGTTGCCGCTGAGGCCGGCTTTGACGTAGTCCCGGTAGCTGTCCAGCAGCTTCGGGTCGATGGTGAGCTTGACGCGGTACATGAGCTTCTGCCGCTCGTTCTGCGTCTCGACCGTCTTCGGCGTGAACTGCGCCTCGGCAGCGACGAAGGAGACAGTGGCGGGGAACACGGCGTTCGGAACCGAGTCGAGCACGATACGCGCCTGCGAGCCGAGCGCGATCCGGCCGCTCTCGCCGGTCGGCAGGAAGACGGTCATGTAGACGTCGGAAAGGTCGAGGATGGTGACCACGCGGCCGCCCGCAGCGACCACCTCGCCGGCCTGCACCAGCTTGTACTCGACGCGGCCGGACACCGGCGTGTGCAATTCCGAATCGCTGAGCGTCGCCTCGATCTGCGCGACCTGGGCGTCGGCGGCCTCCCTGGCCGCATTGGCTTCGACCATCGCCGCGCGCGCACCCTCGATTTGTGCGGCAGCGACGAGGCTTTGTGCGCGGCGCCGTTCGAGATCGGCCCTGGTTCCGGCGGACGTCTGCTCAAGACGCGTCGCGCGCTGCGTCTCGATCTCGGCGAGGTCGTACTCCGCCTTCCGGATGTTGATGTCGGCCTCGGCATGGGTAGTGGAGGCTGCGGCGCGCTGAACCGCGGCCTTGGCGCCGGCAAGTTGCGCGCGCAGCTCCATGGTATCGAGCGCGGCGATCAGCTCGCCCTTCTGGACGGCATCACCTTCCTTGACGAGCACTTGCGCCACCCGTCCGGGCAATTTGGAGGCGATGTCGACGCGCGTCACTTCGATGCGGCCATTGGCGGTCGCAAGCCCGACAGGGGTTTGCACCGCCATCACTTGCGTCCAGTAGAGATATCCGCCTGCAGCGAGCGTAAACAGGGCGGCGATAGCAAACATTGCGGGGCCACGCATATTGAGCGCCATGTCTTTTTGATCAACGGTCCTACGAATGCTTTGAATAGCCTAGGATCGTCGGAGCAGCTTGAGTTAGCTCAATGAGGCAGTTCTTGGCTGGCCTTGCGGTCAACTTGGCAATGATTTGCCCAAGATTTGGCCAAGATTTGCCCACCGCCCCTGACGCGCTCGCGGTTGGATTTTTCGCTGTCAGCGGTTGATCTGTAATGATCGGATTTTGGGCTCAGGAGAGGAGACTTTTCGCCTTTCTTCCAAACGCGCCCTGAAATCGTTGAATCATCAAACTGGTCTTGATTTCGCCATTCGGAGGTTCGATCCCTCCCGCCCCCAGCCAGGTGCTCCCTACCCCTCGTATTGATCCGGCCCCATGGCCCACGATGCCTGGTCGTGGCCGTAGGCGTAGTTGCGGTTGTTGACCACGGGGTTGCGATTGACCATCGGCCGCATGAACATCGGATGCGTTGCGCTGCGCACCTCATGCTCCACCGTGAAGAGAGGCTTGCCGCTGTCGAGCTCGACGATGTCGCAGAAGCGGTATTGATACTGATTGTCCTCGCGCGAGATCAAATCGCGCGCCAGCAGCTTGCGGTAGGGACCGGAAAAATCGGTGATGTACATCTGCACATGGTGGCCGTCGTAAGCGGGCTGCGGCCGATCGGTCTCGCGGAACAGGAGATGCTGGTTGCGGCCGGTCTTCACCGCGACAACCTTGCCGTCGCCGTTGCGCAACGCCGCCGGCATGCCCATGATGTCAGGATAGAACGCGCAGATCGCCTCTGCCGATCCGGCCGGGACGTCGAACTCGACATAGGGAATGCCGAGCGTGATGCGTCCGAAGCGCGCGGCGTCGGGTTCGTGGACGCGAATGCGGTTGCCCCAAGGGCAGGTCGCCTCGACATAGTCGTTGTGCTCGGCATATTTGAAGGCCGTGCCTTCGAGCTTGCCTTTGACCGAAGCCAATCGCGCCAGCAGCGCCTCGCGTCCTTCGATGACGAGCCCGGTATGGCCGCGCAGCACCTGCGGCTTGCCGCTGGGCAGATGAAACTGGCTTCGTCCGACGTTGATCCACATGTTGGTGTCGGACACCATCAGATAGGGATCGCGCGTCAGCCCGAGGCCGGTGACGTAGAATAGCGTCGCGAGGCGCTGGTCAGGAACCTGGATGTTGACGTGCTCGAAATGGATGGCGTTGCCGAGATCTTCTGCGGACCTGTCGAATTGTTGCGGCATTGATGTGCGCTTCTCGCTGGAGGGACGGAGAGCCCGCATACTAGAGCAGAATTTCCGCGAGCCGAAACACTTCGCCAATCACATCTTGAAGGCAAAGGATCGTGTGCGCTGCACACCTTGCCGTGACGGTCATTCCCTGTAATCTGGCCGGAAACAGATAAGGAATGAGGTCGATGGGGGGAGTTCTGGAAGGCGTGCGCGTCCTCGATTTCGGGCGCTATATCGCGGGGCCCTATTGCGCGACATTGCTGGCCGAGTTCGGTGCCGAGGTCATCAGGGTCGAAAAGCGCGACGGCAGCGAGGATCGCTTCGTTGCACCGGTCGGCGCAGGCGGCGAGGGCGCGCTGTTCCTCCAGGTCAACCGCAACAAGAAGTGCATCACGCTCGATCCGATGAAGCCCGAGGGCCAGGAGGTGATGCGCCGGCTGATCAAGACGGCGGATGTCGTCGTCGCCAATCTGCCGCCGCAGACGCTTCTCGCGATGAAGCTCGACTATGATTCGCTGAAGGTCATCAAGCCGGACATCATCCTGACGACGGCAACCGCGTTCGGCGGACCGGGACCGTGGTCCGACCGCGTTGGCTTCGACGGCGTCGGGCAGGTGATGTCCGGCGCGGTCTACATGACCGGCGCCGGCAATCCGCCTTATCGCGCGGCGGTGAACTGGGTCGATTTCGGCACCGCGCTGCACTGCGCGTTCGGGACGCTCGCAGCCCTGATCGAGCGCGGCAAATCCGGGCGCGGGCAGATCGTCGAGGGCGCGCTGCTGGCGACCGCTTTGTCCTTCACCAATGCGACGCTGATCGAGCAGGCCGTGATCTCAGCCAATCGCGTTCCGACGGGAAATCTCGGGCAGACCGCCGCGCCGGTGGACATCTATCGCACCAGGGACGGCTGGGTGCTGTGTCAGGTCACCGGCCATCCGCTGTTCAAGCGCTGGGCGAGGCTCATGGGCGAGGAAGAGCTTTGGCTGAACGATCCGCGTTTCGCCGACGACATCAGCCGCGGCAACAACGGCCCCATCATCAGCGAGCGCATGGCGCGCTGGTGCGCCGAGCGTACCACGCAGGAGGCGGTCGACACGCTCGGCAAGGCGATGATTCCGGCCGGGCCTGTCTTGAGTCCGCAGCAGGCCCTCGATCATCCGCACATTCGCGCCGCCGGCTTTTTGCAGGATGTCGACTATCCCGGTCTGCCGAAGCAGGCCCCCGTTGCGCGTGCTGCCGTCCGGCTGTCGGAAACGCCCGGCGAGATCGCTGCGCGTCCGCCGACGCTCGGTGAGCACACTGATTCCGTGCTGGCGGAACTCGGCTACGACAAGGCTGAAATTGCAGCGCTGCGGCAGGGCGGGATCATTTAGTCGCGACCTGATGACAGCAGTGGAAATGATCCAGCGCGTCTGCTAGACGACTGGCGGCTTTCCTCGCGCCTTTTGCGTTAGCCGGCGATGTCTGAGTCGCACGAGGATTTCGGGGTGGGCGTGCGATCGCGCGCCTCGTCCCATATGCATGACCATTCGCAACCGAATCGACATGAGTTCGGCGGCGCGTGGCATTGACGATTGCCTGCGACGAGAAACGGATTCACGTGCGTCATTCCAAGATATTGCGGCCAGCAGCCAAAAGCTCGCTCAAGAAGAGCGCGCCAGTCAAGAGTTCGCCCAAGAAACGCTTGCCGGCGAAGAGCCCGACAAGCAGGCGTTCGCCGAACACGTCTTCGCCAAAGCCGGGCAAGGGCAAGCCGCGCGCCGTGATCTCCTCGTCGTCGCCGCTGGGCATGATGGCGCTGCATCTGCTGGCGCAGTGGAAGGACTCCGGCCGCAGCGGCCTCGTGTTCCTCGCCGAGAGCGAGAACCGGGCGGAGCGGCTCGGCAGCGTCATTCATGCGCTCGATCCGTCCTGCGAAGTCCTGGTATTTCCGCGGCTGAACACGCTGCCGTTCGATCAGCTGGAACCGTCGCGCGAGATCGCTGGCCGCCGCGCCTCGGTGCTGCGGCGCCTCGCCAAATCGAAGCAGCCGATCTTTCTGGTCACCACGGCCGAAGCCGTGATGGAGCGCTTGCCCGCGCCTGCGAGCCTGTTGCGTCTGAATACCAGCCTGAAGGTCGGTGGTGCCTTCTCCGAAAGCGAGCTTCGCGTTCGCTTGGAAGAGCTGGGCTACGATCTCGATGATGAGCCGGATTATCCGGGTGGCGCCCTTTTTCACGGCCAGACTTTTGAAATCTTTCCCGCAGGTGCGCTGGGTCCGTTCCGGGTCGAACATTCCGGGCGCGCGATCAAGCGGATCGTGGCGTTCGACCCGCACGCGCACGAGATCATCTTCGAGACCAAAGAGCTTCTCGTCGATCCCATGTCGGAACGAACAGCCCTGTCGGGCGCGCGCGCCAAGCGCGCGACGTTGTTCGACTATTGCGGCAAGGCCAAGTGGATCGCGGATGCCGGCGTTCCCGTGCATGCCGATGCCTGGCTGAGCACGATCGAGGAGGCCGGGGGCCGCGCGGACAGGGAGCGGGAATATCTCGGTCGATCCGACTGGAAGCAGGCCACGCGTGGCATCAAGGTGCTGGCGCGCACCTCGCCGTTCCAGCCGATGCCGGAATTCTCCAAGCTGTCATCCGCGAGGAAAGCCCTGCGCGCCTTCGTCGAGGACGTCAGGCACGACGGTTCGCGCTTCATCCTCGTCGCCGCGATCGAGGAAGATTTGCGCGCAATCGAGCGGATGAGCGGCGTGCGCGCGGAGCGCGTCGCGGATTGGGCGGAGGCCGAGGCCGCGAGCCAACGCGACGTGGCGCTGCTCGCCGATCTCGACGCCGGCTTCGTCATTCCAGGCAAGAAGCCTGCCGTCGTCCTGACGGCAACCGACGTGCTTGGCAGCCGCGCGCATCATCCGCAGCCGATGGCGCGCAGCTGGAGCGCGGCGTTCGATCACGCCGACGTGCCGGAGCAGGGCACGGTGGTCGTGCATCTCCAGCGCGGCATCGGCGTGCTCGACGGCCTGCAGACCGTCAATACGGGCGGCGGCGCCATGCGCGAGCTGGTCCGCCTGTCCTTCGCCGGCGACAACGCGGTCCTGGTGCCGCCGCCTGATCTGGCACTGATGTGGCCCTACGCGACAGAGCAAGGCAAGCTCGCACTCGACAAGGCGGATGGCAGCACCTGGTGGGCCCGCCGCGGCGAGGCGGAGCAGGAGATCCAGTCCGCCGGCAAGGTGCTCGCCAGGCACATCAGCCAGCGCAAGCGGCGCAAGGCGGCCAAGCTGGTGCCGCCGGGAGCGCCTTACGAAAAATTCGTCGCGCGCTTTCCCTATTTCACGACCATCGATCAGGCCAAGGCCATCAACGACGTGCTGGACGATCTCGCATCCGGCCATCCCATGGACCGCGTGATCTGCGGCGACGTCGGCTTCGGCAAGACCGAGGTGGCGCTGCGCGCTGCGGCAGCCGCGGTGCTCTCGGGCAAGCAGGTGGCGATCGCGGTGCCGACGACCGTATTGGCCCGGCAGCACCTCGCGACCTTCCGCAAGCGCTTTGCGCCCCTCGATATCGAGGTAGGCAGCCTGTCGCGTGCGGCCTCTGGCGCGGAAGTGCGCGACACCAGGGAAGGCTTGCGCAGCGGCCGGATCAAGGTGGTGGTCGGCACCCAGGCGCTCACTTCGAAGGACGTGAAGTTCGATGATCTCGGTCTCGTCATCATCGACGAGGAGCAGCATTTCGGTGCGGCCGAGAAGGCCAAGCTGTCCGGGCTTGCGAAAAATGCCCATACGCTCTGGATGAGCGCCACGCCGATCCCACGCACGCTGGCCGCGGGCCTTGCCGGCTTCAGGGATCTCAGCGTCATTGCCTCGCCGCCGGTACATCGGCTCCCGGTCGCGACCAGGATCGCGCCGCTGTCGGATGCCGCGATCGCCTCGGCCTTGCTGCGCGAGCAGCGGCGGCATGGGCAGAGCTTTCTGATCTGTCCGCGCATCCAGGATCTGGAGCCAATGCTGGCGCGGGTGCAGGCGGTGGCGCCCGATCTCAAGATCGTCTGCCTGCACGGCAAATTGCCGGCCGACGAGATCGACGAGCGCATGATGACCTTCGTCGAGGGCAAGGCGGACGTGCTGCTGGCCACCAACATCGTCGAGAGCGGCCTCGACATCCCGCGCGCCAACACCATCGTGGTGTGCTGGCCGGAAAATTTCGGCCTCGCCCAGCTGCACCAGCTGCGCGGACGCGTCGGCCGTGGCGGCATCCGCGCCTTTGCCCATCTCCTGACCGAGTCGGCCTCGGTGCAATCCTCGAAGCGGCTTGCCGTGCTGGAAGAGTTCAGCCGGCCCGGCGCGGGCTTTGCCATCAGCGAGCGCGACCTCGATCTCCGCGGCGCGGGCGATCTGTTCACCGAGCAGCAATCCGGCCACGTCCACGTCTTCGGACCCATCCTCTACAGCCATCTCCTCAAGATGGCCTCGGAGAAGGTCGATGACGGCATGTCCGTGGTGTGGGTGCCCGATCTCAACCTGCCGGTCGCGGACATGCTGCCCGCGAGCTACGTGCAATCCGCGCCCGTGCGGCTGGAGCTCTACGCCCGTGCCGCGCGCTGCGCCAGCGAGGACGATCTCGAAGATCTCGAGGAAGAGACCTCTCGCCGCTTCGGGCCCTTGCCGCAGGCCGCCCGTGACTTCTTTGCGGCGGCGCGGCTGAGACTGGATTGCAAGCGCCGGGGCATCATCCGGCTCGACGTCGGGCAAAGTGCGGTGGCTGCGACGTTCCTGCCGGGACGGCTGCGGAAGTCCAAGGGAAAGACGCTGCAACGCGACGGCGATCGCGTCGTCTATCACAGCCCGATGCGCGATGCCCCGTTCGAGCGGGTCGAGGAATTGCTGGAGCTTCTCGACGAGTCGTGAACTGGGGCTTGCCTACTCTGGGTTCGAACAGACGCTGATGACCGGCGGCTGAGATACAGCCGCCGGCCACGCTTTCAGCAGACGCAAAACTCTGACCTGATGAGCGTTGCCTAGTCGTCGTCCCTGTCACCGTGCTCGAAGAGTTCGGGAAGAACGCGGGTGCCTTCTTGCCGGACGGAGTCCAGCGCGCGGGTGGGAAGCCCAAGGGCGCGCAGGATGGTCGGCGCGATCTGGGTCGTATGCACGAGCTCGTTGACCTTCCCGCCTTCGACGGAAGGTCCCGCGACAAGCAGGGCCACATGGGTGTCGTCGAGCGTCCCGCCACCGTGCTCGGCAATCTTCTTCTTGCTGCCCGAATAGATCACACCGTGGTCGGGCTGGATGAAGATGTCGGGCGCTCTGGCGGCGGCGATCGAGCCGGGCACGCGGGGGTCGCCGAAGATATCGGCAAGCGCGTCACCCGAGACGATGTTGGAGCCGAAGATCGTTCCTGGCGGCAGCGTGCCGGCGTGGATCGGAATGGCATTGTTGTGCAGGCTGATCACGGCCTGCTTCACATCTGCCGGCGTGTTGGGTTGAAGCCAGACGATACCAACGTCGTCCGTCTGCAGGTGGCCGCCTTGCGCATATTGGCTGCCACTGTTCGGGTTGGTGAACGCGGAGAAGGTCTGGTCGACAGGCGCGTTGATGACGCTGCCCGGATCCACCACCGTGTGGTCCGGGGCCTGGGTCGCCTTGGCTTCCATCTGCAGCTTGGTGGGATCGATCGGCGACTGGGCGTGCTTTGCCGACACGATGATCAGCGTGTCCTCGAGCAGGTCCCGTGCCTTCAACGCATCGACCATGCGCTTGATCGAGGCGTCGGTGTGCGCGATGGCATGGGCGAGGATCGGCTTCTGCGCGAGTTGTGCGTCGTAACCGCCGGCCACCAGCTTCTCGCCGACGCTGACCGCCTGGAAGTTCATGCCGAAAATCGCCGGCGCCCGGCCGGTCCAGGGCTGGCCTTCGGCGCGTTTTCCGTTGATCCAGTTGATGACCGCGTTGACCTTGATGTCGTCATAGGCCTCTTGGGTCGGTGCGCAGTCGACATATTGCACCGGTGCTTTGTTGCCGAACGCCAGCGTCGAGTTCGTCGCGTCGCATTTGCCGGCGGGGCCGGCGAGATCAACGCCGTTTGCCGAGGAAGGTCCCGGCGGGGTTGCGGTGGTGATGTTCGAGTTGATCTCGGGTGTGTAGAGCTCGTCGATATTGGGCGTGCCGACGAACGGGCCGTTCGCGATGTCGTAGGCCGGATGCTTGTCGGACCATGCCGTCTGCAGGCCGGCTTTGTGAGCGACACCGAAGATCGTGTTGACCTTGAGGAAATCGTGCGGGAACACCTTGGTGCAGCTGCCGTCGGCATGGCGCTGCTGAGGCAGGAAGGCCGGGTCGATGCCCCCGCTGAACAATTTGGTCGAGTCGAAATCGAGCGACTCGTCCAGCACGACTTCGGTTCCCGCATTGCCGCTGCAACCGGTCGCGACAGCGGGGAATTTTCCGTCCGGCGAGAACAGGGTGCGATCGTAGCTGTCGTCATAATAGACGCCGGTCGTTTTCGGTGTTCCACCCGTCAGTTGCGCGAGCAAGCCGGGGAACGAATCGGAGGGCGTTGTCGTCCGCGCGTTGGTATAGGTGAGGCCGTGGCCCGCGAGCTTCGCGAGGGTCGGGCAGGCGCCGCTTTGCAGGCAGGTCGCGAGATCGTGCTGGTGCAAGCCATCGATGCTCAGGAGAAGCACGTGCCTGACGCGGTGGTGATCGTCGTCCGCGCGGCTTGCCTGTGGGAAAAGGATCTGAGAAGCGAGCACACTCGCGATCGCGCCGGTCGACAGAAAATAGTTACGAAGGTTTCGTGCCACTTCGCCCTCCCTGTTATTTAGTGAGATAGGAACTCAGTGAGGTCAGAATTGGCCCACCGAACGGCGGCAATCCTATTCGTCGCCACTTGACGCAACGATGACGTCTCCTTGCTAGTTTGATGACCGTACCCAGCGAGGTGATGTGATCGGAGAGATGCAGCAACGGCTGCACAACTTGCCGCTTGACGAGGACGCGCCCTGGCTCAGAGGGAGCTGCCGCCGCAGATGACGAGCTGCTGTCCGGTGATGGCGGCAGCATCCGCCGAGAGCAGGAACGCCACGGCGGCAGCGACTTCCTCCGGCCGAATGAAGCGGCCGAGCGGCGGCAGTTTTGGTGTGACGTTGGCGCGCGTCGGGTCCTTTAGCATCGGCGTCTCGGTCGCGGCCGGCGCAACCACGTTGACAGTGATACCGCGTGGCGCGAGCTCGCTCGCCCAGGACCGCGCCATTGCGACCAGCGCCGCCTTCGTCGCGGCGTATTGACCGCGGCCAGCTGCGCCCGATGCGGTGCGGCTGCCGATGAAGACGATGCGCCCGCCTTGCGGCAGAATCGGTGCCAGCGCGTCGGCGAGACGCCCGGCGGCGTCGACATGCAGCCGCCACATCGCAGCACCGTCGTCGTGGTCCAGCGATCCGAGCGGGGCGACTTTGAGCATGCCGGCCGCGTGAACCAGCGCGGTCGGCGTGAGATCAGCGACGGCAGCAGCAATCGCATCGACATTAGCGAGATCGAGCGACACATGCGCGAACGCCGGATGATCGAACGTGACAGGTCGCCGGCTGATCCCGGTCACCCGCCAGCCGTCGCGCAGCAGGCGCTCGACGATCGCAGCGCCGATACCCGAACTGGCGCCGGTGACGAGCGCGTGCGGCCTCTTGTCCATCACCTCAGCCCCGCATCACCCATGGTTCGCTGACGCGGACATATTTGATCGCGCGGCGATGGAAGGTAAAGGCCATATGGATCGCGCCGTCGGCGGTCTGCTTGACGGACGGATAGGACAGCTCGCGATTAGTCTGGTCCCGCGAATTGTTGGTCATGCAATAGCCGTCGCCGATCTCGACGTTGCGTTTGCGCCAGCTCTTTCCACCGTCGGTCGAGATCGACAAGGTCATCGGCGCCCGCGGCGCGCCCCAGAACGCGGTGCGTCCGTCCGACTTGCCGCCGTCGCCGGCGAGTACGGGCGGAAGGTCGTCCTCGATTTCGTCATAGAGCGAGAGGCGGCGCCCGGTCGCATTCTTTGCGCTGGAATCGTTGAAGACCAGCGCGAGGTGGCCATTGTCGAGCCGCGTCAGCTGGATCGAGGAATTGTTGTTGGGGAGCGCAGTCGGCGTCGGCGCCGACCAGCTGCGGCCGTGATCGGTCGAGCGGCTCTGGTAGATGTTGTCGGCCCAGCGGCTGCGGTACATCGCGATCAGCGAGCCGTCGTCGAGGCGCGCGATGCTCATATGCACGCAGCCGCGGCTGCCTGATACCTCGATATCGCGCCAGGTCTTGCCGGCGTCGGACGAGAGCTTCACCGCGCTGGTGTCTTCGTCGCCGTTCCATTTCTTGCCCGGCGTGCTGTGGCAATAGAACACCGGGAGCAGCCAATCGCCATTGTCGAGCACGAGGATCGGCTGGCGGATGAAGGTGCCACGGCCGCGATGCTCGGGGAACAACGTCTCGATCGGACCCCAGCTCTTGCCGTTGTCGCGGGAGAGGCGGCGGCGGATGATGGCGGTGTCCTGGTTGCCCGCGAGCTGCGCCGTCCACATCAGCCACAGTGTGCCGTCGGGGGCAGGAAACAGCACCGGGTTCTGCTCGGAACGGCCGGGATCGTCGGACAGCTTTTCGGCGCGCGTCCACTGCGTCGCGCCGCGCGGCAGCCGTGAGAAATACACCGAGATGTCGGACATGCCTTCCTGCGTGCCGCCGAACCAGACGCAGGCGAGATCGCCACCCGCGAGCGGCATCAGATTGGCTGCGTGGTTCTGCACGCAAGGCGAGGGAATGAAGGCATCGAACCTATCAGGATCGCCGGGCACTTCGCGAACAGTGCCGTCGGCCGTGATCTCGATGTCGACAATCGCGACCTCGGTACCGATGGTCATGTCGACGTCCTCTCAACGAACGCATTGGGTTGCGCGGCCTGCGGGGCGGCAGGTGCGTGGCCCATCACCAGGCGCTCGATCGCCATCACCACGAGCGGCGTCACCGCGGCGATGTACATGTTGTCGATGCCGAAGGGATTGCCGAGCACGTACCAGACCGTGGTCGAGACGGCCGCGCCGATCAGGCCGGCGGTGGCGCCGCGGTTGCTGGCGAACAGTGGTAGATAGAAGCCCAGCATCGCCACCATCGTGATCGATAGCCGCAGCGCGCGCGTGAAGAACGACAGTTTCAGGATCTCCGGGATGAAGAACACGAAGATCAGCGGCACGATCGCGATCAGAACCGAGAACACGCGCGTCATCTTCAGCTCGCGCTCCGGCGTCGGCTTCCAATAGGGGACGTAGAAGTCGCGCACGACCAGCGAAGCGATCGCGAGCGCCACGGTGCAGACGCTGACGAAGATCGAGGCGACCAGCGAGGTCGTCACGAAGGCGGAGGCCAGCGGCGGCATTTTTTCAAGGAACACCGGCAGCGCGTAGAGGCTGTTCATATCAGGATAGAGATATCTCGCGGCGACGCCGATCAGCGCGAGCAGCAGACCGAGCGGCAGGCAGAACGCGGCCGCATAATAGGTCGCTTTGCGGGCGTCGTCGGCGCTTGGCGTCGAGGAGATCGCCTGCACGATGAACTGCGTCGAGAAGATCGCGCCGACGGTGCCGAAAGTCCAGGCGAAGATGGTCGCGAAGCCGATCTTGCCGTCCCACGAGAAATAATAGGCCGGCAGCTTGGCCTGGATCGGCGCGATGCCGCCGGTCAGCGACATCGCGACCGTGAAGATGATGATGATGCCGACGACCTTGAAGGCGCTGTGCAGGATCGTCACCCAGGCGACACCCTTCAATCCGCCGAACACGTAGTAGAAGGTCGAGACGACGGCGATGATGCACATCGCAACCGGCAGGCTGACATGCAGCGAGGCGGCGATCGCAGCCGCGCCGCTGACGTAATTGCCGACATTCACCAGCAGCAGCGCGTAGATCATGATCACGGACACCGTGAGCATGGTCGACTTGCCGTATTTCTGCGCGATCGCCGCCGAGATGGTGTATTCGCCGGAGGCGTAGAGCTTCTTCACCATCAGCATTCCGAACAGCAGGAAGCCGATCGAGGCGCCGAGCACGGCCCATCCGGCGGCCATGCCCGACTGGAACGCTTCCTGCGCCGTGCCGACGGTCGATTTGGCGCCGACGAATTCGCTCATCATCAGCACGCCGACGACCACGGCCGGCATCGCGCGCGAGGCGGTCATGAACTGATCGCTGGTCCGGCTGCGCAGCTTCAGCGTGAGCCAGGAGGTGAAGGCGATGTAGGCGACGATCATCGCGATGACGAGCGTGCTGTCGCCGGTGAGGATGGCTTGCATCGGTGACGTTTCCTCTGGTGGCCGTGGACGCGGTGTTGTCAGCCCGCAGTTGCCAATGGCGAAATGTTCGGAATGCGAACAATTGTTGTTGATATTGATTAAACCTGCTCCGACGCCGTGCGTCAAGCGCACGCGCACCAATCCGCAGCGCAACCCGTCGCGCCGGCGGCCATTGCCGCAGCAAAGGTCAGGAGGTTCCGGCTAGTTCGCCGACAGCGCCGTCTTGGCGACTTCCGCCATCCAGCTCGATGCCACGGGAAGAATCGCGTCGTTGAAATCGTAGCGGGGGCCGTGCAGCTCGGCGCCGTCGCGCAAGGGTCCGTTGCCGATCCACACGAACGCGCCGGGGCGCTGCTGGAGGTAGAACGCGAAGTCTTCGCCGGCCATGCTCGGTGCGAGATCGCTTCTGAGTTTTGCCTTCACCTTGTCCGCGGCGATGCGTGCGAGGCCGGCTTCCTCGGGCGAGTTGGCGGTCACGCCGACGCCCATCACGATATCGGGCGTCACCTTGACGTCGAAGCTCGTGGCAATGCCGGCGCAGATCTCGCCGATGCGCGCGAGGATGATGTCCTTCACGTGATTGCGGTGATGCCGCAGCGTGCCGCGGATCACGACCTTGCCCGCGATCTGGTTGGCCGCGGTGCCGCCCTCGATCGCCGACAGCGAGAGCACGGCGGTGTCGAGCGGATCGACACTGCGCGACACGATCGATTGCATCGCCACGATCAGATGGCCGGCCGCCATCACGGGATCGCGTGTCAGATGCGGCATGCCGGCGTGGCCCGCATGGCCCTCGATGGTGATGGTGACGCGTCCGCCCGAGGCCATCACCGCGCCGTCATGGACCGCGATGGTGCCGGCTTCCAGGCCCGGCCAGTTGTGAAAGCCAAACACGCGATCCATCGGGAAGCGCTCGAACAGCCCGGCCGCGACCATCGCGCGCGAGCCGCCAAAGCCTTCCTCGGCCGGCTGGAAGATGAAATCGACGGTGCCGCTCCAGCTGGTATCGGCCGCCAGCAGCGCCGCCGCACCGAGCAGCGAGGCGGTGTGCCCGTCATGTCCGCAGGCGTGCATCACGCCAGGGGTCTTCGAGGCATAGTTGAGCGCGGTATCTTCCGTGATCGGCAGCGCGTCCATGTCGGCCCGCAAGCCGACGCGCCCCTCGGCCGATCCGCGCGTCAGCGTCGCGACCACGCCGTGGCCGCCGATTCCCGCTTCAAAGGGAATGCCGAGCTCGGTGAGCCGCTCCTGCACGAAGGCGGCGGTCGCCTTCTCCTGCAGCGACAGTTCGGGATGCGCATGCAGATGCTGGCGCCACGCGGTGAGTTTTTGATGCAATTCGGGGGTCAAGGCGCGGCGTCTCTCGTTTCAGTTACGCATCGTCGCGAGCTGCACGGCCAGCGCACACGCCCGGTCATATTCGTCGAGATTGATCCACTCGTCGATCGTGTGCGCCTCGTTCTGCCCCGCGCCGAAGGTCACGGTCGGAATGCCGTGGCGAACCATCCAGTTGGCGTCCAACCCGCCATTGGCGGCGCGGACATTCGGCGTGCCGCCGACCGCGGAGACGGCCTCGATCGCGCGCTTCACCACCGGCAGGTTCTCCTTCATCCGGAACGGATAATAGTCGGTCTCGGCCTTGAACTTGACCTTGCCGGACTTGCCTTGCGTATTCGTCACTTTCTTCGCCGCCTTCTCGAACGCGGTCTTGTAGGCCTTGGTGATCTCCTTGAAGAATTTTCCGTCATGGCTGCGGCTTTCGCCGCGCACATGCACGTAGTCGGTGACGACATTGGTGGCGTCGCCCGCGGGGCGGCCGTCGCCGCCGGTGACGGGGCCGACATTGCTGGTGCCCATCCGCGCGCTCGCGCCCTTGCCCTTCACCACCTTGCCGAACCAGCCGCCGGCCTTCACGTCGGCAAGCGCCAGCGCCATGATCATCGTGGAGGAGATGCCGCGCTCGGGCGCGACGCCGGCATGCGAGGCGCGGCCGAAGATCTCCACCGACCAGCGGTCGGCGCCAACCGCGCCGATGGTGACGTTGGAGGCGGGACCGCCGTCATAGTTGAACGCCATCACCGGCGAGCCGAGCTCGGCGAGCTTGACGTGGCGCGCGCCGTAGAGCCCGCTCTCCTCGCGCACGCAGAACAAGAGCGTGATCGGCGGATGATCGAGCTTCTGCTTCTCGAGCTCGGCGGCAAGCGTCACCAGCACGCCGCAGCCGCATCTGTTATCGCCGCCGAGCGCGGTCCTGGCCTCGTTGACGATCTTGCGGCCGGATTTCTTTGGCCTCGCGCCGGCGCAGAGCGGCACGGTGTCCATATGGGTCATGAACATGATGCGCGGCTGGTTGTGCAGCGCGCCGCGGCCGGGCAGGTCGACGATGAGGTTGCCGGTTTCGGTCGGCACGGGAATGCGGGTGTTGGCATCGTCGAGCCGGATCGCCTTTTCAGGCACGCCGCTTTCCTTCAGCGCGGCGGTGAGCTCGCGCCCGATCGCCGCCTCCTGTCCGGTGACGCCTTCCACGGCGAGGAAGCGCATGAGGCGGTCGGTGGCGGCTTTGGTGTCGACGGGCATGAGGCATTCCTTTGATGCGCGGACTCGTAGGGTGGGCCCACCCTACGAAGTCGCCGACGTGTAAGTCAAAAAGATCATCACCCCCACCAGCAGCATCGCCGCCATGAACAGCAGCACCGCCGGCAGCCCCGCGAAAGCCGCCACCGCGCCGGTGACCGACTGCATCAGCGCGGTGCCGAGGAAGAAGGCTAGGTTCACCGCCGCCAGCGCCTTGCCTGCGGTCTGCGCGTCCACCAGTTGCCGGCACATGCCGAACAGCAGCGGCTGGGCGGAGGTGGCAAGGCCAATCAGCACGAACAGCACGAGGTCATATTGCGGCGGCATGACCGTTACGCCGAACAGCCATGCAACCGCATAATGCGGCGCGCCCAGCGCCATCAGCACGACCAGCGTCGCCGCGACCGTGTGCGTGGCGGCCACCAGCTCCCGGCGGCGGCCGACCTTGCGATCGACCATGCCCATCAAGAGCGGACCCGCGATCATCGCCAGCGTGTAGGCGCCGAGCTGGTTGCCGGCCTCGACCCGCGACAGGCCCTTGACCTGCATCAGCCACGGTCCGCCCCACAAGCCGCGCAGCACCAGCGAGGTCGCCAGCGACACCAGCGCCAGCGCGATCAGCCCGCGCAACGGGCGCGAGAAGCCAAGCCGCAGCACTTCGCTCATCTGCGACAGCGGCGAAGAATCGTCCTTGTGCTCGGCCGGCTGGTTCGGCACCAGCACGACCACCGCGAGCGCGACCACAAGGCCGCCTGCTGCCGCGATCCAGAATCCGGCGCGCCAGCCATATTGGTCGACGACGAAGGCGAGCGGGCTCGACGACAACAGCATGCCGATATTTCCGATCGACAGGATCGCGCCCGACCACAGGCCGAAGCGCGCCGCCGACAATTGCTTGGCCGCCAGTGTCATCGGGCACATCAGCATGCCCGATGTGGCGATGCCCAGCAGCAACTGCCCGAACGCAAAACTCTCAGGCCCCGTCGCAAAGCCCGACGCGATCGCGCCGACCACGGTTCCCGCAAGCAGGCTCAGCGACACCGGCCGCACGCCGAAGCGATCCATCGCCGCGCCGACCGGGATCTGCGAGGCTGCAAAGGCAAAATGATAGACCGAGGTGAGGCTCCCCAACGCCTGCGGCTGCACGTGGAAATCCGCCGCCATCAGGTCGAGGCTGAGCGCCGGGATGGTGCGCAGCAAGGTCGACAGCATGTGCCCGCAGGCGAGCGCCACCAGCGCAAAAATCAGCGCGCTTGGGCCATGTTCCACATCGCGTCCCGCTTCATCATCGGCAGCCGCTGTCATCGGCGTTCCGTCCCCGGCAAGGTTTTTCGTGCCGTTACACGATCGGAACGTTTGTGCCAATAGTTGGAGAAGGGAAATGGCGCTAGCAACCAATCCGATCCCCGATTGTTGTCGCCGGCACAATCATTTGCAGGAGACCACGACATGTCACGTATAGCTTTGCTGGCCGCAACCTTGTTGCTGCTCGCGTCGGCGCCCGCGGGCGCCCAGTCGCAGCCCGCACAAAGCGGGCCGGGCAACAATGCCGTCAACAGCTCGGATCAGAACAATTCGAACGCTCCGGTTTCGGGCCGCAACAGCTTCACCGAGGGCCAGGCGAAATCGCGGATCGAGGGGGCGGGATATTCCAACGTCTCCGGCCTGCAGAAGGACAACGAAGGCGTCTGGCGCGGCAAGGCCGACAAGGCCGGCACGAAGACCGACGTCAGCGTCGATTTCCAAGGCAACGTCAATTCCACGAAATAAGGAGCAGATAGCATGACAACCACCATTTCTCGCCTCTACGATAATTACTCCGACGCGGAGCGGGCCGTCGGCCGGCTCGAGAGCGCTGGCGTGCCGCATAGCGATATCAGCATCGTCGCCAACAATTCCGACAATTGGTACGGTTCAAAGAGCGGCAAGGTTGACCGCGACCGCGACGGCGTGGACGACCGGGCCGAAGGGGCCGGTAAGGGTGCCGGTATCGGCGCCGGACTCGGCGGCGCGGCGGGCCTCCTCGCTGGTCTGGGTCTCCTTGCCATTCCGGGCCTCGGGCCGGTCGTGGCTGCGGGATGGCTTGCCGCTACGGCGGTTGGTGCGGCCGCCGGCGCGGCCACGGGCGGCATCGTCGGCGCGCTCACCGAAGCCGGCGTCTCGAAGGAAGATGCTTCGCGCTATGCGGAAGGCGTTCGTCGCGGTGGTACGCTCGTGACTGCGAAGGTGCCCGAAAGCGATCGCGCACGTCTCGATGCCCTTCTCCAGGAGAGCTCCGTCAACCTTCAGGAGCGCAGCTCAGCTTGGCAGAAGACCGGCTGGAACGACTTCGATGCGGCAAGCCCGCCGTTGTCTCCGGAGGATATCGGCCGCGAGCGCGAGCTTTACGGGACGGGTGTGCGACGTTAAGCCGCCGTCAGTGTCGAAGACAAAGGCCCCGCACAGCGGGGCCTTTTTTAAGGATGGCGCCAAAGCCTAAAGCTTCCGATAAGTGACATGCGCAGTCGCAAATGGGATGCCCGCGCGTCCGGCGCTGCCGCAAACATAAGCCGTAAGCCGCCGTTCTATTGGAAGTTCCTCGCGCTGGAATTGCTGCGCTAAATGCGCTCGACTGTTCCATCGCGAGCCCGCATTGAACAACGAGATGGGCGCGGAGCGGACGATCGCACGCTCATCAACGGGCGAGACGACAGCCGGAAGACAGTTTATTGGAGGGCTTCGGCCAGAAGCGCAGTCGGGTAGACGGGTTTGTTGAAGAACTTTGCGCCAGGTGGCAACGGCCGCGGCAGCGGACGGCCCGAGATGACGATAATCCGCATGTCGGCGTTGTGCTGCTTAGCATAGTGCGCGAGATCCACGCCGTCCATCTCCCCGACCAGATTGATGTCGGTGACCATCAATGTCGGGTGCTTCATCTTCAGCGCCAGGGCCGCGGTCTCGGCATCCTCGCACTGTAGCACCTCGAAATCGCTCTCTTCGAGCAGCAGCGTCAGCATCTCGCGTTGGATGTCATCATCTTCGACGACGATCGCGGTCGGCCTGATCGGCTTTGATTGGCCCATGATGCACCTCACTTCCCAGCATTTGTTAAGTGCGAGGGGGGCTGTTCTGTTCCCGGTGGAGTGTACTTGGGGCTGCACGGCTCGCGTGCACGCCGCACGGTGTTCGCTCTCTCCAGTCTCGCCGCGACCCTATGTTCAAATTGCGCTGGATCAACCTGCCTGTTTTTCCCGGAGCTAGGATGCGACAACGTCGGGAGGAACAAAAATGCTGGTGAGAACCAACAGGGCGAGCGACCGTCCGATTGACGGACATCTGGCAGAGCTCGCGGGCGAGCGCGTCTTCGCGAGCGAGTTCCGGTATCGGAGGGGGGCCGAGATTTTCGGCGAGGGCGAAGAGGCGGAATACGTCTACCAAATTACCTCCGGTACCGTGCGGACTTACAAGCTGCTGATGGATGGACGCCGGCAGATCAACGCGTTTCACGTGCCGGGTGACATGTTCGGCTTCGAAAATGGCCCAACTCACCGGTTCACTGCGGATGCTGTCGTCCAGACGGACGTTCGTATCATCAAGCGTAGCAGCTTGCTGGAGGCGCTTTCGGGCCATGAGATCAGCACCAAGGCGCTGATCGGCATGGTCACTCAAAATCTCCGGCATGCCGAGAGCCACATGCTTTTGCTGGGCCGCAAGACGTCGCTCGAAAAGGTGTCCGCGTTCCTTGTCGAGATGGACGAGCGGCTGGGTCATCCCGACAGGCTGACATTGCCGATGAGCCGCCGCGACATCGCGGACTATCTCGGACTGACCCTGGAGACCGTCTCGCGAACCCTTTCGATCCTGCGGGACAGGGAATTGCTGCGGTTCGAAGGGACGACCCAGCGATCGATCGAGTTGCTCGACCGCGACGGACTGGTCGAACTGGACGGCTGACGCGCTCAGCGCGAGCGGCGCGGTCCACGTCCGAGGGGGAGGATGGCAAAATGACGCTTCGTCGATTGTTGCGTGGCTCCTCGGTGCCGCCAGAGACGGTCGCGCAACTCAACATCGCTTACGGCAAGACCCTTCGCGCGCTGAATCTTGTCGACCGCGATGATCCCGTTTCCGAGATTGTCGCAAGGCGGATCATCGAGATCGCCAATGCCGGCGTTCGCGACCCCGGGCAGATTTGCAGGATGGCGGTCGAGCAGCTCGAACCGGGTGAGGGGCGCGGAAGGGTGCCGCCGCCCGGCACGGCCTGTTGAGGTAGATCAATAACCGGCCGATCGCCGACGCCACGCTCGGGTCGGGGAGATGCATCATGAACGCACTGATCGAGGAAGTCAGGCACAGCCCGTTGCTGTGGTTGCTGGTTTTCGTTCCGGTGGTGATCGTCGCCGCGCATGTCGTGCCGGAAGCGCACACACTCCTGTTCGTGCTGGCCGTGATCGCCATCGTTCCGCTCGCTAGCCTGCTCAGCCACGCCACCGAAGCCGTTGCCGAAAGGACGGGAGACGCCGTCGGTGGGCTGTTGAATGCGACGCTCGGCAATCTGACCGAGCTGATCATCGCGGTGGCGGCCCTGCGCGCCGGTGAGTACATGCTGGTCAAGGCGTCGATCGCCGGCGCGATCGTCACCAATGCGCTGTTCATGCTGGGGGCATCGCTGCTGCTGGGCGGACTGAAGCATCACGTGCAGGAGTATAATCGTGCGGGTGGACGGCTGCATTCGGCGTTGCTGCTGATGGCGACGATCGCGTTGCTGTCGCCATCCGCGGTGGCGGACCTCAACTTTCCCGGCATGGAGGCCGCGGTTCATCGACTGAGTGCGGCGCTGGCCGTTCTCCTCATCGTTGCCTACGGTCTCAGCCTGCTGTTCTCGCTGCGCACGCACAAGGAGCTGTTCGCCAGTGGCGAGCACGGCGAGGCGGGCGGGCCGGCGCTGCCGATCGCGGTGGCCGTTCCGACACTGCTGGCGGTGACGGTGCTGGTCGCGCTCGTCAGCGAGATCTTCGTCGAGTCGGTGCAGAAGGCGGCCGAGACCCTCGGCATGACGCCGGCGTTCGTCGGCTTCATCGTGGTTGCCCTTGTCGGTGCCGCCGCCGAAATGGCGGTTGCATTTTCCGCGGCTCGCCGCGACAGGCTCGACATGAGCGTCAGCATCGCATTGGGCAGCGCGTCCCAGATCGCCCTGTTCGTCGCCCCCGTGCTGGTGCTGCTCAGCTATGTCGCTGGCCCAAAGCCGATGGACCTGCAATTCTGGCCGGGTGCGGTGACCATGGTCATGATCGCCGCCGTCGTCGCATCCTTCGTCACCAATGGCGGACGCTCAGCCTGGTTCGTCGGTGCGCTCCTGCTGTGCATCTACGCCATTTTCGCGATGACACTGTATATGGTGCCGCCGGGCTCCCATGGTCCGGTGTAGGGGCGGGAGGTGCCTGCAGGTGGGACGGGTGCTTCGTCTTGCGCCAGAGCGACGGGCTCGGCCCATAATGCACTTCACTTCCCAGCACTTGTTGAGTGTGGAAGGGACGATTCTGTTATCCCGGCAGTACGACAACAGGTGCGTTTGGCTTCGTCTGGCTCCAGTTCTTTCTTCAACTTCTCCTTGAGCTTCTCCACGATCGAAAGGAACGTGGGGAGCGGTCCGCTCGTCGCGTCGTCCGAAACTCCCTCTACGGATTTGAACGCGCGGTCAGCGATCTCGTAACCGAGTGCGCGGTAGCTCTCGAATTGCGATTCCGAGAAAAACTGGTTCAGCGTCGATTCGTGCGGGAAGGTCTTGTGGGCGATTGCATAGCTGAGGACCCCCATGGGCTCGGTGCCGTGCAGGCCGGACTTGAAATACAGCAGCAGGCCGTCCTGCGATTGGCCGCCATCGGCATCGCTATAGAGAATATCGCCGACCGCCCAGTACGGCGCTTGCTCAGCCGGGGTCGGGCGTTCCTTGAAGCGCTTCTTCAGGAGGTCGAGGCCGTGCAGGTCGATCCGCACGCCGAGATCGATCCATATCTTGCGGAGCGCATTTCCGAGGTCGTCGAAGGAGTAGTCGGGATCGCAGCCGGCGTCGCTGACCACGATCACGCGGCAGCGCCGGCGAACCATTTCGTAGAGACCGAGATTTTCAAAATGCCCGCCGTCGGTCAGGTAGACCCAGCGCTCGGTCTCGCTGGTCAGACCGAACATCTCCATGAAGAACGGCCGGAGCGCGAACCGCGGCTTGGTCCTTGCGTAGTCGGTATTGTCGCCGCGCGGGTTGGCCAGCCACCAGCCGAGGCGCACGTTGAACAGCGCCATCAGGAAGGCGACGCCTGGCGATGAATTGTAACCCATGCTCGGGCTGACGGCAGCGCCCGAGATCGCCATGGCGGTCCCGACCGTCAGGCCAAGCGGCGGTCCGCCGTAAGGATGCGGCTGCGTGGCCGTGGCATAGGTCGTGCGATACGCGCCATCGGAAAATACCGCGCTGCCGCTGCCGCAATGCAGAGGCGAGAACGTGAACGGCGCTGCCATCCGTTCCTGCCATGCCAGGTTCTTGGATGACACGAGGTTGAGCGCCGCGTTGATGACGTGGAACGGCTTCCAATGCGCGCCTCGCGGTTGAACGTCGTGCTCCCACAGCTCGTGCAGATACGGGCTGTCGCTGCTGTCGAAATCGGTAAAGGCATTCTTGGTCTTGTCGCGGTCTCTCTCGCGGCGTGAAGCTCCCAGGAAGGCGCGCACCAGGCGATTCCGGTAAATGCTATGGAGCGAGTAGCGGTTGATGCTGAGCACGAGGGAGGCTGCGGTGATCAGCAGCACGAGCAAGACTCCGGCCCAGAGCACGATGTCCCAGGGCATATGATCGGCGCCGGCTTCGAACGCGCTGAAAGCCGTGTCCCAGCCGATGGACAGCAGAGCGACCAGGGAGGCTGCGAAAATGGCGGCTGCGATCGCTGCGATCGTGTTGAGGCTGAGATATTGACGAAGGCCCGACACCTGTTCGGCGGCGGCCTTGGTCTTTGAGCTCGCGCCCAGGACGACGGAAATCAGTCCGGAAAGTCCTCCGCCGGCCGCCAGCGAGGGGACGGATGCGGCGCCAAGATGGCTCTTGATCAATTCTGCGGCAGGCGGTGCGCCGAGCACGAGTCCGAACCACAGCAGCCAGCCGATATAGGCCAGGGTGAAGAAGCCGCTCGAGCGCGCCTGGAATTCGAGGCCCACGTCGACCTCGGACAGGAATTCGGCAAACGAGATATAGATGACGTCGGCGACGATGCGCGCCAGCACGATCCAGGGCAGCCCGAGCACGCAGGCAAAGCGCGCTGCCGCGGCGTCGGCGCCCGGTGGGCTGTAATACCAGAGCAAGGCGAGTCCTGTCGCGCTCAGCAGGCCAAAAGCCGCGCCGGCGACGCACCAGGCGAAAAGATCGATCCATGGATGTTTGGGACGGTTCGCGAGCGATTGCTGGGCCGACCTTCCAAAAACAAACGGCCACGCGCGCGCCAGCACCCAGGACAAGAAGAAGAACAAAACGCCAAGGATAGCCCCGCGCATGACCACGTGGACGTAGAATTGAGCTCCTTTGTCCTGCGTGCCGAATTTGAATCCGAGGGTATCGGTCACCCTCGTAAGGGTCGACAGGCCGTATTCGCTTTGCAGCACGAAAACCAGCAAGGCCGCCCCGATGAGGAAGGGGGCGAGATCGCAAAGGAGGAACCGCGGCTGCGGCACATTGATGCATCCGCGCGCGGGACGGTTCGCGGCGGAGAATGACAGGGACATCAGGAAGCAGAGGGTCGGTACGATCATCAGACCCAGAAACCAGCCCGACGTATTATCGGTTGTGATCTTGTGGGCGTCGATGACGGCAAAGGAGAGTGCTTTGGTGACGAGCACCGCAAGGATCATCGGCGGGACGAGCAGGACCCAGTTCAGAAACAGGTTGCGCAGGACGCCCGCAACATCACTCCATAGGTCGGGAGAGATCGACGAGAAGCTTGGAGCAAGGAAGTGGGAGTTGCGCCGGAGGTTGGAAACCGGCTCTGCTTCCTCGTGATCCCTGACTTGACCGACGGTGCACCGCTCGTTGAGTGCCGAAACCACGGGATTCGGGGCACCTGCCTTGCGCTCCCGGCAGAGCCAGGCGGACAGCCAGCTGCCGATATAACCACCTCCAGATACGGTCGACAGATACTCGAACTGTGTCAGAGCCGAGCCGGCTTCCTCGCCTGGGCGTTTTGACGCGAGCCTCAGCGCCGCAATTCTCTGCAGGATGCCGAGCGCGAACGACGCGCTACGGATCCCGCCGCCGGACAGGCACAGAGCCCAGCGATCGTCGGCGTTCAGTGCCCGGTAGACTTTCAGGAGATCGTCGGGGACCGCGGCGGTCGGCGGCGGGATTTTGGGCGGTGGGTTGGTGATGAGATAAGCCGCTTTCGACGAGGTCGTGGGTGTCGGCTTTGGCAGGTCTGACTGCTTCGGCGGCTCTGGTTGCTTTGGCGAGCCGTTGCCGTTTCGCTCGAACTCCAGAGCTGCGCCTGCGAGCGCGCGTCGCTCCTCCCAAAGCACCTGTGAAAGGTTCAATGCCTCCATGACACCCTCCGCCTGTTTCACCGAGACCGGCCCAAGCTAGCGAGACCAGCCGAGGCGGCCGTGTGAAATAGTTCACACGCTCGCGCAAATTGTGGTGGAGTCGGGGGAGGGGCAGTAAGGCTCAGTGGCTGATCACGTCATCTTCTCCAGCAGCTCTTGCGCCTGCTCGAGCAAAAGTCCCACCTGCCTCCGTTCGGCGATGGCCGCTTGCGTGAACAGGCCGTGCTTGCGCGCATTCCGGTTTCCCTTCGGCGCGCCCGATCGCCGGGCCCCGCCATGCATGCGGCAGCGAACCTTGCCGCGCAGGGCCGGTGCCCGGCAGGGCGCGCCGCTGCGCGTGGTGGCGCCGCATCGCTGGCTCGCCTGCATCGCCCCGGTGTTGCGGACGTGGCTCATGCGGTGACGGCGTCCACCAGGCCCGGCTGGGCGGCGATCAGGCCCGCATGCTGCGTGAAGTGGCCCACGACGGCCTTGCCGCCGTCCTGCACCGACAGATTTTGCACCGTGATCGCGCAGGCGCCATTGCTGCGGTGACGGTTCAGGGCCTCCATCTGCGCCGAGAAGGTGCGCGACAGCCGGGTCAGCGCGCGCGTCAGGCTCTCCTGCTGCGTCACGTCGTCGGTGCAGGCGAGGCGGCAGGCGCAGCGCATCGAGGCGACGTGGATGCTCAGCATCTGCGCCGCCAGCATGGCTTCGAGCGAGTCCCTGGGCGCGATGCTTTTCAGCGTCGAGACCATGAACGAGAAATTGCCCTGGTCCGGCCTGCGCCCAACCGCGCTCGCTTTCATCAGCTGGCTCAACAGGCCATGCAGCGCGTCGCTGTCGGCGGCGCCGAGCGCTTCGGCGAGCAGGGTCTCGCCGGCTTTCTTGTCAGGATGGACGATCACGACGCCCTTGCGGCGGAGTTTTACTTTTGGGCTTGCGATGATCGCGGCGTGATCGCCGGCCGCGATGGGCATTGTTTCGGTGCTGGTCAGGGATGTCATCATGCGATGTGTCCTTTGCCGGCGAAGGCGCGCGAGTTCGCTCCGCGCCTGCCGTGCGGTGGTTGAGATGTCTTGATGTCGATGAGAAGTATGTCGATGAGGAGTTTTCGCGGAGCCAGGTCGAGGGCGCCCGCCTTAAGCGCGGGATGCCGACGGCCTTTGCGATGATGCCATTATGCCGCTGTTTTGCCCGACGGGTCAAACGGAATTTCGGACATTCCGTAGTCGTCCCCGCGCAAGTCCTTGATCCGGCTGGCGCCGGCTACTGTGCATGGGGTTGTTTTCGTTCAAAATATCAGGCGATGGGATCAGCCGGTGGCCGACCACGAGAAGCCCGTCCGAGTTAGCTGGAGGTTCGCTCGCGCGATGCGAGGTGGATGGCGCGCCCCTTCGCCCCCTTCGCGCGCGCTGCGATCATGCTGCGGGCCTTGCCATGGCTGTTCTTGTGGAGCAGGGCCACGAGGCGCTTGCGGGTGCGGTTTGCTGCGAGCCGCGCCGCCAGCTGCTCGGCCTTGCGGATGATGGAGGCGGTCGACGGCGTGAGGTTCGCGGGCACCCAGGCGACGTCCCTGGTCTTGGACAGGCTGCCGACACCTTCGCAGGGCGCTTCGCGCGGCAGGTCGATGCGGATCGCGAGCGCTTCCGAGCGCTCGATCCAGTCTTCGGCTTTGGTGCCGGTGATGATGCGGACATAATCGCGCGTCTCGCGCGGCAGCTCGCTCTCCCTGGCAAGCCATTTCTGGATCCGACCGGGGCCCGCGTTGTAGGCGGCCGCGGCGAGGCCGAGATTGCCGAAATCATCGCGAAGCTTGCGCAGGAACTTTGCAGAGGCCGGCAGCGCCTTGATGGGATCGAAGGGATCGTCGAGACCGACTTCGGCGGCGGTCTCCGGCATGAACTGCGCGACGCCTTGCGCGCCGGCCTGGCTGACCTCGTTGGATTTGAAGCGGCTCTCCTGCCAGAGCAGGCGGGCGAAGAACGGCACGGGAATGCCGCTCTCTTCGGCCGCTTCCTTGAGGGCACGGCAGAATTGCTCAGTCGGTGAGGGCGGCCCCTGCACGGTCGTTTCGACCGCACGCGCCGGTTCGATCGTCTCCTCGTAGGACGCGCGCGCATTGGCAAGCTCAATGGCCTGCACGCTTGCGAGGAACAATTCAACGAGGGGGACGAATGAGGGGCCGCGATCGGTCTTGGGCGCGGCCTCGTCGACAGAAGAGGTCTGCCATGTCGGCTCCGAGCTGACGTCGCACATCAGAATCAGGAACGCAGCGCAAGCCGCGACGAGAAATCGCATCTCGGTTGGAGTCCTCGAACTGTGGGGGAACGACCAGCGCGCGCCGGTGACAAGGACTTCTTAACCGCAATTGCGGCGAAGCTGCGATTCCGCGATAGGGCAGGTGTTAGTACGGGAGTCCAATAAGAGAACAAGCACCGTCAGTCCCGCGGATCTACGGGCAAATGTGACGTGCGAACGGTCTCGGCGCTTACGCTTTGGGAAAGTCCTTGCGCATCGCGATCTCGGCGGCATCGCCGGGCGACAGCACGGCGTGGTCGAAGGCTGCTTGCGGCTTCGTCATGATGTCGTAGAGCGAGATGCCTTTGATGGGCTTGCCCATCAGCTCGCGGACGCAGTCGGCGAGCGTGCCGTTGTAAACCAGATACGGCGGACCGCGATCCTTCTGTCGCTCGCCCTTCAGCGACGGCCACTTCTTCAGCTCGGCCGGAGCGTCATATGCGATCGGCGATCCTTCTTTGAACATGCGCGTGGCCTCGGGCGGCTTGGACTGCCGGGAATCCTAGGGCCATCAGGTAAACGCGCGTTAAAGAAGTGGTTCAAAGTCAGCCGGCAATGAAGGCGAGCAGCGTGCCGTTGGCCTTGGCCGGCGGCACGACGATCGCAGCTCCACTGCGGACAGCCGCCGCGCCGAGGGCCTGTTCGGTTGCTGCGAGATCGCCGCTGACGAGCACCAGTGCCGCGCCGCCGCGCTCGGAGAGACCCGCGAGCGGCACGCCTGGATAGCGTTTGCCGAGCTGGTCCAGCGTCAGATAGACGAAGTCCGCGCGGTCACCGCCCGATGTCACTGTCACGGCGCCGTCGGCTTCTGCCTTCGGTTCACGATCGATCAGGCGAGCAAGATGCGCGGCGTCCTTCGCAGGCTCGGGCGTCGCGATCAGGGCTTCCCTGATCCGCTTCGCCGCATTGGCGTGCCTCATCAGTTCGGGGATCCACACCGTCTCGCGGGTCTTGTGCTGACAGGCGAAGATGCGCACGCCGCCGGGCGCTTCCGCGGTCGGCCACATGAAGGTGCGGAATTTAGCCGCCGAGACGGTGCCATCAGGCAGCGTCACCGGCCGCTCGAAATCGGTCGGGCCGATCGGCGTGAAGCCGCGCGCGCGAATTTCCTCGGCGCCTTCAGTTGAATCGATCGCCGTGAAGGCGATACGTTCGATACCTTCGCCGTGACGCTCGACAAAGGCGCGTGCCGGCGCATTGTGCTCGGTCGCCACCAGCACGCCGAGCAGTTCCATATAATCGGGGTCGAACATGATGGTGTAGTTGCCGGTGCCCATATGCGCGCTGTGGGTGCCGCGCGGCGACAGGGTGAAGCCGAGCTTCCGATAGTTTTCGGCGGCGCTGTCGAGGTCCTTCACCATGACCACGGCGTGGTCGATACCGATGACGTTCTTGAGGGCCACTGTGATTTCCCCGGCAAAGATTGCAAACTGACATGAGACCGCAAAAGCGGCCCTCGCCCTGTCTACGCCGGATGGGCGCGCAAGTCATTTTCAAATCGGCGGGAGATCAGGAATTTCATTCCGCGAAATGCGGCGGCGCGTTGTGATCAGCGATCCTGCTCGCTGATATAGGCGGCGAGGACAGCGCGCTCCTCGCTGGTCATTTCGGTGATATTGCCCGGCGGCATCGCCGTCGACCACGCAGCCACGCGCCCGATCAGGCGGATATTGCGGTGGATGTGCTCGGGCGCGTCGAGCAAGATGCCCTTGGGCGCGGTCACGATGCCCGCCCACACCGGCTCGGCCGCGTGGCACATGCTGCAGCGGGACATCACGATCTCCTCGACATTGGCGATCGTCGGCTGTGCCGACAGCGCGCCCGTCTTCACATCCCGCGGACCGGCCGCGGAAAGGAAAAGGATCGCGATCGCGCCTGCTGCGGCGACGCCCCACACCCACCACGGCGATTTGCGCCCGGCATGACCCTCGTTGAAGAAATGGCGGATCACCGGCCCCAGCGCCAGCACGATCGCGACGATGATCCAGTTGAAGCGCGTCGCGTAGAGCAGGGGGTAGTGGTTGCTGATCATCAGCACGACCACGGGGAGCGTCAGATAGTTGTTGTGGACCGAGCGCTCCTTGCTGGTCTTGCCGAGCTTCGGATCCGGCGCCTGTCCCGCGATCAGGCTAGCCACGATCTTCTTCTGGTTCGGGATGATCACCGTGAAGACATTGGCGACCATGATGGTGCCGATCAGGGCGCCGATCTGGTTGAAGGCGCCGCGACCGCTCAGCACATGGGTGAACGCGAAGGTCAACACGACCAGGAACAGATAGCCGCCGATGGCAAAAGGCAGCTCGCGCTGTGCAAGCCCGCTGCGGCAGGCTGCCTCGTAGAGCAGCCACGCCAGCGCAAGGCTGCCGAAGCTGAACAGTCCGGCCTGGAATGGCGTGAGGTCGAGGATCGACTTGTCGACCAGGAACAGATCGGCATCGAGATAATACACCACCACCATCAGCGCGAAGCCGGACAGCCAGGTGGTGTAGGCCTCCCATTTGAACCAGGTCAGCTCGTCCGGCATTTGGGCAGGTGCCACCAGATACTTCATGATCCGGTAGAAGCCGCCGCCATGCACCTGCCAGGCTTCGCCTAGCACGCCATCTGGCAGGTCGCCCTTGGGCTTGAGGCCGAGGTCGAGGGCGATGAAATAGAACGAACTCCCGATCCAGGCGACCGCCGCGACCACGTGCAGCCAGCGCAACAGCAGGCTCGCCCATTCCGATATGATCGATCCCCACATGATCACCCCATCAATCGCGCCGCCGATGCCGCAGCTTTGATGACCGCAACCTGCGGCCGTGCCCTCATAATCTGTTGCACCGATCCGCGCCATTTTCCAGTACGATGGGTTAGATCAAATGCACATCGTGCGGGCATGAGCTGACGTGGGATGCGGCAGGTAAAGTCCGGGAGGAAGGCGACGTGAAGATCCATGTTTCGCTGATGGTGGTGCCAGCGTGGCTGATGGTCGCCTGCGCCGGCGTGCAGGCCGAATCTGTGCTGCAGGGCAAGGATGCCTATGGCAGCTGGCAGGCCGACAGGCCCGGCACCGTCAGGCTGATCCGCCCGCAGGATCTGGCCAAACCTGGCGCCTCGCCGTCGGTCTCCAATCCCACGCGCGTCACATCGCGCGGCAGCGCCACGCCGCTCGTGCCTCAGGGATTCAAGATCGAGCTGCTGGCCGACGGCCTGTCCGATCCACGCGTGCTGCGCGTCGCGCCGAATGGCGATATTTTCGTTGCCGAGACCGGGCCCGGGCGCATCCGCGTGCTGCGGCTTGGGGAGGACGCCAAGGTCGTCTCAAACGAGGTGTTTGCCAGCGGGCTCAACCGGCCCTTCGGCATCGCGTTCTTCCCGAACGGTGACAATCCGCAATGGGTCTATGTCGCCAACATCAACAACGTCGTTCGTTTCCCGTATCGCGTTGGGGACCTGAAGGCGTCGGCCAAGCCCGATGTCGTGGTGGCGAACCTGGCGCAGGGATCGGGCCATTCCACTCGCGACGTCGTGTTCACGCCTGATGGCAAGCGCATGCTGGTGTCGGTCGGCTCGGCCAGCAATGTCGCCGAAGGCATGGGGAACCCACCGGGCGGGCTCGAGGCGTGGTCGCGTACGCAGGCGCTCGGTGCGTCCTGGGGCTACGAGGCCGAGCGCGCCGTGGTGCTGTCCTTCACTCCTGAAGGCAAGGATCGCAAGCTCTATGCCACCGGCATCCGCAACTGTGTTGGCCTCGCGATCCAGCCGCAGACCGGCCTGCCCTGGTGCTCGACCAATGAGCGCGACGGCCTTGGCGACGATCTCGTGCCCGACTATGTGACCAGCGTGAAGGAGGGTGGCTTCTATGGCTGGCCGTGGTTCTACATCGGCGCAAACGAAGATCCGCGTCACGCCGATGCGCGTCCGGACCTCAAGGACAAGATCACGGTGCCCGATGTGCTGTTGCAGCCGCATTCTGCCTCGCTCGGCATGACCTTCTATCAGGGTGCGCTGTTTCCATCGGAATATCAGGGCGACGCCTTCGCCGCCGAGCACGGCTCATGGAACCGCTCGAAGCGCACCGGCTACAAGGTGATCCGTATCAGGATGAAAGACGGCAAGCCGACTGGCGAGTACGAGGATTTCGCCACGGGCTTTGTCGTCAACGACTCTCAGGTGTGGGGGCGGCCGGTGGGAATAGCGGTCGCCAAGGATGGCGCGCTGCTGATCTCGGAGGATACGGGCGGCACGATCTGGCGGGTGACGCACTGATGCAGCTTTGTCTCTTCCCGCGTGCGGGGAGAGGCGGAAAGACCTTACCCCCGCCGCACGCTCGCCCCGCCATCCACCGGCAGCGTCACACCCGTGATGAAATTCGCCTCGTCCGATGCCAGGAACAGCGCGGCGTTGGCGACGTCCCATCCCGTTCCCATCTTCTTGCGCAGCGGCACCTTGCTGTCGCGTTCGGCCTCGACTTCGGCGCGGGTCTTGTGCCACTCGCGGGCGCGGGTGTCGACGGCCATCGGCGTGTTCATCAGGCCGGGCAGGATGACGTTGGCGCGGATGCCGTATTCGGCGTTCTGGTAGGCGAGCTGCTCGGTGAAGGCGATCATGGCCGACTTCGTCGCCTTGTAGGCGACGTAAGGATAGGTCGTGATCGCCGCCATCGAGGAGATGTTGATGATGGCGCCGCTCTTCTGCGCGCGCATGATCGGGATCACTTCCTTGGCCGCCAAGATGCAGCTCTTCAGGTTGATGGCGACAACGCGATCGAAGGCTTCCTCGGTGATCGCCAGCAGCTCGGCATCGCCGCCGGCGAGGCTGACGCCGACATTGTTGTGCAGCACGTCGATGCGACCCCAGCGCGATATCCCGTCTGCGACCATCGCCTTGATGTCGGTGGATTTGGTCACATCGGCCTTGAAGGCTGCGGCCGTGCCGTGCGCCGCTGTGATCAGATCGACGGTCTCCTGCGCCGATTCCAGATGATGATCGACGCAGAGCACCTTGGCGCCCTCCCGCGCAAAGGTGAGCGCGGTGGCGCGGCCATTACCCATGCCTTCGCCGGGGCTCTGGCCGGCGCCGACGACGATCGCAACCTTGTCCTTGAGGCGCATGTCACTTCACTCCCGGGATAGGGTACTGCTGGAGTACCTCTTTGTAAGTGGGCTCATTGTCGATCTTCATGGTGGCGAGTACACGCACGACACCGCAATAGAAGGCGATGGTCAGCACAAGGTCGACCATGTGCTCGTCGGAGAGATGTGTCTTGATCTCGGCGAAGGTCACCTCCGACATCGCGAGCTCGCGCACCATCTCACGGGCGCCCTTCAGGATGGCCTTGGCGAGCGGCTCCAGCTTCGACGGTTTTCCCTCGGTCTCCGCCATCAGGCCGGCAATGTCTTCGTCGGTGACGCCGAATTCCTTGCCGATCTTCACGTGATGGGTGAATTCGTATTCCGACCGCTCCATCCAGCCGACCTGGAGGATGGCGAGCTCGCGGAGGCGCGGATCGAGCTTGCTCTTGAAGCGGATATAGCTGCCGATGCCGTTGAAGGCGCGCGCCATCTCGGGCGAGTTGACCAGCAGCTTGTGCAGATTGGTGTTGCGCTTGAGCATGTCGCGATATTCGGGCGCGACCTGGTCGGCCTCGAGATAGGGCAGGCGGGCCATTTTTCGTGTTTCCTCTAATGTTCTTGCGACTCGCGTTCGGGAGCTTGCAGTGTCACGCCGCCGTCGACCACCAGCACCTGGCCGGTGATGTAGCGGGCAAAGTTGCTGAGCAGGAATTTGACGGCATGGCCGACGTCCCAGCCGGTGCCTTCGGTCTTCAGCACGGACGCGTTGGCGCGCTGGGCGCGTGCCTGCTCGCTCATGCCGCGGGCATAGACCATCGGCGTGTACATCGGTCCCGGGCAGATGCAGTTGACGCGGATATTGTCGCGGCCGTGATCGACCGCCATCGCGCGCGTCAGGCCGATGATCGCGGCCTTCGAGGTCGTGTAGCTCGTGAGCCCACGCGGCCGCAGCGCCGAGATCGAGGAGATGTTGACGATCGCGCCGCCCCTCGCGGTCTTGATCATGGCGGGGATCGCGTGCTTCGACAGCAGGAACATGGTCTCGACATTGACCTGCATGACGCGGCGATATTGCTCGGGCGCCTCGTCGACCACGCTACCACGGCTGCCGATGCCGACATTGTTGTCGAGGAAGTCGAGCCGGCCCCAGCGATCGAGTGCGGCTTCGACCAGCGTCTTGCAATCGGTCTCGCTGGTGACATCGCCGCCATGTGCCGCAGCCGTGCCGCCTTCGGCCGCGATCATCTCGACGGTGCGTTCGGCGAGCTTGAGGTCGCGATCGGCGACCAGCACTTTGGCTCCCGCGCGGGCGAGCAAAATTGCTGCAGCGCGGCCGTTGCCGATGCCATCGCCCGCGGCGCCGCCGCCGCTGATCAGCGCAACCTTGCCGGCGAGGCCGGCATCGTCCTCAGGGCCCTGCATGTCGTTTCATCCCGATATTTTCGTGCAAACTAGCAATGGAGCGCGGAGGTGAGAAGGCCGGCCGTTGCGCGTGGATGTCATTGACATCGCATGGAATTGCATGCCGCCGGGCGGGATGGGGTGCCGGTTGAGCGGCGAGTGTTCGGAACCGTCTTCACGCAACCGCGTTTGCGGCAGGAGCATCTTTCGCGTTACGCTTTCCGGCGGGGTCTCCCAATCGCTAGTGGCTTGCCGATGAACCTGCTCGATCCACAAGGGCCGGTGGCTGCTGCCAACAGCACCATCCTGGTCGATTCCGTCTTCATCATGCTCGCGATCGTGGTCCCGACCATTGTCGCGATCCTGGCGTTTGCCTACTGGTTTCGCGCCTCCAATCCGAGGGCGCACTTCCAGCCCACCTTCGTCCATTCCGGGCGGATCGAGATCGTGGTGTGGTCGATCCCCGCGCTGACGGTGATCCTGCTTGGCGGCGTAGCCTGGATCGGCGCGCACCAGCTCGATCCCGCAGCGCCCGTGCCGGGTACCGGAAGCCCGGTGAGGATTCAGGCCGTGTCGCTCGACTGGAAATGGCTGTTTATCTATCCGGACCAGCGCATCGCGACCGTCAACACGCTGACCGTGCCGGCCGGAGCCGAGCTGAACTTCCAGCTGACATCGTCGAGCGTGATGAACACGTTCTTCATCCCGCAACTCGGCAGCATGATCTACACCATGAACGGCATGGTCACGAAGCTGAACCTGCGCGCCGACAACGAAGGCAAGCTTCAGGGCATGTCGGCGCATTTCTCCGGCGACGGATTTCCCGACATGCTGTTCGACGTCGTTGTGATCTCACCGCTCTCATTTCCGGATTGGGTGGCGAGCACGGCGAAGACTGGCGCCGTGCTCAACGAAGAGAGCTACAAGAAGCTGATGCAACAGGGCATCGAGAAGGGCAGATTGACCTTCCGCCTCGATGATCCCCGCCTGTTCGATCTGATCGCGACCCGGCACATTCCGCCGGGTCCCGGCCCAGATCTGATGTCCGACGCCAGCCGGCCGCACAGTGGAGGCCATGATGCTCGGTAAGCTCGATTGGTCGGCGATCCCGTTCGGCCAGCCGATTCCCTTGATCGCCGGCGGCGTAGTGCTGGTCGGAATTCTCGCTGTGCTGACCTGGGTCGTCGTGAAGGGGCATCTGCCCTATCTTTGGCACGAATGGATCACCAGCGTCGACCACAAGCGCATTGGCGTGATGTACATCCTGCTGGCCTCGGTGATGCTGCTGCGCGGCGGTAGCGACGCCATCATGATGCGGATCCAGCAGGCGATCGCCTATCAGTCGCAGGGCTATCTGCCGCCGGAACATTACAACCAGATCTTTTCGGCCCACGGCACCATCATGATCTTCTTCGTGGCGATGCCGTTCGTGATCGGGCTGATGAATTTGGTCGTGCCGTTGCAGCTCGGCGTGCGCGACGTCGCCTTTCCGACGCTGAATTCGGTCGGCTTCTGGCTCACCGCGACCGGCGCGCTGCTGGTCAATCTCTCGCTGGTGGTCGGCGAGTTCGCCCGCACCGGCTGGCTCGCCTTTCCACCGCTGTCGGAGCTGTCTTATTCGCCTGGGGTCGGCGTCGATTATTATGCGTGGTCCCTGCAAATCTCCGGTGTCGGCACGCTGGTCGCCGGCATCAACCTTGTTACGACCGTGCTGAAGCTGCGCACCAAGGGCATGAACTATCTGCGCATGCCGATGTTCTGCTGGACCACGCTGGCGTCGAACCTGCTGATCGTCGCGGCCTTTCCGATCCTCACCGCGACCCTCGCGATGCTGTTGCTCGATCGCTATCTCGGCTTCCACTTCTTCACCAATGAAGCCGGCGGCAACGTCATGATGTTCATGAACCTGATCTGGGCCTGGGGGCATCCCGAGGTCTATATTCTGGTGCTGCCGGCATTCGGCATCTTCTCGGAGGTGGTCTCGACCTTCTCCGGCAAGGCGTTGTTCGGCTACCGTTCCATGGTGCTGGCCACCATGGCGATTTGCGTCATCTCCTTCATGGTCTGGCTGCACCATTTCTTCACGATGGGCGCGGGGCCCGATGTCAACGCCATCTTCGGCATCGCCAGCATGATCATCGCGGTGCCGACGGGGGTGAAGATCTACAATTGGCTGTTCACGATGTATGGCGGCCGGATCCGCTTCGCGACGCCGATGCTGTGGGCGGTCGGGTTCATGGTCACCTTCATCATCGGCGGCTTGACCGGCGTGCTGGTCGCGGTGCCGCCCGCGGATTTCATGCTCCACAACAGCATGTTCCTGGTGGCGCACTTCCACAATGTGATCATCGGCGGCGTGCTGTTCGGCGCTTTCGCCGGCTTCGAATACTGGTTCCCAAAGGCGTTCGGTTTCCGCCTCGACGAGCGCTGGGGCAAGCTCGCCTTCTGGTTCACCTTCACGGGCTTCTACATCACTTTCGTGCCACTCTACGTCGCCGGCATGCTCGGCATGACGCGGCGTCTGCAGCACTATGATGTTGCCGAGTGGCGGCCGTGGATGATCGTGGCGGCGATCGGGATGGCCGTGCTGTCGATCGGCGTCATCTGCCAGATCATGCAGCTCGTGGTGAGCATCCGTAATCGCGAGGCTCTGCGAGACCGCACCGGCGATCCTTGGGACGGCCGTTCGCTGGAATGGGCGACGTCGTCGCCGCCGCCGGTGTTCAACTTTGCTTTCCATCCCGACGTAAGTGGCGAGGATGCCTATTGGGACATGAAGGTCCATGCCCGGAAGCAGGCGCTCGAGCATGCGGTGCCCGAATATCATGACATCGAGATGCCCCGGAATTCGCCGACCGGCTTTGTCTGTGCCTTCTTTGCCGCCGTCATGGGCTTTGCGCTGATCTGGCATATCTGGTGGATGGTGATCCTGGGCGCCATTGGCGCGTTCGCGACCTTCGTCGTGTTCGCCTGGCGTGACCACGACGAATACGTCATCCCGGCCGCGGAGGTCGCGGCGATCGACCGTGTCAATCTTGAGGAACGGCGCAGCCTCGTCAGCATGGCGGGGGTGGCCTGATGTCGATGACCGCGACAGCCGGCCGCGCCCATGCCGATCCTCATCAGATCGGGCTCGTCGTCGAGCACACCGGGCCCGCGTCGAAACGCATCGTGACCGCTTACGGTTTCTGGATTTTCCTGATCTCCGACATCGTGATGTTCTCCTGCTTCTTCGCGGCCTATGCGGTGCTGGTCGACCAGACCGCAGGCGGCCCCAAGGGCTCCGAGATTTTCGAGCAGCGGAATGTCGCGATCGAGACGGTCTGCCTGCTGCTGTCCAGCTTCACCTGCGGCATGGCGAGCATTGCGGCCGACGAGCGCAACCGGTTCTGGTTCTACCTCGGCATGGCCGTGACCTGCGCGCTCGGTCTGATCTTCCTCGCCATCGAGTTCCGCGAATTCGCCGATCTCGTTGCGCGCGGCTACGGCCCCTCGCGCAGCGCGTTCCTGACGTCGTTCTTCTCGCTGGTCGGATGCCACGGCCTGCATGTCTCGGCCGGCGTCTTGTGGCTCCTCACCATGATGGCCCAGGTCTTCGCCAAGGGCTTTCGCGCCGACATCATGCGGCGGATGTACTGCTTTGCGCTGTTCTGGCACGCGCTCGACATCATCTGGGTTGGAGTCTTTTCCGTCGTTTATCTGCTTGGAGGTGGCGTATGAGCGACGAGACGCACGTGTCGACCCCGCACGACCTCGCGCCGGGTGAGGAAGAGCAACATACCGTCGGTGAACGGATCCTCGGCTACGTGGTCGGCCTTGGCCTCGCGCTGCTGCTTACGGCCACCTCGTTCTTCATCGCCGGCACCAATCTGGTCTGGCAGCCGTCGATCCCCGTCGCGCTGATCGTGCTGGCGATCGCGCAGATGGGCGTGCATCTGGTGTTCTTCCTGCACATCACCACGGGGCCTGACAACACCAACAATGTGCTGGCGCTGGCCTTCGGCCTGCTGGTGGTTTTCCTGGTGGTCGGTGGCACCGTCTGGATCATGGCGCATCTCAACCAGAACATGCCGCCGATGGATCAGTTCATTCGCATGCACAGCTAGCGCGGCACAAAAAAGAAGAGCCGCTTGTGTGTGACAAGCGGCCCAAGTCTAGGGAGGAAACGCCCGAGCAGGGACAATCCGATGAGGATCGTCTGCCACGGAAACGCCCGCGCAAAGCGCTTGCGTACACATATAGGTGCAGCAACTCCCGTTTCAGTTCAATTCCGGATCATTACTGTCTCGGGCTACCACTCACGGCTGCGTGAACCAAATGTTCACTTTGGCCGACGGCAATTATAGGCCTTGCGGAAGCCCGAGGCCTGCGCGTCGTCCTCCGAGCAGAACCACCGATCCGGCTTGGTGGTGGCGGCATAGCTCGGACAGCCTCGCAGATGATAGATGCCGATATTGCCGGTGACGCGCGCGCGCACCGCGAGCTTGCCCTTGATGGCGCAGCTCGGCGGCGCGGTCAGCTCCTCCGGAAACAGCACGGCGCGAATCTCCTTGTCGCGGTCGGCGCGGCAGGCTGCGCCAAGAAGCTGGCCGTCCTTCTTGCCGGTACGGAATTCTTGCGGTGCAACAAAGCAGCCCTTCCAGATGCCTGATGACGCCGTCTTGGCCTCGGCGGCCGCCGGCTTGACGTTGGCCTTGAGGGGCTCGCGCGCGATGGCAAAGCCGAGCCTCACCAGTTGCTCGTTCAGCGTGACCTTATCGCCCTCGACGGTGCAGATCGCGCGATGCCGCTTGCCGAAGTTCTTCTCGGGACCGACATCTTCGCAGCGCACCTGCTTGCCGCCGATCAGCTTGGTGAGCTGGTCGCGGGCGTCGATGCCGCAAGTCCAGGGATCGGCGTGGTCGTCGATGCAGACCTGGTCGAGCTCAGGCGCGTCGACGCCGTCGAGCCGGTAGGTGACGTCGCCAAGCTGGATCGAATTGGCATCCCGGACCGTCGCAGCCGCGGTCAGCGCGGCGGCGGGGCTGCAGGTCCCCCCAAATCCGGACAGAGCGAGAAACAAAACAAGCGCGACAGCGCGGGCGGCGGCAAATAAATTCCTGGAGGACATCACGTCTCGCTATCGATTGCTCTTGCCCCTCGTTCCTAGCATCCGGACGTCGCGAGACCAATGGTCTGCGCTGTGCGAAGTGCGACATTCGCCCGCCAGCCTTTACTCGCCGGTCGGTCTGCCCCTATCGTTCCGGATGTAGATCGAGCCAGCAAGGCCGAATCGCCCGGGAAGCGGCGAGGGCAGGAGGACAACGTTTTGACGAAAGACCCCGTGGACGTCCTGATCATCGGCGCCGGCGCATCTGGCGCGGCGGTGGCGTGGTCGCTGGCCGAGACCAAGATGCACATCCTCTGCCTCGAGCAGGGCGGCTGGATGAACCCGGCGGAATACCCGAGCACGGGCCGCGACTGGGAGGCCAAGTTCTTCGGCGAGTGGTCATCGAGACCCAACGTTCGCGGCCGGCCCGAGGACTATCCTGTTAACGACGACAATTCGCCGATCAAGGTCGTGAACTATAATGCGGTCGGCGGCTCGACGGTGATGTACACCGCGCATTGGCCGCGGCTGCATCCCTCCGATTTCAAGGTGAAGACGCTCGACGGCGTCGCCGATGACTGGCCGATCGACTATGACGCACTGACGCCATTCTTCGAAGAGAATGACCGTATGATGGGCACGTCCGGCCTGTCAGGCGATCCGCTCTCGCCGCTGACGCATCCGCCGATGCCGCAACAGCCGATGGGATTGTCCGGCGCCATCATCGGCAAGGCCATGAACAAGCTCGGCTGGCACTGGTGGCCGTCGGACACGACGGTTGCGACCTTGGACTATGAGGGCCGTGCACGCTGCATCAATCTCGGCCATTGCACGCCGGCCTGCGCCCAAGGCGCGAAGTCCTCGACCGATATCACCTATTGGCCGCATGCGGTCCGCGCCGGCGTCGAGCTGCGGACGCATTGCCGGGTGCGCGAGATCACCACCGACGATAACGGCATGGCCTCGGGCGTAGTCTATTACGACAAGGACGGCGTCGAGCAGTTCCAGCCCGCGCATGTCGTCATCATCGCCTGCAACGGCGTTGGCACACCGCGGTTGCTGCTCAATTCGAAATCCGACCGCTTCCCGAACGGCCTTGCCAACTCATCGGGCCTCGTCGGCAAGAATTTGATGTTCCATCCCTATGCGCAGATCTACGGCTATGTGAAAGAGCCAACTGACTCGAACCGCGCGCCGCCGACCTGCCTGTGGAGCAAGGAGTGGTACGATACTGACCTCTCACGCGGCTTCGTGCGCGGCTATGGCGTTCAATTCGTGCGCGGGGCAGGGCCGGTGTTCGAGGCTGTGGTCAGCGAGCAGAAGGGTATTCTGCCATGGGGCGCCGATCATCACCGCGTGTTCCGCAAGCTCAACGGGCATCGGCTCGGTTTCTCCGCGATCTGCGAGGATCTGCCGGAGGAGCACAACCAGGTCACGCTTGATCCCGTGCTGAAGGACAGCCACGGCATTCCCGCGCCGAAGATCGACTACACGATCTCCGAGAACAGCCGGAAGATGATGGACCATGCACTCGCCCGCGGCCGCGAGGTTCTGGAAATGGCGGGCGCGACCGACATCTGTGTCAACTCGCCGATCCCCTGGGGCGGCTGGCATCTGCTCGGCACCGCGCGCATGGGCACTGATCCCAAGCGCTCCGTCGTCAATGAATGGGGCCGCACGCACGATGTGAAGAACCTCTTCATCGTCGATGGTAGCGTCTTCGTCACCTCGGGCGGTGTGAATCCGACCTCTACCATCCAGGCCCTCGCGCTCTACATCGCCGATCAGATGAAGCAGCGCCTCGCCAATTTGTTCGACTGAGGCCGTCATGTCCGCTGACAATTCGCTCACGCGCTCTCAAAGCAACAACCTCCGCACCATTGCGGCGATGATCGTACCCGCCAGCGACGAATACAAAGTTCCCGGCGCCGACGATCCCGCGATCCAGGCCGATATCCTTGCGACGCTCGGCCGCGACGCCAAATTGGTGGCGGCGGCGCTGGACCATCTCGCAGACCTGGCAGGAGCACCGCTCGCTGAGCTCGATGCCGACAGGCGCGATGCGGTGGCGCAGGAGTTTCGCAAGAACGGCGGCGCGGCGGCGGCAACGCTCGTTCGGGTCGTGCTGCAATGCTACTACCGCGATGACCGCGTGCTGCGCTCGCTCGGACTGGAGCTGCGCGCGCCATTCCCCAAGGGCTATATGCTCCCGGACGGCGACTGGTCGCTGCTCGACCCGGTCAAGGCAAGGGGCGGCAGGCTGCGGCGGGCGCCCTAGTCGCGCCCTAGCCATCTGGGCAGTCCAGCCCTTGCGCCCCGGGCAGACACCTTGCGCCTTGCGAAACAGGCCACCATCTGTGTGAGCCTCAAGGACTCTTACCATGCTGGATTTCACTTCGGACGTCGTCGATGACGCCTCGTCATCGCGAACGACAGAATGTGCCCCGGTCGATGACCGGGCTCTGCTGGACGCCTATTCCAATGCCGTGATCGACGTGACGGACCGTGTCGGTCCTGCCGTCGTGCGCGTCGAGACTGGGCCGAAAGCGCCGAACGGCCGCGAGCGCGGCGGGCTTGGCTCCGGCATCGTGATCTCGCCGGATGGGCTCGTCCTCACCAACAGCCACGTGGTCGGCTCCTCCAAGGAGATCCGGTTGCGGGACGTCGAAGGCCATGTCGGCGATGCCCGTGTGCTCGGTGTCGATCCCGACACCGACCTCGCGTTGTTGCGCGCAAATGGTGTGCGCGATCTGCCCTATGCCGCGCTCGGCAATTCCAAGACGCTGCGGCGCGGCCAGCTCGTGATCGCGATCGGCAATCCGCTCGGCTTTGAATCGACGGTGACCGCCGGCGTGGTCTCGGCGCTTGGCCGTTCGATCCGCTCGGTCAGCGGCCGCACCATCGAGGACGTGATCCAGACCGATGCGGCGCTCAATCCCGGCAATTCCGGTGGGCCGCTGTTGTCGTCGAATGCGGAGGTGATCGGCATCAACACCGCCATCATCAACGGCGCGCAAGGGATATGTTTCGCGGTCGCCAGCAACACCGCGCAGTTCGTGCTGTCGGAGATTATTCGCCACGGCTACGTCCGCCGCGCCTTCATCGGCGTCGCCGGACAGACCGCGCCGGTCCCGCGGCGGCATGCGGTGCTGGCCGGCGTCGAGAACAAGATGGGCGCGCTGCTGATGCAGATCGAGCAGGACAGTCCGGCGGCTAAGGCAGGCTTGCTGCCCGGCGACGTCGTGATCAGGCTGGACGGCGTCGACATCAACGGCGTCGATGATCTCATCCGCGTGCTCGACCGCGACCGGATCGGCCGCAGGCTAGCCATGGACGTGCTGCGGCGTGGCCAGCTGAGAGCCTTCGATATCGATCCGATCGAGCGGAAGCCGCAGCGCTAGCTGCGGGACGGCAGGCGGGGTATGACGGTGTCATGCCTCGCCTCGGGACCCCTGCCGCATGATGCCGGCGCATGAGACCTACGACGTCATTGTCATCGGCGCCGGTGCCGGCGGCATGGCGGCGGCCGCTGTGGCCGCCGCCGAAGGCCTGCGCGTGCTGGTGATCGAGAAGACCGCCTTTGTCGGCGGCACCACGGCGTGGTCCGGCGGCCTGGTCTGGATTCCCGCGAATGCCAAGATGAAAGAGGCGGGGCTTTCGGACAGCATCACGGATGCTGTCCGATATCTGTCGAGCACGGTGCCTGAGCCTGCCAATGCGGGCTTGCGTGCGGCCTTTCTCACGCGCGGGCCAGAAGCGGTTGCCTATCTCGAAGCCAACACCGAAGTTCGTCTCCAGCCGGTGAAAGCCTGTCCAGATCATTATCCGGAGCGGCTCGGTGCGACATCAGGCGGGCGCGTGCTGGAGCCGGTTGCGTTCGACGGCACCCGGCTGGGCGCGCATTTCGCGCGATTGCGCGCGCCGCTGCCGGAGTTCACGCTGTTCGGCGGGATGATGGTCAATCGTCTCGACATCCCGCATCTGCGCCGGATCGGAAAATCGCTGCGTTCGACAATACGCGCGACGCGGCTCGTTTCCGAATATGCGCTGCAGCGGTTGCGCAGCCCGCGCGGCACGACGCTGCATCTCGGCAATGCGCTCGCCGCACGGCTCTACGCTTCGCTTCTGGTACGGCAGGTCGAGATCCTCCTCAGCGCCGATGTCGAGGATTTATTGATGCAAGGGGACCGCGTCACCGGCGTGGTCATTCGCCATGGCGCACGCGACCGTTCGATTACGGCGCGACGCGGAGTGGTGCTCGCGACCGGTGGCTTTTCTCACGATGCGACCTTGCGCAAGCGTTTCTTTCCGGCTGCGGCCGGATTGGTCTCGGCGACCAACACGGCCGGCACGGGCGATGGGCTTCGCCTTGCGATCGCGGGCGGCGCTGCTCTCAATGCGGACGCGACGAGCCCTGCCTACTGGGTGCCGGCCTCGCTGTTCCACCGCGCCGATGGTAGCCGCGGCGTGTTTGCGCACACTGTGACCGACCGAGCCAAGCCCGGTGTCATCGCCGTCAACGCCACGGGCCGCCGCTTCGTCAACGAGGCGCTGTCGTACCATGAGTTCGTGCTGGCTATGCTGCGCGACGGCAAGGACGAGCCGGACCGGCCGTTTTATCTGGTCTGTGATCGCCCGTTCCTGTGGAGCTATGGGTTGGGCCGGATCAAGCCGTTCACGCGCAACGTGCGCCGCTACGTGGCGAGTGGCGAGCTGATCGAGGCGTCCGACATCGTGCAGCTCGCGGCGAAGATCGGTATCAAGCCGTCCGTGCTCACGGCGACGATCGCAGGCTATAATTCAGATGCGAAGGAGGGCCGCGATTCCGAATTCGGCCGCGGCAGCACCATCTACCAGCGCCACCTCGGCGATGCAGCTCATAAGCCCAATCCTTGCGTCGCACCGATTGTCGAAGCACCGTTCTTCGCGATGCGGATCTATGCGGCGGACCTTGGCACCGCGATCGGCTTGAAGGTCGATGCGCAGGCGCGCGTGCTCCGCCAGGACGGTACACCGATTGCGGGGCTTTATGCCTGCGGCAACGACATGGGCGCGATCATGAACGGGAATTGTCCGGGGCCGGGGATCGCGCTCGGGCCGGCGCTGACGTTCGGGTATATCGCGGGGCGGCATCTGGCGGAGGGGGCGGCAGTTGCTCCGAGTGCCGCGAAGGCGGCCGTCTGAAAGGCGCATCCACTTACTCCGCGGCCGCTGCAAATCGGCTGTTCTCCAACTCAGCCTCCAGCCGAGCCCTCTCGGCCGCCGCGAGCTTGATGTTGGCTTCCTTCACATGTCCGAAGCCACGGATGCTCTCCGGCACACGGGCCAGACGCGTCAGCAGCGGGATCTGCTCCGCCTTCAGCCCCGTCATCCGCTGATCGATCATGTCAAGATAATCCGCAACCAGCTTTCGCTCCATCCGCCGCTCCTCGGTGCGGCCGAAAAGATCGAACGCGCCGCCGCGCAAAAACTTCAGCTTGGCCAGCACGCGGAAGGCGTGGATCATCCAGCCGCCGAACTCCTGCTTCTGGAGCCGTCCCGTCGTCCTGTCGCGCTTTGCAAAGATCGGCGGGGCCAGATGGTATTTCAGCGTGAAGTCGCCGTCGAACTTCTCCGACACCTTCTTGGCAAAGCTGCCGTCGGTATAGAGACGGGCGACCTCGTACTCGTCCTTGTAGGACATCAGCTTGAACAGGTTTTTGGCGATCGCCTCGGTCAGCTCTGTGGACGCGGGCGAGGCAGCGCTTTCCGCTTTGCGCACCTTGGCAACCGCCGTGAGGTAGCGATCGGCATAGGCCTTGTCCTGATATGCAGTCAAAAACTCCGCGCGCGTCGCGATGATGTCGTCGAGCGACTTGGTCGGCGCGGATGTGCGGCTCTTGAACTGGAGCACGCTGCGCACCCGCGACATATCGTGCGCGGCCAGCCGTCCCCAGGTGAAGGCGAGCTTGTTCATCTCGATCGCGGCGCCGTTGATCTCGATGGCGCGGAGCAGTGCCTCCAGCGACAGCGGGATCGCACCCTTCTGAAAGGCGAAGCCGAGCATGAAGGGATTGGTCGCGATGCTGTCGCCCATCAGCGCCGAGGCAATGCCTGTGGCGTCGATGATATCGAGATTCTTTTCGCCGATGGCGTCGCGCAGCACGGTCTGCATCGTACCCATCTCGAAATCGATGTCGGGATTTTGCACGAAGCTCGCGGTCGGCTGCAGGTCGGCGTTGATGTAGGCCTTGGTAACGCCGCGTTCGGCGCGGCTGAGCGCAGTGGGGCCGGCCGAGACGATCATGTCGCAGCCGAGGATGACGTCTGCGCCGCCGGTGGTGATGCGAACGGCCGAAATGTCTTCCGGCTTCGGTGCGATGCGGACATGGCTCATCACAGCGCCGTTCTTCTGCGACAGGCCGGTGAAATCGAGCGCCGAGCAGCCGCGGCCGTCGACATGGGCGGCCATGCCGAGCAACGCGCCGATGGTGATGACGCCGGTGCCGCCGATGCCGGTGACGAGGATGTTGTAGGGGCTATCGAGCTCACGCGCCGGCGGCAGCGGCAGATCGGCGAAAAGCTGGCCGGAATCCACCGCCGAGGTCTTCATCCGCTTCAGCGAACCGCCATGCACGGTCACAAAACTCGGGCAGAATCCCTCGACGCAGGAATAGTCCTTGTTGCAGTTGGACTGATCGATCTGGCGCTTGCGGCCGAACTCGGTCTCCAGCGGCTGCACCGAGACGCAGTTGGAGGCCTGCGAGCAATCGCCGCAACCTTCGCAGACGAGCTCGTTGATGAAGGCGCGCTTGGCGGGATCGGGATAGAGCCCGCGCTTGCGACGGCGGCGCTTTTCGGCAGCGCAAGTCTGGTCGTAGATCACGACCGTCAGGCCGTTGATGTCGCGCAGCTCGCGCTGCACGGCGTCCAGTTCGCGACGGTGATGGATGGTCGCGCCCTGCGGGAAATAATTTCCTTGCGGATATTTGGTCGGATCGTCCGAGACGATCGCGAGCCGCTTGACGCCCTCGGCCCAGACCTGGTGCGCGATCTGCGCGACGTTGAAGGCGCCTTCGGCCGGCTGGCCACCGGTCATCGCCACGGCGTCGTTGTAGAGGATCTTGTAGGTGATGTTGATACCGGCGGCCGAGGCCGCGCGCAACGCCAGCAAGCCCGAATGTGTATAGGTGCCGTCGCCGAGATTCTGGAAGATATGCTTCTCGGTGGTGAAGGGCGACTGGCCGATCCAGTTCACGCCCTCGGCGCCCATATGCGAGATCAGGTCGGTGCGCCGGGTCGGCATGCTCAGGGCCATGCCGTGGCAGCCGATGCCGGCCATCGCGCGGCTTCCCTCCGGCACGCGCGTCGAGGAATTGTGCGGGCAGCCTGAACAAAAGAACGGCGTGCGCGCGAGCTTGATCTGCGTCGTTGTGGTGACGGGATTGTCGAAAGCCTCGAGGCGGGCGAGGCGCTGCTCCAGCACCGGGCTGTGATGCCCGAGCTTGCGCAGGCGCGCCACCAGCGCGCCTGCGACGATGGTCGGCGTCAGCTCACCCTCGCTCGGCAGCAGCGGCGCGCCGCTTTCGTCGCGCTTGCCGGTGACGGTCGGGCGCCGGGACGCATCGATATTGTAGAGGATGCGCATCAGCTGGTCTTCGATGAAGCCGCGCTTCTCCTCGACGACAAGCACGTCCTGAAGACCTTCGGCAAAACGCTTCGCGCCGCTTTCCTCGAGAGGCCAGGTCAGCGCGACCTTGTAGATGCGTAGGCCCAGATCCCGCGCGTCCTTGTCGGTGATGCCCAAGTCGGCGAGCGCCTGGCGCAAATCGAGATAGGCCTTGCCCGTCGCGACGATGCCGAGCCGGGCCGGCTTGGAATCGAGCACGATGCGGTCGAGCTGGTTGGCGCGGGCGAAGGCCTGCACCGCGGCCATCTTCGGGCCGAACAAGCGCCGCTCGGCATCCAGCGGTGGGTCGGGCCAGCGGATGCTGAGGCCGCCGGGCGGCATCTCGAAATCATCGGGCAGCTTGATCTGGATTCGCTCAGGATCGCTGAAGATCGAGGCCGAGCTTTCCACAGTCTCGCTGATCGCCTTGAAGCCGACCCAGCAGCCGGAGAAGCGCGACAGCGCAAGACCGTAGAGGCCGAGGTCCAGATAATCCTGCAGCGTGGCGGGGTTGATCACCGGGATCAGCGCCGCCGCGAACACCTGCTCGCTCTGATGCGCCAGCGTCGAGGACTGGCAGCCATGGTCGTCGCCGGCGAGCGCCAGCACGCCGCCATTGCGCGAGGTGCCGGCTGCGTTTGCATGTTTGAGCGCATCGACCGAACGATCGACGCCGGGGCCCTTGCCGTACCAGATGCCGAACACGCCATCGACCTTGGCACCCGGAAACAGGCCGACCTGCTGGCTGCCCCAGACGGCGGTTGCGGCGAGATCCTCGTTCAGGCCGGGGACGAAGGCGATGTCGTGCTGCTGGAGGTGCGACTTCGCGCGCCACAACGCGTGGTCGTACATGCCGAGCGGGGAACCGCGATAGCCCGAGATGAAGCCGCCGGTGTTGAGCCCCTGCAGCCGGTCGCGTTCGCGCTGCAACATGGGCAAGCGAACCAGGGCCTGGGTGCCGGACAGGAAGATCCGCTTCGATTCGAGCCGGTATTTGTCGTCCAGCTCGACCTGCATCAGCGTCATTTCAGAAGTCCTTGTCGTCGCATTGGGTGGGAATTTTGCGCCGCGGAAAGAGAGGCGACTTGCGAAGCGGGTGTCGGCAGTCAAAAGCATGGAGCACCGAAGTCAATATCGCTGGCCGCATCCGTGGCGGGCCTGCTAGTCATGGCTGCCTGTGGAGGAGCCCATGACTGCGAGCATGACTGCAAGCGCGTTCAAGACCGAGATCGCCGAGACCGCCGAGGCATTGATTGGCCCGTGGCGTCAGCCACGCCAGATGCTGCACGCGCAGGTTTACGATGCGCATGCGTCCATCCACGACGATGCGACCGCGCAGAAGCTCGGCTTCAAGGGCGGCACCATCGAGGGTCCCACGCATTTCAGCCAGTTCGCGCCGCTCGGTGCCCGGCTGTGGGGACAGGCGTGGTTCGAGAGCGGCTGTCTCTCCGCGCATTATCGCAACGCCTGTTTCGAAGGCGAAGACGTGCAGGCGATCCTGTCGAAGCCGTTGCCCGGCACGAGCCAATGCCAGATCCAGATGGTGAAGCGTGACGGCACCGAGGTGCTGCGTGGCACCGCCTCGGTCGGCGACGCGCGGGTCGCGACCGCGCTCGAGACCCGCCTGACCGAGCTCAAGCCGCTCACTGACCCTGTGATCCTGCGCGACGTGAAGGTTGCCCAGACCAGCAAGCGGCAAACAGTCCGGATGGCGTTCGACCAGAATATGGGTGACCTCTATCCATTCTCTCTGCGGCAGAAGCTCGCAGTCATCACCGAGAACTCGCCCTATTATTCGAGCGGCGAGAATCCTTGGGGCAAGCCGATCATCCCGATGGAGATGCTGAGCGTGCTGTTTCAGTACCGCGCCAAGGACGATCCGTTGCCGGCGAAGGGACCCGCTGTCGGCCTGTTCGCCGATCAGGAGATCCGTCTGGTGAAGGGCCCGCTCTTCGTTGACGAGGAATACGAAGTCGAGCGCGAGGTCGTCATGCTCTCAGGCAGCCGCCGCACCGAGAGCGCTTGGGTGAAGACGCGCGTGTTCGACAAGGCGGGTGCGATTGTCGCGACCATGCTGCTCAACATGGCGACGCTGAAGGACTCTTACGCGTCGTATGAGGGGGAGTATCGGCAGCTGTACGGGGCGGGCCGGTAACATCACCCTCGTCATTCCGGGGCGCGCGTAGCGCGAGCCCGGAATCCATTTCGCCTCATGTTTTGCTGCTCGATGGATTCCGGGTTCGACGCTTGCGCGTCGCTCCGGAATGACGATGGAGGCCGCTCATCCTTTGAGCAAATGCACGTCGCAAAGCCGTCGCACAGGGAATAAGCAACGCTCGGCTTCTGATGTAAGCTTCTGACTGCACAGCGAATTCCTTCGCGCCCCGTCCGTCCCCGCTATTGTACACAATGGCACGGCGCTTGCAGAACTCCTCGCAAAGAGAGTTCTCGCGGGGGCCTGCGTCATGTTGAACTCAACCAAGCCGACACTGGGCGTCATTAGCGCCGAGCCAGAGCCGATCAAGCTAGACTTATCGTCGACCGCGCTCGTCATCATCGACATGCAGCGCGACTTCATGGAGCCCGGGGGCTTCGGCGAGACGCTCGGCAATGACGTCAGCCAGCTTGCCCGCGCGGTGAAGCCGATCGGCGCGGTGCTGAAGGCCGCGCGCGACACCGGCATGCTCGTCGTCCACACCCGCGAGGGGCATCTGCCCGATTTGTCCGACGCGCCGCCGGCAAAAGTCGAGCGCGGTGCGCCGTCTCTGCGCATTGGCGATCCCGGTCCGATGGGACGCATCCTCATTCGTGGTGAAGCCGGCCACGACATCATCCCCGAGCTTTACCCGCTTGATAGCGAGGTCGTGATCGACAAGCCGGGCAAGGGCGCGTTCTACGCCACCGAGCTCTCCGACGTGCTGGAGAAATACGGCATCGAGAATCTCCTGGTGTGCGGTGTCACGACGGAAGTGTGCGTCAACACCACCGTGCGCGAGGCCAATGATCGCGGCTATCGCTGCGTCGTCATTTCGGACGGCTGCGCATCCTACTTCCCCGAGTTTCACGAGATGGGCCTGAAGATGATCAAGGCCCAGGGCGGCATCTTCGGCTGGGTCGCTAGCTCAGCCGCAGTACTGGAGGCGATGGAGACTTCGACCACATAGGGGTATGATCATGAGCACATTGACGGGGACGGCCGGCAAGTCCGAGTTCAAGCCGGCACTTTGGACATCGGGCGACTGGAACGCGTTTTTCGGCTTCGGCACCAACATCCTCGTCAACATGCTGGTGCTCACGGGCCTCCTGCGCTTCGTTTTGAAGATGCCGGACAGTCTCGTGTTCGGCCGCATCCTGCCCGCGCTGGGGCTGATGATGTGCCTCTCCACTTTCTACTATGCTTTCCTCGCCTACAAGCTCGCGCAGAAGACCGGCCGCAGCGATGTCTGCGCGCTGCCGTCTGGCGTCAGCGTGCCGCACATGTTCATCGTCACCTTCGTGATCATGCTGCCGGTGACGCTCAAGACCGGCGATCCCCTGAAGGGCTGGTCGGCGGGCCTGGTCTGGGTGTTCTTCCAGAGCTTCATCCTGATGATCGGCGGCTTCATCGCGCCCTTCATCCGAAAAATCACCCCGCGCGCTGCGCTGCTTGGCACGCTCGCAGGCGTCTCGCTCACCTTTATCGCGATGCGTCCCGCGCTCGAGATGTATGTGACGCCGCAGATCGGTCTGGTCTGCTTCGCCATCATCCTGGTGAGCTGGTTCGGCGGCGTGAAATATCCGAAGAGCATTCCGGCCGGTCTGGTTGCGATCGTGGCCGGCATGGTCATCGCATGGGGCTCAAACCTGTTCGGTCTCAGCCTCGGCGGATTGAGCATCAAGGGCGTCGGTGATGCCTTCGCCAATTTCGGCTTCTCGGTGCCGATCCCGGCGGCGAACTATGTTTTCTCGGGCTTCGAATATCTCGGCGTCATTCTGGTCACCGCCATTCCGTTCGGCATCTATGACCTGGTCGAGGCCATGGACAACGTCGAGAGCGCGGAAGCCGCCGGCGACGAATATCCGACCACGGGGGTGCTGACCGCCGACGGTGTCGTCAGCCTGATCGGCTGCCTGATGGGCAATCCGTTCATCAACGCAGTCTACATCGGTCATCCCGGCTGGAAGGCGATGGGCGGCCGCATCGGCTACTCGGCCGCGACCGGCATCATGGTGGTGGTCCTCTCGTGGTTCGGCGTTATCTCGGTCCTGCTGGCGCTGGTGCCCGTCGTCGCGATCTCGCCGATCCTGCTCTACATCGGCATGCTGATGACGGCTCAGGCCTTCCAGACCACGCCGGCGAAGCACGCTCCCGCCGTGGCGTTGGCCTTCACGCCGCATCTCGCTGCCTGGGCCAAGCTCCAGATCGATACCATGCTGGGCTCGACGATGAATGCGGCGGCAACGGTCGGCGGCATGGGTGCCGACAAGGCCGACGCGGTCAAGGCGGCTGCCATCGCGGCGCTGCCGCAGCAGGGCGTGATCTATCACGGGCTCGAGGTGATGGGTGGCGGCTCCATTCTAGCTGGCCTGATCCTCGGTGCCATCGGCGTATTCATCATTGAACGTGATTTTGAAAAGGCGTCCGCCTTCGCGCTGGTCGGCGCTGTGCTGACTTACTTTGGCTTCATGCACGGCGAAGCCGTCGGCATCGGCGGTGGCTTTGGTGTCACGCCCGCGGTGGCGTTCGCCTATGCCGTGATGGCCGCCGGCCTGTTCGCAGCGAGCAAGCTCGGCACCAGCGAGCACTATGCCGCGCATCCGGAGATGCATGCCGCGCCGGCGGAGTAGGCGTCGGCCAGCATTGATTGCGGCCGGGTGACTCCAGTCACCCGGCCGTTTTTTCGGCCACACCCAGGTCGGCCAGGATGTCGGCCCCGGCGCGAACCTCGTGGCTCGACCCTTCAAAATCCTCGCCGACAGGCTCACACGCTCCACCCAGATGCCGCGCGAAGAACGCTTCGGCAATGGCGAGGTGGGAGAACTGGTTGGGCGGTCTCTGGAATCCGTGCCCCTCGTCGGGATAGACGATGTAAGTCACCGGAATATCTCTGGCCTGCATGGCGGCGGCGATGGTGTCGCTCTCCGCGATCTTGCAGCGAACGTCGTTGGCGCCATGAAAGATCAGCATCGGCTTCTTGATGTTGTCGACCTTGTTGATCGGTGAGCGCTCGGCGAGCAGCTTGCGCCCTTCCTCGGTGCGGGGATCGCCGTAGCTGCGATACATGAATTCAGCGAAGCCGGCCCAGTAGGGCGGCATCGATTCGAGCAGCGTTTGCAAATTGGAGATGCCGACCACCGGCACCGAGCAACAGAACACCTCCGGCGTGAAGGTCGCGCCGATGAACGAGGCAAGGCCGCCATAGGATATGCCGAAGATCGCGACCTTGTCCTTTTGCGCGATACCTTCGGCGATCGCCCAATCGACCATGTCGATGAGATCATCGTGCATCTTTCGCGCGTGCTCTTTCTCGCTGGCAGCAACGAACGCCTTGCCGAAGCCCGTCGAGCCCCGATAGTTGACCGAAAGCACGGCATAGCCCCGATCAGCCAGCCACTGGTGATCCCTGCGATAGCCGTAGATATCGCGGCCCCACGGTCCGCCGTGGACGACGAGGACCATCGGCAGCGGCTGGGGTGGACGATCGCCCGCGATATCCGCCGGCAACGTCAGATAAGAGACGAGCGTGAGTCCGTCGCGCGACTTGCCTTGCACTGCCTGCATCGGCGCAAGCCGGTATGGCTTGAGTTCGGGGCGCGCCGTGAACAGTTCGGTAAGACTCTGCTTGTCGCGATCGAGGAGATGATAAGTGACGGGTTGATCGGGCGCGTGGCTCGCCACGATCCATCGGCGGTCATCGTCACTTTGGCTTTCGACAAAAAACGTGTGCCCCGGCAGTTGCGCCTCGATCAGCTCGAGCTCACTTGCGACCGCCGGTGTCAGAGCCGTCCATTCCTGCCGACCGGGGTCGATGCAAACCGCTTCCGGTTCAAAGGTTCGGGTACTGAATATGGCGCCCGTCACGTCGGCGCGGTCGCTCTTGAACAGGACGCGGTTTTCTCCGGTCGCCCAGTTGATCTGGTGCAGCGTAGCTTTGTCGTTCTGCAGGCTTGAGTTCATGTGCAGGTGATTGCCCGCGGCATCAAACCTCCATGGCCAAGTGCTCATATTTGCCTCGAATGGAACGTCGAACCAGTGTGTGACCTTGCCGTCTTCGAGGCGCCAATGGCGCGAACCTCCGTCAGGCGCGTTGCCGCGCGCATGGCGCGGGTTCAATTGCCAGTCGAGTAAGACGAAGACGAATTCCTGACGATTTTCCCAGACGAGCGTGCGTTCGCCGGTTGCGAGGTCGAGCACGTAGACATCGTGCCAGCGAGGATCGCGATCGTTGAGGCTGACCGCAATCTTGTCGGGAACGATGTGCGACCAGTGCGTCGGCATCGCGCGGACGTTGGGGAATGGTGTGAGATCCCGGAGTTCCAGACTTTGGGGATCGACGACGAACAGGTGCAGATTCTCATCGCCGTTCTCGTCGTTGAGAAACATGATGTAGCGCCCGTCCGGGCTCCAATCCTGCCAATTGATGGGTCTACCTCTGGTGCGCGTCACGGGCTGTCCCGCGGCAATATGATCGAACGGCGACACCCAGACATTCAGAACGCCGTCGACAGGCGCGAGCCAGGATAGCCATTGGCCATCCGGCGATAGTTTGGCGCCGACGTAAGTCGGGTTACCAAACAGTTTTCGGCGCGGGATCAGGGGGCGAGCTGACATTTGGCGTCTCGCTGGCGGTTGTGCGCACGCGCGACCTTCGTCACGCTGCGGAATGCTACGATTTGTAGCATATGTGCGTGAAGACTTTGCGTCAACTCCAAGTAGAGTTTCGGCGCGTCAAGCGACTAGGCGCAGGAGCGCACGCTGAGAGGCTTGAGAACGGCGTGATTACCCGCCCTTCACGGCCCCCGCGGTGAGGCCGGCCACGATCTGCCGTTGCGCGAAAACCGTCAGCAGCAGCACCGGAAGCGTGACGATCAGCGCGGCCGCGGCGAGCGGGCCCCAGCTCAGCTGGTCGAACGAGATCATGTTGTAGACGGCGACAGGCAGGGTGCGGGTCTCGCGTCCCGCCAGCACGATGCCGAACACAAAGTTGTTCCAGGAGAAGATCACCGCGAGAATGAAGGCAACCGCGATGCCGGGCTTGGCGATCGGCAGCGCAACGTGGCGGAACACCTGCCAGCGGCCCGCACCGTCGATGAGGGCGGCCTCCTCCAGCTCCATCGGCGTCGTCTCGAAATAGCCGATCATGATCCAGATCACGATCGGCACCGTGACCACGAGATGAATGATGATCTGCGGCACCAGCGTGCCGAGCAATCCGAGCCACTGGAACAGCAGGAACAGCGGAATCAGATAGGACAGGCCGGGCGTGATGCGGGCGATCAGGATCACGATCGCGGATTTGTGCGCCGCCATGCGCGCGATGCCGTAGCCGGCGGGGACGCCGACCACGAGGGCAAGCAGGGTTGCGCTGCCGGTCACCACCAGGCTGTTGATGAAGTAGGTCACGAAGCGGTTGGAGCCCAGCACATCGGCGTAGTTCTTCCACGCGATGTGCTCCGGGAAGAACACCGGCGGGTAGGCGGCGTTATCGACCTCGAATTTGAGCGACAGCGAGGCCATCCAAAGAAAAAACAGGATCGCCGGTGACACGATGACGAACACCGCGAGCCACAGTCCGATCCTGCCCATGATCTGTCGCATGCTCATGCGTCGCTCGCGATTTCGGTCCACAGCATGCGCTGACGTGCGTAAAGCATGACCGCAGCGAGCGCCACGATCAGCAGAAAGAACACGACCGCGATCGCCGAGCCGTAGCCGAGGTCGTAATAGACGAAGGCGACGCTGTAGAGATAGAGGTTGATGGTTTCCGACGCCGAGCCGGGTCCGCCCTGCGTGATCGCGAAAATGATGTCAAAGCTCTTCACCGCGTCGATCATGCGGATCATTCCGGCGATGAACAGAAACGGCATGATCAGCGGCAGGGTGATGAAGCGGAACACTTGCCAGAGATTGGCGCCGTCGATCTGCGCGCTCTCATAGGGCTCGGTGGGGATCGCGGCGAGGCCGCCGAGCACGATCAGCATCACCAGCGGCGTCCATTGCCAGGTCTCGACCAGCACCAGCGAGGGGATCACCGTTGCCGGATGAAATACCCAGAGCTGCGCCGGGATGCCGACCAGCGACAGCAGGTAGTTCAGCACACCCAGCTGCGGGTGGAACATCATGGTCCAGACCAGCGCAATGGCGACCGGCGTCGCCATCATCGGCATGATGAAGATGCCGCGCAGGAAGCCGCGGCCGGCGAATTTCTGGTGAAACACCACGGCCGCGAATGTCCCGAACACGAGCGGCAGCAGCACCGACAGCACGGTGTAGACCAGCGTGTGTCCGATCGCCTCGATGAAGCGCGGATCGCTGGTCAGCCGCAGATAGTTGGAGAACCCGACGAAGGTAGTCGGCGAGCCGACCTTCCACTCGTTCAGGCTCATCCAGATCGTGAAGACCCACGGGAAGATGATGATGGCGAGCACGACCACCAGCGCCGGCACCACAAAGGGCCAGTAGGATGGCGGCCGCAATTCCTTCTCCAGCGCGGCATCAGACTGTGCCGCGACCGGAGTCGATTGTGTCAACGCACTCACGCCTTTTCGCTACGCTCCAGGATCGGCCGGTACTGATCGTTGGCCTTCTTCAGTTCGGTTGCGGGATCGGCACCTGATAATGTCGCGGTCAGCGCCGCGCCGACGATGTCGCGGAATTCGGCGACCGGAATTACAACTGGCAGGCCGAGCTTGCTGATCTTGCCGGAATCGATCACCGACTGCAGCCACTCCTTCGGCATCTTGACGCCGCTCTGGACCTCCGCATCGTTCAGGATCGAGTTGCGGAACGGCACGCCGCCGCCGGCCTGCAACAGCCGTGCGCCCTGCTGCTTGGAGACGATCCACTGGCAGAGCAGATAGGCAGCTTCCTTGTTCTTGCTCGCCGCGGCAATGCCGACGCCGTCGCCATAAGTGGCCGAATACTGCCCCTTCGGTCCGGCGGGCACGACAGTGTAGCCGACCTTGCCGACGACACGCGATGCGGCCGGATCTTCCAGCGGCGGCGCCCAGCCGACGCCGTCGATCCACATCGCCGAACGTCCCTGTGTGAACGAGGCCATCGACTCCATCCAGTTGAAGCCGGCAACGCCGGGCGGCGCGACTTTCGTCAGCAGCGTTTGATAGAGCTTTGTTGCCGCGATCGCTTCAGGACCGTCGGTCAGGATGTTGCCCTTGGCATCGAGGAATTCGCCGCCATAGTTGAGGAAGAAATTGGTCCACAACGTCATGTTGGCGTTGCGCAAGCCGCGCCCGACGAAGCCGTAGGTGCCTTCCTTCGGGTCGGTGAGCTTTTCCGCGGCCGCGACCATCTCGTCGAGGGTCTTGGGAACGGCGACGCCCTTCTTCTGGAAGAGCTCCTTGTTGTAATAGAGGATGAAATAATCGACCGACCAGGGCAGCGACAGCATCTGGCCCTTGTCGTTCTTGGCGTATTGCAGGCCGGCGGCCGAGAAATCGCTCTCGACGAGATCGGGCGCGGTCAGCGTCGGATCCTTCATGTAGGGTGTGAGATCGGCGAGCCAGCCGGCCTTCTCGAACTGCCGCTTCTGCACGTGATAGCTGACATGTACCACGTCGAAGCTCGGCCGGCCCGAGGTCAGCTCGATGACGCATTTCTGGCGCTGCTGCTGCTCGGGAATCTGCTCGGATTCGACCTGGATGCCGGTGAGCTCGGTAAATTCCTTGACGTATTTCTGTAAGTTGTCGCCGCGCGGGCCCTTGGCGAGGATGACCTCCAGCTTGGTGCCCGCATATTTCTTCCAATTCACCTCGGCGCGAGCCGGCAGCCCGGTGAGGCTGAGCGCGCCAGCCGCAGCGGTACCCGTCAACAGCGTGCGACGCGAGATTTTATGGTCAGCCACTTTAGTCCCTCCCTGTGATTCAAGTCTTTGGGAGGGATACTAGCGACCGTTCCACGCCTGCCTAGCCCTAATTTGGGCGTTACGGTCGCACCGCCGGCGTTTCCATGGGCATTCCGCGGGCCCGCGACATCAGATAGAGCTCGAGCGCGACCAGCTCGGGCGCGCCGTAGTCATAGGCCTGGGCGCGGACGCCGGTCATACAGCTGCGCAAGCGCCGCTCCAGGGATCCCAGCGTCTGCCATTCCAGCCGATAGAGCGGATAGCCGGTCGGCTGCCCTTGCGTGATCGGCGAGCCTGCGAGGCGCCTGTCAAAGTTGTCGTCGTGGCAATTGGTGCAGGCCAGGTTGAGCTGCCCTTCGCGCTGCATGAACAGCATGCGCCCCTGTTCGACGAAAAGTTTAAGCTGTGGATCATCGCCTGCGCTGATGGCGACGCCGCGCGACTGATGAGCAACGAAGGCGGATAGCGCCAGGATGTCGCGGCTCTCATAGGGCAGCGGTGCTGCCTGTTGATGATTGGCGCGGCAGAGATTGATGCGCTGGTCGAGTGTGACCGGGCGCGCGAGTGTCTTGTCGAAGGCTGGATAGCGCGCCGCGACGCCCTTCATGCTGCTCCTGGCATCGCCATGGCAGTCCGCGCAGGCTTTGTTCGCGCTGCCGGCCTTCTTCATCCACAGCGCCTCGCCGTCGAGCACGAACAGCATCCCCGGATTGGACGAGTCGTCATCCTGCATGGCGCGCGTATCGGGGCCCATGAAGGAATAGCCGGAGCGGCGCGCATCGGGCGGGATTCCCCCGGCGAGCAGCGCAGGGCCCGTGGTGACAAGCGCCACCACCGCTATCGCGCGCCAAAAAATCATTCGACGGTGATCGATGCCGATGCGGTGGACGAATAGCCGTTATCGCCGATCCATTCGAACTCGAGCTTGCCGCTTTCCTTGGCGACGGTGAAGAAGGATAGATAAGGATTGGCCGCGATCGCCGGAAACAGATCGGCGCGAAATATCTCGGTGCCATTGTAGCGGCAGGTGAAGCTCGTGATGATGTCGCGCGGCACCAGCGCGCCATCCATCGTACGCCGGAAGCCGGTTTCCATGATGTGCGAGGTCAGCGTGCGGATCTCGATGATGTCGCCGCGTTTGGCTTTCGCGGGAACGTTGATCAGCGCGGCCATCAGTTCACCTCCTCGGTGCAGGCGGCCAGCGTCACGACGATGTCGGCTGTGACCTGCCAGAAACTGTCGTCGGAGAGACGGGCGATCGCGACCACCTTCTGGGTGTCGGCCAAGCGGATCCGCGTCGAGATCTGGGCGCGGCCGGAGGACGGGTTGAGGTAGAAGTTGCCGATGTTCGGCTGCGGGTTCTTCTCGTTGAAGACGTGGATGCTCTTGACATAGTCATCCGCCGTCATCGGGCTTGCGACGCTCACCGTCATCGGCACCGTGTTGCCGTTCTCGACCAGCGGCGGAATATTGAGCTTGACCTTGCCGGTGCGAATGGGGCCCTCACCGACGACGTTGCGGATCGCAGTAGTGAGCATCGCCGGCGTTGCTTCGACCGGCCGCAGCGTGACGATCGGGATCGTCCCGGCGACGGTGACGCCTCCGGCAAAGCTCAGGAACTGTCGTCGCGTCGTGGGCATGAACTTAGTCTCGAAGGGTTGCGAGAAAGGCCACGATGTCCTCGATTTCCTCGGCCGACAATATCGGTCTCTCCACGAAATTGCGTCCCACACGCACGAGGCCCTCGTTGCGATAATAGGACGGCATGATGGTGTCCGCGTTGAAGCGTGAAGCATCCACCAGCCGAAGCCGCAACTGGCTCATCGTCCAGCGGGTCCCCGTGCCGGCGAGATCGGGCGCGAGGTCACCCTGGAAACGCGTTTCCGGGAAGGGGCCGGAATGGCAGAGAATGCAGGTCGTCGTTCGCGCCAGCACCAGCGCGCGCCCGCGCGCGGCATCGCCGGGGGCGCCCGTGAGCGATTTCGCGATGCCATCGCCGGCGACCTCATAGGGCGCAAGTCCCTGTGCGCGTGCGCCGGCAACGAACGCGATGCCGGCAAATAACGCAGCGATGTAGAATGTCGACTTAGCCAAAGGTGTCCGCCGTGATGGTTTGAAACCAGCGTTCCGCCTCGGCCGCCTCGCGCGCGCGCAGCTCACGTGGCGCATCGAGCGGGCTTGTGGCGCCGCCTTCGACCTCGGCAAAGATGTCGCCCTTGGGCTGGTAGTTGCCTGACAGCGAGAAGCCGTAACCGGGCGCGACGGTGTTGTAGCAGACGCCGGTCAGCCGCGGGATTTCCGGCGCGCGTCCGGCGAGCAGGTTGACGATGGCAGCAGCGCAGGCCTTGCCTTGCGCGCTGGCGGCCGAAGCCGATTTGGGAATGCCGCCGCCGAGGCAGGCGTCGCCGATGACGTGGACGTTTTTGACAAGCTTCGACTCGAAGCTCACAGGATCGATCGGGCACCAGCCGGTGGTATCAGCTGCGCCGGCGATCTCCGCGATGTGACCGGCACGCTGCGGCGGGATGACGTTGGCGACATCAGGGGTGTAATTGCCGAATTCGGTGACGATGGTCTTGGTAGCCGGATCGACCGAGGTGACGCGGCCGCCTTGCGAGAGGCTGATGCGCTCGATCATGTCGCCGTAGAGCTCCTTCCACGCCTTCTCGAACAGCCGCTGCTGTGAGAAAGTGTCTTTGGCATCGAGGATCAGCACTTTCGAGCGCGGCTTCTTCGTTTTCAAATAGTGCGCGATCAGGCTGGCGCGCTCATAGGGTGCGGGCGGACAGCGCGAGGGATTGGCGGGGATGGCGATCGCGACCGTGCCGCCATCGTCCATCGCCTCCAACTGCCTGCGCAGCAGCAGTGTCTGCGCGCCGGCCTTCCAGGCGTGGGGCATCTTTTCCGATGTGGCCTCGTCGTAACCAGGCAGAGCCTCGAAATGGAAGTCGATGCCGGGCGAGAGCACGAGGCGGTCATAGGGCAGCGCGACGCCGTCGGCCGTCATGACGCTGCGCTGTTCCGGCGCGATCGTGGTCACGGTCTGGCCGATCACTGTAACGCCTTCGGCGGCGAGCTTGTCATGGCCAAATTGCTGTGCCTCGATCTCGCGCAGGCCGGCGATCACCTCGTTGCTGAAGGGGCAGGAGGTGAAGACCGTATTGGGCTCGATCAGGATGACTTGCAGGTCGGCTTGCGCGCGCTTGAGCGCGCGGGCGCAGGCCGCTCCGCCGAAGCCGCCGCCGACCACGACAACGCGGCCCGTCGATTGCGCATGCAAGACTGTTGGCCGCGCCAATGCAGCGGCCGTGATGCCGAGCACGGCGCTCCGACGTGTCACCGGTCGCGTGATCATTGAGATCATCCAGGCAAGATGCCGCGGCGGCCACCGTGGCCGCCGCGGCGTTTCGTTAGGCGAAGGTGATGTTCTGGTCGCGCAGCGGCACCGAGCGGATGCGCTTGCCCGTTGCCGCGAAATAGGCGTTGAGCACCGCAGGTCCCGCGACGCCGATGGTCGGTTCGCCGACGCCGCCCCAGAAACCCCCGCTCGGCATCACGATCGACTCCACCTTCGGCATCGCCGCGATGCGCATCGAATCGTAGGTGTCGAAGTTGGTCTGCTCGATGGCGCCGTCCTTGACCGTGATGCCGCCATAGAACAGTCCGCTCAGCCCGTAGACGAACGAGCCGGCAATCTGCCGCTCGATCTGGGCGGGGTTCACGGCATAGCCGGGGTCGGTCGCCGCGACGATGCGATGCACCTTGACCTTGGTACCTTCGGTCACCGAGATCTCCGCAGCGGCCGCGACATAGCTGCCGTAGGAAGCGAAATGCGCGAGCCCACGGTAGATGCCTTGCGGCGGCGCGGTGCCCCAGCCGATCTTCTCGGCCACGGCTTCCAGCACCGCGAGATTCTTCGGGTGGTCCTTCATCAGCTTGCGCCGGAACTCCAGCGGGTCCTGGCCTGCCGCGTGCGCCAGCTCATCCATGAAGCATTCGACATAGATCGCGTTCTGATTGACGTTCACCCCGCGCCAGAAGCCCGGAATGATGTGCGGGTTGCGCATCGAGTGCTCGATCAGGAGATTGGGCACCGAGTATCCGAACGGCGCATCGCCTTTGGCATTGAGGCCGGCGAAGGTCGCCGGATCCATGCCGTTGACGAGTGCGTCCGGCCTCAGGCTTGCCAAGATCGATTGGCCGGAGATCCGCATGTGGAATGCCGTGAGATTGTTGTCGGCATCGAAGCCCGCGGTCAGCTTGCACTGCGTGATCGGATGGTAGCGGCCGTGCGTCATGTCCTCTTCGCGCGTCCATAGCAGCTTGATCGGCGTGCCCGGCATCTGCTTGGCGATCAGCACGGCCTGCCGCACATAATCGGTCTGACCGCGACGGCCGAAGCCGCCACCGAGCAGCATTTTGTTGACGTCGCATTTCTCGGCGGGAAGCTCTGAGGCTTCCAGCGCGGCGGCGAACGCCGCCTCGCCATTCTGCGTGCCGCACCAGACCTCGCATTTGTCGGCCGTGTAGAGCGCGGTGGCGTTCATCGGCTCCATCGTGGCGTGGTTCTGGTAGGGATAATTGTAGACGGCTTCGATCGTCTTCGCCGCGCCCGCGAGTGCGGCCTTGGTGTCGCCGTTGGAATTGCCGACATAGGCCGGACCGCTGTCGAGGCCTTCGGCCAGCCATTTTCCGATCGAAGCGCTGCTGACCTTCTTGTTCTCGCCTTCGTCCCAGACGATCGGCAAAGCATCGAGCGCGGTCTTGGCGTGCCAGAAGGTGTCGGCCACGACCGCAACCGCGGTGTCGCCGACCTTCACCACCTTCTTCACGCCTTTCATGCCGGCGATCTTGGCCTCGTCATAGCTCTTCAGCTTGCCGCCGGTGACCGGGCAATCCTTGATCGCGGCATTGAGCATGCCCGGCAGCTTGACGTCGATGCCGTAGACGGTCGTGCCGGTGACCTTGTCCGGGGTGTCGAGGCGCTTCACGCCCTTACCGACCAGCCGCCAATCCTTGGGATCCTTCAGCTTGACGTCGGCCGGCGGCGTGAGCTTGGCCGCGGCCTCGGCGACCTTGCCGTAGGTTGTCGTCTTGCCTGACGGTGTATGGGTGATGACGCTATTGGCGGCCGTGCATTCGGAGGCCGGCACCTTCCACTCATTGGCTGCGGCCTGGATCAGCATCGTGCGCGCGGTGGCGCCGCCCCTGCGCACATAATCGTGCGAGGTGCGAATGCCGCGGCTGCCGCCGGTCGAGTAGTCGCCCCAGACGCGCTTGCGGGCGACGTTCTGCCCGGGCGAGGGGAATTCGGTCGTGACCTTGGTCCAGTCGCATTCGAGTTCCTCGGCGACGAGCTGGGCGAGGCCGGTAAGCGAGCCCTGGCCCATCTCGGAGCGGGCGACGCGGATCACCACGGTGTCATCGGGCTTGATGACGACCCAGGCATTGATCTCTGGCGAGCCGTCGGCCGCGCGGACCACGGCGGGACCGCCGAAGGGGAGATCGAGGCCGATGGCGAGACCTGCGCCGAGCGTTGCGCTGCCGATGACGAAGGCACGGCGATTCATCCTGGGAGAAACATGCTTGTTCATGTGCCGCTCCCTTACGCGCTTGCAATCGTGTGGATCGCTTCGCGCACCTGCTGGAAGGTGCCGCAGCGGCAGATATTGGTGATGGCATCGTCGATGTCTGCGTCGGTCGGCTTCGGCTTCTCGCTCAGCAGCGCCGCCACGGCCATGATCATGCCGCTCTGGCAATAGCCGCATTGCGGGACGTCCTGGGCGATCCAGGCTTCCTGCACCTTGTGCAGCGTGCTGCCGGACGCGAGCCCTTCGATGGTGGTGATCTTCTTGCCCTCGGCCTCGCCGACCGAGATCCCGCAGGAGCGGGTGGCGACACCGTCCATGTGGACCGTGCAGGCGCCGCATTGTGCAATGCCGCAGCCGTATTTGGTGCCGGTCAGGCCGGCATTTTCGCGGATCGCCCAGAGCAGCGGCGTATCCGGCTCGACGTCGAGCGTGAGGGTTTTTCCGTTGATTGTTAGGTTTGCCATCGCAAGTCCCCTGATTGGCCCATCCACCGATGGACTCAGGGGCGCAATGTGTCCGGCAAACTGGAACTGTTCAAATCAATAGTCCGAGGGGTGGCCATGAAGATTTACGCGGTCGCGGGAAGATTATGGACCGGGCGGTGTTGTGTGCGCGTGTCGGCTACTTCACCGCCAGCCGCAGGAAGCTCATCACGCTGCCGAGCGCGGCGAAGCCTGCCCCTAGGGCCAGTGCCACAGTGGCGCCGTTGTGACCGGCGAGCGCAAAGCATGCTGCCGCCAGCGCCGCGCCGGTGGTCTGTCCCGTCAGCCGCGCGGTGGCGACGATGCCCGAGGCGCTGCCGCCGCGATGCGGCGGAGCGCTCCCCATGATCGCCTTCATGTTCGGCGCCTGGAAGAAGCCGAAGCCCATGCCGCAGATCATGATCCGCCAGACGATATCGGGAATGCTCGGGCTCGCCGGTAGCAGTGCGAGCAGCGCCATGCCGAGGCCGAGCAGGATGAGACCGATGCCGCCGAGCAGACCGACCGGATGGCGGTCCGAGAGGCGGCCGGCGATCGGCGCCATGATGCCGACCACCAGCGGCCACGGCGTCATGAAGAAGCCGGTCTCGACCTGCGAGCGTCCGAGCACGTCCTCGAAATAGAACGGCAGCGAGACGAAGGCGAGGCCCTGCACCGCGAAGGAGCACACCGCGGTCGCCGCCGAGAGCGCGAACATCGGCCGGCTGAACAAATCGATCGGCAACATCGGCGCGGGATGATCTGCATGGCGGCGCGTCAGGATGAAGCCGAGCGCCAGCGCTGTGACCAGCTCGACGCCCACGATGACCGGCGACAAATTATGTGCGGCGCTGCCGATACCGGTGATGAACAGGCCGAGGCACATGGCAGCGAGCAGCGCGCCGAGAAAATCAAAGCCATGATCGGCGCGCGGCGTCTTCGGCAGCATCGCAAAGCCGATGCCGGTGGCGATGAGGCCGAACGGGATATTGACGGCGAACAGCCACGGCCACGGGCCGATCGCCAGGATCGCAGATGCGATCGAGGGACCGAAGGTGAAGGCGGTTGCGACCACCAGCGCGTTGTGGCCGAAGCCGCGGCCCTGCATCCGCCCCGGATAAACGAAGCGCACCAGGGCGGTGTTGACGCTCATGATGCCGCTGGCGCCGAGGCCCTGCAGCGTGCGCGCGACCAGCAGGCTGTCCAGCGACCAGGCGACCGCGCAGAACAGCGAGGCGATGGTGAACAGGATCAGGCCGCCGAGATAGATGCGCTGGTGCCCGACGATCTCGCCGAGCGCGCCTAACGGCAAGAGCGTCGCCACCAGCGCGATCTGGTAGACGTTGACCACCCAGACCGATTGCTCCGGACTGACATGCAGATCGGCGGCAATGGCGGGCAGCGCGATGTTGGCGATCGCGGTGTCGAGCGAGGCCATCGCCAGCGCGGTGAAAATCGCAGCGACCGCCCAGCGCCGCTGTTCGGCCGGCAGGCCATCGGCTTTGGGATGATCGGGCTCGCGCGCAGCGGCAGGTAACGTTGATGTCATTGCCTCAGCGCTTTGCTCCGGCGATCTGGCTTCGATGGTCTCCGGCATGTACTACGCTTGAGGCTGCTTCCACAGGCACATGCTTGCATGCATTGTATGCGCGAAGGTCGGGCGCCGCTCTCGAAAGGGGACCACCATGCATATCGTCGTTCTGCCGGGGGACGGCATCGGACCGGAGATCACGGCCGCGACATCAGGCTTGCTGCGCGTGGCCTCCGAGCGCTTCCAGCTCAATCTGCGGCTGGAGGAGCATGCGGTCGGACATGCGAGCCTCAGGCTATCAGGCACGACGGTGCGCCCAGAGCTGCTCGACACCGTTCGCGCCGCCGATGGCCTGATCCTCGGGCCGACTGCCACCTTCGACTTCAAGGACGAGGCGCATGGCGAGATCAACCCCTCGCGCCACTTCCGCAAGAACCTCGACCTCTACGCCAACATCAGGCCCGCGCGCACCTATGCGGGTCGCCCCGGCCGGCTCGGCGATTTCGACCTCGTCGTGGTGCGCGAGAACACCGAAGGGTTTTACGCCGACCGCAACATGGAGCAGGGCAATGGCGAACTGCTGGTCACATCGGATGTCGTGATCTCGCTGCGCCGGATCACGCGCCTCTGCTGCGAGCGCATCGCGCATGCGGCCTGTCGTCTCGCGATGAAACGACGAAAACACCTCACCATCGTCCACAAGGCCAATGTGCTCAAGATCGGCGACGGCATGTTCCTCGACATCTGCCGCGAGGCGGCGAAGGCCTATCCCGGCCTCGCGGTCGACGACATCCTGGTCGACGCGATGATGGCGCATGTGGTGCGCAACCCCGATCGTTTCGATGTCGTCGTCGCCACCAACATGTTCGGCGATATTCTCTCGGACCTGACCGCGGAGCTCTCGGGCAGCCTCGGCCTCGGGGGCTCGCTCAATGTCGGTGACAGCTACGCCATGGCGCAGGCCGCGCACGGCTCGGCGCCGGACATTGCCGGTCAGGATGTCGCCAACCCGGTGTCGCTGATCCTGTCGACCGCGCTGCTGCTCGGCTGGCACGGCGAGAGAAGCGGCGCGGTCCGCTACGAGGAAGCGGCGCGAGCGATCGAGGCGGCGGTGGCGAAGGCGCTTCGCGAGGGCAGGGCGACGCGCGACGTCGGCGGCGGGCTCGGCACCATCGCGGCGGGGGCCGCGATCGCGGAGATCCTGCAGACGGAGTGAGCTTTCGCCTGCATCTTTTTGTTCATGCTCGCAACAAGACGCCGAAAACAACCCCATGCACAGTAGAAAGCCCCTTGATCGACAAGGGGTTTTTCAGCCGGTTCGGTTACGATCTCCGGCGCGAAGCGTTCGTCGTGGTTGAAGGTTCTGATTGCGCGGGCTCGAATGTAGCGCAATGACGGAGTCGGCTATGCCCGACACGTAAGCGCCCCGTCGCAATATCTGCGCCTGGTGTTGACCCTGATCAAGGGTCGGGCTGCGTGGTTGCCTCACATTGAACTAGATCAGCGTTTGCATGGGAGGAAACATCATGACCTTCAACGTAAAGCATCTTGGTTTGCTGGTGGCTGTGGCCCTGTCGTCGACCGCCGCTCCTTTGTCGCTGCATTTCTCGTCATCGACGCTTCCGTCCGTATCAATGGATCGCGCTGAAGCGAGAGTGGGGCGACCGCTGACGCCGATGAGCGTTGCGGGCGTGAACCGCAGGGTGCATCGGCGCGCCTACTACGGCGCAGCGGCAGTGGGAGCCGCCGGGGCTTACGGTGCGTACGGCTACCGGAGGGCCTGCGGATATTATCCGTATCCGCCTTGCTATTGAGACGGCGCAAGTTTCGCAGGATGGGTAGAGCATTTAGCGAAACCCCTCGACGGGTTTCACTGCGCTCTACCATCCTACGGGCTGATCATCGTCGACCTAGTCGATGATATTGTCGACACCCGCCGCCTTCAGGCGAGCAATATTGTCCCTCATCTGCTGCAGACGTTCAGGCGCATGGCCTTGCCATTGCAACACTTCGGCAATGACCCGCAATGGATCGATGGAGCGATAAGACAGCGTCGGATTGCCGGGAAACTTCTTGTCCGTCACGTTCGGATCGTCCACGATCGGCCCGGTCGGCTCCACAACGTAGATCCGTCCGGGTCCGCTGCCTGCGGCAAGCTCCGCGCCCCAGATCGCCGCATCCAGCGTGGCGGTGAAATAGACCCAGGACAGCGGCTTGATATCGGTGAAGTTGGATTGATAGCCGACGACGATCAGATCGCCGGGTTTCAGATCAGCGCGCGTGCCGTGGAAGAACGATTGCGCGAATGTGGTTGCGGCGGATGACATGAGACGGTTCTGGACTCGTTTGGCTGCGCGAGGATGTCGCAATGACGAAATGTCAGAACTGATACCTTCTCAACCCGCCATCCACCGGGATCACCGTTCCCGTGATGTAGCGTGCCACGGGCGAAGCCAAAAACACCGCGAGTGCGGCGAGGTCTTCCGGTTCGCCCCAATAGCCCACCGGAATTTCTTCCTCGGCAAAGCGCTCGCGATAGTCAGGCGGATAGTTGCGCCGGATCTGCTCGCTCATGATGCGGCCGGGCGGGATGCAGTTGATGGTGATGCCGTGCTCGCCGATCTCGCGCGACAGGCCCTTGGCCCAGGCATGAACCGCGGCCTTGGCCGCGAAGGCAGCGTTGAGGCCTTCCGGCTCGGACTTGCCGGTGATGTTGACGATGCGGCCCCATTTGCGCTCGATCATCTGCGGCAACAGCGCATGCGCGATACGGCGGTAGCTGGTGAAGTTGAGCGCAATCGCTTCGTCCCATTTGCTGTCTGGCGCATCGACCGGCAGCGGGCGGCTGCCGCCGGCATTGTTGATGAGGATGTCGACATGGCCGAGCTTGCTGACGGCGAAGGCTGAAATCCTTTCGGCTGCGTCTTTCGCCATCACGTCCTGCTCGAACGGTGTGATCAACCCGCCGCCGACCTCCGTCGCCAGTTCGGCCAGCAGGTCGGTGCGGCGCGCGACGCCGACCACGCGCACGCCTTCGGCGGCCAGGCCCTTGGCGATGGCGCGACCGATGCCGATGCTGGCTCCGGTGACAACTGCGGTTTTCGATTTCAGCCCGAGATCCATGGTCACACGCTCTCTTGTTCGCTTTTCGCGTTTGGATTTTCGTTTGGCGTTCGTTTGGTTTTAGGTTTCCTGCCCTGTCCCGGGTGCGGCGATTTGCCCGACCGGGACGAGCAGTGGTAACCAAGGGCGACGGCGAAGGAAATACGAAAAAGAAAAGGCTTCAACGATGGTATGGGATCCGCAGCAATATCTGAAATTCTCCGGTCACCGGCTCCGGCCCGCAGTCGACCTGTTGATGCGCATTCCCGATGTCGGCCCGCGCACGGTCGCGGACCTTGGCGCAGGCGCCGGCAACGTGACAAAACTGATCAAGGAGCGCTGGCCTTCGGCCGCGGTGACAGGCGTCGAAGGCTCGGCTGAGATGGTGGCCGCCGGGCGCAAGGCCGCGCCCGACGTCGAATGGTCACATGAAGACCTCGGTCATTGGCGTCCCGGCAAACAATATGACGTGGTCTATTCCAATGCCGCACTGCACTGGTTGCCCAATCATGCGGCACTCTTCCCCTCGGTGATGGAGAAGGTCGCGCCCGGCGGCATCCTTGCGGTGCAGATGCCGCGCAATTTCCTCGCGCCGTCGCACGTGCTGATCGGCGAGACCGCGCTGAACGGGCCCTGGCGGTCCAAGGTCGAGCACCTCGTCACGCCGCCGCCGGTGGAGGGGCCGGCCTTCTATCACGATTTGCTGGCGCCGTTGTCTGAGAACATCGACATCTGGGAGACCGAATATCTCCAGGTCCTCGAGGGCGAGAATCCTGTGAAGGAATGGACCAAGGGCACCTGGCTGACGCGCTATCTCGACGTGCTGCAGGGCGATGAGAAGGCCGCGTTCGAGGCGGCTTATGGCGAGCGGGTCGCAAAGGCCTACCCGAAGAACGAAGCGGGCCAGACGCTGTTCCCGTTCCGGCGGCTGTTCATGGTCGCCCAGCGCAAGGGTTAACGCGCCTTTCGGCGATGCGACATAAGCGCTCGCTTCGCGGCGTGGAGCGGGCGCCAGGTTGCGCATGCGAGCGCCGTCGAGATAGCTTGCCCGCGGCAAAGCTTCGCTGCGGCAAATTGGGCTTAGGTCTAGTTGTTCGGGGTGAGGATTGCTGCCACTACTGACCTGTAAAACCGATCTGCAAAACAAAAAAAGAACCCGGTTATCGAGGTTGTTTGGGAGGTCCTTCATGCGCAAACTGCTGTTTGCGGTCGCTGCGGCCGCGTTTGCTTTGGCTCCGGCCTTGTCTTCGGATTTGGCTCAGGCCCAGAGCCCGATCATTGTCAAGTTCAGCCACGTCGTCGCCAACGATACGCCGAAGGGCAAGGGCGCGCTGAAGTTCAAGGAGCTTGCCGAGAAGTACACCGACGGCAAGGTCAAGATCGAAATCTATCCGAACTCCTCGCTCTACAAGGACAAGGAGGAGATCGAGGCGCTGCAGCTCGGCTCGGTGCAGATGCTCGCGCCCTCGACCGCGAAATTCGCGCCGCTCGGCATCAAGGAGTTCGAGGCGCTCGACCTGCCCTGGCTGTTCAAGGACGACGCGACCTATTCCGCCGCCATGAAGGGCACGGTCGGCAAATGGCTGTTTCAGAAACTTGAATCCAAAGGCATCACCGGCCTCGCTTATTGGGATAACGGCTTCCACATGGTGTCGTCGAATCGTCCGCTGATGAAGCCGGAGGATTTCAAGGGCCTGAAATTCCGCATCTCCGGATCGAAGATCGCCGACCAGTATTTCCGCCTGATGGGGTCGATCCCGCAGATCATGGCGTTCTCGGAAGTCTACCAGGCGCTGCAGACCGGCGTGGTCGACGGCTGCGAGAACACCGCATCCAACTATCTGACGCAGAAGTTCTACGAGGTGCAGAAGGACATCACCGTGTCCTATCACGCGCATCTGCAATACGCCGTCATCGTGAATTCGAAGTTCTGGTCCGGCCTGCCGCCCGACATCCGCACCCAGCTCGAGAAGGCGATGGCGGACGCGACCGAATACACCAACCAGATCGCGCATCAGGAAAACGAGGACGCGCTGGCCGAGATCAAGAAGACGGGCAAGACCACGCTGCATTATCTGAGCGACGCAGACCGCAAGGCGTGGCACGAAGCGATGCAGCCGACCTATGCCTGGGCCAAAGGCCGGGTCGGGCAGGAAGTGCTCGATCTCGTCGCCAAGGAACTCGACGTCAAGATGAACTGACGCGGTTTTCGGGAAAGTAATACCAACGGTCGGGAGTGAGTGCACTCCCGACCGTTTCGCATCGATAGGGGGACTACGCTTTGCTTCGCGCGCTCAACCAGTTGCTCAATCATCTCGAAGAATGGTTGATCGCGACGCTCATTGCCGCTGCAACCGGACTGATCTTCATCGCCGTCGTGCACCGTTACGGTGCGGGCGAATCGATCAAGCTGTCGCGATGGGCCGCCACGCACGGCCTGACCTGGCTCGCCGCCCTTTCGCAGGCCGTGTTCACCTTCCTGTCCGAGCTCGACCTGTCCTGGGCGCAGGAGCTCTGCATCTACATGTTCATCTGGATGGCGAAGTTCGGCGCGGCCTATGGCGTGCGCACCGGCATCCATGTCGGCGTCGATCTGCTCGTCAACCGTCTGCCCGAACATTCGCGCAAGCACGTGATCCTGTTCTCGCTGCTCTGCGGCGCGCTGTTCACCGGCATGATCGCCGCCTTCGGCGCCTCGTTTGTTTCCGAGATGTTCAAGACCGGGCAGCAGTCCAACGATCTGGAAGCGCCGATGTGGTTCGTCTATCTGGCGATCCCGCTCGGCTCGGGCCTGATGTGCTTCCGCTTCCTCCAGGTCTCCTGGTTCTACTACTGGACCGGCGAGCTGCCGCACCATGACGAGACCCGTGTCGAGGGCGTGGAGGCCGACGTCTCGCCGGCGCTGCATCCGCAGCCCGCCGGTGCCGCAACGAAAGCCGCCGCGCGAAAAGTCTCGCCGCTCGGCGTGATCCTGATCATGGCGCCGATCCTGATTTTCGCGATGTGCCTTGCCGAAAAGTTCGGCGTGTTCGCGCTGCCGCAATGGATGCGGGCTGCGACGGTGTTTGGGCTTTTGATCGCGCTGATGCTGACCGGCATCCCGGTGTCGATCGCGCTCGGCCTCACCGTGATGACGTTCCTGTTCACGCTCACGGCGGTGCCGATCGAAGCCGTCTCGATGAAGCTCTTCACCGGCATCGAAGGCTTCGAGATCATGGCGATCCCGTTCTTCATCCTCGCCGGCAATTTCCTCACCCATGGCGGCGTCGCGCGGCGCATGATCAATTTCGCGACCTCGCTGATCGGGCACTGGCACGGCGGCCTTGGCCTTGCCGGCATCGTCGCCTGCGCCATGTTCGCGCTGGTCTGCGGCTCGAGCGTCGCGACGGTCGCGGCGATCGGCGCCATCGTGCTGCCGGAGATGGTCCGCCACGGCTATCCCATGCGCTTCGGTGCCGGCATCATCACCGTTGCCGGCTCGCTCGGCATCCTGATGCTGCCGTCGATCCCGAAGATCGTCTACGCGGTCTCCACCAACACCTCGATCGGCGCGCTGTTCGTCGCGGGCCTGTTGCCCGGCATGCTGCTGACGACGATGCTCTGCATCGTCACCTGGTGGTTGGCGCGCAACCGCGACTATCCGCGGTTGAAGAAGGCGACCTGGGGCGAGACCGTCCACGCCTTCCGCGAGAGCATCTGGGGCCTGATGCTGGTCGTCATCATCATCGGCGGCATCTATAGCGGCCTGTTCACGGCGACCGAAGCAGCCGCAATGGCCGCGGTCTATTCCTTCATCATCGCGGTGTTCGTCTACAAGGCGATCAGGATCGCGGACGTGCCGCGCGTGCTGCTGCGTGCCGCCAACACCAGCGCGATGCTGCTCTACATCGTCACCAACGCGGTGCTGTTCTCCTTCGTGCTCTCCAACGAGAACCTGCCGGCGACGCTCGCCGACTGGATCGCAGCGCAGAATCTCGGCTGGGTCGGCTTCCTGCTGGTCGTCAACGTGCTGCTGCTGCTTGCCGGCAATTTCATGGAGCCGAACTCGATCATCCTGATCATGGCGCCGATCCTGGCGCCGGCGGCCAAGAAGCTCGGCATCGACCTCGTCCATTTCGGCATCGTCATGGACGTCAACATGGAGGTCGGCCTCTGCCATCCGCCTGTCGGCCTGAACCTCTATGTGGCGTCGATGATCGCGCGCATGCGCATCACCGATCTCGCCGTGGCGGTGATGCCGTGGCTGTTCACCATGCTCGGCTTCCTCGTCATCGTGACCTACTGGCCCGATCTGACGTTGTGGCTGCCGCGGGTACTGGGGATGCATTAGCCCGCAGGCGGGCGGGACATGGCTAACGCGCGGTAAACCCGCTCGTTCAAATGCCATTGCTGTGCAGTGCATGCATTTTTACGGATGTGCGGTACAAACATGCCAGCGTATGGGTGCGGGCATGTTGTTCAACAGAATGGAGTCGGGGCGGGCGTCTATCTCCGACGCCGTCTATCTGGAAGTCATCACGGGCCTTCACGGCACGATGTTGCCCAACATTCTTGCGGCCGCCTGTCTGGCGATGGTCGGCGCCATCACGACCTACGAGACCGGTGACAGGGTGACGGCGGGCCTGACGGCCGCCGGTGTCGTTGTGGCCATCGTTCGTCTCATCGAAATGTTTGCATTCCGCCGCCGCCTCACCCGTGCGCCGCAGCTCGGCCGCGCGGAGGCCGTGCGCTGGGAGCGGCGCTATGTGACCGGCACCATCGTGACGGCCCTCATCCTCGGCCTGTTCGCAGCGCGCAGCATCGTGCTGGGTGATGCGTTGTGCTGCGTCATGGCGGTCGGCATCGGCTTCGGCTTTGGTGCCGGCGTGGTGGCGCGGCTCGCGCTGCGCCCTGTCGCGGCGCTGCTCGATCTGATCGCCATCGCCGCACCGGCCGCGATCGTGACATTGATGCAGCCGGATCTGCGTCATGTCGGCCTCGGGCTCCTGATCCTGATGTATGTGGTCGCGAGCTTCGAGATGGTGCGGCTGAGCTTCAACGCCTCGATCAAGCAGATCACGCTCAAACGCCAGTTCGAGCAGCTGTCGCGCGTGGACCCGATGACGGGCCTTGCCAATCGCTCGGCGCTGGCGACGGACTTGCCCGCAATGCTCGCGGCCGGGACGATCGCCGTCCATACGCTCGATCTCGACCGTTTCAAGGAAGCGAATGATCGCTTCGGCCACCCGGTTGGCGACGCGCTGCTGAAGCAGGTCGCCGGGCGACTCAGGGCGATTGCCGCCGCCGACGATCTCCTGGTGCGGATGGGCGGCGATGAATTCGTCCTGGTGCAGCGCGCGGTTGATGATGCGGAAGCGATGGCGATGCGTATCGTGAACGCGATCAGTGCGCCCTACGACGTCGACGGCCAGACCATCGAGCTTGGCGTCAGCGTCGGGGTTGCCGTCGCGCCGGACGACGGCCGGACTGCAGAGGCGCTGTTGTCGCGCTCCGACAGGGCGCTCTACCGCGCCAAGGAAAGCCGCGGCGGCTATGTGCTGGCGCGGCAGCTGCGGATGCCGGAGGCGGGCCAGACTGTTTCCGAAGGACTGGCCGCGTAAGGAGCGGTTGGAACCGCAATCGAGATGCGGTTAGATGCCTCCCAGACAAGACGCCGGGGAGGAGCCTCATGACCAGTACCGAAGCAGCCAACACGCCGAAGGACGCGATGCCATCGGTCGTCGCGCACCATCAGGCGATGCTGAATGCGTTGCCATTTTCCGACACGCGGGATTTCGACGACGCTGCGCGCGGCTTCCTCGGCACGATCGACAACGCGAAGATTACAAACGCGCAAGGACGGACTGTCTGGAGCCTCGAGCCCTATGGCTTTCTGTCCAACGAGCAGGCACCGCCGACGGTCAATCCCAGCCTGTGGCGGCAGTCGCGGCTCAACATGCAGCATGGATTGTTCGAAGTGGTGCCCGGCGTCTACCAGGTGCGTGGGCTCGACATTGCCAACATGACGCTGATCGAGGGCGACAGCGGCGTCATTGTCGTCGACACACTGACCTCGATCGAAGGCGCGCGCGCCGCGCTCGATCTTTACTTCAGGCACCGCGGCATGAAGCCGGTTGCGGCCGTCATCTTCACGCATACCCATACCGATCACTGGGGTGGCGCGCGCGGCGTGCTGGAAGAGGATGCGCTGGCGACGGGGCGCGTGCCGATCATCGCGCCGAACCTGTTCATGGAGCACGCCGTCTCCGAGAACATCATTGCGGGGCCGGCGATGCTGCGGCGGGCGCAGTATCAGTTCGGGCCTTTCCTTGCCAAGGGCGTGCAAGGGCAAGTCGATTGCGGTCTCGGCAAGACCATGGCGGCGGGTGCGGTGGCGCTGCTGCGGCCGACCGATTTGATCATGGCGACCGGCGACAAGCGGCTGATCGACGGCGTCGAATTCGAATTCCAGATGGCGCCGAACAGCGAAGCTCCGGCGGAGATGCACTTCTTCCTGCCGCGCTACAAGTTGCTGAACTTAGCTGAGAACTGCACGCATAATTTCCACAATCTGCTGCCGTTCCGCGGCGCCGATGTGCGCGATGCGCTGGCGTGGTCAAAGTACCTCAACGAGGCGCTGCAGCTGTGGGGCGGCAAGGCCGAGGCGATGTGCGGCCAGCATCATTGGCCGGTGTGGGGAGCTGCGCGCATCGACACCATGATCCGCGAGCAGCGCGACCTCTACAAGTTCGCGCATGACCAGACCATCCGCCTGATGAATCACGGCCTCAATGCGGCCGAGATCGCCGAGGCGATCCAGCTGCCGAAGAGCCTCGACGGCGCCTGGCACGGCCGCGGCTATTACGGCCATATCAGGCATAATGTGAAGGCCATCTACCAAAAGTATCTCGGCTGGTACGATGCCAATCCGGTCAATCTCGATCCGCTGCCGCCGGTGGCATCAGGCAAGAAGTACGTCGAATACATGGGCGGCGCCGACGCGATCCTGACGCGGGCTCGCGCGGATTTTGACAAGGGCGAATTCCGCTTCGTTGCGCAGGCGCTCGGCCATCTCGTCTTTGCCGAGCCGGACAATCAGGCGGCGCGCGCGCTGCTGGCCGACACGCTGGAGCAGCTCGGCTATGCCGCCGAGAGCTCGACCTGGCGCAACGCCTATCTGTTCGGCGCGCAGGAATTGCGCCAGGGCATGCCGAAGACGCCGCCGCGCGCGCCAATGCCGCGCGAGACGCTGGCGGCGCTGCGCACCTCGCAGCTCTGGGACGTGCTCGGCATTCGCCTGAATGGCCCGAAGGCGGAAGGCAAGCACATCGTTCTGAACTGGCGTTTTTCGGACACCGGTGAGACATTCGTGCTCAATCTCGAGAACTGCGCACTGACCTACACCGAAAATGTGCAAGCCGAAAATGCCGACGCCAGCTTCACGCTGGCGCGCGCGACGCTGGATGAAGTGATTGCGAAGCTGACGAGCTTTCCGGAAGCGGTGGCTGCGGGCAAGGTCAAGCTGTCGGGTAATCCGATGAAGCTTGCGGAGCTGATGGGGCTGATGGATGAGTTTCCGCGCATGTTCGAGATTGTGGAGCCGAAGCGGGCGGTGGTGAGCTAGCCGCCGCCGTTGCCACACACTCGGTGTCGTCCCCGCGAACGCGGGGACCCATAACCCCAGGGAGAGGTCGTGTGCGAGACAGGTCACTCCGAGTCATCGCTAAACTATTGTTGCGGAGTATGGGTCCCGGATCGGCGCGCGCTTTGGGCGCGCTTGTCCGGGACGACAGCTGAGGTCTTGGCTACTTACTCCGCGCTGCTTACCAGCTTGATCCGCGGCGCCTGTTCTTCGGTCAGGCTGCGGTACGCGGCGAGATAGTCGAGCGCCATGCGCCGCGCGGTGAAGCGCTTTTCGAACTGCTTGCGGATGGCGTTGCGGTCGAGCTGCGCGAGGCGGCTCACGACGCCCGCCGCGCTGATGACGTCCTCGACCACGAAGCCGGTGAGGCCTTCGTCGATGATCTCCGACACCGAGCCGCGGTTGAAGGCGACCACCGGTGTGCCGCAGGCCATCGCTTCAATCATCACCAGGCCAAACGGCTCCGGCCAGTCGATCGGCAGCAGCAGGCCGATCGCGCCGCTGAGGAAGTCCGACTTCTCGTGATCGCCGATCTCGCCGATGAAATCCACCAGCGGATTGTTCTCGATCATGGGCCTGATCAGCTCGTCAAAATAGTCCTGGTCGGCGCGGTCGACCTTGGCCGCGATTTTCAGCGGGACGCCGCAATGCGTCGCGATCTTGATGGCGCGATCGACACCTTTCTCCGGCGCGATGCGGCCGAGCACGGCGAGATATTCCTGCTTCACCGGCTTCGGCGTCAGCAGAGTCTCGGGCAAGCCATGATGGATCGTTCTCACCCAGTTCGCCTGCGGCACGGGCCGCCGCTGCGCGTTCGAGATCGAGATCACGGGCATCTTGGAGAAAGTGTTGAAGACCGGCTGATGCTCCGGCAGATCGAGGCGGCCGTGCAGCGTGGTCAGGAACGGTGTCGGCTGCCGGTAGAACAGCGACCATGGATAATAATCGAGATGGAAGTGGAGGAAGTCGAACTCCTCGTCGTCACATTTCTGCCGCACGCGCTCCAGCAGCACCATGTGCAACGAGTTGGGATCGCGCACGGAACCGTCGAGGCGAAGTGCCCGCGGCCATAGTGCATCGAGCTTCGCCGACGTCTGCGAGTCGCCGCTGGCGAACAGCGTGACGTCATGTCCAAGGGCAACCAACTCTTCCGTCAACCAATGCACCACCCGCTCGGTGCCGCCATACAGCTTGGGTGGAACAGCCTCCGTCAACGGAGCTACCTGCGCGATGCGCATCTCACCATCTCCTCTGCGATCAAGAACGTCGAAACCCCCAGCGCGTCGGCACCGGCTATGCCAGCCAAGGGAACGTTCCCGCAGTTGCGAAGTTCCTCCTAGCAAACGTTACTTATTCGACACATCGCGCGCGTGTCTCGATGCTGCCATCTGATCTTCTCAGATCGTCCGCATCCGCATGTCGTGATCGCCTTGCCCGGGAACCGAGGCGAACCGGTCGATGTTCAGTCGACAACCAAGAACAATTGAAATCATCACGACGGGGTCAGTGTCACATGGATCAACTTTCTGGATACGCGCGCAGGCCATTTGCCTTTGTCTTGCGCTATCTGCGGCGACGATTGGCGTCGCATCTGGTGATCCTGGGCGCTGTGGTCGCGGCGGTTGCCTGCTCCGTAGGCACGCAGTACGGCGTTAAATCCCTCGTCGACGGTTTGTCGGCGGGAACCTCGCATGGTGGCAGCGTATGGCTGGCATTCATCCTGCTCATGTCGCTGATCGCGGCCGACAACTTTCTGTGGCGGATCGCGAGCTGGACCGCGAGCTTCACCTTCGTTCGTGTTACCGGCGATTTACGCCGTGACATATTTCGTCATCTGACCGGACACGCACCGAGCTATTTCTCGGACCGGATGCCCGGCATGCTGACCAGCCGCATCACGGCGACATCCAACGCGGTGTTCACGGTCGAGAACATGTTCGTCTGGAATGTGTTGCCGCCGTGCATTGCCACAGTTGCGGCGATCCTGCTGATTGGAACCGTGAGCCCATACATGGCGGCAGGCCTGATCGTGATCGCGGGCGGTATGGTGATCGCGATGTTCCGTCTTGCCGCGGCCGGCAAGCCGCTGCATGACGATTTCGCGGATAAGGCCGCGGTGGTCGACGGCGAGATGATCGACGTCATCAGCAACATGCCCTTGGTCCGTGCCTTCTGCGGCATTGGTCACGAGCACGAACGTTTCGACGCGACGGTGAACCGGGAACTCAACGCGCGCGGGCGTAGCCTGCGCTATCTCGAGAAGCTGCGGCTCACTCATGCCGGCGTCACCGTGATCTTGACCGTGGCGCTGATGGCCTGGGCGATCACGCTGTGGCAGCAGGGCGAGGCGACCACCGGCGACGTCGTGCTGGTCTGTACGCTCGGCCTTTCCATTCTCAATGCGACGCGCGATCTCGCGGTGGCGCTGGTGGATGTCACACAGCACGTGGCGCGTCTGACCGAGGCGATCGCGACGCTGCTGGTGCCGCATGAGCTGCGCGATCATCCCGAGGCCGGGCCGCTGGTCAAGAGCGGCGCCGCGATCATGTACAACAACGTCACCTTCGGCTATCCCGGCGGCGAAAAGATCTTCGAGCGCTTCAGCCTGCGGCTGCAGCCCGGCCAGCGCGTCGGCCTGGTCGGCCAGTCCGGCGGCGGCAAGTCCACCCTGTTCACGCTGCTTCAGCGCTTCTATGACGTGGACGAAGGCAACATCAGCATCGACGGCCAGGACATCTCCAAGGTGACCCAGCAGAGCCTGCGTGAGGCCATCTCCGTCGTGCCGCAGGATATCTCCCTGTTCCATCGCTCCATCCGGGAGAACATCCGCTATGGCCGGCCGAATGCGACCGACGACGAGGTGCTGCGCGCGGCGATCGCGGCGCGTTGCGACTTCATCGACAGCCTGCCGGAAGGCCTGGACACCATGGTCGGTGACCGCGGTGTCAAGATGTCCGGCGGCCAGCGCCAGCGCATTGCAATCGCGCGCGCCTTCGTCAAGGACGCGCCGATCCTGCTGCTCGACGAGGCGACTGCCGCGCTCGACAGCGAATCCGAGGAGGCGATCCGCGAGGCGCTGACACGGCTGATGCGAGGCCGCACCGTGATCGCGATCGCACATCGCCTGGCAACGCTGCGTAATTTCGACCGCGTGGTCGTGCTCAGGAACGGCAAGATCATCGAGGATGGTGCGCCCGACCGGCTGATGCAGGGCCACGGTCCGTACCGTGAGCTGGTGACGCAGGAAATGGGTCGGCTCGCGAAGTTCGCCGCGTAAACCCAACAGTTGCGTTGCGTTGGTCGCGTTCGAAACACATGCCGCAGGGGAGCAGCTCATGGCAACTGAGGCCGCAACCAGGATCATCTCGGTGCCGCAGACGATCGAGACCGTCGCCGAACAGGCATTCTATATTCCGATGACGGGGCCCGCCGCGCGGCCCCGTCGCTCGCTCAAACACGACGACACGTTTATCGTGCTGGACAGCCATGGCGACATCGGTGCGTCGGCCGGCGGGCCGGATGGCCTGTTCAACCATGATACGCGTTACCTCGCCCGGCTGGAGCTCGTGCTCGATGATCTCCAGCCGCTGTTGCTCGGCTCGAACCTGCGCGACGACAATTCGGGATTGACCGTCGACCTCACCAATCCAGACATCTACAGGCAGGGTCGCATCGTGCTGCAGAAGGATCTGCTGCACATCGTGCGCACGATCTTCCTGTGGCGCGGCACTGCGTATCAGCGGATCGGCCTGCAGAACCATGGCGAGCAACCGGCCGCCTTCGAGCTGACGCTGCTGTTCGATAACGATTTTGCCGATCTGTTCGAGGTCCGCGGCGAGCGGCGGCCGCGCCGCGGGACCGGCACCAGCAAGCTCGTCGGACCGACCGATGTTCTGTTCGAATACCGCGGCCTCGACGATGCCGAGCGCACCACCGGCCTGCATTTCGATCCGCGCCCGACGCGGCTCTCGGTGAACGCCGCGACCTGGCAGCTCGAGCTGGATCCGCATGAGGCCAAGTCGCTGTTCGTGGCCGTCTCCTGCAACCGGCCGGTCGCAGAGAAGCCGGCACGCTTCTTCCGGGGGCTGCTCGCGCATCGCCGCGAGATGCGGCAGTCCACGATCGGCGCCGCCAGCATCGAGACCTCCAACAACATCTTCAACGAGGTGCTGTGCCAGGCAATGGCGGACCTCAACATGCTGATGACGGAGACGCCGCAGGGGCGCTATCCCTATGCCGGCATTCCCTGGTACTCGACGACGTTCGGCCGCGACGGATTGATCACCGCGCTGCAGATGCTGTGGGTCGACCCGCGGGTGGCCAAGGGCGTGCTGCGGCGGCTGGCGCATTTCCAGGCCAAGGCGGTCGATCCGCTAGCAGATGCGGCGCCCGGAAAGATCCTGCACGAGATGCGCGGCGGCGAGATGGCGGCGCTGCGCGAGGTGCCGTTCTCGCAATATTACGGCAGCGTGGATTCGACCGCGTTGTTCGTCCTGCTCGCGGGCCGCTATTTCGAGCGCACCGGCGACGAGACGACGCTGACCGAGCTGTGGCCCGCGATCGAGGCCGGCCTCGCCTGGATCGATGGGCCCGGTGACCCTGATAATGACGGGTTTGTCGAATATCAGCGGGCTACCGAAAAAGGGCTCGCCAACCAGGGCTGGAAGGATTCCTTCGACGCGATCTTCCACGCCGACGGCAAGCTCGCGGAGGGCAATATCGCGCTCGCCGAGGTCCAGGGCTATGTCTACGCCGCCAAGCTGCTCGCCGCGCGATGTGCGCTGCGGCTGGGCAAGCCCGATCGTGCTGGGAAGCTCGAGGCGGAAGCCGAGGCGCTCGCCGAACGCTTCGAAGAAGCGTTCTGGTGCGAGGAGCTGGGCACCTATGCAGTTGCGCTCGACGGCAACAAGCGGCGATGCGAGGTGCGCACCTCGAATGCCGGGCAGGTGCTGTTCAGCGGCATGATCCGGCAGGATCGTGCCCGTCTCGTCGCCGCCGATCTGATGCGGCCGCATTTTTTCTCAGGCTGGGGCATCCGTACCGTCGCGCAGGGCGAGGTGCGCTACAATCCGATGTCGTATCACGACGGATCGATCTGGCCGCACGACAACGCGCTGATTGCCTTGGGCCTTGCGCATTACGGGCTCAAGCACGCGGTGGCGCAGGTGTTCAAGGGGCTGTTCGACGCCGCCACTTACATGGACCTGCGCCGGCTGCCGGAATTGTTCTGCGGCTTCCGCCGCGAGAAGCGGCGTGGGCCTACGCTCTATCCGGTCGCCTGTGCGCCGCAGGCCTGGGCTAGCGCCACGCCGTTCACGCTGCTGGAGGCGGCGCTCGGGATCGAGTTCGACGTCGCCCGCTGCGAGATCCGTCTGCGCAATCCGCACCTTCCGTCCTTTCTGAACGAGATCACCCTGCGCGATCTGCACCTCGGCGAATCCAGCGTCGATCTTCGCGTCAGCCGCCACGGCGATGACGTGGCGTTGGAGGTGCTGCGGACGCGCGGCCGGATCCAGGTGTCGATCGTGCTGGCGCGCTAGCGGCGCTGCGGCAAGGAGGGTGTCATGCGTACTGCCGGATGGTTCGCCTTAAGCGTTGCGATCGTCGCGGGAGTGACGGTTGCCGTGTCGCGCGCCGCGGAGGACCGGCCCGCGTCCGCCAATGCAGCCCCGACCGAGGCCAACACGCCGCCGCCGGCCTCGGTCGTGCCCGTCACGCCGAAAGACGCCGCACCGCCGCCCTCGGTGACCATCATCGGCGCCAGCGACGCCCATGGTGTACTTGGGCGCGACGTGCGCAGCGCAGCGGACGAGGATATGGGCCACATCGTCGACGTCATCGTCGATCTCGCCGGCCATGTGCGCGCCGCCGTGATCGATTTCGGCGGCTTCCTCGGCGTCGGCAGCCGCAAGATCGTCGTCGACTGGAACGCACTTCGGTTCGGCAAGATCACCAACAAGAGGGACAGCATCACGCTGGAATTGACCAAGGCACAGGTCGCGGCCGCGCCGGAATTCAAGGAAGACACGCCGATGGTCGTGCTCGGTGCGTCCGGCAGCCTCCAACCGCTCCAGGAAATTCAGTGAGGGGAGGGGATGGCTGACGGTGCTGTTGTCGAGGAAGCCTGATCATGAGAAGCGCGCGGGACGTGTCGAACAGGACAACGTCGCCGTACCCGTTCTCGCGGCCATTCCGGAGCCGTCGCGCCGCAGCCTGCGCGGCCTCGACTGGTTCATCTTCTTCCTCGCCGATGTGCAGACCGGCTTCGGCCCCTTCATCGCGGTTTACCTGACGACGCAGAAATGGACCCAGGTCGAAATCGGCCTGGTGCTGTCGATCGGCGGCATCGTCGCGCTGATCGGGCAGATGCCGGGCGGCGCCATCATCGATGCAGCGAGATCCGAGCGGCTGGTCGCGGGGCTTGCGATTGGGACCATCGGCTGCTGCGCGCTCGCTTATGCGGCGATGCCGATCTTTCCGGTGGTGGTGGCCGCCGCGACGTTGCACGCGGCGGCGAGCTGCGTGCTCGGTCCCGCGATTGCGGCGATCAGCCTGGGCCTGGTTGGTCCGCTCAAGATCGGCGAGCGGCTCGGCCGCAACGCCCGATTCGCCTCGCTCGGCAATGGCGTTGCCGCCGCTGTGATGGGGACGGCCGGATATCTGCTCTCGAGCCGCTCGGTCTTCCTGGTCACCTTCGTGCTCGCGATTCCGACGCTGATTGCACTGTCGCGTATCCGCGAGGAGGAGGTCGACATCGCGCGCTGTCACGGCGAGATGCCGCGCGAGGCTCCGGTTCCGGGCGACACCAATATCTGGCATTTGATCCGGCAGAAGCCGCTGATCGTCTTTGCGCTGAGCGTGCTGCTGTTGCAGCTCGCAAACGCCTCGATGATGCCGCTGATGGCAAGCACGGTGACGGCGCGTTCGAGCCAATGGGCGACGGTTCTGGTCGCTTTCTGCATCGTTGTGCCGCAGGCGATCGTCGCGCTGTTGTCACCTTCGGTCGGACGCAAGGCGCAGGCGTGGGGCCGGCGCCCGGTGCTGCTGATCGGGTTCGGCGCGCTGACGATCCGCGGCGTGCTGTTCGCGACGGTGCACGATCCCTATCTGCTGGTGCTGGTGCAACTGTTCGACGGCTTCACGGCCGCGGTGTTCGCGGTGATGATTCCGCTCATCGTGGCGGACGTCGCCTTTGGCACGGGCCACTTCAATCTGGCGCAGGGCATCGTCGGCACCGCAACCGGAATTGGTGCGTCCTTGAGCACTGCGCTCGGCGGCTATGTCAGCGACAAGTTCGGCAATGCCATCGCCTTCCTAGGGCTCGCGAGCATCGCCGCGACAGGACTTCTGCTGATCCTCTTTGTGATGCCGGAGACCCGGCGCACCGGCGTCGAGGCAAAAGAAATGGCCGGCTGAACGAAGTCAGCCGGCCAGGGGGTGGGAGGGGAAACGTTCAGGCGTCGAGATTGTGCAGCCGCTGACGGTTGCGCAGCACGATCTGGCGGGCGCCGGAGAAGCCGAGGATGCCCTGGCTGTGAAGCTGGGACAGCGCGCGCGACACGGTCTCAAGGGTGAGGCCGAGATAGTCGCCGATGTCGCGGCGGCACATCGGAAGCGCCATCATGCCGGCGACCGCAAGACGACGATCCATTTCCAGCAGGAAGGTTGCGACGCGCTCCATCGCGGTCTTGCGGCCGAGCAACAGCATGTGATCTTCGGCATGGCGCAGTTCGCCAGCCGTCATGGCCCAGAGCTTGCGAGCGACCTGCACGTCGGTACCGGCAGCCTTCTCCAGGCTTGCACGCTTCACAAGACGCACGCTGGTGTCGATGATGGCTTCGGCGGCGAGGCGGTGGGTGGCGCCGGATTCGAGGCCGAACACGTCGCCGGGAAGATGGAAGGTGCCGATCTGGCGACGGCCGTCGGAGAGAAGCTTGTAGGTGCGGACTGCGCCGGAGACGACCTGGTAGACATATTCGGCCGGCTCATCCTCGCCGTAGATCTCCTCGTCCTTGCGGTAGGAGAACTCGGTGGCGATCAGGCCGACATGGCCGGTGATCGCGCCGAACTGGTCCGAGACGGGACGGGGCGGAGCAATCTTGCCACCGATTTGGGTGTTGATCGCCTGGGTGTTGAGGGTCTGCGTCAGCATTTGCGCCATCTCCGTTGTGATGACGCTTTCCTACGCGGTATCGGGTGCTGCGAAAATTTCGCGCGATATCTTAAGGAGGGTTACCTACGTAGATCTCCGTAGGTCGCCCGCAGGGGCAGGATACCGCTGCTCTCACTATTCGGTGTGCTGGAAATAACGAGGCTTCAGCGCGAATCGGGTCATCGAAAGCGTTCACAACAACGGAGATGCCCGATGTTAGCCCAATCTGCTGCAGCTCTACTGGCAGCCTTGTTGGTCCTGCCCTCGCTGGCTACGGCAACGACAGCTGGGCCTCGACTCCATACCGTCGCCGGCCATTCGTATTCAAATCCGGTTGAGGGCCGCCGGATCGCGGCTCCCCCATGGAGCGCGGCCTGCATGACCGATCACGGCCCCAGCGAGTGCGGCGAGCCGATGTGGATTTACGGTCCCCGCAACGAGATGTCGCAGTACAGGAGCGCGTTCTGAGGCGACGCCTAGTTTCCGCGTCGATCCTGGATGGCGCGGCGGATGTGCTTGACCAAGTTTTCGTCGAGAAGCGGCTTCAAAATCACGTCCTTCACGCCAGCCGCCGCCGCCCGGGCCGAGATATTGCCGTCGGGATAGCCGGTGATCAGAATCACCGGGGTATTGCCGCCGGACTGGCGCAAGCGGCCGGCGAGCTCGATGCCATTGATGTCGGGCATCTTGTAGTCGATCACGTAGCAGTCTGCGCCAGACAGGCTCGTCGCGTTGAGCAGCGCCGTGGCGTTCCTGAACGTCCGCACGGCAAAGCCGTCGCTTTCCAGGAGAAAACGCAGGGACCCGAGCACGGCGTCATCGTCGTCGACCACGTAGACGGTGTGCTTTACCGATGACACCATGGAGAACCGCGCAGGGTGCGAGCCGATTTCGATCATTGGGATTGGCTAGCACAGGGCGAGCCAACTGCCTTGACTTGCCTCAATCCTTCAGCATGCCGGCGCGCATCGCCAGCCGGACCAGCTCAGAGAGGCTGTTGGCCTGCATCTTGGTCATGACATTGGCCCGGTACACCTCGATGGTGCGCGGGCTGATGTCGTATTCGCGGGCGATCAGCTTGTTGGACAGGCCTGCGACCAGTCCTTCCATGACCTGGCGCTCGCGCGGGCTGAGGGATGCGACGCGGGCGGCAATGTCCTGGGATATGGCTTCGATCTTGGCGGCTGGCTCAGCCTGCCGGATAGCCGATTCGATCATCGTGAGGAGGCGGTCGTCCTCGAACGGTTTTTCCAGGAAGTCGACGGCGCCGAGCTTCATCGCCTCGACTGCGAGCGGCACGTCGCCGTGGCCGGTCATGATCAAGATCGGAAACGGCGAGTGCTGCGCCTTCATCAGCTTCAGAAGCTCGATCCCATCGATGCCAGGCATGCGCACGTCGGAGAGGATGCAGCCGAACGCGAGGCCGGGCAGGGCATCGAGGAAACGTTGCGCGTCATCGAACATGGTTACGCTGTAACCCGATGAATCGAGCAGAAAATTCAGCGAATCGCGCATCGCCTCATCGTCGTCGATAACGTAGACTATTCCGTTGGTCGTCATGGTTCAGCTCTCATCGGCTGCAGGCAGCGTGAAGCGGAATGTCGCGCCGCCCGATGTGTTGTTCTCGGCCCACATGCGCCCGCCATGAGCCTCGATGATCGAGCGGCTGATCGAAAGTCCCACCCCCATACCGGTTTCCTTGGTGGTGAAGAAGGTCTGAAACAGATTCGGAATGACGTCGTCCTGGAAGCCGGAGCCGGTGTCGGAAACCTCGACCTCGATCGTGTCGTCACCGACGCGGGTGTTGGTGACGACCAACTCCCGCCGCGGCGACTGCGCCATCGCCTCCAGCGCGTTGCGGAACAGATTGACCAGGACCTGCTGGATCTGGACCCGGTCGGCGAGGACGAAGTCGGAATTCTGATCCAGACTGAACCGAAGCTGGATGTTCTGCTCACGCGCACCGGCGAGCCCGAGCGCGCCGGCCTCCTCGATCAGCTTGGAGAGGCTTTCAACCCGCTTTTCGGACTCGCCGCGTGCGACGAAATCGCGAAGGCGCCGAATGATCTGGCCTGCACGTACGGCCTGCTCGGCGGCGCGGTCCAGCGCGCTTTCGATCTTCGTCAGATTCGGATCAGCGCTGCCGGCGAGCAGTCGCCGCGATCCCTTCATGTAGTTGCTGATGGCGGCAAGCGGCTGGTTCAACTCGTGAGCCAGCGCGGATGCCATCTCGCCCATGGCGCTCAGTCGCGAAACATGGACGAGCTCGGACTGCAATTCCTGCAGCCGCGCCTGGGTCTGCTGATGCTCGGTGAGGTCGCGGACGAAGCCGGTGAAATAGGGCTCGCCGCCCGACTGCATCTCCCCGATCGACAGGTGCATCGGGAACGTCGTGCCGTCGCGGCGCTTGCCGGTGACGATGCGGCCGATGCCGATGATGTGGGGATCTTTGGTGGAGCGGTAGCGCGCAATGTAGCTGTCGTGGCGGGTGCGGTCCGGCTCCGGCATCAGGATCGCAACATTCTGGCCGATCGCCTCCTGCTCGGACCAGCCGAACAGGCGTTCGGCCGCCGTACTGAAGAGCTGGATGACGCCATGGCCGTCGATGACGATCATGGCATCGGGAATGGTGTGCAGGATGGAGCGGAGGTGGGTCTCGCGCGTGCGCAGCGCTTCCTCGACCTGCTTTTCCTCGTCGATGTCGAGGAAGATGCCGCTCAGGTGGCGGGCGACGCCTGCATCGTCCCTGATCAGGCCGGCGCGGGCCCTGATCCATTTGCCCCGGTCGGACGTGCCGGCAATCCTGAAGGAGACGTCGAAGCCGCCGCCGCGCTCGGTGACCTGGCTGATCGCCGCCTCGACGCGTGCGCGATCCTCGGGCTGGAGGCGCGACAGCAACAGATCGTAGCTCGCAGGCTTGCCCCGTTCGATACCCAGCAGCATCCGCGCGGTTTCCGACCATTCAAGCTCCCGGGTCGCGAGGTCGAGATCCCAGGTGCCGACGCCGAACCCCTCGATCCGGCCCCGGAAATGCTCGCCGCGATGATCGTCTGGCGGATGTGTGACGCGGGTCGGCGACAAGTAAGGGCTCCCATTTCTGTTCCGGTCGGCGAGGTGCTGCGAAGGTGCAGGCAATTTCGCCCAAGGGCGGGCCGGAGGCAAGTTCGGATGTCTGATTCCATTGGCGGATTTGCAATCGCGGGAGGCGATTTGATCTATCTCATCTTGCTCCCCACCAGCGAGGTTAGATTTCGTGACAGTTTATTGGTTATTGGCCCGGAGACCCCCGATGACATACGCAACTGTGATGGTCAGCCTGGCGTTGAATCAGCCCAATCATGCGCGTCTCCAGGCCGCAGGCGAGCTTGCCGACCGATTCGAGGCCACAATCGTCGGGGTTGCGGCAGCGCAGTTCGCCTCGCCGCTTTATTTCACCGATGGCGCCGAGGCCCAGCGCCTGATCGACCAGGAGGAGACCTCCGTCAAGCGGCGCCTTGCCGATCTCGAGGCGGAATTCCGCGCCGCGACGAAGATGCGCGGCGGGCGCGTGGAGTGGCGCAGCGCCCTGGATTTTCCGGCCCGGTTCGTGCTGTCGCAGGCGCGCTGCGCCGACATCATCGTCAGTGGGGGAGAGAGCCCGGCCTTCTCCGATGCCTTTTCGCTGGCAAGCCCGAAGGATCTGGTGATGCAGGCCGGTCGGCCGCTGCTGGTCGTGCCGGATCGAGCCGATTGGCTCGACCTGCGTAGCGTGCTGGTGGCTTGGAAGGACACGTCGGAATCGCGCCGAGCGGTGGTCGACGCGCTGCCGATGCTGCGCAAGGCGAAGGAAATCACCATCGTCGAGATTCCGGAGGAAGGCGACGACCGCGCAGCCGTGGCGACGCGTGTCAGCGACGTCGCCGCCTGGCTCGCCCGCCATGGCGTCGCCGCAACGGCGCGCGTGTCGGAACTGGCCGGACACGAGACCGCTGCCGTGCAACTGGAGAGAATCGCGGGCGATGTCGGCGCCGGCCTGATCGTCGCCGGCGCCTACGGTCATTCGCGCTTCCGCGAACTGATCCTCGGCGGCGTCACTCAGTATCTGGTCACGCAAACTGCCCGCTGCGTGCTGCTCTCACACTGACGGAAAGACGAAGACAAATCGATGAGGATGCGCCGTGTACAAATTCCTTGAGCAGACAGTCGAAGGCTACATGACGCGCAACGTCAAGACGGTGCAGCCTGGACAGGATCTGTTTGCGCTCAGCGAGATGTTCGAGCAGGACGATTTCAACTCCTACCCGGTCGAGGACGACGGTCAGGTCGTCGGCATCGTCACCAAGTTCGACATTCTGAAGTGCTTTGCCTTCACGCCGAGCCAGATGCTGCCGCGCTATCACGAGCTGATGGGTCGGAAGGTCGGCGACGTCATGACGCCGGAGTTCATCTATGTCAGCCCCGATACGCGGCTGACACGCGTGCTCCAGATCATGGTTGAGCATCGCATCCGCAGTATCATCGTGCTCGATGCCGCCCAGAAGCTGGTCGGAATCATCGCGCGCGAGGACGTCATCGCGGCGCTGAAGGCGACCGCGAACGATTGACGAATTGTCGCTGGGATCTGCGCTCCCGGCCTCCGTAATGTCCCGGAAACAGCGGCGCGCGCCGGGCACGGCCGGGTGCGCAGGCGCATGGCTTGTCGATCGGCGACACGCCCACATGACTAGAAATCCATCTATGTTGATTTCAATCAATTCCTCGCGAGGGTGAATGTGGTTCTTGGTTTCGTGTTCTTTCAGAGAGAATCCGCGATGCCTCAGCCCTCCATCACCAAATCCATATCCGTCGGCGAAAGCGGCCTGGCGCTCGTATTCGCGGTCACGGCCTTCCTCTGTGTGATCGCCGCTGCCAAGGCGCTCGACGCGCCCTTCGCTTTCCACGCCGCGCTTGGCGCAGCGGCGAGCATTGCCGCCGTGTTCTTCATCATCAACAATTACTACGACCGCCCGGCGGCGTTGCCCTCCGGGGAGATCAACGGCCGGCCCAATTACAACATGGGCCCGATCAAGTTCTCTTCCTTCATGGCAATGTTCTGGGGCATTGCGGGCTTCCTGGTGGGCCTGATCATTGCCTCCCAGCTGGCCTGGCCGGCGCTGAATTTTGATTTGCCCTGGATTCAGTTCGGTCGTCTCCGGCCGCTGCACACCTCAGCCGTGATCTTCGCTTTCGGCGGCAACGTGCTGCTCGCGACGTCCTTCTATGTGGTGCAGAAGAGCTGCCATGTGCGGCTCGCGGGCTACCTCGCGCCCTGGTTCGTCGTCGTCGGCTACAATTTCTTCATCCTGATCGCCGGCACGGGCTATCTGCTCGGCGTCACGCAGGGGAAGGAATATGCAGAGCCGGAATGGTACTCCGATCTCTGGCTCACCATCGTGTGGGTGACTTATCTGCTGGTCTTCCTTGTCACGATCATCAAGCGCAAGGAACCGCACATTTTCGTCGCGAACTGGTTCTATCTCGCTTTCATCGTGACGATCGCGGTCCTGCATCTCGGCAACAATCCCGCGCTGCCGGTGTCGTTCTTCGGCTCCAAGTCCTACATCGCCTGGGGCGGCATCCAGGATGCCATGTTCCAGTGGTGGTACGGTCACAATGCGGTCGGTTTCTTCCTGACCGCCGGCTTCCTCGCCATCATGTACTACTTCATTCCGAAGCGCGCGGAGCGGCCGATCTATTCCTACCGCCTCTCGATCATCCACTTCTGGGCGCTGATCTTCCTCTACATCTGGGCAGGTCCTCACCACCTGCACTATACGGCGCTGCCGGACTGGACGCAGACGCTGGGCATGACCTTCTCCATCATGCTGTGGATGCCCTCCTGGGGCGGCATGATCAACGGCCTGATGACGCTGTCGGGCGCCTGGGACAAGCTGCGCACCGATCCGGTGCTGCGCATGCTGGTCGTCTCCGTCGCCTTCTACGGCATGTCGACCTTCGAAGGCCCGATGATGTCGATCAAGGTAGTCAACTCGCTCAGCCACTACACCGACTGGACGATCGGCCACGTGCATTCCGGCGCGCTCGGCTGGGTCGGCTTCGTCTCCTTCGGCGCACTGTACTGCCTGGTGCCGTGGGCGTGGAATCGCAAGGGTCTCTACAGCCTGAAGCTCGTCAACTGGCACTTCTGGATCGCGACGCTTGGCATCGTTCTCTACATCTCGGCGATGTGGGTGTCCGGCATCCTGCAGGGTCTGATGTGGCGCGCCTACACCTCGCTCGGCTTCCTTGAATATTCCTTCATCGAGACCGTCGAGGCGATGCATCCCTTCTACGTCATTCGTGCCGCCGGCGGCGCGCTGTTCCTGATCGGTGCGCTGATCATGGCCTATAACCTCTGGATGACGGTTCGCGTCGGCGAGCAGGAAGTTCAGATGCCCGTCGCTCTTCAGCCGGCGGAATGAGGAGCAACACCATGTCGTTCTGGACACGTCATCAAGTCTTCGAAAAGAACTCGATCATCCTGGTCGTCGGCATCCTGCTGGTGGTCGCGATCGGCGGTCTCGTCGAGATCACCCCGCTGTTCTACCTCAAGAGCACGATCGAGGTGGTCGACGGGGTGAGGCCCTACACGCCGCTGGAGCTCGCCGGCCGCAACATCTACGTCCGCGAAGGATGCTACCTCTGCCATTCGCAGATGATCCGTCCCTTGCGCGACGAGGTCGAGCGTTACGGCCACTTCTCGCTGGCTGCAGAAAGCATGTTCGACCACCCGTTCCAGTGGGGTTCGAAGCGAACCGGTCCTGATCTGGCGCGCGTCGGCGCCAAATATTCCGACGATTGGCACGTCACGCATCTGACCAACCCGCGCGCGATCGTGCCGCAGTCGGTGATGCCGGGGTATCCCTTCCTCAGTTCAACCGAGGTCGATACCGGGGCTATCGCCGACCATATGCGGACGCTGCGGACCGTCGGGGTTCCCTATACCGACGACCAGATCGCCAACGCGGCGGCCGACATGAAGGCCCAGGCCGATCCGGACAATGCCGGCTCGGATGCCTTCACCAAGCGCTATGCCAAGGCTGTCGTGCGCAACTTCGACGGCAAGGCCGGCACCCCGACCGAGATGGACGCGCTGATCGCCTACCTGCAGATGCTCGGCACGCTCGTCGACTTCAAGCTCTACAACGAGAAAGCCAATCTTCGCTGAGAAGGCATCCACCGATGAAAGCCATCCTGACACTCGACAATCTCGCATCCAGCCTCGTGACCACGATCTGGACGCCGGTCTTCGTCGCGATCTTTCTCGCGATCATCGCCTACGCATTTTGGCCTCGCAACAAGGCCGGCTTCGACAAAGCAGCCAGTCTGCCGTTGCGGGAGGAGTAAGAGACCATGACCGATCATCAAAATGAAATCGATTCCGTCAGTGGCAGGGCCACGACCGGGCACGAGTGGGACGGTATCAAGGAGCTCAACACGCCGCTGCCGCGCTGGTGGGTGATTACGTTCTATCTGACCATCATCTGGGCGATCGGCTACTGGATCGTCTATCCGGCCTGGCCGCTGATCTCCAGCAACACGCACGGCATGCTCGGTTACTCCTCGCGGGCAGACGTTGCGGTCGAGCTTGCGAATCTGGACAAGATCAGGGGCGACAAGATGGTGGCGCTCGGTGCAGCCTCGCTCGCCGACATCGAGAAGGACCCGGCCTTGCTGGCGCTCGCGCGCGCCAAGGGCAAGACCGTGTTCGGCGACAATTGCGCGCCGTGCCACGGCTCCGGTGCCGCCGGCGCCAAGGGCTTTCCGAACCTGAACGACGACGACTGGCTGTGGGGCGGCACGCTCGACCAGATCATGCAGACCATCCAGTTTGGCGCACGCTCGGGTCATGCCAAGACCCATGAGGGCCAGATGCTCGCCTTCGGCAAGGACGGCGTGCTGAAGCCGGACGAGATCGTCACGGTCGCCAATTATGTGCGCTCGCTCTCGGGCCTTTCGACCCGGCCGGGCTACGACAAGGCCAAGGGCGAGAGGATCTTCGTCGACAATTGCGTCGCCTGCCATGGCGATGGCGGCAAGGGCAACCAGGAGCTCGGTGCGCCCAATCTGACCGACAAGATCTGGCTCTATGGCTCGGATGAGGCGACCCTGATCGAGACCATCAGCCAGGGCCGCGCCGGCGTCATGCCGGCCTGGGAAGGGCGGCTCGATCCTTCCACCATCAAGGCGATGGCGGTCTACGTCCACTCGCTCGGCGGTGGAAAATAGCCTCAAAAGCGGCGATCGGCGGCCGGCGGGGGCGAACAAAATCGCCCCCGTTTGCGCTGGATCAACTGACCCAGCGACGTCGGGTCTAGGTTTAATCGCACCTCTTGAGGCGACCTGAGCGATGAACAAGACCGTGAACCCGAAAGATCTCACATCGGATGATGACGTTGGGCCACTCTACGCAGCCCGCAAGAAGGTCTATCCCCAGAGCGTCTCGGGAACTTTCCGTCGGATCAAATGGGGCCTGATGGCGTTCTGCCTCGGCGTCTATTACTTCCTGCCCTTCGTGCGCTGGAACCGCGGCGTCGGCGCCCCCAGCCAGGCGGTGCTGATCGATCTGCCCAACAGCCGCTTCTATTTCTTCTTCATCGAGCTCTGGCCGCAGGAGGTCTATTACTTCACCGGCCTGTTGATCGTGGCCGCGGTCGCGCTGTTCCTGATGAACTCCGTCGGCGGCCGCATCTGGTGCGGCTATCTCTGCCCGCAGACGGTGTGGACCGATTTGTTCTACGCCGTCGAGCGCCTGATCGAGGGCGACCGGCGCGAGCGGATGAAGAAGGACAAGTCGTCCGACCCGATGAAGCTCGAGCGCATCTCCGAGATCGTGCTCAAGCATTCGATCTGGCTCATGATCGCGTGGTGGACCGGCGGCGCCTGGGTGCTCTACTTCAACGACGCTCCGACGCTGGTGAAACAGCTCGTCACCTTCCAGGCGCCTGTCATCGCCTATATCTGGATCTGCATCCTGACCGCCACGACTTACGTACTCGCTGGTCATATGCGTGAGCAGGTCTGCACCTATATGTGCCCTTGGCCCCGGATCCAGGCCGCGCTCACCGACGAATGGGCGCTCAACGTCACCTATCGCTACGACCGTGGCGAAAGCCGCACGTCGGTGAAGAAGGCGGCGGAGCTGCGCGCGCTCGGTCAGTCCGTCGGCGATTGTATCGATTGCTATCAGTGCGTGGCGGTCTGCCCGACCGGCATCGACATCCGCAACGGACCGCAGATGGAATGCATCCAGTGCGGCCTCTGCATCGACGCCTGCGACGCGGTGATGACCAAGGTCGGTCGTCCGAAGCGGCTGATCGGATACGACAACGACATCAACATCCACCGCCGCCAGGAGGGCAAGGCGCCGATCTACAAGATCGTGCGCGCCCGTACCGTGGCCTACAGTGCGATCATTGCGGTCATCGGCGGTTTCATGATCTATACGCTGGCGACCCGCACCTTGCTCGACATCAACGTGCTGCACGACCGCAACCCGGTTGCGGTCGCGCTCAGCGACGGCTCGATCCGCAATGCCTATACCGCCCGGCTTCTGAACAAGAGCGGACATGACCGTGTCATCGCGATCGATATCGACGGGCCGGTCAATTCGACGATCCATGTCGTCGGTGCCGATTCCGTGACTCCGGATCGGCCGATGATCGTCATCCCGCGCGACTCCACCAGCGAGCTGCGCCTGCTCGTCACCGCGCCGGCGGAGAACAATCCGGAGAAGTCGATACCGGTCCACTTCCACGTCACCGATATCGGGCTCGGCGAGGCCGCATCCACCACCGACAATTTCGTCGCGCCGTAAGTTCAGGAGACTACCCATGGCCGCCAAGCCGCTGACCGGCACCAAAGTGTTCCTGATCCTGGTCGCCTTCTTCGGCGTCGTGATCGGCGTCAACGTCACCATGATGAAGCTCGCGATCGCGACGCTGCCCGGTACTGACGTCGACAGCCCCTATGCCGCGGGCCTCGCCTATGACCGCGAGATCTCGGCGGCGCAGGACCAGGCCGCGCGCAAATGGAAGGTGAGTGCGCATATTGAGCGACGCGCCGACGGCAATGCCGTGCTTCAGGTGGAGGCGCGCGATGCGGCGGGCCAGCCAGTCAGCGGATTGAAGTTCGGCGGCCGCCTGGAGCGGCCGACCGACAAGCGCGCCGATCTCGCTGTCGAGCTCGCGGAAGCCGGCGGCGGGATCTATCGCGGTGATGCCGCCTCCGTCGCGCCGGGTCAGTGGGACCTCGTCATCGAGGGCGATGCCAAAGGCGAGCGCGTGTTCCTGTCGCGTAACCGCGTGATCCTGAACTGAGGTCTGCCATGCAGGTGTCGCGCGATTTCTCCCACTACGTCCGCGCCGCGGGTGCGGGCCTCCAGCATATCGACCTCGCCGTCGAGGGCGTCCACTGCGCCGGCTGCATGGCCAAGATCGAGCGCGGTCTCTCGGCCATTCCCGACGTCACGCTGGCGCGTGTGAACCTGACTGACAAGCGCGTCGCGCTGGAATGGAAGGAGGGCACGCTCGATCCCGCCCGCTTCATCGATCGTCTCGAGGAACTCGGCTACAAGGCTTATCCCTACGAGACCGAGAGCGCTGAAGCGAGCGAGGTCGCGGAATCGCGCTTCCTGCTGCGCTGTCTCGGCGTCGCTGCGTTCGCCACCATGAACGTGATGATGCTGTCGATCCCGGTGTGGTCGGGCAACGTCTCGGACATGCTGCCCGAGCAGCGCGACTTCTTCCACTGGCTGTCGGCGCTGATCGCGCTGCCGGCCGCGGCCTATGCCGGCCAGCCGTTTTTCCGCTCGGCCTGGCGCGCGCTGTCGAACAAGACCACCAACATGGACGTGCCGATCTCGATCGGCGTGTGCCTTGCGCTCGGCATGTCCGTGGTCGAGACCATCAACCATGCCGAGCACGCCTATTTCGACGCGGCGATCATGCTGCTGACATTCCTGCTGGTCGGCCGCTTCCTCGACCAGAACATGCGGCGGCGGACCCGCGCAGTCGCCGGCAATCTCGCGGCGCTGAAGGCGGAGACCGCGGCGAAGTTCGTCGGGCCTGATGAGATAACCCAGGTGCCGGTTGCCGCGATCCATCCCGGCGACATCGTGCTGCTGCGGCCCGGCGAGCGCTGCGCCGTCGACGGCACCGTGATCGAGGGGCGCTCCGAAATCGACCAGAGCCTCATCACCGGCGAGACGCTCTATGTCACGGCCGAGCACGGCACGCCGGTCTACGCCGGTTCCATGAACATCTCCGGCACGCTGCGGGTGAGGGTTTCGGCCGCGTCGGAGGCAACGCTGCTCGCCGAGATCACCCGTCTGCTCGACAACGCGCTTGCCGCGCGCTCGCGCTACATGCGGCTCGCCGATCGTGCCTCGCGCCTCTATGCGCCGGTGGTGCATGCGACGGCGCTGATCACCGTTCTGGGCTGGGTCATCGCGGGCGCGAGCTGGCATGATGCGATCGTGACGGGCGTTGCGGTGCTGATCATCACCTGTCCCTGTGCGCTCGGGCTTGCGATTCCGACCGTGCAGACCGTGGCCTCGGGTGCGATGTTCAAGGCCGGCGTGCTGCTCAATTCCGGCGACGCCATCGAGCGTCTTGCCGAGGCGGATCACATTATCTTCGACAAGACCGGCACGTTGACGCTGCCAGATCTCGACGTGACCAATGCGGCCGACATTCCCGCCGACATCTTTGAGCTCGCCGGCCGGCTCGCGCTGTCGAGCCATCACCCGGTCGCTGCCGCGGTCGCGCAGGCTGCGGATGCGAAGTCGCCGATCGTGGGCGCGGTCGAGGAAGCCGGGCAGGGCGTCCGTGCCGTGGTCGATGGCGTCGAGATCCGCCTCGGCCGTCCGTCCTTTTGCGGCGCTGAAGCTTTGATCGTCGGCGCGGATCTTGACCCTGAAGCCTCGATCGTGGCCTTTAGCAAGGGGAGCGAAAAATTCATCCTCTCGGTGCGTCAGGGCCTGCGTCCGGATGCACAGGCTGTGATCGCCGCGCTGAAGAATCGCAGCATCGGCATCGAGATTCTCTCCGGCGACCGCGAGCCCGCGGTGATCGCGGCGGCCCGTGCGCTCGGCGTCGCCGAATGGCGTGCCGGCGTCACGCCGGCCGACAAGATCGCGCGGATCGAGGAGCTGAAGCGGCGGGGCGCCAAGGTGCTGATGGTCGGCGATGGCATGAACGATGCACCGTCACTGGCGGCAGCTCACGTGTCGATGTCGCCGATCTCGGCCGCGCATCTCAGCCAGGCCACCGCGGATCTGGTCTTCCTCGGCCGGCCGCTGGCACCGGTGGTCGCAGCCATCGATTCCGCGCGCAAGGCACTGCATCTGATGCGGCAGAACCTCTGGCTTGCGATTGGCTACAATGTGCTGGCCGTGCCGGTCGCGATCAGCGGGGTGGTGACGCCCCTGATTGCGGCGGCGGCCATGAGCGGATCATCGATCCTGGTGATGCTGAACTCGCTGCGGGCCCGCAGCCGCACGCGGGAGATCGTGTGATGGAGATCCTGGTGATCCTGGTGCCGCTGGCGCTGATGCTCGGAGGTGCCGGCCTTGCCGCTTTCCTGTGGTCGCTGCGCAGCGGCCAGTATGACGACCTCGACGGCGCCGCCTGGCGCGCCATTGCCGACGACGACCCGCCGCCGCAGGAAGCGCCAGCAAAGCGTTAACGCATCCCTGGTTCCGCAAGCCCTCTGCACCCCCTTCTGGACGATGGTTGCTGGACGGCCGATGGTCGTCGGGCGTAACAATGAAGGAGGAATTTGCGTAAGGCTCTTTCGGAGCAGGAGTGCGACGGGCATGCAGGGAAGTGCCGAAATGTGCAGGCCGAGCGACCTGCCGGGACAGATCGTGCTGGTGCTGCAGGGCGGCGGCGCGCTCGGCGCGTATCAGGCCGGCGTCTACCAGGCCCTGCACGAGGCCGGCATCGAGCCGGACTGGGTGATCGGCACCTCGATCGGCGCCATCAACGCCAGCCTGATCGCCGGCAATGCGCCGGAGGTCAGGCTTTCACGCCTCAAGGAGTTCTGGAGACGGATGGAGCAGAAGCCGGCCTGGCCACTGCTGACAGGCGTTCCCGGCTTCGACGACATGCTCGGCTATTGGTCGACCGTCACGGGCGGCATTGCCGGCTTCTTCCAGCCCAATCCGCTGGCGCATGCCGGCGAGTCCTTTCCGCTCGGTGCCGATCGCGCCGGCTATTATTCGACCGCGCCGCTGGAGAGCACGCTGCGCGAGCTCGTCGATTTCAGCCTTGCCAATTGCGGCACGCCGCGTCTCACCGTCGGTGCGGCGCATGTCGGCAGCAGCCAGATGCGCTATTTCGACAGCCGCGACTGCGCCCTGACAGCGAAGCATATCATGGCCTCGGGTGCGCTGCCGCCAGCCTTCCCGGCGGTGCGGATCGACGGCGAGCTCTATTGGGACGGCGGCATTCTCTCCAACTCGCCGACGGAAGCCGTGTTCGACGACAATCCGCGCCGGGATTCGCTGATCTTCTCCGTGCATCTGTGGAATCCGGCCGGCGCCGAACCGGCGACGATGAGAGAGGTCCTGACCCGGCACAAGGACGTGCAATATTCCAGCCGGATCGCGAGCCAGATCGAACGCCAGCAACAGGCCCATCGCCTGCGTCACGTCATCAACCAGCTTGCGGCGCGATTGCCCGAGGGCGAGCGCGATGATCCCGCGGTGAGAGAGCTGATCGGCTATGGCTGCTCGACGCGCATGCATGTGGTGCGCCTGCTGGCGCCGCAGCTCGATTGCGAGACCTATACCAAGGACATCGACTTCAGCCCGTCCGGCATCAAGCAGCGTTGGGATGCCGGTTACGCGCATACACGGTCGGTGCTGGCGCGCGCGCCGTGGATCGGCGAATTCGATCCGTTGTCGGGCGTGGTGCTGCATGAGCATATCGATCAGATGCCGTTGGCGGCGGAATAGCACGTTCGCTTCATCGAATTGCCACAGGCCTTGTGGATCGTCGGCGGTCCGCAATCGAAAGGTCCGGCCTTGGTATCCGAGAACGATCTGGAATCTGCTCTCGACAAGGTCCGCGCCGATGCGGCAGGGCCGGTTGCCGGTGTGTTCGGCCCTGACTCCGTGACGTGGCGGGTCGACCGCGAAGCCGCCGTCTTTCTCGGTGCCGGCCGCGCGCTGCTGCTTCAACTGGCGCATCCCTGGGTCGCGGCCGCCATCGCCGAGCACTCGACGACCTTTGTCGATCCGATCGGCCGCTTCCACCGCACCTTCGACGTCGTCTTCGCCATGGTTTTCGGCTCGCTGGATCGGGCGCTGCTGTCGGCCCGGCAACTGCACCGGCGCCACACCATGATCGTCGGCGAGATGCCCGAGACCGTCGGCCCGTTCGCGGCTGGCTCGCGCTATTGCGCCAATGACATCCCGTCGCTCCGCTGGGTTCATGCGACGCTGGTCGAGTCCGCGCTGATGGCGCACGACCTGCTCCTGCCGCCGCTCTCGATCGAGGAGCGCGAGCGCTACTGGGCCGAGAGCCGGACCTATGGCGCGCTGTTCGGACTGACGGGCGATGACCTGCCGGCGGACTGGGCTGGCTTTGCGGCTTATACGGCGGAGATGATGCAGTCGGAGACGCTGACCGTCAGTGCGGCCGCGCGCAAGATCGCGGCGCAGATCCTTGACGGCGCGCGGCCCTGGCTGCGGCCGCCGCGCTGGTATCGGGCGCACACCGCAACGATGCTGCCGGAGCGCCTGCGCGCCGGCTTCGGCATCGCGCTCGACGAGCGGGACGCAAGGTCTGCCGACACCGCGCTGCGATGGATCCGGCGCGTCTATCCGAAACTGCCCGACAGGCTGCGCTATGCCAGCCCTTACCATGAAGCACAGGCGCGATTGCGGGGCGAGGCCCAGCCCGACTGGATGACCCGCTGCCTCAACCGCGTCTGGATCGGCCGGCCGCAGATGGATGTGCGCGGGAGGGGATGAAGATTCTAGATTGCTTCGCTGCGCTCGCAATGACGGAGTATGCGGAAACGTCGCAGCCTCACACCGCCGCCAGCCTCCGGTACAGCGCGCTGTAGCTGCCTGCCGAGATGCTCCAGGAGAACGATCGTCCCATGGCGCTGCGGCGCATGGTGTCGAGCTGGTCCTGGGCCATGAATGCCTCGAAGGCGCGACGGACGCCGCCGAGGAAGGACTCGTGCGACGGCCTTGAGAACAGGAAGCCGGTCTCGCCGTCGGTGATGGTCTCGGCGAGGCCGCCGGTCTGGTGGCCGATCGGCAGCGAGCCGAAGCGCTGGGCGTACATCTGGCTGAGGCCGCACGGTTCGAAGCGCGACGGCATCAAGGTGAAATCGCTGCCGGCAAAAATGCGCCGGGCCTGGGCGTCGTTGAAGCCGATGGTGACCCCGATGGCGTCGGGGCGGCGGCGATGGGCGTCGATCAGCGCCTGCTCGAGCGCCGGCTCGCCGGAGCCTGTTACCACGATCTGCCCGCCGGCATCGATGATCTCGTCGGCGGCCGACAGCACGAGGTCGATGCCCTTCTGGTGCACGAGGCGGGCGACGATCGCGAACATCGGCCCGCGTGAGACCGCAAGGCCGAACTGCTTGCGGACATAGTCCCCGTTGGCCTTCTTGCCGACCCAGTCCCCGGCGCCGAATTGCTGCGCGAGCTGGGCGCAGGAGCGCGGGTCCCAGCTCTCATCGATGCCGTTGAGGATGCCGGTCAGCTCGGATGCATCCGAGCGGACGCGGAGCAGGCCCTCAAGGCCGCAGCCGAATTCCTCGGTCGTGATCTCGCGCGCATAGGTGCCGCTGACGGTGGTGAGATGCGAGGCATAGACGAGGCCTGCCTTGAGGAAGGAGAGCTGGTCGTAGAACTCGACGCCGTCGATGTGGAAGGAGCTTTCGGGGACGCCGATCCGGCGCAGCGACTCCTTCGGGAAGAGACCCTGATAGGCGAGGTTGTGGATGGTGAGGATCGATGGAAGCTTGCTGCCGCGCCAAGCGAGATAGGCCGGCACGAGCGAGGCTTGCCAGTCGTTGGCATGGATCAGGTCTGCTGCCCAATTCTTGTCCAGCTTGCCCATGGCAAGCTCAGCGGCAGCCGAAGCAAAGCGCGCGAAGCGGATGTCGTTGTCAGGCCAGTCGCGGCCGGACTCATCGCCATAGGGATTGCCGGGGCGATCGTAGAGCTGCGAGCACAATAGCACATAGACCGGCAGTCCGTCCTTGGTTGCGGCCCGGCCTAGCGAGCAGGCCGGCATTTCCGCAAAAGCCGGGCAGCGTCCGACGATCTGAATATGCGTGAGTTGCTCGATGATGTCGCGATAGCCGGGCAGCATGATCCGGATATCGGCGAAGGGGCGGAGGGCTCTGGGGAGTGCAGCGGAAACGGCTCCAAGTCCGCCGACGCGGACGAAGTCGTCCATCTCTGTCGTAACGAATAAGACCCTCAAGAACGATTGCCCTCATCCGATCCCGATTGCTGCTATGCAAGATCGGGTCCAGTTGCCCCTGGAAATCTCAGCCTGCCCACGAGACGCGTTCGTTCGGTAAAGACTTTCCTACTCAGCCGCCGCCCTCTAGGGTCGCTGCATCAACAACCGAGAACTTTGACGGTTCCTAAGAGACCCAAGGACATGCGCAGGCCATGCAGGTAGCAGATAAGCATGAGGGAACGTTGACAAAGGTCATGGCGGGTTTGCGCGTCCTGGATTTTTCGACCACCATTGCCGGCCCGCATTGCGCGCGGATGCTGGCCGACATGGGCGCCGAGGTCATCAAGATCGAGACCGACGAGGGCGAGACGATGCGGACCCGGCCCCCGCTGCGCAACGGCTGCAGCACGGTGTTCGGCCAGCTCAATGTCGGCAAGAAGAGCGTGGTGCTCGACCTCAAGTCCGAGGACGGCAGGGAGGTGGTCCGACGCCTGGTCGCGACCGCCGATATCCTGGTCGAGAATTTTCGTCCGGGTGTGATGCGCCGGCTGCGGCTCGACTATGACAGCCTGCGCCCGGTCAACGAGAGGCTGATCTACTGCTCGATCTCGGGCTACGGCCAGACTGGTCCTTCGGCCGAGCTGCCGGCCTACGCACCGGTGATCCACGCGGCCTCGGGCTACGACATGGCGCATCTCGCCCATCAGCCGGGTCGTAACCGTCCGGACTATTGCGGTATCTACCATGCCGACGTCGTCACCGGTACCTACGGTTTTGGCGCGATTGCGTCTGCGCTCTATCAGCGCACCGTGACCGGGCTCGGCCAGCACATCGACGTCTCCATGCTGGAGTCGATGCTGACGCTGACGGTGATCGAATTGCAGAGCTCGCAATTCGCGGTGAAGCCGCCGCCGCGTCCGATGTTCGGCCCGACCGAGACGGCCAACGGCTATGTCATGATCACGGTCGCGAGCGAAAAGACATTCCAGGCCTTGATGGGCGTGATCGGCCGGCCTGAATGGGTCTCGGATCCACGCTTCTCGTCCTATGCGCCGCGGCGCGAGAACTGGGCCGACATGATGGACGGCGTCGAGGCCTGGTCCAAGCGGCTCACCACCGATGCATGTCTTGCGGCCTTGAGCGCAGCCGGCGTGCCGGCCTCGGCCTACCGCACCATCAGGGAAGCGCTTGATGATCCGCAGCTCGCGCATCGGCAGGCGCTTTCCTCGGTGCAAGATGGAGGCGGTTCGTTCAGGGTGATCAACCTGCCGTTCCGGATGACGGGCGCCGATACCAAGCCGGGCGAGACCGTGGCCATGCTCGGCGAGCACACGCGCGAACTGCGCGAGGAGATCGGCCTCGACCATGCGGCGCCAATTCCGTCAGGCAAAACAGAAGCGGCGCGCTGAACACATTGTGCCGCGCACATGCGGCATGGAAACCCGTGTGTTCCTCTTGCCGTCGCGAGCATTTGTCGCCAATCTCGCCTCCGTCATCAGCGATCCGAAACATCGGACGAGGATCCCGGGAGGAACCATGACGAACCCTGCTGCCGCGGCGTGCAAGCGCGCGCCGATTTTCCTTGTCGCGGCATTTGCGCTCCTTCCGCTGGCTGAGCCCGCGCAGGCGCAGAAGTCTGGTGGCAGCATTACCGTGGGCCAGGAGCTCGACATTCCCGGCTTCGATCCGCTCAAGGTCGGCGTCTACGACACCTCGACCTTCACGGCGGCGGCCGCGATCTTCGACACGCTGACCACGCTCGACGACAAGGGTGAGGCCGCGCCAAAACTCGCGGTGTCGTGGACGCATTCCGACGATTACAAGACGTGGACCTTCAAGCTGCGCGAGGGCGTCAAGTTCCACGACGGCACGCCGTTCAACGCGCAGGCCTTCAAGGAAAACTTCGACCGGCAGAAGGACCCCGCCAACAAGTGCCGCTGCGCCTTCTACATCACCAACGTCAAGGAGGTGCTGGCGCCGGACGAATATACGGTCGTCTACAATCTCACCGATCCCAGCGTGAACCTGCCGGCGGTGATCACCATCCAGAGCCAGAACAATGCGGTGCACTCTCCGACCGCCTGGAAGACCAAGGGCGACGATTACAACCGCAACCCCGTCGGCACCGGACCCTACATCCTGAAATCATGGACCGCCGGCGACCGCATGGTGCTGGAGAAGAATCCCAATTACTGGGACAAGGGCCGCCCCTATCTCGATCGTATCATCCTGAAGCCGCTGCCCGACGCGCAGTCGCGCTTTGCCTCGCTGCAATCGGGCGAGGCCGACATCATCTGGGACGACGAGAACGACGCCGACAACATCATGAAGGCGCAGAAGGATCCCAAGCTCGCCGTGCACACCTACAAGGGTTCGGGCGCCGCGGTCTATGCCTTCAACACCAAGGTGGCGCCGTTCGACGACGTCCGCGTGCGGCAGGCGCTGGTGATGTCGATCGACCGTCCAAAAATGTCGCAGGCGATCAGCAATGGCCTGAGCCGGCCCGCGAGCAATCCTTACGGCGAGGGCTCCTGGGTCAAGTGCAAGGACGACGGCGCATTGCCATTCGACCTCGAGAAGGCCAAGGCGCTGCTGAAGGACTACGGCAAGCCGGTCGATTTCAAGATGCTGGTGACCGCAACGCCGCGCGGCCGTATGATCGGCCAGGTGCTCCAGCAGTTCTGGAAGCGCGCCGGTGCCAACATGGAGATCGAGCAGGTCGACCAGGCCACCATTCCGCCCCGCGCCTTCACGCGTCAATTCCAGCTCGTGCCCTGGCGCATCGTCGATCTCGCCGATCCCGATCCGCAGATGTATGCGAACTTCCGCAGCGGCAGCCCGCTGGCGCTCGCGGGCTTCGCCGATCCGGAGCTCGACCGGCTGCTCGACCATGCCCGCGTCACCGCCGACGTCGGCCAGCGCATCGAGGACTATTGTGCGATCAGCCGCCTGATCAACAAGGAGGCGATCTGGTTCTGGACTTTCCAGAACACCTATTACGCGCTGTCGAGCGCCAGGCTGAAGGGTTTTCCAAAGATCTACAACAGCGTGATCGACGTCTCGACCACCTGGCTGGAATGACCGCGCGATGCTGATGTTCGTCGCGCGGCGGTTGCTTGGCATCTTGCCGGTGCTGCTTGCCGTCTCGCTGCTCACTTTCCTGATTGCCTCGCTGCTGCCGGGCGATCTCGCTTTCGTCATTCTCGGCGATCAGGCGACGCCTGAGAATGTTGCGGCGCTCCGCCACGACCTGGGGCTCGACCAGCCGCTGTGGTGGCGCTACCTGAGCTGGCTCGGTCACGTCGTGCAGGGTGATCTCGGCCGCTCGTTCCGCACCGGACAGACGGTGCTGCAGGCTGTCAGCGAGCGCTTTCCGGTCTCGCTCCAGCTGATGCTGATGGCCGAATTCATCGGGCTCCTGATTGGCGTGCCGATTGCGATCGCCTGTGCCGCGCGCGCCGGTGGCGCGTTCGACCGTTTCATGACCGGCAGCGCCTTTGCAATGCTGTCAATGCCGTCCTTTCTGGTGGCGATCCTGTTGATCTATCTGTTCGCGGTCGAGCTGCGCTGGCTGCCGGCGACCGGCTACGTGCCGTTCACCGAGGAGCCGCTCGCCAATTTGCGTTTCTTCGTGCTGCCGGCGCTGACGCTGGCTCTCGCCGAATGGCCGGGCATCATGCGCGTGCTGCGCTCCGACATGATCGCGACCCTGCAGGAAGACTACATCGCGCTCGCAAAGGCCAAGGGGTTAAAACCTTCGCGCATCCTGTTCGTGCATGCGCTCAAACCCTCGTCGCTGACGCTGGTGACGGTCACGGGCATCAATATCGGCCGCCTGCTTGGCGGCACGCTGATCGTGGAATCGATCTTCGCGCTGCCGGGCATCGGCCGGCTGCTGGTCGCCGCGATCTACACCCGCGACCTCATCATCCTCCAGGGCGTCGTCCTGCTGGTCGCCTGCGGCTTCGTCATCGTGAACTTCATCGTCGACATGCTCTACGCCGTGCTCGATCCGAGGATCCGCCATGGCCACGCTTGAGCTTTCGATGCCGGAGGAGGTGGCGACGCCGGCAGGGCGCAAGCGCAAGCTCGGGCTGCTGTTCTGGATTGCGAGCGCCTGGCTCGCCGTCATCCTGTCGCTCGCGATCCTCGCGCCGTTGCTGCCGCTGCAGAACCCCGTCGACATGGACATGCTGGAGCGTCGCGCCGCGTTCTCGAGCGAGCACTGGCTCGGGACCGACGGCCTTGGCCGCGACGAGCTCGCCCGGCTGATTTTTGGCGCGCGCGTCTCGCTGACGGTTGGACTGATCGCTCCCTTGATCGGCCTTGGCATCGGCGGTGCGCTGGGCCTGCTCGCCGGCTATTTCCGTGGCCGGTTCGAGACGCTGATGGTCGGCAGCATGGATGTGCTGCTGGCCTTTCCGCCGCTGATCTTCGCGCTCGCAGTGACCGCCTATCTCGGCCAGTCCATTCCCAATCTCACCATGATCCTGGGCGTGCTCGGCATTCCTGCCTTCATGCGGGTGTCGCGCGCGGCGACGCTGTCGCTGGCGCGGCGTGAGTTCGTGATCGCGGCCGAAGCCTTGGGCGCTAGCCATGCACGCATCCTGCTGCGCGAGCTCCTGCCCAACGTGATCCTGCCGCTGCTCGCCTTCTTCCTGCTCGGCGTCGCCGTGACCATCGTGGTCGAAGGCGCGCTGTCATTCCTCGGCCTCGGCGTGCCACCGCCGATGGCGAGCTGGGGCAGCATGATCGGCGAGGGGCGCGACAGCCTCGACCTCGCGCCGCGGCTGGCCTTCCTGCCGGCGGCGGGCCTGTTCCTGACCGTGCTGGCTTTCAACCTCGTCGGCGACACCATGCGGGCGCTGACCGACCCGCGTCAGGGGGCACTATGAGCGTGCCCCTTCTGATCGTCGAGGACGTCGCCGTCGAGCTGCCGACGCCGCGCGGGACCCTGCGGGCAGTCGATCATGTCGACCTGTCGCTGGAGCCGGGCCGCACGCTCGGCATCGTCGGTGAATCCGGCTGCGGCAAGACCATGCTGTCGCGCGCGATCCTTCAACTGCTGCCGAAGAAGGCGAAGCTCTCCGGGCGGGTCATGTTCGACGGCCAGGATCTGGCGCGTCTCGACCCTGAGAAGCTGCGGCAGTTGCGTGGACGCGATCTCGCGGTCGTGTTCCAGGATCCCATGACCTCGCTCAATCCGGTGCTCACCATCGGCACCCAGCTGATGGAGACGATCCAGGAGCATCTCGAGCTCGATGCTGCGGCGGCGTGGCAGCGCAGCGTCGAGCTGCTTGCGGCCGTCGGCATTCCGGCGCCGGAGCAGCGGCTTGTGCAGTACCCGCATCAATGCTCCGGCGGCATGCGCCAGCGCGTCGCGATCGCCATCGCGCTGTCCTGCGAGCCGAAGCTCCTGATCGCGGACGAGCCGACGACCGCGCTCGACGTTACCATCCAGGCGCAGATCCTCGACCTGCTCGCGCGCGAGCAGCGCCGCCGCCACATGGCGATGATCCTGATCACGCACGATCTCGGCGTCGTCGCGGGTCGCGCCGACGAGGTCGCGGTGATGTATGCGGGCAGGGTGGTGGAGCATGCGCCGACCCCCACGCTGTTCAAGCGGATGCACATGCCCTACACCGAGGCGCTGTTGGCCGCGATCCCGAAGCTCGAGACCGCTCCGCATACGCCGCTGCCGGCCATCTCGGGACGTCCGCCCGATCCGACGCGGCCGCTGAAAGGCTGCTCCTTTGCGCCGCGCTGCCGCTATGCCACGGCCCGCTGTCAGCAGGCCAAGCCCGAGCTGAAGGTGGCCGAGGTGCCAGAGCATCTCTATGCCTGCTTCCATCCTATTCAGATGGCCGAGGGAGTTGGCGCGTGACGCAGTTGGCCGAGCGCAACGAGCCGCTGTTGAACGTCGATAATCTCGTGGTCGAATATGGCCTCGGCAACCGGACCGTGCATGCCGTCTCCGGCGTCAGCCTTCACGTTGCCCGCGGCGAGACGCTGGGACTGGTCGGCGAATCCGGTTGCGGCAAGTCGACGCTGGGGCGGGCCGTGCTGCAATTGCGCCGCGCAAAGAGCGGCCGGGTGCTGTTCGACGGCGAAGACCTCACCGCGATGGAGGGCGAGGCGCTGCGCAAAATGCGCCGTCGCGTGCAGCTGATCTTCCAGGACCCGATCGCCTCGCTCAATCCGCGTCGGCGCATCGGCGACATCGTGGCCGAGCCGCTGATCATCGCCGGCTTCAAGGATGCGGAGAAGCGGAAGGCGCTCGTGCACGAGGTCCTGTCCGCGGTCGGACTCGATCCTGATCTGGTATCTGGCCGCCTGCCGCACGAATTCTCCGGCGGCCAGTGCCAGCGTATCTGTATCGCGCGGGCGCTGGTGCTCAATCCGGAATTTATCGTTTGCGACGAGCCGGTCTCGGCGCTCGACGTCTCCATTCGCGCGCAGATTCTCAATCTGCTGGAGGAGATGAAGGCGCGCTTTGGCCTGACGCTGCTGTTCATCGCGCATGACCTCGCCGTGGTCAAAGCGGTCAGCGACCGCGTCGCGGTGATGTATCTCGGCCGGCTCTGCGAGGTTGGTCCGTCCGAGCAATTGTTTGCAAAACCCGCTCATCCCTATACCGCACTGTTGCTGCAGGCGATCCCGGTGCCGGATCCGGATGTGCGTCCCATCGAGAGTGTGGCGACCGGCGAGCCGCCGTCGCCGATTGCGCCGCCGTCCGGCTGCCGCTTCCGCACCCGCTGCCCGCGCGCGGATCAGCGATGCAGCGCGGAGATACCGGAGTTGCGCGAGGTCGCGCCCGGTCATTCCGCGGCTTGTCATCATCCGTTGGTCTGAACTAACACACCTTCCGGGTTTGTCTCGCCGCGCCGCCCATGGCATGGTGGCGCGACGAAAAGCATGCCGGGAGGATTCCGATGAAGAGTTTCAAGGTCGCCGATTTCAAGGCGCCGCTGCAGGAGTTCGACGAGGCGACGCCGCAGCCCACGGGCACGCAGGTGCTGATCAAGGTCAAGGCCGCCGGCGTCTGCCACAGCGATCTCCACATCTGGGAAGGCGGCTACGATCTCGGCCACGGCCGCAAGCCGTTGTCGCTGAAGGACCGCGGCATCAATCTGCCGCTCACCATGGGGCATGAGACCGTCGGCGAGGTTCTGGCCTTCGGTCCTGATGTGAAGCCGACCGATCAGGCCGGTCTCAAGCTCGGCGATGTCGGCCTCGTCTATCCCTGGATCGGCTGCGGCAAATGCGCGACGTGCCACGCCGGCGATGAGAACATGTGCCTGACGCCGCGTTCGCTCGGCGTCTATTGCGACGGCGGCTATTCCGACCACATGCTGGTGCCGCATCCACGCTATCTGCTCAATCTGAAGGGACTAGATCCCGCCACGACCGCGCCCTATGCCTGCTCGGGCGTCACCACCTACAGCGCACTGAAGAAGGTCGAGCAGCATTTTGACAAGCCGATCGTGATGTTCGGCGCCGGCGGCCTCGGGCTGATGGCGCTGTCGCTCTTGAAGGCCATGGGCGGCAAGGGCGCGATCATGGTGGACATCGACGCCAGGAAGCGCGAAGCGGCGGAGAAGGCCGGTGCGCTTGCGACCGTCGATCCCAAGGCTCCGGATGCGCTGGAGCAGCTAGCGAAGAAAGCGGGCGGCCCGATCCACGCCGTGATCGACCTCGTCGGCAACCCCGCGACGACGCAGCTCGGCTTCGACTGCCTGACCAAGGGTGGCAAGCTTGTCATCGTCGGCCTGTTCGGCGGCGGCGCGACCTGGGCCTTGCCGCTGATCCCGATCAAGGCGGTGACGATCCAGGGCAGCTATGTCGGCAATCTGCGTGAGACGCAGGAGCTGCTTGATCTCGTTCGCAGCAAGAACGTCGCCCCGATTCCGGTGACGAAGGCGCCGCTCAACAAGGCCAACGAGGCGCTGGTGCAATTGCAACGGGGCGCGGTGGTCGGGCGCACGGTGCTGATGCCGTAGCCAGCGTTTTTGTTTCTCGTCATGGCCGGGCTTGTCCCGGCCATCCACGTCTTGGCGCGGAAACGGTACTTAGACGTGGATGCCCGGGTCAAGCCCGGGCATGACGTTGAGAGAGCAGGAATCATTCATGTCCGCAAATAACGCCTTCCACATTGCCGTGCTCGCCGGTGACGGCATCGGTCCCGAAGTCATGGCGCCAGCACTCGAAGTGTTGCGCAAGATCGAGACGAAATCGGACTTGCGCTTCCGCTTCACCGAGGCGCCGGCCGGCGCCACCAACTATCTCGCCACCGGCAAGTCGATGCCTGAATCCACCGTCAAGCTGTGCGAGGAGGCCGACGCGATCCTGCTCGGTGCCTGCGGCCTGCCGTCGGTGCGCTACCCCGACAACACCGAGATCGCGCCGCAGATCGAGCTGCGATTCATTTTCGATCTCTACGCCGGCGTGCGGCCTGCACGCCTCATTCCGGGCGTGCCGAGCCCGATCGTCGGTGCCGACAAGCGCGGCATCGATCTCGTCGTGATCCGCGAGTCCACCGAAGGCCTGTTCGCATCGATGGGCAAGGGCGTGGTCACGCATGAAGACGCGCGCGAGACGCTGGTCATCACGCGCAAGACCTCGGAACGGCTGTTCGAGTTCTCTTTCCGCCTCGCGGAGCGGCGCAAGGCGCGCGGCAAGCCGGGGTCGCTTGCCTGCGTCGACAAAGCGAACGTGTTCAAGGCGTTCGCCTTCTTCCGCCGGATCTTCGACGAGGCCGCCAAGCGTCATCCGGACGTGAAGACGGATCATCTCTATGTCGATGCCTGCTCGGCGATGCTGGTCAAGCGCCCCTGGGACTTCGACGTGATGGTGATGGAGAACATGTTCGGCGACATCGTCTCCGACATCACGGCCAGCCTCATCGGCGGTCTCGGCATGGCGCCGTCGGCCGACATCGGCGACAAATATGCCGTGTTCCAGCCATGCCACGGCACCGCGCCTGACATCATGGGGCAGGGCAAGGCCAACCCTACCGGCATGATCCTGTCTGCGGCGATGATGCTCGACTGGCTTGCCGACAAGCACGGTCTTGAGAGCGCCGCTGAAGCCGGCGAAAGAATCGAGCGCGCAGTGGATCAGGTCTATGCCGGCGGGCTCAAGCCGATGGAATTCGGCGGCAGCAACGGCACGGCCGATATCACCAAGGCGGTGCTCGCGGCGCTCTGAGGAAGGTACGAGCAAGGCCGATGGATGCTATCATTGTGGTCGACATGCAGGTGGGTCTCTTGAATGGTCCGCCAAAGCACGATCTTCAGGGCGTGGTTCAACGCATCAATTTGCTGACCGCGATGGTGCGTGAGAGATCTGGCAAGGTCATATGGATTAGGCACTGCGGCAAACCGGGCGATAGTTTTGAGCGGGACACCGAAGGGTGGTCATTTCTGCCCGAACTAGCTGGTCACCCAGACGACGCTGTGATCGAGAAGACATTGAATGATCCGTTTGTTCGAACCGGGCTGCAAGGCACCCTCGCCCGAATTGCGCCGGATCGGGTCATCGTCAGCGGCTGGGCGACCGATTCCTGCGTCGACTCAACGGTCCGTTCGGCCATATCAAACGACCACCACGTCGTTGTCGCCAGCGACGCTCATACAGTGAGCGATCGGCCGCACATGGATGCCACTGCCGTAATCAGGCATCATCATTGGGTCTGGAGCGACCTCTTAACAAATTGCTCTGTTCGCATCGTAACAACCGGCCAGATTCTCGACGAAGCCGCTTCCTAGAAACATGTGCCTGGTCCGCTCCAGGGCACGAGCGGCTATTGTCTCTCCGATCGTCCGCAAAGCGTCGTTCAGGCCCGCATTCCGATCGCAGGCCGAAACGGCGGGTCGCTCCCGGGCGAGGGCGCCGGGGCATAGTGATCGAATTGCATCGTGAAGGTTGCGCGGCCCTTGCTCATCGAGCGCAGGTTATTCGCGTAGCCAAACATGTTGATCAGCGGCACCATCGCGCTGATGACGGCGGCGCCGCTGCGAATGTCTTGCCCCCGGATCTGTCCGCGCCGCAAATTCAAGTCTCCGATGAGGAGGCCGATACACTCCTCCGGGGCCACCACCTCCACCGTCATGATCGGCTCGAGCAGCAACGATCCTGCCTTCTGAAGCGCCTCTCGGAGCGCCGCACGTGCGGCGATCTCGAAGGCGAGTGCGGAAGAGTCGGTGTCATGATATTTGCCGTCGATCAGCTCGACCTTGATGTCGACCACGGGGTAGCCGGCCACCACGCCTGCGGGAAGCACACTCTCGATTCCTTTTTCGATGCCGGGGATGTAGTTTTTCGGCACCGCGCCGCCGGTGATCCTGGACTCGAACCGGTAGCCCTCGCCAGGCTGGTTCGGCTCGACACGCAGCTTGACGGCCGCGAACTGGCCTGAGCCGTCCGACTGCTTCTTGTAGGCATATTCCACCTCGGCCGGTCGCGTGATGCACTCACGGAATGCGACCTGCAGCGCCCCAACTCTGGGATCGATGCGGTAGGTGCGCCTGAGGATTTCGAGCTTGGCGTCGAGATGAAGTTCGTTCGCGCCCTTCAAGATGATCTGCCCGGATTCGGGGTCGATCGACATTTCAAACGCAGGATCTTCAGCCGCGAGCTCCGCCAGCGCAATGCTGAGCGTCTCTGCGTCGGCCTTCGACCGCGGCTCGATCGCGACTTCGACCAGCCTCGGCTGCGGCGACGTTTCTTTCGTCGTGACATACAGATTGGTTCTGGGTTGGCCGGACTTCCAGTTCACCCATTCCTTAGCGTCACGGTACGAAACAAAGTCGGCGATCGGCAGATCGGTTAGGTTGGCCCGGCGTTGAATGACGCGCCAGCCGCCTTCTTGAAGGCGATCGATAATGAAGGATTCCACGGGCAGGTCGGGCATTTGACGTATCAATCCTCAACAGGATCTATTCCGGTCTCCGGCGTGACCGAACGCCGGGACTACTTCCCTCTAAACTGCGGCCTGCGCTTTTCCATGAAAGCCTGCCGGCCTTCGCGAAAATCCGCGCTGTCCATGCAAGCCGTGCCGATCGCCTTGATCGCGTTCATGTCGCGGGCGCTCTCATCCTTCAGCACTTCGGCGATGGTGATCTTGGCGGCCTTGATCGCGAGCGGCGCGTTGTGCGAGATCGTCTCGGCGATCGCCATGGTCTCGCCCCAGAGCTGGTCGTCCGGGATCACGCGTTCGACGAGGCCGATGCGCAGCGCCTCGGCGGAATCAATGCGCATGCCCGTGTACATCAACAGCCGCGCCCAGGACGGGCCGACCAGCGACACCAGGTGGCGCAATCCGTCAAAGCCATAGGCGATGCCGAGCTTCGCCGCCGGAATACCGAACTGACTGTCATGCGCCGCGATGCGCATGTCGGTCAGCATCGCAACCTGCATGCCGCCGCCAAGGCAAAAACCCTGGATGCAAGCGATCGTCGGCTTGGGGTAATCGGCGAGCAGCGCGCGCTGGGCGGCGCTGCGTTTGCCGTATTCTTCGGACGCAGCCGCGTTGTGCCTGACCTTTTCGAACTGGCTGATGTCGGCGCCCGACACGAAAGCCTTGCCGCCGGCACCGCGCAGGATCACGACGCGCACTGAATCGTCGTCGCGCAAGGCCGTCAACGCCTCGCCAAATCCCTCCCACATCTCCAGCGACATCGCGTTGCGCTTGTCGGGATTGTTGAAGGTGATCACGCCGACGCCGTCTGTGATCTGCTTGAGGATCTTGCCGTCGGCGTAGGGAGTAGCTTGGGACAGATCAGGCATCGCGCGCTCGCTTCTCGTTGGGCGAGGCGCAATGTGCGGCCGGGCGAAGGCCCGGGTCAACCGCGGCGGGGGATGCGGTCCTGCATCCGCCCGTAGCGGGATTGCATGCCTACTGCGCCATGTGCGCGGTCAGCGGATGGTTGCCGGCATTGCTGAAGAACGCAGCTTCCTCGGCGGTCGCCTCGAGCAACTGCTCGTCCTGGTTATAGACGTCGTTGCGGAACTGGACGGTCTGGTCCTTGGTCATCCAGGCCGTGAGATAGATCCAGGCCACCGGCACCTTCCTGGCCATGGCGACCTCCTGGTGCTGGCCGGTGGCGATCGCCGCGTCGATCTCGGCGCGGGTCCATTTCGGCTGGTCCTTGAGCAGCCAGGCGGCGAGATCGCGCACATTGTCGACGCGCGAGCAGCCGTGGGAATCGAAGCGGTAATCGTCGCTGAACAGGCTGCGCTGGTTGGTGTCGTGCATGTAGACGGAATATGAGTTCGGCATGTCGATCTTCACCGCGCCGAGCGCGTTGAACGTGCCGTTCTGCTGGCGCACGGTGAAGTTCGGCGCGTGCGTGCCCGACCAGTCGACCGAATGCGGATCGATCGGATTGTCGTGGCCGTCGAGCACCTCCATGTGCATGCGGGACAGATAGGTCGGGTCCTTGCGCATATGCGCTGATATCTCGGTCTTGGCGATCGAGGAGGGCACCGTCCAGGTTGGATTGAGCACGACGCCGGTGATCTGGGCCGTCAGCGTCGGGGAGGGCTTTTCGGTCTTGCCGACGATGACGCGATAACGCCGCACCACGACGTCGTTCTCGACCGCCTCGGCAAAGGCGGCCGGGATGTTGACCACGACATAGCGCTGGCCGAAGCTGAAATTGGTGTTCTCGAGCCGCTCGAGCGAGGCCTCGAGTTGGCGGATGCGCTTCTGCACGGGGACGTTCATGGCGGTGAGCGTGCGCGGCGTCATCGTGCCGGTCGGCGCGAGACCGTGGCGGGCCTGGAAGCGTTTCACGCCGTCGGCGAGGTCCTGGTCGAACGCGCCGGTCGTCTTGTCGGCGGCGAGGTCGTCGGTCAGGATCAGGCGCTTGCGAAGGAGATCGTCATTGGCGCCCGGAACGCCGAGCGCGAACTTGGCGTCAGCGGGGATCGTCGGCCAGCCGCCGCGCACCGCGAGATCGGAATAGCTCAGCGCCGCGTCCTTGATCCGCTGGGCGGTGCCCTCGTCATAGGTCGGCTCGTGCGTCAGCGCGAGCGCGGCGGCCGAGCGGCTCTCGGCGGTTGACGCCGGTGCCGCGACAGCGGTTTTGGGGGCAGGGGCGTGAGCCGGGTTGGCGGCCGTGGGCACCGTACCGGACGGTGCGGCGGGTTTGGGGCTGGCCTGACCGGTCGTCTCTGTCTGCGCGAATGCGGTGGCGCTGGCGAGGAGGCCCGCCGCGAACAGGTTCATGGCAACGATCACGGCATGGCGTTTCGACATTTGTCTGGTTTTCCCCAAGAGAACTAGGCGAGAGAACTAGGCGAGAGAACGAGGCCCGAACGGGCACTCGCATTGGCAATTCCCGGCCACCCAAGCTGTGTGTGCCGATTCGCTGAAATCGGCGGGACCCTAGGGTAACAGGGTTACGGTCCCACTAAGCATGGCGCATCGAGCCCCCACGCGCCGGCGCCAAGGCTCTCGGTTTGGTCGCAGCAAGGCCGGGAGGGGTTCGCGAAAAATCGCGATCGATGGCGGTCAAACGCCGCTGGAGCACAAAGAAAAAGGGGCGGCCACGCCGCCCCAAGAGACAAAGGCCGCGCGCTGGCGGCGCGCAGACCCCATCTGATCTCGTCAATTCCGGCCTGCCAGGCACCCGCCCAATCCAGCCGCGTCCCCGCGACGCGGCGGATTGAACATTGGCCGTGAAGGCCAGGCCGTCGACCGGCTCAGTCTTCGTTCGCTGCGATCGATTCCATCAGCGAGACGAGCTGACGCTGCACCGTCTGATCCTTGATCTTGCTGTAGGCGCGCAGCAGGCGGAGGCTGAAAGCCGAGTCCAGGAACAGGAGGCTTTCGACTTCGCGGGCCTTGTTGTCGCCGTCATAGAAGAAGGTCACGGGCACATCGAGGGCGGTGGCGATCTGCTGAAGCCGAGCCGCGCCGACGCGATTGACGCCCTTCTCGTATTTCTGGACCTGCTGGAAGCTGACCCCGAGCTTTTCGCCGAGCTCAGCCTGCGAGATCTTCATCTCGACGCGCCGCAGACGGATGCGCTTGCCAAGCTCGATGTCCGGCTTGCCGGCACTGCGCTGCTTCATTCTCTTCGCCGCTGCTTTCATCTTCGTTTTCACCTTTGTTCTTCGGTTGAAAATCCCCCGAAGAGCTGGGTCAGGGGTTCGCCCATATACGAGTCCTTGAATTCATGCGGGTGCACGAACTCCTCCTTAAACCACGGGAAGCGAGCCGGATTGAAAGCCTCGATCAGCCAGTCAATCATGTGCCGCACGCGGGGAATCCGGCCGCTACCAGCGTGGTAGGACAACCAGATATCCAGCGGTCGGTTCAACTCGACCTCCAGTGGAATCAACTTCCCGCCAAGCGCAATGGCATAGCTCGGGAAGACGCCGATGCCGGCGCCATTCGCGACCGCCCAGTAGTTGGCGCTTGAGACGTTGGTCTTCATGACCAGAAGGTCACGTTCCGGAACGCCCGGGAAGAAGCTCTCAAAGGTTTCCTTGGCGGCGATCTGGTCGGCGAATTGCAGCACCAGGCGGTGCTTGATCAACTCCGCAGCCGAGCGCGGCGCGCCGTATTTCTCGATGTAGCTCTTGGAGGCCCAGAACATCAGGTGCATGCGGCCGAGCCGCACCAGCTTGACGTCGAGCGCCGACGGACGCGACAGATGGATGGCGACGTCGGCCTCGTGACGTGAGACGTCGGCCGAGCGCATCGCGCAATGCAAATCGACCAGCACATTCGGATAGGCTTGCTGGAATTCCACCAGCCGCGGCGCGAGCCAGAACGTGCCCAAACCTTCCGTGACCGCGACGCGGACCTCGCCGGTGAGGGCATTGGCGGTCGAATCGCTGGTGCGCAGCACGTCGAAGGCGGCCGCCTCCATGCGCTCGACGGCGGAGACCACCAGCGCGCCTTCATCGGTCAGATGAGTTCCGTGGACGTCGCGGGTAAACAGGGTAGTGCCGGTCTGGCGCTCGAAATCGTCGATTCGGCGGCGGACAGCGTTGATCGACAGCGACAAGCGTTCAGCCGCCGAGCGGAAACTGCCGCATCGAACGACTTCCAGGAAAATGCGGGCCGCGTCCCAATCGGACAGGCCGCTGATGTTTGTCTTTAGGCGTTCCTCCAGTGGAACGCCCCTTTCCGCCAAGGAGTGCATACAAGTCCCTTCGGGCCGGTAAACTGGCAGAATCTAGCGCAAACCACAACCACGACGGGTTGGGGAACGGTGAGTTTTGAACGCCATACTTACCGCGCCCGCAGTGGTATTTGAGTGTGCTAAGGGTTGGGAATCGGGCTCGTTTTTGCCTGGAAGAGGGGTACACGTGCGTTCCGTTGCGAGCCTTACCATGGCTGCGGGATTGCAGGGTCCATGCGGACCGCAAGCTGACGTGCGAGATGTCGCGCGTTCGCGTGGGATGGATCAAGCGCGTTGGTCCAAGCATTTTTGCTTTGACCGTTCCGGCTTACGCCGCGGAGCGATGCTGTCCGGAACCCAAGTTTCGACGCGGAAACATATTGAAATCGTCTTCGAGGGCTCGGACTCCTCGTGCTATCCTTCATTCGCTTTGAGGGCCGAGGGCATTGTTACAAGCACGTCTCGCAGCCCGAATTAACGGAAAGAACTCCGGTGTCGCATTCAGACGAACAATTGCAATCGGTGCTCGAGACGCTCGAGGAGTGCCGCAAGGTTCTCAACGAGAGCAATAGCCGTGAATCGGCTGAGCTACTCTCGATCGTCATCCTCGATGTCAGGATGAAGCTCAAAGGAATTGACAGTGCCGACCTCAAGGCGCTGTGCGACGAAATGCTGCGGAGCGCTGCCAGCGAGCCGCTGCCCCCCTCCAAGCAGACGCAGGACCAGCCCCGGCGTCCGCTGCTCCGCGTGGTGAAGTAGCCGCGCCGCCTGATCTCGCTTTTTGGCGAGCTTTGTGCGCGTCCCGATGCCGCATCTGTGATCACAGGCGGCATCGGGAGGAGCCCAGTTTGATCGCGCCAGTTTGATCGCGTCTGTTTGATCGCGCCTCTGTTGCGCATTCCCCGGCATCGGCTACACCAGAGCCGGTTCGGCTCCGGTCATGAGCGCAATCCCCGCGCGCTGGCCCGAGAGCCCGGGATGGCTCCGACTGCATCATGCAAAATGTCTCGATTACGGCGGCGATGATCGCCGGCCTTGTCAGCTTCCTCTCTCCTTGCGTGCTGCCGCTGGTTCCGCCCTATCTGATCTATCTCACCGGCGCCACGATCGAGCATGTCGAGAGCGGCGAGCCTGAAACGGCCTCCAAGCGCGCGATCATGATGGCGGCGCTGCTTTTCGTGCTGGGCTTCTCTACGGTGTTCGTGGCGCTCGGCGCCAGCGCCTCGCTTGTCGGCGGGTTGATCCGCGCCTGGTCGGCCGAGCTGTCGATCCTTGCCGGCATCGTCATCATCATCATGGGCCTGCACTTCCTCGGGCTGACGCGCATCGGCATCCTGATGCGTGAAGGCCGGCTCCCGATCCCCAAGCCCGTCGGGCTCTGGGGCGCCTATATCATGGGACTCGCCTTCGCGTTCGGCTGGACGCCCTGCATCGGTCCGATCCTCGCTGCGATCCTCTCGATTGCCGCAGCTGAGGCGACGATGACGAGGGGCGCAGGGCTGCTTGCAGTCTATTCCGCGGGCCTCGGCATTCCCTTTCTGATCGCGGCGCTGATGATCGAGCAGTTCTCGACGTTGTTCGCGCGCATGAAGGGCCACCTCGTCAATGTCGAGCGCGCCATGGGCGTGCTGATGGTGATCACCGGCATCGGCTTCCTCACCGGCGCGGTGTCGAATGTCAGCATCTGGCTGCTCGAGACGTTTCCGGCGCTACAGACGATCGGGTAGGGCGGCGGACTCTCCACATGGTGGGGGTGTCGGGAATGAAAACGAAAGTCGCTTCTTTCGATCGTCGTTGTCGCCTAATAGCCCTTTTGCCGAAGTCCTCGCACGCGAATGCTATTGACGCACAACAATGATCTAAGATTGTATTGCGCCCGGGCTTGAACTGCTCTCGAAAGAGCTGGAAGGGTGACCGCATGATGCGCACGGCGAGCTGCCATTGCGGACAGCTAAGTCTAAGCGTCGAGGGCGAGCCGGCATTGGTTTCAGCTTGCAACTGTACACGGTGTCAAAGGCGCTCAGGAAGCGCATTTGCCCTAACCTCGCGATGGAGCAAGAGCCAAGTAAAGGGACGCTCCGGCAGCAGCTTGACCTATGCCCGAAAAGGCGAGTCAGGCGGGAACGTCGAATGCATTTTCTGCCCGTTATGTGGTTCGACCGTGAGCACAGCTCTTGAGCTCTTGCCGGACCTCATCGGCATTCCGGTTGGATGCTTTGCCGATCCGACGTTTCCTGAACCCAAGGTAGCCGCTTGGTGCGAGTCTAGGCTTCAATGGGTTCAGTTCCCTCGGGGAGTGCTCCTGCTGCGCGACCAGAGTCGGCCCATGGAGAACCAATAGGCATAGTCTCCGCACGCGGTGCGGGTGCGTTCACCGCGTCTCGTCCAGCGCGCAGATCACGGTGCAAACCACGCCGCGCGGCAAAAAGTCCACCGTCGCCTCGCCGCCGAGCTGGTCGCGCGCGCTGCGTTCGATCAGGCGTGAGCCAAAGCCGCGCTGCACGGGCGCCGTCACCAACGGGCCGCCGATCTCGGTCCAGATCAGCCGCAGCCGCGGCTTCGGTGCATCGGCCATGACCTCCCAGTCCAGCGTCACCCGGCCGGTCTCGTTGGAGAGTGCGCCGTATTTCGCGGCGTTGGTCGCGATCTCGTGCACGATCATCGACAGCACGACGGCAAGCCGCGGCGACAGCGGCACGGCCGGACCGGCCATCCGGATCCGGTCGGGATTGGCCAACAGGAACGGCTGGAGCGCACGGGCAATCACGTCCCGCAGCTCCGAGCCCGCCCATTTCTCCTGGCTGAGCAGATTATGCGCTTCCGCGAGCGCACCGAGGCGTCCCTCGAACTTGGTCCGCTCGTCCCGGCTGGCGCTGCGAAAAGTCTGCACCGCGATCGCCTGCATCAACGCCAGCGTGTTCTTGACGCGGTGGTTGAGCTCCTCGACCAAGAGATTGTGCAGCATCTCGCCGCGCGCGATCGTGGTGGCCATCCTGACGGCGAAGGTGAGGCCGACCAGCAGCAGCACGCCGCCGATCAGGCTGGTGATCGCGATGTTGCGCCAGAGCGGGGCGATCAGCGAGCTTTCGGGGACGCCGGCGGCGACCGTCCAGCCGGTCAGATGCGATCGCGTATAGGCGGACGCGAGTGGAGTACCGTCGAGCGACACCGATGAGAGCGCAGCCTCGTTGCTGCGAAACATCTCGGTGTAGAGCGAGGGCGAAGCGCGCTTGCCGAAGGTTTCGCCTGGATTGGGCACGCGGGCGAACACGGTGCCCGTGGTGTCGAGCAGGGAGACCGTCCATTCCGGGTCTGGCCGCTGCTTCTCGACGAGGTTCTGGAAAATACCGATGGGCGGACTGAAGCAGAGGTCGTAGACCACTTCACCGTCGCGGAACACCGGAACCTCGACGGTGAGCACCTGCCGATGGTTGTAGGCGCCGTTGAACAGGTCGGAATATTGCGGTGCCTTGGTCGCGAACAACTTCTCCACGATCGTCATATTGCTGCGTGGCGGCAGGCTCGCGGTGTCTTCCGATGTGGAAGAAAACAGGATGCGTCCCTTGCTGTCCGAGATCAGCAGCAGGCCGCCCTTGCCATACTGTTCGAGGAAGCCGAGCGCGATACGGCGAAAATTGGCAAAGTCGTCGTCGCGCAGCGAGTTCGTGAGCGCCAGCACCTGCAACCCGCCGGTCATCCGCTGCACTTCGGAATCCAGCACCAGGCGCATGCTGCGCACGTTCTCCAGCACGCGGCGGGTCGCGTCGCCGCGGTCCTGCTTGTAGTTGTAGAACGCGATGCCGACCGCGAAGACGATCAGCGGCAACATCGTTCCCGTGACCAGGAGAGCGAGCCGGACCGGCAGGGTGAGCTTTGACAAACGCGGGCGTCCCGGTTCCAGCGCTTGTGCGCCGGTGTATGATTTTGAGAGAACCATACGGACAGGACGCGCACGGCGCCACGATTTTCGGATGGCTCCAGCAGGCCGAACGGAGTTTTTGCGGCGCGGTTGCTAACGCCTCAGCTCATGTTGATGGCGGTGAGCAGCAGGCATACCGCGTACACGGCCGCCAGGCTGAGCCCGGCGATCCAGGCCTCTCGATGCGATGTCATGTGATCAACTTCGAGAAACGATCGCTCCTTCAACATCCCTGAAAAGTGACGTTCCCGGCGGATAGGAACTAATTGCTAGTTTTTCCCGTTTGCAATTCGACCGGGTGAGGAACACCCGGCAATTGGAGGAGGAGAGAATGAAGCTGAGGATCGCAACCGCGGCAGTGATGATTGCTGCATTTTCGTTGCCGGCGTTCGCGGCCGACGAGTTCTACGTCGTGCAGGACGTCAAGACCAAGAAGTGCACGGTCGTCGACAAGAAGCCGACGGAGACGAGCATGACCGTCGTCAGCCCGTCGGGCACGGTCTACAAATCGCGCACTGAGGCCGAGAGCGGCATGAAGACCGTCAAGGTCTGCACGTCAAACTGAGGAGGATGCAAATGCCAGTCTTGATCCTATGGGCCGTACCGGCCGTGCTTGTGATCGGCGGCGGCATCTATCTGATCGGCCACTTCCACTGAGCAGCAAAAATCGATCGGGCTCCGCGATTGCGCGCGGAGCCCGATGCAACAAATGTCAGGAGCGTCAGAGATTGCTCTCGGTGATCGCGGCGTAGACCATGCTGCGCAGCTCGCGCCGGAGTGGATAGGCGCTCGACGGCAGCACCTGGGTCATGAAGATGGTGATGAGTTCCTCGGCCGGGTCGATCCAGAACGAGGTCGTGGCTGCGCCGCCCCAATTATATTCGCCGGGGCTGCCTGCGATCAGCGTCTCCGCGGGGCGCATCGTCACCGCAAAGCCGAGACCGAAGCCAATGCCGTTGTAGGTCGCCTCGGAGAACAGCGAGCGCGACACGTCAGGCAGTGCCTGTCCGCCAGGAATGTGGTTGGTCGTCATCAGCGCCAGCGTCTTCGGCCCGATCAGCCTGACACCGCCAAGCTCGCCGCCGTTGAGCAGCGCACGGCAGAAGGTGAGATAGTCCGCCATGGTCGAGCAGAGCCCCCCGCCACCGGAAATGAGGGAGGGCGGCGAGAGGAACGAGCTCTTGGTCGGGTCGTCCTGGAGGGTCAGGCCCTCGCGGCGCTGGCCGGCATGCATGGTGAATCCGCCGCCGGGATCGGCGTTGTAGCAGGCGGCGAAGCGATGCGCCTTCGAGGCCGGGACGTAGAAGTCAGTATCGGTCATGCCGAGCGGATCGAGGATGCGTGCTTTAAGGAACTGCTCGAACGGCATCCCCGAGATCTTGCCGACGAGATAGCCGATCACGTCGGTCGCGACCGAGTAGTTCCAGGACTCGCCCGGCGAGAATTCCAGCGGGATCTTTGCCAGGCTCTCGATCATGCCTTCGAGCGTGCCTGATTTCTCGACCTCGCCGATCTTCTCGGCGCGATAGGCGGCATCGACATTGGAGCGCTGCTGGAAACCGTAGGTCAGTCCTGACGTGTGGCGCAGGAGATCGACGATCAGCATCGGCCGGGACGGCGGCCGGGTCAGAAAGTTGGGGTGGGTGCCGGCGACGAACACGCCGAGATTCTTCCATTCCGGAATGTACTTTGCGACAGGCTCGTCGATCGCGACCAGGCCTTCCTCGACCAGCATCATGAAGGCGACGCTGGTGAGCGGCTTGGTCATGGAATAGATGCGGTAGATGGTGTCGTCCTTGATCGGCGCCTTGCGCTCGACGTCGGCGAAACCCTGCACCGAGTTGTGGGCGATCTTGCCGCGGCGGTAGACCAGGAGATGCGTGCCCGGGAAACGGCCGGCATCGATGTACCTGACTTTCAGATGGGCATCGACGCGGTCGAGCGCGGCCTTGGACATGCCCACGGATTCGGGCGAGGCGGGGGTAGGGGCGAGCATCAGTTCCTCCGGGCAGATTTGTTGGACGTTGATAGCCGAAATGACGACCTTAATCCAAGCGGGTCGCGCTTAACGCGAGGCTGCCCGATGGTGTAGGCTCCAGGCTGGAATGCCTCCAAAACAGCCCGGCCGGGCCAACGAGAAAATCCAGGGCAAACGCACCATGACCCAGTTCAATGAGACCGAACTCACCGAGGCCGTCGTCAAGAGTTTCGACAACGCGCCCAACCCGCGCGCGAAATTCCTGCTCCAGGAATTAGTGAAGTCGCTGCACGATTACGTGAGCAAGACGGGTCTAACCTTCGAGGAATGGGAATACGCCATCGATTTCCTGACCCGGACCGGCCAGAAATGCACCGACACCCGCCAGGAATTCATCCTGCTCTCCGATGTGCTCGGCGTCTCCATGCTGGTCGACGCGGTCAACCATCGCGACCGGGGTGGTGCGACCCAGACCACGGTGCTCGGCCCGTTCTATGTCGGGGAGCACAAGGTCACCGCCCATGGCACCGATATCTCGCCGAACAATCTCACCGGCGAGCGGATGTTCGTGCAGAGCCGCGTCACTGATCTCCATGGCAAGCCGCTCGCGAACGTGCCCGTCGATGTCTGGCATGCCGACGACGACGGCTTCTATGATTCCCAGAAGGCAAACTATGACGAGGTCGGTGCTTCCGCGCGAGCGCGCTTCATCACCGACGGCGACGGCCGCTTCTTTTTCCGCACGATTTTACCTTGCAGCTACCCGATTCCGACGGACGGGCCGGTGGGCGAGATGATCGTGCAGACCAAGCGCCATGCGATGCGCCCGGCACATGTGCACTTCCTGGTCAATGCCAAGGGTTATGAGCCGCTGATCACCCACGTCTTCATGGATGGCGACAAATATCTCGATTCCGACGTGGTGTTCGGGGTCAAGGACGATCTGATCGCCAAGGTCGAGCCGCGGAACGACGCTGAGATGCCCGACGGCAGCAAGGCGAATGGACGGTGGCACCTGATGACCTACGAATTTCACCTCAAGCCTGGCGGTGGCATCGCGCCGAAGCCGCTGGGGACGAAGGCCGCCGAACCGGCGTAAGGGGCGCAGGCCCCGCTTAGCGCGCGTGCAGCAGCGCGAGCAGGGCCACGACGACGCAGGCCAGCGTTACTGTCGTCAGCTTCCAGAACAGCAGCGGGTTGCGCTCGATCAACGGCGTGGTGCGCGTGCTGAGATAAGCTGAGTTGGGGTTGCGGAGTTCGTAGGTGAACTCGAACAGGTCCTCGTGGCGCTTGTTCGGGTCGGGATGTAGCGCTTTCCGCAACGCGCCATCGATCCAGATCGGCACCGCACGGTCATCGTGGCTGGCCGGACGATATCTCAGCTTCCAGGCGTCCGATCGCCCCCTGATGCGGGCAAGCTGGGCGCCATAGGGCAAGGTCCCGGTCAGCATCTGGTAGCAGATGCTCGCGAGCGAAAACATGTCCGATCGCGGCGAGCCGCCTTCGCCGAGAAAATATTCCGGCGCTGTGTACTGGACCGTGCCGAGCATCTCGGCATCACCAGGATTGGGGGCTGCCTCGGCGACGCCGGCGACCTTGACCGCGCCGAAGTCGATGATCTTCGCCGTGCCTGTCTTGTCGATCAGGATGTTGTCGGGCCTTAGGTCCTGATGCAGCATTTCCATGCGATGGAAGGCGCGCAAGCCCGCCGCGACCTGGTCGACGATGCCGCGCACCGTCTCGAGATCGGGACGTGGATTGTCCAGCATCCATTGCCTCAGCGTTTGTCCCTCGATGAATTCGGTGGCGACATAGAGATAGTTGTGTCGTTTGGACCGCGCGCGCGGCTTCAGCACGTGCGGGCTGTCGATCCGGCGTGCGATCCACTCCTCCATCAGGAAACGCTTCAGATAGGCGGGATCGTCGCGCAGGTCGACCGACGGAATTTTCAGCGCGACCATCTCCTCGGTCTCGGTGTCGACGGCAAGGTAGATGTGACTGCGGCTAGAGGCATGCACTTCGCGGACGATGCGATAGCCGTCAAACAATGCGCGTGGCTCCAGCAGGGGCGGTAGCGGCAGTTCGGCCGCGCCGCCGAAAATATCGACTGAGCCTGTTTGCGGCACCTCGTCGATGCGCAGGATCTGCACGGTGATGTTGTCGTCGCTGCCGCGCCGATAGGCTTCCTCGACGATGGCTCTTGCCGCAGCGTCGAGATCGTCTGCATACGTTTCGAGCGCACCCGTGACGAAGCGATGATCGACGAATTCGTAGGCCCCGTCCGTTGCCAGCAGGAAGATGTCGCCCGGCTCGACCTGAAGGGCCTGGTAATCGATCTCGACCTGCGGATTGATCCCGAGCGCGCGGCCGAGATAGGTCTGCTCGGACGAGACGATGATCCGGTGATCCTCGGTGAGTTGCTCGAGGGCCTTGCCGGCGACACGGTAGACCCGGCAATCGCCGACGTGGAAGATATGAGCTGTTGTGGATTTCACGACCATGGCCGTGAGGGTGCAGACGTAGCCCTTGTCGCGATCGTAAGCGTATTGGCTGCGCCGCGTTTGCGCGTGCAGCCACGAATTGGTCGCTTCCAGAACGCGACGCGCCGAAGTCTTCACGGTCCAGGATTCGGAGGTGCAGTAATAGTCGGTCAGGAAGCTCTTGACCGCCGACTCGCTCGCGACCTGGCTCACCGCACTGCTCGAGATGCCGTCGGCGAGCACCACCGCAATGCCCTTCAGGCCGAGCAGCGGCTCGCTGGGGATCAGCGCGCCGTGAAAATCCTGGTTGACCGGCTTGCGCCCCTTGTCGGAGTGCTGCCCGATCGACATCTTCAGCCCGCGGCCCATCCTCGCCACCAATGCAAAGGGAGCTTCACCCTAGCAGGCGAAGCTCCCTCTTTTGAACAGCGATCGCTCAGGCCGCCGCGCGTGACTGTGCCTTCGCCGCCACTTCGCGCTTCGGCTTCGTCAGCACGTGCGTGGCGTAGAGGGTCAGGCCGGTGAAGGCGAGGCCGCCGACGAGGTTGCCGAGCACGGTCGGGATCTCGTTCCAGATGAAATAGTCCAGGATCGAGAACTTGGCGTGCAGCATCAGCCCCGACGGAAACAGGAACATGTTCACCACCGAATGCTCGAACACCATGTAGAAAAACACCAGGATCGGCATCCACATCGCGATCACCTTGCCGGGGACGGTGGTCGAGATCATCGCGCCGACCACGCCGGTCGAGACCATCCAGTTGCAGAGCATGCCGCGGATGAACAGCGTCGCCATTCCGGCCGCGCCATGGGCGGCATAGCCGAGCGTGCGGCCTTCGCCGATATTGCCGATGGCCGTGCCGACCTTGTCGGGCTCCTGGGTGAAGCCGAAGGTCGTGACGAAGGCCATCATGAAGGCGACGGTGAGGGCGCCGGCGAAATTGCCGGCGAAGACGAGGCCCCAGTTGCGCAGGACGCCACCGAGCGTGACGCCGGGCCGCTTGTCGATCAGCGCGAGCGGGGCGAGCACGAACACGCCGGTCAGGAGGTCGAAGCCCAGCAGATAAAGCATGCTGAAGCCGACCGGAAACAGCAGCGCGCCGACGAGCGGCTGGCCGGTGTTGACGTTGATGGTGACTGCGAACCAGGCCGCGAGTGCCAGGATGGCGCCGGCCATATAGGCGCGGATGACCGTATCCCGGGTGGACATGAAGATCTTGGATTCGCCTGCGTCCACCATCTTGGTGACGAATTCCGAAGGCGCGAGATACGACATCAATGGTTCCTTTTGCTTCGTAGGTGAGACCGACACGCCCTCGGGAGAGAGCGTGGCTGAGCGTCATGGGCCGTGCGGACGGTTCTGCCCCGCACGAGGGCTATGGGAGGTCTGGAAGCCTTGGGAATCGCGTCACGAGGACTGAGCCGGGAAGGCTGCGAAGCAGTGGAGCTTCCTGATGCAGCCGCCAGAGGCTGCAACGATGCGGCAAGCCGCAGTCTTCGTTGACACCGATAGATAAGCAAGTTGCGTGCCGCGTAAGCGCGCGATAAAATAGAAGTAATATCAGTTGGATAGTGCTTGGCCCGAGCCTTCTTTGACTGGGTCCGCGGCCCGTTGCATAGGCGGCTGCATAAGATTTGTGCGGCGCACACGGAATGAGCAATCAGCAAATTTCGCGTGCGCGGCAAGCCCGCGACAGAAGGGCGCGGGCTGCATAATTGTTTGATTATGCTGCTGTTTTGTTGATCGCGGCCTTGGCATGAAGCTTGAATGGTTCCAAGCCGACGCCATTGAAGCCGTCCCGCGAGACTTCTCATCCGAATTTGCTGACGCCACCCAGGCGGGGGTCTCCCCGTCGCGCGTTCGCATGCGCCATTTTCGGGCGTGACGGACGGACGGGCTGCTCGTGCGCACTGATGCAATCATTCGCAACGACGCAAAGGACGACACCAGACATGACCAAGCGCATTCGCCGGCCCTCCGACAATGGCATCAGCCGCCGCCGGTTGCTGAAGGCCGCCGGCTCTACCGCCGCTCTCCTCGCCGCCGCCAAGCTGAATTTCCCCGCCGGTGCGTTCGCGCAGGATGCGGGCCCAGAGGTCAAGGGTGCCAAGCTCGGCTTCATCGCGCTGACCGATGCAACCCCGCTGTTCGTCGCCAAGGAAAAGGGCATCTTCGCCAAATACGGCATGCCCGACGTCGAGGTGCAGAAGCAGGCCTCCTGGGGTACCACGCGCGACAACCTCGTGCTCGGCTCCGAAGGCAACGGCATCGACGGCGCGCATATCCTCACTCCGATGCCGTATCTGATCTCCTCAGGCAAGGTGACGCAGAACAACCAGCCCACGCCGATGTACATCCTGGCGCGGCTGAACCTGAACGGTCAGTGCATCTCGGTCTCCAAGGAATATGCCGACATCAAGGTCGGCATCGACACCGCGCCCTTCAAGGCGGCGCTGGAGAGGAAGAAGGCGGGCGGCAAGGCCGTGAAGGCGGCGATGACCTTCCCCGGTGGCACACATGATCTGTGGATCCGCTACTGGCTCGCCGCCGGCGGCATCGATCCGGACAAGGATATCGAAACCATCGTGGTGCCGCCGCCGCAGATGGTTGCCAACATGAAGGTTGGCACCATGGATTGCTTCTGCGTCTGCGAGCCCTGGAATCTGCAATTGATCCATCAGGAGATCGGCTACACTGCGATCACCACCGGCGAGCTCTGGGACAAGCATCCCGAAAAATCCTTCGGCATGCGCGCGGCCTGGGTCGACAAATATCCGAAGGCGGCGAAGGCGCTGCTGATGGCGGTGATGGAAGCCCAGCAATGGGCCGAGAAGGCGGAGAACCGCGAAGAGGCCGCCGTCATCTGCGCTAAGCGCCAGTGGATCAACTGCCCGGTTGAGGACGTCACCGATCGCATGAAGGGCAAGTTCGACTACGGCACCGGCCGCGTCGTCGACAACTCGCCGCAGCAGATGCGCTTCTGGAAGGACCAGGCCTCCTATCCCTTCCAGAGCCACGACCTCTGGTTCCTCACCGAGGACATCCGTTGGGGCAAGTATGAGCCCGGCTTCGATACCAAGGCGCTGATCGCCAAGGTCAACCGCGAGGACCTCTGGAAGGATGCAGCCAAGGCGCTCGGCGTCGCCGCCTCCGACATTCCAGCATCGACCTCGCGCGGCAAGGAGACCTTCTTCGACGGCAAGGTGTTCGATCCCGAAAATCCGGCGGCCTATCTGAAGTCGCTCGCAATCAAGCGCGTCGAAGTCTGATGGAGCGTCGCGGCCGCCTTTGGGCGGCCGCATCGTCTTAATGCCGGAGAAATTGCGATGAACATGCCTGCCACGAAGATTGAGGTTGAGACTGCAGCGCCTGCGGTCGTTGCCGCGCCTGTTGTCGCGATGACGCCGAAGCGCCCGCCGCGCGCAGAGACCTACGCGCGAATGGCTCGGGAGCTAGCTGTGCGCGTCATCCCGCCGCTGGTTGTGATCGCCTTGTTGACGCTGGTGTGGGAACTCGTCTGCCGCCGCGCCGGCTCGGCGCTGCCGCCGCCATCAAAGGTATTCAAGGACACCAAGGAGCTGATCTTCGATCCGTTCTTTGACCATGGCGGCATCGACAAGGGTCTTTTCTGGCATCTCTCCGCCAGCCTCCAGCGCGTGGCCCTCGGCTACTCGTTGTCCGCGATTGCCGGCATCGCGCTCGGCGTCTTGGTCGGGCAGTCGGTCTGGGCGATGCGCGGGCTTGACCCGCTGTTCCAGGTGTTGCGTACAATTCCGCCGCTGGCCTGGCTGCCGCTCTCGCTCGCAGCATTCCGCGACGGCCAGCCGTCGGCGATCTTCGTCATCTTCATCACCTCGATCTGGCCGATCATCATCAACACCGCGGTCGGTGTCCGCAACATCCCGCAGGACTATCGCAACGTCGCTGCGGTGGTGCAGCTCAACCCGCTCGAGTTCTTTGCCAAGATCATGATCCCGGCGGCGGCGCCTTACATCTTCACCGGGCTTCGCATCGGCATCGGCCTGTCCTGGCTCGCCATCATTGCCGCCGAAATGCTGATCGGTGGCGTCGGCATTGGCTTCTTCATCTGGGACGCCTGGAACTCCTCACATATCAGCGAGATCATCCTGGCGCTGTTCTATGTCGGCATCATCGGCTTCGTGCTCGATCGCCTGATCGCGGGCCTCGGCAAAATCGTCACCCGCGGCACCGCGCAGAACTGAGAGAGAGGGCACATGACCGCCTATCTGAAGCTCGACCACATCGACAAGATCTTCACCCGCGGCGCCGCGACGACCGAGGTGTTGAAGGACATCAACCTGACGATCGAGAAGGGTGAATATGTCTCGATCATCGGCCATTCCGGCTGCGGCAAGTCGACCCTGCTCAACATCATCGCGGGGCTGACGGGCGCCACCACCGGCGGCGTGCTGCTGGAGAACCGTGAGGTCAACTCGCCGGGACCCGATCGTGCCGTGGTGTTCCAGAACCACAGCCTGCTGCCGTGGCTCACCGTGTATGAGAACGTCAGGCTCGGCGTCGACAAGGTCTTTGCCAAGACCAAGACAAAGGCCGAGCGCGATGCCTGGGTGATGTACAATCTCAATCTGGTGCAGATGGCGCACGCCCGGGACAAGCGTCCGTCCGAAATCTCCGGCGGCATGAAGCAGCGCGTCGGCATTGCCCGGGCGCTGGCAATGGAGCCGAAGGTGCTGTTGCTGGATGAGCCCTTCGGCGCGCTCGACGCGCTCACCCGTGCCCATCTCCAGGACTCCGTGATGGCGCTGCATCAGAAGCTCGGCAACACCATTCTGATGATCACCCACGATGTCGACGAAGCCGTGCTGCTCTCCGACCGTATCGTGATGATGACGAATGGCCCTTCCGCGCGCATCGGCGAGGTCTTGGACGTGCCGCTGGCGCGGCCACGCAAGCGACTCGAGCTTGCGACCAACGCCACCTATCTGAAGTGCCGTCAGCGCGTGCTCGAATTCCTCTATGAACGCCATCGCTTCGTCGAGGCCGCGTAAACCCGTGGTTAACGCGTGAAAAGCCTGCGCCCATTTTTGAATCATCAAGCTCAATCCTTGTGCGCCGCACAGGGATTGAGCGAATCGCAAAATTTGCGTGCGAAAAGTGCTTGCAAAAATTTCGGGCAATTCGAATAAGCCGCTGAATTCCCTGTATTTCCTGATGGCGGACAGTTGGCACGGAAGTTGAATTACCTTCTTCGACGCCAACGACGACGTCCCTCAACATCATCAATCAGCATCGTGATCTCGCCACCGGGGCCTGGCCTCGGAGCGCGCCTCCATGCGGAGGCAGAGCCTGCAACGACGCAGCGGTGAGCCTAGAAGGGATTTGTAATGACGAAGAATCCGACTCGAAATCCGACTTGGATTTCAGACTGGCGCCCCGAAGACGAGGCGTTCTGGAATGCGACTGGCAAGACCATCGCAAGGCGTAACCTGATCTGGTCGATCGTTGCCGAACATATCGGCTTCTCGGTCTGGCTGATCTGGAGCATCGTCACCACCAAGCTGCCGCAGGCGGGCTTCCACTACACCACCGACCAACTGTTCCAGCTCGTCGCGGTGCCGGGGCTGATCGGCGCATTGATGCGCTTTCCCTACACCTTCGCGGTCACGACGTTCGGCGGCCGCAACTGGACCATCTTCAGCGCAGCCGTGCTGTTCATCCCGACGCTGTCGCTCGCCTATTTCGTGAGCCAGCCCGACACGCCGTTCTGGCTGATGCTGCTGGTGGCTTCGACCGCCGGTCTCGGCGGCGGCAATTTCGCCTCCAGCATGACCAATATCTCGTTCTTCTTCCCTGACCGGATGAAGGGCTGGGCGCTTGGCCTCAACGCGGCCGGCGGCAATATCGGTGTCTCCAGCGTGCAGCTGATGACCCCGATCCTGATGACGCTCGCCGTCATCAACCTGTTCCAGGCAACGCCCGTCGACGGCATCTTCCTCCAGAACGCGGGCCTGATGTGGGTGCTACCGATCGCGATCGCGGTGTTCGGTGCGGTGTTCTTCATGAACAACCTCACCTCGGCGAAGTCGTCGATCAAGAACCAGCTCGCTGTGGTGAAGCGCAAGCACACCTGGATCATGGCCTATCTTTATATCGGCACGTTCGGATCCTTCATCGGCTACTCCGCAGCGTTCCCGTTGCTGATCAAGACGCAGTTTCCGACGGTGACGATCGGAATCGCGTTCCTCGGGCCTCTGGTCGGCTCTTTGTCGCGGCCGCTCGGCGGTCTGCTCGCCGACAAGATTGGCGGCTCGATCCTCACCTTCTGGAATTTCATAGCGATGGCTGCTGCCACAGTCGGCGTGCTCTATTTCGTCGGGCACAAGGACTTTATGGGCTTCCTGTCGATGTTCCTGATCCTGTTCGTGACGACAGGCATCGGAAACGGCTCGACCTATCGCATGATCCCCTCGATCTTCCGCGAGCAGAATTTGTTCAGGGCGCGCGGGCAGGGAGATGCGGCCCGCATAGCGGCGCTGAAGACGGCGAGCATCGAGAGTGGCGCGGCGGTCGGCTTCATCGGCGCGGTGGGTGCGGTGGGTGGCTATCTGATCCCGAGCGGCTTCGGCAAGTCGATCGCAATGACCGGCGGTCCGCAGCTCGCGCTCGCGATCTATCTCGCCTTCTACGCCTCATGTCTCGCGATCACCTGGTGGTTCTATCTGCGTCGCAGCCCGCAAAGTGAAGGCGCACCAAGCCTGGCCGGAGCGCGGGTCTGAACTTGGCGCACAACTCGCTTCTCCCCGTACGCGGGGAGAAGCTGCTCTGATGACGTTTGACCCATGAACTTTTTCCGCAACGGCGCGGACAAAAGCAGACCGAAACAGACTGGAGACCATCATGACGCCCCAACAGATCGCCCTCGTGCAGCAGAGCTTTGCCAAGGTCGCACCGATTTCAGAAGCAGCCTCGCAGCTGTTCTACGACCGCTTGTTCGAAGTGGCGCCGTCCGTGCGCGCGATGTTTCCCGAAGACATGACCGAGCAGCGCAAGAAGCTGATGGGCATGCTCGCTGCTGTCGTCTCGGGCCTGTCGAATCTTGAAACGATTCTTCCCGCGGCGTCGTCGTTGGCCAAGCGTCACGTCGCCTATGGCGCCAGGGCCGAGCACTATCCCGTGGTCGGCGCGACCTTGCTGTGGACCCTGGAGAAGGGGCTCGGTGAAGCCTGGACGCCCGAACTCGCAACCGCCTGGACCGACGCCTACGGCGTGCTGTCCGGCTACATGATTTCCGAGGCCTACGGCGCGCAGCCGCAGGCCGCCGAATAGGAGATGCCTTGTGAGTGAACCGCTCGTCATCGTCGGTAACGGTATGGCAGCCGCGCGTCTGGTCGACGAGCTTGCCAAGACCGCGCTCGGCCGCTACGCGGTCGCTGTGATCGGCGAGGAGCCGCGGCTCGCTTACAACAGAGTGCTGCTCTCATCCGTGCTGGCCGGCGAGACCGGCTCGCACGAGATCGAGCTCAAGCCCGCGGACTGGTGGCGCGACCGCGGCGTCACCGTGCGCTATGGCTATCGCGTCACCGAGGTCGACACTGGCCGCCGCGAGCTCAAGATATCCGGCGAAGAGAGCATGGAATATTCCAAGCTCGTGCTCGCGACGGGTTCGACGCCGCTGCGTCTCAACGTGCCTGGCGCCGATCTCGCCGGCGTGCACACCTTTCGCGACACCCGCGATGTCGATCTGCTGCTGACGCTGGCGGCGGCGAAGAAGCGCGTCGTCGTGGTCGGCGGCGGCCTGCTCGGCCTGGAGGCGGCCTATGGCCTGGCGAAAGCCGGCGCGCCCGTAACCTTGCTGCATCTGATGGATCGGCTGATGGAGCGTCAGCTCGATGGGCCGGCTGCCGATCTGCTCAAGACGCTGGTCGAGCGCAAGGGCATCCGCATCATGCTCAATGCCTCCACCGCCCGCATCCATGGCGACGAGCGCGTCGAAGCCGTCGAACTCGCCGACGGCAGCCGCATCGAGGCCGATGCCGTGATCTTCGCCGCCGGCATCAGGCCCAATATTGCGCTGGCCAGGGAGGCCGGCATCGCGGTCAATCGCGGCATCGTCGTCGACGACGTGATGCAGACGGCGTCATCAGACATCTACGCGCTCGGCGAATGCGCCGAGCATCGCGGCACCTGCTATGGCCTGGTCGAGCCCGCCTATGAGCAGGCGCGCGTGCTGGCCCGGCATCTTGGTGGCCGCCCTGCGGCCTATCAGGGCAGCGTCGTCTCGACCAATCTGAAAGTGTCGGGTGTGAGCGTGTTCTCGGCGGGCGACTTCATGGGCGGCGAGGGCAGCGAGAGCCTCGTGCTGTCCGACCGCAGGCGCGGCACCTACAAGAAGCTGGTGATTTCGGGCGGATGTCTCACCGGCGCGGTGCTGGTCGGCGATACTGCTGATGCCCTCTGGTATCTCGAACTGATCCGAACCCGCGAGAAGATCGCTGGCATCCGCGCCGACATGATGTTCGGACGCGCGCTCGCGCTTCCTTCCAAAGCGGCTTGAAGGAGGCGGCTTGATATGACCGCGATCGATCCGACGCTTCGCACCACCAAGACGACCTGTCCCTATTGCGGCGTCGGCTGCGGCGTGCTCGCAACGCCCGACGGCGCAGGCGGTGCGGCTATCGCGGGCGATCCTGACCATCCCGCCAATTTCGGCCGGCTGTGCTCGAAGGGCGCTGCGCTCGGCGAGACCGTCGGGCTCGAGGGCCGGCTGCTCCATCCGATGATCCGCTGCAAGGGCGTGCTCGAGCGCGTCGCCTGGAGCGATGCGCTCGACCATGTCGCGCATCGCATGAAGCACATCGTCGCGCGCGACGGCGCCGACGCGGTCGCGCTCTATCTGTCAGGCCAGCTCCTGACCGAAGACTATTACGTGGCCAACAAGCTGATGAAGGGCTTCGTTGGTACGGCCAACGTCGACACCAATTCACGGCTCTGCATGTCGTCCTCGGTCGCAGGCCATCGCCGCGCCTTCGGCGCCGACACCGTGCCGGGGAACTATGAGGATCTCGACCAGGCCGATCTGCTCGTCTTCGTCGGCTCGAATGCGGCCTGGTGCCATCCGGTGCTGTTCCAGCGCATGCTGAAGAACCGTGGGGAGCGCGGCGCGCGCATGATCGTGATTGATCCGCGCCGCACCGACACCGCAAGCGACGTCGATCTGTTCCTCGGGCTCAAGCCCGGTACTGACACCGCGCTGTTCTCCGGCCTGTTCGTCCATCTCGCTGACAATGGCGCGCTCGATCAGGATTACATCACGCAGAACACGTCTGGCTTCGACGATGCGCTGGCGCGCGCCCGCAACATCGCCGGCAGTGTCACCGCGACTGCGCTGGCCACCGGCCTCACGGAACAGGACGTCGCGACCTTCTTCAGGATGTTCCGCGACACCGAGCGCGTCGTCACGCTCTACTCGCAGGGTGTCAACCAGTCGGCGCAGGGCACCGACAAGGTCAACGCGATCCTGAACTGTCATCTCGCGACGGGACGCATCGGCAAGCCGGGTGCGTCGCCATTCTCGCTCACAGGCCAGCCCAATGCGATGGGCGGCCGCGAGGTCGGCGGCCTTGCCAATATGCTCGCCGCGCACATGGGCTTCACGCCGCCGGACATCGACCGCGTCAGGCGGTTCTGGAAGGCGCCGCGCATTGCGACCCATGAAGGGTTGAAGGCGGTGCAGCTGTTCGAGGCCATCAACCGCGGCGAGGTCAAGGCGCTCTGGGTGATGGGCACCAATCCCGCGGTGTCGCTGCCCGATGCGGATGTCGTGCGCGAGGCGCTGAAGAAGCTCGAGCTGTTCGTGGTGTCCGAGAACGTGCTGTCCAACGATACCGTCGAGGCCGGCCCGCATGTGCTGCTGCCGGCGCTCGCCTGGGGCGAGAAGTCCGGCACGGTGACCAACTCCGAACGGCGCATCTCGCGCCAGCGGTCGTTCCTGCCGGCGCCCGGCGAGGCGCGGCCGGACTGGTGGATCGTGAGCGAGACCGCAAAACGTCTCGGCTTCGGCGACAGCTTCAATTACAAATCCGCCGCGGACATTTTCCGCGAGCACGCCGCGCTCTCTTCCTTCGAGAACAATGGCAGCCGCGATTTCGACATCGGCGCGCTGACGTCGCTGTCCGACGAGGCCTTCGATGCCTTGACGCCGGTGCAATGGCCGGCGCGCGAAGGCGCGGGGCCGGGCGAGCGCTTCTTCGCGAGCGGCGGATTCTACACCAATGACGGCAAGGGCCGCTTCGTCGCGCCCGAGGTGCCCGCGCTGCGCAGCGAGATAGGACCGTCGCGTCCGCTGCGGCTCAACACCGGGCGCATCCGCGATCAGTGGCACACCATGACGCGCACGGGCCTCAGCAAGCGGCTCGGCGCGCATCTGCCCGAGCCCTTCGTCGAGATCCATCCTGCTGACGCCAGCAAATACGGCATTGCCCATGACGGCTATGCCCGCATCACCACCGATTACGGTCAATGCATCTTGAAGGTGGTCGTCAGCGACCGGCAGCAGCGCGGCACGCTGTTCGCGCCTATTCACTGGAGCGCGATGAACGCATCGCATGGCCGCGTCGGCGCGCTGGTCGCCTCGTTCACCGATCCGTTCTCCGGCCAGCCTGAATCCAAGGCGACGCCGGCCGCGATCGCACCCTATGAGTACGTCTTCCGCGGCTTTGCGCTGTCGCGAAAACAGCTCGATCTGCCGCCGAACCTGTTGTGGACCCGCGTCACGGTCGCCGGCGGCTTCGGTTATCTTTTCGCCGACAATGCGGATCTGTCGCGCTGGCCGGTCTGGCTCGAGGGTCTCGCCGGCGAGGACGTCGCCGACTACTGCGATTTTGGCGGCGGCGTTTATCGCGCGGCTTCGTTTGCCAACGATCGTATCGAGACGTGTCTGTTCGTCGGCCCCGCACACGATGCCGGCGACTGGGAGGTGGTGAAGAGCGTGTTTGCGGCCGATCGCGTCACCGACGATCAGCGCCGCATGCTGCTGTCCGGCAAGTCCAGCGAAGGTGCCGCCTCAACCGGCCCGATCGTCTGCGCCTGCTTCGGCGTCGGCCGCGGCACCATCTGCGACACCATCGTATCAGGCGCGCGCACCGCCGCCGAGATCGGCGTAAAGCTGAAGGCCGGCACCAATTGCGGCTCGTGTATCCCCGAGTTGAAGCGATTGATCGCGACAACGGAGCTGCCGGTGAAGGAGGCAAAGCTCGCGGGTGCGGCCGGGTAGGTCGCTCCCCCATTTTGGGTATGCGCCGGGTGTAGGCCCGGCTGACGGTTGCCGGAATTTTAAGCAATTCCCGCTAACGTGCATTAATTTTTACGAATTGATAATCGTTAGGGCAGGAACGCATGCTGAGCACATTTCGGTTGGTGCGCTGGTTGAGATCCGGCACGAGTAAATTCCATCTTGGTCTGCGTACACAGGTGCTTCTGCTCGGTGTCACCGGCGTGCTTGTCGTCGGCATGATCTATCTTGCCGGCCGGCAGATCGAGGACCAGAGTCGCGCCGTTGCCGAACGCTTCACGAAGCTTGAGTCCGAGACGGCGCGCCTGTCTGAAAGCCTGCTGCAGGGACGCGAGATCGCGACCGGATTCCTGCAGAAGCCCAACGACAAGAAGGTGGCCGCGCATGACGAGACGTTGCGGGCAGCAACCTCGCATTTGAGCGCAGTCGAGGAGATCGCCGGTGCACTGTCCGAGGATGATCCGCTGCGCAAGGCGCTGTCGTTTCGTCCTGTTATCAGCAGCTATGCCACCCGCTTCTCCAACGTCGTCGCGGCCCAGAAGCTCGTTGGCTTCAACGAGAATGACGGCCTGCAGGGCAAGCTCCGTGCCGCCGTGCATTCAGTCGAGAGCAAGCTCAAGGCATTCGACCAGCCGCGGCTTGCTGTCCTGATGCTGATGATGCGGCGGCATGAAAAGGATTTCATGCTGCGTGGTGACGACAAATATAGCGATGAGCTGGTCAAGCGCGTCGGCGAGTTTCTCCCCGAGCTTGCGAAAGCCGATCTGCCTGACGACGCCAAGATCGAGATCAGGAAGCTGATCGACAGCTACAAGAACAGCTTCCTTGCCTTCGCGGCAGGCCAGAGCACGTTGAACGAAGAGGCGGAAGATCTGGCGCAGATCTACGACCGGCTGCGGCCCAATCTCGAAGCCGTTCGACATGCTGCCGGCAAGCGCCTCGACGTGGTCAGGGACGAGCTTCTGGTCGTGCAGCGTTATGTGGTCTGGTCCATCGGCATCACCATCGCCGTGATGATCGCGATTGCGTTCTGGTATGGACGCAGGCTTACCGCGCCACTGACCCGCATGGTACGGGCGATGCAGCATCTGGCCGACGGCGATCTCGATCGTCCAATCGAACAGATCGATCGTCACGATGAGATCGGCAAGATCTCGTCCTCGCTCTCGGTCTTCCACCACAAGCTGCTCGAGAACCGGCAATTGTCAGAGGCTCGCGAGCAGGCCAAGCGCGATGCGGAAGTCCAGCGCAAGCAGGGGATGCTCGAGATCGCCGATCGTTTTGAAGCCGCGGTCGGCAACATCGTCAATGCCGTCACCGCTGCGTCTTCAGAAATCGAGCTGGCTGCGAATGGATTGACGAATACCGCGGAAGGAACCAATGCTCTGTCGGCGACGGTTGCTGCGGCATCGGGCCAATCGTCCGCAAGCGTTCAGTCCGCCGCTGCTGCATGCCGGGAGATGGTGACGTCGGTTGGCGAAGTCGGCCGCCAGGTCGCGCAATCGCACGAAGTTGCGCTCGCCGCCGTCGCCCAGGCCAACCGGACCAACAGCCAGATCGATGCGCTCTCGCAGACGGCCGACCGCATCGACGAGGTCGTGCGGATGATCTCGGCCGTGGCCGGGCAGACCAATCTGCTGGCGCTGAATGCGACGATCGAGGCGGCACGCGCCGGCGATGCAGGCCGGGGCTTTGCGGTCGTCGCCTCGGAGGTGAAGGCGCTCGCCGGTCAAACCGCGAAAGCCACCGAGGAGATCGGCCGTCAGGTCGCGCAGATCCAGTTGGCGACCCGGCAGTCGGTGGACTCGATCAAGGAGATCGGCGGCACCATCGAATCGATGGCTGATATCGCGTCCTCGATCGCGGCTGCGGTCGAACAGCAAGGCGCTGCCGCCAAAACGATCGCACGCGACGTTCAGCAGGCAGCTCAAGGAGCAACCGAGGTCTCGACCAGCGTCGAGAATGTCAGGCGCGGTGCATCCGAAACCGGCGCCGCCGCCGGCCAGGTGCATGGCGCAGCGCTGGCGCTCCTCGATGAGAGCAAGCGCCTGGGCGGCGAAGTCGAGCAGTTCCTGGCGACCGTTCGCGCGGCTTAGTCTAGTGGAAGGCAGGCTCTCTCCACCGTCATTGCGAGCGCAGCGAAGCAATCCAGACGCGTTCCGCGGGGGGGACTCTGGATTGCTTCGCTGCGCTCGCAATGACGATCATGGCAATAGCGGTGGACTGGCATGACCGGCGTACCGGTCGACGCGCTCGGCGTTGTCGCCTATGCTGCGGTACCTCAGCCAACAACCATAACAACCATCTTGTGCCTGAAAGCGCCGCCGCGCCTGATCGACACCAAGATCTTCTCGGCGGACCGTAGCGCTCCTGTAGGAACAGACATGAACAAGCATCCCTTCGGCAAGACCGGCGCCAACGTCTCAATCATCGGGCAAGGCACCTGGTATCTCGACCACGGCGATCGCAAACGCGCGATCGTGGCGCTTCAACGCGGGCTCGATCTCGGTATGACCCATATCGACACCGCCGAGATGTATGGCGACGCCGAGCTCGTCATTGCCGATGCCATCGCGGGTCGTCGCGACGACGTGTTCCTCGTGTCGAAGGTGCTGCCGAGCAACGCCTCGCGCCGCGGCACCATCACGGCTTGTGAGCGCTCGCTGAAGCGGCTGAAGACCGACCGGCTCGATTGCTATCTGTTGCACTGGCGCGGCTCGTACGACCTTGAAGACACGGTCGCCGCGTTCGAGGAGCTGGTGAAATCAGGCAAGATCAAATCCTGGGGCGTCTCCAATTTCGATGCAGACGATCTCGACGAGATTCTCGAAGTATCAGGTGAAGGCAAGATCGCCTGCAATCAGGTGCTCTATCATCTCAAGGAGCGCGCGATCGAGCATGCGGTCGTCCCGTGGTGCGAGCGGCATGGCGTCGCAGTCGTTGCCTATTCGCCGTTCGGACACGACGATTTTCCGGATGAACGCAGCAAGGGCGGCGCCGTGCTGGCGCGCATTGCAGAGGCGCGTCGTGCGACGCCGCGTCAGGTCGCGCTGAGCTTTCTCACCCGTGCGACTACGGTCTTCGCGATCCCCAAGGCGTCGTCCGCCGAACATGCTGGCGAAAATGCGGCAGCGGGCGATCTCGTGCTGACGAAAGAGGAGATTTCGGCGCTGGATGCGGCGTTTCCGCGCGGTCCGAAACCGCGTGGCCTGCCCATGCTGTAGTGCACAAACTCCTATTGTTAACGGAGCATTGACGCGCGCGGACCTGAGCGCATATCGGCATCCTGTTTTCGGAAGTTGTGAAGGCGGCGCATTTGTCGTTTTTATAGGCTCTTCTCGATTCGAATTCTTGCCGGGTTCCCACAGTGACACCGCCGCCCGCTGCAGCCGCAAGGCTCGACAGTATCTCCATGCCCATGCCTCAGAAGAAGCAGGAGGTTCGTCGCGCGCCTGCGCGCGTCGATCATCCCTTCAAGGGCATCGCACTGGTTCTGCTCTCGACGGTGTTTCTCGGCTGCTCCGACGTCACCGCGAAATATCTTTCGTCGAGCCTGCCGTCGATCGAGATCACCTGGATCCGCTTCGTCACCTTCGCCCTGATGTTCACGCCGGTGATGCTGCCGGGCTCGCCGCTGCATGCGATGCGCACCCAGCGTCTCGGGCTGCAATTGATGCGTGGCGTCGCGCTGCTCGGCTCCTCGCTGTTCTTCATCACGGGTCTGCGCTTCCTCCCGATCGCGGAAGCCTCCGCCACAGGTTTCGTCTCGCCGCTGTTCGTCACCGCGCTCTCGATCATCTTCCTCAGCGAGAAGGTCGGTGTACGCCGCTGGATCGCCACCGCGGTCGGCCTCGTGGGCGTGATGATCATCCTGCGCCCGGGATCAAACGCGTTCCACGTCGCCGCATTTTTTCCGATCGTCTCGGCGTTCTGCTGGGCTGCCGCGCTGATCATGACGCGCCTGATGAGCGGCCGCGAAGCCGTACTCACCACGATGGCGTATTCCGCGCTGACGGGTGTGGCGATCCTCAGCATCATGGTGCCGTTCGTCTGGGTCTCGCCGACATGGACCGGGATCGGGCTCGGCATCGTGATTGGTCTCGCCTCCACGATCGGCCAGTGGATCATCGTGCTCGCTTATCGCTATGGCGATGCCTCGGTGCTGGCGCCGTTCTCCTACACGCAATTGCTTTGGGTCAGCATTCTCGGCTTCTTCCTGTTCGGCGAGCTGCCTGATGTCTGGACCGTCACGGGCGCGGCCTTCATCGTCGCCAGCGGGCTCTACATCGCCCATCGCGAGCGCGTCCGCCGCGCCCAGCTCCTGGTGCTGGAAGAGCGTTCCCCGAACCCCTGACGCAAGTTCACGCGTCCATCTTCGTGCTATCAACGGCTCCAACGAGATGGGAGGAGCCGGATGCGCGCTGCGATTTTCAGGAACGGTGAGATTGTCGTTGGCCACATGGCCGAGCCGAAGCCCGGCCCCGGCCAGGTGCTGGTCAGGACGCTCGCCTGCGGCATCTGCGGCTCCGACCTGCATGCGCGCCAGCATGCCCCGCGGATGGTGGAGATGGCCAAGAAGACCGGGCGTACGCCGATGGACCTGTCGCGCGACGTCGTCTTCGGCCACGAGTTCTGCTGCGAAATTCTCGACTACGGTCCGGGCACGACGCGCAAGCTCAAGCCGGGCACGCATGTGTGCTCGCTGCCGGCGCTGCTGACGCCCGAGGGGATCAAGGGCATCGGCTACTCCAACGATCTTGTTGGTGGCTATGCGGAGCAGATGCTGCTCAGCGAACCGCTGCTGCTGGAAGTGCCTGATGGCCTTGCGCCCGAACATGCCGCACTGACCGAGCCGCTCGCGGTCGGCGTTCACGCCGTCGCGAAAGCCAACATTGGCGGCGGCGAGGTGCCGCTGGTGATCGGCTGCGGGCCCGTCGGGCTCGCCGTGATCGCAGCGCTCAAGATCAAGGGCCTGCATCCGATCGTCGCCGCCGACTATTCGCCGGCGCGGCGTGCGCTCGCGGCCAAGCTCGGCGCCGACGTCGTCGTCGATCCCAGGGTGACGCAGCCCTATACGACCTGGGCCGAGCACGCGCAGATGTCGGAGGCGGAGAAGGCGGCGCGGCCGCCGTTCCAGGCCATGCTGCCGGCGCTGAAGCCCGCTATCATCTTCGAATGCGTCGGCGTGCCGGGCCTGCTGCAGCAGGTGTTCGAAGGTGCGCCGCGCGATGCCAAAATCGTCGTGGTCGGCGTCTGCATGGAGAACGACAAAAACGAGCCCATGCTCGGCATCATGAAGGAGCTGAATGTTCAGTACGTGCTTGGCTATACCCCGGAGGAGTTTGCGGCGTCGCTGCGCCTGATCGCCGAAGGACAGGTGGATGCCGCGGCTATGGTGACGGCAGAAGTCGGCATCGACGGGGTCGCAAAGGCGTTCGCCGATCTCGCCAATCCTGAGGCGCACACCAAGATCATCGTGCAGCCGTGGAAATAGGGAAGGGCTGGAGCACGGCGCCGTCGGATTTCTGCGCGGCGTTGGCATGGCCGGTCTCGGCGATCGCGGCACGGCGGTCGATGATCGCCTGATGGAACTGCGCCAGCACGAGGCCGAAGGCTGCGAGATCGCCGTCCTCGATGGCGCCGTCTTCGTGGCAGACCAGCGTTTCGCGCAGGATCTCGTCGGCGGCGCTCTGCATGGAGGCGAGATCGTCGAGCGAGGTGGTCTCGCGCACGCGGGAGATCGCCTTCAGCAGGCGATCGCGATGCAGCGCATTCTCGCTGCGCTCTTCGCGCCGCAGGTAATGCCGCAGCCATGCGGCGACCGAGCCGAGACCGGAGAGCAGCAGCACGACGCCCCAGATGTAGTCGCTGTACTTGTCCATGAAGCTGCGTTCATTGCCGTCGATATAGGCGGCAGCGCCGGGATGCGCGGGCAGCGCGGCGTCCTTGTCGGTGTCGGGCTTCTGGATGTGGCGAGCGCCGGGCAGATCCTTGACCAGCGTTGGCTTGATCGCGAAGAGTTCGCGAGTAAAGGCGTCAACCGTGTCGTCCGACAATGAGCTGGGCGCCACGATCAGGTGATTGACGGCGATGGTCTCGATCTTGTCGTCGGGCCGCTGCGGTGAGGCCGCGAATGCGCCGGCGGGGATCTCTTCGGATTCGTACAGCGGGTGCCGCTCGGCGATCGCATCGGAGACGTCGACGGAGAGGAATTTGGGCTCGCCGCGAACTCGCGTGGTGGCGGCAATCGTGTCTGCGATGATCTTGTCGTCGAGCGCGCCCACCATCATGAACGCGTCGAGCGTGGCGTCCTGGGTCATGTCGGAGATGTGGTCAGTGCCGAACTGGCTGGTCGTCACCCTCTGCGGATTGACGCCTGACTCGGCGAGGATGACGCGCAGCAGATTGGGATTGGCGTCGCCTAGGCCGACGATGCCGATGCGCCGGCCGCTGAGTGAGGCGATGTCGGTGACCTTCGACTTCGGCGCGCCCTTGCGCCCGGTCGGTGCCCACAGCACCACGAAGTTCCGGCGCAGGATCGCGACGGAATTGGCGTCGGGCGGCATCGTGAGATCGCCGCGCGCAATCGCAAGGTCGGCCTTGCCGCCACCGAGCAGATTGAGGCTCTGCAGCGTACCGTCGGTCTCGATCGGCGTCAGCCGCACGGCATTGCTCTTCGTCTCGATCGCCTTTGCGATCGCGAGCACCAGCGTCTGGTCGTCGCTGCCGGCAGGCCCGACGGCGATGCGCAGCGTCGCCGGTTGCCAGAACCAATAGGCGAGCGCGAGCGCAACCGTCAGGAGCGAGAGCAGGCTCGCCACCGCGAGCCACGGGCCGAAGCGATTGCGGCGGCGGGACGCGCCGCCGCTGCTGATGCTCAGATCGCTCGGCATGGGCATCTGGCTGTCCCTATCGGCAAGCTCGCCCGCCGGCGGATGCGGCGGGTGCCGTCAGTATTTCGAAGGCACGTACATGTCCGGCGGAATCGGGCCGCGGTGATAGTCGGGATTGCGGACGCGCGGCGGCAGCACCACGGGCGTGTGGCCGATCTCCTGGTAGGGGATCTGGCTCAAAAAATGCGAGATGCAGTTGAGGCGCGCGCGCTTCTTGTCCACGGCATCGACGATCCACCACGGGCTATCAGGCAGATGCGTGTGCTCCAGCATCGTTTCCTTGGCCTTGGTGTAGGCTTCCCAGCGGCTGCGGGCCTCGACGTCCATCGGGCTCAGCTTCCACTGCTTGAGCGGATCCTTGATGCGCATGGTGAAGCGGAATTGCTGCTCGTCATCGGTGATCGAGAACCAGTATTTGACGAGGATGATGCCGGAGCGGATCAGCATCCGCTCGAACTCGGGCACCGTCTTGAAGAACTCCTCGTACTGCTCCTCCGTGCAGAAGCCCATCACGCGCTCGACGCCGGCGCGGTTGTACCAGCTGCGGTCGAACAGCACGATCTCGCCGCCCGCCGGCAGGTGCGCCACGTAGCGCTGGAAATACCATTGCGTGCGCTCGCGCTCGTTCGGGGCGGGAAGCGCCGCGACGCGGCAGATGCGGGGATTGAGCCGCTGGGTGATGCGCTTGATGACGCCGCCCTTGCCGGCGGAGTCGCGGCCCTCGAACAGCACCACGACCTTCTTCTTCTCGGCTTGCACCCAGTCCTGCAGCTTGACCAGCTCGCCCTGGAGGCGGAGCAGCTCGCGGAAATAGACCCTGCGGTCGACCGTCGGGCCGATTGCATCGGTCTCGTCCAGGAGCTCGTCGAGACGGGCGTCATCCAGCTCCATCTCCAGCTCTTCGTCGAGATCGTCAGTCATTTCCCGGATAATGCGCTCGCGCTTGGCCATTTCAGGGGTGCGGTCGGATGCGGTCATGGGGTCTTTCTTTCGGCGGGCTGCCTGTCGCCCGTGACCATCGGCGGGGTTTGTTGCGGCCATGTGACAACGGTGGCCGGGTAGGCAGTCACACCGGCAGCGCGATCGAATATTTGACCTGGCTGAGCGCAAAGCTCGACTCGATCGAGGCGATGCCGTCGAGCCGGGTCAGCTTGGTCTTCAGGAACGTTTCATAGGAGGCGAGGTCGGCCGCGACGACGCGCAGGAGATAGTCGCGGTTGCCGGTCATCAGATAGCACTCCAGCACCTCATCCCATTTCGAGATGGCGCGGGCAAAGCGGTTGAGATCTTCCTCCTTCTGCCGCGCCAGCTTGATCGAGATGAACACGCTGACATGCAGCCCCAGCGCCTTCTGGTCCACGGTTGCGATGTAGCGCGAGATCACGCCGCGCTCCTCCAGCAGCTTGACCCGGCGATGGCAGGGCGAGACCGAGAGCCCGACCCTGTCGGCGAGCTCCTGCATGGTCAGCCGGCTGTCGTTCTGAAGCAAAGCAAGGATCTTGCGGTCGATGGCGTCGAGCTCGGGCATTGGGATAAACCTATAGTCCTGGCGAATTTATTGGTATGCTATCCTAATACTGGCGGGTATGACGCGAAAATTTGAGAAATCTGGCGCCGCCGGCGGGCGTATGATCCGCCTTATTTTCCCGGAGCATTTGCCATGCCCGTTGATTCCGCCCGTCTCGACACATTGACCGCACTGGCCCGCAAGGCGCTGTGGCTGTCGTCATGGACCATCCACCACGCCAACCATATCAGGCCGAACACGGACGGCCTGAAGGTCGGCGGCCATCAGGCCTCCTCGGCCTCGCTCGCGACCATCATGTCGGCGTTGTACTTCCACGTGCTGCGCCCCGAGGACCGCGTCGCGGTGAAGCCGCATGCGAGCCCGGTGTTCCACGCCATCCAGTATCTGTTCGGTCGGCAGTCGCGCGAGAAGCTGGAGAATTTCCGCGCCTTCAAGGGCGCGCAGTCCTATCCCTCGCGCACCAAGGATGTCGACGACGTCGACTTCTCCACCGGCTCGGTCGGCCTCGGTGTCGCGCAGACGCTGTTCGCCTCGCTGGTGCAGGATTACGTCAAGGCGCATGGCTGGATGAAGGACCACCGCGAGGGGCGGATGATTGCGCTGGTCGGCGATGCCGAGATGGACGAGGGCAATATTTTCGAGGCGCTCGCGGAGGGCTGGAAGCACGGCCTGCGCAACACCTGGTGGGTGGTCGACTATAACAGGCAGTCGCTCGACGCCGTCGTGCGCGAGGGCCTGTGGGAAAAGTTCGAGACCATGTTCCGCAATTTCGGCTGGGACGTGGTGATCGTGAAATACGGCCGCCTGATGCGCGAAGCTTTTGCCGATCCCGGCGGCGAGGCGCTGAAGCGCTGGATCGACAATTGCCCGAACGCGCTCTACGCCGCGCTGTGCTTCCAGGGCGGCGCTGCCTTCCGCAAGCATCTCCACGACGAGATCGGCGACCAGGGCCCGATCACAAAACTGATCGACAAGCGCAGCGACGAGGAACTGCTCGCACTGATGTCGAATCTCGGCGGCCACGACATGGCGAGCATGGTGGACGCGTTCGAGTCCATCGATCACGACCGCCCGGTCTGCTTCATCGCCTACACCATCAAGGGCGTCGGCCTGCCGTTCCAGGGCCACAAGGACAACCATGCCGGCCTGATGACGGTCGCGCAGATGGAGAAATATCGCGAGAGCCAGAACATCCGCCCCGGCCACGAATGGGACAAGTATGAAGGCCTGACGCAAAGTGCCGCCGAGCTCGACGCGTTCCTCGCGCGCGCGCCGTTCAACAAGGACGGCCGCCGCCTGACCGCGCCTGTCGTCGAGGTGCCCGCCCAGCTCGCCTTCAAGCCGTCGCCGCAGATGTCGACGCAACAGGGTTTTGGCCTCGTGCTGAACGAGATCGCCCGCGGTGACAGCGAACTGGCCCAGCGCATCGTCACGACCTCGCCCGACGTGACCGTTTCGACCAATCTCGGCCCCTGGGTAAACCGGCGCGGCCTGTTCGCGCGCGGCGAGAAGGCGGATTTATTCCGCAGCGAGAAAATTCCGTCCACCTTCAACTGGGAGTTCTCGCCCAAGGGCCAGCATCTCGAGCTCGGCATCGCCGAGATGAACCTGTTCATCATGCTTTCGGCGCTCGGCCTGTCGCACCAGATCAACGGCGCGCGGCTGCTGCCGGTCGGCACGCTCTACGATCCCTTCATCGAGCGCGGCCTCGATGCGCTGAACTATGCTTGCTACCAGGATGCGCGCTTCATGGTGGCGGCGACGCCGTCAGGTATCACGCTGGCGCCGGAGGGCGGCGCGCACCAGTCGATCGCAACGCCTTTGATCGGCATGGCACAGGATGGCCTCGCCTCGTTCGAGCCTGCTTTCGTCGACGAGCTTGCGGTCATCATGGGCTGGGGTTTCGAGCACATGCAGCGCGATCCGGGCGAGGGCGGCTCGGTTTACTTGCGGCTCTCGACGCGCAGCATCGAGCAGGCGCAGCGCATCATGACGCCGGAGCTCCAGCAGGGCATCACTGATGGTGCCTACTGGCTACGTAAGCCGGGCCCCAATGCCGAACTCGTGATTGCCTATACCGGCGCGGTTGCGCCTGAGGCGATCGAGGCGACCGGCTTCGTCGGTGAGAACAGGCGCGACATCGGCCTGCTCGCAATCACCTCGGCCGATCGCCTCCACGCGGGATGGACCGCCGCACGGAAATCGCGGCGCGACCGGCGCGGCGTGCAGCATCTCAGCCATATCGAAAAGCTGCTGGCGCCACTGCCGCGCGACTGCGGTATCGTAACCGTGATCGACGGCCATCCGTCCGCGCTTGGCTGGCTCGGCAGCGTTCGCGGCCATCGCGTCGAGGCGCTCGGCGTCGAGCAGTTCGGCCAGACCGGCACCATCGCCGACCTCTATCGTCACTACGGCATTGACGCCAACGCCATCATCGATGCGGCGGAAAGCCTCACCACCGGCGCGCCGGTGTTGCATCGGAAGATGGCGGTGTGATTCTCCGTCGTCGTCCTGGCGAAAGCCAGGACCCATACGCTGCGGCGGCGATTGTAGGCGACGGGCGGTAGACGCCTGAGCAAACCAACGCGGGTTGGTGGTAATGGGTCCTGGCTTTCGCCAGGACGACGGTGAGAGCCACCTTGCCACGTTCCCGCCATCGGCTCATATAACCTCCGTCCGCCGCAACGCTGGCCCCGCATATGGCGGGTTCAATTGCCGGCGCTTTCGTGCAAGGATGCCTGCCGAAACGCCCCCCAAGCCCCCAAGAAGAGGTTAACGATGGTCAATCGCATGCAATTCTACATCGACGGCGCCTGGGTCGATCCCGCCGTCAAGAAGTCCACTCCGGTCGTCAACCCGGCGACGGAAGAGGCGATGTACGAGGTTGCGCTGGGCTCCAAGGCCGACGTGGACAAGGCGGTTGCCGCCGCCAAGCGCGCCTTTGCAACCTTCTCCCAGACCAGCCGCGACGAGCGCGTCGCGCTGCTCACCAAAATCATCGAGGTCTACAAGGGTCGTCTCAAGGAGATCGGCGCCGCCGTTTCCGACGAAATGGGCGCGCCGCTGCCGATGGCCGAGAAGCTTCAGGCCGGCGCCGGCCTTGGCCATCTCATGACCACGCTCGACGTGCTCAAGAACTATCATTTCGAGGAGCCCGTCGGCACCGCCGTGGTGCTGCGCGAGCCGATCGGTGTGGTCGGCATGATCACGCCCTGGAACTGGCCGCTCAACCAGATCGCCTGCAAGGTCGCGCCCGCGCTCGCCGCCGGTTGCACCATGATCTTGAAGCCGTCGGAGTTCACGCCGACCTCGGCCTTGATCTTCGCGGAAATCCTCCATGAAGCCGGCGTGCCGAAGGGCGTGTTCAACCTCGTCAACGGCCTCGGCCCCGAGGTCGGCGCCGCCATGAGCGAGCACCCCGACATCGACATGATCTCCTTCACCGGCTCGACCCGCGCCGGCATCGACGTCGCCAAGCGTGCGGCGCCGACGGTGAAGCGCGTCAGCCAGGAGCTCGGCGGCAAGTCGCCGAACGTCATCCTCGAAGGCGCCGACCTCACCAAGGCGGTGACCGGCGGCGTGATGCACATGTTCAACAACTCCGGCCAGTCCTGCAACGCGCCCTCGCGCATGATCGTGCCGCTGTCCAAGATGAAGGAAGTCGCCGCGATCGCGAAGGCCGTCGCCGACAAGACCAAGGCGGGCGATCCGCGCGCCGAAGGCACCACGATCGGCCCCGTCGTCAACCGCGGCCAGTGGGACAAGATCCAGGGTCTCATCAAGAAGGGCATCGACGAGGGCGCGACGCTCGTCGCCGGCGGCCCGGGCCTGCCTGAGGGTGTCAACAAGGGCTTCTATGTCCGCCCGACCATCTTCGCCGACGTCACCCCCGACATGACGATCGCACGTGAAGAGATCTTCGGACCGGTGCTGACCATCATCGGCGCCAAGGATGAAGCCGACGCCGTGCACATCGCCAACGACACGCCCTATGGTCTTGCAGGCTATGTCTACGGCCCGTCGGTCGAGGACGCCAAGCGCGTCGGCCGCCAGATCCGCGCCGGGAACGTCAATCTGCAGGGCGTGCCCAACGACCGCACCGCGCCGTTCGGCGGCTACAAGCAGTCGGGCAACGGCCGCGAATGGGGCAAGTACGGCCTCGAAGACTTCCTCGAAGTGAAGGCCGTCGCCGGCTTCAACGCGGCGTAAGCTTCGTCGCATCACGATTGCAGCGCCGGAGCGGGAAACCGCTCCGGCGTTTTCTTGTTCGCCTCTCTCCCGTCATTCCGGGGCGCGCCGTCTTCGGCGCGAGCCCGGAATCCATCGTGCGGCAGAGTCTGCCGACAAATGGATTCCGGGCTCGTCGCTTCGCGACGCCCCGGAATGACGGGTGGAGAGGACGGTCTATCCCCCCACCGCGCCCTGCGTGTTCACATACAGCGCGTAGATCGACTGGCTCGCGGCCATGAACAGGCGGTTGCGCTTGAGGCCGCCGAAGCAGAGGTTGGCACATCGTTCTGGCAATGCGATACGCCCGATCATGATGCCGTCGGGCGCGAACACCACGACGCCATCGAGCTCGGGATCGCCCATGCCCCAGCCGCACCAGAGATTGCCGTCGATGTCGACGCGGAAACCGTCCGGCGTGCCGGGGCCGGCATCGACGAAGACGCGCTTGTTCGAAAGCTTGTCGCCGGAAGGTGAAACGTCATAGGCGAGAATTTTGCGGGTCGGCACGCCGCGGGATTCGATGAGGTAGAGGATTTTCTCGTCCGGCGAGAAGGCGAGCCCGTTCGGTCCGAGCACACCCTCAGCCACGATTGTGGCTTTGCGGGTCTCCGGGTCGAGCCGGTAGACGTTCATGTCGATCTCGGGCTCGGACTTGTAGCCCTCGTAATTGCCGAGGATGCCGAAGATCGGATCGGTGAACCAGATCGAGCCGTCCGATTTAACAACGACATCGTTCGGCGAGTTCAACCGCTTGCCGTTGAATTGATCCATCAGCACGGTGATGCTGCCGTCGTATTCGGTGCGCGTCACGCGGCGCCCGCCATGCTCGCAGGTGACGAGCCGCCCCTGCCGGTCGCGCGTGTTGCCGTTGGCGAAATTGGAGGGCTTTCTGAACACCGAGACCGCGCCGGTCTCCTCCTCCCATTTGAGGATGCGCTGATTCGGGATGTCGCTGCACAAGAGATAACGCCCGTCGCCGAACCACACCGGCCCTTCGGCCCAGCGCAGGCCGGTCGTCAGCCGCTCCACCGCCGACAGTTTCAGCCAGTATTTTTCGAAGCGGGGATCGAGGGCGTGAATGGCCGGATCGGGATAGTAGCTCGCCGGCCGCCAGCCCGGCCGCTCCTGGGTGTGGGACGATGCCTCATTCATGTCGGTTCTCTCGTTTCGTTCCCTCTGGACAATCCTGCTATCATTGGAGACACGTGACGGCAAATCGATCACCAACGGCGAGGGACAACATGCCGCGCATCTTGATGACGGGAGCTTCGGGCGGGATCGGAACGCGCCTGCGCAAATTGTTGCCGCCGATCTATCCGGATCTCCTGCTCAGCGACATCCGCCCGCCGAAGGATCTCGGGCAGAACGAGCAGTTCAAGGCGGCGGACCTCTCCGACCTCGCGCAAGTCGAGGCGCTCTGCGAGGGCGTCGACGGCATCATCCATTTCGGCGGCTATTCGGTCGAAGGCCCGTGGGACGACATTCTCCAGGCCAACATCATCGGCGGCTACAATCTGTTCGAGGCGGCGTATCGCAAGGGCGTCAAGCGCGTGGTGTTCGCCTCCTCGAACCACGCCGTCGGCTTCTATCCGCGCCACCACAGGATCGGCACCGACGTCACCCCGCGCCCCGACGGCCGCTACGGCGTCAGCAAGGTGTTCGGCGAGGCGCTCGGCGCGCTCTATGCCGACAAGCACGGCTTGAAAGTGACGTGCCTGCGCATCGGCAATTTCGGTGACGTGCCGCTGGACCTTCGCCGGATCTCGATCTGGCTCAAGCCGGAAGACCTGGTGCAGCTCTGCCAGATCGGGCTCGAGCATCCCGACATCCATTTCGAGGTCTTCTACGGCGTGTCCCTGAACGAGCGCGCCTGGTGGGACAACCATCGCGCCTACGAATTCGGCTACCGCCCGACCGGCCGCTCCGAGGATCACGTCGCGCACGCGATGGCCGAGCAGGCCAAGCTGAAGCCCGATCCGGTCGGCGACCACTATCAGGGCGGCGCGTTCTGCAGCAACGAGTTCGATGGCGACACGAGCCGAATCATTGATTGGAACAAGCGATAGGGTTTGACGTCAATTGGCTCGCTGATTTGCGCAGGCGTTTCCACGTCGTCATGGCCGGGCTTGTCCCGGCCATCCACGCCTCTCTCCCCGTCACAAAGAAACCTGGATGCCCGGGACGTCTAGCGCGAAGACGCGCTTCGCGCTTCTGCCCGGGCATGACGGACCGTTGATTTAGATCAACGGCGTACGGGCCTCATCTGTCTCTCGATCTGTGCGATCGCAATTCGAGAGTCACGACAATGAAATTCAAATTGTCAGCCGTCGCAATACTCGCGTTAATCGTGTCAGGATCAGCGCGAGCCGCTCCACTCAGCGACGCCGAAGCGACATTCCTCGATCAACTCGTGACCGCTGCCGCTGTGGTGGGGCAACGATGCGTCGGCTACGAAGCCGATGGCGCGGGCGGCGTTCAGCTCGGTGCCCGGCTGCTCGGCAGCCCCAATGCGGCGATGGCCATGATCGATGCCTTCTCCGCGGCGATAAAGGCCCACGATGGCGAGAGCTACGATCCCGGCAAGTTCCGCCCCGAGGTGTTCGACGCCGCCAGCAAGACGATCAATCGCGTCCTGGCGGATTTGGACAGGGATCCGAAAAGCGCCTGCGCCAATTATGGCGATGCCAGCGTGGATCGCGGCCTGCTCAGGCGGTACTGAACGGGCGCCGAAAACCTCTGCTCCGGCTGCGTCTAGGCTCCACTCGCAAATCCCACGAACGTCGTCGCTTCATCGACCGACTTGCGCTCGGACACGACGGCATTGGCGGGAAAACTGTGATCCGGCCAGCCCAACGCGATGCTTTTCATGATCACCTGATCATCCGCGATCCCGGCATGCTCGCGCACGACGGGGGATTGCATGATCCCCTGGCTGTTGATCACGGCGCCAAGCCCGCGCGACCAGGCCGCGTTGACGAGCGCGGTCGCCACGGCGCCACAGTCGAAGGCGGTATCGTCGCTGGAGGCCAACTGGCGATCGTATGTGATGATCACGCATACGGGCGCGTCGAACTGACGAAAGCCGCGCAGGACCCAGTCCTGCCGCTGCTGCTTGTCATCTCGCGCAATTCCCATTGCGCTGAACAACTGCTTGGCAACACCAATCTGGCGTTCGCGATGCACGCCCTCGAATGCCTGGCCGGTTCGAAACTCGCGCGAGTGCGGCACGCCCGCCAGATTGCGCTCGGTGTTGCCCTGACGGATGCGATCCAGCGGTGCTCCGGTGATGACGTAGAAATTCCAAGGCTGGGTATTCATCGACGATGGCGCGCGCATGGCCAGCGCCAGGATTTCCTTGATCAATTCCGGCGGGACAGGGTCGGGCTTGTAACCGCGAATGCTTCGCCGGCCGAGAATGACATCATCAAATTCCATTTTGCGGCATCCTGAAATTGGCATGATGCCGCGTTTTCGCTCACAGTTTTGGTCATGTCCAGTCCAGCCAGCTCGATCGCTAGCGATCCTCACCCGCAATCCGCGCCAGATAATCCGATTTGCTGAACTGCATGTGATCCACGCACAGCTGCGCCAACGCCCAACTGTCGCGTCCTTTGAGCAGCTCGATCATCAGCTCGTGCTGGCGCCGCGATTGCGCGAGCCCGTCGGGATCAGCGAGGTTTTTTGCGCGCATCGGCAGCGTCAGGTTCATGTAGTCCTGGAGCGAGCGCACCAGATACGGATTGCCGCAGGCGGCGAACAGCGCGACGTGGAAGGCGTCGTTGGCCTCGTGAATGCCGCGCAGGTCGCGGATATCGGCCTTCGCGCAATAGTCGCGTTGGAGCGCCATCAGTTCGTCGATCAGGCCTCGCGGCGCGGGCAGGGGGATCATCAGCGCCGCCTGCCGGGTCAGCATCTCCCGGACCTCGTAGATCTGCCGCACTTCCTCGGCCGAATAGAACCGCACGGTGGCGCCGACATTTTTTTCGCGGCGGACGATGCCGCGCCGCTCGGCATCCACCAGCGCTTGTCGCACGAAGTGCCGCGAGGTGCCGTAAGCCGACATCAGCGCGTCTTCGGTGAGCCGCGCGCCCGGCGCGAGGCGGCCGAAGATGATGTCTTCCTCCAGCCGCGCGACGACGTCGTCTGGGTCGTCGCGCCTGATAGCCATGGCATCTGCGGTGCGAATGTCGGACATGCCCTCGGCCTCTGGCTCTTGCCGGTCCGCCTTGTGGAGCAGGGCGAGCCCCGATTGTCAATAATTTGTGTCTGGTGCGGTGCCATAAGGCAGAAACTACCGCCTTAGGCACCTGTCTTATTGACAATCAGGGGGCAGGCTGTAGCACAATGGCAAGTGAGAAGGAGCGGCATGATGACGAGTGGTTTGCGCAAGGGTCTGACGAGCTATGGCGATGCCGGCTTCTCGCTGTTCCTGCGCAAGGCGTTCATCAAGGCCATGGGCTATTCCGACGACGCGCTGGAGCGCCCGATCGTCGGCATCACCAACACCTATAGCGACTACAATCCCTGCCACGGCAACGTCCCCCAGATCATCGAAGCCGCCAAGCGCGGCGTGATGCTGTCCGGCGCCATGCCGTTCGTGTTCCCGACCATCTCGATCGCGGAGAGCTTCGCGCATCCGACCTCGATGTATCTGCGCAACCTGATGGCGATGGACACCGAGGAGATGATCCGGGCCCAGCCGATGGATTCGGTGATCGTGATCGGCGGCTGCGATAAGACCTTGCCCGCGCAGGTGATGGCTGCGATCAGCGCCGATCTGCCGACCGTGGTCATTCCTGTCGGTCCCATGGTGGTCGGCCATCACAAGGGCGAGGTGCTTGGCGCCTGCACCGATTGCCGCCGTCTCTGGGGCAATTATCGCGCGGGCGAAATGGACGATGCCGAGATTGAGGCGGTGAACGGCCGCCTCGCGCCGTCCGTCGGCACCTGCATGGTGATGGGCACGGCGTCCACCATGGCCTGCATGATCGAAGCCATGGGCCTGTCGCTGCCGATGAGCGCAACGATCCCGGCGCCACATGCCGAGCGTTTTCGTCTCGCCGAGGCCAGCGGCAAGGTTGCCGCCGAGATGGCCAAGACCAAGGGCCCGAAGCCGAGCGAATTGCTGACGCCGGCCTCCTTCAAGAACGCCCAGGTGGTGCTGCAGGCGATCGGCGGCTCGACCAACGGCCTGATCCATCTGACCGCGATGGCGCATCGCTCGCCGCACCGCCTCGATCTGTCGGTGTTCGACCAGATCGGCCGTGAGGTGCCGGTGCTGGTCGATCTCAAGCCCTCTGGCGAGCATTACATGGAGCATTTCCATCACGCCGGCGGCGTGCCGAAATTGCTGGCGCAGCTTGGCGATCTCGTCGATCTCGACGCCAAGACGATCTCCGGCCAGACGCTGCGCGATGTCGTGGCTAATGCCGAGGACGTCCCCGGGCAGGACGCCATCCGCTCGCGTGACAATCCGATCAAGAAGGAGGGCGGCCTCGCCGTCCTGCACGGCAACCTCGCGCCGCGCGGCGCCGTGATCAAGCAGTCTGCGGCGAGCCCCAAATTGTTGAAGCATACGGGGCGCGCCGTCGTGTTCGAATCCGTGGAGGACATGACGCTGCGCGTGGACGATCCCGAGCTCGACGTGACCGCCGATGACGTGCTGGTGCTGCGCAATGCCGGTCCCAAGGGCGCGCCTGGTATGCCCGAGGCCGGCTATCTGCCGATCCCCAAGAAGCTCGCGCGTGGCGGCACCAAGGACATGGTGCGTATTTCGGATGCGCGCATGAGCGGCACCGCTTTCGGCACCATCGTGCTCCACATCACCCCGGAATCCGCCGTCGGCGGGCCGCTGGCGCTGGTGAAGAACGGCGACAGGATCAGCCTCGATGTGGCCAGGCGCAGCATCGAGCTGCTGGTCGATGCGGCCGAGCTGGAGCGCCGGCGCGCGGTCCTGAAGCCCGCGGCTGCGCCCGGTGATGCGCGGCGCGGCTATGCCTGGCTGTTCAACGAGACCATCATGCAGGCCGACGAGGGCTGCGACTTCGATTTTATGCAGAGGACTGGGAAGAAGACTGAGAAGGGCTGACAACCAACCAGCGCCGAGACTGCTAAACGCGGCCGGCGATAAAAACAGGGGGAGACGATGATCGTACGATCCATGCCGGGATTCCTGCACGGCTTGGCGGCAGCGGCCGCCATGCTGTTCGTCACGGGCTCAGGGGCACAGGAGGTCAAGCATTATCGCTTCGCCTATGACCAGCCCCGCAACACCGGCTACTCCATCGCCGGCGACCTGTTTGCCGACAAGCTCAAGGAATTGAGCAAAGGCACCATGATCATCGACCAGTATCCGGGCGCGCAGCTGGGCCAGGAGCCGCAGGTGCTGCAGCTCGTGAAGGCCGGCGATATCGAGTTTGCGATCATCTCCTCCGCCAACACCGCGACGATCTCGCCGCAGGCCGGCGTGATGTCGCTGCACTTCCTGTTCCGCGACGAGAGCCACGTGATCAAGGGGCTCGCCGATCCCCGCGTGTTCGAAGCGCTGAAGACCATGATCGACGAGACCACGCAGGGCCTGCACGTGATCGCCACGGGTTCGCAGGGCGTGCGCCACATGTACTCCAAGAAGGAGATCCACAATGTGGCCGATATCAAGGGCCTGAAGATCCGCGTGCAGGCCACAGCGACCGAGGACACCATGTTCCCGGCCTATGGCGCCCAGACCGTGCACATGCCGTTCGGCAGTGTCTACACCAGCCTGCAAACCGGCGTCGTCGACGTCGCCGAGAACAGCATCAACGTCTATCTCGTCAACAAGCACTACGAGGTGGCGCCGGTGCTGAACATCACCGAGCACGAGGCCAACAACGCGCTGGTGTTCGTCTCCGACAAGCTCTGGCAGAGCCTCTCGGCCGAGCAGAAGGGCTGGGTGCAGACCGCGGCCAACGAGATCAGCACCAAGGAGCCGGCGAAGGCGTTCGACCTCGAGCGCAGTGCAGCCGAGAAGCTGAAGAAGATGGGCGTCAAGATCGTGGACAACGTCGACAAGAAGAGCTTCACGGCGATCGCCGACCCCTATCTCGACAAGCTCGCCAAGGAGCTCGGCCCGCACGCCGAGAAGATCAAGAATTTGATCCGGTCGATCAATTAGTTTCCCAGCACTTCGTCATGCCCGGGCTTGTCCCGGGCATCCACGTTCTTCCTTCGAGCCCGCGCCAAGAGCGTGGATGGCCGGGACAAGCCCGGCCATGACGGAAAGCCGCAGCCGGGAGCAACAATGCCCATCGCCGACAAGCTCGTACTGCAACGCCAGCGCCACCTGAAATGGCGCTGGCTCGACTGGCTCGAGCTCGCGCTCATGATTCTGTGCGGCGTGCTGTGCTTCGGCTTCTCGCTCTCGGTCACGGCCGACATCGTTACCCGCACCATCGGCCATCCCTGGCTGTGGCTGCAGGAGGTCACCTCGACGTTGTTCATCTATGCGATCTTCGTTGGCACCGCCGTCGCGACCCGGCGCAACGATCATCTCTATCTCACCGCGATCTCCGAGGCGATGCATGGTACGCCCAGGATCATCGTCGAAATCATCATCCGCCTGATCGTGCTCGGCGTCGCCTTCTGCCTGATCCGGTACGGCTACCAGAATTACTTGCGCGGGTTCGGCAGCTTCCGCCTGCCATCGGGCACGCCGATCGCCTCGCTTTACGCCATCATTCCCTTGTCCGGCATTCTGATCGGCCTCTTCACCGTCGAGCAGCTCGTCAATGGCCTGCGCAATGGCTTCGATCATCCGGAGCCGCCGGATGAGGACGCCGCGCCTGTCGTGACCGAAGCGCAGGTGAGGGCGCAGCCGTGAGCGCACCCGTCGTCCTGGCGTTGATGTCGATCTGCTTCCTGTCGTTCGGCTATCTCGGCGTGCCCGTGCCGTTCTCGCTGATGGCCGGCGTCTTCATCGGCGCGTTCCTGTCCGACGTCTCGCTCGCCGCGATCATCCAGAAAATCTTTGACGGCGTCGATTCCGAGGCGCTGCTGGCGATCCCGTTCTTCCTGCTGGTCGGCGAGCTCATGAGCTCGGCCAATGTCGTGGTGCGAATAGCCAACCTCTCGGTGTCGCTGGTCGGGCATATCAGGGGCGGGTTGTCGCAGGTCGTCGTCGTCTTCAGCATGTTCTTCTCGGAAATGTCGGGCTCGACCACCGCCGATGTCGCCGTGATGAGCCGCGCGCTCGGCGGCCCGATGAAGCGCGAGGGCTACGAGCCTGCCTTCATTGCGGCAATCATCGCCTCTGCCTCGACGATCGCGGCGCTGGTGCCGCCGAGCATCACCGCCGTCGTCTACGGCGCGGTCGGCAATGTCTCGATCGCCGGCCTGTTCATGGCGGGCGTGGTACCGGGCCTGATGATCGGTTTCGGGCTGATGATCTATTGCTATTTCTTCGGGCCTTCGGGCTTGCGCAAGCCGCGCGCGCCGCTGCGGCAGGTGGTGTTCGCGGCTGGCGACGCGGCCCTGCCGCTGATGATCCCGGTGATATTGCTGGGCGGCATCCTGACCGGCTGGTTCACGCCGACCGAGGCTGGCGTCGTCGCCGTGGTCTGGATCATCCTGGTCGTGATCCCCGCGCTCAATCGCGGGCATTTCCGGAAGATCCCTTACGATTTCTGTCTCGCCGGGCTGATCTTCTCGCTGCCGCTGATCACCATCGGCGCGGCCAACGCTTTCGGCTGGATGCTCGCTTATTTGCGTGGCGCCAGCTACATCGCCGACATGATCACGTCCATAGCGGGCAATGATCCGCATCTGATCATGCTGCTGATGGTGCTGCTGTTCACCGTGGTCGGCGATTTCATCGAGCCGGTGCCGACCATCATCATCTTCATGCCGCTGGTGAACGCACTGACGGAGGCTGGCGACATCAACGGCGTCCACATGGGCGTGGTGCTGATCGCAACGCTCGCCTTCGGCCTGATCACGCCGCCTTACGGCCTGGTGCTGCTGATGGCCTCGAAATTCGTCGGCATCAGTTTTGCCAAGGCGTTACGCGCGGCCTTGCCGATCTATGTGGTGTTCTTCGCCACCATTGCGTTCGCGATCTATTTTCCCAGCGTGGTGCTGTGGCTGCCGCAGAAGGTGTTGCCGGAATCGGTTGGCTGCTTCAAGTCGCCGGCGGGAACGGGCTACATCTGTCCTAGATGACGAGCTGTTCGATGCGCCAGCCGGATTCGTCGCAGATGTAGCGAAACGGCTTGCCGTGGCTGTTCTTGAAATAACTTCCTGACAGCAATTTCGCCATGCCCTGCATCACCGCGTCATGGCAGACGAACAACAGGTCGTCGTCGGGGTGACGGTCGAGCCAGGCGGAGACGCAAGCGAGTGCGCGTTCGGTCATGGCGTCCCAGTTCTCGCCGTCGGCAGGCAGGATCGAGACGAGGCCCGTCGCTGAATTGACGCCGTGCTTGATCATGAGGTCGCGGACGGGGCGGCCCTCAAAGCTGCCGAAATCGAACTCGATGATACCGGCGTCGATCGTCAGCGGCACCGCAATCGCATCCGCGATGATTTCGGCTGTGCGCGCCGCGCGCACCAGCGGGCTTGCGACGATGCGGCTGATGCCGACATCGCGCAGCATATCCGCGGCCTCGTGCGCCTGCTTCAGGCCATCCTCGTTCAGCGGATTGTCGGTCCGGCCCTGGAACAGTCCCTGCCGGTTCCAGTCGGTCGCGCCGTGACGCAGGCCGCAGAACGAGCGTGATGGCCGGCTCATTTGCTCTTGCTCGTGAACTTCTTCACGGCAACGCGAAAATCTTCCGTGTTCATCGCCATGATGATCTTGTGCTCCTCGGCATCGAGCTGCTGCTTTACCGGCGTGGTGGCAGCTTGGTACACGAGCGACTTGGTGCCTGATATGGCCGTGGGCGGGTTCTGCGCCAGCCGCTCGGCGAGCTGCCGCGTCGCCGCCTTCAATTCGGTCGCGGGAACGGTCTTGGCGACGAGGCCCCATTCATAGGCCTGCTGCGCGGTGAAATTGTCCTCAGTGAGGAAGATCTGCAGCGCGCGGCGCGAGCCGACCGTGCCGACGATCCCGACCGTCGAGCCGCCGTCGGGCGATACGCCGATCTTGGCGTACGCAGGTGTGAACTTGGCATCGTCGGCGGCGATGCAGAGATCGGTGACGAAGGCGAGACCCATGCCGGCGCCGGCGGCCGAGCCGTGCACGCTGGACAGCGAGATTTTTGGCATACGCCTGAGGATCTCGATGAAGGCATGATAGTGCTTGAGCAACTCGCCGACGACAGGCGTCACATTGTTGGCTTCGGCCGCGGTACCAATCGTCTGCAAATCGCCGCCGGCGGAAAACGCGCGGCCTTCGCCCTCGATCACCACGACCTTGATGGCATCATCGCCTTCGATATACGCCGCGAGCTGTTCGAGCTTCTGCGCGATCGCGAGGTTGACCGAGTTGAACGCGGCAGGGCGGTTGAGCGTGATGGTGGCGATCGGGCCATCGATCCGCAACAGCGCGGGATCGTCGGGCTTTGAGACGGGAGCTGGCATTTTGGAAATCCCCGGTGACAGGTCGTTGCTGCAACTAAATCGCAGAAGGCGAGGGGTGACAATCCCCGGGGCGCCAGTCCCCTGTAGGCGCCCCTTGCGTCGCGCGGAATGATCGGCTCAAATGGGGAGCCTTCGTTGGACGGACACGAGCGCCGGCTCCTCGCAAGGCTAGCCAAGCCATCCTTAGCGAGAGGAGACGACATGGGTCACGCTCGTGTCTTGCGGAAATGGGCTGTCCAATGACCGGCGGTCCTGTGATCATTGTCGGTGCCGGCCATGGTGGCTACCAGGTCGCGGCATCGCTGCGGCAGGCGGGTTTTGCCGAGCGTATCTGCCTCGTCAATGACGAGGCGCATCTGCCCTATCAGCGGCCGCCTTTGTCCAAGGCCTACATCAAGGGCTCGGCCGGGCCCGAGAGCCTGATGTTCCGTCCCGGAAAATTCTACCAGGACCAGAAGATCGAACTCATTGCCGGCCGCGCCGTGTCGATCGACCGCGCCGGCCGCAAGCTGCTGCTCGCCTCCGGCGAGACGCTGCCTTACGGCCATCTCGTGCTGGCGACCGGCGCGCGCAACCGCCTGCTCGATCTGCCCAACGCCAATCTCCCCGACGTGAAATATCTGCGCATCCTCGACGACAGCGAGGCGCTGCGCAAAATCATGCCGACGAAGACGCGCGCCGTGATCATCGGCGCCGGCTTCATCGGCCTGGAATTCGCCTCTACCGCGCGGATCAAGGGCCTCGAGGTCGATGTGCTCGAGCTCGCCCCGCGCGTGATGGCGCGTGCGGTGACGGCGGAAGTCTCGGAATATTTCCAGGCCCGGCATCGCGAGGCCGGCATCCGCATTCACCTCGGCGTGCAGGCAACCTCGATCGAGGCCGAAAACGGCAAGGTCACCGGCGTCAGTCTCAGCGACGGCCGGCATCTGCCCGCCGACCTCGTCGTGGTCGGCGTCGGCGTGCTGCCGAACATCGAGCTCGCGGCCGAGGCGGGACTGCCGGTCGCAGCCGGCATCATCGTCGACGAATATCTTGCGACGGCCGATCCCGATATCTCCGCGATCGGCGATTGCGCGCTGTTCGCAAGCCCGCGCTTCGGCGGCTCGCTGCGGCTGGAGTCCGTGCAGAACGCCACCGACCACGCCCGTTGTCTCGCGGCCCGTCTGACCGGCGACAAGAAGGTCTACGACGGCCATCCCTGGTTCTGGAGCGACCAGGGCGACGACAAGCTCCAGATATCAGGCCTCACCACCGGCTATGACCGCGTGGTGCTGCGCGGCGATCCCGCCAAAAAGGCGTTTTCCGTATTCTGCTATCACGGCGACAGACTGCTCGGCATTGAGTCCATCAACCGCGCCGGCGACCACATGTTCGGGCGTCGTCTGCAGGCGATGGATCGCTCGATCACGCCGGAACAGGCCGCCGATGAGAGCTTCGACCTGAAGAGCGCACTGGCCTGATCAGGCGGCGTTGAGCACGGCCGCGACCTCCGCCGCCGTCGGCATCGACGGCCCCGCACCCATGCGCTGCACGCTGATCGAGGCGGCGGCATTGGCGAAGGCGAGGGCGGTGTGCAAGGGTACGCCGTCAGCGAGTTGCGAAGCCAGCGCGCCGACAAAACAGTCACCGGCGCCTGTCGTGTCGACCGCCTTCACCGCGCGTCCCGGCACGGCAAATTCCTCGCTACCGGCGAGCGCGAGCACGCCGCGCTTGCCGAGCGTGATGCAGATGGTCTGGTCCGCGCGCGCCTGAAGTTGTCGCGCGACGGCGATGAGCTTGGCCGCCTCGTCGCCGTCGGAGAGCTCGTGGCCTGCGAGAAAGCCGAGCTCGGTCTCGTTCAGCACGAGAATGTCGACCAGCGCGAGCAGCTCGGGCGACATCTTTTGCGCCGGCGCCGGATTGAGCACCGTCATCGCCCCAGCTGCACGTGCCCGCCGGAAGAACGCGGCAATCGTCGGCAGTGGAATCTCGAACTGGCTGACGGCGACGTCCTCCTTCGCCAGCGGCACGTTCGCGACATCATCCGCGCTGACCAGCGCATTGCTGCCGGGAATGACGACGATGGTGTTGTCGGACGCCGCCACCGTGATGATCGCGGTGCCGCTGTGCGTGTCAGCCTCGCGGACCGAGCCAAGATCGACGCCCTGCGCGCCAAGGAACGTCCGAAGCTCGGCGCCAAAGGAATCCTTGCCCAGCCGCCCGATCAGCGTCGTCTTCGCGCCAAGCCGTGACGCCGCCACCGCCTGGTTCGCGCCCTTGCCGCCCGGAAAATACAGTACCTCGCGACCCGCGACGGTCTCGCCGACTTTTGGATGGCGATCGGCGGTCGCCACCACATCCATGTTGATGCTGCCGGCGACGAAGACACGCCCCATGATATGCCCTCTAGAGCATGATCCGGAAAAGTGTGAAGCGGTTTTCCGAAAAGATCATGCTCAAACAAAGAATCCCTAGACCCTGACTTCGAACTCGTGCCTGACCTTGGCGATGTCCACGAGGGTCGGAAGTCCCGCCTCGTTGCCGAGGCGCTGGATCTTGAAGGTCGAGGCAGCGCGGGCAAAATCGAAATGCTCGCGCCAGCTTTTGCCGGGGTGGGCGAGATAAGAATAGACATAGGCGCCGTGGAACACGTCGCCCGCGCCGTTGGTGTCGATCACGCGCTCGCGCGGAATCGGCATCGCCGGCATCACCTGCACCGTTCCGGTTTCGTCGTACCAGAGCAAGCCCTTCTCACCCATGGTGACGCCGCCGATCTTGCAGCCGCGGCTCTTGAGGTAGTCGAGCATCTTCTCCGGCGTCAAATCCATCTGCTCGCAGAGCCGCTCGGCGACGATCGCGACGTCGATATATTCCAGCAGCTCATGCGTATTGGTGCGCAGGCCGCCGCCGTCGAGCGAGGTCAGAATGCCGGCCTCGCGGCAGACCTTTGCGTAGTGGATCGCGGCATCGGGCTGGTGGCCGTCGACATGCAGCGCCCGGCAGCCGTTGAGATTGAGCATCGGGAACGGATGGATGTGCTCGTCGTCGCGGCAGCGGACGATGGCGCGCTTGCCGTCCTTCGGCATGATGAAGGACAGCGAGGACTGGTTCACTTTCCGCCCGTGCAGCGAGATCGCGTATTTCGCGCACATGTCCTGGAACATGCGCCCGAGCCAGTCATTGGCCGCGGTGGCGATCAGGTCGGGCACGATGCCGAGCTTGGCGCAGCAGAACGCCGCCGTCACCGCATTGCCGCCGAAGGAGACTGCGTAGTCGGAGGCCACGTGCTTTTCGTCGCCGGTCGGCATGTGGTCGGTGATGAAGACGACGTCGATATAGGTCTGTCCGATAAAGAGAGCCTGCATTGCTTGTCCGTGATGCGCTTGGTGGTCCCGGCCGGCGCGGTTACTCTAGCACCGGTTCCGCGTGGCGGACGCGGAAATTATTCGCAAAACTGTCACTCGAAGCCTTGAGGTCGAGATGGGGCCGGAATACGACCGTGGCGGGGCCGGTGCAATGCCCAGGCCGGGGACAAGGCAAGCCGGATTGGCCTGGTGTTCCGGGCGTGTCCAAGGGAGGGAAAATGATCACCGGCCTCGATCACATCGTTGCTCTGGTCAAGGATATCGGTGCGGCCAAGGCGGCCTATCAGACGCTCCTCGGCCGCGCGCCGGCCTGGCAGAATTCCGGCGAGGGCGCCGACCGCGTGCTGTTCACCCTCGACAACATGACCATCGAGCTGATGGCGCCGAGCGGCTTCACCGCCACGGCCGACCGCATGCGCGTGCTGCTCGACGATCAGGAAGGCGTGCTCGCCAGCCTGTGCTTTCGTGTCGCAGACATCGGCAAGATGCACCGGCGGCTGGATCGCGTGGCGCTGAAGCCGGATCCCGTCGCCGAGGTCGAGAGCAGCGACGACATCTCAGGCGCGGCCCTGCACTGGAAGCGCACCCGAGCGGCGACCGAGCTCACGCGCGGCGTGCGCATGTTCTTCCTCGAGCTTGCCGAGGAGCGTCCGAAATCGGTCGCAACGGACGTCGCGCCGATCGAGGGGCTCGATCACGTCGTCATCACCACGGAGGATTCCGATCGCGCGGCCGCGCTCTATGGCGCACGGCTCGGGCTCGATCTCGCGCTCGACCGCTCGCACCACGACTGGGGCCAGCTGATGTTCTTCCGCTGCGGCGATCTCATCGTCGAAGTGGTGCGCCGGCCCGTCGCGGGCGGGGATGTCGGGCATGACCGTCTCTGGGGCCTGAGCTGGCGCGTCGCCAACATCGACGCCACCCGCGCCCGCCTGCTGGAAGCCGGCCTCGATGTCTCTGAAGTGCGCAACGGCCGCAAGCCGGGCACGCGGATCATGACGGTGCGCAGCGGCACCTGCGGCATCCAGACCGTCTTGCTGGAGCGCTCGCCGAAGCCGGTGGCGTGAGATGGTCATTCCGGGGCGTCGCGCAGCGACGAGCCCGGAATCCATTCATCTATTAGCGTTGCTGCTCGATGGATTCCGGGCTCGCGCCCAAGCGGCGCGCCCCGGAATGACGAAACATTCTCAAACGCCCTCGTGCGTGTTACACGCATACCGAAACCATCCAGCGGGCACCCGGTTTGGCGAAGGCAACCGCAAAGCGAACTCTGAAATGGCAGCGCGATCCTGAAGGGATGCGGCTGCGCATTCTCGAGGCGGCCAAGCAGGAGTTTTCGGCTCACGGGCTCGCCGGAGCGCGTGTCGACCGCATCGCGGCCAAGGCCGGCGCCAACAAGCGCATGCTGTACTACCATGTCGGCAACAAGGACGATCTCTACCTCGCGGTGCTCGAAGGCGCCTATGACAAGATCCGCAGCGAGGAGCGGGGGCTCGATCTCGAACATCTCGCACCGCCCGAGGCCATCCGGCGGCTGATCGAATTCACCTGGGGCTACTTCCTGCGCAACCCGGAATTCCTCTCGCTGCTCCAGACCGAGAACCTTGCGCGTGCAAAGCATCTGAAGCGCTCGACCAAGGTCAAGTCGATGCATTCGCCCTTCGTCGAGATGATCCGCACCGTGGTGCGGCGCGGCGTCGAGAGCGGCGATTTCCAGGTCGCAGTCGACCCTGTGCAGCTCTACATCTCGATCGCGGCGCTCAGCTTCTTCTATCTGTCGAACTCGGCGACACTCAGCGTGATCTTTGGTCGTGACTTGATGGCCAAGGACGCCAAGGACGAGCGGCTCGCGCACATGGTCGGCCTCGTGCTGGCCGCGCTGACGGGGCGGTCAGCCGCGCTGTTTGCGATCGCCAAGGCGCCGAAGTCGCGCGCTGGCGTGGTGCAGACGGTGTAAGATACAAACTTTCGCCATCGTCGTCCTGGCGAACGCCAGGACCCATACCGCGTGATCTATCGAGTGCGCGCGGTGCCAATCCCAAACGAGCACTCTTCGCCAAACTCCGCCCTGAGGTAATGGGTCCTGGCGTTCGCCAGGACGACATCGAAGGTGTCGTGCGGCCTCAATCCCCGACCGTTGGAACCAGCGACACGTCACCGCGAACTCTTCTGGACAGTATTTATCCAACGGGTTAATTTCTGCTTGATCCAGCAACCGCGAGCGAGGCGAAGACCGCGCCGCGAAGGGAGCAAGCACAATGACCACCCAACGCCTCGGCCTCATCATGAACGGCGTCACCGGCCGCATGGGGCTCAACCAGCATCTGATCCGCTCGATCGTCGCGATCCGCGAGCAGGGCGGTGTTCGCCTGAAAAATGGCGACCGCATCATGCCCGATCCGATCCTGGTCGGTCGCAGCGCCGAGAAGGTCGAGGCGCTCGCCAGGCGCTACAACATCACGCGCTGGACCACCGATCTCGACGCGGCGCTCGCTGATGAGAACGACACCATGTTCTTCGATGCCGCGACCACGCAGGCGCGGCCGGGCCTGCTGACCCAGGCCATCAATGCCGGCAAGCACGTCTATTGCGAGAAGCCGATCGCGACGAATTTTCAGGAAGCGCTCGAAGTCGTCAAGCTCGCAAATGCCAGGGGCGTCAAGCACGGCACCGTGCAGGACAAGCTGTTCCTGCCGGGCCTGAAGAAGATCGCATTCCTGCGCGATAGCGGCTTCTTCGGCCGCATCCTCTCGGTGCGCGGCGAGTTCGGCTATTGGGTGTTCGAGGGCGGTTGGCAGGAGGCGCAGCGGCCGTCCTGGAACTACCGCAGCGAGGACGGCGGCGGCATCATTTTGGACATGGTCTGCCACTGGCGCTACGTGCTCGACAACCTCTTCGGCAACGTCCAGAGCGTGGTCTGCATCGGCAACACCGACATCCCCGAGCGCTTTGACGAGCAGGGCAGGAAGTACAAGGCGACCGCGGACGATTCCGCCTACGCGACCTTCCAGCTCGAAGGCGGTGTCATTGCCCACATCAACATGTCCTGGGTCACGCGCGTCTATCGCGACGACCTCGTCACCTTTCAGGTCGACGGCACCCACGGCTCGGCGGTCGCGGGCCTCACCGACTGCATGATCCAGGCGCGGCAGGCGACGCCCCGGCCGGTGTGGAATCCCGACGAGAAGCGGCTGCATGATTTTTACGGCGACTGGCAGAAGCTGCCCGACAACGTCACCTACGACAACGGCTTTAGGGAACAGTGGGAGATGTTCATCCGCCACGTCTACGAGGATGCGCCCTACAAGTTCACGCTGCTCGAAGGCGCCAAGGGCGTGCAACTTGCCGAATGCGCGCTGAAGAGCTGGAAGGAGCGGCGCTGGATCGACGTCGCCCCGATCAAGGTTTGAGGAGGGACGCATGAACAAGCCCGTTCTGCCGATGTCGTCACTGTCGCTCAAGCTGCCGAAGGCCGACCGTGCGATCGAGACCTATCGGCTTTCGGCCTCGCGCAGGTTTCCCGCAAAGCTCGAGGGGCCGCTGAACCGCATCGCCTTCTCGGCCGTGCACACCGTCGCCGATCCCTTCGCCGACAACGATCCCTGGCTTTCGGCGGCAGTGGACTGGGACAAGACCATCGCCTTCCGCGAGCACGTCTGGGACCTCGGCCTGGGCGTTGCCGAAGCCATGGACACTGCGCAGCGCGGCATGGGGCTGGACTGGCCGACCTCGCTGGAGCTGATCACGCGCTCGGTCGGCGCCGCCAAGCGCCGCAACGCGCTGGTGTTCTCCGGTGCCGGCACGGATCATCTCGCGGTCGAGGATGCCGAAAACCTCGACGACGTCATCCGCGCCTATGAGGAACAGATCTCGGCGGTCGAGAAGGTCGGCGGCCGCATCATCCTGATGGCCTCGCGCGCGCTGGCAAAGCTCGGCCGCGGCGCCGACGACTACGCCAAGGTCTACAACCGTGTGCTGTCGGGGGTAGCGCAGCCCGTGATCATCCATTGGCTCGGCGACATGTTCGATCCGGCTCTGACGGGCTACTGGGGCACCAGCAATCTCGACAAGGCGATGGACGTTGCGGTAGCCATTATCAACAACAACGCGGCCAAGGTCGACGGCGTCAAGGTCTCGCTGCTCGACAAGCAGCGCGAGATCGACATGCGCCGGCGCCTCGACAAGCGCATCAAGATGTATACCGGCGACGATTTCAACTATGCGGAGCTGATCGCCGGCGATAACCAAGGCTTTTCGCACGCCCTGCTCGGCATTTTCGATGCGATCGCGCCGGCAGCCTCCTATGCGCTGTCGCGTCTCGCGGCGGGCGACGAGGCCGGCTTCCACGACGTGCTGGGGCCGACCGTGCCGCTGTCGCGTCACATCTTCAAGGCGCCGACGCGGTTCTACAAGACCGGCGTCGTCTTCATGGCGTATCTCAACGGCCACCAGGATCATTTCACCATGGTCGGCGGGCAGGAGAGTGCACGCTCGATGCTGCATCTGGCCGAACTGTTCCGGCTCGCCGATCAGGCCGGGCTCCTCGCCAATCCTGAACTGGCGACGCGGCGCATGAAGACGGTGCTGGCCTCGCACGGACTGGAAGACTGATGCGCGACTTCTCGTCCGACCATCGCTGGCTGTCGCTCAACACGGCGACGGTCCGCAAGCAGGGTGATCTCGTCGAGATCATCGAGGCCTGCGCCAGGCGTGGCATCCGCGCCATCGATCCCTGGCGCGACCAGGTCGCTTCAGTTGGCCTCGATCGCGCGGTGCGCGCCGTGCGCGATGCCGGTCTCGATCTCTCAGGCTATTGCCGCGGCGGCATGTTCACCTCGGACGCATCGCGCCGCGGAGAGGTCCGTGACGACAACAGGCGCTGCGTCGATGAAGCCAAGGCGCTGGGCGCGCCCTGCATCGTGCTCGTCGTCGGCGGCCTGCCGCAATATTCGCGACCGGGCAACGAAGCGTCGAAGGACATCGCGGCGGCGCGCGGGCAGGTCGAGGAGGCGCTCGCCGATATGCTCGATTATGCCAGGCAGGCAAAACTGCCGCTCGCGATCGAGCCACTGCACCCGGCCTATGCGGCTGACCGCGCCTGTGTGAACACCACGAAGCAGGCGCTCGACATCTGCGACCGGCTCGACCCCGGTCGCACCGGCATGCTCGGCGTCGCGCTCGACGTCTATCACATCTGGTGGGACCCGGAGCTGATGGGCCAGATCGCGCGAGCCGGGCAAGATCGCCTGCTCGCCTTCCACGTCTGCGACTGGCTGGTGCCGACCAAGGACATCCTCAACGACCGCGGCATGATGGGCGATGGCGTCATCGACATCAAATCGGTGCGCGCTGCCGTCGAGGCGCAGGGCTTTGCCGGCTATTCGGAGATCGAGATCTTCTCGAACGAGTGGTGGAGCAGGCCGATGGACGAGGTGCTCCGCACCTGCATCGAGCGGCACAAGACGGTGGTGTAGCTTCCACGTGCAGCGCTCGGGCGCTCGCAAGCAGCCTCACGAGAAATCCTGCGTCAGGGTCGCGGCGAACCGCTCCAGCGCCCAGTCGACCTGGTCGCTGGTGATCACCAGCGGCGGCGCGATGCGGATCGTGTGCTCGTGGGTGTCCTTGGCGAGGATGCCCTTGGCCTGGAGCGCCTCGCAGTAGCGGCGGGCGCGACCGGCTTCGGGATGCAGCTCGACCGCCAGCATCAAGCCGCGCCCGCGCACCTCGCGGATCGTGTTGGCGCGGATGTCTTTCAGGCCTTGCAGAAAGCGCGCGCCCTGTTTGGCCGCGTTCTCGATCATGCCTTCCTCGACCAGCACGCGCATTGCGGCGCGCGCCACCGCGCAGGCCAGCGGGTTGCCGCCGAAGGTCGAGCCATGCTGCCCGGGCCTCAGCGTGCCGAGCACTTCGTTGTTCGAGAGCACGGCCGACACCGGATAGAAGCCGCCGGACAAGGCCTTGCCGAGCAGGGTCACGTCCGCCTCTATGCCTTCGTGTTGTTCGGCAAGCAGCTTGCCGGTGCGGCCGAGCCCGGTCTGTATCTCGTCCAGTACAAGCATCAGGTTGTTGGCGGTGCAGAGCTGGCGCACTTTCGTGAAATAGCCGGCTGGAGGAATGATGACACCGGCTTCGCCCTGGATCGGCTCGACCAGGAAGGCGACCGTGTCTGGCGTGATCGCGGCTTCCAGCGCCGCGGCATCGCCGAACGGGATGATCTTGAAGCCGGGCGCGAACGGCCCAAAGTGTCCGTGTGTCTCGGGGTCGGTCGAAAAGCCGACGATGCCCAGAGTGCGTCCGTGGAAATTGTTGGCGCAGACGATGATCTCGGCCTGGCCGTCCGGCACGCCCTTCACCTCATAGCCCCATTTGCGCACCGATTTGATCGCGCTTTCGACCGCCTCGGCGCCGCTGTTCATTGGCAGCACCTTGTGGGAGCCGGTCAGCGCTGCGATCTCTTCGTAGAACGGGGCGAGCTGGTCGTTGTGGAACGCGCGCGAGGTGAGCGTCAGCCGGTGTGCCTGTTCCACCATCGCCGCCAGGATCTTGGGGTGGCAGTGGCCCTGGCTGACCGCGGAATAGGCGGAGAGGCAATCGAGATAACGGTTGCCTTCGGTATCCCAGATCCAGACACCTTCGCCGCGCGACAGGACCACCCCGATGGGTTCGTAATTATTGGTGCCAAGGCGCCGTTCCGTTGCGAGGAAATCCATGACCGAAGAGCCCATCTTCGTCACTCCATTGCTGCGCGCCGGCGTGGACCGACTGCGCCGGCCGCGCTCAATTTGATATGGGTATCAGCCTGCCCGCTCGGAAGTCTTCGGACCGGCGATATTCGTCGGCCTGCCAAAGGGTTCTGTGGATCCACAGGGGGGCATCCCCGCCGAGCACCTCCTACTGTGCATGGGGTTGTTTTCATCGTTTTGTTTACGAGCGGCGTCAGGAGTCCTGCCTGCGATGCTCGATCTCGAGCGTGACGAGGCGCGCCAGCAACGTCGCCGGATAGAGCTGGCCGAAAATCGCTTCCATGTTGCACAGGCTGCGCGCGACGGGATGCAGCGGCGCGACGTCGCCATAGCCGGTCGTGGTCATCGTTGCGAAGCTGAAATAGATGACGTCGCTCGCGAGCCTCGGACTGTCTGTCACCTTCATGCTGACAAAGGCAACCGGATCCAGCGAGCCGATGAAGACGTAGAGCGCGGAGAAAATCACCGCGACCGTCAGGTACAGCAGCACGGCACCGATCACGCGATGATAGGTCACGCGCCCAGGCGCAAAGGTCTGGCGCGCCACCGCCCAGGCCATCGTCGTTCCTACGATGAACCACGAACCGGCGAACAGATTGAGGTCGAGGATGGACGGCGACCTGATCCGCAAGATCGCGCCTGTTACGATCATGCCCAGCGCGATCAGCATGCCGACGACCGCGACCGGGCTGCCTGAGATCACGAAGATGCCGACGACGAGCAGCAGTGCCAGCACGAGCTCGGACACCTGGAACGCGAACAGCCCCAGCGCCTGCAACGGCGCGATCACGAACATCATGATCACCAGCAGCACTGTCAGTACCGTGAGGGCCGGATCGGCCCAGCGTTCGCGCAATTGATCGATCTTCATCACGCCTCAGCCGATCGAGCAGGGGACGCTCAGGAAGCCGCGGAAGCGCACCCGGCCCCCGCGCACGGGCTGGCCGCTCACGGCATAGTTCGGGAAGCGTCCCAGGAAGCGCGAGATCGCGATCGCCCCTTCGAGCCGCGCCAGCGCCATGCCGGCGCATTGATGCGCGCCGGTCGCAAAGGCGAGATGCCGGTTCGGCGTTCGCCCGACGTCGAAGCGTTCAGAATGGGGGAATTGCGCGGGGTCGCGGTTGGCGGCGCCAATGCACAGCGTCACCGACGTACCGGCATCGAGCATGACGCCGCCGAGCTCTACTTGTTCGGTGGTCATGCGGTTGCCGAGCTGGTTCGAACTTTCGTAGCGTAGGATCTCTTCGACGGCGGTCTTGATCAAATCCGGATGATTGATCAGCCGCTGCTTCTGGTCAGGATTCCGATCCAGCTCGACCAAGCCGTTGCCGATCAGGTTGGTCGTAGTCTCATGCCCGGCATTGAGCAGGAAGATGCAATTGTGCAGCAGCTCCTTCTCGGTCAGCCGCTCGCCGTTCTCTTCACCCTGGATCAGGCGCGTGAGCACGTCGCGATCAGGGTTGCCCGGCTTTTGCCGTCGGCGCCCGACCAGCGTTTCGAGATAGGCTAGGAAGTCCGTGACCGCCTTGTTTCCGCGCGCGGCGGCTTCCGGCGATACGACCGGCTCGAGCGCGCCAAGGATTGCAAGCGACCAGTCGCGCAGCGGGGCGCGTTCGTCGTGGGGCACATCGAGCAGATTGCCGATCACCTCGATCGGGATGGACGCGGCGAAATCCTCGATCAGTTCGCAATGGCCCTTGGCGGCGATGGCCTCGATCAGGCCGTCGACCAGCTTGACGATGTCGCCCTCCATGCCGGCGATCGCGCGCGGCGACAGCGCGCCCATGATCAGGCGCCGCACGCGGGTGTGGGCGGGCGGATCGTTGAAGACGAGGCTCGTGGTGTGGTGCTCGTAGAGCGGGGTGTCGCCGTATTTCGGCGCGAACTCGCGCTTCTTGTCCGAGCTGAACGACTTGGTGTTCTTGTAAGTCGTGACGAGGTCGTCATAGCGCGTCAGGAACACGGTGCCGCTCGGCAGCCGCTTGATCGGCTCGTTCTCCCGCAGTGCACGATAAGTCGGGTAGGGATCGTCGTAGAATTCGCTCGTTAGCTTCGCCAGATCGAAACTGGCCGCCAATTCTTTCGCATCTGCGTTCATGCGCCATACCCACCTGATGACACCGATATGCCGTTTTCGCTCTTTCGAGCTTTGCTGGTCACCGTCTACAGTCGTGCCGTGATTTGCAAGCCGACCGGACAGGAAAATGCACGCCCGCGCTGACGCTTCCGACACTGCCCCGAACTGGCCCGACGATATTTTCGCGACACTTGAACGCTTCGACGTCCGGCAGGTGCCTTACGTGCCTGACGCCGGCCATTCGAAGCTGATCCAGCGCGTGCTGGCTTCATCGACGATGCGCGGCATTCCGCTGACGACGGAGGAGGAGGGCGTAGCGCTGCTCGCCGGCGCCTGGACCGGCGGTCAGCGCGGTGTGCTGCTGATGCAGTCGAGCGGCGTCGGCAATTGCATCAACATGCTGTCGCTGATCCCGATCCTGCGCTTTCCGTTCCTCACGCTCGTGACCATGCGCGGCGAGTGGGGCGAGTTCAATCCGTGGCAGGTGCCGATGGGTTCGACCACGCAGGGCGTGCTCGAGCTCTCCGGCATCAAGGTGCTGCGCGCTTCGAACGCGGCCGAGGTGCCGGCCGTGCTCGAAGCGGCCGCCGCGCAAGCCTACAACGCGCTCACCCCCACCGCCGTTCTGCTGTCGCAGCGCCTGATCGGTGCGAAGGTATTCACCAAATGAGCAAGGCCAATCTCCTCGACCGCCGTCAGGTGGTGTCCGCGCTGCTGGCTGATCGCAAGGACGTGGTTGCGATCGGTGGCCTCGGCGCCTCCACCAACGACATCACCGCCGCCGGCGACCACGCCCGCAATTTCTATCTCTGGGGCGGCATGGGCGGCGCCGCGATGATCGGCCTGGGCTTGGCGTTGGCGCAGCCAAAGCTGCCCGTACTGGTCATCACCGGCGACGGCGAGATGCTGATGGGGATGGGCAGCCTTGCCACCATCGGCCTGCAGAAACCGTCCAACCTCTCCATCGTAGTGCTCGACAACGAGGCCTATGGCGAGACCGGCGGCCAGACCAGCCACACCTCCGCCGCCGCCGACCTCGTCGGCGTCGCCAGGGCCTGCGGCATCGCCGACAGCCGGGCTGTTACGACCATGGCCGAGGTCGAGGCCTTCGCCAAAGCCGTCCACGACCTCTCGGCAGGGCCGCGCTTTGCCAATCTGAAGATCGACAGCGCCAGCGTCGAGCGGATCCTGCCCAGCCGGGACGGAACCTACATCGTCAACCGGATCCGCGGCGACCTCGGCTTCCAGCCGATCTGACTCCGGTTCCGATCCGGCTCGGCAGGCGGCGCTAACCCTCGCCGCGGTAACCTGTGACCAATTTTCAACGGTTTCTCACGCACTTAGGTTGCGATGCAGCATTATACTTGACTTTGGCGTGGGTGAGTGGTTACTCACTACCATGAGCTCATTGCGTATGACGAGCGACCTGAGGCGTCAATTGATCCTCGGAGCCGCGAAACGCTGCTTTGCCCGACATGGCTTTACCGGCACCACGACCAAGAGCGTGGCGGCCGCTGCCGCTATTTCCGAGGCCCTGCTGTTCAAGCATTTCCCGTCCAAGGCGGCGCTCTACGCCGAAATCCTCAGCGACGAATGCGAGGCAGACCCGGCACTCATGGAACTGCTTGAGCGCGAGCCGTCGACCGCCACCCTGGTCGAGCTGATCCGCGGCATGGTCCAGCATTTCCTTGAGATCGCCGATGGCCCCGACCAGGAAGAGGCCCAGCGCCTGCGACTGATGGCCACCAGTCATCTGGATGACGGCGAGTTTGCTCGTTTGCTATATGCCAAGATCGAGACGCTGATTGGAGCGATCTTCGTCGCCTCGCTCGAACGCGCGGTCGCCGCCGGCGATGCGCGGCCTTGCGGCAGTGAGCCGCTCAATCTGTTCTGGTTTGCGCATCATACGGTGATGACCGCTGCGCTGACCAGGCTGCCGTCCGTGCCCTGTCTGGCTTATGGCGGGGCGAACGATTTGGAGCGGCAGCTCTGTGAGTTTCTCCTGAGGGGCATCGGACTTAACGACGCCGCAATTGCTTCGCATCTGAGCCACGATCAGGCCGCGGATGCGGACAAGACGGCGATTGCAGAAAGCGCATGACATGAACATCGTAGCCGAAAACAAGATTTCGGGCGAACCGATCGACAGCAAGGCTCCCAAGCGTCCGGTTCGGCCGGTGCTCTGGTTCATCATCGTCGGCACGCTCTTGGCGGCGCTCGTCGGTGGCCTCGTCTGGTTCAATTATTTCCGTGGCCAGATGATCAAGCAGTTCTTCGCCAACAACAAGCCGCCGCCGACCCTGGTCAGCGCAGCGGAAGCGAAGTCCGAGGTGGTGCCGAACCTGCTCACCGCAGTCGGTGGTCTCGCCGCCGTGCACCAGGTCGACGTCACCGCCGACGTCAACGGCCGCGTCACCGAGATCAAGTTCGAGCCCGGTGCCCATGTCGAGGTCGGCATGCCGCTGGTGCAGCTGTTCGACGGGCCGGAACAGGGCGATCTCGCCAACTACAAGGCGCAGGCGACTGGCGCGCAGCTCGCGCTCGACCGCGCCAAGCAATTGGCGTCGCGCCAGTTCGGCCCGCAGTCGACCGTCGATTCCGCGCAGGCGACCTATGACCAGGCCATGGCCGGCATTGCCAAAACCGAAGCGCTGATCTCGCAGAAGCTGGTGCGCGCACCTTTCTCCGGTGATCTCGGCGTCCGCAAGGTCGAGGTCGGTCAGTATCTGACGGCGGGCACCGCAATCGTCTCGCTCACCGATCTGTCGGAGCTGTGGGCCAACTTTACGGTGACGGAAAAGGACTCGGCCAACCTCAAGGTTGGCCGGCCGGTCCGCCTGAAGGTCGATGCCTATCCGGGCCGTATCTTCGACGGCAAGATCACCACGATCGAGCCGCAGATCGCGACCGACACGCGCAACATCCGCGTGCAGGCGACTGTCGCCAATCCCGAGAAGATCCTGAAGCCGGGCATGTTCGTGACCACCACGGTGGTGCTGCCGGAAAAGCCGGCCGTGATCACTGTTCCGGAGACGTCCGTCGACTACACGCTATACGGCGACTCGGTGTTTTTGATCACCGAGAAGCAGGGTGAAGACGGCAAGACCAGCCTCAATGCGGTGCGCACGTTCGTGCAGACCGGCAGTCGGGTCAATGGTCGTGTCGAGATCATCAAGGGCGTGAAGGCGGGCGACAAGGTTATTGCCGTCGGCCAGCTCAAGCTGCAGTCGGGCGCTGCTGTTGCGATCTCGACCGACCCGGCCCCACAGATCCCGGCGAACCCGCCGCGCTACTGACGAATACACTTACGTGATCCGGCCCGGCCGGGTCACGTTTCTTGAGACAAACGAGATCGAGATCGCCGCGATGGCCTTTACTGATATTTTCATCAAGCGCCCGGTTCTGTCGGTCGTCGTCAGCCTGCTGATCCTGCTGATCGGCCTGCGTGCGGCGATGGTGCTGCCGATCCGGCAGTATCCGAAGCTGTCGAACACGGTCATCAACATCACGACCGTTTATCCCGGCGCGTCGGCGGATCTGATCCAGGGCTTCATCACGACGCCGATCGAGCAGGCGGTCGCCTCGGCCGAAGGCGTGGACTACATGACCTCGTCCTCGGTGCTCGGCACCTCGACGATTCAGGTCTACATCAAGCTGAACTTCGATCCGAACCAGGCGCTCACCGAGGTGCTGGCGAAGACCAACTCGGTCAAATATCTGATCCCGAAGGAATCGAACGACCCTATCGTCACCAAGACCACTGGCCAGACCACGGCGGTGATGTATCTCGGCTTCTCCTCCGAGGAACTGTCCGGTTCGGCGATCTCGGATTATCTGACGCGCGTGGTACAGCCGGTGCTGTCGACCGTCGACGGCGTAGCCTCGGCCGATATCCTGGGCGGCCAGACCTTTGCGATGCGGCTCTGGCTTGATCCCGTGAAGATGGCCGGCCGCAACGTGTCGCCGGCCGATGTCTCGGCCGCGATCGCCGCGAACAACTTCCAGTCCGCAGCGGGGCAGACCAAGGGCTATCTTATCGTTTCCAACATCTCGACGAACACCAGCCTGACCGACGTCAACCAGTTCCGGAAGATGATCGTCAAGGCCAAGGACGGTGGCTTCGTCCGGATGGAGGATATCGCCACGGTCGAACTCGCGGCGCAGAGCACCGACGCGAGCGTCGCCTTCAACGGTGAGCATGCGATCTTCATTGGCGTGAACGCGACGCCGCAGGGCAACCCGCTGACGCTGGTCAAGGGCGTACGGGCGCTGTTTCCGGAGCTCGAGCGTAACCTGCCGCCGTCGATGAAGATGAAGGTCGCCTACGACTCGACCAAATTCATCCAATCCTCGATTGACGAGGTGGAGAAGACGCTGGGCGAAGCCGTGATCATCGTGATCGTGGTGATCTTCCTGTTCCTGGCCTCGCTGCGCTCGGTCATCATTCCTGTCGTCACCATCCCGCTGTCGATGATCGGCGTCTGCACGCTGATGCTGGCGATGGGGTTCAGCTTCAACCTGCTGACACTGCTTGCGATGGTGCTCGCAATCGGCCTCGTGGTCGACGACGCTATCGTGGTAGTTGAGAACATCCACCGACATCTCGAGGAAGGAAAGACGCCGGTACAATCGGCGCTCGAAGGTGCGCGTGAAATCGTCGGTCCCGTCGTCTCGATGACCATCACGCTCGCCGCCGTGTACGCCCCGATCGGCTTCCTTGGCGGTCTGACCGGTTCGCTGTTCCGAGAATTCGCCTTTACGCTCGCCGGCTCGGTGATCGTATCGGGCGTTATCGCGCTGACGCTGTCGCCGATGATGTGCTCGGTGCTGCTCAAGAACACCGAAGAAGGCCGCTTTGCGAAGTTGGTAAATCGTGTGTTCGGCGCCATGACGCGCTGGTACGGCCGCAGGCTCGATCGCTCGCTCGACTACAAGGCCATCACCGGCCTGTTCGCGGTAACGATCCTCGGGCTGGTAGGTTTCCTCTATCTGCACACCTCGAAGGAGCTGGCGCCTGAGGAGGACCAGGGCATCGTGTTTGCGGTGACCAAGGCGCCGAAATACGCCAACATCGATTACGTCGATTTCTACGGCGACAAGCTCGACAAGAAGTTTCAAAGCTTCCCCGAGACCGATCTGCGCTTTGTGCTGAATGGCATCAACGGCCCGCAAGGCGGTATCGCCGGCATGCTGCTCAAGCCGTGGGACGAGCGCAAGCGCTCGTCGATCGCGCTGAAGCCGCTGGTCCAGGCCGAGCTCTCGAAGATCGAGGGCGTCCAGGCCTTCGCGTTCAACCTGCCGCCGTTGCCGGGTGGCCCCGGTGGTCTGCCGGTGCAGATGGTCATCAACTCCACCGCGGGCTACCAGACCGTCTTCGAGCAGATGGAGAAGCTGAAGGACGCTGCGCGCAAGAGCGGCATGTTCATCGTCTCCGACAGCGACCTCGCCTTTAACCAGCCGAGCGTGCAGGTCACGATCGACCGCAGCAAGGCGCAGGATCTCGGCATCAACATGCAGAACCTCGGCTCTACGCTCGCGGTTCTGCTCGGCGGCAACTATATCAACCGCTTCAACCTCGAGGGCCGGTCCTATCAGGTGATCCCGCAGGTGCCGCGCAGCGAGCGTCTGTCGCCGGATTCGCTCGGCGGTTATTATGTGACGACCAGCACCGGCCAGCAGCTCCCACTGTCGACCGTGATCTCGATCAAGACCAGGACCGACCCGAATTCGCTGACGCATTACAATCAGCTCAATTCGGCGACCTTCTCGGCCGTGCCGATGCCCGGCGTGACCGTTGGCGCGGCGGTGGACTTCCTTGAGGGTGAGGCCAAGAAGCTGCCGGCCGGCTTCAGCCACGACTATCTCGCGGACTCCCGGCAGTACGTGCAGGAAGGCAATCAGCTCGCGATCACCTTCGGTTTCGCGCTCATCATCATCTTCCTGGTGCTGGCGGCGCAGTTCGAGAGCCTGCGTGATCCGTTCGTGATCATGATCTCGGTGCCGATGGCGATCGTGGGAGCGCTGATCCCGCTGTTCTTCGGTGCGGCCACCATGAATATCTACACCCAGGTCGGCCTGCTGACCCTGGTCGGTCTGATCACCAAGCACGGCATCCTGATGGTGGAGTTCGCCAATGAGCTCCAGATCAACGAACGGCTCGACCGCCGCTCGGCCATCGAAATGTCGGCTCGTATCCGCCTTCGGCCGATTTTGATGACGACGGCTGCGATGGTGACCGGTCTGATCCCGCTGCTGACTGCGACCGGCGCCGGTGCGGCCAGCCGCTTCTCGATCGGCCTCGTCGTCGTCGCGGGCATGTCGATCGGCACGCTGTTCACGCTCTTTGTCCTGCCCGCAGTTTATGTCGTGCTGGCGACCGACCATCGTGCGGCCGCCGATTCCGATCGCAACAAGCAGATGAACGAGCTCGATCTCAACGCCAAGGCGCTGCGGGCGACCTGACCAAGGCTGCATTTGCGTGCGAAGCGGCAACAGCCATCGCTGTTGCCGCTTTTTTTTGTCGCGCAATATCTCGTAATATGACGGCTGGAGCGGCGTGGGTGTGCGCTTGAAGTGGGTCTTCGCATGAAGAGGCGTGAATTTCTGGCGATGCTTGGCGGGGCGGCGCTGGTTCGGCCCGGCTTGGTGTCGGCCGATGCGTCTGGCCGCATCTATCGTCTCGGTACCGTGACGCCGATCGTGCCCATCACGGCAGAGAGCCGCGGCGGCAAGATCCTGATCAAAGTGCTTGGAGAACGCGGTTTCAAGCTTGGCGAAAACCTCGCCTTTGAAGCGCGGGGCGCGCTGGGCGACGTCGCGATGCTGCCCGGGTTGATCGCCGAGATGAAGGCCAAGAACGTCGACGTCATCGTCATCATTGGCTACCCGACGGCGATGGCCGCCAAGGCTGCCGGCATCGCCACCGTCGCGGCCAGCGGCGTCGGCGATCCCGTCGAAACCAGGCTGATCGAGAGCCTGGCGCATCCCGGCGGCAAGATCACCGGGATTTCGGATGTCGCCGCGACCCTCAGCGCCAAGCGGCTGTCGCTGCTCAAGGAGGTGTCGCCAAAGCTGACCAAGGTCGCGATGCTCTGGAACAAGGACGACCTCGGCATGACCATGCGCTACCAGGCCTCCGCAAAGGCGGCCCAGGCACTTGGACTGACCGTCCAGGCGCTCGGCGTGCGCGAGCCTGACGATTTCGACGAAGCCTTCTCGGTGATGATGAGCGATTTGCCTGACGGGATCCTGATGGTGGCGGATGCGCTGACCATTCTCAACCGCGAGCGCGTGTTCGACTTTGCGGCCGTCCGGAAGCTGCCAGCGATCTACGAATTCGATCAGTTCGCCCGTGACGGCGGTCTGATGTCCTATGGCGCCGATTCCTCGGAATCCTTTGAGCGGGCGGCCGCGCTGGTCGCGCGCATTTTCAACGGGGCCGACCCCGGCGATCTGCCGTTCGAGCTGCCGACCCGCTATCCTCTGGTGATCAATCTGAAGACCGCCAAGGCGACCGGGGTTGAAATTCCCCCCACATTGCTGGCACTTGCGGACGAGGTTATCGAATAGCCTTGTGCACTGCAGCGAAAGACAAGGTCCGGCCTTCTTGCTAGGCTTGGGGGAATGAGCATTTCCGTCCATCCCGACACAACGCAAACCAGGACCCTGCCGAGCGCGGCCGGGGGCGGCGTCGCGTTCGCCAAGGCCGGGCGGGGGATCAGAAGCCGGCTCTTCACCAAATATGTCGCGCTGTTCGTAGCCGTGGTCGCGGTCGCCCTGCTGGCCAATGGTCTCTTCGAGGTCTTCTTCTATTACAGGGAGCACAAGGCCGCGCTGATCCGGGTCCAGCACGAGCAGGCCGAGGCCGCCGCCGCAAAGATCAGCCAGTTCATCAAGGAGATCGAGAGCCAGCTGGGTTGGACCACGCAGCTGCCGTGGTCCGCGGGTTCGATCGAGCCGCGCCGGTTCGACGCGCTGCGGCTGCTGCGCCAGGTGCCTGCGATCACCGAGCTCGCCCAGGTGGATTCGACCGGCAAGGAGCGCTTGCGCGTCTCGCGTCTCGCGATGGATGCGATCGACAGCGGTACTGATTTGTCGAGCGACCCGAAATTCACGGAAGCGGTCGCGCACAAGGTCTATTACGGGCCAGTCTATTTCCGTCGCGAGTCCGAGCCCTATATGACGCTGGCGCTGGCCGGGGCGCGGAAGGATGCCGGCGTCAGCATCGCGGAGGTGAATCTCAAGCTGATCTGGGACGTCGTGTCCCAGATCAAGGTCGGTGAGCACGGACATGCCTATGTGGTCGGCCCGCAAGGACGTCTGATCGCGCATCCCGACATCAGCCTGGTGCTGCGTAACACCGACATGTCGGGGCTCATGCAGGTGCGCGCGGCTCAGGCTGGCGGCGGCAACATGCCCGTCGCGCTGCAGGAAGCAGTCAACATCCAGGGCCAGAAAGTTCTGACCGCCTCGGCACCGATCGAGCCGCTGCACTGGACCATGTTCGTCGAGCTACCGGTCGAAGAGGCCTACGCCTCGCTCTACGCCTCGTTGCAGCGGCTCGCGATCGTGTTGCTCGCCGCATCGATCTTTGCGGTGCTGGCCGGAATTTTCCTGGCGCGCCGCATGGTCGGCCCGATCCAGGCGCTACGCAGCGGCGCCGAGCGGATCGGCGGCGGCGATTTCTCACAGCGAATCTCGATCAAAACCGGCGACGAGCTCGAGGGGCTGGCGGACCAGTTCAACGACATGGGCGCGCGTCTGCAGGAATCCTATGCGGACCTGGAGAACAAGGTCGAGCAGCGGACTGCCGAATTGAGAGAATCGCTGCAGCAGCAGACGGCAACGGCCGATGTGCTGAAGGTGATCAGCCGCTCGACGTTCGATCTGCAGACTGTGCTCGACACGCTGGTCGGATCGGCGGCCCGTTTGTGCGACGCAGACGAAGGAACGATCTTCCGGCCCCGCGATGGCGCCTTCTATCTGGCAGCAAGCTGCGGTCTTGACGCGGAGCAAGAGAACAAGCTTCGAACATTTGCTTCCGTGCCGGAGTGGGGAAGCGTCGTCGGACGCACCCTGCTTGATTGCAAGACAGTTCATGTTCCGGACGTGCAGGCCGATCCGGAGTATGCTCCTTCGTCTGCGCGAAGACGCTCCAACGTGCGTACGATGTTGGGTGTTCCTCTGCTCCGCGAGGGTGCACCCATCGGGGTGTTTGTCTTGACGAGGCACGTCGTGCGGCCTTTCAGCGAGAAGCAGATCGAGCTCGCCGCGACCTTTGCAGACCAGGCCCTTATTGCGATCGAGAATGTCCGGTTGTTCGAGGAAGTCCAGGAGCGCACCAGAGAGCTTTCACGATCCCTCGACGATCTTCGCTCGGCTCAGGACCGCTTGATCCAGACCGAGAAGCTGGCCTCGCTGGGCCAGCTCACGGCGGGAATCGCCCACGAGATCAAGAACCCGCTCAACTTCGTCAATAATTTCTCCTCGATCTCGACCGAGCTGATCGACGAGCTCAACGAGGTCCTGCAAGGCGCATCGCTCGACGACAAGACGAAGGATGAGGTGGACGAGCTGACCGGCATGCTGCGCGGCAATCTTGAAAAAGTGGTGCAGCACGGCAAGCGCGCCGATTCCATCGTCAGGAACATGCTGCTGCACTCGCGCGAAGGCTCCGGCGAGCATCGGGCCGCCGACATCAACGCGATCGTGGAGGAGAGCCTCAATCTGGCCTATCACGGTGCGCGCGCAGAGAAGCCCAACTTCAACGTCACGCTCAAGCGCGACTTCGACCCCGCAGCCGGCGCAATCGATGTGTACCCGCAGGAAATCACCCGTGTCTTCCTCAATCTGATTTCGAACGGCTTCTATGCGGCGGCCAAGCGCAAGGAAAGTGCTGCGGACGAATTCGAGCCGACCTTGAGCGCCGCGACGAAAAGCCTGGGCAGCAAGGTCGAGATCCGGATCCGCGACAACGGTACGGGCATTCCGCAGGAGGTGAAGGAGAAGATGTTCAATCCTTTCTTCACCACCAAGCCGGCCGGCGAGGGCACCGGGCTTGGCCTGTCCATGAGTCACGACATCGTCGTGAAACAGCACGGTGGCACGATCGACGTGAACACGGAGCCCGGTGTATTCACCGAATTCATCATCACCCTGCCGCGCGCAGCGGCGGCAGGCGGCACTTCCGGAGGCAAGACGTGAACGTTTACATCCTGGTCGTCGATGACGAGCCCGATGTCGAGGCACTGTTCCGGCAGCAATTCCGGCGCGACCTGCGATCGGGCCGTTTCCAGATGGAATTCGCACCCTCTGCGCCCGATGCGCTGAAGCGCGCGGCCGAAGTGCGCGACCCCTCGCTGATCCTGATTCTGTCCGACATCAACATGCCCGGCATGAGCGGGCTCGACATGCTGCCCAAGGTGCGCGCCGAGCGTCCCGACGTTCCCGTCATCATGATCACGGCCTACGGCGATGCCGAGACGCGCCGCAAGGCGATCGAGCGCGGCGCCACCGGGCTTCTCACCAAGCCGATCGATTTCGCGCTGCTGCGCCAGCAGATCGATACGAGGCTCGAGCAGGCGGCATGACCCCAACCATCCTCTTCGTCGATGACGAGCCTGATCTCGAGGCGCTGATCCTGCAGAAGTTCCGCAGGCAGATCCGTGACGGGCTCGTCACCATCATGTTCGCGCGCGATGGCCTCGAGGCGCTGGAGTCGATCGAGCAGAATCCGCATGTCGACATGGTGGTCTCGGACATCAACATGCCCAGGATGGACGGGCTGTCGCTGTTGCAAAAGCTGCAGGAAGCAGAAGACAAGAAATCGACCATCATCGTGTCCGCCTATGGCGACATGAGCAACATTCGCACCGCCATGAACCGCGGCGCTTTCGATTTTCTCACCAAGCCGATCGACTTCGCCGACCTCGAAACCACGATCGAGAAGACCCTTCGCCATATCGAGATGCTGCGCGAGGTGCGGCGCCGCCAGGCGGAGGCCGAGCGGGCCCATGCCGCGCTGTCGCGCCACTTCTCGCCAGAGCTCGCCAAGCGTTTGGCGGAAGGCAGCGGCGGTGAGGGGATCGAGGTCCAGTGGCGCGATGTCGCCGTCATCTTCACTGATATCACCGGCTTCACGTCGCTGGTCGAAAGCGCGCCGCCCGAGACACTGGGCGCGCTCCTCAATGAATATGTCGGCGGAATGACCGAAGTTGTCTTCGCGCATGACGGGACCGTTGCAAAGATCATCGGTGATGCGATCCAGGTTCTGTTCAACGCCCCCGGCGATCAGCCGGATTATGCGACGCGTGCGGTCGCGTGCGCTCACGAGTTGGACGCCTGGGCACAGGAGTTTTGTGCGCGCCAGAACGCCAAGGGCGTGAATTTCGGCACTACCCGCATCGGCATTCACGCCGGCTCCGCACTCGTCGGCAATTTCGGCGGCAATCGTTTCTTCGACTACACCGCCTATGGCGACACCATCAACACCGCGGCCCGGCTGGAGGCCGCCAACAAGCAACTGGGCACCCGCATCTGCGTCAGCTCCAGTATCGCCGAGGCGGCGGCGAATTTTCAGGGACGTCCCGTCGGCGATCTGATGCTGCGCGGCCGCAGCGAACCGCTGCGCGCGTTCGAGCCGCTGCGACAGGATAAATTTCATGCGCCGGCGACGACGCAATATACCGAGGCGTTTGCCAAGGTGGAGGCGGGCGATGCCGCCGCGATGCCGGCCTTTGCCGCGCTGGTCGGGATGCACGCCGACGATCCGCTCGCCGGCTTTCATTTGCGGCGCCTGCTCAATGGCGCCAAGGGTATTCGCATCCAGCTGGATTAGGACTCGATATGACGCGTGAATTCTCCGCCGGGAATTACCGGTTCATCCCCTCCGTGTTCCAGTACTCTGCGGGTGCGGCCGCCGATGACGGCTATGAGATCGAGCGTGTCAGGTTCGATCGTCTGTTGCCGCTGGCCGAAGGGTTTGCGCTGGCCGCAAAGTACATCCAGGCGCAAGGGCGTCCGCTGACGGCGTTCTGTGCCTGCGAGCTCCGCTCGCCGTCGGCTTTCAGCGAAGAGGGCTTTCGCGCGTTCAACCTGCACTATGTGAAGACGCTGTCCGAATGGGGCATCTTTGACGGTACCACCAATCCGGTCGCGCGGAGCAATGTCTGTCCGGAGATCGATCCGCCATCGGAGCCGTCGTTCTACGCATTCTCGTTCACGCGCCCAACAACTTCGAAGGGACCGTCCTTCGTGATCGCTGGCGGCGCCGAAGCGCGCGAAGGCAGCGGCACCTATGTCGAGCGCACTGTGCGCTACCGTGATCTCAGTCCGGAAGGCCTGCGCGAAAAGGTGCGGTTCACGACGACCTCGCAGATGGAAAACCGGATGACGGCGTTCGGTTTCGGCTGGAAGGACACGACCGGCGTGCAGGCCTATTCAGTGCACGACTTCCACCACGCGCTGGTCGACGAGCTGGTTCGGCGCGGCGCGCTGCGCTCTGGGCTGACCTGGCACTTCGCGCGGCCGCCGGTGGTGGACCTCGAATATGAGATGGATTGCCGGCGGGTGATGCGGGAGTGCGTGATTTAACGCTGGCGCGGGTCGAGCGCGTCGCGCAGGCCGTCGCCGAGCAGGTTCAGCGACAGCACCACGAGGAAGATCGCAAGCCCCGGCCAGATCGCCATCCAGGGCGCCTGGGTCAGGAAGCGTTGTGCCGCGTTGAGCATGCTGCCCCAGGATGGCGACGGCGGCTGTTGGCCGAGCCCAAGGAATGACAGCGCGGCTTCCGCGATGATGGCAGCGGCGATCGATAGCGTCGCCTGTACCAGCAGCGCGGGCAGGATGTTCGGCAGGATGTGCGAGACCGCGATCCGCCAGGGCGGATTGCCGAGCGCGCGAGCCGCCTCGACATAGTCTTCCGCCTTGACGCTCAGCACCTGGCCGCGAGTGAGGCGGATGAAGACCGGCGTTGCCGAGATGCCGATCGCGATCATGGCATTGCCGAGGCTGGGACCGAGGAATGCCGCCAGCGCAATGGCCAGGATCAGGAACGGACAGGCAAGCATCGCATCGGTGATCCGGCTGATCAGCGCATCGACGAAGCCGCCGCGATAGCCGGAGAGAAGGCCGAGCGGCACGCCGATCCCCAGCGCGATCGCGACCGAGATCAGGCCTGCGAGCAGCGAAGCGCGCGCGCCGTAGATCACGCGGCTCAGGATGTCGCGGCCGAGTTCGTCGGTGCCGAACCAGTGTGCCGCGGTGGGCGGTTTGCGCACCAGGCTCCAGCTCGTCGCGATGGGGTCATAGGGTACGATCAGAGGCGCCAGCAGCGCGATCAGGATGAAAACGGCGAGGACCACGAGGCCTGCAACCGCCGCCTTGCGCTTGAACAGGCGGCGCCGCGCCCGGCGCGCCGGGCTGTCCAGTTCGCCGGCATCAGTGCCGGGATTGGCCGCGAGCACGGCGTCGGTCATGGCCTAGCCCCTCAGCCGCGGATTGACGAGGATATAGGCGACATCGGCGACCAGATTGAGCGTGATGTAGACCGTAGCCGTCACCAGCACCACGCCCTGCACGACGGCGTAGTCGCGGTTGAACACGGCGTCCACGATCAGCTTGCCGAAGCCGGGAATGGAGAAGATCTGCTCCGTCAGCACGGCGCCTGACAGCAGCGTGCCGAGCTCGAGCGCGCCGAGCGTGATGATCGGGGTGAGCGCATTGCGCATGGCATGCTTGAGGATCACCGAACGCTCGGACAGGCCCTTGGCGCGCGCGGTACGGACATAATCGCTTTCCAGAACCTGCAGCATCGCGCTGCGGGTGTGCCGCATCAGGATTGCGGCAATCGCGTTGCCCAGCACGAAAGCCGGCATGATGGTCGCAGCCAGGCTCGCGCGCCAGTTCTCGGTGAGCGGCACATAGCCGGAGGCCGGCAGCCAGCCGAGCTCGATCGAGAACAGAAAGATCAGCATGATGCCGAGCCAGAAATTCGGCGTCGAGATGCCCCACAGCGCGAAGAAATTGGCGCCGTAGTCCCACGCCGTCCCTTTCTTGACGGCCGCAACGATGCCGGCGGGAATCCCGATCAGGAAGGCGATGATGATCGCCATTCCGCCGAGTTGCAGCGTGACCGGCAGCTTCTGCGCGATCAGCTCGCGCACCGGCATCTTGTTGCGCAGGGACTCGCCGAAGTCGCCCACAAGGACGCCCTTGATCCAGTAGGCGTACTGCACGGGGATAGGCTGATCGAGCCGGTACTGGTGCCTGATCTGCTCGATCACCGCGGGATCGCGCTCTTCGCCCGCCATCACCAAAGCAGGATCGCCCGGCAGCAATTGCTGCAGCGAGAAGATCAAAACCGACACGAAGAACAGTGTCGGTACGATCTGCACCAGCCGGCGGGCGAGGAAGTTCAGCATCCTCTCAGCGTCACTTCAGCTTGAGGCCGACGACGCGCACGAGGCCGTCGGGCATCTGCTTGTAGCCTTCGAGCTTGGTGGTGTGCGCGATGATGATGCGGCGGTGATAGAGGTAGAGGATCGGCTCCTCATCCTGGGCGAGCTTTGCGAGCGTTTCGTAGCTGGCCTTGCGCTTGGCAGGGTCGGTGATGAGACGTGCGTCTTCCAGCGCCTTGTCGGCCTGCGGATTGTTCCAATCGCCGTAGTTCTGAGGCGCGCCGCTGTGCAGGAAGATGTAGGAATTGCCGTCGGGATCGATGCGGCCGCTCCAGGCGAGCCAGAAGGCCTGATAATCGCCGGCCTCGGCCTGCTTCAATCCGGTCGCAAACTCGGTGACGCGGATCTTCATGTCGAACCCGGCTTCCGCGGCCATCGACTGGATCATCTGCGCCGGGGTTTCGTTTTCCGCGCCTTTCGGCACCAGGAAATCGACGCTGACAGGTGGTGTCACGCCGGCCTCCTTCAACAACGCCTTGGCCTTCTCCACATTGCGGGCGTGTACCGGAACGGCTTTTTGATAGTAGGGATGGTCGGGATTGACCCATTGGTTGCCGACCTGAAACTCGCCATTGAACACGACCTGGTTAATGGCGTCCCGGTCGATGGCAAGATCGAGTGCCTGCCGTACCTTGGCGGACTGGCTGAGCGGCCCCTTCGCCTTGTCCTTGCCGATGTTGAGCGTGATGCCCTGATAGCCGAGCTCGATCGCGGTCGCGACCTTCAGCCGCGCGTCGGCCCGAACGTCCTTCAGATCAGTCGCGAACACGCGCTCAATCAAGTCGAGCCCGCCGGATTTCAGATTGGCAAGCCGCACGGTGCCATCGACGATGGGCTGGAACACGATCTTGTCGATGAAGACGTTGTCCTTGTTCCAGTAGTCGGCGAACTTCTCGAATACGATGCGGTCCTGCTGCACGCGCTCGACGAATTTATAGGGGCCGGCGCAGACCGGGTGCAGGCCGAACTTGTCTCCGGCTTCCTTGGCGGCCTTCGGCGCGACCATCATGCCGGCGCGGTCGGTGAGCTGGGCCAGCAGCGGCGAGAACGGCGATTTCAGCACCAGCTTGATGGTGAGGGGATCGACGATGTCGATGTGGTCGACGGAGGCGAGCTCCGGCTTGCGGAACGAGCCGGGGAGTGTCAGGTGGCGCTCCAGCGAGAATTTGGCGGCCTCTGCATCGAACGGCTCGCCGTCGTGGAATTTCACGCTGGGCCGAAGCTTGATGATGAGGCCCTTGCCGTCATCGACCGTCTCGCTCGACAGCGCGAGCTGCGGCACGATGTTGAGCTTCTCATCGATGTCGAACAGCTTGTCGCAGAAGGCGGCGAACACGATGCGGCCGACATAGGTGCGGGCCATCGAGGGATCGAGGATATCAGGATCCTCGGCAAGACCGATGCGCAGCGTGGTCTGGGCCTGGGCGGCGCCAAGCGAGACCAGGAACACAGCCGCCATTGCGGCGAGGCAAAACTTCTTCATCGGACAGTCCCCATGATTCCGGCTACGTCGTTGGTGGCCTTGCACCCTGTATACCAACCCCGACAGGGCTCGCGCCTTCCGTCTTTCGGCTGAAGGCTGCGACTAATTTGCCAAGCGTCGGCGAAAACCCGGCCGCAGCGGGCAGGATGCCGTCGGCCGGGGGGAGTTCGTCGACGCGATGACAGGCGGTAGCGTGGCCGGAGGCGTCGGCCACCAGCACCGGCGCTTCGGTGCGGCAGCGGTCGATCACGAAGGGGCAGCGGGTATGGAAACGGCAGCCGGCCGGTGGATTGAGCGCGCTCGGGATCTCGCCTTGCAGCACGACTTTCGCGCGCTTGGCGTGAGGCTGCGGCAGGGGGATCGCGGAGAGCAGGGCGCGGCTATAGGGGTGGCGGGGCTGGGCGAACAACGCGTCCGCATCGGCCTCTTCGACGATGCAACCGAGATTCATGACCGCGACGCGGTCCGCGATGTGTTTGACCACGGCGAGATCGTGCGAGACGAAGATGTAGGCGAGGCCTAGCCGGTCTTGCAACTCGCGCAGCAGGTTCAGGATCTGCGAGCGGATCGAGACGTCGAGCGCCGAGACCGGCTCGTCGCAGATGATCAGCTTCGGCTCGACGGCGAGTGCACGGGCGATCGCGATGCGCTGGCGCTGGCCGCCGGAGAATTCGTGCGGATAGCGGCGCGCGAGCCGAGGTTCCAGCCCGACCAGCCGCAAGATCTCCGCGACGCGCTCGTTCCGCCGTGCCGGCGGTACCAGATCGTGCAGCGCCAGCGGCTCGGTCAGGATCTGGCCGACCGTCATGCGCGGATTGAGCGAGGCGTAGGGGTCCTGGAAGATGATCTGCGCCTCGCGGCGGAATTTGCGGAGCGTATCCGCATCGAGCGAGAGAAGATCACGGCCGTCAAAACGCACCGTGCCCGCGTCCGGCTCGATCAGTCGCAGGATCAGACGGCTGACGGTGGATTTGCCACAGCCGGATTCGCCGACCAGCGCGAGCGTCTTGCCGGCCTCGAGCGAGAACGACACGCCATCGACGGCTTTGACATGCGCGCGCGCCCGGCCGAACAGTGAGCGCTCGGCGACGAAATGCTTGACCAGGCCGTTGACCTCGAGCAGGGCCATCACGACACCAGCAATTCGAGCGGCGCGCGAATGCAGCGCGAGACGTGGCCGGGGCTGACCTCCACCAGCGGCGGCGGCGCCTTGGTGCAGGCCTCCAGCACGAACGGGCAGCGCGCGGCGAAGCGGCAACCGGCCGGTGGCTGCACCATGTTGGGCACCATGCCTTCGATCGTTGCGAGCTGCTCGGCGCGATGGTCGAGCCGCGGGATCGAGCCGAGCAGGCCGACCGTGTAGGGATGCTGTGGCGCGGAGAACAGCTCATCGACCGGTGCGCGCTCGACGATCTCGCCGGCATACATCACCGCGACCTCGTCGCAGACCTCGGCGACGACGCCGAGATCGTGGGTGATCAGGATGATGGCGGCGCCACTCGCGGCTTTCAGCTCGCGCATCAGCTCCAGGATCTGGGCCTGCAGCGTGACATCGAGCGCGGTGGTCGGCTCATCGGCGATCAGCAGTTGCGGGTCGCAGGCGAGCGCCATTGCGATCATTACTCGCTGGCGCATGCCGCCGGAGAGCTTGTGCGGATATTCGTCGATCCGCCGCTCGGGCGACGGGATGTGGACGCGGCGCAGCAGCTCGATGGCTCGCTCGCGCGCACTCTTCCGCGAGCCGCCACGGTGACGCAGGATCGTTTCGATGATCTGGTCGCCGATGGTGAAGCTCGGATTGAGCGACGTCATCGGCTCCTGGAAGATCATCGCAAGCCGGTTGCCGCGGAGGTCCCGCAGGGTCTGGTCGGGTGTCTTCAGCAGGTCGAAGCCGTCGAAGCGGATAGCGCCTGAGATCTCCGTCGTCTGCTTCGGGAGCAGGCCCATGATTGCGAGCGATGTCACGCTCTTGCCGCAGCCGGATTCCCCGACGAGGCCGAGCGTCGCGCCATTGGCGACGCTGAGGTCGACGCTGTCGACGGCATGGGTGATGCGGCCGTCGTCGCCGTGGAAGCGGATGCGCAGGTCCCTGATCTCGATGAGAGGACTCGCGCTCATGCTTGTCGCGCCCGCGCCGCAGCGATGCTGGCGTCGATGACGCTGCGATCGGTGTTGCCGGCCGGGTTCTGCCGGGTCGGCATGGACGGGCGGAAATGGACCCAGAGCTCATGGCTGACCCGTTCGAGCCGCTCGAGCTCGCTGAGCGGGTCTGGATGGTCGTCGGCGCGGATGTCCAGCGCCGGCCATTCCTCCTCGCCGTGGATCAGCAGCGCCGCAGACTGCTTGCCGCGCTTGTCGCCACCGGCGGCTTCGCCTGCACGCATGGCTGCGAGCAGCCGACGCGGGAAGGGCAGGCTGTCATTGGCGATGTAGGTCTTCGCCGTCTCGGCGAGAACGTCGGCGCCCGCGAGCATATTGCCTGCGATCGAGAAGCCGCTGCCTGCGATGTGTCCGCACCAGTCGACGCAGTCGCGCCCCGTGTGCGCGGCGACCGCGCCGCTTGCATCCATGATGTGGATCTGGCGGCTTTCGCATCCGTCATCGGTCGCGAGCAGTGCGGCGAGCACGTCATACGCGTTGAGGCCGTCGCGCAGCAGCTTGACGCCGTCGATGCCGTAGTAGGGATTGACGAAGGCCTGCGTCGCGATCGCGCCGAGGCCAGCGGCGATGTAGGGCACCCGCGCGCCGACGGCAAAGAAGCGGGTCGCAACGGCGATGCCGAACTGGCCGGTGGCAGGATCGCGCGCGATGATCGACCAGGTCATGTGCTGCCTTCAGCGCCCAGCGGCGTAGCCCTGCATGCCGCGCGGATTGGCGGCAGCGCGGCGGCGTACGCCGACGCGCGAGGCCGCGGTGAGGCGGCCTTCCGACCAGTCGGGGCCGACCTCGACGATATGACCGCGCTCGCGCAAATTCTCGATCGTTGCCTTCGGCACGCGGTTCTCGACCACGAGCACGCCGGGGCGCGCGGTGCGCGGCCAGAATGAGATCGGGAAATGCTCGGAGTGCCAGGCCGGCGCGTCGATTGCTTCCTGGAGATTGAGGTTGCAATGGACGTGGCGCAGGAAGAACTGCGTGATCCATTGGTCCTGTTGATCGCCGCCGGGCGAACCCCAGGCGAGGTAAGGCTCGCCGTCACGCAACGCCATGGTCGGCGACAACGTCGTGCGGGGCCGCTTGCCCGGTGCGAGCGAGCCAGGATGATTTTCCTCCAGCCAGAACATCTGCGCGCGGCTCCCGAGGCAGAAACCAAGCTCGGGAATAACAGGCGACGATTGCAGCCAGCCGCCAGACGGCGTCGAGGACACCATGTTGCCGGCCTTGTCGATGATGTCGAAATGCACGGTGTCGCCGCGCACCTCGCCGAAGCGCCCCACGGTCGGCTCGCCGGCACCAAGCGCGCCGACCGCTTCGCGCTGCCCTTCAGCACGGCGGAGCTTGACCACGCCGCCAAAGCCTTCGACGGTGCCGGGGACGAAATCGAGCGACGCCTTGTCGGTAACGAGCTTACGGCGGTCGTCGTTATAGGCGTCCGACAGCAACGTCGCGATCGGGATCTCGCTGAATTTGGGATCGCCGTAGAATTTCTCGCGGTCGGCGAAGGCAAGCTTGGCGCATTCGATCTGGAGATGGATGAATTCCGGGCCGGTCGGATCGAGGCCATCCAGCGCAAAGCCCTTCAAGAGCGCGAGCTGTTGCAGTGTCACCGGGCCCTGGCTCCAGACGCCGGCCTTGCAGACGGTATAGCGGCCATAGTCGTAGGTGAGCGGCGCTTCGACCGTCGGCTGCCAGCGCGCCATGTCGTCGGCGGAAAGCACGCCGCGATGCGGCGAGCCGCTGACATCCATGACCTCCTGGGTGCGGCAGAACTTGTCGATGGCCTCCGCGACAAATCCCTGCGACCAGGCTTTGCGCGCACGCTCGATCTCGGCGTCGCGGCCGCCACCGCCGCTTTCGGCTTCGTTCAAGATCCGGGTGTAGGTCGCGGCGAGCGTCTTGTTGGTGAAGATCGTGCCGGGCCTCGGCACTTCGCCGTTCGGCAGGTAGACCGCGGCGGAGGTCGGCCAGTGCTTGCGGAATAATTGCTCGACGGTCTGGATCGTGGCGCAGGCGCGCTCCACCAGCGGGTAGCCGTCGCGCGCATAGGAGATCGCTGGCTCCAGCACGTCGCGCACGCGCATCGTGCCGTAGTCGCGCAGCAGCATCATCCAGGATTCGAAGGTGCCGGGGACGCAGGCCGCGAGCAGGCCGGTGCCGGGCACCATGTCGAGGCCTTCGCTCTTGTAATGCGCGATGGTGGCGCGTGCAGGGGCCGGACCCTGGCCGCAGATCACCTCGGTGCGGCCGCGTTTCACGTCGTGCACGATGACAGGCACATCGCCGCCGGGGCCATTCAGATGCGGCTCGACCACCTGAAGCGTGAAGGCGGTTGCGACGCCAGCATCAAACGCGTTGCCGCCCTTTTCCAGGATGGCCATGCCGACGGCGGTCGCGATCCAGTGCGTGGAGGCGACGACCCCGAACGTGCCCTCAATCTCGGGACGCGTCGTGAAGGGATCTGGATTGACTTTGCTGGCCATGGGCTACCTCGTTTGCGGCGCGCGCAATTGATCACATCAGGTGCTGGGATGCCAAATGCACAGGCTGCATGGCTCGCGCGCATTATGCCGGGACCGGCGCGGTGTTAACGGCATGGCAGGCGACGCCGTCGATCAGCTTTGGAGCTTCCTTGCGGCAGAGGTCGAACGCCAGCGGACAACGCGGATTGAACGCGCAGCCGGGCGGCGGATTGATCGGGTTCGGGATCTCCCCCTTCACCGGGATGCGCTGGCGGCCGCTCATGGCGAGATCAGGCACGGCGCCCAGCAGCATCTTGGTGTAGGGCATGCGAGGTTGAGCGAACAGTTCGCGCCCCTCCGCGATCTCGACGATGCGGCCGAGATACATCACGCCGACCCGGCTCGCCATGTGGCGGACCACGGCAAGGTTGTGGCTGATGAACATGTAGGTCAGGCCGAACTTGTCCTGAAGGTCACGCATCAGGTTCAGGATCTGCGCCTGCACGGAGACGTCCAGCGCCGAGGTCGGCTCGTCGCAGACGATGAACTCGGCATCGGAGGCGAGCGCCCGCGCGATCGCGATGCGCTGGCGCTGCCCGCCGGAGAATTCATGCGGGAATTTCAGTCGATCGTCGGGATGCAGGCCGACGAGGGTAAGCAACTCGCCGACGCGGGCCTGGATGTCGCGCTCGCCCTGGATCAGGTCGAAGGCGCGGATCGGCTCGGAGATGATGGCGTCGACCCGGAAGCGCGGGTTCAGGCTCGCATAGGGGTCCTGGAAGATCATCTGGATGCGGCGGCGCAGCTTTCGGCGTGTCTGGCTCTGCCGCGGATCCGTCATGGAGACGCCGTCGATCAGGACGTCGCCGGAGCTCGGCGGCAACAGGCCGACCACCATCCGCGCCACAGTGGTCTTGCCCGAACCTGACTCGCCGACCAGCGCAAAGGTCTCGCCCTTCCTGATATCGAAGGTGACGCCGTCGACAGCCTTGAGATATTCGAGCTGGCCGCCCTCGAGCACGCGGTTGAGCCAGGGTTTTGAAACGTCGAAGACGCGGCGCAGATTTGTGCCCTGGACGAAGGGGGGGCTCATGCCGCGGTCTCCGCCGAAACGGGGTCATAGAGATGGCAGGCGACCGATTGCGTGCCGCGCGACAGCGGCTCCGGCCGGTCCACCCGGCAACGATCGAAGACGGAGGCGCAGCGTGGGTTGAACGAGCAGCCGCGCGGGATCGCCGAGAGCCGGGGCATCGAGCCGGGAATCTGCACCAGGCGCTTGTCGTCGCCGGCAAGCGTCGGGATCGCGCCCATCAGGCCTTTGGCATAGGGATGCAGCGGGTTCTTGACGACGTCCTGCACCGGTCCGATCTCGGCGACGCGGCCGGCATACATCACTGCGACGCGGTCCGAGGTCTCGGCGATGACACCCATGTCATGGGTCACCAGCATCACCGCGGTGCCGTGGTCGCGGCCAAGCCGCTTGATCAGCGAGATGATCTGCGCCTGCACGGAGACGTCGAGCGCGGTGGTCGGCTCGTCCGCGATGATCAGCTCCGGCTCGGCGCAGATCGCTAGCGCAATCACCACGCGCTGGCGCATGCCGCCGGAGAATTCGTGGGGATAGCCGTCGATGCGCTTGTCCGGCGCAGGGATGCCGACTTCGGCGAGCAGATCGATGGCGCGTCGGCGCGCTGCCTGTTCGGATAGATTGAGGTGGGTCCGGATCGTTTCGATGATCTGGTCGCCGACCTTGTAGAGCGGATTGAGCGAGGTGAGGGGATCCTGGAAGATCATGCCGATGCGCTTGCCGCGGATGCGGCGCATCTCCTCCGGCGGCAGATTGTCGATGCGAAGGCCGGCGAGGCGAATCTCGCCGCCGGCGATACGGCCGGGCGGATCGATTAGGCCGATCACCGAGAGCCCGGTCACGGACTTGCCGGCGCCGGATTCACCGACCACGCCAAGCACTTCGCCCTTGGCGATATCGAGGGAGACGCCGTCGATGGCGCGCAACGTGCCACGCCGAGAGGCGAACTCGACCTGAAGATTGCGGACGGAGAGAACGGGTTCGGTCATGAACGCTGTAGACTCATCGAAGTTTGGGGTTGAGGGCGTCGCGCAGCCAGTCACCGAGCAGGTTGATCGACAGGATCAGCGCCGCCAGTGCGATTCCGGGGAAGGCGACGATCCACCATTCGCCTGCGAACAAATAGCCGTTGCCGATGCGGATCAGCGTGCCGAGCGACGGCATGGTTTCGGGCATGCCCGAACCGAGGAACGACAGCGTCGCCTCGGTGATGATGGCGAGTGCGAGGTTGATGGTGGCGATCACGAGGATCGGCCCGGTGGTGTTCGGCAGCACATGGCGCAGCATGATCACGGGGGCGGGCAGGCCGATCAATTGCGCGGCCGCGACATAATCCTTGTTCTTCTCGACCAGCACCGAGCCACGCACCGTGCGCGCATACTGAACCCAGAAGCTCAGGCCTATCGCGAAGACCAGGACGGCCAGCATGCTCATCTCGTCGAGCTTGTTGCCAAAGACCGATTTGGCGATGCCGTTGATCAGCAGCGCGATCAGGATGGCCGGAAAGGAAAGCTGCACGTCGGCGATGCGCATGATCAATCCGTCGACGGCGCCGCCGAAATAGCCGGCCGTCAGCCCGAGCAGGATGCCGATTGCGCCGGACAAGACCACGCCGAGGACGCCGACGAGCAGAGAGATGCGCAGGCCATAGAGGATTGCGGACAGCACGTCGCGGCCCTGCTCGTCGGTGCCGAGCAGGAACGGGCTCTGGCCGTCTGCGGTCCAGAGCGGCGAGATGCGCGAATTCATCAGCTGGAGCTGCGCGGGATCGAACGGATTTTGTACCGACAACACCGAGGCGAAGATCGCGACTAGGAAGAACAGCAGCGTCACACCGGCCGCGATCATGGTGATCCTGGAGCGGCGAAACGAATAGAACAGGTCGCTGTCGAGCGCGCGCTTGAACCAGCCGGGTGCGGTGGCGGCGTGCTTCTCGGTTGCGTGGGGGACGACGGCCTCGCTCATGTCAATGCGCCCGGCTGACCGTCGAGCGCAGCCGCGGATCGACGATGGTGTAGAGGATATCAACCACGAGATTGATGGTGACGAAGATCAGGGAGACCATCATCAAATAGGCCGCCATGATCGGGATATCGACGTTCTGAACGGCCTGCACGAACAGGAGCCCCATGCCCGGCCATTGAAACACGGTCTCGGTGATGATCGCGAAAGCAATGACCGAGCCGAATTGCAGACCGGCGACGGTGATCACGGGTACCAGCGTGTTGCGCAGCGCGTGGCCGAAATGGATCGCCCGTGTGGTCAGCCCGCGGGCGCGGGCGAATCGGATGTAGTCGGTCCGCATCACTTCCAGCATTTCCGCGCGGACGAGCCGCATGATCAGCGTCATCTGGAACAGGCCAAGCGTGATCGAAGGCATGATCAGCGCTTTCAGGCCTGACAGCGTCAGCAGCCCGGTCGTCCACCAGCCGATATGCACGACATCCCCCCGCCCGAACGAGGGTAGCCAGCCGAGAGTCACCGAAAACAGGTAGATCATGAGAATGCCGATCAGGAAGGTCGGCAGCGAGATGCCGATCAGCGAGACGGCCTGGAATATATGTGTGAGCCAGCTGTCGCGGCGAAGCGCCGAATAAACGCCCATCAGAATGCCGCTGAGCATCGCGAAGATCGTGGCAACGATGGCCAGCTCGAGCGTCGCCGGCATCCGCTCCATCAGCAGATTGGTGACTGGCAGGCGGAACTGGTAGGACACGCCGAACTTGAACTGCGCAGCGTTGCCGATATAGCGGCCGAATTGCACGAGCACGGGATCGTCGAGGCCGAGCGATTTGCGAATCGCGGCACGTTCGGCGCCGGAGGTATCCATCCCGACCATCTGGTTCACGGGATCGCCAGCGAAGCGGAACATCGAGAACGAGATGATTCCGACGGCGATCATGACGCCGATGGCCTGGATGGCCCGGCGTAGTGTGAAAGCGAGCATCTGTTCCTTTCACATCTCTTCAGCAGCACGCGTCATTGCGTTAGCTCGAAATAACAAGTCCCGGAAGCCAGATCTTGAAAGCGATGGCTTCCGGGACTTCGCAAGATGTCGACACCTACTCGTCCTGCTTGGTCGCCCAGTAGAGCATGACCATGTTGTCCGCACGCTGGGTCAGCTTCACCTTCTTCGAAACGCCCCAGGCGAGCGCCTGCTGGTGCAGCGGGATATAGGCCCAGTCCTTCATCGAGAGCTCGAACGCCTGCTTGATCAAGAGATCGCGCTTGGTCGTATCGGATTCCAGGAGAACCTTGTCGGCGAGCTCGTCGAACTGCTTGTTGCAATAGCCGGCGAGATTGGCTTCGCCGCGATTGGGATCCTTGGGATCGTCCCGGCAGCCCATGATGTCGTGCAGCACGTTCTGGGAGTCGAGCGTATCCGGGGTCCAGCCCAGCATGAACAGCGAGGTCTTGTAGCCGCCGGGCTTCAGCACCTTGGCGAAATATTGGGCCTTGGGCTGCGCCAGCAGATCCACCTTGATGTTGATGCGGGCGAGCATGCCGACGATCGCCTGGCAGATCGCGGCGTCATTGACGTAGCGATCGTTCGGGCAGTCCATCGTTACTTCGAAACCTTCCGCATAACCGGCGTCTGCCAAGAGCTTCTTGGCGGCATCAGGATCGAGCTTCGGCCGGGTGAAGTCCTTCGAGAACGGGAAGATCTCTGGTGCGACCATCAATGCGGACGGCGTGGAGAGGCCGCGCATGACGCGATTCTTGATCAGGTCGATATCAATTGCCCGGTAGACGGCTTCACGGACGCGGACGTCCTTGAACGGGTTCTTGCCCTTGATGTTGGAATAGAGGAGCTCGTCGCGCGCCTGATCCATGCCAACGAAGAGGGTGCGGAGTTCGGGTCCTGTCAGCACCGTGGCGTTGGGGCTTGCCTTGACGCGCTCGATGTCCTGGACAGGAACCGGCTCGATCACGTCGACCTCGCCCGACAACAGCGCTGCGACACGCGTCGCCGGGTTCGCGATCGGCGTGAAGACGATCTCCTTCAGATTATGCTCCGGCTGGCGCCACCAATTCGGATTGGGCTTGAAGACGGTCTTCACGCCCGGCTGATGGCTCTCGATGGTGAAGGCGCCGGTGCCGTTTTCATGGAGCGAGGCATAGCTCGGGGTCGTCGCCGCGGCCGGCGTCGGTGCCACTGCATCGTTCGCCTCTGCCCATTTCTTGTCCATGATGTACCAGGTCGCCCACAACGCCGTCAGGATGGGATTGGGCGAGCTCAGGATGAAATCGACGGTGTAATCGTCGACCTTGACGACCTTGGCATCGGCGGGAACGCGGCTCTGAAAATTCGAACCTTTCGCCCGCACGCGCTCGGCCGAGAACACCACATCGTCAGCGGTGAAGGGGTCGCCGTTGTGGAATTTCACGCCCTTGCGCAGGTGAAAGCGCCAGCGCGTTGGCTCGGGCGTTTCCCAGCTTTCGGCGAGCGCCGGGATGATCTTCAGGTCCTTGCCGCGGGCAACGAGGCCCTCATAGACGTGACCGAGATGCGCGCTGGTGGTCGACTCGTTCAGCGTGTAGGGGTCGAGCGATTTCAGCTCCCCCTGGTTGGCGTAGCGCAGCGTCTGGCTCGACGCCGGCGAAACCGCCAACGCAAGCGCACCGGCGAGCGTCGCCGCAAACAAACTTCGTCCGACTGACATTCTTGACCCTCTTCACTCGCCCCGACCGTGATTTTTGATTGTTCGGCGGGGCTGATCGATCCATGTTGCCCAGAGTTCTCGACCCGTGCAAGCGCCATTCCAGCAAGGAACGCGCCAAGTTGCACCGCTGTGCAGCAATGCTGACCAACCTTTTAGGGGAGAGAAGCGCGCCGGCGACATTCGACTTTCGGCCCGCCGGATCCCGAAAATGGCGGTGGAAAAGGCCCGAGGGCGCCCCATCCGCGTCGAGCCATTTGATTGACCATATCCCTCGATTGCGGAAGCCCGTGCCCGGCCCTGCGTCTCAGGTCGCTTGCGTCGCCCACCATGTCGCGGCGATACTGTGTGACGCCGCTCGAATCTCATCCGGAGGGGACATGAAGGTTAATATCGAAATCGACTGCACCCCCCTCGAAGCCCGCCAGTTTTTCGGATTACCAGATGTGTCGCCGATGCAGATTGCCGTCATGGACAAGCTGCAGCAGCAGGTCCTGAGCAATATCGATAAGGTCTCGCCGGAATCGCTGATCCAGAGCTGGTTCACGTTCGATCCGAAGCTCGCCGAGCGATTTCAGGACATGTTTGTCACCATGGCCGGCCTCGGCGGAACACGCAGCACCGACAAGAAGAAATAAATGCCGGCCGCGGGCGACGGGACGCCAGGCGTTGGCCGGCTTCGTCCGCCGAGCTTCGGCCTGCTGCTTGCCGAGGCGCGCGGCCTGCTTGAATTGAATGCCAGCGTCCTGCTGTCGCCGCTGCTGATGCGTGCGCCCAGGGGCGACGGCCATCCGGTGCTGGCGCTGCCGGGCTTTCTCGCCAGCGACCTGTCAATGGCGCCGATGCGGCGCTATCTCGGCGAGCTCGGCTATGAGGCGCATGCCTGGCGGATGGGCCGCAATCTCGGCGGCCTGGCGCGCATGCGGGAAGCCCTGCGCACGCGTTTGGCCGAAATCCACGCCGCAAGCGGACGGAAGGTCAGTCTGGTCGGCTGGAGCCTCGGCGGCGTCTACGCCCGCGATCTCGCGCTCCAGGCGCCGGACATGGTCCGCACCGTCATCACCCTCGGCAGCCCCTTTGCCAATGATGTGCGGGCGACCAATGCGACGGCGCTCTATGAGGCGCTGTCAGGTGAGAAAGTCGAGGACTTTGCCGAACTGCGCGAGGCGATCGCCGGCGATCTCGAGGTGCCGGCGACGTCGATCTATTCGCGCACCGACGGCGTTGTGAACTGGCAGACTTGCCTGCTGCGCCCCAGCGAGCGGGCCGAGAACATCGAAGTTCATTTCGCGAGCCATATCGGGCTCGGGGTGAACGCAGCTGCATTGTGGGCCGTCGCCGATCGCCTCGCGCAACCGGAGGGGCAGTTCTGGCCATTTGACCGGGCAGGGCCGTTTGCCATTGCATATGCCCCGCCGGAGCGGGCAGTATCGACCTGACGAGAAGCGCCAAAGGCGCCCGTCAAATTCTTCGGGAGGGAACTATGGCTGACGGAAAGAAGCTGTCGTCGCTGGACGCGTCGTTTCTCTATCTCGAAACGCCTGAAATGCCGATGCATGTCGGCAGCATGGCGATCTTTCGCCTGCCCGACGACTACAAGGGCGACTTCTTTGAAGACTTCAAGGCGATGATCGTGTCGCGGCTGCACATTGCGCCGATCCTGAAAGCGCGCCTGGAGAAGGCGCCGCTCGACATCGATCACCCGACCTGGGTCGAGGACGATCAGTTCGACATCGACCGTCATATCTTCCGCGCCAGCCTTCCGGCGCCGCGCGACCGCGCCACGCTCGAGCGCATCGTTGGATGGATGCACGCCAAGCTCCTGAACCGCGCGCGCCCGCTGTGGGAGTTCTATGTGTTCGAGGGCATGAAGGACAACGAGGTCGGCCTCTATTCCAAGATGCACCATGCCGCGATCGACGGCGGCGCCGGCGCGGCCCTGACCAACATGATCTACGACATCTCGCCGATCCCGCGACAGGTCGAACCGCCGACGGGCGGGTCCAAGCCCGGGCAGGAGCCGCGCGATATCGCGGCGAACCTGCTCGATTCCTATCAGCAGCTCTTCACCCAGCCGCTCGATGCTTCGGCGGCGGCGAAGAACCTGCAGCTGCCGCGCACCGGCAAGAGCGACATCGGCTCGATCCTGTTCGACAACGCGATGTACCAGATCGAGAGCGCGGTGCGATTTGCCGGCAATATCCCGACCATGGTGAAGAGCGTCTCCGACGTGCTCGGCAAGATTTCCGATCCGAGGTCGCGCGAGAGCCTCGCCAGCATGGTGTCGCCGCCGACCATGCTCAACAAGACGATTTCGTCGGAGCGCAGCTTTGCCGGCGTGTCGATCTCGCTGTCGCGTTCCAAGGCGCTGGCCAAGCTGGCCGGCGGCAAGCTCAACGACGTGGTGCTGGCGCTCGCCTCGGGCGTCGTCCGCCGCTACCTCCTGCAACACGGCACGCTGCCCGCGAAATCACTGACGGCGGCCGTACCGATCTCGCTGCGTGAGGAGGGCAACACCGAGGCCAACAACCAGGTGTTCGGCATGATCTGCTCGATCGCCACCAATATCGCGGATCCCAAGGCGCGGCTGGAGGCCATCATCGCCCAATCGACCAAGTCCAAGGAGATGTCGCATCCGCTGCGGGCCCTGATGCCGCAGGTCTCCAACATCTCGATGCTGGGGGCGCCGATCATCGTCCAGATCCTGGCGCTACTCTACAGCCGCTCGGACCTGTCGGACGTGCTGCCGCCGGCAGCGAACATCACCGTCTCCAACGTGCCGGGACCGCGGCAGACGCTCTATGCCGCGGGTGCCGAGCTGCTGCACATCTTCCCGGTGTCGATCTCGACGCACGGGCAGGCGCTCAACATCACCGTGCAGAGCTATCGCGACCAGCTCGATTTTGGTTTCATCGTCGGCGCCAACATCATTCCGCATGTGCAGGTGATGTGCGACATGCTGCCGGAGGAGTTTGCTGCGCTCGAAGCGGCCTACGCGCCGCCGGCGGCCGACATCAAGGGCGCGGCCGAATAAGAAAAGCATCGGGAAATTTGCAATGATTGAAATGCCACCGCTCAAGTTCGCGCAGACGAACGGCATCCGAATGGGCTATTACGAGGCGGGCCCTGTCACTGACAGGCCGCCGGTGGTGCTGTGCCATGGCTGGCCGGAGCTGGCGTTCTCCTGGCGTCACCAGATCAAGGCGCTCAGCGAGGCCGGTATCCGTGTGATCGCTCCCGATCAGCGCGGCTATGGCGCGACCGACCGGCCCGAGCCGGTCGAGGCCTATGACATGGAGCATTTGACGGGCGATCTCGTCGGGCTGCTCGATCATCTCGACATCGAGAAGGCGATCTTCGTCGGCCACGACTGGGGCGGCTTTGTCGTCTGGCAGATGCCGCTGCGGCACCCCACGCGCGTCGCCGGCGTCGTCGGCGTCAACACGCCGCACTGGGACCGTGCGCCGATGGATCCGATCGCACTGTTCCGCCATCGCTTCGGCGACCAGATGTACATCGTCCAGTTTCAGGATCCCGCGCGCGAGCCGGACCGGATTTTCGGCAGCCGTGTCGAGCAGACATTTGACGCCTTCATGCGCAAGCCGCTAGCGCGGCCGGCAGAGAAATCAGGAGAAGAGCCGATCGCCGGCGTCGGCGCCTCGTCAAAGACCAATCTGGCGTTCCCGCAGATGATCGCGGCCTATGATGCCAAGGTCGATCCGCGGACGCCAATCCTGACGGCCGACGAGAAGAAAGTGTTCGTCGACACCTTCACGACAACCGGCTTCACCGGCGGCATCAACTGGTATCGCAATTTCACCCGCAACTGGGAACGATCGAACGGGCTCGACCACCACATCACTGTGCCGTCCCTGATGATCATGGCCGAGAACGACGCGGTGCTGCCGCCGTCGGCGGCCGACGGCATGGAGAAGCTGGTGGCTGACCTCGAGAAGTACCTGGTGAAGGACAGCGGCCATTGGACGCAGCAGGAGAAGCCGGAAGAGGTCAGCGCCGTCTTGATCGAATGGCGCAGAAGGCGGTTTGGCTAGCTCGTCATTGCGAGCAGGGGGAAGCGTAGCAATGTCATCGAAGAACCGTCTGGACCCGATTCCGCAGCCGCCGACCAAGCCGGTGGTCGGCAACATGCTGTCGCTGGACTCGGCTGCGCCTGTGCAGCATTTGACGCGACTGGCCAAGGAGCTCGGCCCGATCTTCTGGCTCGACATGATGGGCTCGCCGATCGTCGTCGTTTCCGGCCATGATCTCGTCGACGAGCTCTCGGACGAAAAGCGCTTCGACAAGACGGTGCGTGGTGCGCTGCGCCGCGTGCGTGCAGTCGGCGGCGACGGCCTGTTCACGGCGGATACCAAGGAGCCGAACTGGAGCAAGGCGCACAACATCCTGCTGCAGCCCTTCGGCAATCGCGCCATGCAGTCCTACCATCCGAGCATGGTCGACATCGCCGAGCAGCTCGTCCAGAAATGGGAGCGGCTCAACGCCGACGACGAGATCGACGTCGTCCACGACATGACCGCGCTGACGCTCGACACGATCGGCCTGTGCGGTTTCGACTACCGCTTCAATTCATTCTACCGGCGCGATTACCATCCCTTCGTCGAGTCGCTGGTGCGCTCGCTCGAAACCATCATGATGACGCGCGGTCTGCCGTTCGAGCAGCTCTGGATGCAGAAGCGGCGGAAGGCGCTCGGCGAGGACGTCGCCTTCATGAACAAGATGGTCGACGAGATCATTGCCGAGCGCCGCAAGAGCGCGGAAGGCGTCGACGACAAGAAGGACATGCTCGCCGCCATGATGACCGGCGTCGACCGCTCGACCGGCGAGCAGCTCGACGACGTCAACATCCGCTACCAGATCAACACGTTCCTGATTGCGGGCCACGAGACCACCAGCGGCCTCTTGTCCTACACGCTCTATGCGCTGCTGAAGCACCCCGACATTCTCAAGGAGGCCTATAACGAGGTCGATCGCGTCTTCGGCCCCGACGTCAACGCCAAGCCGACCTATCAGCAGGTGACGCAGCTCACCTACATCACGCAGATCCTGAAAGAGGCGCTCCGGCTGTGGCCGCCGGCGCCGGCTTACGGCATCTCGCCATTGAACGACGAGACCATCGGCGGCGGCAAGTACAAGCTCAGGAAAGGCACGTTCACCACGATCCTGGTGACCGCGCTGCATCGCGACCCCAGCGTTTGGGGGCCTAATCCCGACGCGTTCAATCCCGAGAATTTCAGCAAGGAAGCTGAGGCAAAACGGCCGATTAATGCGTGGAAGCCATTCGGCAACGGCCAGCGCGCCTGCATCGGCCGTGGTTTTGCGATGCACGAGGCCGCGCTCGCGCTTGGCATGGTGCTCCAGCGTTTCAAGCTGATCGACCATCAGCGTTACCAGATGCATCTGAAAGAGACGCTGACGATGAAGCCGGAGGGCTTCAAGATCAAGGTGCGTCCGCGCGCGGATCGCGAGCGCGGAGCTTATGGCGGACCTGCAGCCGCGGTGTCGGCGCCAAGGGCGCCGCGCCAGCCGACCACGCGGCCCGGTCACAACACGCCGATGCTGGTGCTGTACGGCTCCAATCTCGGCACCGCCGAGGAGCTTGCAACGCGCATGGCGGACCTTGCCGAGATCAACGGCTTCGCCGTGCATCTCGGACCGCTCGACGATTACGTCGGCAAGCTGCCGCAAGAGGGGGGCGTGCTGATCATCTGCGCCTCCTACAATGGCGCGCCGCCCGACAATGCGTCGCAATTCGTGAAATGGCTCGGCGAGGACCTGCCGAAGGATGCCTTTGCCAATGTCCGCTATGCGGTGTTCGGCTGTGGCAACAGCGATTGGGCCGCCACCTATCAATCGGTGCCGCGCTTTATCGACGAGCAATTGGCAAGGCATGGCGCGCGCGCAGTTTATCCGCGCGGTGAAGGCGATGCACGCAGCGATCTCGATGGTCAGTTCCAGAAATGGTTCCCGGCGGCCGCGCAGGTCGCGACCAAGGAATTCGGCATCGACTGGAACTTCACCCGCACCGCGGAGGACGATCCGCTCTACGCGATCGAGCCGGTGGCTGTGACCGCCGTTAACACCATCGTCGCGCAGGGCGGCGCGGTGGCGATGAAGGTGCTTGTTAATGACGAGCTTCAGAACAAAGGCGGTGCCAATCCGTCGGAGCGCTCGACGCGCCATATCGAGGTGCAGCTGCCGGCCAACATCACTTACCGCGTCGGCGATCATTTGAGCGTCGTTCCGCGCAACGATCCCACGCTGGTGGATTCCGTCGCCCGCCGGTTCGGCTTCCTGCCGGCCGACCAGATCAGGCTTCAGGTCGCGGAGGGCCGCCGCGCGCAATTGCCTGTTGGCAATGCCGTGTCGGTCGGCCGTCTGCTCAGCGAGTTCGTCGAGCTGCAGCAGGTGGCGACGCGCAAGCAGATTCAGACCATGGCCGAGCACACCCGGTGCCCCGTCACCAAGCCGAAGCTGCTGGCTTTCGTCGGCGAGGAGGGCGAGCCGCTCGAGCGTTACCGCAGCGAGGTTCTGGCCAAGCGCAAATCGGTGTTCGACCTCCTGCTCGAATATCCCGCCTGCGAGCTGCCATTCCACGTCTACCTGGAAATGCTCTCGCTGCTGGCGCCGCGCTATTATTCGATATCGTCTTCGCCCTCGGTGGACCCGGCGCGCTGCAGCGTCACGGTCGGCGTGGTCGAGGGGCCGGCGGCCTCGGGGCGCGGCACCTATAAGGGCATCTGCTCGAACTACCTCGCCAACCGGCGGGCGGGCGATACGATCTACGCGACGGTGCGTGAGACCAAGGCCGGCTTCCGGCTCCCGGATGATTCATCGGTGCCCATCATCATGATAGGACCGGGCACGGGACTCGCGCCGTTCCGCGGCTTCCTCCAGGAGCGCGCCGCGCGCAAGGCCAGAGGCGCGAGCCTCGGACCGGCGATGCTGTTCTTCGGCTGCCGCCATCCCGATCAGGATTTTCTCTATGCGGACGAGCTGAAAGCGCTCGCCGCAAGCGGCATCACCGAACTGTTCACCGCGTTCTCGCGGGCCGATGGACCCAAGACTTATGTCCAGCACGTGCTTGCCGCGCAGAAGGACAAAGTTTGGCCGCTGATCGAGCAGGGCGCGATCGTTTATGTGTGCGGCGACGGCAGCAGGATGGAGCCCGACGTGAAGGCGGCGCTCGTTGCGATCTACCGCGAGAAGAGCGGTAGTGATGCGGCTGCAGGCGCCCGCTGGATCGAGGAGATGGGCACGAAGAACCGCTACGTGCTGGACGTCTGGGCGGGAGGGTGACTGTCCGCCCGATCGTGCTAAAGCACTCCCATGATTCGCTGGGAAAAGATCGACACCGCCAAAATCCCCGGCTCCGACGAGGAGCTTCGCCTGATGCGGCGGGGCAAGGAGTTTTCCATCAAGCTCGGTACCAACGAGCTGATGAACAACCGCCTGTCGGGCTCCGAGGCCGCGCTCGCAACGCTGGCGGCAAAGCAGATCGAGACGGTGGCAAAGCCCGTCGTTCTCATCGGCGGCCTTGGCATGGGCTTTACGCTGCGCGCGGCGCTCACTGTGCTGGGAGCTAAGGCCAGGATCGTGGTCTCCGAGCTCGTGCCGGCGGTCGTCGCCTGGGCGCGAGGTCCGATGGCGGAAGTCTTCGGTGACAGTCTTGATGATGTCAGGGTGAGCATCCGCGAAACCGATGTCGGCGAAATTATCCGGGCGAAGAGCTCGGCCTTCGACGCCATACTCCTCGATGTCGACAACGGCCCGGAGGGGCTGACCCGCAAGGGTAACGACGCGCTCTACAGTGCGAGCGGATTGACGGCGGCAAAGAAGGCGCTACGGCCGGGCGGCGTGCTTGCGGTCTGGTCGTCGGGCCCCAATCCTGCCTTCACCAAGCGCCTTGGCCGCGCCGGCTTCGATGTCAACGAAGTCGCTGTCCGCGCCACCGGCCGAGGCGGCGGCGCGCGCCACGTCATCTGGATCGCGAAGAAGAGCTAGAACATCGTGTTGTTGTTCGCCGGATTGTCCGGGATTGGCTGAACGACATCCCAATGTTCGACGATCTTGCCGTTCTCCAGCTTGAAGATGTCGACGATGGCGTTGCCCTTGGTGCCGGGCTCGCGAACCGCGTTCACGTGCAGGATGACGTAGTCACCATCCACGAACGAGCGTTTGATCTCGCTGTGCGAGTTCGGGAACTTTTCACGCAGGAAGCCGATGAACTTTCGAAAACCCTCCGGGCCGTCGGCGGCGTTCGGATTGTGCTGGGTATACCGGTCGCCGACATAGGCGAGGGCTGCGTCGACGTCCTTCTGATTGAGACCCTTCTCGTAGAAAGCCAGCACGGCTATGCGATTGGCTTCTTCCTGTGCGCTGCCGGCGATCGCGCTGCCGTTTGCGAAAGCCAGCGTGAGAACCGAGGCGGCGATCATTGCGCCGGACCGAAAGACGAACTGCATGGCGAACTCCAGGAGGCGGCGGGCCTCTGTCTCTTGCGACTAAGGAAGGCCTCTATAGCTCTCGTCCCGGCTCGCGTTAAGAGAGTAACCGGCAGCTCACATGGTCACCGTCAGGAGACCGACGATTTCGGTCTACGCTGCCTGTGCGGCTGCACCATGCGCGTGCTTGTCGATTGCGCCGATGACCTCTGGCCAAAACCGCGCCGGCAAAGCGTGGCCCATTCCCTCGACCATCAGGAGCTTGGCACCTGGAATCGAAGCCGCGGTATCCTTACCGCCTTCGGGACGGACCAGCGGATCGACGGTGCCGTGGATCACGAGCGCTGGCGTCTTGACCGAGTGCAAGCGCTCCTTGCGGCTACCGGAGGCGAGCACGGCGCGGAGCTGCCGGCCAACGCCGGCCGGATTGAGACCGCGCGCGAACGTGCGTTCGGCGCGGCCGGGATCGAGTGCTTCCTCTTCAGGGAACGAGCCGGCGCGCAGCACGATCCAGTTCCGGCAGAATCGCGCGATGTACTCTTCCTTGCTGCGCGGCGGAGGTGCCATCAGCACGGCGGTCGCTTCGCGGGTCGGAGGCGGCAGGCGCGGATTGCCTGTCGTCGACATGATTGAGGTCAGCGAGCGCACACGCTGTGGAAACGACAGCGTGACCTCTTGCGCAATCATGCCGCCCATGGACGCGCCGACGAGGTGCGCGGACTTGATGCCGAGCGCGTCCATCAGGCTGACCGTATCCTTCGCCATGTCGATCAGCTTGTAGGTCGCCGCAACCGGGATTTTCAGGAACCGCAGCTTCAACAGCTCCAGCGGCGTCAGCCGTGCGCCGCCGTTGAGATGGCTCGACTTGCCGATGTCGCGGTTGTCGAAACGGATCACGCGAAAGCCGCGCGAGGCAAGCTGCTCGCAGAACCCATCGTCCCAATGGATCATCTGCGCACCTAATCCCATGATCAGCAGCAGCGGCTCGGCATTGTCGTTGCCGAAAATCTCGTAGCAGATGTCGATGCCGTTGGCGCGAACGGTCTGGGGCGGCTGATGGGCGGTCACGGGCGTGTTCCCTCGAGCTTTTGATCATTGCTGTATCGCACGGTTTCCTGCGGCGAAGAAGCCGTGTGCTGGCACGAGATCGCTTGCAGGTTGACCGGCACCCCGCAACGGTGTGGTATGGCGGGAAAAGAAGGGCAAAAGCCCTCCACATCGGGAGGACGCTGATGACCGACAAGATCACCGATCCAGTCGCCTTGTGGCAGAAGATGGTCGGCGAAATGGAGAAGGGGTTCAACTCCTTCGCCACCAAGGCGATGGAGACGCCTGAATTCTCGCAGGCCATGAATCGGGCCGGCGGCGCTGCTGCAGGTGCTCAGAAGCAGTTCGGCGATCTCATGGAGAAGTACCTTCTCTCCATGAACCTGCCGAGCCGCGAGCAGATGACCGGCATCGCCGAGCGCCTGCAGGCCATTGAAGGTCAGATCGGCGAGATCAAGTCGATGCTGAGCCATATGTCGGCTAGTTCGGGCGAGGCGCATATCGGCGCTGCGCCGCGGCCGCCCCGCACCAAACGTCCGCCCTCCGAAGGCGGAGGGCCAAAATGAACGCGCCGGCGGGACTTGATTTTGCGGCGATCCCGGATCGCATCCAGGCCGAGGTGCAGCGCGCCATCCAGCGCAGCATCAAGGGCGTCGAATATTTCTCCACCTCAGGTCCGACGCTCGGATCGACCCCGAAGGACGTGCTGCATTCGCGCGGCACGATGAGCCTTTACCACTACCGGCCGATGTCGGACGAGATCTACCGTGTTCCGGTCCTGATCGTGATGGCGACCACCAATCGCGGCTACATCCTCGACCTCGTACCAGGCCAGAGTTTTATCGAGTTCCTGCTGCGGCGCGGCTACGACGTCTACATGCTCGACTGGAACGCGCCGCGGCCGGAGGAGAAGAGTTTGAGGATGGAAGACTATGTCCTCGACTTCATCCCGGATTGCGTTCGCCGCGTGCAGGCGGACTCGGGAGAGCAGGATGTCTCCGTCATCGGCTATTGTTTCGGCGGCGTGCTGTCGCTGCTCTACGGCTCGATCTTCACGGACGGGCCGATGAAGAATTTGATCTGCTTCACCACGCCGATCGACTTCCGCGAGATGAAGCTGTTCTCCAATTTCTCCGACCGCCGCTATTTCGACGTCGACCGTCTCGTCGACAGCGTCGGCAACGTGCCGCCGGAGATGATCCTGTCCTCGTTCGAGATGCTGCGCCCGGCCTCGCGCACCGTGAGCCAGATCCAGCTCTGGGAAAACATCTGGAACGACGAATTCGTGAAGTCGTACCGGATGTTCGATCGCTGGGCGACCGACACGCTGCCGCTGGCTGGCGAATATTTCCGCGGTATCACCAAGGAGCTGATGTGGGACAACAAGCTCTATAACGGCACCATGTCGGTCGGTGGTCGCGACGCGAAGCTCGAGAACATCAAGGTGCCCATCCTTCATGCGGTCGCCGAGCACGATCACATCGTGCCCTATGAGGCGGCCAAACATCTGATCGCGAAGATCGGCTCCGCGGACAAGGAAGAGGTGATGCTGAAGGGCGGTCACGTCTCGCTGGTCGCCGGCGCCAACGCGGTGAAGCGGCTGTGGCCGAAACTGGATTCCTGGCTGGGGACACGATCGACATGAGTGAGCAGCGCTCCTATCCGCGTCACCTCAAGACCGACGCGGGCGATATCGAGATCCGCCTGATGTCGCCGGCGGACGAAGCGGCCGTGCTCGCCTTCGGCAAAGGCCTGCCGACGCACGACCTGTTGTTCCTGCCGCGCAACATCAGCGAGCCGAAGGTGCTGTCGGCCTGGGTCAAGGAGATCGAGCGCGGCGCGATCCAGAGCCTGCTCGCGGTGAGGGACGGCAAGGTCGTCGGTTGCGGCACCCTTGTGCGCGACCCGCATTCCTGGTCGCCCCATGTCGGCGAGATCCGCATGGTGGTCTCGCCCGACGTCCGCGGGAAGGGGGTGGGTAAGGCGCTCTCCCAGGAGACCTTTGCACTGGCGCTCGGGGCGGGGCTGGAGAAGCTCTCGGTCCAGATGACGGTCGACCAGCAGGCGGCGATCGCGCTGTTCGAGAGCCTCGGCTTCAAGGCCGAGGCGCTGCTCCGGGACCATGTCCGGGATGTCGGTGGCACGACCCACGACATCGTCGTGCTGGGGCACAATATCGCGCAGGTCCAGGCCCAGATGGAGGCCTATGGGCTGCCAGGCGCCGTCCAGCATTAAGAGTGCCGTCCAGCATTAAGAGCGCCGTCCAGCACCGACGCATCATCCAGAAATCAAAAGCTGGAATTCAACCCCATGCACAGTAGGCGGCGGGCCAAGAAGGCATCAGATTGCCTCCCGTTAAGGCTGTTCACGAATTCGTGATATCGCAGTGCAATATGAATATTGCATCGCACAATTAACTATGCCATATAACCCGTGCCCCGGGCCATCGCGGACGGGGTGAGCCCATAGCTCAACCCAATGAGGATGGAGAGAACCCCATGACCACCGAAACCAACGCCACTTTCGAAGGCTTCAAGGACGCTTTCAAGAACATCCAGAACCTGGAAGTTCCCGAGGCGGCCCGTGAGTTCGTCAAGAAGTCTGCCAACACCGCCAAGGACCGTGCTGCCGAGGTGTTCGCCGGCTCCGAGCGCGTGACCGCCGCCGTCGAGAACGCGGTGACCGAGTCCGTCACTGAAGCCGGCAAGATCAGCCGCAACATCCAGCAGGCGATCTACGAGGACGCAGAGGCGTTCTTCTCGGGCATCGACAAGCTCGCGTCCGCCAAGTCGTTCAGCGAAGCCGTCGAGATCCAGTCGAGCCTGCTCCGCGCCCAGGGCGAAGCGTTCGTCTCGCGCGCCAAGGCGACCACCGACTATCTCGGCAAGCTTGCCGCCAACGGTGCCAAGTCCGCTCAGGACAACTTTGCCAAGGTCTACAACAAGACCGCCTGATCTGGCGCCCTGAGACCAAACTGAAATTTGAGGCCCGCTTCGGCGGGCCTTTTGTTTTGTCTCTTGCGTTCCCCGGATGCAGTGCAGCGCGCCCCTGGCGATGCGAAGCATCGTCCAGTGGCGTGGTGCACTGCTGATCCGGGGTCCATCTTGTCTTTGTTGATTGCTGGGTCCCGGCTCTGCGGTGCATCGTTGCACGCTGCACCGCGTCCGGGACACGCGGAGAATGACGCGCTAAGTATTTGCCATGACTCCATCAGGCAGTTTCTCCTTTGATTCCCCCGGCGATGCCGAACGCGCGGCGGAGCTGCGCCGCGTGAAAGCGCTGGCGACGCTGGTGCTCGCCTCGACGCTCTTGCTGTTCATCGTCGCGAAATGGCTGCTGCCGGTGCACCCCGTGTTCGGCTTCATCGCCGCTTTCGCGGAGGCCGCCACTATCGGTGGGTTGGCCGATTGGTATGCCGTGGTCGCGCTGTTCAAGCGGCCGCTCGGCCTGCCGATCCCGCATACGGCCATCATCCAGAGCAATCAGGCCCGCATCGCCGACAAGCTCGGCGAATTCATCCAGGTGCATTTCCTCGAGGCCGGACCCGTTGAGGCCAAGCTCAACGAAATCGATTTCGGTTCCTTCGTCGCCGACTGGCTGCGCGATCGCAAGCGCAGCGATGATCTCGCGCGCTTTGCGCTGCGGCTGCTGCCGGAGGCGGTATCCGCGACCGAAAGCTCCGGCCTGATGACCTTCATCATCCGCCGCATGTCATCGCAAATTCAGGCGATCGACCTCGCACCACTCGCGGCCGGCACGCTGCGCGGCTTCGTGACGGAGGGGCGGCACCAGATCCTGTTCGACGACCTCCTGCGCGTGATGCACGAGACGTTGAACCAGAAAGAGACGATGGCGATGATCCGCGAGAAGGTGCGCGCGGAATTGCCGACCCTGCTCAAGCTCTATCGCGCCGACAAATTTCTGGTGAACAAGATCGTTTCGTCCGCCACCGCCTTCTTCAACGAGGTGCGCAGCGATCCCAAGCATCCGTTCCGCGGCGAGTTCGATCGCATGGTGCTGAGCTTCGTCGATCGGCTCGGCACCGACCAGGCCTATATCAACCGCATCGACGGCTTGAAGCGCGACCTGCTGGCACGGCCGGAGCTTGCCGATCTCGCCCGCACCGTCTGGTCCAACACGCGCTCCTTCATCGAGCGCAGCGCGTCCGGAGAGACGCAGGTGCTGCAGCATCATCTCGCCGGTATGTTCGTTTCGGCCGGCGATGCGCTCGCCGGCGATGCCGAGCTGCGCGGCGAGATCAACAGGGGACTGGTGACAGTGCTGCGCAGCTTTGTCGCCGACCAGAAGAGCGGCGTCTCGACCTTCATCTCCGACCAGGTCAAGGCGTGGGACATGGCGCAGCTGATTTCGCTGATCGAAATCAACATCGGCCGCGACCTGCAATACATCCGTTTCAACGGCTCGCTGATCGGAGGGCTCGCCGGTCTTGCGCTTTACTCCGTAGAATTCCTGCTCCGATTGTTGTGACTTTTGCGTCACTCCCAACAGCATTAGCGCACGGGCCTATTGTCGGCTCGCGCCTCTCCCGCTTGAATGTTCGGAACCGGCCGCCTAACTGATTCATGTTGCGCTGCGGAACGATCGAGAAGCCGGCGTATTGGAATTCATGCTCATTGCCGGCCCCGCCGCCGGTGGCTTTCCAGGAATTCTTGCCCAAGGGATCCATTGATGACCGCTACCGCCCAGACGCTGCGCCCGCCGTCCCGTACCCTGATGTTTCTGGAAGGGCGCGCGATTCACGAGTTCGGCGCATTCCTCGGCGCGCTGCCGCTGCTGAGCCTTGCGCCGCGTGGCGATGGGCATCCGGTGCTGGTGCTGCCGGGTCTCGTGGCCTCCGACGTCTCCACGCGCGCGCTGCGCAGCTTTCTGAACAGTAAGGGCTATGCAGCGAGCGGCTGGCGCCAGGGCCGCAACTACGGCCTGCGCGAGGGCGTGCAGCATGCGATGCTCGATCTGGTCAAGGAGCTCAGCGACAAGCATGGCAGCAAGATCAGCCTGGTCGGCTGGAGCCTTGGCGGCCTTTACGCGCGCCAGCTCGCCAAGATGATGCCGGAACGCGTGCGTCAGGTGATCACGCTCGGCAGCCCCTTCGCCGGTGATCCCCGGTCGACCAATGCGTGGCGCGTCTACGAATGGGCGAGCGGACGGAAGTCCGACGAGGTCGATCCGGAGTTCGGCGGCGAGCTCGCCGTGGCGCCGCCGGTGCCGACCACCGCCATCTTCAGCCGCACCGATGGCGTCTGCGCCTGGCAGGGCTGTATGGAGAAGACGGGTGCGCAGACCGAGAGCATCGAGGTGGAGAGCAGCCATTGCGGCATGGGTCACCATCCCGCCGTCGTCTATGCCGTCGCCGACCGCCTCGCGCAGAAGGAAGGCCAGTGGCGCCCCTTCGACCGCAGCGGCTGGCGCAGCGTGGTCTATCCCGACCCGCATCGCTAGTTTCTTTGCCTCTCCCCGCCTGCGGACCGTAAGAACGGGGAGAGTAAGAGTAAGACCGTCGCTCTCGTCCATTGTTCGCCCAGCGCAAAACGCGCTATGCCTCGCGCATGGCGCATCCGCTCTCCCGCATCATCGAACAGCTCAAGCGCGAGCCGTCGCGCACCGGCTCCATCGTCATCACCATGTTCGGCGATGCTATCGTTCCGCGCGGCGGCTCGGTGTGGCTCGGCACGCTGCTGGAATTCTTCGAGGGCCTCGATATCGATGGCAGCGTGGTGCGCACCGCGATGTCACGGCTTGCCGCGGACGGCTGGCTCTCGCGCGAAAAGGTCGGGCGCAACAGCTTTTATCGTCTGGCCGAGAAGGGCCGCGAGACGTTCGAGGCCGCGACGCGCCACATCTACGATCCGCCGCCGTCGGATTGGACTGGCCGCTTCGAGCTGCTGCTGATCGGCAACGGCGAGGATCGTGACGTCTCGCGCGAGGCGCTGCGCAATGCCGGCTTCGGCAGTCCGCTGCCCGGCGTGTGGGTCGCGCCATCAGGCGTGCCCGTGCCGGAGGAAGCTGCGGGTGCCATCCGCCTTGAAGTCTCGGCCGAGGATGACAGCGGGCGCCGCCTGCTCAGCGCAAGCTGGCCGCTGGAGCGCACTGCTGATGCCTATCTGAAGTTCATGAAGACATTCGAGCCGCTGCGCGCCGCGATCGCGCGCGGCACGGATCTGTCCGAGGCCGACGCCTTCACGGCTCGTATCCTACTGATCCACTACTACCGTCGTGTCGTGCTGCGCGATCCGCTGCTGCCAGAAAGCCTGTTGCCCGCGGATTGGCCGGGCAGGGCTGCCCGCGAACTCTGCGGCGAGATCTATCGCGCGCTGCTTGCTCCATCCGAACAATGGCTTGATAGCCATGGAACCAACGAAAAGGGGCCTTTGCCGCCGGCGCGGAAGCTTCTGGAGAGGAGATTTGGCGCCTGATTCATATGTTACAGAAATATCTTGCATGACGTAATTTTTGTTATATATTGCCTCCCAATAAATCGGGAGGACTGCGCATGTACACCCAGGCGCTGAATACGGCTGAGACCGACGATCGCGGTCTTGAGGATGCGGCCAAGGCGGCGCAGTTCCAGGCCCGCATCGATGCCGAAGAGCGCATCGAGCCGAACGACTGGATGCCGGCGGCCTATCGCAAGACGCTCACCCGCCAGATCTCCCAGCACGCCCATTCCGAAATCGTCGGCATGCTGCCCGAAGGCAACTGGATCACGCGCGCGCCGACCTTGCGCCGCAAGGCCGCGCTGCTCGCCAAGGTGCAGGACGAGTGCGGTCACGGGCTCTATCTCTACGCTGCGGCCGAGACGCTTGGCGCCTCCCGCGAAGAGCTGGTCGACGCCATGCTCGCGGGGAAAGCAAAGTATTCCTCGATCTTCAACTATCCGACGCTGACCTGGGCCGACATCGGTACCATCGGCTGGCTGGTCGATGGCGCCGCCATCATGAACCAGATCCCGCTGTGTCGCTGCTCCTATGGCCCCTATGCGCGCGCAATGATCCGCGTCTGCAAGGAAGAGTCGTTCCATCAGCGCCAGGGCTACGAGATCATGCTGACGCTGTGCCGCGGCTCGGACGAGCAGAAGGCGATGGCGCAGGACGCGCTGAATAGATGGTGGTGGCCGGCGCTGATGATGTTCGGCCCGCCGGATGCGACCAGCCAGCACAGCGACACCTCGACCAAGTGGAAGATCAAGCGTTTCTCCAATGACGAGCTGCGCCAGAAGTTCGTCGATGCCACCGTGCCGCAGGCGCAATATCTCGGCCTCACCATTCCCGATCCCGGCATGACCCAGGACGCGGAAGGCCACTGGCGCTACAGCGAGATCGATTGGACCGAGTTCAAGCAGGTGCTCGCCGGCAACGGCCCGTGCAATCGCGACCGCATGGCTGCGCGCCGCAAGGCGCACGAAGAGGGGGCTTGGGTGCGCGAGGCGGCCGCCGCCTATGCCGCCAAGCGCGCACAGCGCCAGACCGCGCAAGCCGCCGAATAGGGAGATCGATATGGCCACGCCGAATACGCCGCTGTGGGAAGTCTTCATTCGCAGCCGCAACGGGCTCGCGCACAAGCATGTCGGCTCGCTACATGCGAGCGATGCGACGATGGCGCTGCAAGCCGCCCGTGACATTTACACCCGCCGTGGCGAGGGTCTGTCGATCTGGGTGGTGCCGTCGACTGCGATCACTGCAAGCGATCCCGCCGAGAAGGGCATGATGTTCGAGCCGGCGGAATCGAAGATCTACCGGCACCCGACCTTCTATGAGGTGCCGGAAGAAGTGGGGCACATGTGATGGGGTTGATGTGATGTCTTGCGCCAACATCCAGGTCTTCGAGACGCCGCTGGTGCTCTACGCGCTGCGCCGCGCCGATGATGCGCTGATCCTCGGTCACCGACTGTCGGAATGGTGCGGGCACGCGCCGATGCTGGAAGAGGACATGGCGCTCTCGAACATTGCGCTCGACCTGATCGGCCAGGCACGCGAGCTCTACAGCTACGCCGCCAAGGTCGAAGCCAAGGACAACGACGAGGACAAGCTCGCGTACCTGCGCGATGTCAGGCAATACGGCAACCTGCTGCTGGTCGAGCAGCCGAACGGCGATTTCGCCCAGACGCTGGTGCGGCAATTCTTCTATTCCGCTTTCGCCGACCTCTACTGGCGCGCCATGATGGCCTCAAGCGATCCGACGCTCGCAGCCATTGCTGCGAAGTCCGAGAAGGAAAGCGCGTATCATCTCCGGCATGCCTCGGAATGGATCATCCGGCTCGGCGATGGCACGGACGAGAGCCATGCGCGCGCACAAGGCGCGATTGATCATCTCTGGGCCTTCACGGGGGAGATGTTCTCTGTCGATGAAGGCGAACGCGCCCTGATCCATGCCGGCATTGCCATCGATCCCGGCACCTTGCGCGGCCGCTGGCTGACGACGCTTTCCGACGTCGTCGATGAAGCAACGCTCACGCTCCCGCAAAGCGACTGGATGCAGCAGGGCGGCCGTTGCGGCCGCCACAGCGAGCATCTCGGCCATCTCCTGTCCGAGCTGCAGTCGATGCAGCGCACTTTCCCGGGGCAGACATGGTGACGGTGCTGGAGCGCGACAGCGAACTGCGTCAGCGCGCCTGGGACGCCGCGGCGAGTGTGGTCGATCCCGAGATTCCGGTGCTGACCATCGCCGATCTCGGCGTGCTGCGCGATGTCACGCTCAAGGGCGAGCAGGTCGAGGTCGCGATCACCCCGACCTATTCGGGGTGCCCGGCCATGAACATGATCGCCCTCGAAATCGAGATCGCGCTGGAGCGCGCCGGTTTCCTTAAGCCGAAAATCCGCACTGTGCTGTCGCCCGCCTGGACCACCGACTGGATGAGCGAGGAGGGGCGCCGCAAGCTGCGTGCCTACGGCATCGCGCCGCCGCAAGCCTCACACTCGCGTCGCGCGTTGTTCGGCGAGCAGGCTGTGGCATGCCCGCAATGCGGTTCTGACAAGACCGAGCTGTTGTCCGAGTTCGGCTCGACCTCCTGCAAGGCGCTCTGGCGCTGCAAGACCTGCCGCGAACCCTTCGATTACTTCAAGTGTCATTGACCATGTCAGCAGCCGCACCGCGCTTCCACCGCTTGGCCGTCAACGATCTCCGCCGCGAGGCCTCCGACGCCGTTTCGATGACCTTTGCCATCCCGCGCGAACTGGCCGACGATTATGCGTTCAGCCCTGGTCAGTATCTCACGCTGCGCACCACGCTCGACGGCGAGGAAGTGCGCCGCTCCTATTCGATCTGCTCCGGCCCTGACGACGGAGAGATCCGCATCGCCGTGAAAAAGGTCGATGGCGGCGCGTTCTCGAGCTGGGCGGCGGACGAACTGAAGCACGGCGACGAGCTCGACGTGATGACGCCGACGGGGCGCTTTGGCGTCGTTCCGCCTGCTGAAGCCGGACGCATCCATGTCGGCTTTGCCGCAGGATCCGGCATCACGCCGATCCTGTCGATCGTCAAGGGCGTGCTGGCGCGCGAGCCGGACAGCCGTTTCTTCCTCTTCTACGGCAACCGCGCCACCGACAACATCATGTTCCTCGAGGCGCTTGAGGAGTTGAAGGACCGCTTCATCGATCGTCTTTCGATCTTCCACGTCATCTCCGGCGAGGAGCAGGACATCCCGATCCTGCACGGCCGGCTCGACGGCGAGAAGGTGAGGGTGCTGCTGCGCTCGCTGGTGCCCGCCGAAAGCGTCGACCATGTTTTCATCTGCGGGCCATCAGGCATGAGCGAGGACGTCGAGGCGACTTGCCGAGGTCTCGGGATCGCGGAGGAGCGCATTCATGTCGAGCGCTTTGTCTCCGAATTCGGCGGCAAGCCGCGCGCAAAGAAGGTCGTGGCTCCCGATGCGCCACCGAAGGCGGTCGCCTCCCTGATCATCGACGGCAAGCGCCGTGACGTACCGGTCGCCGAGGACGAAGCCATCCTCGATGCCGCGCTGCGCGCCGGAGTCGATCTTCCCTTCGCCTGCAAGGGCGGCATGTGCTCGACCTGCCGCGCCAAGCTGGTCGAGGGCGAGGCGCCGATGGACCTCAACTATTCGCTGGAACCCTGGGAGCTGAAGGCCGGCTTTGTTCTGACCTGTCAGGCCAAGCCTTCGTCCGAGCGGGTCGTGGTCGACTACGACCACGTTTGACAGTATCGGCCAACCAGCAGAACATCATGGGCGAGCATTTGGCCGGGAGAAGTGCGTGAACGTCAAAGCCGCCCCTCAGGATGTTGCCCGCGCCTGCGCCGACGCGATGTGGGCGGAGGACGATGCCTCCAAGGGGCTCGGCATGGAGATCGTCGAGGTCGGCCCGGGTTTTGCGACGCTCGCAATGATGGTGCGGCCGGACATGGTCAATGGCCAGCGCATCGCCCATGGCGGCTTCATCTTCACGCTCGCCGATTCCGCCTTCGCCTTTGCCTGCAACTCGCACAACGACCGTGTCGTGGCAGCTCAAGGCCAGATTACCTTCATCAAGCCGGGCAAGCTCGGCGATCGCCTTGTTGCGAAGGCGCGTGAGGTGACCCGCGGTGGCCGCTCCGGCATCTATGATGTGCGCGTCACCGCAGGCGACACCGTCATCGCTGAATTCCGCGGGCATTCGCGTGTCATTCCCGGCACGTGGCTGCCGGCGCAAGAATAACAAGCAGAAGAACAGATCAATGTGGGGAAACGAGAATGGCTTCGACGAAGCTGAAGGAAGGCGGCCACGTTTATGAGGCCGAGATGGATGCGCATGAGCGTGCGTCGCGCGACGAGATCATGGCGCTGCAGAGGCAGCGGCTGGCCTGGTCGCTGCAGCACGCCTACGACAACGTCGCACATTATCGCAAGGCCTTCGACAAGGCTGGCGTGCATCCGTCCGATTTTCGTGAACTCTCTGATCTCGCGAAATTTCCGTTCACGGTGAAGACGGACCTTCGCGACAATTATCCCTTCAACATGTTCGCCGTGCCGCGCGAAAAACTGGTGCGCGTGCATGCGTCATCGGGCACGACGGGCAAGCCGATCGTGGTCGGTTATACCCAACGCGATATCGAGACATGGTCGGACGTGATGGCGCGATCGATCCGCGCCGCCGGTGGTCGCACTGGCATGATCATCCACAATGCCTATGGCTATGGTCTTTTCACCGGTGGCCTTGGTGTCCATTACGGCGCCGAGAAGCTCGGCTGCACGGTGGTTCCGATCTCCGGTGGCATGACCGAGCGCCAGGTGCAGCTCATCAACGACTTCAGGCCTGATATCATCACGGTGACGCCGAGCTACATGCTGGCGATCCTCGACGAGTTCAAGCGGCAGAAGCTCGATCCACGCCAGTGTTCGCTCAAGGTCGGCATCTTCGGCGCCGAGCCCTGGACCAACGCGATGCGCGGCGAGATCGAGGACGCTTTCGATATGGATGCGACCGACATCTACGGCCTGTCCGAGGTGATCGGCCCCGGCGTTGCGCAGGAATGCATCGAGACCAAGGACGGCCTGCACATCTGGGAGGACCATTTCTATCCTGAAGTGATCGACCCCGAGACCGGCGCAGTGCTCCCCGATGGCGAGAAGGGCGAGCTGGTGTTCACCTCGTTGACAAAGGAAGCCTTCCCGGTGATCCGCTATCGCACCCGCGACCTGACGCGCCTGCTGCCGGGCACGGCACGGCCGGGCATGCGGCGGATGGAGAAGGTGACGGGCCGCTCGGACGACATGATCATCCTGCGCGGCGTCAATCTGTTTCCGACCCAGATCGAGGAGGTGCTGCTCGCAACCGACTGGTGCGGGGGCCACTTCATCCTCGAGCTCACCCGCGAAGGCCGCATGGACGAGCTGACGATCATCGCCGAGGCGCGGTCGGAGAGCTGGGACGGAAGGGGCCTTGTCGATCACGCCGACCGGATTTCGACCCATATCAAGAACACGATCGGCATCAGCTCCAGGGTGCAGGTGGTCGCGCCCGCGACGCTGGAGCGCTCGCTGGGCAAGGCCAAGCGGCTCTACGACAAGCGGCCCAAGGATTGACTTGAAGGACTGACCCGACGGATTGACTTGACCGCCCCCAAAGGCGACAAGGCCCGCGAGAAATCGCGGGTTTTTCCATGTCGCCAGCCGATACCAAGACCGTCGAAGCGCGCTGCGTGCGCCTCAATGCCAAGGCCGAGAACGCCGCTGCGATTGCACCTGACGTAGAGCGTCAGACCCTCACGCGTGGCCCGAACGATCTGCTGATTGAAGTGAAAGCCGCGGCCGTCAACCCGTCGGACGTCAAGGCCGCGACGGGGCTGATGCCCTATGCCGTGTTCCCGCGCACGCCGGGCCGTGACTACGCTGGCGTCGTGATCGACGGCCCGGCTGGCACCGTTGGTCGCGAAGTGTTCGGCTCATCCGGCGATCTCGGCATCCGCCGAGACGGCACGCATGCGAGCCATCTCGTGGTCGAAGCTGACGCGGTGGTCGAGAAGCCCAAGTCGCTGTCCTGGGAAGAGGCCGCAGGCATCGGCGTGCCGTTTGTTACCGCAATGGAAGGCTTTCGTCGCGCTGGCATTCCCAAGGCCGGTGAGACCGTGCTGGTGTTCGGCGTCAACGGCAAGGTTGGGCAGGCCGCGGTGCAGATCGCAACCTGGCAGGGCGCGCACGTCGTCGGCGTCGTGCGCAAGGCGGAAGCCTATGAAGGCCACAGCAACGCGCCCATCGAGGTGATCGACGCGTCTGCTGTCGACGTCGCTGCGCGCGTGCGTGAACTGACCGGTGGCAAGGGGGCCGACGTCGTCTTCAACACGGTCGGCGATCCCTATTTCCAGGCGGCGCACAAGTCGCTGGCGCTTCGCGGTCGCCAGATCCTGATCGCCGCGATCGACCGCATCGTGCAGTTCAACATCCTCGAATTTTATCGGGGCCAGCACACTTATGTCGGCATCGATACGCTCGGCCTGTCGTCGATCGCAACGGGCGCGGTGTTGCGCGATCTCAGCCCGGGATTTGCGAGCGGCCACCTCAAGCCGTTCCCGATCAAGGCGAGCGCCGTCTATCCGCTGGAGCGCGCCAAGGACGCCTACGTCGCGGTCGCCGGCTCATCACGCGATCGCGTGATCCTGAAGCCGTAGTCATGGAATCCACCCAACTCGTCGTCCTCGCCGGTCTCGTCATCGGCCTCGTCTACGGCGCCGTCGGTCTGCTCAGCGGCTTCTGCCTGCTGAGCAGCATGCGCGGATGGCTGGCGGAGGGAGACGGGCGGCTGGTGCGATCTTATGCACTGGCGATCGCGGTCGCGATTGCGGCGAGCCAGTTTCTCGCCGGCAAGGGCATGGTCGATCTCGGCAAGTCGATCTACCTGCAGCAGACCTTTTCGGTGCCGGTACTGTTCCTCGGCGGCTTGCTGTTCGGCTACGGGATGGTGCTGTCGAACGGCTGCGGCTCGCGCGCGCTGGTGCTGCTTGGGCGCGGCAATCTCCGCTCCTTCGTCGTCGTGATCGTGCTCGCAATTGCCGCGCAGATGGCGCTCAAGGGCCTGATCGCACCGGCGCGCATTGCGTTGGTTCAGGCGTCGCAAACGACTGTCGCTGCGAATTCTCTGCCGTCGGTGCTGGCGATGCTTGGTCCGACTGAGGCTGTTTCGTGCGCGCTGGCCGTCGTCGTGGTCGTCGTTGCGTTGATCCTGTTTGCCTTCGCCCAGCCGGCGTTCCGTCGCTCGCCGGGCCAGATCGCGGCGGGCGCCATCGTCGGTCTGCTCGTCGCCGGTGGCTGGTACGTCACCGGCTATCTCGGCGCCGACGATTTCAATCCGGTGCCGGTCACTTCGCTCACCTTCATCGCGCCGATCGCAGACAGCCTGCAATACGCGATGCTCTCGACCGGTCTGACGCTCAACTTCGGCATTGCGACCGTTGGCGGGGTCTTCGCCGGCAGTCTGGTGACCTCGCTCGTTACCGGTCGCTTCAAGCTCGAGGGCTATTCTTCGCCACGCCACATGCTGCGATCGGCCGGCGGTGCCGCGCTGATGGGGATCGGCGGTGTGATGGCGTTCGGCTGCTCGATCGGGCAGGGGCTCACGGGCATCTCGACGCTCGCGCTAGGCTCGTTCATCGCGGTCGCCGGCATCCTGCTCGGCGCGACGGCCGGCCTGCGCGGTGCCCTCCGCGTTCAGCCGCTCGCGGTGGCCTGACGGCGCAGCAGCCGGTCGCCCAGCGTCGCCAGGCCGATGCCGGACACGATCAGCGCGGCTGCAATGACAAGGCTGATGTCGATCGGCTCGCCCAGCAGGATCGCCGCACTGGCGATGCCGACGAGCGGTGTCCCGGTGGTGCCGAGCGCCGTGGTCAGCGCCGAGATGCTTTTGTTCACCATTGACATCGCCCAATAGGCGAGTGCGGTCCCGATCAAGCCGGAATACAGGAACAGCAGCACAAGCTTCCACGACCATTCCGCGTGCGGCAGGCCATCCGTGACCAGCGCCGAGACAGTCAGGATGATTGTTGCCACGAGCACCTGCCAGATCAGAAGCTGCAACGGCGAGGCGATCCAGCGGTGCGCGCGGATATAGATGATATTCGCGGCCCAGGAGATCGCGGCCAGGATGACCATGCCGGCGCCGACGAGCACGTTTGTGTTGGTCCAATCGATCGATGTGGGATTCAGAATCACGGCAAGGCCGATCAGGCCGAGCAGGGCGCCGGCAACTTTTGGCGCGGTCAACGTGTCTTTCCCGAGCAGAGGTGCTGCGATCGCGACCCAGAGCGGCGTGGTATAGCCGAGCACGATGGCCTTGCTCGCGGGCAGAAAGCGCACGCCGGCCGCGACCAGAACAGAGAATATCGTCATGTGCAGCAGCGCCACGCTGAGCACCACCGGAACGTCGCGCCGTTCCGGGATCACCAGATTGTTGCTCAGTCCAAGGATCACGAACAATCCCGCCAGCGCGATCCAGCTCCGGATCGCCGAGGTCCATAGCGGTGGGAGGAATTGCACCAGCTGCTTGGTCATCGACCAGTTCACGCCCCAGGCCAGCACGACGATGAGGAACAGGCCGATGGCCGTGCGGGGCGAGAGGGAGGAGTTCATCGCAAGGTCCTTGAAGCAGTCCGATCCCGTGGATAGCATCCAGTCTGGTACCCAAAAAAGTGCCAGATTGGAGAAGATCAAGGTGCCAGTTTCCGAGGCAATGATTTCTGCCCTGATCGACCTGAAGCGGGCTGACGATACGGGGCTGGCGGCACAACTCACGAGCCAGCTCCGTGCCCTGATTGCGGCTGGCCGCCTCGCCAAAGGCCGTGCGCTGCCGTCGAGCCGTCAGCTTGCTGACGATCTCGGTGTCTCGCGCAACACTGTCACCTACGCGTTCGAGCAACTCGCAGCCGAGGGATATCTCGAGGCCTCGCACGGCCGCCGTCCCGTGGTGACGGTCGACGGCAACGAGCGTGCCGACGGGGCGGGCGCCGCTGCTTCGAGGGTCCGCTCTGCCAAGCCTCGGTTCTCGCCTTGGGCTTCCAGGTTGAAGCAGACCGACTGGCCGATGTCCTATCAGGCGCCGCTCAAGCCGTTGCGGCCTGGGCATGGAGATGCACGCGAGTTTCCGAACGAGATCTGGGCGCGCTGTCTGCGCCGCAGTGCCGTGCGCGCCGCCAGGCGCGAGCTTGGCCCGGTCAACCGTACGCGCCTGCGCGAGGCGCTGGCGCATTATCTGGCGACCAGCAGAGGCGTTCGTGCGACCGCAGACCAGATCCTGATCCTGCCGAGTGCGCAGGCCGCGCTGACCTTGATCGCGGCTGTGCTCATCACGCCGGGCGATGAGGTCTGGGTCGAGGACCCCGGCTATCCCGGCGCCGCGGCCGCCTTTCGCGCGTCTGGGGCGCGCGTGACCGGCATGAGACTGGACGAGCAGGGCATGCAACGGATGCCGGAAACGGTCGCGCCAAAACTCATCTTCATGACGCCATCGCACCAGCACCCGACCGGACGGCTGATGTCGCTGGCGCGCCGCAACGAGTTTCTCAGGTCAAGCCGGCCCGGCAAGACCTGGATCGTCGAGGACGATTACGATGGCGAATTCCACTATGACAGCCGGCCGGTGCCGGCCTTGCAGGGGTTGGACGCCCATGGTCGCGTGTTTTATGTCGGCACCTTCTCGAAGGCGATGACGTCGGATATCCGGCTTGGCTATCTCGTCGTGCCACCGGCGCTCGTCGGCACGTTCGAGATCGCGCAGCGGCACATCGGCCTGATCGCGTCCAGCCACATTCAGGAGGCGCTTGCCGAGTTCATCGCCGACGGACATTTCCTCGCACATCTGCGGCGGATGCGCCGGCTCTACCATGCGCGGCGCGATCATCTCGTGGATGGACTGGAACGCCATCTCGGCGAGGTGCTCGCGGTTGAGGTGCCCTCGGGCGGTATCCAGCTTGTTGCGCGCCTGAAACGAGGGCGCTCCGATCAGGCGGCGGTGAAGCGGCTGGTCGAGGCAGGTGTCGAAACGCGAGCGTTGTCGAGTCTGGCGTTGGCGAAGCCACGCGATCATGGCCTTCTGCTCGGCTTTGCCGCCTGGCGCGAGAGCGAGATCAGCGCGGCGATACGAACGATGGCCTCGTGCTTCTAGCGCGCTAGTTCACGGCGCGTGTCACGATGCGGATCTCCGAGGTCAGCGTCCGGTGCACCGGGCACTTGTCGGCGATCTCCATCAGCTTCCTGCGCTGCTCGGCATCGAGCGCGCCGTCCATTGCGATATCGCGTTCGATCTGGTCGAGCATACCGTCGCGCGTCTCGCACTCCGCGCAGTCCTTGGCGTAGATTTTGGAATGCTTCAGCGTGACGGTGACGCGGTCGAGCGGCAGCGATTTGCGGTCGGCGTAGAGGCGCATGGTCATGGACGTGCAGGCGCCGAGACCGGCGAGCAGGAAATCATAGGGGCCGGGCCCGGCATCCTCGCCGCCTGCGGCGACCGGCTCGTCGGCCACCAGATGATGCGGCCCGACCGTGATGATCTGGTTGAACTTGCTCTTGCGGGTCTCCTGCACCACGACCCTGCGCGGTTCCTCCGCGATGTCCGGGGCCTTCGCGGACTTGGCCGTGTCGATGTACCGGCTGGCCCAGGCGGCAATCACGTCGGCCGCGTAGAGCGCGTCCGCCGGCTTTGTCAGAAGGTGATCGGCATGGTCGAGCGAGACAAAGCTCTTGGGATGTTTCGCGGCAACGAAGATTTTCGTCGCGTTGTCGATCCCGACGGTGTCGTCGACCGGCGATTGCATCACCAGAAGTGCCTTGTGCAGGCCGGTGATATCGGTCATCAGCTCGTGTTCGGCGATGTCGTCGAGGAATTCGCGCTTGATCCGGAACGGCCGCCCTGCGAGCGAGACTTCAACCTCGCCCTGTGCCCGAATCGCATCCACATGTTCTCTGAACATGCCCGTGACATGAGCCGGATCGGATGGCGCTGCGATCGTGACGACGGCTTTCGCCTCCGCAATCTTGCCGGCTGCTGCCAGGATCGCGGCGCCGCCCAGGCTGTGGCCGATCAGGATCGAGGGCGCCTTGCGGGTCGAGCGCAGATGGTCTGCCGCGTGCACAAGATCGGCGACGTTCGATGAGAATGTCGAGTTCGCAAACTCGCCTTCGCTCGACCCGAGGCCGGTGAAGTCGAAGCGCAGCACCGCAATGCCTTTGGTCGCGAGCGCGACCGAGATGCGCTTGGCTGCCAGCGTGTCCTTGCCGCAAGTGAAGCAGTGCGCGAACAGCGCGTAGGCCAAGGGCTCGCCGTCAGGCAGTTCCAGCGCGGCGGCAAGCTGATGGCCGCCTTCGCCGGTGAATTGAAAGCGTTCAGTCGGCATTGGCTTGCTCCGTTCTTGTTTGACGCTAATCGCCAGAATAGCGCTGTTCGGCCCAGGGATCGCCGCGGTTATGATAACCACGGACTTCCCAGAAGCCCGGTGCATCCTCTGTCAGGAATTCGATGGCCTGCAGCCACTTAGCGCTCTTCCAGAAGTACAGATGCGGCACGACCAGCCGCACCGGGCCGCCGTGCTCTTCGCTCAGCGGCTGACCCGACCAGCTATGGGCGAGCAGCGCGTCCTCGGCGGCAAAGTCTTCCAGCGCGAGGTTGGTGGTGTAACCGTCATAGGAATGCAGCACGACGAAGTGGGCATCGTCGCGCGGCTGGCAGGCCGCGAGCAGCTCGCGCGTCGCGAGCCCTTCCCAGTGATTGTCGTAGCGCGACCATGTCGTCACGCAATGAATGTCGGAGGTGAACTGGTCCTGCTTCTGCGCGGCGAACTCGGCGTAGGTCCAGAAGATGGGATTCTCGATCGCGCCGTAGACGTCGAGCCGCCAGCGGTCCCGCGACACCGGCGGCAAGACGCCGAGATCGAGCACCGGCCAGTCCTTGGTGAGATGCTGTCCGGGCGGCAGCCGTTGGTCCTCAGGCCGCGTGATCTTGCCGGTGAGGAATCGGCCCTCGCGCGCCCATTTCTCCTTGGTGCGGGTCAGCTTGCTGTCGGATGGCGTTTCGTCGGCCATAGGCTGCTCGCGAATGAGCTACTGGTGGCGGTGCATCGCGGATTCATGCTTGGTGTCGCGCATGGTGGAGTAGATGATCAGCGACAGGAAGATGATGCTGGCGAGATAGTAGTAGAACCACTGCTCGTGCCCGATGGTCTTGAAATAAAGCGCGATCGCCGGCGCGGTGCCGCCGAAGATCGAGACCGTGATCGCATAGGGCAGGCCGACGCCGAGGGCGCGGACGTTGGTCGGAAACAGCTCGGCCTTCACCACCGCGTTGATCGAGGTGTAGCCGGCGACGAACAGCCACGCGCAGCAGATCAGAACGAAGGCCACGAATGGCGACTTGGTCTCCTTCAGCGTCATCAGCAGCGGCACGGTCGCGAGCGTGCCGGCGACACCGAAGAAGATCAGAAGCGGCTTGCGGCCGATCTTGTCGGAGATCGCGCCGTAGATCGGCTGCAGGATGGTCGCGAAGATCAGCGTGCCGAAGATGACGAAGGTGGTCTGGTCCTCGGTCAGCCCGACCGAAAGCTTGACGAAAGTCTGCATATAGGTGGTGAAGGTGTAGAACGCCGCGGTGCCGCCGGCAGTGAGGCCGACCACCAGCAGAAGCTCACGCGGATATTTCAGCAGGTTCGTGATCGAACCGGTCGGCTTCACCACCTTCTTGGCCTCCTCGAAGGCTTCGGTCTCGTGCAGATTGCGCCGCATCACCGCGGCAAAGATCGCGAGCGCCGCGCCGATCGCAAACGGAATACGCCAGCCCCAGGCCTTCAGTTCGTCGGGCGTGAGGAAGACCTTTTGCAGGAGCAGCAGCACGATGATCGCGGTCAGCTGGCCACCGATCAGCGTGACGTACTGGAAGCTCGAGTAGAAGCCGCGATGCTTGGGATCGGCGACCTCGCTCAGGTAGGTGGCGCTGGCACCATATTCGCCACCCAAGCTCAGGCCCTCGATGACGCGAGCGAGCGCCAGGATCACCGGCGCGGCAAAGCCGATCGTGGCATAGGTCGGCGTCAGCGCGATGATCAGCGAGCCGAAGCACATGAACACGACCGACAGTGTCAGCGAGATGCGCCGGCCGTAGTGGTCGGCGAGGTAGCCGAAGAACCAGCCGCCCAGCGGGCGCATCAGGAAGGTCGCCGCAAAGATCACGGCGGCATTCAATTGCTGCACCACGGGGTCGTTGCCCGGGAAGAAGGCCGGCGCGAAATACAGCGCGAACGCCGTATACGCGTAAAAGTCATACCATTCGACGAGGTTGCCGACGGAGCCGATGAAGATCGCCTTGATTCGCCGCTCGGCGTCGGCGATGTCGAAATGGTCGGAGGCCGGTTTAATTGCCTGCTCTGTCACGTCCGGCCTCCCAGAAATTCATGTCTGGGTGCCTACATCGCCTTTCCCAGCAGAAATGGCAACTGGCGGGGTCCCCGCACCGTGCCCTGCGACCAGGTCACGGTCCCGGCAGGATCGAGCCGGAAGTCCGGAATCCGCTTCAGCCATTCCTCGAGAGCTACCTGCATCTCCATTCGCGCCAGATTGGAACCGACGCAGCGGTGGATGCCGAGACCGAAGGCGGCATGGCGGTTCTCCCGTCGGTCGATCACGACCTTGTCGGCGTCCGGAAACATTTTTGGATCGCGGTTCGCAGCCGGGAAGGACAGCAGCACCATGTTGCCCGCCTTGACCGGGCAACCCGAAATCGTGGTCTCCTTGACCACCTCGCGCGCCATCGTCACCGGCGAATAAGCCCGCAGCAGCTCCTCGACCGCGTTGGGGATCAGACCCGGCTCGGCGATCAGGCGCTCGCGGTCGGCGGGCGTCCGGGCCAGATGCCAGAGCGAGGAGCCGATCGCGCTCCAGGTGGTGTCGATGCCGGCGATCAGGAGCAGCCGCAGCGAGCCCAGCACGTGCGACTCTTCCAGCGGCTGGCCTTCCTTGTCCCTGGCATTCATCAGATAGGAGATGAGGTCGTCAGTCGGTTTCGTCTTGCGCTTCTCGATATGGTCCCGGAAATAGGCGCTCATCTCCTGCACCGCCTGGAGCAGCTTGGTCTCGTCCTTGATGCCGAGCTCCAGGATCATGTGGATCCAGTTGATGAAGAGATCGCTGTCGCTCTCGGGAATGCCGAGCATGTGCGCGATCGCCCGAACCGGGATGTATTTGGCGTAGCGCGCGGCCGCGTCGACCTTGCCGTCGGCGATGAAGCCGTCGATCAGCTCGTTGCAGATCGCGCGCATCCGCGGTTCGAGCTTCTTCATCGCATCCGGCGTGAAGGGCGGCAGCAACAATTGCTTGGCCGGCTTGTGCACGGGCGGGTCGGACGTGATCGGCGGGGCCGCGTTTCTGGCGACCTCGGGCCGGACGTCGCGGACGATGATTCGGCGCGAGGAAAAATGCTCGGTGTCGTTGGCGATCTCGCGCACGGCCTCATAGGTCGTCGGCATGTAGCAGCCGAGAAAGCGCTCGGTGTGCACGACCGGGCTCGCAGCGCGCAGCTCCTCCCAGATCGGGAAGGGATCCTCAGTCCATTGCGGATCGGTATGGTCGAAGTCGTTGACCCAGTCGATCACGGGCGGATGAGCGGCGGCGGGCTGGCTGACGTCGGACATGGCAAAAAATCCCTCGAATATCCCTTGAATTTCCTTGGGGCTCGTGTTCGCTGAAGGCACGCAAGGCGCTGCGCGGGCAGGGCCGCGCTACTCTTCGATCACATCGATCGCGATTTCCGGGCAATTGGATTTGGCAAGCCAGGCCTTGTCTTCGAGTCCCGACGGAACCGTGCCGTCTCCGGCCTCGTGGGCATTGCCGTATTCGTCGAGCTCGAACAGCTCCGGGGCCAGCGCCTTGCAGCGTGCGTGTCCCTGGCACTTGTCGGGATCGACGTGAACTCTCAGTCGTTTGGCCATTGCGGCTCCCTCGGTCGTATGCGCGTGGCCCGAAGGGCGGCGCGTTCCTCTTGTCAATATTGTCTGCGGCATTTGCCGCTTGTTCTAAGTTATATGCTATTACATTCGCGACAGGCTTCCCCTGTCAAGCGCAAACTTATAGGCTTCGCGGTAGCATGCGGTCACATCTCGCCCGTAAACCCGGGAACACCTACCACCATGGCGATCTCCGAGACGCCCTGATCAAGGCCGCGCTGCGCGATGCGGAGCAGGGCGGGGCAGAGGCGATCAGCATCAAGGCGCTGGCAAGACAGCTTGGCGTCTCGCAACCGGCGCCCTACCGCCATTTTGCTGACCGCGAGGCCTTGCTGACGGCGGTGACGGCAGAGGCGTTTCGGCAGTTCAGCGCGATGCTGCGCGAAACCATGACGAAGCCCTCAAGGCAATCGAAATTGTCTCGGCTGGCGCAGGCCACCCTCGACTTCGGTCTCCGTCGCAATGGTGTCTACCGTCTGATGTTCGCGTCCCGCACCGTCTCGTGCGCCGCCAAGGGCAGCGAGCTGCACGAGGCCACCCGGGAGACGTTTGCGCTCGTGATCGAAGCGCTGGAGGCGCCTGCGGTCGGCTATTTGCGCGAGCGTCAGGCCCTCAAGATCTGGGCGGCGCTGCACGGCGTGGTGATGCTCGCCGAGCAGGGCCTGTTCACCGGCGAGGCCGCACATGCCACACGCGAGGAACTGGTTGAGGATTTCGTGAACGAGACCAAGGCCGCGCTCGCGGTCGCGATCAAGGACGCGCGGCGGCAGAAAAAGGTCGGAGCCTAGGCTTTCGGTTTCAGCAGCCCCATCAGTTTTTCAACCGCGCTGTCCGGTGTCGTCACAACGGGGCGGCCGGTGGCCTCCGCGACCATCGGCGCCGTCGCTGCGATGCTGAATTGGGCCAGCGCGATGACGTCGCAGTTGCGCAAATCCTTTGACGCTTCGACAATCAGGCGGTCATGCGTGGCCCGATCGCCGCGGTCGAGTGCGGCCAGCGCACCTTCTGCAAGTTTCGGCACGATCTGGACGGAGGCCGGAAACTCCGGCGGCATCGAGACCAGCGTCGGCGGGAAGGTGGAGAGCAGGCCGATCTTCTTGCCCATCGTCACCGCGCGCTCGATCATCGCCTCGTTCGGCTTGAGCACCGGCATCGGTGCGTGAGCCTGTGCGACGGCCTCGATGCAAGGGCCGAAGGCAGAGCAGGTGAACAGAATGGCGTTCGCGCCGGTCGCCGCTGCATAATCGCTGAGTGCGAGGAAGCGCTCGGTCATGGCCTCGTTGAGCGCGCCGTCGCGTGCCAGATCTGCCGACAAGCTGTCGTCGAGCAGGTTCATCAGCCGCGCGTCGGGCCACGCCGCCGCGAAAGCCGCCTCGATCGGGGCGATGGAATGCTTGAGGGCGTGGATCAGGGCGATGCGAGGGGGTGTCGTCATTGAAGGTAACTACCTAGTCTCGTGCCCCGGACGCAGCGCAGCACGAAGTGATGCGCTGCTGAGCCGGGGCCCATTCTTTTGGAGCGCCAGAAGCCGTGGCTTCCTGGGTCCCGGCTCAGCGCAGCGGCGTTGCACGCCGCAGCGCGTCCGGGACACGGGAGACGTTTACTTGAACGGCACCGCGTACATCAAGCCGCCCTTGCTCCAGAGGCCGTTGAGGCCGCGCTCGAGCTTGAGCGGGCTTGCCTTGCCGACATTGCGCTCAAAGATCTCGCCGTAATTGCCGGTGGCCTTGAGAGCCGTCACCAGCCATTTGTTGTCGAGCCCAAGCCGCGAGCCGAGATCGCCGGAGGCACCTAACAGGCGCTGGATCGCCGGCGTCTGCGACTTCGTCATCTCGTCGACATTGGCCTGGGTGACGCCGAGCTCCTCGGCCTCGATCAGGCCGTAATGCAGCCAGGTGATGATGTCGCTCCAGATTTCGTCGCCGTTGCGGGTGAAGGGGCCGAGCGGCTCCTTGCTGATGGTCTGCGGCAGCACGACGTAATCGGCCGGGTTCGGTGCCGCGGTCGTCACGGCGCCCGCGAGCGCAGAGGCGTCCTGGGTCATGGCATCGCAGCGGCCGCCGAAGAAGGTCTGGTACATGGTGTCGACGCGGTCGAATACCAGCGGCCTCCAATCGATGCCGTTGGCGCGGCCGTAATCGCCGAGCGTGACTTCATGCGTGGTGCCCTGCGCCACGCAAACGGTGGCTCCCTTGAGATCCTTCAGCTCCTTCACGCCGAGGTCCTTCTTCACGACAAAGCCCTGGCCGTCGTAGAAGTTGATCGGACCCTGCCGCAGCCCCAGCGTGACGCCGCGCAAATATGTCTGGGTCGAGTTGCGGTAGAGCACATCGATCTCGCCCGACTGAAGCGCCGTGAATCGGTTTTGCGCCGTCAGCGAGACGTAGCGCACCTTGTTGGGATCCCCTAACACGCCGGCCGCGAGCGCGCGGCAATAGTCGACGTCGAGGCCCTTGTAATTGCCCTGCGAGTCCGGCGCAGAGAAGCCGGCAAAGCCGGCACTGACGCCGCACACCAGCGTGCCGCGGCTCTTGACCGTGTCGAGCGTCGCGGCTTGCGCGACCACCGCCGACGCCGCGAGCACGCCCGCTGCGATAACCATTGTCCTCGTCATGCTACTCTCCCCTCAGTGATTGAAACTACGCAACACGTTGTCGACGGCCGTGCCGAGCTTGTCGACGATCTGATCGATCTCGTCCGCGGAGACGATATAGGGTGGCGCCAGCAGCACGTGGTCGCCGCGGACGCCATCCACGGTGCCGCCGCCGGGATAGCAGCCGAGCCCGTTGGCGAAGGCTTCCGCCTTGATCTTTTGATTGAGTTTGAGCGCCGGATCGAACGAAGCACGGCTGGCGCGATCGGCGACGAGCTCGATCGCCCAGAACAGCCCTCGGCCCCTGATGTCGCCGACATGTCGGTGATTGCCGAAGCGCTCGACCAGCCGCTGCTCGAGCTGCTTGCCGCGCAGCTTGATTTGCTCGAGCAGATTGTCCTCCCGGATCACGTCCTGCACCGCGAGCGCCGCCGCGCAGGCGAGGGGGTGTGCGAGATAAGTGTGGCCGTGCTGGAACGCGCCGGAGCCTGAGCGAATCGTGTCGATGATCTTGCCGCTGGCGAGCATCGCACCGATCGGCTGGTAGCCGCCGCCGAGACCCTTTGCGATGGCCTGGATATCGGGCGCGATGCCTTCCTGCTCCCAGGCGTGCGTGGTGCCGGTGCGGCCCATGCCGCTCATGACCTCGTCGAGGATGAGGAGTGCGCCATGCCGGTCGCAGATCTCGCGCACGGCCTTGAAGTAGCCGTCCGGCGCAGTGACTGCGCCGGCAGTGGCGCCGACGACCGGCTCGGCGAGGAATGCCGCGACCGTATTCGGACCGAGCCGCTGAAACTCGGCTTCGAGTTCGCCGGCGAGACGTGCCACGAATTGCGTATCGGATTCACCGTCGTGCTTCTCGTGATAGGCGAAAGCCGGCGTCACATGGCTAAAGGCCGCCGAGAGCAGCGGAGCGTAGGGCGCGCGCCGCCAGGCATTGCCGCCCGCAGCGAGCGCGCCGAGCGTGTTGCCGTGATAGCTCTGCCGCCGTGCAATGAAATGCTGTCGCTGCGGCTCGCCGCGCTCGATGAAATATTGTCGCGCGAGCTTGATGCTGGCCTCGATTGCCTCCGATCCGCCGCTGACGAAATAGGCATAGGCGAGGCCGCCGGGCTCGTGCCCGACCAGCGTTTCGGCAAGCCGCTCCGCCGGCTCGGAGGAGAAGAAAGCGGTGTGGGCATAGGCGAGCGTCGAGGCCTGCTTCGCCATCGCCGCGATCACGCGCGGATGCTGGTGCCCGAGGCAGGAGACGGCTGCGCCGCCGGAGGCGTCGATCACGCGGCGGCCGTCCTCGGCAAAGAGATAGACACCCTCGCCGCCGATTGCCTTCGGTGGCGTCTCACGCAACGAGCGATGTAGCACGCGGCTGGTGCGGGTGCTCATGGGTCAACCTTTCTCCGAGACGTAGGTGGAGGCTGCGGCGAGCCGGGCCTCGGTATCCTGAAGGCGCTTCTTGGCAGCCGCGCCGCCGAGCGAGAACGTCACCGCGGCCAGCGACTGGGCGATCGCGAGCGCGCCGGTCAGACTCGGGAAGAAGCCCGGCGAGGACGCCGCTTCGAACAGCAGGACGTGGTCGGCGCCCTCGGCCATCGGTGCGGCGACGCTATCCGCGATCGCGATCAGCGTCGCGCCGGCGCGATAAGCGGCCTGGGCGACGCGGACGCTCGCATTTGTATAGGGCATGAAGCCGATCACGATCACGGCCTCGCCCGGGCGGAACGCGCCGAGATCGAGATCGTCAGGGCCGGAGCTGCCGACGATCTGCACCTGCTCGGGCCGGAACAGCCGCAGCTCGTAGTTCAGCAATTCCGCGACGCTCCGGCAGCTGCGATAGCCCGTGATCCAGATCCGCTTGGCCTCGTGCAGCGCGCGGGCTGCCTCCGCGATCGTTTGCGCCGAGATGCGCGGCAGGCCCGCAGCCTCAGCCTCGAGCTTGTCGGTGATAAGCGCAACATCGGCGTTTGGACCGTGACGTCGGTTCTTGGCGCGGCCGGAGAACGGTGAGGTCTGCGACGGGCGTCGTGCCTCGGTCAGCGCGGCGCGCAATTCATCCCAGCCGGAATAGCCGATGGCTTTGGCAAGCCGTGTGAACGCGGCAGGGTCGGCGCCGGCTTCCGCGGCGAGATCGCGCATCGAGCGCGTCGTGGCGTCGTAGTCGTTGGCTGCGACAAAACGCCCGACCTCCTGCAAGCGCAGGGGGAGCGATGGCAATGCAATGCGCAGTTCGCTCAACGGCGAGGATTTCGCTGATACGGCCATGAAACATTTGTTGCACGGTTCTTGGATTGGTGCAACAGTTGACGCGCGCCGCCGGAAATCGCTGTTTCAGGAAGGATTTTTGTGCCGTGACCTCGGATGATCCCAGGCCGCCGCCGAGCCGCAGCCTTTTCGGCGCGCTCGGACCGAACGAATTGAAGGGCCTGTTCTGGCAGGTGCTGGTGGTCGGCATCGCCGTCGCGGTCGTGGTCTTCCTGTGGTCCAACACCGTCACCAACCTCTCGGCCCGCCGCATCACCACCGGCTTTGCCTTTCTCGGCCGAGAGGCCGGCATGCCGATCGCCGACAGCCTGCTCGCCTACAATCCTGGAGATAGCTACCTCTGGGCTTTCGTCGTCGGCATCGCCAATACGCTGCGCGTTGCCGTGATCGGCATCATGCTGGCCACCATCATGGGCACGCTGATCGGCATCTCGCGGCTGTCGGCGAATTGGCTGCTGTCGCGGCTTGCCGCCGTCTATGTCGAAGTCCTGCGCGACGTCCCGCTGCTGCTTCAATTGCTGTTCTGGTACGTGCTGATGCAGGCGCTGCCGGCCGCGCGGGCTGCGTGGCGACCGGTCGAGGGGGTGTTCCTCTCCAATCGTGGCCTCATCCTGCCGGCCATTCCGCTCGGCTCGCCGCAGCTTTGGGTGCTCGGCACGGCCGCTCTTGGCTGCGTCGCGTTCTATCTCATTCAGCGTTGGCTGGTGGCGCAGCAGATGCGTGATGGCAAGCCGCGGCCGGCCTGGCCGTTTGCGCTTGGTTTGATTGTCGTGCTTCCGGCGGCGGTGTCGCTGTTGCTCGGCGTATCCTGGACCATCGAATGGCCGCAGCTGCGTGGCTTCAACTTCGTCGGAGGGCTGACGCTCGCGCCGGAATATTTCGCGCTGCTGATTGCGCTCGTGACCTACACCTCGGCCTTCATCGCCGAGATCGTGCGCAGCGGCATCCAGTCGGTGCCGCGCGGCCAGTGGGATGCGGCCAGTGCGCTGGGCCTGCGCCGCAGCTTCATGCTGCGGCAGATCATCCTGCCACAGGCGCTGCGCGTGATCGTGCCGCCGATGACGAGCCAGTATCTCAATTTGACCAAGAATTCCTCGCTCGCGGTCGCGATCGGCTACCAGGACGTGGTCTCGGTCGCCAACACCACGTTGAACCAGACCGGGCAGGCGATCGAGGCGATTTCGCTGATCATGGCGGTCTTCCTCACGATCAGCCTTGGCATCAGCTTCTTCATGAACTGGTACAATTCGCGCATCGCGCTGGCGGAGCGGTGAGCATGACCGCGATCACCGACATGCCCGACCTGCCGCGCGCTGCCCGCCGTCCGCAAATCGGCAACCCGGTGCTGCGCTGGCTGCGCACCAATCTGTTCTCCTCGATCCCCAACAGCATCCTTACAGTCGTCCTGCTGGCGGTGCTGGCGAAAGGCGTAATCAGCTTCGTGCAATGGGGCATTGCCAACGCGGTCTGGCTCACGCCGGCCAATGATTCCAGCGCCTGCAAGGCGGTGCGCGGCCTAGGTGCCTGCTGGGCGATCATTCCTGAAAAGTACCGCTTCATCCTGTTCGGCACTTACCCGTTCGACGAGCAGTGGCGGCCGGCACTGTCGGTCGCGCTGTTCATTGCGCTGTACTATCTGTCCACCCGCCGTGCGCTATGGCGGCGCGAGCTCGCCTTGCTCTGGATTGGTGCGCTGGCGCTGATCAGCGCGCTGATGTGGGGCGGTGTGTTCGGGCTGTCCTTCGTTTCACAGGACCGCTGGGGCGGATTGCCGGTGACGCTGATCCTGGCCACGTTCGGATTGGCGTTCGGTTTTCCGCTCGGCATTTTGGTGGCGCTCGGCCGACGCTCGAAGCTGCCGGCGATCCGTTCGTTGAGCGTGCTCTATGTCGAGCTGATCCGCGGCGTGCCGCTGGTCAGCCTGCTGTTCATGGCGAGCGTGATGTTTCCGCTGTTCATGCCCAGCGGATTCAACATCGACAAGCTGCTACGCGCGCAGATCGCGATCATCCTGTTCGCCGGTGCTTATTTGGCCGAAGTGATCCGCGGCGGTCTTCAGGCCGTACCGCGCGGCCAATACGAGGCCGCCGACGCGCTGGGGCTGTCCTATTGGCGCAAGCACCGGCTGATCGTGCTGCCGCAGGCGATCCGCCACGTCATCCCGCCGCTGGTCAACACCTTCATCGCCTTCTTCAAGGACACCAGCCTGGTGCTGATCATCGGCATCTTCGACCTGCTCACCACGGCCAAGACCGCGATCATCGATCCGGCCTGGCAGCAGTTTTCGGTCGAGGTCTATATCTTCGTTGCCGCAATTTATTTCGTCTTCTGCTTCGCGATGTCGCGCTACAGCCGGAGCCTGGAGGCCACGAGCGGAAGGTGAGGTTTGTGTCCCGGACAAGGTGCAGCGCGTAAGTGCTGCGCCGCAGAGCCGGGACCCAGAAGTTGCGCGGGAGGTCCCGGAGAGATGGGCCCCGGCTCTGCAGCGCATTCGCCGAAGAGGCGCTGCGTCCGGGGCACAGGAGCCGTTACTTCTTCACCCTGGGGTCAATCGGCGTCTGTCCGCGGAGCCCCAGAATATCCTCCAGCACCCTCGCGCCCGCGATCACCTGTGCATCCGCGCGCGGTGCGCCGACCACCTGCACGCCGACCGGCAGGCCCGAGGCGGTGAAGCCGCAGGGCAGGGACAGCGACGGGCAGCAGGCGAGCGTGATGGCGTAGACGATGCCGAGCCATTCGACGTAGTTCTCGAATGTCTTGCCCGCACATTCCGCGACATAGCGGTGCTCGATCGGGAAGGGGGGCACGATCGTGGTCGGCGTTAGCAGCAGATCATAGGTCTCGAAGAACTCGATCGCGCGCGCGGTCATGCCGACGCGCTGCGCTTCGGCACGCGCGAGCTGGTCGACGGTGAGCTTGAGGCCCTCTTCGATGTTCCAGATCACCTCGGGCTTGAGCAGGTCGCGCTTGGTGCGCAGCAGATTGGCCTTGGTGATCGCGAAGTCGAAGGCGCGCAGCACGTGGAAGCATTCATGCGCCTCGCGCCAGTCCGGATGCGCCTCCTCGACGATGGCGCCGGCCTCGGCAAAGCGCTCGGCGGCCTTGCGCGTGATTGCCTTCACTTCGGGATCGACAGGTGTGATGCCGAGATTGGGCGAATAGGCGATGCGCTTTGGCCTCTTGCCTGATTTTGCCGCGGATAGGAACGAGGTCGCGGGCGCCGGCAGCGACAGCGGATCATCCGCATAATCGCCGCTCATGGCATCCAACAGCAATGCGAGATCCTCGACATTGCGGGCCATCGGGCCGACGACGCCGAGATTGCGATCAATGCTTGATTTAGGCGTATGCGCGACGCGGCCGATGCTCGGCCGCATGCCGACGACGCCGCAGAAGGCCGCGGGGCTGCGCAACGAGCCGCCCATGTCGGAGCCCTGCGCGAGCCAGGCCATGCCGGTCGCAAGTGCGGCCGCGGCGCCTCCGGAGGAGCCAGCCGCTGACTTCGATGTGTCCCAAGGATTGAGTGTCGCGCCGAACACTTCGTTGAAGGTGTTGGCACCGGCGCCGAATTCCGGCGTGTTGGACTTGGCGTAGACGACCGCGCCATTGGCTTCGAGGTTCTCGACCATGAGGTCGGACGTGGCGGGAACGTTGTCTTTGAAGATCAGCGAGCCCTGGGTGTTCAGCACGCCCGCGACATCGGTGAGATCCTTGATCGGCACCGGCAGGCCTGCGAGCAGCCCGCGTGCGCCGGCGGGCTTCTGCATCAGCGCCTTCGCGTGCGTCCGCGCGCGGTCGAAGCATAGCGTCGGCAGTGCGTTGACTTTGCCGTCGACCTCCTTGACGCGCTGCTCCACCACTTCAAGCAGTTCGAGTGGAGAGACGTCGCCGGAGCGCAGCTTGTCGACGACAGCACAGGCGGTTTCGCGGATCAACTCTTGAGACAACTATTCTACTCCTGACTTACTCTTCGCTCGCAACGACGGAAACAGACTTAACCCCAACCGGCGCTGATACCGCCGTCCACCGTGTAGATCACGCCGGACGTATAGCCCGCACGGTCCGACGCCAGGAACGCCATGAGGTCGCCGATCTCGCGCGCATGCGCGGGGCGGCCGAGCGGCAGGCCTTTCTGGAATTCCTTGTAACGGTTCTCGTCGCCGAACTGGTGCTGCGCCCGCGTCTTCAGCAGCGTGACGTGACGGTCGGTGCCGACGGGGCCAGGATTGATGCCGACCACGCGGATATTATCGGCGAGGCTCTTGCCGCCGAGCGCGCGGGTGAAGGCCATCAGCGCGGCATTGCCGGCGCTGCCGCAGATGTAATTTGCGTCGAACTTCTCGCCGGCAGCACCGATGTCGTTGACGATGACGCCACCGCCCTTGGCCTTCATCTGCGCGTAGACCTGCCGCGTCAGGTTGATATAGCCGAACACCTTCAAATCCCAGGCGTGGCGCCAAGTGGCCTCGTCGATCTTGTCGATCGAGCCGCCAGGGATATCGCCGGCATTGTTGACGAGCACGTCGATATCGGCGGCTTCCCTGGCGAGCCGCGCGAGGTCCTCGGCCTTGCGCAGATCCACGACACTCGTCGCGGCATCGATCTGATGCGCTGAACGCAGGCGGTCGGCCAGCGCCTTGAGCTGATCGCCGCTGCGGGCAGCCAGCAGGAGGTTCGCGCCTTCCTCGGCGAACGCCTCGGCGGCGGCTGCGCCAATGCCCTTGGACGCGCCTGTGATCAGGACGCGCTTGCCACGCAGATGCAGATCCATGTGAAGTACTCGCGGGTGAGGAACCAGGATGAAATCAGTAGGCGGTCGGCCGCGCCACGGTCAACATTGCAGTGCAGCGTTGCACTGCCGGTGAGTTTGGTCCATTGCAGTGCGGTCAAAAAGACGGCGGCTGCCGGACCAACCAGGGACGTTCTCGATGAGCAAGAAACAATACCGGATCGCAGTCATTCCCGGCGACGGCATCGGCAAGGAAGTGATGCCGGAAGGCCTGCGGGTGATGGAGGCAGCCGCGAAGAAGCACGGGATCTCCCTGCATTTCGACCATTTCGACTTCTCGTCCTGGGACTATTACGAGAAGCACGGCCAGATGATGCCTGATGACTGGAAGGACAAGATCGGCAAGCACGACGCGATCTATTTCGGTGCCGTCGGCTGGCCGGCAAAAATTCCGGATCACGTGTCGCTGTGGGGCTCGCTGATCAAATTTCGCCGCGAGTTTGATCAGTATGTGAACCTCCGCCCCGTGCGTCTGATGCCCGGCGTGCCGTCGCCGTTGGCGAACCGCAAGCCCGGCGATATCGATTTCTGGGTGGTGCGCGAAAACACCGAAGGTGAATATTCCTCCGTCGGCGGCCGCATGTTCCCCGATACCGACCGCGAGTTCGTCACGCAGCAGACGGTGATGACCCGCACCGGCGTCGACCGCATCCTGAAGTTCGCCTTCGAGCTAGCGCAGTCGCGGCCGAAGAAGCATCTGACCTCGGCGACCAAGTCGAACGGCATCTCCATCACCATGCCCTATTGGGACGAGCGCGTGGAGGCGATGGCCAAGAAGTTCCCGGGCGTGAAGTGGGACAAGTACCACATCGACATTCTCACCGCGAACTTCGTGCTGCATCCCGACTGGTTCGACGTCGTGGTCGGCTCCAACCTGTTCGGTGACATCCTCTCCGATCTCGGCCCGGCCTGCACCGGCACCATCGGCATCGCACCGTCAGGCAACATCAATCCCGAGGGCGATTTCCCCTCCGTGTTCGAGCCTGTGCACGGCTCGGCGCCCGACATTGCGGGGCAGGGCATCGCCAATCCGATCGGCATGATCTGGTCGGGCGCGATGATGCTCGAGCATCTCGGCGAGAAGGAAGCCGGCAAGTCGATCGTCGAGGCGATCGAGCGTACGCTCGCCGAGCGCACGCTGCGGACGAAGGATCTCGGCGGCAATGCGGACACCACGGCCTGCGGCAAGGCGGTTGCGGATATGGTGGACTAAGCGACGCTAACACACACCCGGCGCCGTCCCAGCTTAAGGGGACGACGCGGTGATGCTGTAGCCCATCAGCCTGCGATTGTCTCGATCGCCCCCGGATCCATCCCGAACTTCTTCCCGGCCTCCAGAATCTCCTGCCAAGTGGTCGGGTCGACTTGAATGCCTTCAGCGAGCCGCTTCTTCTTGGTCTCGCGTTCGGGCTCGCCGGCGATCTTCACTTTCTCGACGCCGGGGCCGGGCGGCGAGCCGGTGTGCCAGGCCACAAAACTCTCGACTTCGCTCGCGAGGTTCTCGCCGGTGCCGAGCTTGCCCGGATCGATGACGATCGACAGCATGCCGTTGAGGACGTTGTACTTGCCGTCGGACGGACCCTTGACGACCTGTCCGCCGGAAAGGGCGCCGCCGAGGATTTCGCACACCAGCGCGAGCCCCGAGCCCTTGTGCTCGCCGAACGGCAGGATGGCGCCGTATGGCGGGATCACGGTGTAGCGCGGGTTGACGGTCGGCTTGCCTTCATTGTCTATGATGGTGCCGGGCTCAAGCTCGACGCCCTTGTTGTGGGCGACGCGGGTCTTGCCCTGCGCGATCCGGCTGGTGGCGAAGTCGAGCACGATCGGGTCCTTGCCCCGGCGCGGGATGCCGACGCAGAACGGGTTGGTGCCGTGGCGCGCGTCGCTGCCGCCCCAGGGCGCAACGATCGGGCGCGAGATCACGTTGACGAAGTGGATCGAGACCAGGCCGTGGTCGATGCACTGCTCGGCCCAGTGGCCGATGCGGCCGATGTGGTGTGCGTTGGAGAGGCCGACGAGACACACACCGTTCTTCTTGGCGCGCTCGGCCGCCAGCTCCATCGCTTCATAGCCGATGACCTGGCCGTAGCCGGTGAGGCCGTCGAGGGTCAGAAGGGGACCGGTGTCGAGTACGGTCTTGACGTGCGCGTTCACGGCAAGGCCGCCATTGACGACGCTCTGGACATAGCGCGGGATCATGCCGACGCCGTGGGAGTCATGTCCCCTAAGATTAGCCTCGACGAGGTTGGTGGACACGAGCTCTGCCTCGCGGTCCGAGGAGCCACCCGCCTTGACGATGGCGCGGATGGCGTTGGTGAGCGGCTCTGCCTTGATGGTGCGAGTGTCGGCCATTGTTGTTGCTCTTGTCCTCTTACGATCTGGCGGGGCGCGTAGGGTGGGTTAGGCGAAGCCGTAACCCACCTCTTCTGTCTCCGCGGAAATAGTCAGTGGTGGGTTACGAATTCACGATCCGGCGGCAGTGAACCCACGCCGCCTCAATCAGGTTCTCGCTGGCTTCGGGCGTGCGGAAAGCAGAATGCGCCGACAGCGTCACGTTTGGAATCTTGGTCAGCGGATGGTCCGCCGGCAGCGGCTCGATGTTGAAGACGTCGAGGCCGGCGTGACGGATATGGCCCGATTTCAGCGCGTCGATCATCGCTTGCTCGTCGACGATGGCGGCGCGGGCGGTGTTCACGAAGATAACGCCCGGCTTCATCTTCGCGATTGTCTCCCGCGTGATCATGCCGCGCGTCTCGTCATTGAGCAGCAGATGCAGCGACACGACGTCGCTCCGCGCCAGCAGCGTGTCGAGATCGGTGAACTCGACCCCCGGATGGCTCTTTGGTGAGCGGTTCCAGGCAATCACCTTCATGCCGCTGCCAAATGCGATGCGCGCGACCTCGGCGGCGATGCCGCCGAAGCCGATCAAGCCCAGCGTCTTGCCGGTGAGCTGCATGCCGTCTTCGCGCAACCAGTTTCCGGCGCGCATCTCGCGGTCCATCATGGCGATGACGCGGGCCGAGGACCACATCAGCGCGATTGCTGACTCCGCCACCGCCGTGTCGCCATAGCCCTTGATCAGATGCACGGAGATGCCGAGCTCGGCGAGCTCCTCCGGGTTCATGTAGCTGCGTGCGCCGGTGCCGAGGAACACGACGTGCTTGAGGCCCGTGCACTTCTTCGCGACTTCGGTCGGTAGCGCCGTATGATCGACGATGGCGATCTCGGCGCCGTCGAGGATCTCAGGATATTGCTCGGGCGTGATATCGGGATCCCTGTGGATCCACACCTTGGGGTCGCCGGGCTTCTCCAGCCGCTCCATGATCACGGCAAGCGCCTCATTGGCGTCGACGAAAACTCCGCGCATGTCTGTCTCCGATCAGGACGCGAGGCCGGCGATGGCCAGCACGGTGTGCATCAGCACGTTGGTGCCCGCGGCGCAGTCGGGTTGCGTCGCGTCTTCCAGCTCGTTGTGGCTGATGCCGTCCTTGCAGGGCACGAACACCATGGCGGCTGGTATGATTGTGTTGAGGTTGCAGGCATCGTGGCCAGCGCCGGAGGTGATGCGGCGCGAGGAATAGCCGAGCGTCTTGGCCGCATTCTCGACGGCGGCGATCAGCTTGGGATCGAAATGTGTCGGCGGCTTGCGCCAGACGAGGTCAATTTTCACATCGACCTTGCGACGCGCGGCGATCTCGGCAATCGCGCCGCGCAGATCGCGATCGAGCGCATCCATGATCGCGCCATCGGCGCTGCGACAATCCATGGTGAATGCGATCTCGCCGGGAATGACGTTGCGCGAGGGGTTGGCGATCACGGCCTCGCCGATGGTGCCGACCGCGTTCGGCCCGTGCTTCTTCGCGATGGCCTCCATCGCCAGCACGATCTCGGAGAGCGTCGCCAGCGCGTCGCGCCGCAGCGGCATCGGGGTCGAGCCTGCATGGCTCTCGAAGCCGGAAATCTTGCCGTCGTACCAGAGCACGCCCTGGCCGGAATCGACCACGCCGATGGTCTTGCCCTCGGCTTCGAGGATCGGGCCCTGCTCGATGTGGAGTTCGACAAAGCAGCCGAGCTTCTGGAAGCCGACGGGCTTGTCGCCGCGATAGCCGATGCTGTCGAGCGCCTGGCCGACGGTAGTGCCGTCGATGTCCTTGCGCGAGAGGATGTCGTCGGTGGTGAAATCGCCGACATAGGCTGCGGAGGCCATCATCGCCGGCGCGAAGCGCGAGCCCTCCTCGTTGGTCCAGTTGACGATGCAGATCGGTGCCTCGGTCTCGATGCCGGCATCGTTCAGCGTGCGGATCACTTCGAGCGCGCCGAGCGTTCCCAGAATGCCGTCATACTTGCCGCCGGTCGGCTGGGTGTCGAGATGCGAGCCGATGCCGACGGGCAGCTTCGACATGTCGCGACCCTTGCGCAGGCCGAATTGCGAGCCGAGCGCATCGGTGTGCACCTCAAGCCCCGCGCCCTCACAAGCCTTTCGGAACCAGTCGCGCACTTGCTTGTCTTCGCTGCTGAGCGTCAGCCGCCGCACACCGCCTTTGGCCGTCCCGCCGAACTGCGCGGTCTCATGGATGGAGCCCCAGAGGCGGGCGGAATCGATTTGCAGGTTGGTCGCGGCTCGGCTCATGCGTCAGTCTCTCGTTGGTCCGGCGCCTTTTTCAATGACGCGCCAGCGCGGGCGCGTCAACCGCGAGGCTGCTCTGCGCAATCTGACATGCAAGCTCGGCGACGCGCTGCACCGCCACGACGTCGGGCGAGGCGAGCCAGCTTGCTGTGAAGGTCAGCGGTGCGATCTCGAGGTCGGTGTCGAGCAATTGCAGCCGACCGTCAGCGAGCTCGTTCTCGACGATGGCATCGGGGATCACGGCGATGCCGAGGCCTTCCACCGCCATGTGGATCACGGTGGCAAGCGAGGCAGAGGCATGCAGGCGGATTGGCGGCAGCTCCGGCCGGTCAAAGACCTCGCGAACAACTTCATAGGGCCTGGTCTTGCGCGGGAAGGTGATGATCGGAAAACGCGCGATATCTGCCGGGGTTACCGGGCCGTGGCCGAGCCCGAGTGAGGGGCTTGCGAGAAAGCCGATCGGATAGTCGGCGAGCTTGCGGTTGTGCACGCCTGAAGCGGAGAGCGGTCCGACCACGAAGGCGAGCTCGATCTCCTGTGCGAGCAGGCGCGCGGTGAGGTTCGGCGTGATGTCGACCTCGATCTCCAGCGACAGGTTCGGATAGATTTCGTTGACGCTCTTCACCAGCCGCGGCAGCCAAGTGTGCACAATGGTTTCGGCGACGCCAAGCCGCATCACGCCGCGCATCGCCGAGCGGTCGCCGATCTCGGCCATCATCTGAGCGCGCAAGCCGATCAGCTTTTCCGCATAGACCATCATCTGGCGGCCGCTTGGGGTGGGCGAGGCCACACGATGGTCACGATTCAGCAACTTTACGCCCATCTCGCGCTCGAGCTGGGCGATGCGCTGGGAGATCGCAGGCTGGGTCGTATTGAGCCGTGCTGCGGCGCCGCGGAAGCTGCCGAGCTTCACAACCCAGAGGAAGGTTTCGATCGACCTGAAGTCCAGCATTGGAAAGATTTTCCAGTTCGATAAATAGAATTTATCGATCTTGATTAGAAAGGAAGATTAGACTTTATAGCACGCTTGGTGTTGGCTGTCTTTGTCGAGTTTATAGGCAGGTCGATCGCATGACTGTTTTGGTGGCAGCGCAGCAAACTGAAACACCCGACACGCTCCCGAGCCGCCAGGCGCGGCTCGCCTATCGCGCTGGCCAGGTCGGTTCGACCGCGGGGGTCGCCCCCGGCTTCGTCCAGGGCAATCTGGCGATCCTGCCGGCCGAATACGCCGGCGCTTTCCACCGCTTCTGCCAGCTCAATCCGAAACCGTGCCCGATCATCGGCATGTCCGACGTCGGCAGTCCCCACATTCCCGCGCTCGGCGCCGATCTCGACATCCGCACTGACGTGCCGCGCTATCGCGTCTGGCGCGATGGTGAAGTGGTCGACGAGCCGACTGACGTCACCAGCTACTGGCGCGACGACCTCGTGACCTTCGTGCTGGGCTGCTCGTTCTCGTTCGAGGAGGCGTTGCTCGACGAGGGCATGCCGATCCGCCATATTGAAGAGAATGTGCGCGTGCCGATGTACCGCACCAATATCGCTTGCGGTGAGGCCGGTCCGTTCGCGGGACCTATGGTGGTGTCGATGCGCCCGTTCAAGCCGGCCGATGCGATCCGTGCGGTGCAGATCACCTCGCGTTATCCCGCCGTGCACGGCGCGCCCGTGCATCTCGGCCATCCGCATCTGATCGGCATCAAGGACATTGCCAAGCCGGACTATGGTGATCCCGTACCAGTCGCCGATGACGAGATCCCGGTGTTCTGGGCCTGCGGCGTGACGCCGCAATCGGTGATCAACGCCGCCAAGGTCCCATTCGCGATCACGCATTCGCCCGGCTTGATGCTGGTGACGGATCTGAAGAACAGGAACATGGCCGTGATTTAGTAGGCAGCGTTTGCTGCTTCTTCGGGCTTTACGCAGTTTGTCAATCGTTTCATTCGATACGCGCGAATAACAGGGGACTTTGCCAATGACGATCACTCGCCGCGACGTTCTGCTCGGAGCCACCGCCGCTGCCGCGCTGCTGCCGCTAGCCGCACGCGCACAGACTTCCGAGGTGGTAATCGGCGCGACCTATCCCCTGTCGGGCGCCGGTGCCCAGGTGGGTGTCGATGCGCAGCGCGCGTTCGAGACCGCAATCGACATCATCAACAATGATCAGGACTTCGACCTTCCGCTGGCAAAGGGCGTCGGCTTGCCCGGTCTTGGTGGTGCCAAGATCCGCATGGTGTATGCCGACCATCAGGGCGACCCGCAAAAGGGTCGGGCCGAAGCCGAGCGATTGATCACCCAGGAAAAGGTCTGCGCCGTGCTCGGCTCCTATCAGAGCGCTGTCGCGGTCACGGTCAGCCAGATCTGCGAGCGTTACCAGATCCCGTTCCTGTCGGCGGACAATTCCTCGCCCAGCCTGCATCGCCGCGGACTGAAGTATTATTTCCGCGCTTCGCCGCATGACGAGATGTTCTCGGCCGCGATGTTCGATTTCCTCGACGCGATGAAGAAGAAGGGGGTCAAGGCGGATACGCTGGCGCTGTTCCACGAAGACACGATCTTCGGCACCGATTCCGCCAATGCCCAGACCAAGCTCGCAACCGAGCGTGGCTACAAGATCGTCTCCGACATCAAGTATCGCGCCAACTCGCCGTCCTTGTCCGCCGAAGTCCAGCAGCTCAAGGCCGCCAATGCCGACGTGCTGCTGCCCTCGAGCTACACCACGGACGGCATCCTGCTGGTCAAGACCATGGCCGAGCTCGGCTACAAGCCGAACGCGATCCTGGCCCAGGCGGCCGGTTTCTCCGAGAAGGCGCTTTACGACGCCGTCGGCGACAAGCTCGAAGGCGCGATCACGCGCGGCAGCTTCTCGCTCGATCTCGCCGCCAAGCGGCCGATGGTCGGCAAGATCAACGATCTGTTCAAGGCGAAGTCGGGCAAGGACCTCAACGACAACACCTCGCGGCAGTTCATGGCGATGATCGTGATCGCGGACGCCATCAACCGCGCCAAGTCGACCGACGGCGAGAAGATCCGCGACGCGATGGCCGCAACCGACATTCCGGGCGAGCAGACCATCATGCCCTGGAAGCGGGTCAAGTTCGACGACATGGGCCAGAACAACGACGCCGATCCGGTGCTGCTGCAATATATCGGCGGCAAGTTCGTCACCATCTTCCCGTCGCAGGCGGCGGTGGCCGAGGCTGTCTGGCCGATGAAGTGAGGATGGAGCCGGGAGCTCGGTCGGCTCCCGATCCTGATTCTGCAGAGTAAGGCGAAGCCCGCGTCGCGAAAGACGAAGGCGGGCTCGTTCTTTGCGATGCGTGTTCGATGATGCCCCTCGGGCTGAGGGATTTCTCTGGGGGACAAGTTGCTGACAGTCGAAACAATTGTCCAAAGTCTCGCGAGCGGCCTGCTGATGGGCCTGCTCTACGGATTGATCGCCGTCGGCCTTGCGCTGATCTTCGGCTTGATGGACGTCACGAACTTTGCCCATGGCGAGTTCCTGATGATCGCGATGTACGCGTCCTTCTTCCTGTTCTCGTACTTCGCCATCGACCCCTTGCTCTCGGCGCCATTGGTCGCCGCCGCGCTGTTCGTGTTCGGAGCGATCGTCTATCTCCTGATCGTACGCTTCGCCATGCGGGCCAAGGCCAACGCCGGCATGGTGCAGATCTTCACGACTTTTGGCCTCGCCATCGTCATGCGCGGACTGGCCCAACTGTTCTTCACGCCAGACTATCGCAGCATTCCGCCGTCCTTGATCGGCGGTAAAACCGTCTCGATTGCAGGCATCTTCCTGCCGGAGCCGCAGTTGGTCGGTGCGCTGGTCTCGATCGCGGCCTTTGCCGGCCTCTACCTCTTCATCCACCGCACCGATTTCGGCCGCGCGTTGGAAGCCACCCGCGAGGATCCCGGCGCGGTCGCGCTTGTCGGCATCGACAAGAACCGCGTGTTCGCGTTCGGCTGGGGCCTTGGCGCCGCGCTTGTCGGTCTCGCCGGCGCGATCATGGCGGTGTTCTTCTACATCTATCCCGACGTTGGCGCGTCCTTTGCGCTGATTGCCTATGTCACGGTGGCGCTCGGCGGCTTCGGCAGCGTGTTCGGCGCTTTTGCCGGCGGAATCATTGTCGGCCTGGTCGAAGCGGTGACGGCGCTGATGCTGCCGCCGTCGCTGAAGTCGGTCGGCATCTATGCGGTGTACTTGCTCGTCGTCTTCATTCGGCCGCGTGGCCTGTTCGGGTCGATGTGATGGACAAGAATTTTGCCGCGCGGCGCCGCCGTGACCTCATCATTGCCGCCGTGCTGACTGCGATCGCCGCGTCCGCGCCGCTGTTCGTCAAGAACGTCTACATCCAGAACATCCTGGTCCTGACCCTGATGTATGCGGCGCTGTCGCAGAGCTGGAACATCCTGTCCGGCTATTGCGGACAGATCTCGCTGGGCCATGCGCTCTATTTCGGCATCGGCGCCTACACCACCGAGCTTCTGTTCACGAAGTTCGGCGTGTTGCCCTGGTTCGGCATGCTCGCCGGCGGCGGGATCGCGGCTGCTATCGCGATGGGGCTCGGCTACCCCTTCTTTCGTCTGCGCGGCCATTACTTCGTGATCGCGACCATCGTCATCGCCGAGATCGGGTTGCTCCTGTTCCAGAATTGGGAATGGGCGGGGGCTGCGTTGGGGATCACCATTCAGGTGCGCGGCGACAGCTGGCTGAAATTCCAGTTCATGCGCAGCAAGCTGCCATATTTCTATTTCGCGCTGGCGCTGTGCTGCATCGCCTGGTTCGTCACCTGGTGGCTGGAAGACTCCAAATGGGGCTTCTGGTGGCGCGCGGTGAAGGACAATCCGGAAGCGGCCGAGAGCCTTGGCGTGGTCGTGTTCAACTCGAAGATGGGGGCGGCAGCGGTGTCGGCGTTCCTCGTTGCCGTCGGCGGCGCGTTCTACGCGCAGTTTCTGGCCTATATCGATCCTGAAAGCGTCATGGGCTTCCAGTTCTCGCTGCTGATGGCGCTGCCGGCCGTGCTCGGCGGCATCGGCACCCTCTGGGGGCCCGTGTTAGGGGCGGCCATCCTGATCCCGATGACGGAGCTGACCCGCTCCTATATCGGCGGCTCCGGTCGCGGCGTCGATCTCATCGTCTACGGCACGCTGATCGTGCTGATATCGCTCGCCCTGCCGCAGGGGCTGGTCAGCCTGCTCTCCCGCGCGAAGTCGAAAGGAGCCACGCGATGACCGCGCTCCTTGAGACCCGCGGCGTCTGGCAGCGGTTCGGCGGCCTCGTCGCCAACAGCGATGTCTCGATCTCGGTTGGCCGGGGCGAGATCGTTGGCCTGATCGGCCCCAACGGCGCCGGCAAGTCGACGCTGTTCAATCTCATCGCCGGCGTGTTGCCGCCGACGCAAGGCTCGATCTGGTTCGACGGCCAGGACGTCACCCATCTGCCGGCCGCCGAGCGCTGCCAGCGCGGCATCGGGCGCACCTTCCAGGTGGTCAAGAGCTTCGAGACCATGACTGTTATCGACAACGTCATCGTCGGTGCGCTCGTGCGTAACACCGTGATGCGCGTGGCACGCCGCAAGGCCTATGAGGTGCTGGAGTTCACCGGCCTTGCCGCGCGCGCCGACGTGCTCGCGAGCGACCTCGTGCCGGCCGAAAAGCGGCGCCTCGAAGTCGCCCGTGCGCTCGCGACCGAACCGAAACTGCTGCTGCTCGACGAAGTCCTCACCGGCCTCACGCCGACCGAGGCGCAGACCGGCGTGGCGCTGGTGCGAAAGGTGCGCGATGCCGGCATCACCGTGCTGATGGTCGAGCACGTCATGGAGATCGTGATGCCGCTGGTCGACCGCGCCATCGTGCTCGATCTCGGCAAGGTGCTGGTCGAGGGCAAGCCCACTGAGGTCGTCCGCGATCCCAAGGTGATCAAGGCATATCTGGGAGATCGTCATGCTGTCAGTGCATGAAGTCACGACCGCCTATCAGGGTCTGGTCGCGATCTCCGCGGTCTCGATCGAGGTCACCAAGGGCGAGATCGTCTGTGTCGCCGGTGCAAACGGTGCGGGCAAGTCGACCCTGCTGAAGTCGATCGCCGGTGCCGAGCGTCCGCGCTCGGGCACGGTGACGTTCGACGGCAAGCGGCTCAACGGCATGGCGCAGCACCACATCACCGCGGCCGGCATCGCCTATGTGCCGGAGAACCGCCGCCTGTTTCCACGATTGTCGGTGCGCGACAATCTGCGCCTCGGTAGCTACCTCTACCGCGGTGAAGCTGATCGCGAGGCACCGCTCGATCTGGTCTTCAAGCTGTTTCCACGTCTTTCCGAACGCTTGGAGCAACGCGCCGAGACGCTCTCCGGCGGTGAGCAGCAGATGCTCGCGATCGGCCGCGCGCTGATGACGCGGCCGCGGCTCTTGATGCTGGACGAGCCCTCGCAGGGCATCATGCCGAAGCTGGTCGACGAGATTTTTCAGGCCGTGAAGCTCATCCGCGACTCCGGCATGACCGTGCTGATCGTCGAACAGCGCATGGCGGAGTGTCTGGAGATTGCCGATCGTGCCTACATCCTGCAAACCGGTCGCGTGCTGATGCAGGGCCCCTCGGCGGAGATCAAGGGCAATCCGGACGTGCGGAAGGCCTATCTGGGGCTGTAGCCCCACCCGTCATTGCGAGCGTAGCGAAGCAATCCAGAATCCGTCCGCGGAAAGACTCTGGATTGCTTCGCTACGCTCGCAATGACGAGGTGAGAGTCGGGCTCAATGCTCATGCCCATGCTCCGGTAACGCCACCCCGAACACCTTCACCAAATCCTTCACCTGCTCAGGTGACAGATACCTCGGATTCATCCCGCGCAGCAGCAGATACAGCTTGGCCGTCTCTTCCAGCTCCTCCGTCGCAAACACCGCCGCTTCGAGCGTGTCGCCGGCGACAACAGGGCCGTGATTGGCGAGCAGCACGGATGAATACTTGCCCGCTAGCCCCTTGATCGCATCGGCGACCGCAGGATCGCCGGGGCGGTAATAGGGCACGAGTGCGGTGGCGCCGCACTTCATCAGATAATAGGCCGTCATTGGCGGCAGCGCGGCGCGTGGGTCGATCTCGGGCAGCATCGAGAGCGCGACCGAATGCGTGGAGTGCAAATGCACGATCGCGCGCGCGCTTCCGCGCGTATCGTAGAGTGCGGTGTGCAGCGGAACTTCCTTGGTCGGGGCATCGCCCGAAACCAGGCGGCCCTGCTCATCCAGCCGCGACAGCTTGGCCGGATCGAGGAAGCCGAGCGAGGCATTGGTCGGCGTCACCAGCCAGCCGCCGCCGTCCAGCCGGACGCTGATATTGCCTGAGGAGCCCGGCGTCAGCCCGCGCTCGAACAGGGACCGTCCGAACCGGCAGATATCCTCGCGCAGCCTTGTCTCATTGCTCGTTTCAGTTCTCATGGCCGTCATGCTCGCTTGTCTCACGCTTTGGCAGCGCGGCCAAGCCGTGTTATTCGAGGTCACGAGCCGCTGCAAAGGGTGGCCGTCCGGGAAACGTTCGCAAGGTCTAGTTGAAGGGTGAGTTGCATGTCCGCCTCCACGTCACAAAATCAGCGCATCGCCGTCATCGGGCTCGGCTCGATGGGGTACGGCATGGCGACCTCGCTGAAGCGCGCCGGCCATGACGTCACCGGCTGCGACGTCTCGGCCGACGCGGTCGCGCGCTTCGTTGGGGATGGCGGTGCCGGCGCGACAACGCCAGCCGAGGCGGCCAAGGGCGCTGATATCGTTGTCAGCGTCGTCGTCAATGCCGCGCAGACCGAGGCGATCCTGTTCGGCAAGGACGGCGTCGCGGAGACCCTGCCGAAGGATAGCGTCTTCATCTCGTCTGCGACCATGGATCCCGACGTGGCACGGCGCCTCGCCAGGCAGTTGGAGGCGACCGGGCGGCACTATCTGGACGCGCCGATCTCCGGCGGCGCGCAGCGTGCGGCGCAAGGTGAGCTGACGATCCTTGCTTCCGGTAGCTCCGCCGCATTCGCAAAGGCGCGTCCGGCGCTCGATGCCATGGCGGCAAAACTCTACGAGCTCGGCGATGCCGCAGGGCAGGGCGCCGCATTCAAGATGATCAACCAGCTGCTGGCTGGTGTCCACATCGCCGCCGCCAGCGAAGCGATGGCGTTCGCCGCCAAGCAGGGCCTCGACATCCGCAAGGTCTATGAGGTGATCACGGCGTCCGCGGGCAATTCCTGGATGTTCGAGAACCGTATGCCGCACGTGCTCGACGGCGACTACGCGCCGCGCAGCGCGGTCGAGATTTTCGTGAAAGACCTCGGCATCATCCAGGACATGGCGCGCAGTGCCAGATTCCCGGTGCCGGTTTCCGCCGCCGCACTCCAGATGTTCCTGATGACATCGGCCGCCGGCATGGGGCGCGACGATGATGCCTCGGTGGCGCGGATGTACGCGCAGGTCACCGGCGTCAAACTTCCAGGCGACAAGTAAGAGGATTTCAAATGCCCCGTTTCGCCGCCAACCTCTCGATGATGTTCACCGAGGTGCCGTTCCTCGATCGCTTCGATGCAGCAGCAAAGGCCGGCTTCACCGCCGTCGAATTTCTCTTCCCTTACGAGCATCCGGTCGAAGCCATCGGCGAGCGGCTCAAGCGCAATGGCTTGACCCAGGCGCTGTTCAACCTGCCGCCCGGCGACTGGAATGCCGGCGAGAAGGGCTTTGCGGCGCTCCCCTCGCGTTTCAACGATCTCAAGGCAAGCCTGGAGACGGCATTGCCGTATGCCAGGGCCACCGGCGTCAAGCGGCTGCATTTGATGGCGGGCATCGCCAACCGTGGCGAACGGGTCGCGATCGAGGCGTTCTACAAATCTGTGGCGTGGGCCGCGGAGTTCTTCGCGCCCCATGGCATCGACATCGTGCTCGAGCCGATCAATCCGCGCAACGTGCCCGGCTACTTCCTCAACGATTTCGGCTTCGCGCGCGATCTGATCCAGGAGTTGAGGCTTCCCAACCTGAAACTCCAGTTCGATATCTATCACTGCCAGATCATCCATGGCGACGTCACCATGCGGCTGCGCGAGATGATGCCGATCATCGGCCATGTCCAGATCGCCAGCATCCCCTCGCGCAACGAGCCCGATGGCGAGGAGCTGAACTATCCGTTCCTGTTCGAGGAGCTCGATCGCCTCGGCTATGCCGGCTTCGTCGGTTGCGAGTACAACCCGCGCGGCAAGACCACCGACGGCCTCGCCTGGTTCAAGCCCTATGCGGGAGCGAAGTCGTGACACTTGCATTGGGCTGTATCGCCGACGACTACACCGGCGCCTCCGATCTCGCCAACACGTTGACGCGTGCGGGCCTGCGCACGGTGCAGACCATCGGCGTGCCCGCCGACGATCTGAAGCTGCCCGAGGTCGATGCCGTCGTGGTGTCGCTGAAGAGCCGCTCGATCGAAGCCGGGCTTGCGGTGTCGCGCTCGCGTGCAGCGGAGAAATGGCTGCGCGGGCGCGGGGCAAGCCACGTGCTGTTCAAGATCTGCTCGACCTTCGATTCCACAGACGCCGGCAATATCGGTCCTGTCATGGGTGCGCTGCGCGCCGATTGCGGTGAGGGCATCGTATTGGTGACGCCCGCTTTTCCCGAGACCGGCCGCACCGTCTATCAGGGCAATCTGTTCGTCGGCGCCGTGCCGCTGAACGAGAGCCCGCTGAAGGATCACCCGCTCAATCCGATGCACGATTCCAACCTGGTGCGTGTGCTGGCGCGCCAGAGCAGGACGCAGGTCGGTCTCGTGGACCTAGCGACGCTCGCGCGCGGGGCCGAGGCTGTGCGGGCCCGGCTTGCTGAATTATCAGGCAAGGGCATTGGCGCCGCGATCATCGACGCCGTGTTCGATCGCGACCTCGAGACCATCGGCCTTGTTGCTGCCGAGCACCGGCTGTCGGTCGGCGCCTCCGGCATCGGCCTTGGGCTCGCCCGCGCGCTGGTGTCGACCGGCAAGGTCAAGTCGGTTGCCGCAAGCAGCGAGCAGGGTGCCGCCGTCGGCGGAGCGGTGGCGTGTCTCGCCGGAAGCTGCTCGCACGCCACCTTGCAGCAGATCGCCAACGCTGAACGTGTCATGCCGGTGTTGCATGTCGACCCGGACCGTATTCTTACGGGCGCGAATGAAGCGCAGCGCGCATTGGACTGGGCCAAGGAGCGATTGGCTCAAGGTCCGGTGCTGATTGCATCGAGCGCGACCCCGGCTGACGTCGCCGCACTGCAGGCGCGTCACGGCCGTGACGCGGCAGGGCACGCCATCGAGCAGACGATGGCCGACATTGCGGAAAACCTCGTAAAATCAGGCGTGCGGCGACTGATCGTCGCAGGTGGTGAGACCTCCGGCGCCGTCGTCGACCGCCTCGGGATTCCTGGCTTCCTCGTCGGAGCGGAGATTGCTGCGGGTGTGCCTGTGCTTCGTGCCGTCGGTGCCGAGGCAGGCGACATGCTGCTCGCTCTGAAGTCGGGCAATTTCGGTGGGCCGGAGTTTTTCGCAGATGCGATTGGGCTCATGCGCTGAGCGCAGAGCATTTTTAGTTCCTCATTCACTTCTTTAGGGTTCCGTACTCGTGCGGAGTCGTAGTTAACAACTGCCGAGTCGCTTTGTTGTTGGATATCGGCGCCGCGCCTTTGGTTTGATCCGATTTCAAGACGCGCCAGCGCGCCAACGCAAAGAGACCCGAATATGCTCGCCACCATCTCCATTCGCGCCAAGATCATCAGTGTCGTGGCGTTCCTGCTGGTTGCGATGACTGGCATGGGCCTGCTCGCCGTCATGAAGATGCGGTCGATGAACGCCAACACCACGGACATCACGACGAGCTGGATGCCGAGCGTGCGGGTGCTCGGCGAGATCCGGGCGAGCGTCATCACCTACCGCAACGTGATCCGCCAGCACATGCTCTCCGAGACCCTTGAGGAAAAGCTCGCCAATGAAAAGACGGCTGGCACGGTCATCGAGGCGCTCGCCAAGTCCCGCAAGGCCTACGAGCCGATGGTCACCTCACCCGAGGAGCGAAAGCTCTACAACGAATGGGCCAAGCTCTGGGACGACTACAAGAAGGGCACCGAAGAGGTGATGGCGCTGTCGCGCAAGGACGCCGGCAAGGTCCCGCACGACGCACAGGAGCTGAACACCAAGACGGTCAACAAGATCGGTCTTGCCTCGGATGAGGTCCTGACCAAGGACATTGAGCTCAACGCCAAGGGCGGCGATCAGGCCGCCCAGGATGCGGCCGACAGCTATTCCTTCGCGTTCATGCTGGTCGCGATCATCCTCGGCGCGGCCGTCATCGTCGGCATCGGCGTCGGCTTCTACCTCGTCCAAGACGTCTCCAGCGGCATCAACTCGATCATTCAGCCGATGCAGGCGCTGGGCCGTGGCGACCTGTCCGCCGAAGTCCCGCATCGCGGCGAGAAGACCGAGATCGGCGCGATGGCCGACGTGCTCCAGGTCTTCAAGGAGGCGCTGATCGCCAAAAAGGCCGCCGACGAAGCTGCCGCGGCCGACGCCGAGGCCAAGATCGAGCGCGGCCGCCGCGTCGACGGCATCACCCGCGATTTCGAGACCATGATCGGCGAGATCGTCCAGACCGTGTCGTCGGCCTCGACCCAGCTCGAAGCCTCGGCCTCGACGCTGACCTCGACCGCCGACCGCTCCCAGCGGATGGCGACCACGGTTGCCGCGGCTTCGGAAGAAGCCTCCACCAACGTGCAGTCGGTGGCCTCGGCGACCGAAGAGATGGCCTCCTCGGTCGGCGAGATCAGCCGCCAGGTGCAGGAATCGGCGCGGATGGCGGGCGACGCCGTCGGCCAGGCCCGGGCCACCACCGAGCGGGTCAGCGAGCTCTCCAAGGCTGCCTCGCGCATCGGCGACGTCGTCGAGCTGATCAACACCATCGCCGGCCAGACCAATTTGCTGGCGCTGAACGCCACTATCGAGGCGGCGCGCGCCGGTGAAGCCGGCCGCGGCTTCGCGGTGGTCGCTTCCGAAGTGAAGGCGCTTGCCGAGCAGACCGCAAAGGCGACCGGCGAGATCGGTCAGCAGATTTCCGGCATCCAGGCGGCGACCAACGATTCGGTCGGCGCCATCAAGGAAATCTCTTCCACCATCGAGCGTCTGTCGGAAATCTCCTCGGCGATCGCAGCTGCAGTGGAAGAGCAGGGCGCAGCCACTCAGGAAATCGCCCGCAACGTGCAGCAAGCGGCCCAGGGCACGCAGCAGGTCTCCTCGAACATCACCGATGTGCAGCGCGGCGCAACCGAGACCGGTACCGCGTCCTCGCAGGTCCTCTCGGCAGCGCAGATGCTCTCGAACGACTCGACCCGGTTGAAGAGCGAGGTCAGCAAGTTCCTGACCAACGTGCGGGCAGCGTAAAGTCTCGAACACTCGTTGCGGCAAAAAAGAGCGGCGTCGTATGGCGCCGCTCTTTTTCTTTTCAGCGCCGGTAACCCGATGTCGTTTACAGGTAGCATCGTGGGGAGCCCCGTAAACCTACGTGGAGCGCGTTTCATGGATAGTTAAAGTCCGTTTATGAAAATCGCGGCAAGGCGACTCGAATAGCGGCCGTCCGAATTGGAATAGCAGATCCATTCATTGGGGGCCCACGATGCGCAAGAATCTCCCTGTTACCGATGTCGAATATCCCGTTAGCGACGAGACGCTGATCGTCTCCCGCACCGACCTCAAGGGCAAGCTCACCTATTTCAACGAGGACTTCCTCGCCGCCGCCGGCTTCACGTCGGCGGAGCTCATGGGCCAGCCGCACAACATCGTCCGTCACCCCGATATGCCGCCGGAGGCGTTCGACAACCTCTGGGATACGTTGAAGGCCGGCAAGCCCTGGCTCGGCGCTGTCAAGAACCGACGCAAGAACGGCGACTTCTACTGGGTGCTGGCGACGGCTTCTCCAATCCGCGAAAACGGCCAGGTCAAGGGCTATACCTCGATACGTACCAGGCTCCCGGCCGACCAGCGCAAGCTCGCAGAAGAGGTCTACGCCGCGATCTGCGAAAAGAAGCCGCACGGCTATCGGGTCGATGCCGGCATCATCCGCCGCCGCTCCTGGCTTGACCGCTTTGCCATCTTCACCGGGACGCTCAAGGCGCGGCTCGTCACGACGATGACGCTCCAGACTTTGTTCATGCTCGCGCTTGGGGTCGGCGGTGCGTTGTCCACCAGTGGTTCGGCTAGCCTGATCCTGTCGCTGCTGGGCCTCGTCGGTACCGGCATCGTCGGCTTCGCCGGCCTTGCAACCATGCGGGCGATCCAGGAGCCCATGCAGCACCTGAACGACACGCTCGTCAACCTGGTCCAGGACAAGCTCGATAACCGTATCGTCATCACGCGGGACGACGAGATCGGCGAGGCGCTGCGCAATCTCCAGACCGTGCAGACCATCATCCGTTTCAGCCGCGACGAGGTGCAGGCGGTGCAGCGCCGTGCCGAGAGCCAGCGCAAGGTCGACATGACCAAGCTGGCCGATGGATTCGAGGCCGCGATCGGCGAGATCGTCGAGACCGTGTCGTCGGCGGCAACCGAGCTCGAGGCTTCTGCATCGACGCTGTCCTCGACGGCGGGGCGTGCGCAGGAATTGTCGGTCGCCGTTGCAGCCGGCTCCGAGGAGGCTTCCTCCAACGTTCATTCGGTGGCGACGGCCGCAGAGGAGATGTCGTCCTCGGTGCGCGAGATCAGCCGGCAGGTGCAGGACTCCTCCAGGATCGCCGGCGACGCGGTCACCCAGGCCCAGGCCACCACCGAGCGGGTCAGCGAGCTGTCGCGGGCCGCATCGCGCATTGGTGACGTCGTCGAGCTCATCAATGCCATCGCCGGCCAGACCAACCTCCTGGCGCTGAATGCGACGATCGAGGCCGCGCGGGCGGGCGAGGCCGGCCGCGGTTTCGCGGTGGTTGCCTCCGAAGTGAAGGCGCTCGCCGAGCAAACCGCCAAGGCGACCGGTGAAATCGGCCAGCAGGTCGGAGGCATCCAGGCCGCGACCCAGGAGTCGGTGACAGCCATCAGCGAAATCAGCGGCACCATCGCGCGCCTATCGGAGATCTCTTCCGCGATTGCGGCAGCCGTCGAGCAGCAGGGCGCGGCGACCCAGGAGATCGCGCGCAACGTGCAGCAAGCAGCTCAAGGCACCGAGCAGGTCTCGTCCAATGTCGGTGACGTCCAGCGCGGCGCCTCAGAGACGGGGGCGGCTTCGTCGCAGGTGCTTTCGGCTGCGCAAATGCTGTCCCGCGACTCGAACCGGCTCAAGCTCGAAGTCGGCAAGTTCCTCGGCTCCGTGCGCGCCGCCTGAACGGACTTTCGCATAGCTGCGATGTAGATTTCGCAGTGCGGTAGCAGGGAAGTGAATTCAGGCATGCCGCCGGAGGTTAGCGTTTCCGGCGGTGCTCAGGTAAAGGGAGGACGGGATCGCCGTGGGGGCGGATTCCGCTTTCTCGTTTGACCTGGAATCACCTGACGAATGATTGCTCTGGTCCGTATTGCCCTGAGCCGGCCTTACACGTTTGTCGTGCTGGCGCTCCTGCTTCTGATCATTGGACCGTTGGCTGCGCTGCGGACGCCGACCGACATTTTTCCAGATATCCGGATCCCCGTGATCGGCGTGGTCTGGCAGTACACCGGCCTGCCGCCCGACCAGATGTCCGGCCGCATCACCACGCCGTTCCAGCGGGCGCTGACGACGACCGTCAACGACATCGAGCACATCACCGCCAATTCCTACAACGGCTTTGGCATCATCAAGATCTTCTTCCAGCCGAGTGTCGATATCCGCACCGCCAATGCGCAGGTGACGGCGATCTCACAGACGCTGATCAAGCAGATGCCGCCGGGCGCAACGCCTCCGTTGATCCTGAATTACTCCGCCTCGACCGTGCCGATCCTCCAGGTGGCGCTGTCGGGCGATGGCCTGACCGAGCAGAACCTCGCCGATATCGGCATCAACCAGTTGCGCACGCCGCTGGTCACCGTGCCTGGCGCGGCGATCCCGTATCCGTTCGGCGGCAAGCAGCGCCAGGTCCAGATCGACCTTGACCCGACCGCGCTCCAGGCTCGCGGCCTGTCCGGCCAGGACGTCGCCAATGCGCTCGCCGCGCAAAACCTGATCACACCGGTCGGCACCCAGAAGATCGGCCAGTTCGAGTACAACATCCAGCTCAACAATTCGCCGCTTCGGATCGACGAGCTCGGCAATCTGCCGATCAGGACCGTCAACGGCGCCATGGTCTATGTCCGCGACGTCGCCACCGTGCGCGACGGCAATCCGCCGCAGACCAACATCGTCCATGTCGACGGCAACCGCTCGGTGCTGATGATGGTGCTGAAGGCGGGCGCGACCTCGACGCTCGACATCATCGCCGGCATCAAGCAGAAGGTGATCGACGTCAAGGACCAGCTGCCGGACGCCCTGAAGATCGGCTTCATCGGCGACCAGTCGGTGTTCGTGCGCGGCGCGATTCAGGGTGTCGCCTTCGAAGGCGTGATCGCGGCCCTGCTCACCAGCGTCATGATCCTGCTGTTCCTCGGCAGCTGGCGCTCGACCATCATCATCGCGGTGTCGATCCCGCTGTCGGTGCTTGGCGCCATCGTCATGCTGTCGGCGATCGGCGAGACGTTGAACATCATGACGCTCGGAGGCCTTGCGCTCGCGGTCGGCATTCTCGTCGACGACGCCACGGTGACCATCGAGAACATCAATTACCATCTCGAACAGGGCAAGCCGGTCGAGCAGTCGATCCTCGACGGCGCCAACCAGATCGTGACGCCGGCCTTCGTCTCGCTGCTCTGTATCTGCATCGTGTTCGTGCCGATGTTCTTCCTCACCGGCGTGGCGCGCTTCCTGTTCGTGCCGATGGCGGAAGCGGTGATGTTCGCGATGATGTGGTCGTTCATCCTGTCGCGCACGCTAGTGCCGACCATGGCGAACTATCTGCTGCACGCGCATGTCCATCATGAGGGCGAGCCGCCGAAGTCGCGCAATCCGCTGGTGTGGTTCCAGCGCGGTTTCGAGGCCAGGTTCGAGCGCATTCGCGGCGGCTATCACAACCTCCTGGGACTCGCGCTGGCGCATCGCATGGTGTTCGTCGCCGGCTTCCTTTGCGTGGTCGGTGCGTCCTTCGCGCTGGTGCCGTTTCTCGGCCGCAACTTCTTCCCTGCGGTCGACGCCGGCAACATCCTGATGCATGTCCGCACCCAGGTCGGCACCCGCGTCGAGGAGACCGCCAATCAGCTCGCTGACGTGCAGAAGGCCGTCCGAAAGCTGATTCCGGGTGAGATCGAGACCCTGACCGACAATATCGGCATGCCGATCTCCGGCATCAACATGACCTACAACAACACCGGCGTGATCGGTCCGCAAGACGGTGATATCCAGATCAAGCTGAGGGAAGGCCACAAGCCGACCGAGGAGCATGTGCGCGTGCTGCGTGAGCAACTGCCTCGGCTGTTCCCCGGCGTCAGCTTCGCCTTCCTGCCGGCGGACATCGTCAGCCAGATCCTGAATTTCGGCGCGCCGGCGCCGATCGACCTGCAGATCCGTGGCGCCAATCTCGCAGCCAACTTCGCCTATGCCAACAAGCTGCTGGCCAAGGTCCGCCGGATCCCCGGCGTAGCGGACGCGCGCATCCAGCAATCGCCGAGCAATCCCACCTTCAACATCGATGTCGACCGGACCCGCGCGCAATATGTCGGCCTGACCGAGCGCGACGTCACCAACAGCCTCGTGGTCAATCTCGCCGGTTCATCGCAGGTCGCGCCGACCTACTATCTCAACCCCGACAACGGCGTGTCCTATTCGATCGTGATGCAGACGCCGCAATACCAGATCGACTCGCTGAGCGCGCTGCAGACGCTGCCGATCACCGCGGCCGGCAATTCGCAATCGCCGATCCTCGGCGGTATCGCCGACATCAAGCGCTCGGTGTCGAGCGCCGTGGTGTCGCAATACGACATTCAGTCGATGGTGCAGATCTTTGCGACGACCTCGGGTCGCGATCTCGGCGCGGTGTCCAATGACATCCGCCAGATCATCGCTGACACCGCCAGGGAGGTGCCCAAAGGTTCCTCCGTGGCGCTGCTCGGCCAGGTGCAGACCATGAACAGCGCCTTCACGGGCCTGCTGTTCGGCCTGTTGGGGGCCGTCGTGCTGATCTACTTCCTGATCGTCGTGAACTTCCAGTCCTGGTCCGACCCGTTCGTGATCATCACCGCGCTGCCGGCCGCGCTCGCCGGCATCGTCTGGATGCTGTTCACGACGCAGACGACGCTGTCGGTGCCGGCGCTGACAGGCGCCATCATGTGCATGGGCGTCGCCACGGCCAACAGCGTGCTCGTGATCTCGTTTGCGCGCGAGCGCTATGAGGCGCTCGGCGACCCCATCGCGGCTGCGCTCGAAGCCGGCTTCGTCCGCTTTCGCCCGGTGCTGATGACCGCGCTCGCCATGATCATCGGCATGGCGCCGATGGCGCTCGGGCTGGGCGAGGGCGGCGAGCAGAATGCGCCGCTCGGCCGCGCCGTGATCGGCGGCCTGATCTTCGCAACTTTCGCCACGCTGATGTTTGTTCCCGTGGTGTTCAGTATGGTACACAAGAAGCAAGGCGCCAAAGTCGCCGCCCCATTGGAGACTCCTGATGTCGCCCACTGAATCCCGCTCCCCGGTGTCGCGCCGGAAACTGGGCATTTTCGGCGTGGTGGCGCTGATTGCGGCAGGACTCGTGGTCGGCACCGGCATCCGGGCCCGCGAAGACCAGGGCTCCAAGCTGAAAGAATGGACCGACGACCAGGCCATTCCCAGCGTTGCGGTGACGCTGCCCAACGCCAAGGCGCTCAATTCCACCATCGACCTGCCGGGCCGGCTCGAGGCCTATTATCGCGCCCCGATCTTCGCGCGTGTCTCCGGCTATCTCAAAAGCTGGAGCGCCGACATCGGCGCGCGCGTCAAGGCGGGGCAGGTGATCGCCGAGATCGAGGCGCCTGATCTCGACCAGCAGCTGTTGCAGGCTAGAGCCGACCTCGCCAGCCAGCAGGCCAGCGCCAGGCTGTCGGAAGCAACGCTCAACCGGCGCAAGACGCTGGTCGCCTCCAACTTCGTCTCGGCGCAGGAGATCGACGAGCGTACCGCCGATCTCTCCAACAAGAATGCCGCCGTCAATTCGGGCAAGGCCAATGTCGAGCGGCTCGAGGCGCTTGCCGGCTACAAGAAGATCACCGTGCCGTTCGATGGCGTGGTCACGGCACGCGACACCGACGTCGGTGCGCTGATCAACGCCGGCGGCGGTTCGGGCCCGGCGATGTTCGTGGTCTCCGACATCACCAAGCTGCGCGTCTACGTCAGCGTGCCCCAGAACTACGTGCCGGCGATCAAGATCGGCGCCAAGGCCACCATGGTGATGCCGGAATACCCGAACCGGACGTTCCAGGCGACGGTGGAGGCCTCTTCCCAAGCCGTCGACGTCGCCTCGGGCACCACGCGCATGCAGCTTGGCCTCGACAATTCCTCGGGCGAGCTGATGCCCGGCGGCTATGCCAGCGTAAAACTCAATCTGCAGCGCGAGTCCGCGCCGCTCAGCATTCCCGCCAGCGCGCTGATCTTCAACGGCAGCGGCCTGCGCGTCGCAACGGTCGATGCGGATGACAAGGTGAAGTTCAAGACCGTGACCATCGCTCGCGATCTCGGCCGCGAGATCGAGCTCGCCTCGGGCATTGCGCCCGACGACCGCGTCATCACCGCGCCGCCGGACGGCCTGTCCGACGGAGATGCGGTTCGCGTCGTCGGTGCCGGCAGCAAGCCGGCCACCGCGTCGGAGAAGCAGGCGCCGAAGAGTTAAGCTACACGCCACTCCGGCACGCCATCCGCGGCCATCGTGATCTCGCCGAGCGAACCGACCGGCGTACGATCCATGTTCAGCAGGTGCGCCAGCGTCGCACTATCGCGCGCCGGAATCCGCGCCAGGGTACGCCGGTCATCTGCCGTGCGCAGCATCACCACACCGTGCTCGACATCGCCGCCGCGGCCATAGAGCACGGTAAAGCTCTCCACCTTGCCCCTGCCATTGGCCTGATCGACGAATTCCGGCACCACACGCTTGTTGCGATCAGCCTCGCTCTGCACGCTCGTCTCCTGCGCCAGCGCCTCGCGCGGCGCGGTCTTCGACACCACCAGCGCATGATGCTTGGTGACGAAGCCGCCCTGGCCGTAGAGCAGGCCGAGTTTTGCGCCATCGCGCACACGCCGCACCATCGCGCAGGCTGCGTGCGTCATGTAGGTGTTGAGCGGCGCGCCGAAGAAGGTGAGGCCGCCGGTCACGGTCGGCTGCACGTCGGCGCCGAGGCCCAGCGTCCGCCGCGCCATCTTGGGTACGCAGGGGAAGCAGCTGTAGAGTTCGATCGCGTCGAATTTTTTCCCGTCACCGCCCGCAAGATCGATCACCGCCTTCAGCACGGCATTCTGCGGATGGCTCTCATAGAACTGGTCGCGCAAGAGATAGTCGCGCGGTTCCTCGGCTGACGTGCCGCCGAGCGGATAGACCAGTCTGTCCTCGGCGATCCCGGCCGCGCGCGCCTTGGCGAGGCTGGTGAGCAACAGCGCACCGCCCATGTTGACGCTGGGGTTGGCGACCATGAGCTTGTTGTAGGGCCAGGCGATCAGACGGTTGTCCGCGGTCGGCGTCGTGATCTCCTCCGGCGCATAACGCCGTTTCAGCCAAGAATTGGGGTTTTGCGCGGCGGCTTCCGAATAGCGCGACCACAGCGTCCCTGATTCTGCCATCGCCTCGCGCGGCGTCTGGCCCCAATGCGCGGAGGATGCGGCTTCGTAGAATGGATAGACCGTCACCGGGCGGAACACGCCGAGCTTCACGGCGAGCGGCTTCTGGAACGCCGCGCCGCGCTTGGGCTCCTCGACATCGTGCGCGAACGGCGTCCATGGCAGTGTGGTGCCGGCGCGTTCGGCCTTGGTCGCTGTCGATTGTGCCTCGGCGCCGCAGACAGCGGCCACGGTACATTCACCCCGCGCGATGCGCTTTGCGGCCTCGTGGATGTAGCGGATCGGGCTCTCGCCGCCGACCGGGCCGTAATAGCAATGCGCAGGTGTAACGCCGAGCCGCTTTGCCAACAGTTTCTCCGGATCGCGATAGCGCCAGCTCAAGAAGTTGACGACGTCGAGCGATTGCACCTCGCCGAGCAGCTTTGCACCGGCGTCAGCTTCCGCGCGCCGCAACGCCTGTTCGAGCAGGTCGAGCGGCTCGAGGCCCTCGGTGATTTCCTTCGGGCCGTCGACGATCTCGCCGATACCGACGATGACGGGGATGCGGTCAGGGGAAATTGTCGTCATTGTTCTTGCTTCTTCACTCTCTCAGAAATCTCCGACCTCATCCTGAGGAGCCTGCGAAGCGGGCGTCTCGAAGGATGGGCCGCGGGCTCTCATGGTTCGAGACGGCGCTTGCGCGCCTCCTCACCATGAGGGGCTACACATTACTCCGCCACCAGCGCATTCATGTGCTCGACAGCTTCGGCAAACTCTTCCTTGAATTCCTGGACCACGGCGCCCGCCGACTTCACGCTGTCGATCAGGCCGACGCCCTGGCCGACGAAATAGCTGACGAGATCGCGTGCCCTGGCGTTGCCGGCGGCAGCAGCCCGGTCGATCGCGTGGAATGCGTCGCGGCTGATGATGCTCTGCAACGGCATCGGCAGCGCGCCCGGGCTCTCCGGCGCGCGGTCCCACGCATCGGTCCAGACCGAGCGGAGCTGGCGCGCCGGCTTGCCGGTGCGGCCCTTGGAGCGGATCGCGTCGCGCGAGGACGCCGCGATCATCTTCTCGCGGAATATCTCGCTTGTTTCTGACTCGACGGTGGCAAGCCACACTGAGCCGGTCCAGGCGCCGGCGGCGCCCATCGCCATGCAGGCCGCCATCTGTCGCCCGGTCATGATGCCGCCGGCCGCGAGAACCGGCACGTCGCGGATCGGCTTGATCGCCTTGATCACTTCAGGCACCAGCACCATGGTTGAAACCTCGCCGCAATGGCCGCCGGCTTCGGTGCCCTGCACGACGAGGATGTCGACACCGGCCGCAACCTGGCGCAACGCGTGCTCCTTGGCGCCGACGAGAGCCGCGACCGGCACGTTGTGCTTCTTGCCCATCTCGATCATGGCCTTCGGCGGCACGCCGAGCGCATTGGCGATCAGGCGGATCGGATGATTGAAGGAGACTCTCAGCAGCTCCAGCGCGGTCTCTGCGTCGAACGGCTGCGGCTGGTTGTCGTCCACTTCAGTGGTGGTCAGCTCGATATCGTATTTCCTCAGGAGCTCGCGCGTGTATTTGCGATGCTCCTGCGGCACCCGCGCCTCGAGGCTCTTCTACGTGACATGCTTCTCACCAGCCGTGGAGATATTTTCAGGGATCAGCACATCGATGCCGTAGGGCTTGCCGTCGACGTGATCGTCGATCCATTTCAGCTCGCGTTCGAGGGTGTCGGGTGTGTGCACGGTGGCGCCGAGCACACCGAAACCGCCGGCGCGGCTGACGGCCGCAACGACGTCGCGGCAATGGCTGAAGGCGAGCAGCGGGAACTCAATTCCCAGCATGTCGCAGATCGGCGATTTCATGGTCTTCTCCCGGCGGCCTCTGCATTCTCGCTGCTTTCGCTCGCGAAGCAAAGCAACTCTGGCCGATTGATGACATGCTGGATTTGGCGAGGCATCTTGTGTGTAGACGTCGTGCTCTTCCCACAGGCGTCCCAGGTCACGCTGTCGTTCCGGGGCTCGCGTCAGCGAGAACCCGGAATCCATTTTTCAGAGCATTCCCGGCGGCGCGATGGATTCCGGGCTCGCCCGGTGGGCGCCCCGGAACGACGGCGAGTGGATGCCATGACGAAACGGTGAGGTGCCCCACCCTGCAATGCATCTCAAAGGGCTTGCCATGGGCAAATCGGGGTCTAATTAATGCAGGCGCATCTTTTCGCCGGAGCCCTTCGCATGACCGACGCCCCCTACGTGCCGCCCAAAGTCTGGACCTGGAACAAGGAGAATGGCGGTCAGTTCGCCAGCATCAACCGCCCTATTGCCGGACCCACCCACGACAAGGAGCTGCCGGTCGGCAAGCATCCGTTCCAGCTCTACTCGCTGGCGACGCCGAACGGGGTGAAGGTCACGGTCATGCTGGAGGAGCTTCTGGCCCTCGGCTACAAGGGCGCCGAATACGACGCCTGGCTCATCAGGATCGGGAATGGCGACCAGTTCGGCAGCGGCTTTGTCGACATCAACCCGAACTCCAAGATCCCGGCGCTGATGGACCGCTCCGGCCCTGAACCTATCAGGATTTTCGAGTCCGGCTCGATCCTGTTCTATCTCGCCGAGAAGTTCGGCGCCTTCCTGCCGAAGGAGATCAAGGCCCGCACCGAGGCGATGTCCTGGCTGTTCTGGCAGATGGGCAGCGCGCCCTATCTCGGCGGCGGCTTCGGCCATTTCTACGCCTACGCGCCGTTCAAGATCGAATACGCCATCGATCGCTTCGCCATGGAGGTCAAGCGCCAGCTCGACGTGCTCGACCGCCGCCTCGCGGACAACGAATACCTCGCCGGCAAGGAGTACACGATCGCCGACATGGCGGTGTGGCCCTGGTACGGAGCGCTCGCCAAAGGACTGGTCTACGGCGCTGGCGAATTCCTGTCGGTGCAGGACTACAAGAACGTGCAGCGCTGGACCGATGAGATCGCCAAGCGCCCGGCGGTGAAGCGCGGCCGCATGGTCAACCGCGTCTCCGGCGATCCCGCCAGCCAGCTCCACGAGCGCCACGACGCATCCGATTTCGAGACCAAGACGCAGGACAAGGTCGCGCCTGCGACGTAGATTTCTTCCTTCACCTCGCCCCGCAAGCGGGGTGAGGTGCGCACGGATCAATCCGGCAACATCTCCCCGGATCCGCCCAACTCCGCCGGCAGATCAACATATTTCGGCAGGCCATCCCTGACCGACACCATCTTGCTTGCGTAGTTCGCATGCAGCGTCGGTTGGTGCTTATAGCCCTTCAGCAGATTGGCGTAGACGTCGATCAGACGCATCCGTGGATGCTCGGTCATGACATGACCGCCGCAGCGCTTGCAGAATTTGCGATAGGAGTGCTCGGTCTTGTTGAAGGTCCCGAGCTCTGCCTCTCCCTTGGAGATGCGGACGCTGTCCGACTTCCACAGGCTGAACGCGTTGATCGGCGCGGCCGACCAGGCCTGGCAGTCGGCACAATGGCAATAGCCGGCGAACACCGGCTTGCCCGTGACCTCGACCTCGACCGCTTCACAAAAGCAGCCCGCCCGATAGCTCGCGAGTGGCTCCGCATGCATGCTCTCGCCCTCCGCAAGCAAATCATTGTATCCGGGGTTCTTGCCCATGAAATTGCGGATGAAGTCGCATTCAACAGACAGCTTTCGTCCTTGCGCGCGCACCGCATCCAGCGTAGCGCGGCCGAGCTTTGAGCCGATGCCGCGGCCGCCGAGTTCGGGCGGCACCTCGGTGTGCACCAGCGTGATCGCGCCGTCGGCCTTGCGATAGGTGACGAAGGCGATCACTCCGTCGACATCGAGCTCGAACCGGCTGTGCTCGTCATTGTCAAGAAAGGCGTCCGGCATCGTCTCTCTCCGGTGCGGTAATAGCGATCGGCGAACATGCGGCCGATCGGATGATGGCGGTCCATGTGACCACCACCTCTCGCATAGGCCGAGAGGGTGGGCGCGGCGCGAAGAGCGCCTTTGCCCACCCTGCGGAATCTCGTGGATTACGCCATGCTCAGCTCGTGGCGCCCAACGACCATCCAGTGCACCTCGTCCGGACCATCCGCAAAGCGCAGATGCCGGACGTCCTGGTACATCTCCGCAAGCGGCGTCCAGTGCGAGATGCCGGTTGCGCCGTGCATCTGGATCGACTGGTCGATGATTTTGCAGGCGCGCTCCGGCACCATGGCCTTGACCATGGAGACCCAGACGCGGGCCTCCTTGTTGCCGAGCACGTCCATGGCCTTCGCAGCCTTCAGCACCATCAAGCGCATCGCCTCGATCTCGCAGCGCGCCTGCGCGATGATCTGCATGTTGCCGCCGAGATGGGCGATCTTCTTGCCGAAGGCCTCGCGGGTGAGGCCACGCTGCACCATCAGGTCCAGCGCCTTCTCGGCCTTGCCGATGGTGCGCATGCAATGATGGATGCGGCCCGGACCTAAGCGGAGCTGCGAGATCTCGAAGCCGCGGCCTTCGCCGAGCAGCATGTTCTCCTTCGGCACCCGCACATTGTTGAAACGCATGTGCATGTGGCCGCGCGGCGCGTGGTCCTGGCCGAACACGTACATCGGACCGAGCACCTCGACGCCGGGCGTGTCGCGCGGCACCAGGATCTGCGACTGCTGCTTGCTCGGCGCTGCATCCGGATTGGTCTTCACCATCACGATGAGGATCTTGCAGCGCGGATCGCCGACGCCGGAGATGTAATATTTCTCGCCGTTGATGACCCATTCGTCGCCGACCAGCTTTGCGGTGGTCGAGATGTTCTTGGCGTCGGAGGAGGCGACGTTCGGCTCGGTCATGACATAGGCCGAACGGATCTCGCCGTTCATCAGCGGCTTCAGCCACTTCTCTTTCTGCTCCTTGGTGCCGACGCGCTCCAGCACCTCCATGTTGCCGGTGTCGGGCGCCGAGCAGTTCATGGTCTCGGATGCCAGCGGGCTCTTGCCGAGCTCGGCCGCGATATAGGCATAGTCGAGATTCTTCAGGCCCTGGCCGGTCTCGTCATCGGGCAGGAAGAAATTCCAGAGGCCTTCCTTCTTCGCCTTGTTCTTGGCGACCTCGAGCACCTCGAGCTGCTTCGGCGTAAAGCTCCAGCGATCCTCTTTGCCTTCGCCGGCCTTGGCGAATTCGACCGACATCGGCTCGACGGTGTCGCGGATGAATTTCTTGACGTGATCGTAGAGCGGCCGGACCTGGTCCGACATTCTGAGGTCATTGAGCTCGTCGCCGGGATTGAGCGTGTAGTTGGTGGTGCGGGGAATGTAAGCGTGCTTTGTCATTGTTCCTCCCGTGGGCACTGCGTTCGTGTTGGCCGGGAGAATAGTCGCGTCGCGCTCAAAGCGCGAGCGCGGATTTTCTCACGTGAGCCATGCCATGTGATGGAATATCGTGGGGCCGTTTGAAATGTTGTTTGAATGGGGAGGCAGGCGCCAGATGCGCGCCTCACTCTCCGCTGTCATCGCCCGGCGAAGACCGGGCGATCCAGTATTCCAGAGGCGGCGGTGATTGAATCGCGAAGCCGGCGGCGTACTGGATTCCCCGCTTTCGCGGGGAATGACAGCATCCAGAACAATCAGTTCGCCATCCGATGCATTGCGCAGATCTTGTTGCCGTCGAGATCACGCAGATATGCGAGATACAGCTTGTTTCCCGCGCCCTCGCGGATGCCGGGCGGATTTTCGATCGGCGTTCCGCCGGCGGCGATTCCGGCTGCGTGCCATTTGTCGACCTGCTCAGGCGAGTTGGCGGCGAAGCCGATCGTGCCGCCGTTCGCGCAGGTCGCCGGCTCGCCGTTGATCGGCTTTGTCACCGAGAACACGCCTGTCCTGGTGAAGTAGAAGATGCGATGGCCGTCGACCTTTGCCGGCCGCACCTCGAGCGTGCTGAGCAAATTGTCGTAGAAGGCTTTAGCCTTGTCGAGATCGTTGGTGCCGATCATGATGTGCGAAAACATTGGTTTCTTCCTCCCCGGTTATGAACTGTAGGGTGGGCAAAGCGAAGCGTGCCTACCCCTTCTAGACGGCGTGGGCACGGCGCAAGGGCGCCTTTGCCCACCCTACAATCTCAAAACGCCGTATAGCCGCCGTCGATCACGAACGTATCCGCGGTGTGATACGACGAGGCCTTGCTCATCAGATACACCGCGATGCCGCCGAAATCGGATGCCTCGCCGAAGCGGCGCATCGGAATGCGCGGCATCACATTGGCGACGAACTTCTCGTTGGCCATGATGCCCGCGGTCATGTCGCTCTTGATCCAGCCGGGCAGGATCGCATTCGCGGTGACGCCGTGGCGGGCGAGCTCGACACCGAGCGCGCGCACCAGCGCATTGATGGCGGCCTTGGTCGCGGCATAGTGCTCATTGCGTGCCGTGCCGAAGATCGAGGCGAGGCTCGAGGTCGCCACCAGCCGGCCGAATGGATCGCCGGCATTGGCGCGCTCGGTCATGTGCTTCGCGGCAGCCTGGAAGGCGTGGAACACGCCGTCGAGATTGGTCGCGAACATCGTGCGCCATTCTTCCTCGGTGCGCTCGATGAAGGATCTGCGGCCGCCGCCGCCGATGCCGGCATTGGCGAAGCAGCCGTCGACCCGGCCGAAAATGTCCAGCGTCGCCTTCATCGCGGCGTTGACGGAAGCAGGGTCGGTGACGTCGCAAACGCGGCTGTCGACCTTGCCTGATAGCCCGGCCATGCTCGCGGCAGCAGCCTTGTTCTTGTCAGCATTGCGGCCCCAGATCGAGACGTTGCAGCCCTGGCCCGCGAGCGCCTGCGCGATGCCGAGCCCAATACCGCCATTGCCGCCGGTGATCACGGCGACGCGGCCGGTGAGGTCGAAAAGGTTCATGGCGCGTTTCCTTTTTTTGGCGAGGTTCTCGGTGTGCCGCGCGTCAGCCGGTGCGCGCAAGATCGTGCGATATGACGGTGGGGTATGCTTTCGTCACCATGGACAAGAGCGCGCCAAAAATCAAATATGCGGCCCGGCAAAACTAATTCCGGCCTGCGAAACATCGCGGACCGCAACCGACGAGGAAACGATGCAGTTCAAACACGTCACGCTCGAATTCGATGGTTCGGTCGCGATCCTGAAGCTCGATCATCAGGAGGTGATGAACGCGGTCTCCGTGGACATGCTGGGCGGGCTCTCCGATGCGCTCGACGCGATCGAGGAGAAGAAGGACGATGTCCGCTGCGTCGTGCTGACCGGCGCGGGGCGCGCGTTCTGTACCGGTGCGAACCTCCAGGGCCGCAACGACCAGTCGAAGAAGACCAAGGCCGGCCTGACGCTCGAGACCGGCTTTCATCCGTTCCTGCGCCGCATCCGCAACCTGCATTGTCCGATCGTCACCGCCGTCAACGGCCCGGCTGCCGGCGCCGGCATGAGCTTCGCGTTGCTCGGCGACATGATTTTGTGCGCGCGATCGTCCTACTTCCTGCAGGCCTTCCGCCGCATCGGCCTCGTGCCGGATTGCGGCTCGACCTGGCTCTTGCCACGCCTGATCGGCAAGGCACGTTCGGTCGAGCTATCGCTGATGGGCGAGCGGCTGCCGGCCGAGAAGGCGCTCGAATGGGGCCTCGTCAACCGCGTCTACGACGACGGCGTGCTGATGGAGGAGGCAATGAAGCTTGCGCGTGATCTCGCGAGCGGCCCGACGGTCGCGCTGTCGCTGATCCGCAAGCTCTATTGGGATAGCTCCGAAAATTCTTTCGAGGATCAGCTCAATCTCGAATTCCAGAGCCAGCTGCGCGCCGGCGACACGCAGGACTTCCGTGAAGGCGTTGGCGCATTCCTGGAGAAGCGGCCCGCGCAGTTCAAAGGCAAATGATCGAGGGGGAGCTTTCCCGCAGCGTCCGGCGCTGGTGTCCCGGTGCGACCGGCGTCACTGGCGCCGCAAAACTGTCGGGCGGCGCCAGCCAGGAGACCTGGCGCTTCGACATCACGCATCCCGACGGGCCGATCGGCGCGATCCTGCGGCGTTCGCCGAAGGGTTATGGCGCGGCGCCGACGCGCGCTGCCGGTCTCGCGGCCGAAGCGCAGCTGATGCAACTCGCTTACGAGGCGGGTGTCCCGTCGCCGCGCGTGATGCATGTGCTGACGCCGGATGAGGATCTCGGCACCGGCTTCATCATGCAGCGGGTCGAGGGCGAGACCATCGCGCGCAAGATTCTTCGCGACGACGAGTTCGCGGCGGCGCGGCCATTGCTCGCGCGGCAGATCGGCGGCGTGCTTGCCGGCTTGCATGGATTGCCGCAGGACAAATTGCCCGAGCTGCGCAGCAGGTCCGCGACGCAGGAAATCTCCGAGTTCGATCGCGACTATCGCAGCCTGAATTGGCCCAAGCCCGTGTTCGAGCTGGCGTTGCGCTGGCTGCGCGACCACGATCCCGGCCCCTCGGCCGAGACCACGCTGGTGCACGGCGATTTCCGCAACGGCAATCTCATCATCGGCGCCGACGGCGTCCGTGCGGTGCTGGATTGGGAGCTCGCCCATCTCGGCGATCCCATGGAGGATCTCGGCTGGGTCTGCGTCAACTCCTGGCGCTTTGGCGAGATCGACAAGCCTGTCGGCGGCTTTGGCTCACGCGAGGAGCTGTTCGCTGGTTATGAGGCGGCAGGCCGCAAGGTCGATCCGTCGCGCGTGAAATTCTGGGAAGTGATGGGCACGCTGCGCTGGGGCATCATGTGTGGCGGCATGATGCAGCGGTTCCGCGAAGGGCCGGATCATTCCATGGAGCGCGCCATGATCGGCCGCCGCGCTAGCGAGACCGAGATTGATCTGCTGCGGCTCTTGGCGCCGCGGGGAGGCTAAGTATGCAGGACGAACCGACACCGATCGAGCTGAGCAAGGCCGTCGCCGATTTCCTCCGTAACGATATCACGCCGCTGATCTCGGGCCACCAGGCGTTCAAGCTGCGCGTCGCTATCAACATCCTCGACCTCGTCACGCGGCAGCTGACGCGGGAAGAGGGGAGCGATGCGAAGGAGGTCGAGCGCCTGCGCGCGCTGCTTGGCATGGACGGCTCGGTAACCGATCTCAACCGCGCGCTCGCCGAACGCATCGCGAAGGGTGAGGTTGACCTGACGACGCCGGGTCTCGCCGAGCATCTGTGGGCGACCACGATGGACAAGCTTGCCGTCGATCAGCCGAACTACGCGTCCTACAAGCGCGAGCTGTCGCGGGGCGGGTAGGCGAGGCCACCCCCACTGTCATTCCGGGGCGTCGCGTAGCGACGAGCCCGGAATCCATTTATCCACGCATTCTGCCGCCTGATGGATTCCGGGCTCGCGCCTCTCGGCGCGCCCCGGAATGACCGCGCAGTCCGTGGTCACTTCCCCACCCACTCCGGCGGCCGCTTCTCCGAGAATGCCTTCGGGCCCTCGATGTAGTCCTGCGACGCCACCATCGCCTTCACCGCCGGATATTCCCGCTGCTCCTCGATCGCCTGCTCCAGCGAAACTGCGAGGCCCTTCCGGATGGTCTGCTTCGACGCCCGGATCGACATCGGCGAGTTCTTGGTGATCATCTCCGCCCAGCGCAGCGCGCCCGCGAGCGCCTCGCCCTGCGGCACGACTTCGTTGACGAAGCCGAGCTCAAAACCCTCGGTGGCGCTGACATGGCGCGCGGTGAGGATCATGCCCATGGCGCGCTTCAGGCCGATCTGGCGTGGCAGGCGATGCAGGCCGCCGGCGAGTGCGGCAAGGCCGACGCGCGGTTCGGGCAGGGCGAAGGTCGCATTGTCAGACGCAATGATCAGGTCGCAGGCGAGCGCAATCTCGAAACCGCCGCCCATCGCGACGCCGTTGACCGCGGCGATGATCGGCTTGTCGCAGTCGAAGCGCGAGGTGAGGCCGGCGAAGCCGCCCTTGTCCCAGCCGCGCTTGCCGCCCGCGGCCTGCCACTTCAGATCGTTGCCGGCGCAGAACGCCTTGTCGCCGGCGCCGGTGACGATTGCGACCCATTGTTCGGGATCGGCCGAAAAATCGTCGAACACTTTTTGGAGCTCGAAATGCGCATCGATGTGCAGCGCGTTGTAGACCTCCGGCCGCGACAGCGTGACGACCGTGATCGGCCCCTTGCGTTCCACCTTTGAGAATTTCAGCTCCATCGCGCGCTCCCGCATTTTCTCGTGAAGGAATGTTGCGGCCATACTAGCGCGCCGGCGTTGTTCGACACCATCGAATTGCGCTGATGCGCCTTGCGTGCCTCACACGCCTCGGCTTGCTTGACTTCATGCGGCTCTTCTCACCTTAATCGTGCGAAGCAGAAACGCGCCTAGCGCCTTAACGCAAAACGATAAAATCATCCGGGAGAGAACCGTGGATTTCTCACTGCCTGCCGATCTCGTCGCCTATCTCGGAGAGCTCGATCGTTTTATCGAACGCGAGATCAAGCCGCTCGAACTGGCCGACGACAACATCCGCTTCTTCGATCATCGCCGCGAATGGGCGCGCACTGATTTCGAGAATGGCGGCCTGCCGCGCCACGAATGGGAGGCGTTGCTGCGCAAGGCCAAGGATCTTGCCGATGCCGCGGGTCATCTGCGCTTTCCCGTGCCGAAACAATATGGCGGCAAGGACGGCTCCAATCTCTGGATGGCCGTGATCCGCGAGCATTTTGCTGCGAAGGGCCTCGGCCTGCACAACGATCTTCAGAACGAGCATTCCGTCGTCGGCAATTTCCCTGTCGTCACCATGCTCGACCGCTACGGCCGCGACGACCAGAAGGCGATGATCGACGGCTCGATCAAGGGCAAGTACCGCATCACGTTTGGATTGACCGAGCCGCATCACGGCTCGGACGCCACCCACATGGAGACCCGCGCGGTGCCCGCTGTCCGCGACAACGTCAAGGGCTGGGTCATCAACGGTGAGAAGATGTGGACCACCGGCATGCATGTCGCCACGCATTGCGCGCTGTTTGCGCGCACGTCGGGCAATGACGGCGATGCCCGCGGCATCACCTGCTTCCTGGTGCCGGCCAAGAGCCTCGGCGTGAAGGTCGAGGAATACATGTGGACCTTCAACATGCCGACCGATCATCCCCGTGTCAGCTTTACCGACGTGTTCGTGCCCGAGGATGCGCAGTTCGGCGAGGTCGGCCGCGGCCTGTCCTTGGCGCAATGTTTCGTCCACCAGAATCGCATCCGCCAGGCCGCAAGCTCGCTGGGAGCTGCGGTTTACTGCATCAACGAGAGCGTGAAATACGCGCGCGAGCGAAAGCCGTTCGGCAAGGCGCTGGCCGAGAACCAGGCGATCCAGTTTCCGCTGGTCGAGCTCGCCACGCAGGCCGAGATGCTGCGCCTGTTGATCCGCAAGACCGCCTGGGAGATGGACCAGCTCAACGAGGAGCAGATCGAGCGCACGCTCTCCGACCGCGTCTCCATGTGCAACTATTGGGCAAACCGGCTTTGCTGTGAATCGGCCGACCGCGCGATGCAGGTCCACGGCGGCATGGGCTACTCACGCCACAAGCCGTTTGAGCACATCTATCGCCACCACCGCCGCTACCGCATCACCGAAGGCAGCGAAGAGATCCAGATGCGGAAAGTGGCGGGGTTCCTGTTCGGGTATATGGGGCCGGGGAAGCATTAGCCCCATGTCGTCCTGGCGAAAGCCAGGACCCATTACCCCAGGGAGGAGTTTGGGGCTGGCGGGTAGTCATCAGCCTTCGCGAAACTCAATTCGGTGACAATGGGTCCTGGATCTGCGCTTCGCTCCGCTACGCTTGTCCAGGACGACGATGTGAATGAGGCGGCATCAATTCACCCGCCGATCCTTCCCCGCCCAATACGGCTCCCTCAACTGTCGCCGCAGAATCTTGCCTGACGGATTCCTCGGCAGCGCCGGCAGAAACTCCACGCTCTTCGGCGTCTTGAAGCCGGCGATGCGCGTCCGGGTGAAGTTGATGAGGTCGGTGGCGGTCGCCTCCTTGCCTGGCTTCATCACCACGACGGCCTTCACCGCCTCGCCCCATTTGTCATCGGGGATGCCGATCACGGCGGCCTCGGCCACGTCAGGATGGTCGCACAGCGCGCTCTCCACCTCGGCCGGGTAGATGTTCTCGCCGCCGGAGATGATCATGTCCTTGATGCGATCGTGGATGTAGAGGTAGCCGTCCTCGTCCATGTAGCCGGCATCGCCGGTGCGCAGCCAGCCGTCGCCGCGCAGCGTCGCGGCGGTCGCCTCCGGTAGGTTCCAGTAGCCGGCCATGTTGGAGCCCGAGCGCGTCGCGATCTCGCCGACCTGACGCGGCGGCAGCGGCTTGCCGTCGGCATCCAGGATGGCGATCTCGACGCCCGGCAGCGCCTTGCCGGCCGAGCGCATCCGCTCGAGGCCCTCGACGTGATCCTCCGGCGGCAGCGCGACGATCGTGCCCGTCGTCTCGGTCATGCCGTACATCTGCACGAAGCCGCACTTGAAGACCTCGATGCATTCCTTCAGCAGCGCCGCCGGAATCGGCGAGGCGCCGTACAGCATGTATTTCAGCCTGGAGAAGTCGACCGTCTTGGCGCGCGGCTGCCGCACCACGAACTGCATTGCCGCCGGCACCATGAACAGTTTCGTGATGCCCGACTGCTCGAAGAAATCCAGCACCTTGGTCGGATCGAATTCGCGCGCAATGACGCCGCGGGCACCGTGATACAGCCCCATCACGCCCCAGCCGGAGCCGCCGATATGGAAGATCGGCATCGCGACCAGCGAGACGTCGTCGGTCGACCACCGGTTCCATTCCGGCTTGTCCTCGGCATTGCCCGTCTGCACCAGGTTGAGGAAGTTCGCGTGGCTCAGCATCGCGCCCTTCGGCTTGCCGGTGGTGCCCGACGTGTAGAGCTGGATCGCAATGTCTTTGGTGTCGATCGCAACCTTCGGGTCGTCACCGCTCTGCGCATCGCGCCAGGGCTTAAAATCCTGCCATTCCGGTGCGCCGCCTTCAGTCGTGATAATGGTGTGCACGCCCGGCAGCTTTTCCTTGATCTGGTGCACCAGCGTGATGAACTCCGGCCCGACGAACAGCACCGGCGCCCTGCAGTCACCAACGATGAAGGCGACCTCGGGTCCGGCGAGCCGCCAGTTCACCGGCGCCATCACCACGCCGGCCTTGATCGCGCCCATCAGCAATTCGAAATAGATGTCGCTGTTCTTGCCGAGATAGGCGATGCGGTCGCCCTTCTTCACGCCGATCGCGATCAGCGCATTGGCGACCTTGTTGGTCTTGATGTCGAATTCGGCAAAGCTGGTGACGCGGCCCTCGAACTCATAGGCAATGGCGTTGCCGCGGCTCGTCGCGCGCTGGCGCACCATCTCGGCGAGGTTTGCCAATGGCTGTGTGGACATGTTTCTCCCGTGACGTCTGTTCTTATGTCGCGGAGTGTGGCGTCATCCGCGGGTGAAGACAAGGTGGACTCCTCCGTCGTCCCGGACAAGCGCGGTCTCGTGTCCCGGACGCGCTGCAGCGCCCTTTGCGCTGCTGCGCAGAGCCGGGACCCATTCTTTTGTGTGCGCCGAGAGATGGGCCCCGGCTCAGCAGCGCACCACGCCGCACCGGACGATGCTTCGCATCGCCGGGGGCGTGCTGCGCTGCGTCCGGGGCACGAGATTACCCCCGCTTCGCGCGATCCTTCTCGTTCTGCGCCATGATGCTTTCGCGCGCGGTCTTCCAGTCGTCGTCGCTCCAGTCGCGGAGCTGGTAGAAATTGCCGCCCATGGCGAGCGCCTGCGCGCCGTCCATGGCGATGGTCTCGCCGGTGATCCAGTCGCAGCCGCCGGAGATCAGGAACACGGCGAGGTTCTGCAATTCCTCCATGGTGCCGACGCGGCCCATCGGGTTCATCGCCTTGGTGCGCGCGCCGGCCTCGTCGCCCGGCTTGATGCGCTTGCTCATGCCCTCGGTCGGGATCTCGCCTGGCGCGATGGTGTTGAGGCGGATGCCGTAGCGGCCCCATTCGGTCGCGAGCGACATCGTCATGGCGTGGATCGCCGATTTGCTCATCGCCGACGGCACCACATAGGGCGAGCCGTTGCGCACCCAGGTGACGGTGATCGACACGACGTTGCCGGGCTGCTTCAGCGCGATCCAGCGCTTGCCGACGGCATGGGTCACATAGAACGTGCCGTGCATGACGATGTTGGCGACGGCATCGAAACCGCGCGGCGAGAGCTCTTCCGTGCGCGAGATGAAATTGCCGGCGGCGTTGTTGATGAGATCGGTGAGCGGCGCATCGCGAAAGATGTTGTCGACCATCTCCTCGACCGCGAGCGAATTGCGGATGTCGACACCGTGGCTGGTGACGCGGCCGCCATATTCACCCATCAGCTCGATCGCGGTCTCGTCGCAGACGATCTTGCGCCGGCCGCAGATATGCACCTCGGCGCCGAGCTGGAGGAAGCGGGCTGCCATGGATTTGCCGAGCCCGGTGCCGCCGCCGGTCACGAGAATGCGCCGGCCAGCCAGAAGATTTTCCTTGAACATGGCTGTATCTCCCGTACGGATTGTCAGTTAATTGGTCGATTGACTAAATCTGGCCGCCCGCTTTCTGTAAAGCGGCACCGAACAAGAACAGGGAGAATTCATCCATGGAAGAGCGCGTCTCGATTTCGATCTCCGAAGGCGTCGCCGACGTGCGCCTGGTGCGCGCGGACAAGATGAATGCGCTCGATCAGGCCATGTTCGAGGCCCTTGTTGCGGCAACCGAGCGGCTTTCGACGGAGAAAGGCGTGCGCGTCGTCGTGCTGTCCGGCGAGGGCCGCGCCTTCTGCGCCGGTCTCGACATGGGACGTTTTGCAGCCATGAAGGAGAAGGGCGGTAACGGAATTCCGGGTGGCGAAAATCGCGATCTCACCAAGCGGACGCATGGCCAGGCGAACTTCCCACAACAGGCCGTGTGGGGATGGCGCCAGCTTCCGGTTCCCGTGATCGCGGCGGTGCATGGCGTCGCGTTCGGCGGCGGCTTCCAGCTCTCGCTCGGCGCCGACATGCGTTTCCTCAGCCCCGATGCGCGGATGTCGATCATGGAAATCAAATGGGGCCTCGTCCCTGATATGGCAGGCACGCCGATCCTGGCCTCGCTCGTGCGCGACGACATCCTGCGCGATCTCACCTATACAGGGCGCATCTTCTCCGCGCAGGAGGCGATGACTTACGGTCTCGCCACCCGCATTTGCGATGACCCGCGCGCAGCTGCGCTCGAAGTCGCACGCGAGATCGCCGGCAAGAGCCCCGATGCGATCCGCGCGGCCAAGCGGCTGCTGAACAATCTCTCGGTCGATCCCGGTCCGGCGCTGCTGGCTGAGTCCGTCGAGCAGCAGAAGCTGATCGGCAGCGCGAACCAGACCGAGGCTGTGCGGTCGAATCTGGAGAAACGTGCGGCGAAGTATGCGGATTGAGGTCGTCATTCCGGGATACGCCGCAGGCGCAGGCCCGGAATCCATCGCGCCTCATCGTCCGCTGTGAAATGGATTCCGGGTTCGATGCTTCGCGTCGCCCCGGAATGACAGCAACTCACAACAAAGAAAAACAAGAATGAGCGAAACGTCCCCATTCCTCGGCATCGTCTCCGGCGATCGCCGCCGCACCCATTCCGAAGTCGCGGCTCGCGCCGACCGTATCGCATCCGGCCTCGCCAGGATCGGCGTCCAGCAAGGCGATTGCGTCTGCATGCTGATGCGCAACGACATCGCCTTCCTCGAGGCTGCCTACGCCGCGATGCGGCTCGGCGCCTATGGCGTGCCGATCAACTGGCATTTCAAGCCCGAGGAGATCAACTACATCCTCGGTGATACCGGCACATCCGTGCTGATCGGTCACGCCGACATGTTGCATGCCTTGCGCGACGCGATCCCGAAAGGCGTGACCGTGCTCAGCGTGCCGACGCCGCCGGAAATCCTGAGAAACTACAAGATCGATCCCGATCACCTGAAGACGCCGGACTTCGCGATCGATTTCGAATCCTGGCTCGCGCAATTCCAGCCCTATGACGGCCCGGTCGTGCCGCAGCCGATGAACATGATCTACACCTCAGGCACCACAGGCCATCCCAAGGGCGTGCGGCGTAACGCGCCGACGCCGGAGCAACAGGCCGCCGGCGAGCGCATGCGCGCAATGATCTATGGGCTCAAGCCGGGAGCCCGCGCGATCCTGCCGGGGCCGCTCTACCATTCCGCGCCGAATTCGTTCGGCATCCGCGCCGGCAAGCTCGGCGGCGTGCTGGTGCTGATGCCGCGCTTTGAGGCGGAAGATTTTCTGCAGCTGATCGAGCGCTACAAGGTCGACACCATCTTCATGGTGCCGACCATGTTCATCCGCCTGATGAAGCTGCCGGAGGAGGTCCGCAAGAAATACGACGTCTCTTCGCTGCGCCACATCATCCACGCGGCCGCGCCCTGTCCGGCGGACGTCAAGCGCGCCATGATCGAATGGTGGGGGCCGGTGATCTACGAATTCTACGGCTCGACCGAATCCAGCGCCGTCACCTTCGCGACGTCGGAGGACGCACTCAAGAAGCCCGGTACGGTCGGTAAGATCTCGCCCGGCGCCGAATTACGTTTCATCGGCGATGACGGTCGCGTGCTTGGTGTCGGCGAAATCGGCGAGATCTATTCGCGCATGCCTGCAATGGCCGACTTCACCTATCACAACAAGCCCGAGAAGCGCGCAGAGATCGACCGCGACGGGTTCATCACCTCGGGCGACGTCGGCTATATCGACGAGGACGGCTACGTCTTCATCTGCGACCGCAAGCGCGACATGGTGATCTCTGGCGGCGTCAACATCTATCCGGCCGAGATCGAGTCGGTGCTGCACGCGGTGCCTGGCGTGCATGATTGCGCTGTGTTCGGCATCCCCGATGCCGAGTTCGGCGAGGCGCTGATGGCGGTGGTCGAGCCGCAGCCGGGCGTAACGCTCGACGCCGCGGGCATCCGTGCGCGGCTCAAGAGCTCGCTCGCCGATTACAAGGTCCCAAAACACATCGAGATCCGCACGGGACTGCCGCGCGAAGATTCCGGAAAAATCTTCAAGCGCCGGCTCCGCGATCCCTATTGGGAGCAGGCGGGACGCAGGATCTGACAATTCGAGGAGCGACACATGACCGACGCCGAAAACGAAGTCCTTTACGAGGTCGCCGATCACATCGCGACCATCACGCTGAACGCGCCGGAGCGGATGAATACGATCTCCGGCCCGATGCTGAACGACCTCGCGCGGCTCTTGACCGAGGCCAATGAGGACAAGAATGTCCGCGTGGTGATTCTCACCGGCAGGGGCAGGGCGTTCTGCGCCGGCCTCGATCTCCGCAGGGAGCGCGACGGCAATGGCCTCAGCGCGGCGTCCTCGCCGACGACGATCAATCTGCGCAACACGCCGCCGACGGTGTTGCAGGCGATGGACAAGCCGACCATCTGCGCCGTCAATGGCGGCGCGGCCGGTTACGGCATGGACACCGCGCTTGGCTGCGACATCCGCATCATGGCGGAATCCTCAAAGCTCGCCGCCGCCTTCGTCAAGCGCGGCGTGGTGCCGGAATCCGGCGGCACCTGGCTGTTGCCGCGCATGCTCGGCTGGGCCAAGGCCTCCGAGCTGATTTTTACCGGCCGCACGCTGAGCGCGCGCGAGTGCCTGGACTGGGGCCTTGCCAACGAGGTCGTGCCGGATGCCGAGCTGATGACCCGCGCGTACGCCGTCGCCCGCGAGATTGCCGCCAACGCGCCGCTCGCGGTGCAGGCCTCCAAGCGTATGATGCGGATGGGCCTGAACGAGAACTTCCACGACCACGTCCATCACGTCTATCTCCAACTGCTGCCGCTGTTCAAGACGCAGGACATGGCCGAGGGCATGAAGGCTTTCATGGAGAAGCGCGCGCCGAAATTCGAGGGACGGTAGGCGTCAGCGGCTGGCACCCGCTGGAGTAGCAATCATCGATCGGCTCGGCTAGGTTGGCATCTACGTCTCCTCCTGCTTGCGATCGCCAATGCCCTCATATCGTGCCAGCTTCTTCGAAACCCCTCATGCGGCCGTCTACGCGCTGATGACGGTGACGGTCCTCGCGTCGGGGTTTTGCTTCATCCAGGCGGGCGGTCCGGCGGCTTCGTCGGAGCTGCTCTATCGCTACGGCGGCATGTATTCGACCGCCATCGCGCGTCATGAGTATTGGCGCCTGCTCGCCTACGGCTTCCTGCACGTCAATTTCGTCCACCTTACCATGAACATGTTGTGTCTGGTGCTGTGGGGCGGACATCTCGAGCGACGGGTGGGGCCGGCCTATTTCCTCATCATCTATCTCTGCGCGATGGTATTCGGCGCCATCGTTGGCAACGGCATTCATTCCACGCCTTACTTGACGGTCGGCGCATCCGGCGCCACGTCCGGCGTCCTGGGCGCGCTGTTGTGCCTCTGGATTCTCGGCAAGCTCGACGTCAGCTTCGACTTCTTCGCGATCAATATCGGATTGAACATCGCATTTGCGTTCAGCAATTCGCGGATCGACTGGGGCGTCCATCTCGGTGGCTTTGCGGCGGGGCTGATCGCCTGCGCACTGCTCGACCTCGTCGAAAAGGCGAATCCTTACGCGCTGCGCTGCAAGTTCCCCGAAGTCGTGAAGGTCAATCTGACCCTGCTTGCCTGTGTCGCGGCACTATGGGCCTGGAGCGGTCAGGCTCAGGCCATCGCCGCCGGAGTATCCGGTTGGGGCATGGCCATCGTCGCCGTGATCGCGTGTTGTGCAGTCGTGAAACTGGCCGATCTCGCGCTCTCCATGAAGAAGGGTCTTGCGATCGTCGTGACGGCTTTGGCCGTGGCGAACGCTGCCGCCGTGATGCTTTCCGGTTGGACTCTGGCATCGTCTTGCACACCGCGCTGGCCGACGGGGTCCGTTCCACTGGATAATTTTCTTGTCACATTCTGTCCTAATCTTGTTCTCATTTCCGGCCTTGCGGCGATCTGTGCCGCGGCGGTCACGCTTTGGCTCTGTTCGAACGAGATGTCGCGCGGCATCGCAGATGTTGGATTTGTCGGAACATCGCTGCGCGCTGAACGTAACCGGCGTCATGGACTATGACTGCGGAGGTCGTGCTATAAGAGGGCCCATTGCCCTCCGGATGGTCCCAAGGTTCTCAAACTCATGTCCCCAGTTTCCATCTTGCTCAACCTGATCTGGATTCTCATCGGCGGTGCCTGGATGGCATTCGGTTGGCTGGTGGCGTCCGTCATCATGGCCATCACCATCATCGGCCTGCCCTGGGCGCGGGCGGCGTTCAACATCGCCATTTACACGCTGCTGCCGTTCGGCTCGCGCGCGGTCAACCGCGACGAGGTTACCGGCATGAGCGATATCGGCACGGGCGCCCTCGGCGTGATCGGCAACATCATCTGGTTCGTGCTGGCCGGCTGGTGGCTGGCGCTCGGCCACCTCCTGACCGCCGTGCTCTATGCGATCACCATCATCGGCCTTCCCTTCGCCTGGGCGCATCTGAAGCTCGCGGGCATCGCGCTCTGGCCGATCGGCAAGGTGATCGTGCCGGCGTAGGGCGTGACCTCGTAGGATGGGTAGAGCGAAGCGAAACCCATCAATCCGTCTGCCTATGACGAAGCATGATGGGTTTCGCTTCGCTCTACCCATCCTACACGCTACTGACGTCGGCGCAGCCGTGAACCGAGCGTGACGCTCATAGTTGCTTGCGCATGATAACGAGGGTGTCAGTTTGGTCGCTTTGGGCAAATCCAGCGGCCTCATACACGCGACGCGCTCGAGGATTGTAGGTTCTGACGCGAAGACGTAGAGCGCGAGCTCCGAGTGTCTTGGCCTCAAGCTCGACCAGGGTCATTAGCAGAATGCCAAGCCCGCGGCCGCGGTAATGCGGTTTGATGAACACGTATGACAGCGCTAACGTTTCCGCTTCATCAGTCTCCAGCAAAGCAACGTGCCCGATTATCTGGCCGTCGAAAGCCACGAAATACGATCGGTTTCCGGGATGCGATGATAGCCTTTCGCCCCATTGCTCTCGATCGAACGGGAACCTCGCTTCCGGCCACACCAACAGCAGATCGTCCTTATCGAAGAGCAGCGCGCCTAGCCTGTCGAAATCTGGAGGATTGTTCGATACGAGCTTCATCATAGGCGATCCTGGCGGGCGGTGGACTGAGCTGATCCAGAACTGAGATCATTGTCTGATGGTTCGGGAATGTCGAGGTCACTTATAACCCGCCGCTGTACGTTTCCCAGGGACGGCTGAACGCTCAAATGGATCTGCTCCGAGCGCTGAACCCATCGATCACGCCGCGGCATTTCTGCCGCACAATGCGCAATTCACGGGGGACGGCCACGCAATGCCAGCCCACCATGCACACTATGCCTCGCGTTGACCGACGGGCGAAACACGCCACATGTGGGTCAACGACGGTGCTGCAAATATTCTGATTGACCGAATTCATGTCTTCGGTTAAACCGCATTCCATCCCGGCCCGTCAAAGGGACGTTTCGCGATCGTCACGATACGTAGGCCGGGACGCGATGGACGCGGCAGCGCCGGCGCGTGACGGGATGGCAGGGCGGGAAATCCCCGTGAGCCATCACGATCCGCGGGATCGACACGGCGCGGTCACAGCGTTCCTTTCGGCTTCGGGGGCGAGCACGCGCGAGCGTCCGAATGTTCCGGGAGGGGCGTCCGCGGACGGCAAAAGCGTGTGGTCCTGGCGCCCGGAGTCTGTGCGTCAAGCCTTGCGGTGATGCGGCGGCCCGACCGGACCGCGCGCATCGGTCATTCGCGAGGCGACGGGGGCAAGAGTGCATCGCTCCCCGGGGAGAGCGCGCCATAAGCCGTAAAACCATTGCGCAGGGAAGGCCGGGATGTCCCGGCGTCACCTGTGGTCACCCCGCGTGCGTTTTTCGTATGCGGACCCTGGGTGCCAGCCGGCGCCCGGCCTTCCCTGCGCCCTTTCTTCTCGAGAGGTGCGAAACGGACAGCAAAGCTTCGGGCGCCTGCGCCGCGAGACCGATGACGCGTGTCTGTTGATGACGCCAGTTATATTCTCGTGCCCCGGACGCAGCGCAGCGCGCCGCGTCTTCGCGGCGTGGTGCGCTGCAGAGCCGGGGCCCATATCGCGGCAATGCGCTCTGCAGCGCCTGGGTCCCTGTGTGTGGAAAGTCTGTCATGATGGCGGTGGGCGGGAAGCCGTTGGGTCCTTGGCGCTTGACGCCGTGATCCGGCCCGGTCTCCC